>NZ_CP080764.1:2550000-3545000 GCF_019603355.1 Aneurinibacillus thermoaerophilus
ATGATTCTCACCTCCGCTATTTAAGATGCGCCTTTTGCAAGAAATTAAGCATCCTTATTCTTCCACAGTTCAATTAAACGTTCCTTTTTGTATCTAGCGTATTGTTTAATCATGTATTCCCTTTTCATTGCCGTGCTTTTATCCAAAAACGTTTCCACATATACTAGTTCCACCGGCGTTCGCCCGCGTGTGTAGCGAGCTCCTTTACCTGCATTATGTTTTTTTACTCTTTCTTCTACATCTGCTGTGTATCCGGTATATAAAGATTGAGCGGAACAACGCAATATATAAACATAGTACATAATTCTGACAAACCCTTTCTGTTTTCTCTGTCCCATCATACAATAAATCATATAAAATGGTTAAAAAAGAAAGGGGAGATGCACCATGCTCAATCAGGCAACCGTTGAGCGGGTACTGCAAGCCGCTTTATCCCATGGTGGAGACTTTGCCGAGGTGTTTGTCGAAAACAGGATCGAGCAAAATATTTCCATGGTAAAAGGCGAAGTAGAAAAAGCGCGCTCCGGTCAAGATTTCGGAATCGGTATCCGTATTTTTCATGAAAATGATTACCTTTATACGTATACCAACAATGAAGACGAAGACCATCTCATCGAAATCGCCCGTCTTCTCTCCCAAGCAGCAAAAAAAAGCGAACATAAAAACAGAACGATTACATTCACCAAGCAACTGATTGTTCCCCGTCATATTGCACAAATCGACCCGCGTGTCATTTCCATCCGGCAAAAAAGGGACGTGTTAGCAGAGTTAAACCACCATGCTATGGCTTATCATACAGCCATTACCCAAGTGCGAACGAGATACTTTGACGAAACTCAAAAAGTACTAGTCGCCAACTCTGAAGGTGTCTGGGCGGAAGATACGCGGGTACGGACGCGCGTATTCGTGGAAGCGATTGCGACTGAAGGCAACCAAAAGCAGCGCGGCTATGCTGCGCCCGGAGCGCAAAAGGGATTTGAATTTTATAATGAGCTTGATTTGCGTGCCCTCGCCGAGTCGGCCGCCGATATTGCAGTGCGTATGCTGGAAGCGAAACCGTGTCCAGGCGGAAAGATGCCGGTTGTAATCGACAACGGTTTCGGAGGAGTCATTTTCCATGAAGCGTGCGGGCACGGTATGGAAGCGACTGCTGTCGCCAAGGGCAAAGGCCCATACGCAGGCAAAATCGGACAACAAGTGGTCAGCCGAAAAATTTCGGCGGTAGACGACGGAACCATCGGCAACGAATGGGGATCGCTTCACATCGATGACGAAGGGACGCCCACCAGGCGCAATGTGCTAATTGAAAACGGTGTACTCAAAGGATATCTCATCGATAAATTGAATGCGCGTCGCATGAAAATGGAGCCAACCGGATCGGCCCGCCGCCAATCTTACCGTTTCGCTCCGACTTCCCGCATGACCAATACCTACATTCTACCTGGCAAAGACAAGCTCGAAGATATGATTACCAATACCGAATATGGCTTATACGCCAAAACGATGGGGGGCGGCAGTGTCAATACCACCACAGGCGATTTTAATTTCGCCGTATTGGAAGGTTATATGATTGAAAAGGGCAAACTCACCTATCCAGTTAAAGGCGCCACGCTAATCGGCAATGGACGGCAAACAATGTACGACGTGGACATGGTCGGGGACAACTTCCTGCCGGGTCAGGGCATGTGCGGTTCCATTAGCGGATCGATTCCGGTTAACGTTGGGCAGCCGGCCTTACGCGTATCACAATTGACGGTTGGGGGGAGCAGCCAATGATTGAACAATTGTTCGAACTTGCAAAGAAAAAGAAAATCACTGAGCTTGAAGTGCTGATCAATCACTCGACCAGCTTCAGCATTCAAGCATACGAAGGAAAAATCGAATCGTATAAGAAAACGAGTACAGCGGGCCTTGGCGTCCGTGGTACGTATCAAGGCGGTACCGGCTATGCTTACACCGAGCGGCTTCACCTGCGAGAATTCGATACGGTACTTGATATGGTGAAAGATAACGCCTCCCTAATGAAAGAAAAAGAACCGCTTCTCGCGGAAAAGCAGAAAGGAAGCTGGCAGGACAGCCAGCCGGACATATCAGAGGAAGAAAAAATAAACCTAGCGCTGATGCTGGAAGCGGAGGCGAGAGCCGCCAAAGAGGTTTCTGACGTCAGCTACGCGCTCGTCAGTTCAGGGGAGGGGATACGCCAAGTCGCCAATACATACGGTCTGAACAAAACATACCGTTCTAACTACACTATGGCGTATCTTTCCGTCATCGTAAAAAGAGATGATGAGGTGGAAACGGACAGCGCTTATTATCTGGGCGACTTAAACAAATTGGATCGGGCAAAGCTAATTCAAGAAGCCGTTAGCAAAGCACGGCGCAAGTTGGGCGGAAAGCCCATACCGGTCGGGCATTATCCAGTCGTGCTGGATCGTCGAGTCGTCTGCTCCCTGCTGGGGGTCTACAGCGGGGTATTCTCGGCGCGCAATGTTATGCAAGGGACTTCCCGCCTAGAAGGTCAACTTGGGGCGAAACTGTTTGGCTCGCTGGATTTACTGGATGACCCTCATTCCGGGCATGAAAAGGTGATGTTCGACGATGAAGGCGTAGATACTGCGAAAATGTATCTCGTGCGCGATGGCGTAGTAGAGAGCTATTTGCATAGTCTGCAAACGGCTAACGAAATGGGGCAGGCGCCGACCGGTCATGGCATCCGCAGCTATAAAGGCCCGGTGCAAATCACGCCGCACCGGATGCAAATACCGAACGGAGAAACAGCTCTCTCCACCCTGTTCGCAGAGATGGGCAACGGGGTCTACATTACCGATGTGCAAGGACTTCATTCTGGCACCAATACCGTTTCTGGCGATTTTTCGCTCGCCGCACAAGGTTTTCGCATTGAAAACGGGAAAATCGCCGCACCCATCAAAGAGATTACTATCGCTCATAATTTCTTTGACCTGTTCGCGCACATCGAAAAAAAAGCAAACGATTTCGATTTTGCAATGCCAAATGGTCATAGTCAGTATGGTGCTCCTTCCATTCTTTTTTCCAATATCGCCGTTTCAAGCTGACGCACATAAGAAAATCCGTATGCTATATTCTCAGCTTCCGCACACATATAATACCGGTGTCAAACGCAAGCGCGAACAGCAGTCTTAATAGCCTTTATAGAACCATGTCGCACAAACGAAAAGATAAAGTGAGCAAAAAACAATCCCCCTCTTGTCCCATACGGGTCAAGAGGGGGTGTTTTCATCCTGCTCAGGCGCTGATGCACCTGAAGATTCCGTCGGCTGTGTCGCGGGTGCAGGACTTATTTTCGTATTTTTCAACTTCCACCCAAAATCCGTTTTTTCTACAGTAATGGCCATGAGAAAATCCTGACTTACCTGAGGATGAGACGAACCAAACGAAACGCCACTAAAACGCGTAATTAACGCTTCTACTACAGCCTGCTTGTCCTGCTTTTGTTTCAATGTAAGCTTCTTTACTTTATCTGTCGGAAATATAATCGGATTTTTACTGTTCCATGCATCCTGCAATCTTCGCGTTTCTACGTCGATGTATTGCTGGGTAGCGTGTGGAGCAAGCGCATGCTGGAACTGGGTAATAACCAGTTGTTTTTCCTTCTCCCCGTTTGGAGCATTAATAAAGGAAATACTTGCTTCATACGCGCCCTTAAACGCCGCGCGCGCCTGTTGTTCCATTAGATATGCCAGCTGTGGAAGTGTTTGTTCGTCCACTTCAGCGCTCTTCAAAAATTCTATTTTTTGTTCAAGATTTGTTTTTGCTTCCGCCAACTGCTTGGTTTGCTGCCGACTTTCGCTCAGCTGCTTTTTCACGTTCTCCAATTCCGCCTTCAACGCCTGGTTTTCGTGTTCAATTACCTTTGTATTACAGCCGGTCAGTACGCTCAACGACGCGAATAACGCAAACGCGCCAAATTTTAATTTTTTTCCCATATTACGTCGAACTCCTTTGTTCGCGGAATCTTTCTTGCTGCTTGGCAGCACGAATCACCCGCCGAGCCGAATCAGCTCTTCTTTATGTACATACAATTCATAGTATAACATTCTCTATTGTAACAGGAAGGTAAAGAATTTGGGAACAAAAAAAAAGAGAATCGGAAGACTCTCTTTTTCGCCGGCTTATTTTTGCGCAAAATATTTTTTGTAAATCTCGTCGTACGTACCGTCCGGAACCATAATGATCTGCTTCCCTTTTATTATAATCATTAATGACAATTAATCATTATACGAATGAGACATAAAAAAGGCACTTAAATATTTTGCCTATCACCTTTATTTTTTTATATTAGCGAAAAAAGACGCGGCGTTCTTTTTCGTTTACGAGCACGGCTTCTTTGACGTTTTTACCATCGAAATCTACATGGAGCCGCCCGCTTCCAATATTATAAAAAATATATTTTCCTTTATAGATTTCATATGGCTGCGGTTCCGGATTGCGGTGTCCGATAATCATATCAGCTCCGGCATCAAGCAAATCTCTAGCTAATTCCTTCTGATACCGTTCCAGCGTACTCTGCCCTTCCCTCCCCCAATACATCGTGAGAATTAACACATCCACCTGGCGTTTCGCCCGCCGGATATCATCAAAAATATGGGACCCGTATGCGTCGGCTACTCCGATTTGCTTGCCTTCCGCTTTCCACTCCACTGCAGGAACGACACGGGAATATACCATGACTCCGTATCTTGTTCCATCCTTCTCGATAATATGGGGCCGAAATACTTCATCTGCCATCCCATATCCCATCACTTTCACGTTATGTTTTAAAAGCTGCGAGGCTTCTTGCGCAATACGTTCCCGACTCTGGCCTTGAAGAATATCAACATTCGCCACATCAATAGCGGTCGGCGCCTTCCGTGCGGCTTCCTTCAGCCATTCCGGAATTCCCTGCCCAACGCGAAACTGGTAAACAGGAAACAGTTGAAAATCGGCAGAAACAGGCAGAGGCTTGTCTTTCCCATGATATGGCCTGTCCCCGTATACAACCAGGCGAAATCCGGAAGTATTTACTGCCTTTTTTTTCTCTTTGTCATTTCCCTGTGGAATAGAAGGCTTCGCTACCTGCGCCGCCAGCCAGTCGCTTACTTTTTGCTCGCCTCCTGCTTGCCGCTGTTGCGCTATCTGCTCGCCAAAACTTCCAGCATCTTTCGCAGAATACGTCCCTTGCAGAAAGAAATAACCTTTATATCCTCCATATCCAATCGTGACCAAAAGCCCTGCCCATATG
The DNA here is from genome assembly GCF_019603355.1 of Aneurinibacillus thermoaerophilus. Lineage (NCBI taxonomy): Bacteria > Bacillati > Bacillota > Bacilli > Caryophanales > Paenibacillaceae > Aneurinibacillus > Aneurinibacillus thermoaerophilus. Next base: position 2,555,261 of record NZ_CP080764.1, read on the forward strand.
ACTGCCTTTACGCTTTTCCGCTTCCAGCCATCCGGACTACCTAAATTATGGTATGACATGAGCGTACCGGCATCCATTCCGTAAAACGCAAGCAACACCTCCGCCTCTTCAACGGTAATCGGTTGAATCCCTTGTTCGATCCGCTTCAGTCGCTGCTGGGCAATTCCCGTTTTTCTCGCCACTTCTTCCAAGGTGATGCTATGATCGAGCCTATATTCTCTTAATTTTTGTGCAAACGCATAAAACTGTGAATTCATTCTCCTCCCCGCTTTCAATGAGAAAAACTCGCAGGCGTTGCCGCTCGCCTTCTTCCTCCGAAAAGCCATATGGCAGCTTTATGTCCCTTCGGTCGGATTTGCTTCACACTTCACCATTCAAACAAGCTGTGTCAGATTGCAAACAAAGTACCAAAGATATAAAGTTTACACGCTAAGAAAAGCGTGAAGAGTAAACGGTGCATGAAATACTTCACAGTCACTCTTTTTACCTTCAAGGAAAGCGAAAAGTTTTGCGTGTAGCCTGCTAGATATTCGTTGGTGTTTTACAGAAGGTGATGGTGACATGAACACAACTCCATCAACATATTCCAGCAAGTTGTCCGTTTTCCCGCGCATCGCATAAAATTCTTCTATACTTACAAATCTTTCTTGCGCCATGCTCATTTTCTACACCATCCCTCCCTGCTTTTTTAGACGAACTTTATATTACGATTATAATACATCTTTACCTTTCTCTATTGTACGTTATAACAAGAAAGTTTAGCTTTGCGTATCATCCGGCTTGTCGTAGAACCAGTCGCCCTCTTTGGGGTTGGAGATAATGCATACAAACGAAACAAACTCCCTCTGCTACTATGGCAACAAGGGAGTTTGTCTGCAAGCTGAAGCCCGGATCATATCCGGGCTTACTCATTTCTGCCACTATCCACGCATTTTTGTAGCACGCAAGCGGGCGCACACTTTTTTTAATCGTTCATGGTGCCTTAACACACGCTGCCTCGCGTCCTCAGCTTCCGGCATACTCGGGCGAAGCAAAGGAATGGCCCAGTAATCTACTAATACGTCAAATACTTGATCAAAATATTCAACGGGGCCATAGGATGCTTCGCGGGCAATAACGCTCATTCTTTCTCCATAATCCGGCATAACAGCGCCAGGCATCGTAAAGTTAATCATTACGCCAGCTATATAGTAAATATAATTCTCGTCAACTTCCAAATGCGCTTTAACTGCATCGCGGTAAAAAGCATAATGCAAAACTTCATCTTTTGCCAAACGGCGCAAGAGCGTAGAAAGCACCGGATCTTGCTCTTTTGCGACGCGCGCCACATTATTGTAGAACACCATGGTAGCCAATTCTTGCAAAGTCGTATACGCCAGCGTTTCCAATGGTGTCATGAAATTCCCTACCCAGCCGTGTTCAACCGTTTGCTTGCGTAACTGATGAAGCTTCCGCGGGTCGCCGTTACGGGTCAGCAACAGATACGTCTCCAGTAGGCTGGAATGCTGATCCTCTTCCGCTGTCCACGTATGGATAAAATCATGCATCACTGAAAATGAACCCTTAAACGTCTCGCACAAATAACTGGTAAACCAGGGCAAATTTACTTCTGTCAGAAGCGCTGTTTCTACGGCGATGCGAAGCGCTTCGCTCAAGTTGCCTTGCCCCGGCTCATACGGCACACTTTTGAAATCCTGTCCCCTATCCCATGGCAAAAATTCATGGTAACTCCAATCGATTTTTCGAGATCGTTCCAAATGCGTTGTGTATAATTCCCGAAATCTTTTTTCCAAACGATGGTCTAAATGGCTGTTTAATAACAAAACAAAACCTCTTTTCTCCTCACGGCTGTTCTTTTCCTACATGCTTTGCAGTTAGTCTTTCATTATCGGTATTATACCACGCGAAAAAGAAATGTCAGCCTTTTCGGGAATTTTTTATGGTTTCGTCTTGTTTTATACAAGGATACGTCCGCATTCATCACATGTAACTAATGGCTTTCCTTTATGCCATGCTTCCATTTTTGCAACGGAAAGCGGGAGGAAACAGCCCATGCAGGAACGGCGTCTAACTTCGACTACAGGATTTTCTACATTTTCTTTTACCTTATAGTAAAGCTCAAGTGCTTTTAGACTAAGCGAAGCCTCAAGTCCAGCCGCTTTGTCTTCCCATTCCCGCTTGCTCTCATGCAGGGAAAACTCCTTTTCAAAGCGCTCTTCCATAAACCGTTCCGTATCTTTATTCACCAGCCACAACTCCTGTTGGGCAAGCGCAAGCGCGATTTTTCCATCAATATCATCATCGGCCGGTTCACCGATTTGTTTGATTTTTGCCTCGACCTCCCGTCGTTTGGCTTCTAATTCTGCTTCCCGTTCTTTTAGCTGATCAAGCGCTTGTTGCACCGCTTTTATTTTTTCTTTCGCCTGATGCCATTCCAGCAATTTTCTCGCTTCCACCATTCTTTTCTCTCTCCTGATTCAACATCTTCTCAGATTGTTGACAAATCTACCACTTCTTCCCGATACTTCTTCCTCGGCTTGGTTGATTTTCTGCAAAGAAGTGATAGCTGTCCGCACGCACAACATCTGGGTATAAGGTCTGTCTACAATCTGTTCTTTCCTCTATATCATAGAAAAGTAAACGGATCAGTATTGACTTTAGATACAATGATTTCTGTTTCTAAATGCTCTTCCTTTAACCGTTTATCCAGCACATTTTTAACGCCTTGCTTCATGATTTTTTCAACGTTATGGCCAGGGTCAACAATCGCAAGGCCCCCCGCCATGGCATCATGCGCTGTATGATAGTAAATATCGCCAGTAACAAACACATCGGCTCCCTTAAATATCGCTTTAGGGACGAAACTGTTGCCATCTCCGCCGAGCACGGCTACTTTCTGAACTTTTCGCTCCAAATCGCCGACCACACGCAATCCTTTAACTTCGAAAGCTTCTTTGACCTGCAAAGCAAACGTACGCAACGGTACAGGCTCTTTCAGTTTGCCGATACGACCGATGCCAAAGGTCGCTCCTGTCTGTTCCACCGGATAAATGTCATAAGCAACTTCTTCATATGGATGGGCTTTTATCATCGCTTTCAATACGCGCGACTGCGCCTCTTCCGGCATAATCGTCTCCAGGCGCACTTCTTCGACCTGTTCCAGCTTCCCCTGTTCCCCGATATACGGATTGGTACCTGCACGTGGCATAAATGTGCCAGTTCCCCGTACACCGAACGTACAATGGCTGTACTGCCCGATCCAACCCGCGCCTGTCTGCGACATCGCGTCGCGCACAATATCGATGTGCGACAGCGGCACATAAACCACGATTTTTTTAAGTTTTTGTTCATGCCATTTTTCCAGAATCTCGACTTCTTCCAAACCGAGCGCTTCGGCCATTAAATCATTGATGCCACCTTCCGCCACATCCAGATTAGTATGAGCGACATACACCGCGATATCGTGCTTAATTAGTTTCTCATATAGACGCCCTGCCGGAAGGTCGGTACGCAAATTCTTTAGCGGACGGAAAATCACCGCATGGTGCGCAATAATTAAATCCACCCCTTCCGCAATGGCCTCATCCACCACCTCCTCAAGCACGTCAAGCGCAATCATCACTTTTTTTACATTTTTCTGCAATGTCCCGACTTGAAGGCCAATTTTGTCGCCTTCCATTGCAAGATGTTTGGGCGCGAATTCCTCGAAATACTGAATTATTCTCTGTCCATTTGCATACATGCGATCATCTCCTCCATCCATGCCAGTTTTTTTTGTACCTCTCGCTTTTTGTGCTCCGCTTCCGGGCTTTTGGCATATTGCAGCTGGTGTTGCACCGCCTTCAGCTTCTCCTGCTCCTGCACAAGCTTCTTACGAAGTACCGGAGATTTTTCCTCCCATAAATACGGTCCAATTTCAAGTAAGTCTTCAAGTTTTTTATCTCTGTTACGGTATGGCAAAATAGGATCACCTGGCACAGCCTCAAGAATTTCATAAATAATGCCGTCTTCTTCAAGAATCTTCTCCCGGCTAAGCTGAAAGCCATGCTCAAGAAGCCAGCGCCTAACGATAGGCGCCGCCACATTTGGTTGCAGCAACAGCTGGGATACACCGGAGAGCTTCTCCGCTCCTGCTTCCAAAATGGAAGCAATAAGGCTTCCTCCCATGCCGGCGATGCATATGGTATCTACTTCTCCGAGCGCCACAACGGCCAGACCATCGCCCAATCGAACGTCAATTTTGTCCGTAAGCCCGGCGGCTTGCACCTGGCGCACGGCCGCCTGCCAAGGCCCATAGTTTACTTCACCAGCGATGCAGCGCAGTGCAATTCTTTTTTGAACTAAATATGTAGGGAGATAGGCATGATCAGAGCCGATATCCGCCACTATACTTCCTTTTTTCACCATATCTCCGATTGTTTGCAGTCGTTTTGAAATTTCAATCATCTATTTCGCTCCTCACTCATACCTTCCCTACTAGATTAACATTCTCGGTTAAAATTTAACAACAGAACAATAGCCGCTTAACCTTATGCTGATACGCTATGATTAGGAATCTTTGTCTTAAATCGAATCCGTGTCATTTATCTGTCGCCCGTCTTTAGCATGATATCAAGGAAAGGCGTGATTATTTTGAATACGCTGCCTGCTCTCCAAGTAAAGCTGGCTGATTGTGAGGACGAACTGAAAAAGGCGTTGCGTTTATGCTATGAAGTGTTCGCAGAAAAGGAAGCGAATCCGGCGCTGTATAACGAAAGCCGAATGGAAAGCGACATCTTCGACGAGCATTGCGACCATCTTATCGTAAAAGATACAAATACGAATCAGGTGGTTGGGACGTACCGTTTGCTCCCAGGCGAACGCGCTGTCATGCATAAAGGGTTTTATTCAGAAACAGAATTCGATCTATCCGGATTCACTGTCCCTAAATCCCAAATACTTGAAGTGGGACGAAGCTGCGTTGCTCCCGAGTATCGAGATGGAAAAACAATTCAACTCCTGTGGGAAGGCATCGCTGGCTACATCATGGATGGTTTATTCTCACATCTTATCGGCTGTGCCAGCATTCCCGTCCAGAACATACATGAACTAAACCGGATGTACACGTTTCTTTGCGCTAAAAAGATGATAACGGACCGATTCAAAGTACAACCGCTAATGTCACACCGGGTTACAGGATTGCGTACGGTGGATATAACCGGGCAGGAAAAAAACATTCTGCGTACGCTCCCGCCCTTGATTAAAGGATACCAACGATTAGGGGCGGAAATCGCCGGGGCCCCCGCATTCGACCCGATATTTCAGACCACCGATTTTTTCATTGTGCTGGAAACGTCACGCATCGCGCAAAAATACAAGCGGCACTTTATAAAAACTCCATAGGAAAGGGGCGTAACATCTTGTACGAATGGCTTGCAAAAATCACGACATCGCCGTCTCGCTTGCGCCTTTTACGCTGTGCAGGAACCAAACTTCCGGGATGGCTTGCCTGGCTGCTCTGCGCATTTTGCGCTTTTCTGCTTTATATATGCTCCACGAACCTGCGCGGCCGTATAAAACAAAATATCAGCGAAATTCTGCCACAGCGGAAAAAATATTCTTTATCCTTTCTTAGCTATCGTTATTTCTTTCATTTATTCCGCTTTTTGTTTGAAATAATTATCGATGTGCAACAAACTCCTTCTCGCCAAAAAGTAACGGTAAAAACGGAGGGACTCTATCATCTTGAACAGGCGTTGCGGCTCGGACGCGGCGTAGTGCTGCTCACTCCGCATACAGGCAACTTTTTCGCTTACTATATGTATCTTTCAAAAAAATATCCCTGTTTAACGGTAGCTACCGCAAGCAGCCCGGAACTGTTCCCTCTTTATGAGACATTTAGGCAGATGGGTTGCCGTGGGTTGGATTACGATACGACTCCGCCGCGCGAATTGTGGCGCACTCTTCGTCAACATCTGAAAAAGAACGGGGTCGTTATGCTGCTAGGCGATTTCTTCCGTCCCAACTTTCCACCCGCATACCTGTTCGGAAAACCGACGCGCTGTCCTGCGGGCAGCGTGACGCTGGCCTTGGAAAGCCGGGTGCCTATCATTCCTTTTTACGGATGTTGTACCGGTGGATTCTCCCACCGTATGGTCTTTCTGCCGCCGCTGTTTCTTTATGAACAGTACGCCCCGCAAGAGCGCGAAAAAGCAATGGAAGCTCTGACCCGAACGCTTGAATTTCTTATCCTGCAGGCACCTTCCCAATGGTTATACTGGTTCAACGCGGATGAACGCTGGATTCGTAGGCCTGAAGAAAAACAAGAGGCTGTCAATTGATGCTGGCAGCCTCTTGTCCATTTCAGTTTGTTTTCAATCCAAATGCTTGAATCGCGTTTTCCCGCAGGCGAAACTTCTGTATTTTTCCAGAAGCGGTCATCGGATATTCATCTACAAATTGCACATAATGGGGAATTTTGTAGCGGGCAATTTTACCGTTGCAGAATTCTTTTACTTCTTCTACCGTCATCGTCTCGCCCTCTTTTACTTTAATGCATGCAAGGATTTGCTCGCCGTACAGTTCATCTGGCACGCCGACAACCTGAACATCAAAGATTTTCGGATGCTGGTATAGAAATTCCTCGATTTCGCGCGGATATACATTTTCACCGCCACGAATAATCATATCTTTCAGTCGGCCGGTAATTTTGTAATAACCATTTTTATCAACAGTAGCCAGATCCCCCGTATGCAGCCAGCCTTCGCTGTCAATCGCTTTTGCCGTCTGCTCCGGCATCTTATAGTAGCCTTTCATCACATGCACGCCGCGCGTGCACAGCTCTCCTTGTACGCCTGGCGGCACTTCTTCGCCTGTGGCCGGGTCGATAATTTTCACTTCCACGTGCGGCAATACGCGCCCAACGGTGGTGACACGCTGTTCAATAGTGTCATCCGGACGTGTCTGTGTAATAACCGGTGAGGATTCCGTCTGTCCGTATGCAATGGTAATTTCACTGATGCCCATTACTCCCACCACTTTTTTCATCACTTCAATCGGACACGGGGAGCCGGCCATAATACCCGTGCGCAACGAACGCAAATCAAACTTACTAAATTCCGGGTGGTTTAGCTCAGCAATAAACATCGTCGGTACGCCGTAAAGGGCCGTGCACTTCTCATCCTGTACCGCCTGTAGCACCTTTAGGGGATCAAACGAAATGAGCGGCACCATGGTTGCGCCTGTGGCCATGCAAGCTAACGTTCCCATCACGCAACCAAAGCAATGAAAGAACGGAACCGGAATGCAAATCCTATCTTTCTCCGTAATGTTCTGGCAGGCGGCGACATTAATAGCATTGTTGACAATGTTTTTGTGCGAAAGCATCACGCCTTTCGGGAAGCCAGTCGTCCCGGATGTATACTGCATGTTAATCACGTCATCTGCGTCCAAGCTGCCCTGTATACGCGCAAGTTCTTCGTCTGATACTTCCGCTGCGCGCTCGAGCAAGTCCGCCCATGTAAACATGCCAGGCTTGCGTTCGTCTCCGATAAAAATCACATTTTTTAAGCAGGGAAGGCGCTTTGATTTTAGCTGTCCAGGTTCGCATTCTTTCAGCTCCGGGCAAATTTCGTACATCATATCGGTATAGCTAACCCCCCGGAAAGAGTCAATGAGCAATAATGTTGTGGAGTCAGACTGGCGCAGCAAATATTCAAGCTCTTGTACCCGGTAGCTTGTGTTAACCGTAACGAAAACGGCTCCCATTTTCGCGGAAGCGAACTGAGTAATCACCCACTCCGGCACATTGGTCGCCCAAATGGCGATATGTTCACCCGGCTTAATGCCCAGCGCGATTAACCCTTTCGCTACCTGATTACAAAGCGCCTGAAACTCGGAAAATGTGTACCTCAGCCCCAATTCGGGATAGACAACCGCTTCTTTATCTGGGAACCTGGCAGTCGTCTGATCCATCAATTCCCCAATGGTGATTGTTACCGGCTCGCTCACTTTCATTCCTCCTTCATTTCCCTGGTTTAATTATCTGCAGCCAATTTCGCGAGAGATAACCATGCGCAACACTTCAGAAGTCCCTTCTCCGATTTCAAGTAATTTAGCATCGCGGAAGAAGCGTTCAACCTTATACTCTCTCATATAGCCGTTTCCACCGTGGATTTGAATCGCCTGGTCACATACCCGCATGCACATCTCCGAGGCGAACAGCTTCGCCATAGCGGCCTCTTTCGTGAATTTACGCCCTTGATCCTTAAGCCATGCTGCTTTGTATACCATGTTGCGCGCTAGCTCAATATTCATCGCCATATCAGCTAACTTAAACTGAATCGCCTGAAACTTGGACAGTGTCTGTCCGAATTGCACCCGCTCTTTGGCGTAGGCAAGCGCTTTTTCGTACGCTCCCTGCGCAATGCCGACCGCCATCGCGCCAATGCCAATGCGCCCGCCATCCAGCACAGCAAGAAACTGTTTGAAACCGTTTCCTTCCACACCGAGAATATTTTCGTGCGGAACGCGTACATCTTCTAAAAACAGTTGGGTTGTATTGGACGCGTGTAAGCCCATCTTTTCGTAATCCGCCACAACAGAAAAGCCTTTGACGTCCGTAGGCACAATAAAGGCAGTAATGCCGCTTGTGCCTTTGCTTTTATCGGTAACAGCAGTGAGCGCAAGTGCTTTGGCATAACTAGCATTGGTAATGTAGCATTTAGAGCCGTTAAGCACCCACTCATCGCCATCTCTGACGGCTATGGTCCGTGTTCCGCCCGCATCAGAGCCTGCTTGCGGCTCAGTAAGGCCGAACGCGCCCAAGTATTCACCTCGTGCAAGCGGCGTTAAATATTTTTGCTTTTGTTCGTGGGTACCAAACATATTAATCGGCGCGCCGCCAAGCGAAATATGGGCTGAGTAAGTAATGCCTGTGGAGGCGCATACGCGACTCAGTTCTTCTACGACGATGGTGAAACTAATGGTATCGGCGCCCGCTCCGCCGTACTCTTCTGGAAACGGAAGCCCCATCAAATCCAACTTCGCCATTTTTTTGAACACTTCAAGTGGAAATTCTCCCGTTTTATCTCTTTCATCTGCGCCAGATTCCACCTCTCCTTCCGCAAAGTCGCGGATTACATTTTTAATCATCCGTTGTTCCTCAGTGAGGTTAAATTCCATGCTCTCCCCAACCTTTCATCAACTATGATTGAGCGCTAGCTCATAATTGTGAACCTAAAAATAAAAACGTTTACATTTCTAACTTATCTTATTTTTCATAATTATAATTATATTTTTTTATTCTACATTTTACTAAGGTTTCCTGCTAACGTTTTCAATTATTTAAGAAAATCGTTAAAAAAAAGCCGGTTTTAGAAAACCGGACAAATACGTGGTTAGTGAAGAGAATACCGATCGCCAAACCAAGGCCACCAGAAATTTTTAAGCGAGAGGAGAAGGAAAGAGGCAATAAATATTTTGAGGTAAAAGAAAGAAAGCAACAAATCTTTGTCAGTCGACGCAATAAACAAAGTGGCGATCTCAGCGCCAAAAAGAGCAAGGATTCCATTAAAAAAAAGGACGGCCGATGTGCGCTGTTGACGGCGTTTCCAGAGCAATCCAAAAGTAAGAAGCAACATCGCAACCGGAATCCAAAATGCTTCCATTCGCCACCAGGTGAATTGATCGTATACTTCGCAATACGTTATCCATCCGTAAATTCCCTGAAATCCGAGCAACGCGCAAAAAGAAAAGTAACGCTTGCCTGCTGTAATACCGACGATATACCAAATCAGGAAAGAAGCTGCTACATATGAAATAATCTCCATCGCTCCGTATCCATAAAATCCTAGTACATATACCCCACCGAGCGCGAGCAAAACGGAAGCCAATCCGAGAAATACATGACTCGAGACCTTCTGCCGCTTAACAAATCCCAAAATATAAAAAAACAGTGTCAAAAATCCAATCAGCGCCATTTGCATTGTCAAAGTAAAATCGGTAAAATGAAAAGCAAGATAGAATAACACAATAATGAACAAAGCGATGCCTGCCCATTTTGCCTCCGGTTTTGGAACGGAGAATATCGGAAGCGCTTCGAAAGTTACAGTAGTCTCGTTGCGTGTATGTTTAGCGGCGGCCTCGCCTTCCGTATACAGATTAAGCAAAAAATCGCAATACTGGCGAGGCAAAAGATTGTTTGTGCGCCAATACTCAATTTCGGACGTAATTATTTTCTTTTTCTGCTCATTCATCGAACTTCACCTCTCATGCTAATCTGTATCTGCGAGAAGAAAAAAGAAAAAGCCTACGCAGTTCATGCGGCGCAGGCTATCTGCAATCAATAGCGCAAAGGATTATTCTAAGAAGTCTTTCAAACGTTTGCTACGGCTTGGATGACGAAGCTTGCGCAGCGCTTTCGCTTCAATTTGGCGAATCCTTTCTCTTGTCACGCCGAAAACTTTGCCTACTTCTTCGAGTGTGCGAGTTCTGCCGTCGTCTAGTCCGAAGCGTAAACGAAGCACATTTTCTTCCCGTTCGGTCAGCGTGTCAAGCACGTCTTCTAATTGCTCTTTCAGCAATTCGTAAGCGGCAGCATCGGACGGCGCCAGAGCATCTTGATCCTCAATAAAGTCGCCTAGGTGGGAATCATCTTCTTCTCCAATCGGGGTTTCCAGCGAAACAGGTTCCTGTGCGATTTTCATGATTTCCCGAACTTTCTCTGGCGTAAGATCCATCTTTTCGGCGATTTCCTCAGGGGTAGGCTCACGTCCCAGTTCCTGTAATAGCTGGCGAGAAACACGAATTAATTTATTAATGGTTTCCACCATGTGAACCGGAATACGAATAGTACGCGCTTGATCCGCAATCGCTCGTGTAATGGCTTGTCGGATCCACCATGTGGCGTACGTACTAAACTTATAACCTTTCTGGTAATCAAATTTTTCAACCGCTTTAATAAGACCCATATTTCCTTCTTGGATCAGGTCAAGGAACAGCATGCCTCTTCCCACGTAGCGCTTGGCAATGCTGACAACAAGACGCAGGTTAGCTTCTGCAAGACGGCGTTTCGCTTCTTCGTCACCTTGTTCAATCCGCTTCGCCAGTTCAATTTCTTCTTCCGCTGACAAAAGCGGCACTCGGCCAATTTCTTTTAGATACATACGAACAGGATCATTAATTTTTACCCCTGGCGGTACAGATAAATCGTCGAAATTGTAGTCTTCGTGATCTTCACTGTCATCCTGCGGTATAATATCATCGTGATCATCATCTTCTGATTCGTTAATTACTTCAATCCCTTGATCATTGAGGTATTCAAAGAATTCGTCGATCTGATCCGAATCCTGATCAAAGGTGGCCAAGCGTTCCATAATTTCTTTGTAGGTGAGTACTCCCCTTTTTTTTCCTTGTTCAACAAGTTGCTCTTTCACTTGCTCAAGATTCTGTTCCATTTCTGGTTTGCTCTCTGTTTTCTTGGCCATGGTGTTCCCTCCTTCCGGCGCTCTTATCTTTCTTTACTTATTTTAAAGCTCGTTTCAACGGGATGAGTTCCAGACTGATTCGGACTGCTTCCGCTGTGTTTCCCATACGTTCGTATTTCAGCTTTTCCTTTTCCAGCTTTTCTATTTGCATACGCTTTGAGTTTTTTATCACATGCTCCATATAATCTTCCAATATGCGTGGAGACATCAGGTGCGCCTGCACATCTATAGTGGCAAGCTCAGCGGCCTTCTCCACCAGCCGCTTCTCGTCCTGCAGATACGAAATGAACCGGGCCACATCTGGCTCATATCCTTCCGCATAATAGCGATAGAGATGAGCCGCGAGCGCAGCGTGGTCTTCAATGGCAAAGTCAGCGCCGACTTTCGCCTGTACCTGCTCCGCAATTTCCGCACTATGCATCATCAGTACAAGCAAATATTGCTCCGATTTAATGTAGGCGGGCAGCATCGGTTTTTCGGCAACATATCTACTACTATCTATACTATTATTCCATCCATCTTTGAGATTATCCCTGTTTCCTGCCTTTTTTTGCTGTTTAAAAATCTTTCTTTGCTCCTGTTTTATCGCATCGAGCGAAAGGTGAAATTCATCGGCCAATTGACGCAAGTAATGATCCCTTTCCACCGCGCTCGGCAAACGGGATATTTCTTCAAGCGCTTCATGAATGAATTTCATCCGCTCCGTCTCATCGTTCAATGCGTAACGCGAACGGATAACCTGCAAACGGTATGAAGGTAACGAAAAAGCATTTAGCAAAATTTCCTGCTTAAATTTCTCTCCGCCGTGTTGCCGAATATAATCGTCCGGATCCATACCTTTCGGCATCTGCGCCACTTTTACGGTGCAACCCGCGGCAACGAGCAAATCCGCCCCTTTAAACGCCGCTTCAATTCCAGCCTGATCCGAATCATAGCAGAGAATCACACTTTCCGCATTGCGACGAATCAGCCGCGCCTGCTGTTCGGTAAGCGAAGTGCCAAGCGAAGCGATCCCGTTATGCACTCCGGCTTGCCAGGCAGAAATTACATCGACGTATCCTTCAAACAATATGGCTTCCTGTTGCCTGCGAATATGCGCCCGGGCACGATGCAGATTGAAAAGCAATTGGCTTTTGTTGAAAAGAGGAGTCTCTGGACTGTTTAAATACTTGGGCTGTTCATCCCCCAGCGTACGGGCACCAAACGCAACCACCCGTCCCTGAGAATCATGAATCGGGAACATGACCCGTCCCCGGAACCGATCGAATGGTCGGCTGTTTTTGTCTTTTCGGCTCAATAATCCCGCTTCTTCCATCAGAGACAGTGAAAAGCCGCGCTTCTCAAGAAAGTGAGTGATAAAATCCCAGCTTTCCAGGCTGTATCCGAGCCCAAACTCCTCAATTGTAGCAAGTTGCATCTGTCTGTTCAAGAGATAGTTTCGTGCTCGGCTCCCGTGATCCGTATTTAGCAAAAGGTGATGATATAATTTCGCCACAAGGTCGTGAGCGGCCAGCATGCTTTCTTTCCTTTTGCGGGCTTTCTCATTCTCGGATGTGCCTTCTTCTCTCGGTATATCGATCCCTACGCGCTGGGCCAGATTGTGCACCGCTTCCGGAAATTCGAGACCCTCTATTTTCATAATGAAAGAAAACACATTGCCGGACTCACCGCATCCGTAGCAACGAAAAATCTGTTTGTCAGGATGTACAGCGAATGAAGGACTTTTCTCAGAATGAAACGGGCAAAGCCCAAAGTAGTTGCGCCCGGTCTTCTTTAGATGAACATATTGCCCAACAACATCCATAATGTCATTCTGCGCACGCACCTGCTCGATGACATCTTCAGGAATTCTTCCTGCCATGCTCCTCACCTGTACTTCCTATCTTGGCCTTCTTGGTTACTAAAAAGGCAACGGAATAATAATATTCGTCAAAACCTCTTAAATTCCTTCTTCGTTGCACAAAAGTTTTCGTAGATTTTGTCGAAAACACTCGACTTCGTTAGTAGTCAACGGACGCGGCCCTTTCAGCCTTTTCCCGGCTTTAGCCGTTTGCCGCGAAATGTGACGGTTCATAAGCAGAAAAGAGATATTATCTCCAGTATACCCTTTTCCTCTTGTTCCCAACGCTAGACATCCTTTTCCCAAGGCAAGGCAGGCCAACCCATAGTCATCGGTAATAATCAGATCGCCTGCTTTCACACCATTGATAATATACATATCAACGGATTGATAACTGGCATCCACGAAAATCACGCGGGCCAGCGGATGTGACAACGACAAATAGTGGTTATACGAAGAGACAAAAATGACCGTGATTTGCTTCTGCTCAGCCTCTTGAAGAATGACATCTTTCAGCGGACAGGCATCAGCATCAACCCATATTTCAGGCTTTATTTTATTCATATCCGTAGTATTCTACATGAATGTTTTTTTTCCTGCACAAAAAATATAGTTTGTCAATTTCGAAAGTTGTCGAAAGTAAAGAAAATGAAGAGAAAGCATATGTTGCTTTGTCATCGTAAAGCAACATATACTTTCTTATGCGACAAAAAAACGCAGCATGAAGGCTGCGCTTTCGCTTTTATTTTTTTATTCCGTTGCGCCGAATGATTTCCATGATAATATTGGCTGTTTCTTCAACGGCTTTGTTCGAGACATCGATGACGGGACAACCAACTCTCTCTATAATTTTGCTTGAATATTCAAGCTCCTGCTTAATACGCTCCATGCTTGCATAGTTGGCTTCCGGCGTAAGACCAAGCGATTTTAGACGCTCGGTACGAATCATATTTAGCTGATCCGCATTAATCGTCAAACCGATGCACCGTTCACTTGGAACAAGAAATAATTCTTCCGGTGGTTCGACTTCCGGCACGAGCGGAACGTTGGCGACTTTCAATCTCTTGTTGGCTAAATACATCGACAACGGTGTTTTGGATGTGCGGGATACGCCAATAAGAATAACATCAGCCCGCAGAATACCGCGCGGGTCACGACCATCATCGTATTTCACAGCAAACTCAATCGCCTCAACTTTGCGGAAATAATCTTCATCAAGCTGGCGAACAAGTCCGGGCTTATTGTTCGGCTCTTTGTTCAAATACATCTGTAGCGCGTCTACCATTGGGCTCATAATATCGACGGCTACCACATTTTCTTCGGCCGCCTTCCGCTTAATGTGTGCTTTGAGCGTGGGAATAACAAGTGTATAAGCGATAATTGCCTTTGATTCAGCAGCAGCCCGGATAATTTCATTCAATGTCCCTTCATCTTCTATGTAAGGAAACTTACGAATTTGCACAGACTGCCCCGCGAATTGGGTGGCTGCAGCCCTTACTACAAATTCGGCCGTTTCACCGACGGAATCGGAAACAACATAAACGGTTGCATCATGTAGAAATGTAGGAAACATGGTTCCTCCTTTGCTATACGTTTATTTCATTGCCCAGCTCCACAAATCCCCGAGTAATCGTTGTTTTCGTCACACGGCCCACCACTTCATACGCATTTTTTCCCGCGTCTTTTGCCGGTCGCACAACCGGAAGGGAGTCAATCTGATAATCAATTAATTTTTTGGCCGCGTCCAACAGGCTATCTTCTGGCGTACAGATAATGATATTAGGCATCCGCGTCATAATAATGCTAACCGGCATATCTTCAAGGTTCTGCTTGCCCAGCGCAGCCCTAAGCAAATCCTTGCGGGAGACAACTCCCGCCAGATGTCCCTTGCCGTTTACAACAAACAAGGTCCCCACATCTTCAAGAAACAAGGTGCATATCGCGTCATATACAGAGCTAGATTCTTTAATAATAATAGGCGGGGCTTTATAGTCTTTCACAATTTTACGACTGACTTCTTCTTTAATCAACTGATTGCTGTCTTTTCCGGTATAAAAATATCCGACTCTTGGCCGTGCATCCAAAAATCCGGCCATGGTCAAAATCGCCAAATCGGGACGCAACGTAGCACGCGTAAGCGACAAACGTTCAGCGATTTGTTCACCTGTAATCGGCCCTTCATTTTTAACAATTTCAATAATATGTTCCTGACGTTTCGTGAGTTCTATGACCGCTCACCTCCTATTTCGGAGATCAATCATGACATACTAATCGTACACTTCTCTACATATAGTATATACTATATAATCCTAAACACGTCCTGCAAGTAATTTTTCGTTAAGAACAAAAAAGGCGCAGAGCGCGCGGCGCTTTTTCACATAATGAAAAACCGAGACGTCTTCTGCACCTTTCTTTCTTGTTTGATTTTTACGCAAAAACAATCTTGCTAAAGTCGGCAAACGCAAAGACGAACGTCGCGATAGAAGCTAAAAGCGCCAGACGATTCGTTTTTATTTTTTCATCTTCTACCATAACCATAACATGGTCAAAGAATGCGTCGATAACAGCTTTTAATTCTCCTATGCGGCTTAAGACCTTGTCAAACTTACGCGCGTCAAGCAGTGCTTCCGCTTCATGCTTGATGGTCTGGAACGCCGTCCATAGTTCACGTTCTTCGCGCGTTTCAAATAGATCCGGATTTACTTCTTTCGTCTCCGCTTTCTGTGCAAGGTTGTTCACCCGGTTAAACGATTCAACGATGCCTTTGAATTCTTCTTCATCGACCTGTGCCATCAGTGCTTCCGCCCGTTCTACCACATCAGTCACACGGGTCGAGTCGGCGCTGAGCACCGCGTCGATCACATCATAACGTACGTGCTGTTCTTGCAGCAAGTTTTTCAGACGCAGCGCAAAAAATTCACGCAAATCCTGCTTAATCTCTTCTTTATCGCGCTTTAACAACGATTTTCCATCAAGAATCGACAGCGCTATATCAAACAGTTCCTCAAGCGAAATGTGAAGCTCTTTGTCAAGCAGAATTTGCACAATACCGGCAGCCTGGCGGCGCAAAGCGTACGGATCCTGCGAACCAGTCGGCACGATTCCAATAGCGAAGCAGCCGACAATCGTATCGAGCTTGTCGGCGATACTCAACACAGCTCCTTCGTTCGTGGTCGGCAAACTGTCTCCGGCAAAACGCGGAAGATAGTGTTCAAAAATCGCACGGGCTACGATCGCGTCCTCACCAGCGAGACGAGCATAGCGCTCCCCCATAATTCCCTGTAGTTCCGGAAATTCGTATACCATTTGCGTGACAAGATCAAACTTGCTGATAGCCGCTGCGCGCGCCAGTTTTTCCTTTTCTACAGCAGATAGTTCCACTTTGGTGGCGATTTCGTCTGAAGCTTCCTGAATGCGGCGAATTTTATCACCAATGGTGCCTAGTTCTTCGTGGAATACAACACTTTCTAGGCGTACCACCGCATCTTCAATTTTCAGCTTTTGGTCTTCCTGATAAAAGAAACGGGCATCAGATAAACGGGCGCGCAGCACTTTTTCGTTGCCGCGAGCTACTGTCTCAAGCGCGCGTTCATCTCCATTGCGAACAGTTACAAAGTGCGGCAAAAGCTCACCTTTATCATTTTGTACCGGGAAATACCGCTGATGCTCGCGCATCGATGTCACAAGCACTTCCTGTGGAATTTCCAAGAACTCTTTCTCAAAGCTTCCCGACAAAACGGTCGGATATTCCACAAGATGGATAACCTCGTCCAGCAGCCCCTCGTCAATCGGCACGTTCCAGCCTTTTTCGGATTCCAGTGCTTTAATTTGCGAAAGAATGCGTTGCTTCCTTTCTTCGGGATCGGCTAGCACATATTGCTCGGCGAGGGCGCTCGCGTAATCTTCCGGCTTTTCAAGCTTTACGGCTTGGCCCAAGAAGCGGTGACCCTGCGTTTCATTGCTTGAGCGAATGCCGGCAATAACCATCGGAATGACGTCGGAACCGAACATCGCGACAATCCAGCGAATCGGGCGGACAAAACGCAGGTCATATGCACCCCAGCGCATATTTTTCGGGAAAGAAAGGCCGGTAATGATTTCAGCAAGCTGAGGCAAAAGTTCCGCCGTCGGCTGTCCCGCTTGGTGTCTGCGGGCGAATACATATTCGGCGCCACCCACCTCTTTTACATACAGATCGTTCGGAGTTAAACCTTTGCCGCGGGCAAAACCGAGCGCAGCTTTTGTCCATTCGCCATTTTCGTCCATCGCGATTTTTTTCGCTGGCCCGCGCAACTCCTCATTGATGTCCTCCTGCTGTTCGCTCACGTCTTTAATCATCACCGCGAAGCGGCGCGGAGTTTCAAAGCTCTTCACTTCGCCGTAGGAAATACGGTTATGATTCAACCATTTTTCCACTTTTTCTTTCAATTGTTCGCACGCGCCGGCAACAAAGCGGGCCGGCATTTCTTCTGTACCAATCTCAAGCAATAGCGTCCTGCTCATTCGCTTAAACCTCCTTCTTCAACATCGGGAACCCGAGCTCTTCCCGCACATGATAATACGTCTGCGCCACTTCGCGGGCCAGATTGCGCACCCGGGCGATATAACCCGTGCGCTCCGTTACACTAATGGCCCCGCGCGCGTCGAGCAAGTTGAATGTATGCGAACATTTCAGCACATAGTCATACGCCGGAAACACCAGCTTTTGCTCCATGCAGCGCTTCGCTTCCGCCTCGTATGTGCTGAATAGATCAAATAACATTTTTGCATCCGATACTTCGAACGTATATTTGGAATGTTCATATTCGGCTTGTTTAAATACGTCACCGTATGTGTAGCCGTTTACCCACTCCAAATCAAACACGTTTTCCTTGTCCTGAATGTAGGAAGCGAGACGTTCAAGACCGTATGTAATCTCGACCGCCACCGGGTTACAATCAATGCCGCCTACTTGCTGAAAATACGTAAATTGTGTGATTTCCATGCCATCAAGCCATACTTCCCAGCCAAGCCCCCAGGCGCCCAGCGTTGGGGCTTCCCAGTTATCCTCCACAAAACGGATATCATGCTCCAAAGGATCAATGCCAAGCTCTTTTAGACTTTCCAGATACAATTCCTGAATATTATCTGGCGATGGCTTCATAATCACTTGAAATTGATGGTGCTGATACAGGCGGTTCGGGTTTTCGCCATAACGTCCGTCCGCCGGACGACGGGAAGGCTCCACATATGCTACGTTCCACGGCTCCGGACCGATAGAACGCAGGAATGTCATTGGGCTCATCGTACCCGCGCCTTTTTCAACGTCATACGGTTGGACGATGATACAATTTTGCTTTGCCCAAAAGTTCTGCAATGACAAAATAATATCCTGGAAATTCATGATTCGTACCTCTTTTCTTCTATAAAAATTGATATCATGAAGATGGAAAAACAACGTATGGCACACACCTCGCGAGTGTTTCCTCGTTTACGAATAGAGCGAAAGGATATGTTACTTTATCACTATAAAGCAACATATGCTTTCTTATACCAAAATAAAAAGCTCCCGTCTCTATGCAGTATGAGAAATCATACAACATAGGGACGGGAGTCACTCCCGCGGTTCCACCCTATTTGATCGGCTGAATAAGAGAAAAGTTAGAATATATAAGCCGATCCACTCTTACATATAAACACGCTCAGAAGTGCCGTTCACCAGTGTTTGCCGCCGGGCTTACACCATCCCCGACTCGCTATGAGGCCCCCTGTCTGGTTACTCCTCTCCATCATTGCGCGACGTTTATAGCTATCAATTTTGTAGATAAATATAAACATTTTTGAGGTCATTGTCAACTCTCATTCTATATTCTGGTCTGCAAAGCCAAGCTGGTCTATTTGATCGAGAAAGCGACGCGATTTCAAATATAGCCCCGTGCAGTCTTCAAGAAATGCGTACAATATACGGCGCAACTGTCGCTTCGTTTCCAGTTTGACCCGGACGTTACCAAGCTGCGGCATGTTCATTTGCTGTAGCAGGCGCAAAATTTTTACCGTGCCAGGGCTGGCAACGATAAGCGAAGGGTCATCTTCTCGTTGACAGGACTGGCAAATAAAACCACCTTCCTGAATGCTGACGAAAAATGGGGCATCCTTCGTTCCGCAATTCATACAAGCATGAAATTGAGGCCGACACCCGGTCACGTAGAGCATTTTCATTTCGAACAGACGTGCGATGATTTCAGGATCTTTGCCTTCCTCCATCCACTTTAGGGCATACAGCATCATCTCGAATAAATATTGGTTTGGCTCTTTATCCTCGGTTAGACGATCCAGCAATTCCGCTAAGTATACCGCATACGCCGTTTTTACTAAATCTCCGCGGATGGCACGGAACGAATTCAACAGATCTCCCTGCTGAAGCGAACCCATGCCTGAGCCGATTTGATAAAGAAAATAGCCGTACGTAAAAAGCTGCGATACGGCTGTAAAGCGACTTTTCGATTTTTTTGCACCACGGGCCATCAGGCTAATCTTACCGGCCTCACGCGTATAAACAGTCAAAATTTTGTTCGCTTCCCCATAATCGGTGGTGCGGACAACGATTCCTTCCGCTTTTCCAATCATTCCTTCATTCCCCTCTGCTGGCGCTATTCTATACTTCCGTAAGAGAAGGCTGATCTACACCAGCGATGTTCTCAGGCTCTGTAAGCTCTTCCAGGAATAAAGCATCGTCATGCTCCGTATACAGCAAGTAGGCATCAATACTACCTGTCTGGGCAAAATAATGCCAATAAAAGTCTTTGAGCATTTGTATCCATCCTTTCGGAGAAGATAAGCAAAGCATGAGTGACGAAACTTTATTCTTATCATAACCCGATGCCGCATGCGCTATCCGTTGGAACATTTACCAGAAAACCGATTACTCTTCATCATAAAACCCGAAGTTTCTGAACAGATTCTCCTGATTGCGCCAATCTTTTTTTACCTTAATCCACAAATTGAGATATACTTTTGTCCCAAGCAAACGCTCGATATCCTCACGTGCCCGCATGCCGATTTCTTTTAGCATGGAGCCTTTCTTACCAACCAAAATGCCTTTTTGCGAAGGTCTTTCCGTATAAATTGTAGCATAAATGTCGACAAGATTCTCATTATCCTCACGCGGTTTCATTTGTTCAATTACCACAGCGATGGAATGCGGCACTTCCTCACGGGTTAAATGCAGGATTTTTTCGCGAATAAGCTCCGCAACAACAAACCGCTCCGGGTGATCTGTAATTTGATCCGCCGGATAGTATTGCGGACCTTCCGGCAGCCGCTCAAGCAACTGTTCCATTAAGCGGTTTACATTGTTGCCAAGCAACGCGGAAACCGGCACGATTTCCACAAACTCATACTTCTCCTTGTATTGATCAATAAACGGAAGCAATTCGTCCGGGTGCACTTTGTCGATTTTATTGATAACCAAATATACAGGAGTTTTGACTTGTTTAAGCTTCTCGATAATATACTCGTCGCCCGGCCCGAATGTTTCCGACGCGTCGACGAGAAACAAAATCATATCCACTTCACGTAGCGCGTTTTCCACTGTACGGTTCATATAGTTGCCGAGCTTTGATTTCGGTTTGTGCACGCCCGGCGTATCGATGAAAATAATCTGCCCTTCTTCCGATGTGTAGACGGCGCGGATTTTATTCCTCGTCGTCTGGGGTTTATCTGACATAATCGCAACCTTTTGTCCAACGATGTAGTTCATCAGTGTTGATTTCCCGACATTCGGGCGACCAACAATAGCAACAAATCCTGACTTGTATCCTTTTTTATCCATTCAAATCCTCCTGGTTAAATGCTCCTGGCAGCAGTTCCGCTACCGTTACGACTTTTATCTCTCCTTTTATGTTACTCATAATTACTTCCATCTGCGGCGGGCACAATTCGAAAATCACCTGACGACATGCCCCACAGGGTGAACAGGGTCCTGGCGTATCCGCGACGACGGCCAGCCGCTCGAATTCATGGTCACCTTCTGCGTACGCGGCAAACAAAGCGGTTCTTTCCGCGCAATTGCACACTGAATAAGCAGCATTCTCAATATTACACCCGTGATACACCTTGCCGTCTTTTGTCAAAAGCGCGGCCCCAACTTTAAAATTGGAATACGGCGTATACGCTTTTTCACGCGCCTTGAGCGCTTCCTGTACAAGAGCTTGATTATCCATCATCGGTCATCCTCCTTTTTTCCGGGCGAAAAATCTGGGCCACAAGCCACAGTACAAAGATACACATGCCTGCGACCGTGAGAAAAAACGCAGCGCTATCCCGATCCCTTATATGGATCATTCTCCTTTCCCCATTCTGTATAAACTGCCACAAAGGTTCAAAAAAAACATATACTCCTACAAGTATGGAAAGGATGGCGGCGAACAGCACGGCGCCCGCAGCCGCATCCTTGGCGACTTTGGCCAAAGGGTGGCGCTTCTCGCCCACCACCAAATCGACGGTTTTTTCAATTGCAGTATTTACCGTCTCCAAAATTAGCACAAGAAAAACAGAAAAAAAGACCAGCAAAACATCCCCTTTCGGGACAGCCAAAAACCATCCCAAAAAGAGCACAAGCAACGCCATGACAACATGGATTTGCATGTTTCGCTGAGTCTTCACAGTATAGCATATTCCACGGGTAGCATGGCCCAAGCTTCGCTTTAATCGCTGCCATTCATTTCTCATCCGCATGCACCTAGTCGCGCGTGAGACGCACCCGATTCAAAATTTCTTCCTGCCGCCCGAACATTTCTTTTTCCTGCTCTTTTGTCTCGTGGTCATAGCCAAGCAAGTGCAAAAAGCCATGCACGGCAAGAAACCCCATTTCCCGTTCAAAAGAATGACCGTATTCTTCGGCTTGCTCCTTCGCTTTCGGTACAGAAATAATAATATCTCCAAGCATATTTGGCATCTCTTCCATGTCTTCGCCAAGGAAAATCTCCATCTCGTCTTCCCCTGTCTCGTTCATCGCAAACGAAAGTACGTCGGTCGGACGATCAATACCCCGGTATTCCCGGTTCAGCTCGTGGATGCGTTCATTGCCAACAAACGTGACGGTTACTTCCCCATCCACCTCTTCCACGCGGGCTGCCTCTGTAAGCGCCCGGCTCACAAGATCAAGCACATTTTCCGGTACTTTCGGAACATATTCCTGGATAAATTCGATCTCTATACTCATGCTTGGTTCACCGCCGCCTGTTTATCGTCCGGATACTCAATCCGGTTGTGGAAAAAGCCATGCAATGTCTCGCAAATCGTGCGCGTAATGATCTCCAGTTCTTGCATCGTCAAATCACATTCGTTAAACTGCCCATCTTCCAAACGGTCTGCAATAATCCGGCGCACAAGCTGCTCGATCCGCTCTGGTGTCGGCCTGGAAAGCGAACGAACAGCTGCTTCAACACTATCGCAAATGCCGACAATCGCCGTCTCCCTTGTCTGTGCTTTCGGTCCCGGGTACCGGTATTCTGACTCAAGCACCGACGCGTCAGACATTTTCGCCGCTTTATGGTAGAAATACTTCAAAAGCGTCGTACCATGGTGTTGCTGTGCAAAATCAATAATTTGCTTCGGCAGTTTATGCTCCTCAAGCATGCGTACACCATCCTCCACATGTGCGATAATAATGCGCTTGCTAAGCGCCGGGGATAACGTATCATGCGGATTATCACGATTCATCTGATTTTCAATGAAGAAGTGCGGACGCTTCATTTTGCCGACATCGTGATAATACGCTCCGACACGTGCCAAAAGCCCATTTGCGCCCACCGCTTCGCATGCCGCTTCCGACAGGTTTGCCACCATCATACTATGATGATACGTTCCTGGCGTCTCCATTAACAGACGACGCAAAAGCGGTTGGTTTGGATTGGATAGCTCAAGCAAGCGCATCGGAGATAAAATGCCAAACATCCCTTCAAAAAACGGCAGAAAGCCGATCGTCAACACAGCCGCCAGCACACCACTCAGGGCGCCAAATGCATATGCATTAACAAGTTCACGCCATGTCACCGTGGAAGAGACGAGCAGGTACAGCGCGGAAATAATCGCTATATTTACCATCGAAACGATAAATCCCGCCTGCAAAATCCGCGACCGCTTCGTCGCTTTGCCGAGCGAGTACGCCCCTGCCACTCCGCTTAAAAATCCGTAGAACAAATAGCGAAAATCCACAGGTAGTAAGCTCTCATAATTGAACACGATGCCGGCTACAAACGCGAATAATAGGCTGCAAACGACCGCAAGCTGCGTATCCAGCAAAATTGCGATAAGCATGGAGCCGAGCGCAACCGGCACCCCGTAGCCCGGCGAGAAAAAATCGACCGTCTGGCCCGCACTTATAATTTTCATAACCAGAATGTTTAAGAAAATAATGAGTGAAAACATTAGAATGTGCGTATTGTTTTTATACACATTCCGGTGCGCTTGTGCCATATACATCGCAAGAAAAGCAACGAAAAACGTGACAAACAGCGCAAGCCCGAGAAGCGGACGTTTGCTTGCATTTTGCTCCAGTAACCCCGCCGCATCCAGCTTTCGGTACACTTCCTCAGAGATATACTGATCCTTTTCTACCAGCACTTCTCCCTTATAGATCATGACTGGCTTTACGGAACGGCGAACGGATTCTTTAAGGGCGTTGGTCGCCTCCTCATCGATCGTCAGGTTCGGCACAATGCTCGCCATCGCGACCTCTCTCACTACTTTACGCACCTTGCTATCAAGATCCGCAAGTACGATCTGCTGATTTACTCGCTGCTGTACAAGTTCCGGGTTCGACGTAACTTTTTCATCGACCCCTTTCTGCATAATTGAAATAACAACCTTGTTCGTTTCTTGGGCCGCTGCATGTAATGCCGGAACCGGCAGCGTCAGAAGCGCCTGCAACGTTTCTGCTGACAGGGCAAACGGAACGTTTTCTTTGAATTCTTTCAGTCGGGCTTCCGGTGTTAACTCCTGCTTCGCTTGCAATTCGCCCGCTTTTTTGAAAATATAAGTGACCAGTTTTACCTGATGGGTCGTAATGTTATCGTTGCGCGAGTAGACTGGTTGCACTTCGCTAGCCGCCTTGGTCCGCGCCTGCTCGGTCGCCTCAGTGTCTTCCACCGTCACCGGGGCGGTCAGCGTAACATCGCTTACCGTATTTACACGCAAATCAAACGTTTTGGGCAGTACATCCCCCATAAGGGGGAAATAAACCATTAACCCGAGAAGAACAAACAGCAACCGGCGAATGGTCGCACTTGTCTTCCACGATTCGGGAACAAAAAGATGCAGCCGCCTTAGTCTCCATTTCATATCATACAACCCCTTTTAGCGAGATTCCTCGTCCTCCTGTTCATAGGCGGTAATAATCTTCTGCACCAGCGGGTGACGAACCACGTCCATTCCGGTTAAACGCACAAAGGAAATCCCGTCGATTCCTTCAATCTTTCGACACGCGTCCTGCAAGCCAGATTTCTTTCCGCGCGGCAAGTCCACCTGAGTCACATCTCCAGTAATGACCATTTTCGAGCCAAAACCAAGGCGCGTCAAAAACATTTTCATTTGTTCGGGTGTTGTGTTCTGTGCTTCATCGAGAATGATAAACGAATCGTCAAGCGTGCGGCCCCGCATATATGCCAGCGGCGCGACTTCAATAATGCCCCGTTCCATATACTTCATCATATTTTCTGTGCCCAGCAAATCCTGGAGCGCATCATACAGCGGCCGCAAATATGGATCCACTTTCTCCTGTAAATCTCCTGGCAAAAATCCGAGATTTTCTCCCGCCTCCACAGCCGGGCGGGTCAACACAATCCGCTTTACTCTGTTGGCCTTGAGCGCATTCACAGCCATCACGACCGCAAGGTACGTTTTACCCGTACCGGCTGGGCCAATGCCAAACACGATATCATTTTTCTTGATCGCGGTAATGTAGTGGCGCTGTCCAATCGTTTTGACGCGGATTTGCTTTCCCTTTACCGACGTAGCGATCGGTTGATTATATAGCTCCATTAATTCTTCAAGCGCGTCTTCCTTAGACAGTTGAATCGCATACAACACATCCTGCAAGGATAGCTTTACACCACGGCGCAATAGGGATGACAGCACTTTAAGCAGACGCACATTACGATCCACTTCCTGCGGCAAGCCGGAGATGGTAATTTCCTCACTTCGAGCGAAAATGTGCGCAGGCGTGGCATTTTCGATTTCTTTCAAGTACGAATCGTGCGGGCCGAATAGTAAGCTGGCTTCTTCCGCACTCTCAAGACGTATCGTTTTGCTTGTCTCTTCTACGTGCAAAAGACCTCATTCTCCTTCGTAAGTAATAGGCTGTTCAGCTGCGATATCTTCAACTACGACAAAATAAATCTTCATATAAACTTTACCATTGTCTTGCTTCTCGTGCAAAACTTTTTCCGTCTTGACATACCCTCCTTTTTTTAGACGTTTTTCTAAATTCTCGCGTGCATATTTTTTTCCGATTTCTATTGCTTCCTTTTCTGTCAGGCTCACTTCAATCATTTGGCGTTGCCGAATGATCTCTTTTTTTACACCGAGCGGCAAGGCCGCTTTTCCGATTGTAAGCCAGCTTGTATCTTCCGTTTTGGTGGATTGGGCATACGGTTCGGCAGTGAACCCCTGGATTTTGACGGCATGTTTTCCAAACATAAGATAGCGGTTCGTATAGCTTTCCCCGGTTAATACGAGGCGCTTTTGTTTCAGAGGAACCATAACGGTCGATTCATACCACGTCTCCCCTTCCACCCGACCTGTCGCCGGTACGAGCACCGTTTGTTCCCCGTCACCCAACACGCCGGAGATAAGAATGTCTCCCGGCTTCACCAAATCATTCGGCCGCACCATCTGGCGCCCTTTTTCAGCGAAAATAGAATGCACAATCGCTTTCTTTGTAGCGATAATATGACGCGGCCCGAAATTTTCCTTCTTTTCGGGCAATACTTTTTCGACAACGCGGATAAGCGCTGTCGTGCCTTTCATTTCAAAACCGATCCAAGAAGCTTGCGGAATTTTCTTCATTAGTTCTCGCTGCATTTGCTCGGCGGAAGGCAGACGAAAAATTAGCGCGCCGCGTTTAATCCCAAACTGTTCGGCCACCTGCTTTATCTGCTGAGAAGAAATTTTTTCATTGCCAATCACTTGCACACTCCATACTACGTTAGACAGGAAGTAAATTCCTATAAAGAAAATAAGCACGCCCGCGACGAACATAGAGCGCGTCCACATTTTGTGCAACAAAAAAGGAAAACCGACGCGTCGGACAATATAAATCCGGCATCCGGTTTCTTTTAAAAACGGCCTGAGCTGATAGAAACTTTCGAGAGGAATGCTCAAATAAGCTTCCTCTGCACTCCGGCGGATATCCCAAACATAGATGCCTTGTCCGACAATGCGGTTCAAAAAACGCTCAAGGCGTTTGCCGCGCACTTTAAGAACAAGGTATCCTTTAAGCCAGCTTCCCCCTTGATTCATACCCGTCTCCCCTTTCCCTATTCATCAAGAAACACGACTTGGTGAATGGTTCCTTCTACAAGCACTTCCTCCTGCAATATCATGCGAATGATCAAGTTCTTCCCCCGGATTAAGAGCTGTCCTTTCGTTAAAAGCAAGCGGAGTTCCTGATTGCTGAACCAAAGGACTCCGCGATGGTTTTCAATATACATCTGCAGTTGGCCAATCATGGTAATGCGCGGCATTTCCATCGTTAAGTCCTGCGGCACATCCAGCACACCGGTAGCAATCCGCCGCCATTTTTCGCTCCATTTTTTCACCCGAAAGGCCCCCCTTTTCCGCATCCGGACCTAAAAGAAAGATGCATAGTCTCTACCTTCACGATATGCGTAAAAGACAAAGAATATGAAGACGGAAAACGCAAAAACCCCGCATGCGTAATGCATGCGGGGTCATGATCCATCGCTACATTTAAGATAAAGATTCCTGAACAATTTTATTGACCAAGCTTCCGTCGGCGCGCCCTTTCACTTTTGGCATAAGTGCGCCCATAACTTTACCCATGTCTTTCTTCGAAGAAGCACCGGTTTGCTCAATCGCTTCCTTAACGAGCGTACGAATTTCATCTTCGCTTAATTGTTCAGGCATATATTCCATCAATATTTTAATTTCATCACGCGCGGATGTTGCAAGGTCGTCACGACCAGCTTTTTCGAATTCTTGGAGGGAATCGCGTCTTTGCTTCAGCTCACGAGTCAAGACAGTAAGCACTTCATCGTCAGACAGTTCTTTGCCCTGATTAATCTCCTCGTTTTTAATCGCGGATTTCACCAGGCGGATGACGGAAAGTTTGAGCTTGTCTTTATCTTTCATCGCTTGCTTCATGTCATTTGTCAGACGATCGATGAGTCTCATTAATTATTCCTCCTAAAACTTGCGCTTACGAGCCGCCTCGGACTTCTTCTTGCGTTTGATGCTCGGCTTCTCATAGTGTCTACGCTTTTTCAGTTCCGCAAGAACGCCGTCCTTGGAGCAGTCACGCTTGAATCGACGCAGCGCTTGGTCTAACGACTCATTTTTACGTACACGAACTTCTGCCATTTATTTCCCCTCCCTCCGCCTTAACCATCAGTGACGACCCAATGAAAGAAAAGGTTCTCCAAAAGCCGTCAAAAAATATTATATTACACAGGCATAAGCTGGTCAACCTTGAGCCTCCTTTTTTATCTTTTCCTCAGACAGGTTATTCAAAACCTATTCTTTGCCCACAATCGCGCTATAATGAATAATGATGGGAAAGAAAAAGACGAACCGGGAGGACATCATTTATGTTTACCGTAAAAGAGATTATGGAGATTACCGCGGGGGAACTGCTTGCGGGAGATCAGAATACTGTTATTACATCCGTTCACTTCGATTCCCGCCAAATAAAAGAAGGCGCCCTATTTGTGGCGCTGACCAGCGGGGCAAGAGACGGTCATGACTTTCTTGTGAACGCCGCAGCAGGCGGAGCCGTCGCCGCTTTCGTGTCAGACCGCGCGAAAGCGCTGAGCGCCGGATTGCCCAGTACGTTTGCGCTCATCTGCGTAAAAGACACGGAAAAAGCATTCCAGCAAATCGCCCGCATATACCGTAACCGTCTGACCATACCGATCGCCGCAATTACGGGAAGTAACGGCAAAACCACCACCAAGGATATTCTGGCCCACCTATTGTCAGGGCAAAAGAAAGTATATAAAACATACAAAAACTTCAACAACCATCTTGGTGTTCCGCTCTCGCTCCTGCAAATTACGCCCGACACCGAAGCGGCGGTGCTGGAATTGGGAATGAATCACGCGGGGGAAATTGATTTTCTCGCCGGAATAGTGCGTCCAACGTATAGCGTAATTACAAACGTAAACGATGCGCACATGGAATTCTTCGAATCCAAGGAAATGATCGCCAAGGCAAAAGGGGAAATTCTCGGCCATACCGACCCGGACGGATTCGCTTGTTTAAATCAGGATAATGAACTGGTAGCCAACCTCGCGCATCTGAACCCGGGCAAAACATATTTTTACCATGTACAGCGCGCAGGTGAAAAATCCTGTACAGCTGACATTACCGCTTCGAACCTTTCATTCGACGAAAACGGCAGCCGCTTTGTGGTGACGATGAACGGAGGTGAACCATTCGAATGCTTCATGCCGCTGTTCGGTGAACACAACATTTCCAACGCGCTCCCCGCGATCTTTATCGCAATGCATCTTGGCATCTCCCGCGACGAAATCATCAAACAGCTTGCGACGCTTACGATTTCCGCAATGCGCTTTGAACGCTTGGAAGGAGCGAACGGACTGCTGGTAATTAATGACGCATATAATGCTAGCCCGTCTTCCATGGTCGCTTCTGTCGAAACGTTCCTTTCCATCTATCCGGATCGGAAAAAAGTGCTGATACTCGGCGATATGTTCGAATTGGGAGCGCAAAGCGAAGCGTATCACCACGAAGTCGGTAAGAAGCTAAAAGAACTGGACAAAGAATTTGAGCTTGTCGCCATCGGCAAAGATGCGAAGCACCTAGCGAAAGGCTACGGACCAGAAGCGAGATATTTCGTGGACAAGGACGAAGCCGCCGCTTATCTGGAGCGATTCAAAAGCAACAATTATGCCGTGTTGCTGAAAGCATCGCGTGGAATGCATCTGGAAACATTGCTGGATATATTGTGCTAAATAAAAAAGCGAAGCCGGGCCTGCGGGATGATCCCGCAGGCCCGGCTTTTTTGCTAGTATCAATCATTAAATTGTTCCGCGACAAGCTCATTCGCTTTCTTTTCTTCATAACGCTCAATGCCAAATTGAATCAAGCGATCGATAAGCGCCGGATACGACACACCAGCCTCTTTCCAAAGCATCGGATACATGCTAAACGCCGTAAATCCAGGTACTGTATTGATTTCGTTAATATAAACCACATCGTTCGCTTCATCCCAGAAAAAATCCACGCGGGACAGGCCACTGCAATCAAGCGCTTTGAACGCTTTAACCGCCATCTCTTTCATTCGCTCCACTACACTTTCCGGCACATTGGCCGGAATGTCAAGACGTGTGCCGTTGCTTTTATATTTCGCTTCATAGTCATAAAACTCATTGCTTGATGTGATTTCTCCAACAACCGATGTCGCGGGCTCGTCATTCCCTAACACGCCAATTTCCAGCTCACGGCCCGAAATAAATGCCTCCACAATAATTTTCCGGTCAAAGCGCGCCGCAAAGCGAAGCGCTTCTTCTAATCCGGCGCGATCCTTCGCTTTGCTAATGCCAACGCTTGAGCCCATATTCGCCGGTTTAACAAAGCATGGCAGACCTAGCTCCGCTTCGATTTTATCGCAAATTGCCGCCATATTCCGTTCAAGCTCGCTACGCAAATAGCTCTGATATTTGCACTGCCGCAGCCCTGCGCTTGCAAACACTTCTTTCATTACCACTTTATCCATGCCGACCGCGGAACTGAGCACACCACAACCAACATAAGGTACACCGATGATTTCTAAAAATCCCTGCAACGTACCGTCTTCACCGTTCGGCCCGTGGATAACTGGAAAAATCACATCCACCATATTTTTAAGAGCAAAAACATCCGGCGCCTGATGAGAATCAAGAGAAAAACGAAGCTCATCCACATGCGCTAGTTCCTTTTCGATCCACGGTCCTTGAACCCATTGGCCAGTTACATTAACATAAATCGGCAACACATCATAATGCGTTTTATCTACCGCATTAATAACAGACAGAGCCGTGTGAATTGACACCTCATGCTCGCTTGATTTTCCCCCGTAAATCACGCCTAGTTTTCGTTTGTTTGACACCCGTAACGTCCTCCTTCATTACTCTATCGCACAGCCTATTTCCCGTGCTGAAAAAGCAGGCCATTGCCTACGTTTTTCGCTTCTTCATCCTATGTACAAATAAAATTTCGTGCAACGTATTTATCATATCAGTTTTTCGAGAGCATGAGGGCATTAATATTTTCGCAATTTACGAAGGCTTAACAAACATGAAATCAATCCGCCGCTCTTGTTGAAGCAACCGATTCGCCAAATGGCAGAATTGTAATGTTGTGAACTTGTTATGTATGTTCTTTTGTTTCAATGTATAACGTGAAAATAAATTTTTTTACATTCAATCGTACGCGAGATCCGTCTTCATTTTGTTCAATCTCCCGCATTTTTTGTCTGACATCAGCAAAATCAAAATATTTGGAGGCATACATTTCAAACTTTGGATTGCTGTAATCCTCTAAGCCAAGCGAAGCGATATTTTGCAGGGCCCGCGCCACCGTGCGACGGATTCGCTGCTCCATCGCTCTTACCTCCCGCTGTACTTCAGCAGCATTTCTGTATGTCGCATACTCGGTAAAGATTTCTTTCAAAGACGGCAATTCACGCACCTGCTCATTTTTATACCGCTTAAGCAGATATTCGATAAGATGAATCAAATCCTGACTCCCCGATTCGCCGAGAATACCAAAATCCGCCAGAACACTGCGAATAAAAGGCGTGGCCCGATCTTCCGGCGGCTCTTTCGGCAGCTTATCGAAAAGGGAAAGCGTATGACGAATTCCTTCAAGGGAGCGTTCTAACCGAATATGTTCCATGACTTTCTTAATAACTGAAATTACTTCAATCCGATTAATCGGCTTATGGATGAAGTATTCCGCACCTTTGCTGTATGCCTCCGCTACCATATCTTTGTGCTCCACCTGCGAAATCATAATAAATTTACCTTCATACCCCATCTCCTGCAGACGGGAAATGGTTTCAATGCCATCCTGTTTCGGCATCAACAAATCGATCAGCACGATATCGCAATTCTTTAAAATAATACTCGCTTCCGCACCGAGACCGTCTTCCGCTTCTCCCACCACATCGCCCAGATCTTCGTATTCAATTGCGTTATGAAGCATTTTACGGGAAGATGGATCATCATCAATAATGAAAAAACGAAATCTCACACGCTCACCCCCACAACCTATGTATCGGAATTGAAACTTCAAATACGGTTACTTCTGAAATTTGTCCTTGCACCAACCTTATCGTTCCTTCGAAGCTTTCTACCACATCTTTCACGTGTGCAAGCCCAATACCCGTAGAAGCATTGCCCTGTTCGTCATATTTCGTTGTATAGCCGGGCTTAAAAATAAACGCCTCGTCTCCGGGCATAATTCCTGTGCCCGTATCGCTTATCCGGAATACAAGACGCCTGTCCCGCTCATATGCGCGGACAGCTATCGTACCCGTCTCCTCAATCGCTTCCACCGCATTGGAAAGCAAATTGTTCAGCACAGAAAGCAACGAATACACATGTCTGGTCGTAAGGGACGTTTCCACTTCATTTTGGAATGAAATGTCTTTTCCCAGCATACGCGCATATTTTTGATTGGCGTTGAGAACGAGACAAACAATTTCCGCGATGGTCAACTCTTTTACGATCTGCTCCTGCTGAATGATTTTGCTTACTCCGCTCAAAATCCGCTGCGAATCTTTTTTAATCTCATGCACTTCTTCCGCGATGCTGAGCGCGCAGCAGGAAAGCGGCGGGTCGAGTTCAGGCAGATTTCCTTTGGCCTCCTGTTTTTTTAACTCGCGATATAAATTATAGCTGTTCCGCGTTGCTTGTTCGATGTGGCCCATTACCTTCTTAAGATATAGTGCCTCTACATGCAAGTCGCTGCTAATCATTAGCATTTTTTCAAAGCGCAATTGTTGTTCGCGGCTTATCTCGCGCAAATGTCGCATTTGGATAATGGAAAAAAAACCTACGATAAAAAAGCTGCGTACAAATGCAAGAATAAGCAGAAAAAACGGTGGCCACGGCGGAAAAGAAAACGGAACGCCATGGGAGATAAGGATTTTACGCACGATAAGCTCCAGCATATTTCCAGAAAAATCGGCTACCACGCCGAGCGCTCCCAGCTTCAAGAGAGCTTGCAAATAATTCCAGAATTTACCCACCCAAAGTATGAGAGCAAAAAACAGGTAAAACGCAAGCGAAGGTACATGAATAAACGCGCTTTCATATAACCGAAATCCGTCACCCAGAGCCATGAAATCAAGCCAAATACGGAATAAAACCACTGCGCTTCCCATCAATAGAGAAGCAAACAAAATCGGTATTTCACGAAACCATATCAACCAGAAAAAAAAGATACCGCTACCAAAACTAATGCGAAAATCACTGTGAAACGGCTGATATTTCAATTCGCCCAATAACATAGTGGTCGTTACCATAATAACGATTATCAAAGCTTTGTTACGCATGACCGCGCTCTTCCCTTCTACAGAAAAGAAGCCCCTCAAGCAAGGGCCTCTATCATATGCATCCGCGCAGGCAGAGCCCATCTTCCATTCTCCTGCTTCATTGTACGACAGTTTTAATGGTTATAAGCACAAGCCCGATTAAAAAGCCGCACAGCGCACCGTTCACCCGAATCCACTGAATATCTTTCCCAATTTTTTGTTCCATCATTTGAATAAGCGTTTCGTTATCCAGCTTATCCAAGTTTTCACGAACAAGACTACCGATTTTCGAATGGTTCTGATCCACCAGCACGGCAATCTGCTGCTGTGTCCAATTTTCAAATCGAAGCATCATTTCTTTATCCGCGCGCAATGTAGCAAGCAAACGCGAAAGGAACGGAACCGCGTATTGAGCCGAATAGGCATCGCTGCCTACGAATGCCAGCGCCTGTTCGCGTAAATCCTGGGCAATATCCGCCAAACGTTCACGCAAACGCGCTTCTTCGATGAAACTGTCCTTCCATTGTTCGACGATGTGCAACAACTCCTCATTTTCCCGTGCTATCTCCAACTCGCGGCGTGCATAGGCCAGAATCGCTTGCCTGTTTTTGTTTTCTGGCCGGCGCAAATCATCGCTTATACGCAGCAATAAATTTTGCAACACACCGCCCAATTTTTCCTCGTTGAGCATGCCGGTAAACGATTTTAAGGCAAACTGCATAAATCCGTCCAATTCAATGTTATCAAGCGCGCGCAACGCTAAGGAGCCCAGCTTATGACGCGCCTCGCTTCGTACTGTCCACTCGCCCACTTTCCCAAGCAAAAAATCAAACACTTTCTCTTCATAGCGCCCGTCCAGTATCTTATTGATCAAGCGGCGCAATAGATCAGCCATGTTCACGCTTCTGGCATATTCCTTGAGTTTTTGCTCAATGATCGGAAACACCGGTTCTATATCAATATTGCGAACAACCTGTTCGCTTACCGCCCTTAGCGCGCTTTTAACCTGCGGGGAAGCAAGCTCTTTTTCAAGCATATCGAGCACTTTTTCGGTAATATTCACTTGCTTTATTTTTTCTTCGATGCTTGCTTTGTTCAGCCAGTCATTTTCCAAGGTATGAACAAGCGCATCTGTAATCCGTTTGCGGTTTCTCGGCAACAGCGCCGTATGCGGAATTTTCAGCCCCAGCGGATGGCGAAACAGCGCAGTGACCGCGAACCAGTCCGCCAGGCCGCCAACTAGTCCCGCCTCAAATCCACCTTGTAAAATTCTGGACCAAAGCGCATCCGGAAACGGCAACGTAGCAGCGAAGCCGGCTGCCATCACGCCGAGTGAAACACTTGCGATATGTTTTGCTTCTCCTGACATTCATCTTCCCTCTTTACTGTTTTACTGGCAGTTTTCATATCAAGCTTACCACAAACGGCACACAAGCTTACAACAATTTTCTCTATGGGCATGAACGGAATGATGGCTAAAGTGTTTCTTACACATGAAAAAAGCCGACTTCGCTCTATTGAGCGAAATCAGCCAGTTATACCTAAAACGGAGGGCGGTTCAACCACTGGCCGCCATCCATCGTGATACATTCACCATTTATATATTCTGCTTCCGGTGACAAAAGAAAATACGCAAGATTCGCAATTTCCTCTGGCTGTCCCAGACGTCTGAGCGGTACGCTTTCCAGTGTTCTGCGCGCAGCTTCTTCCGATTCCCACAGTCGCGCTGCACCCCCGGTATTGTCAATCGGTCCCGGCGCAATCGCATTGACACGAATGCCATACTTTTTGCCCCATTCGACAGCAAGCGTTCTTGTCATAGCCATAACTCCTGCTTTGGCCGAAGCTGAATGGATAACACCTTCCCCAGCCAGCCAGGCGTACGTGGCCAACATGTTTAGAATACTACCTTTATGTCCGGTAGCAATCCATTCTTTGCCGACCGCCTGCGAACAATACCATGTTCCATTAAGTACAATATTAATTACCGCATTCCAACCGTTAATCGAAAGCTCCTCGGCCGGACAAATAAAATTTCCTGCGGCGTTATTCACAAGAAAATCGATTTTGCCGAATGTCTGTTTTGTTTCATCCACCATGCGTTGGACGTCTTCCGGATTGCGCACATCCATCTGCACACATAACACTTGTCCATCCGTCTGCTCAATTTCCTGCCTCGTTTTTTCCAAATTGTCTGCATTGCGCCCTGTAATGACGACAAACGCCCCTTTCTCCGCAAATTTCTTTGCCATCGCCTTCCCCATCCCGCTGGAACCTCCGGTAACGATCGCTACTTTCCTGTTCATCATTTCCCTCCCTATTTTTTAGAATTATATTAATTTTATACTGAAATGAACAAAAATGAAAATGAATAAACAATCATTTAATGTATGATATTAAAAACCTTCCCAGCAACCATTTGGCCGGGAAGGTTTCCTTTACTGTATTCCACCGTTCTTTTCTACAATTTGAAGTGCCGAATGATGTTTTTCCTCTTCAACTACTATAGTCAACAGTATATCACGTCCTATTGTATCGTCCTGTCCTCCATCGCTCATTCCGCTGGCACCTACATCTGCTGCCAATAACACCCCTGCATCTCGGTTCGAAACATCAGCGCCTAACGTTACATCAGCCAGCGAAGATATATTACCAGTAATTGGATTCATGATACGCCCTACTCCATCTCCAGGAAACCGGGAAATACGGTCGATTTGCATATCTACCACACCAAGCGTCTGTAACTCTGATGCCGCTTTTTCAGCTTCTTCCGGACTTTTAAAATATGCAAGTATGTTCTTTTCGCCCATTTTCATCCCTCCTTGTCATTCCCCTATATTTTTTAATAAATACCCATTTTTTTATGCAAGTGAATTCTCCGTTCCTCTTCTCTCCTTCTTGGCTCCCGCACCGGTAGAAGCATCAATAGAAATCCGACAAGTACGATGAAGCCAGAGATGCCAAACGGAGCTTGCGGGAAGAGCTTATGGCCAAGCACCCCGGATAAAATCGGAGCTACTCCCGCTCCTAGCCAACGCACAAAATTGTAAACTCCTGACGTTATGCTGCGCTCATACGGCGAAGATTCCATCACATGAGTCGTAAACAGGGCGTTGTTTAATCCTGAGAAAAGACCGGACAGTATGACCAATACGATTTGCAACCACGTTAGTTTAACAAAATACAGAGCGAACAAAAACAAAGAGAAAAGCAACAATCCCCAGCGCAAAAGTTTTTTTACATCATACTTTTTTTCCAGCTTGTGTGATAAAACAGCCGAACCATAGGCAAGGCAAAGTCCCCAACCGAAAAAAATGAGCCCCAATTGAATAGTGGGTAAATTCATCACCAGCGGCGAATACGCCAACACAGTGAAAAATCCGTAGTTATAAAACATACCTGCAAGCGCTCCGCGCAAAAACGGTGAATAGGAGAACAGGTGCCCCATTTCTTTGAATCCTGCCGTTTTTCTTTTTGGTCGCTGCCCAGGTACCTTAACAAAGAAACACACCAAAATAAAGGCAATAAAAATGAGTAAACCTGTGGAAATAAACGGATAACGCCACGTATAGCCGCCCAAAATACCACCAACCAAGGGACCACCGGCCATTCCCAAGCCAATGGCCGCTTCATACAATCCAACTGCTGAACTTACCTCTTTCGACAGGGCAATCAACAAGGTCATCGCCGTGGCAAAAAAGAAAGAGTTGCCAAGACCCCAGCCGGCCCGAAAGCTTGACAGTTCAGCAATCGTATTAGAAAATCCGCACAGCAAAGCAAAAATAGTAACAATGATAAGACCGGCTACCATCATCGGCTTATCTCCGAATTTCCCGGCCAGCAAACCCGCAGGCAACATCATAATCGCCATTGTAAAAATATAAGACGTAAACAGCATTTCAACTTGCCAGTGCGTAGCCCCGATTTGCTCAGCGATCGAAGGCAGAATCGGATCCACCACCCCAATTCCCATAAATGCGAGAAATGTGGCAAACATGGTAATGATTCTTGCCCTTCGTCTTTTGTTTTCCATCATCCTCTCACTCCTTTATGTTATTCTTTCACACAACGCAATCCCCTGGCGATGCGTAGCAAAGCAGCTTACCAACAGCCGCTTTGAAAAGCAATTTATATGTCATTTTTTATATATAAAAGACATGAAACAGTATACTGCCATCTATTTGCAGACGTCAATATTTATATATATAATTTTTTACATATATTCTGACCATAAACCGGAGGGAACCATATGAACGCTTTAGGATATGCTTTGCTTGGTATGCTGATGCGCAAGCCTTGTTCTGGATATGAGCTAACCCAGTTGCTCGAAGTATTCTGGCGGGCAAAACACAGCCAGGTGTATCCTCTGCTGGCCAAACTGGAGCAAGAACAATATGTTACATTTGAACATGTTGAACAAACAGGAAAACCGGATAAGAAGATTTACTCAATTACCGATAAGGGAAAAAAATTGCTGCAAAAGTGGATTGCTCAAACACCGGCCGCTCCAGTGATACGGGATGAATTTTTGATTAAGGTATATTCCATCTGGCTGACAGATAAAAATACGGCGAAAAAGCTGTTTTGGGAACGTATTTCAACATTTGAAGAAAAAGTTACACACCGCAAAGAAGAAATCAAAAAAATGGAGGAAGAGTACGGGGAAACCATTACAAATTTTACATCCCGCCACTTTGGGCGGTATCTATTATTTAAACGAAAGCTAAGACAGGAAGAAGAAGAGATTATCTGGTGCCGCTGGGTGCTCGATCTGCTGGATAAAGCGAATGAGGACTCTGAGACATCCATAGAAGGAAAAAGGGAGTAAACACAAAAAGGGAGGCGTTCGCAAAAACACGTCTCCCCATTCTTCTTATTTCTTCTCTTGCTATTCTTCAATCTTCCGGCGGCGCTCTTTGGGCAACGATTTTTCCCGTTCAAGTCGCATTTTCTTTTCACCTAAACAACAGGTAAAGCCGTTTCAAAAACAGCTTCAAGAAATCATAAAAAACAAAGCTTTATATCCTGTTTTCTTTACCGGAATTTGCATGATCTCATTACAAATGGTAATTGTTGGACATTTGACGATTTTTCTTACCAACACCGAATCATTATCGCCGATGCTGGCGGGACAAATCTTTTCGGTTTCGTTGTTTTTGGGAATGGTAGGGCGGATTATTTTGGCATCGATTAGCGATTATTTTTACAGAGGAAATCGCAGGAAACCGCTTTTATTTTCTGTTCTAGCAGCTTTTGCTTCCGTATTAATCTTCACAATGAATATACATACTTTACCGCTTTGGAGTTTATTTTTGCTTAGCGGTTGGTTAGGTTTCTTCGGTATAGGTTGGTATAGCCTTTTTATCGTTGAAGTTGCTGAAAAATCATCAGAAGATTCAGTTGGTGTAACTGTCAGTTTTGCACTTACTTTAAATCAATTCGCTATCATTTCAGCCCCGCCTATTTTTGGATTCATTGTGGATGTAAAAGGATATACCTGGGCATGGTTAAGCATAGCTTTTTTACTTCTTCTCTCAGGAATCGGGTTATTGAAAAACAAAAATTGCTAAAAAGGGTTCTTACCACTAGATTATTGACAAATTAATAGGGTAACAGTCTGTGAAGCCTTAAGTCTTTGATTTTCTCGGAACACGTCTATGAACCGCTCTGATTCGAAAATAAGCGCTCCGTCACCTTCTGCACCGCGTCCTGCGATGCATCAGATTGAAGACAAACTCCCTTTCTGCAAGGGGAATTTGTCTTCAATCTAAATTCATACAATCATACCCAGCGCAATTCTTTGGGATAATGGTTTAACCCCATTTATGGCGTTCTGTACTATTGCGTTACATCCTTTTAAATCAGGGGATTAACGTTTTTTGTTGTGTTTTGTTGCTTTAAAATGTGTTAACTTTGTTGCCATATTGTCCCCAATGCTGTCCCCATAATATTCTTGCTTTTATTCAACTATTGATTCCCATCAGTTGCTCAAATTCTGATAAATCTTTTCATTGTTCAGGTTTACAAGCAAAGAAAATGATCAACGAATGGGAATAGTTATCTCTAGTCCCTTGACTACATCTGAAGGAAGAGCATTTTGATCTTGAGTAATAGGACGTATAGTTAAAGATTTGGGTGGTTCTTGAAAAGGTTGGTAGATCGCTTTCCAACGAACGGTTTCTTTCTCCCTATCTATTTTATTTTCCTCAGCTGATGAACTAAGAAGTCCTATTTTATTTCCTTTATCATCAATTACTTCAAAAATCGTCGAAAGTGCTCCGCTTGGTTGGATCAATTGCCCCACTAATTCAGTTGAGTTGACTGAGAATGTGACCTTTTCAAGTATTACGGTCATGTCTTTATACGTTTTTGTTAACATTGGTACAATTTGTTTATTTGAAGTGTCATTCTTCACAACTGGGAAGGAAAAAGACCAATCCCCCTTTATATCTCCAATCTGTGTAATAGCAAGATCGAACTTAAATTTGTCGGGTAATGGTTCACTTGTGCTAAAGTTAATGACGCCCACAGTATGATGGTCATCAATACGATGGCTCGCCCCGCCAGCCCCCCATTTCTCAAGTAAGTTTCCATTTATTTTTATAGCTTTTTCTTGATAAACCCTGTCAGGCAATTTATCAGGAGACTCCAGTATATATCCAACGGAGACCTGTGAGCCGTCATAAAAGACTTCCGTGATGGTAACCGTGATATCCTTGTCAGTCGCGACTTTCTGTATATTAGTGACTAAACCTTTTTCTTGGGCCTTTTTGAGTCCGTCACCACCCACAATACTAAATACCGATTGAATTAGAGGCATCTGTTTTAGAGTTTGGGCAAAACCGGGGTATGTAACACCGACTCCTATTACCAACACTAGCGACGCTGCGGCAGCTGTTATGAGAACGCCCGTTTTTTTGAAAATTTCCCTTCTCCCATACGCAATAGAAGTAGTTACCGATTTTTGGAGTATGGGCCACGATTGTCTAGTTTTCAATTCTTTTTGTTCCTCTAATTTTTGAAACACACGTTTTTTGAAATTCTCAACATTTACAGTATGATTTTCGTGATAAAGTTTAGCAGCTTTGATTTGCTTGTCCAAACTCATGATATTCCTCCTCCCATACTTTTCTTAATCGTTCTCTGCCTCGTGCTAGTCTAGACTTCACTGTTCCTTCATTTATCCCAAGTATTTCGGAAATTTGTTTTAACGATAACTCTTCAAAGTAATACAGAATTATGGGGGTACGATAAGGTTCCAAAAGTTTTAGAACAACCTCGTACATTTTTTGATTAGACTCCATTGCTAAAAAGGTATCTTCCGAGCTAATATCAGCACGCTCAGGCAATAGTGCGGATATGATTTCCCTCCACCCTTTCCTTTGTGCCATTCTACACTCGTTAATGACAATTTTAGCAAGCCAAGGGAATGGGTCATGCTCTTCCTTGAATTGATCCATTTTTTCGTACACCTTAACAAAAGCATCCTGTACCTTATCCTCTGCTGTTCCCCACTCACGAACGTATGTATACGCAAGGCGAACTAAACGCTGAGTGTACAAATCCATCCATGTTTCTAGTCGTTTTTCACGCTCCAATTTTATCCTCACCATCCTTTCACCTGTATTATGCAAAAAAGCAGAAATAGGTTCCCAGTTTAAAAAAAAATAATTAAACCATTCACAACCAAAATATGGATATGACATCGACAAAAAACACCCTTTCAGGAGTTCTAAGATTCTGCAAGTTATTCCGCTATTCTGCCCGTTAGCCATCCATGCAGCACAAAAAAGTGCTGCACCATAGAGAATGACCCCCTGTCAAGTAGACAGGAATAAAAAAGCACTTTTAAGCAGCCTGAGTCCTATATTCATAAGGACTCAGGTTATTTAATTTCTTTTGGAAATGTTGATGGTTATAAAAACGAATATATTTGTGTACGGCATCTTTCACCTCTTCAACCGTGCGGAAAGAGTACAGATTGAAACACTCTGACTTGAAATGGCTGAAGAAGTTTTCCATGCTGCATATTGACTAATATAGCGGAAAAATACTAGCAGACTTACGTTTTCAAGATTATGGTCCATTAGCGAAAGCTATTTCCATTGGAGTTGCTTTACACGAAGGTCATTATTTTGGGCTAGCTAATCAATTGCTTGATCTAATTATCTGTCTTGGTCTTATAGGAATTACAATAAGCGGTGTGATCATGTGGTGGAAACGGAAACTAACTGGAAAATTCGGCACTCCATCCTTGCCAAAAGATTTTAAAATACAAAAAGGAGCCGCTTTTATTATCATTGTTTTTGGTGTCATTTTTCCGTTAGTTGAAATATCTCTATTAATTGTGTTAGCCTTAGATTGGCTCGTAATTAAAAGAATGCCGGCAATAAAGCAATGGATTGGATAGAGGATGCCATTGATGTAAATACTGTGTGCTGTAGGAGTTACTCATGTACCGTATCACAAGACTGATTCATCGCATAGCAGGAATAATCGGGGCCATTCTCATGCTGATTATGGCAATCACAGGATTGTTACTAAATCATCGATCATTCATTGGCTATAGTTCAGAAATGGAAATGAAGCTACAGAAATTTATATTTGGCCTTCACTCTGGAACAATAGGGAAAATGTCTATTGTATGGCTTACTGATGTAGGAGCGATTTGTATGATTGTGTTAAGTATGACAGGAATATGGATGTGGTTTAAAGGAGATCGCAAGATGAAACCTGTAGATACACGTTTAAAAAGGGGAAATGATGAATGAGAACCAAAAACGTTATATTTGCTTCACTTGTTTTGTTATTTGGTTTAGGACTAACTGGGTGTAGCTCTTCATCTCAACAACCAGCACAAGATCATGTTCATCATGAAGAAGGACAACCTCATCAGCATGAAGGTGGAGATACAACGAGTCCTAATAATACTCAAGTAGAGAAAGCAATCAAAGATGAAATACAAGGACTCGCTACCATTGAAAGCAATGTTAATAAAAATGATTTCCAAAGCGCTAGTACATTATTTGACCAAATTCATGAAGAGTATCATTCTGCTATACTCCCTTCAGTAAAAGCCAAAAACGCAAAATTAGCTGAGGATATGCATGGTAAATTTGATGCTTTAGAAGACGCTATTAAGAATAAGGATAAAACCAAAACGTCAAATATGATTAAAATAAATCGCGACAATCTCAATCAAGCTGCTAAAGAGTTAGGGATTTCATTAAAACAATAGGTTTGGATACAGCGAGCCAATGAAAACAAAAACAGAAGCAAGGAACGTATAC
The DNA here is from genome assembly GCF_019603355.1 of Aneurinibacillus thermoaerophilus. Taxonomy (NCBI): domain Bacteria; kingdom Bacillati; phylum Bacillota; class Bacilli; order Caryophanales; family Paenibacillaceae; genus Aneurinibacillus; species Aneurinibacillus thermoaerophilus. The sequence continues at coordinate 2,597,615 of NZ_CP080764.1, forward strand.
ACCAAAGAACAGGTAACGGCTCTGCTACAAGCAGTACGAGAAGAGGAGATTCAGATGTACTGGCAAATATGCTGAGCAATGAAAAAGGTAACCAACAATCATCTGGTCAGTACTTCATAGAATTTGCTCTTGTTAGATGATATAACGCTGCGCTTGTCTACAAATTGTCCCCAATTCCCCTCTTATAAAAGACAACCTGTAATATAGAAAAACCCCTTAATTAATAAGGGGTTTATGACTATGTTTCATACACTCACACCCAGCGCAATCCTTTGGGATAATGGTTCTTTAACTGTCCCTGCACCAGCTTGCCCCAGCCTAGCGGATAGCCATCCACCGTCACCACGTCCCAACCCTTTCCAGTCTTCTGCACAAACAGGCTTTCCCCTTTTAAATACCGGTACACTTCATCGCTGTCAGTGGAAAAGTTGACATTCCGCTTCCATTCTCCGGGCTTCAGTGCCAGCGCCAGTGCGTGTGAAGGTTCAAACCGATCCTTCTTAACGGTTCCCATATGCCAGCCCGCCCGCGCGATCTTGAGTCCTTTCAAACTTGGCAGACCATCCGCCAAAAGGTAGAGTTGTTCACCGAACAACGCATACTGTCCTTCGGGGATAAATGTCAGCGTTTCGCGACAGAATGCTTCAAATAATTTGCGCGTAGCTGCGGGAATCGGCTTTACCTTTCCTGCCCCCGGTTTTTCTGATCGCTCCCCAGTGCTAGCGCTCTTGCGCAGGCGGGCGAGAAAATGTCCCTCTCCGCTCAATTTGTGGGGCCAAAGGCGGTATGTATTCGCCAGTTTCCCACGCTCAAAGAAACATTCTCCCTGCGCCACCGGCTCCAGGGAAAATTCAGGGTGTGATAAAAGAAACCTTTCAATCTGCCATTCATTTTCTTCTTCCGAAAATGTACAGGTGGAATATACCATCACGCCGCCTGGCTTCAGCATGATGGAAGCCGATTCCAAAATATCCGCCTGCATGAATGCACAATGCCCTATCTTCTCTTCCGACCAATCATCGCACGCTTCCGGCAGCTTGCGGAACATCCCCTCGCCCGAGCACGGGGCATCCACCACAATCTTGTCAAAGAAACCGCGGAACCGTTCGGCCATACGTTCCGGCGTTTCATTCACCACTAAAATATTACGCGCCCCCCAGCGCTCCAGATTTTCTGAAAGCACTTTTACGCGGGTTGGGTGGATTTCATTCGCTACCAGCAAGCCGCTATTTCCAAGATAGCTGGAAATATGGGTTGATTTTCCACCTGGTGCTGCGCATAAATCAAGCACAATATCTCCTGGCTCTGGCTTGAGCGCTTCCACCACCGCCATTGCGCTTGGTTCTTGAATATAATATAGACCTGCTGCATGGTACGGATGCTTTCCAGGTCTATCCTTTTCATGATAATAAAACCCGAGCGGGCACCACGAAACCGGCGTCAAGGAAAACGGCATCTTTACGATGAATTCATCCAGCGGTACTTTCGCCGGATTCAGACGCAATCCATGCGCTGCGCTCCCGGTATAACTCGCGAGAAATGCTGCCGCCTCCTGTTCACCAATCATCTGCTTTATCCGTTGCACAAAACGTTCAGGTAACGCTGTCATTCTATCCATCCTTTTTTCTTGCTGTGATGCCAAATATATTACCAAAAATCGTCCAGAAAAACGAGGCAAAATGAACAGAAGGGCGGGTGCCCGGTTAAAAGCCGGACATCCGCCCTTTACATGAAACCAAAATTAGTTTGTTTTAATCGTTGTCTTGATATGGACGGTCGCGTTTTTCGCATCCCATTCCACACTTGCACCTAACGCTTCGCTTACGAAACGCAACGGCACCATTGTACGATTGTTAACGATAGTAGCTTTTTGGTTCAGCTTTACTTTCTTGCCGTTCACCACAGCATTTTGGTCACCGATTTTAATCATCACTTTCCGGTTTCCTTTCGTCGCATACACAGTTTGTTTCTTGGCATCCCACTTGATTTCGGCTCCCAGTGATTCGAAGATGCTGCGCAGCGGAACAACTGTGCGATTATTGATGATAATCGGCTTCTGGTTTGTAATCATAATTTTGCCATTTATTTTAATTACGATTACACTCGGCTTTTTCGCCTCTTCTTTAGGCTTGTCCTCTTTTCCAGGAGTGACCGTGACAGAATCCCCCGTCGTTACCGTAACCGAATCTCCTGTCGTTGCTTTCCATTGCTTTTCAATGTTATCCATAATATGCTGTCTCGCCGTTTCGTTTTTTACGTGCTCCAAAGCGTTTTCAAGGCCAGTTTTCTTCGTGGTTGATTCCTGTTTCTGCGGCTTGGCTGTAGCATCGGCCGTTTGTGCGAACACGGAAGTCCCTCCCGCAAGCAAAGTTGCCGCCAGCAAACTGCTTACAATTTTCTTATTCATGCCATTCTCTCCTTTTCATGATGATGTTTCGCCTGTACTGTCATAACTTTCGCAGAGAGGATATTTTTTCTGTCGCATTTTTCGACATAAATAAGAAAGGGCCCCGTCTATCATACAAATGGGGAATCGCTGTTACAGCTTTACAGCTTCAATAAGCGGATAAATTCCTTATTGCGATGTACTCTTTCCATTTCGTCTGCCAAATCATATTTTTTCAGCAAATGAAATACGTAATTCAACTCTTCCTGCGTGCGTCCACTTTCCAAGTACGTGGGCAGCACCGCAACAATGCGATCCGGCAAATGCGGTGCGATGACTTCCAGTTTTTTACGTATATCTTCAAGCGAATGATCAAGATTGCAGGTTGATTTTTGCTCCATATTATCTTCCTTTCCCTTCGATACGTCATACTAGGTTTGCGTCTATTTTATACGCACCTGCCTGTACCGCTGGACATATGTATGGCTATAGACCCGTTATCTCCTTCGGGTCCATCCTTGTTTATCCGGGTCTGTCATGCCTGTCTCGTATTCCGCATACAAATGGGATAGATGCAGACGGAAGGAGAAAAAAAATGCTCACTCTCGCGTTTCCTCTACTTGCGGGGCTTGGACTTTTCATGGGCGGCATGCATCTCATGCGACTCGGACTTTTTGCGCTCGCGGGCAAAAGCCTGCAAGGCTGGCTCACGCGCTTTACAAAAACGCCAACGCGCGGGCTCATCACAGGAACCATCGTGACAATGATTATCCAAAGCAGCAGCGCGGTAGCCATTGTAACCATCGGACTTGTAAACGCTAACCTGCTTTCGTTTCCGCAAACGGTAGGAATTATCCTTGGGACGAATATTGGGACGACCTTCACCACACAGCTCATCGCGCTTAATCCACAAAAATGGGCCCTTCCCATGTTCCTCATCGGCTGTTCCATTCTCTGGTTCCGCTCCCCCATCATACGGGCGATCGGCATATCCATATCCGGCTTTGGTTGCGTATTTCTTGGAATCCAGATGATGCAGATGATTGCTGTGCCATTGCAACATACACCGTTCTTTCTGTCAATGCTGGCGCGCCCAGAAGCAAGTTACTTCAACGGAATTTTCATCGGTACCATCTTCACGGCGCTTTTGCACAGCAGTTCGGCGGTAACAGCCATTACCATGGGATTTATGAATGAAAACATCCTTTCTCTTGGCATGGGAATCGCCATTATTCTCGGCAGCAATATCGGCACGTGCATAACGGCAGTACTGGCAGCGATCGGCGGCAATGCGGCAGCGAAGCAAGTCGCTTGGGTTCACGTATTCTTGAATATTGCGGGCGTTCTTCTGTTTCTGCCGTTCATTTCGCAACTTGGGACGCTAGTATCATTACTGACAAGCGATCCCGCGGTACAAATCGCCCACGCGCAAACGCTGTTCAATGTCATTTGTTCGCTCCTAGCGCTCCCGTTTGCGCATCCGATCGCAAAGGCAGCGCAATTTTTCATTAAAAAATAAGAAAAACTCACGATTTTATACCTCGCGAATTTTCTCTATCTGCACTAAGAGAGTAAGATAATGAATAATACGCCCCTTCTTCCTTCGCGCCTTTTCACTTTCCACTCCACATCGAACCATACAAAGGTGAAACAGCAAACACGAGTGTCCCACTCTTCGAATTTACTCAAATGTTTTGGGGATGCAGCTTTTGACATGGACGTACGATAAAATGGTAACTTTGTAGAAAGATAACACAAGCGCAGGAAGAAAGGGCATATTTTTTATCCTAGCTCCTTAGCATATTAATATTGCTCAGCGTTTGTGCCACCCTGAACGATAGCGACGCCACCACTCGTACCAATACGGGTCGCGCCGGCTTGAATCATCGCTTCCGCATCTTCAAAGGTACGTACACCACCGGACGCTTTAACACCCATCTCTTCGCCAACCGTTTTTCGCATCAATGCCACATCTTCCACCGTCGCACCGCCGCCTAAGAATCCAGTCGAAGTTTTGACAAAGTGCGCGCCCGCCTCTTTACTCAGGCGGCAAGCCCTCACTTTTTCCTCTTCCGTCAACAAACCGGTTTCAATAATTACTTTAACCAGCGCATCGTCACCAGCTACCGCCACAACCCCTGCGATATCCTGTAACACCGCTTCATCATCGCCCGATTTCAGCGCGCCGATATTGATAACCATATCGATCTCGTCTGCTCCGTCCTTAATCGCTCTCGCTGCTTCAAATGCTTTGACTTCAGCGATGCTTGCACCGAGTGGAAATCCGATTACGGTGGCGACTTTTATATCGCTGCCTACAAGATTCTGCTTTGCGCGTTCAACCCAATAAGGATTAATGCAAACAGCGAAAAATCGATGTTCTTTCGCTTCCTGGCATAGTTTATCGATCATCCCAGCTGTCGTTTCCGGCTTGAGCAACGTATGATCGATATAAGTTGCAAGCTTGCCCGGTTCCATTGTCATGATGTTTGCCCCTTTCGCGTACTAAGTCCTAACAGTTGATAGGCTTTTGCCAGAACGGAAATATTATTCTGGTACCCATGTTTCGTTTGTTTCTCCCATGCCGCTTCTGGCGACATCCATACTGCTGTGTTTATTTCTTCAAGTTGCGGCGCAAGTGTTCCCGACATCGCTTCCACAAGATAGTAATGAACTTCTTTTTTCACGGCCCCAACTTTCGGATGGTAATAGTTATAATAAATCGTTTCCAGCGGCTGGACAACCTTTCCTTCAATTCCTGTCTCCTCTTTGATCTCTCTAAGCGCGGTCTCCTCCATCGTCTCGCCCTCTTCCTGCTTTCCCTTCGGCAGAGACGCTTTTAAATACCTGTCTTCAATAATCATGAGTTCGATCTTGTTGTCTTTTGTTCTCCTATATACAACGCCTCCTGCTGAAACCTCCTTTGCCATTCAACATTCCTCCTTGCAAAAGCATCCTTTTTCAAAAGTTTATCTCACTCTGCCTGCCCTTTACCACTTTTTTTAGCATATTTATTCGTAGCCACCGCTCCTCTTCTATAAAGCCCGCTCGTCTGCCCCTAGTTTTTTCCATTCTTCCAAAACTTGTGTTCCGATGGTATCTTTAAACTGATAATAGACAGGCGCCAGGCGTTTTTTCCATGCTTCTTTCTCCTTATTTGTCTGCATATGAATATGAATCAAATTTTTTGCTTTCATTTCCGCGAGCGCCCTGTCGTTCATTTTTTTCGCGTACTGGCGAATCCAGGCCGTCGTTTCCGCCATTGCCGATTCAATTGCCGCCCGTTGCTTTGGGGACAACTTATCCCACGTCGTTTTATTTATTAATACAATATACCCAAGATAGCCATGATTACTAACTGTCATATGCCGCTGTACCTGGTATAAACGTTTGCTGTAAATATTGGATAGCGTATTTTCTTCTCCCTCCACGTTTTTGAACTGCAATTGCCGGTACAAATCATTAAAAGAATAGCTTTCCGCTTTCGCGCCCAGCGCCCTGAATTGTGCTTGAAGAATCGGGCTTGCCATAATCCGAAATTTCATCTGCTTAAAATCCTCTGGATCAATGAGCGGCCGATTGGCGGTCATCTGCTTAAAGCCATTATCCCAAAGCGCCAGGCCTTTAATATTTTCGTCATTGATGGCCTTAAATAACAATTGGCCAAGCCGCCCGTCCATCGCTTCTTTTACTTCGCTTTCGTTTTTGAACGCATATGGCAAGTCCATAATCATCCAAGCCGGATAGCGCGAGGACAGCTTAGAGGTGGCAGGCGCAATCATTTCGACTTTGCCTGTCTGCAAGGCCTGAAACTCTTTTTCGTCATCAAATAGTGTAGCGTTAGGATACACTCGGATTTCCACCATACCGTCCGTTTTTTCCCGAACAAGCTGAGCGAACCTAGAAACAGCTAAGCCTTTCGGCGTATTTTCTGCTACCACATGGCTGAAGCGAATGATAACTTTTTTGTCCAACCCTTCCTGTTCAGCATCATAATGTACAGGCTCTTTCGCGCTGAAGCCGAAACCGACAGCAATCGAAATGGCTAATCCTGCAAGCAGAAATACAATCAACCACCCAAGGGATTTCACGTTACATTCTCCTTTTCCTGCTTTCGTATTCCTATCATAGCATAAGAAAAACTCGCAGATATTGCACGCTCGTCCTTTTTCTTTCCATCAAAAAAGCGTCGGCTATATTCTAGCCGACGCGCAAATTGTTGCTAAAACAAACCGCCAATTAAGCGGAAACTTGTTCATTATACGAGCCGTTTTTGCTCTCTGTCTCTGTACGGAATTCATCTTCCATCTTCGCAACTACCACAGTAGCAACCCCATTGCCAATGAGGTTCGTAATCGCCCGCGCTTCTGACATAAAGCGGTCCACACCGAGAAGAAGCGCCATACCTTCAACCGGAATCGTCGGGAATACAGCCAATGTTGCCGCCAAAGTTACGAAACCCGAGCCCGTAACACCAGCTGCTCCTTTTGAAGTAAGCATCAAAATAGCGAGAAGCGTAATTTCCTGGGTAAGAGTCAAATCAACCCCATAAGCCTGAGCGATAAAGATGGCGGCCATAGATAAGTAAATGGCTGTACCATCCAAGTTAAATGAATAACCGGTAGGAAGCACAAGTCCAACAACAGATTTTGAACATCCGTACTTTTCCAGCTTTTCTATCATTTTTGGAAAGGCAGCTTCAGAAGAAGAAGTACCTAATACGAGAAGAATCTCTTCTTTGATGTATTTAAGAAAGCCAAAGATGCTAAATCCATATATTCTAGCTATTAAACCAAGTACAAGAATAATAAACAAAAACATTGTAATATAAACGGAACCCATTAGTTTTCCCAAATTGTGCAAAACTTCAATCCCAAAATTGCTAATTGTATAAGACATCGCGCCGAACGCTGCAATCGGGGAAACTTTCATGACCATATTTACAATACCAAACATGCCTTCTGTTAACTTTTCAAATAAATCAAGCACCGATTTTGCACGTTCTCCCATCGCCGTCAGCGATATGCCGAACAAAACAGCAACAAAAAGAATCGGCAGGAGTTCGCCGTTCGCTAAAGCTCCAAAAATGTTCTCTGGAATAATGCTCATTAAAAAGTCTATTATACCGTGGCTCGTTTCAGCAGCCTGTTTCGTATATTTCGTTATATCGCCTGTGGCCGCAGCTTTATCCATACCTTGTCCCGGCTTAATTATATTAACGACAATAATTCCGATAGCCAAAGCAATTGTACTTACGATCTCAAAGTAGATGAGCGCTTTTCCCCCAATGCGGCCAACTTTCTTTAAATCGCCCATCCCTGCAATTCCGACTACAATCGTAAGGAACACGATGGGGGCGATCACCATTTTAACCAGCTTAATAAAAATATCCGCCAAAACCTTCAATTGCGAGCCAAAGTCAGGGAAAAATTGTCCAACTAAAATCCCTAAAATAATGGCGCATATTACCTGCACGGTAAGATTTCTGAAATTTAGCCTCATTTTCTTTTTCATCCTATCCTCCCTTTCATTTACTCACGGTTACGCTCCGCTGAAGCGAAAGGAAGGAAGTGATGAAGTTCAAAAACGTTAACGGTTGCGATTGCAATAAGAACTGAAACCGTCCGTTTTTTTTGAATCTTCATCAAACCCTTCCCTTTGCTAATTATTTATCTTGTCTGATAGTTTTATGATAACGTTTGCAAAGGAAAGGAAGAAGTTTTCGTATTTATTAAACATTTTGTTCTTTTTGTTCATCAACCCACGTATACATTTTCATCGGGCGTCCTACCGTGCCGTATACCATATGCGATTTCGCCTTGCCAACCGATTCCAGATATTCGAGATAGCGGCGCACCGTGACGCGGGACATGCCGATGATCTGTCCGATGTCTTCTGCAGACAAATCCGTTTCCGCTTCCCGAAGGCAGTTGGATACTTGCTGAAGCGTAAACGCTTGGATCCCTTTTGGATAGTTCGTTTCTTCTTTTGTAGACTGCTTTTTGCCCGCAATGGCCAATGTGCGGGCGCCATCGAATATTGTCTGCGAAAATACGGCTGACTGATTACGGAGAAAATGCTCTTTATAACGCAAAAGCGCTTCCTTGATTCGTGAAAACTGGAAAGGCTTAAAAATATAATCAACGGCACCAAGACGCATGACACGCAGCACAGTGTCCCGATCGTTAGCCGCCGTTACCGCAATAACGTCCAAGTCAAACTCCTCCTGGCGAATAATGCGCAGCGTTTCCAGTCCGCCTTTGCCTGGCATGTATAAATCAAGAATAACAAGGTTCGGCGCCAGTCGTCTGATCTTTTCAATCGCTTCCTCCCCGTTCCTCGCCCAGCCTATTACTTTAAAACCTTCTACCTGCTCAATAAACGAGGCGTTAATCTCTTGTACCATCGGATCATCTTCGACTAATAAGACCGTAATCGGTTTGCTCATGTTGTTTCCTCCTTTCGCTCCATCGGAAGCTTTACGCGCACCCATGTGCCATATCCGACCATACTGTCCACTTCAATCTCGCCTCCGCTCCGTTCCACAATGGAAGAGACAAGATATAAGCCAATACCACGCTCGTCTTTTTGCTTCGTGGAGAAGCCTTTGGCAAAAATCTGATGCCGTATTTCTTCCGGGATTCCAATCCCGTTGTCCTCCACTTCAATCGTTAAATAGCTCTCGTCCTGCACGATCGACACATCCACCCGTCTTTCACGGTCGTTCATCTCAGATAACCCGTCAAACGCGTTTTCGATCAAGTTCCCGATAATAATCACAAGGTCATGGTAGGTAACCCCTTCCGGAAACATGCGAAATTCGCTATACGGATCGATACAAAGCGCAATATCCAGCTCTTTGGCTCGGCTAATCTTCCCGATCAAAAGTCCTGTCAAGTTTATGTCCTGAATGCGCCCGCTGATATAATGGGCCACATTTTCCTGCTCTTCGTCAAGCTGGAAAATGTAACGAAGCGCTTCCTGTTCCTTGCCCAGCTGGATCAACCCAGCAATCGTATGCAGTTTGTTACTGTGCTCATGATTTTTTGCGCGCAGCGCATCCACAAATGCCTTAACTCCGGTCAGTTCTTCCGCAAGGCGGGTCACTTCCGTCTTATCCTGGAAAATAGCGATAGCTCCTGCAATCTTCTCTTTGACACGAATCGGAATTCGATTGCTTAAAATCAGCGTATCGCCCACATAAAACTGCTGGTTATAAATCGGGCGGCCCAATTCAAGAATTTCTGGCAGGCGCGTGTCGGGAATAACATCGCGGATGTTTTCACCGATCGCCTTTCCTTTCACTTTCAGCATGCGCCGCGCCGCATCGTTAATCACGGTAATGCGTTCTTTGTCATCAATAGCAATAATGCCCTCATGGATGGCATGAAAAGCGGATGTACGTTCGTCCAATATCCGGGCCAGCTCCTGCGGCTCCAATTGGAATGTTTGCTTCTTAATATGGCTCGCCAGCAAATAAGAACCCCAGATACCAAAACAAAGCGTAAGCGAAAGAATAAGAACGATTTCTTTACTCATATCCTCAAGAATTGTGAGAATGTGAGGAACTGTATTCCCTACCATCACAACGCCGATCTGCTGATGTTCTTCATTCATAACCGGAGCGTACGCCCGCACTCCTTCGCCAAGACGGCCTTCGACCCGTTCGACATAGATATGTTCAGCAAACGCCGGCTTCGCTTCATTTACATTAAAATGTGTGCCGACACGACTTTCGATAGGATGCGAGAACCGCTTCCCGTTCATGTCAACTACGACAATGTAATCAGCCCCGTAGATAGCACGCACCTGTTCAATAAGCGGCTGGACACGCAACTCGCCGTTCAGCAACCCTACCGCGCGTTTGACTTCCGGCATTTGCGCTGTGACTTTAGCGATCAAGAGCGAGCGTTGGCCAACCTCTTCCACTTTCATACTAGAAATTTTACCCAAAAGAATCGTAGCGGCCATCAGCAGAGAAAATAGCACAATGCCAAATGCGAGCAGTGTAATTTTCCAACGGATAGGCCAGTTATTCAAATGAAACATACAGGACTCCTTTTCATGGTAGAAACATCTCAACTTGACGCTTTCCTTAAAAAATTATAAAAAGAATCACCATGAAAAAAAAGCGAAACTGCGGAAAACAGTTTCGCTTACGCCCTGTTTCGTTCAGCGTCTCATTACGCTTTGAGCGCTTCTTCACTGAGCACGCGGACGAACGTTCCTTTGCAATATTCAGAGCCCGGAGCGTCCAGACGAACTTTACAAATTTTTCCTACCAACGTTTCGTTAGCCGGGAAAACAAGCTTCAGATAATTGTCGGAATGGCCCACATACAGGCCGCTGTCCGTCGCTTCTTTGTACGGCTCTTCCGGAATCACTTCCAACACTTCGCCTACAAACTTGCTGGAATAATCCAGCGCCAGCTTATTAGATAGCTGAATCAACTCATGCACACGACGGTTTTTTACTTCTTCGTCCACCTGGTCTTCCATGCGAGCCGCCGGTGTACCGCTGCGCTTAGAATACGGAAAGACGTGCAGTTCGGCAAATTTCATTTCCTCAATGAAACGATACCCGTTCATAAACATTTCTTCCGTTTCACCTGGGAAACCGACGATAACGTCCGTCGTAATCGCCACGTCCGGCAACGCTTCATGCAATTGCTCAATTTTGCGGCGGTATTCATCCGTCGTGTACTTGCGGCGCATACGCTTCAAGACATAATCGTCACCCGCCTGCAACGGCACATGCAAATGACGGCACATCTTGTCGGAAGAATTGAGCACTTCGATGACTTCATCCGTAATCTGACTCGCTTCAATCGAGCTGATGCGGATACGTTTCAATCCCGGCACTTTGCTGTCAAGGTCGCGTAGCAGGCGCGCCAGATTATAATCTTCCAAGTCTTCACCATAACCGCCGGTGTGGATGCCAGTCAGCACGATTTCTTTATACCCTGCGGCCACCAGCTTGTTTGCCTGTTCGATCACACTTTCCGGCTTGCGGCTGCGCATTAAGCCGCGCGCCCACGGAATAATGCAAAACGTACAGAAGTTATTGCAGCCTTCCTGAATTTTTAGCGACGCGCGCGTACGATCCGTAAATTCCGGCACATCAAGCTCTTCGTATTCACGAGCCTTCATGATGTTCGTCACCGCATTAATCGGCTGACGCTCACGCAAATACTGGTTGACATAGTCAATCAGCTGGTCACGGCCGGACGTGCCCACAACGATATCTACACCCGGAATCGCCATAATCTCGTGCGGCGTCGTTTGCGCATAGCAACCCGTAACAGCAACAACCGCATCCGGGTTACGACGGATGGCACGACGAATAACCTGGCGGCTTTTCTTATCTCCCGTATTTGTGACCGTACATGTGTTAATAACATAGACATCCGCTTTTTGTTCAAAATCTATCTTTTCGTAGCCGGCCTGCTTAAACAACTGCCAAATCGCTTCAGTCTCATAGTGATTCACTTTACAACCAAGCGTGTGAAATGCTACAGTTGGCATCTCTCATCCAACTCCTTATTCGTGTAATACTTTGATATCCTGACATCCGTATCATAGTATGCCGGTATATCAAGCCAAATGTATAGACTCTCCACTCTCATCTGACTACTGCTGTTCAAACTGATAAGAAACGCAAGACAAGGCGTATAACGGTGCAGTTTCTGCGCGCAAAATCCGCCTTCCCAACGATACGCACAAAAACCCGGCCGCTTCCGCCTCTGCCACCTCTTTCTCGTCGAAACCGCCTTCCGGGCCGATAACAATCAAAATTTTCGAGCCGGGTGCCGCTTCAGCAAGAACGCGGTGCAGCGTGACCGTTTCTTCTTTCTCGTATGCAAATAAAGCATAATGAAAACGGGACGCGGATGCAAGAAGCTCGCGCCAAGTTAACACATTTTCTATAATGGGAACATGACTTCTATGCGACTGCTCAGCAGCTTCTTTGGCAATTTTTTGCCACCGTTCCAGCCGTCTTCTCTCCTTTTTTTCGTCGAGCTTAACAACCGTGCGCATAGAAGTGAACGCGCAAAAAGAAAAAGCACCGAGCTCAGTGCCTTTCTGAATGACTACCTCCATTTTATCACCTTTCACAAGCCCCTGTGCAATGGTAACTTGCACCGGAAGTTCGCGATTCGGCCCCTCTTCTCTCAAGATGCGCACACGCACGGCATTGGGTTGGATTTCCTCAATTACACCGCGCACGTCGCGTCCTTGTCCGTTGCAACAAATAATCTCATCGCCGCTCCTAAAGCGCATCACTTTTGCGATATGGTTTACGTCATCCCCGACAATCGTTACGTATTGTTCATTCATTTGCGAAGGATTCACAAAATAGCGCTGCATTCATATCCCTCACTCTGCTTTTCGTTCCGCAATTATGCACACCCAACCTGAGATTAGGGCGTTTCGATCGTAAATGGTCGGCGGGGCAACCGTATCCGCGAATGAATCGTTCGCACCGTCTTCATTGTCATACATATCGTGCATATAGTGCGATTCTTTTACCCGGAAGCCCGCTTTCTCCATTGCAGCTTTTACTTCTGCTTCTTTCTGGGTAATAATGCCAGAAGCAATAAACAATCCGCCCGGCTTCAGCACAGCCGCCGCGTCGTCAACAAACCGCAGGATCACTTCCGCAAGAATATTGGCAACGACAATATCAACCGGTCCCTTTATACCGTCGAGCAAATTGTTCTGCGCTATTGTTACTTTGTCTTCCACACGATTCAGTTTCACATTCTGAATGGCAGAATGGACAGCTACTTCATCAAGATCAAGCGAGCGCACGGAAGCAGCACCAAGTTTTGCGGCCGCGATACTGAGCACACCAGTACCGCAGCCTACGTCAATCACGCTTTCCCCGCCCTGAATGAGTTCATCCAAGGCGCGAATGCACAGCACAGTTGTTGGATGTGTTCCTGTGCCAAATGCCATGCCTGGGTCCAGCTCAATCACTAATTCGTCCGCTTTCTTCGGCAAATAGTTTTCCCAGGTAGGAGTGATTGTAATCCGCTCGGATACTTCGACTGGTTTATAGTACTTCTTCCAGGCGGTGGCCCATTCCTCTTCCTGCACTTCCGCAAGCGTCACCGTGCCCGGGCCGGCATCAATGCCGTACGAAGACAGGTTGTTGACCGCTTCTTTGATTTCTTCCACCGTTTCTGCAAGATAGCTGTTGACGAGAAGATAGGCTTTTACAATGACACCTTCAGTCGGATAATCCTTCTCCGAAAGTTCGTAGATTTCGCCATACTTATCATCCCAATCACGCCCAAGAACTTCCGGATCTTCAATAACTACGCCCGTGGCACCTGCCTCGTGCAAAATATTCGCAACCGCCTCGACCGCTTCCTGCGCCGTATGAATGCTAATTTCAGACCATTTCATCGCTTTCGTCCCATCCTCCCGTTACGCTATCTTGTGTTTTAAAGTTCTCCCCGCAACACTTTTTTCATTTTGTCAAAGAAAGAAGTTTCTCCGCTGCCATGCATTTCTTCTCCGCTGATCTCAGCGAATTCGCGCAGCAATTCTTTCTGTCTTTCGCTAAGTTTGGTAGGAGTAACAATGACAACTTTCACGTGCTGATCCCCTTTGCCTGAGCGGTTCAAATAAGGAACACCGTGACCGCGCAGGCGGAATCTTGTTCCAGTCTGGGTACCGGCCGGAATTTTCAGCTTCACTTTGCCGTCAAGCGTCGGAACCTCAATCTCATCACCAAGCGCCGCTTGGGCAAATGTAATCGGAACCTGACAGTAAATATCGTTTCCATCGCGTTCAAAGAACTCATGGGGTTTTACCTGGAAGACAACATACAAATCTCCCGGGGGGCCACCGTTTATTCCTAACTCACCTTCGCCGGCGATGCGCATTCTTGCGCCATCGTCCACGCCGGCCGGGATTTTGATATGAATTTTGCGACGTACCTTTTCACGTCCGCTCCCGTGACATTTGCTGCATTTTACCTTGATAAACTTGCCGCTTCCCTTACAGTTCGGACATACCCTGCGGTTTACGACACGGCCAAACGGTGTATTCTGTACGATCTCCTGCTGTCCGGTGCCACCGCATGTCTGGCACGTTTCGATCTTGCTGCCCGGCTCAGCCCCGGAACCGTTACATTTGGAACACGTCGCTTCTTTCGGAATTTCAATATCGACTTCTTTTCCAAACACTGCATCCTTAAAATCGATCCGCATCGTGTATTGCAGATCATCGCCCTGACGCGGCGCGTTCGGGTTGCGGCGCCCGCCGCCGAAAAACATGTCAAAAATGTCGCCAAAACCCCCAAAATCTCCGCCAAAGTCAAAGCCTCCGCCACCAAAACCGCCCTGTTGGGCGCCGGCATGGCCGAAGCGATCATAGTTAGCGCGCTTCTGCGGGTCGCTTAGCACATCGTACGCTTCTTTTACCTCTTTAAATTTCTCTGCCGCATCCGGCTCTTTGTTAACGTCCGGGTGGTACTTGCGAGCCAGCTTGCGGTACGCTTTTTTGATCTCGTCTTCCGAAGCGGACTTGGAGATGCCTAACACCTCATAATAATCGCGTTTCATTGCTCTTCACTCCCGCACTACTTTACTCATAAAGTCCATCATATCAGGTTGCGAAAAAAAGTCAAAGTCAAGGTGCCCCTGACTTTGACTTTTCGATCACTTGATTATTTTTTTTCATCCTCGTCAACGATTGTATAGTCGGCATCCACTACATTATCGTCCTTTTTCTGTGCAGTGTCTTCCGCGCCCTGAGCTGCCTGCGCCTGTTGCGCCGCTTGCTGATACAGTTTTACGGACAGTTGCTGTACCACTTCTTGCAGTTCATTTTTCGCGGTGCGGATCGCTTCAATATCGGAACCTTCAAGCGCAGTTTTCAGCTTGTCTTTTGCCGCGTTCGCTTTGTCGATTTCAGCTTGATCTACCTTGTCTCCAAGCTCTTTTAATGTTTTCTCGGTCGCAAAAATCATTTGATCCGCTTCATTGCGCAGTTCAACCTGCTCTTTGCGCTTCTTGTCGGATTCGGCGTTCTCTTCCGCCTCTCGTACCATGCGCTCAATTTCTTCTTCACTCAGACCAGAGGAAGACGTAATCGTGATTTTTTGTTGTTTGCCCGTGCCTAGGTCTTTCGCCGACACATTGACGATACCGTTCGCGTCGATGTCAAACGTAACCTCGATTTGCGGCACGCCGCGCGGAGCCGGCGGAATATCCGTGAGCTGGAAGCGACCCAATGTTTTGTTGTCAGCCGCCATCGGACGCTCACCCTGTAACACATGAATATCTACAGCTGTCTGGTTGTCAGCCGCAGTGGAGAATACTTGCGACTTGCTTGTCGGGATCGTCGTATTGCGCTCGATTAGTTTCGTCATTACGCCACCCAACGTTTCGATACCAAGGGACAACGGCGTTACGTCCAGCAGAACGACGTCTTTTACATCGCCTGTCAGTACACCTGCTTGAACGGCCGCGCCAAGCGCTACGACTTCATCCGGATTTACGCCTTTGTGCGGTTCTTTACCGATGAATTTTTTAATCGCTTCCTGAACGGCCGGAATGCGCGTAGAACCGCCAACCAGGATTACTTTATCAATGTCGGACGGGTTCAAGCCCGCATCAGACAATGCCTGACGGGTCGGTTTCATTGTACGTTCCACAAGGTGAGCGCTCAGTTCTTCAAATTTCGCGCGCGTTAAGTTTACTTCCAGATGCTTCGGACCGGTTGCGTCCGCCGTAATGAACGGAAGCGAAATCGTAGTTGTTAATACGCCGGAAAGATCCTTCTTCGCTTTTTCAGCGGCATCTTTCAGACGCTGCATCGCCATGCGGTCATTGGACAAGTCAATGCCATGTTCTTTCTTAAATTCACTCACAAGGTAATCGATGATCACTTGGTCGAAGTCGTCACCGCCGAGCTGATTGTCCCCGCTCGTCGCTTTTACTTCAAAGAAACCGTCGCCCAACTCAAGGATAGAAACATCGAACGTACCACCGCCAAGGTCATATACGAGAATGGTTTGGTCTTCTTCCTTCTCAAGACCGTAGGCGAGAGCAGCCGCAGTTGGCTCGTTGACAATACGCAGAACTTCTAGACCCGCAATTTTACCAGCGTCTTTTGTCGCCTGGCGCTGACTGTCGTTAAAGTAGGCCGGAACGGTAATAACGGCCTGTGTTACCGGTTCGCCAAGATAGCTTTCCGCGTCCGCTTTCAGCTTTTGTAGAATCATCGCGGAAATTTCTTGCGGCGTGTACTCTTTCCCCTCAAGATTTACCTTATAATTTGTGCCCATGTGGCGCTTGATGGAAATAACGGTGTTGTCCGGGTTCGTAATCGCTTGACGCTTCGCAGCTTCACCCACGATGCGCTCGCCGTTTTTGAACGCCACCACGGAAGGAGTGGTGCGGTTTCCTTCCGGGTTCGGAATAACAACCGGCTCGCCACCTTCCATTACCGCTACGCAAGAGTTTGTCGTACCTAAATCAATCCCGATTACTTTAGCCATGAAAGTCCTACCAACCTTTCCTAGTATATTTGCATTCATACAATCAATGAAAACAAAAAATTAACAACCTACCTTGCATATATCTTACTAAGTCACATAAAAGGCTTCACAAAGTGCGCTTAAGAACTCACCTTAACCATGGATGGACGAATCACACGATCTTTCAACTTGTAGCCTTTCTGAAACTCTTCGATGATAATGCCAGATTCATACTCATCGCTTTCTTCCTGCATGACCGCTTGGTGCATATTCGGGTCGAACGGTTCGCCGACGCCCGGCACTGTCGTCACGCCCTCCTGTTCTAAGACCTGCTGAAGCTGGCGAAACACCATTTCAATGCCCTCAGCAAGAGCGCTCGCGTCTTTCGCATCTTTGCTCGCCGCAATCGCACGCTCAAAGTTATCTACCACAGGCAAAAGGGCTTCAATAACGCGCTGGGACTGATATTTCATCATTTGCTCTTTTTCCCGATTGACGCGTATGCGGAAGTTCTGTAAATCCGCCTGAGCACGTAAATATTTGTTATATAGCTCATCTTTTTCCGCTTGAAGCTGTTGGATTTGCGCCTGTAGCTCCTGTTCGCGCGGCACTTCAACGGCTTCCGCTTGCTCTACAGCCGCTTCTTCTACGTTTGCGGCTTCTTCAGACTGAGAGAATTCTGTCGGCTCGGCCCCTTGCTCTTCCTGTTTTACCGTCTCTTCCATAAACTCATCTGGATTTTTGTTTTCTTCAGTCACAGCACTTCCCCCTATTCATTTGATGGTATAGCTGGAGACTTTTTTCTGATTACAGTATGTATGCGCAGAATCGCGCGGCTGACCTCCCCTGCAGTTTTTAGCGCATGCAGCTTAACCAGCGCAGGATCGACCACCCCGGATTCCAGCATATCCGCACAATGCCCAGTATCGAAATCAAGCCCGATGCTCGACGAATCTGCCTTAGCCTGTGCCGCTTTTACCTGCTCAATTTTCTCCAGCGGATTAAAGCCAGCATTGCGAATCATCTGGGCAAACGGTTTGCGAAGGGCAGCGGCCACCGCTTCCACTCCGAACCCTTCCATTCCTTGAACGGACGTGCGCCATTCCTCAAGATGGCGCGACAAAAATAACTCCAGGCTGCCGCCACCGGGAAGATATCCTCCCCTGAGCGCCGCCTGTACGGCGGCCGCCGCATCTTTGGCAATCCGTTCCCTTTCGCCGACAACTTCACCTGTGGAAGCGCCGATGACCATAGTTGCCGTCGGGATGCCCCGGCCCCCTATAACACGCACCTGACCAAGCGTTTCATCATATTCCAAATGTTCCGCGTAACCAAGTGAGTGCGATAGCTCCTCTACACTTTTATTAAGGGCGATACGCTTTAGTGAACGCGCTCCTGTATAACGGGCGACGCGCTCTCGCTCTGAACGAAAAACGCGGTGCAGGACAACAATACCGTGATCGAGGCAAAATTCTTCCGCCATGCTGTCACAGCTACGATCAAGCACTACCGCGTTTACCCCCAGTTCAAGAAGTTTTTTCAGGTTACGCCGGTACTCTTCTTTTAACTGTAAATACCGCTGAAAGCCAATCTCAGTGCCGAGCGCTTCATCGTCCATTTCTTCCGGTGCGAGCGCGTCGTTCAGCACGAACAAACAAACATTGTCCAACCGTTTCGGCATCTCGCGCGACAACGGGCGCTGATGAATAATAACACCATTCAGCACTTCGTTTTCCGCGCCTTCCCCCGCCGTGACCAATTCGCTGAACGCAAAGTCCGGCTCCAGCATCTTATCGCGTCCGATTAACTTAGCCCCTTCAATAACAAGCCGAGCAATGTCTTCCTGTTCCCTTCCCGCGATATACGCAATATGAAACAGGCGCTCATCCTCAAAAGCTTCAATGGGCAGTGCTGCTTCTTTCAGCTTCGCCACCGCTTCGTTAATCCCCAATTCAATGCCGGCAATAACTTTGGCAACCGGAACCCCCCGTTGAACCTGAGCTGCACCTTCCGTCACCAGTGCCGCAGCAAGCAGGGTAGCGGTTGTCGTCCCATCGCCCACCTCCCTTTGCTGGGAGCGGGCAAGCCCAATCATCAGACGTGCGGCCGGATGTCTGACTTCCATCTCTTCAAGAATAGTGACACCGTCATTCGTAATAATGACGCCGCCTTCTTCATCAACAAGCATCGTATCCAAGCCTTTAGGGCCGATCGTCCCTTCGACGGCGCTCGCAATCGCCTGTACTGCATTCATATTATGAAGCAAGGTGGATAATCGTTCATCTCCTGAGCCATCCCGCTCAGTCGGATGTGAAGCCATAAGCATCCCCTTTTATTCGCAAATTTTTCCGGGACGCACCTTACGCCCCGGATTTGTAAAAGCGTTCAAACGCGTTTGTTAAATTATCGGCCAGTTCGTTCAAAATGGCCATGACCCGGCCATATTCCATGCGGGTCGGGCCGAGAATGCCGACAGTGCCTACCGGCTGGCCATCAAGATGATATGTGGCCGTAATAATGCTGCACCCGCTAACAGCCTGTTCTTTGTTCTCAGAGCCGATGCGCACCTGCAAGCCCCTTTCCTGAGAGTCAAACAAGCGTACTACCATTTCATTCTGCTCAAAAAGTGTCAAAATATCCCTTACTTTATCTACATCGCGAAACTCAGGCTGCATCATGATATTCGTCGTGCCTTTCAACACGATATGATCATCGGGCTCATGTTTCAGCGCCTCTTCAAGAAGCGATATAAAATATTCACACTGTTGGATATAGCGCCCCAATTCCTTGGCGACTTCCGTATGAAGTCTGTTCCGTAGCTCCGCCATCGGCACACCCATAAGCTTTGCGTTCAGCAAATTGACGACACGTTCCACTTCTCCGATTTCTATTTCTTTTGGAAGTGAGATCGTTTTGTTTTCCACTTTTCCGGTATCCGTTACCAGGATGACCACCGCAGAATGCGAAGACAGCGGAATCATTTGAATCGTCTTAAGCCGGGATGATTTTATCTCATGTCCAAGCACGATAGACGTATAGTTCGTAAGACCGGAGAGAATGGACGCCGCCTGGTTCATCACCTGCTCGAACTCATAAAACTTCTCCGCGAACACACGGCGAATGTGCTGGGCGTCTTCTGCTCGCATAAACGGCATATGAACAAGCTGATCCACATAGAAACGGTATCCTTTATTGGAAGGGATACGCCCGGCTGACGTATGTGGCTGCTCCAAATATCCCATCTCTTCCAAATCTGCCATTTCATTGCGAATCGTAGCAGAACTGTATCCAATATCTTCCCGTTTCGAAATCGTGCGTGAACCAACCGGTTCCGCGGAACGTATATAGTTATCGATAATTGCTCGCAAAATTAACTGCTGCCGTTCCGTGAGCATATCGTTTCCTCCCTTGTTAGCACTCAGATAGTTCGAGTGCTAAAAAGCTTACTTCAAACATACCAAAGGATATCAAACTTTGTCAACCAGCCCCAGGAATCTGGCAAACACCTCGTTTCCAAGCGGAATGCCGCGCTTTGTCAGCCGCAGCATCTCACCGTTCCATTCCACCAGTCCAAGTTCGATCAATTCTTTAATTACAGAGCCAAACTGTTCCTCCAGCGTCGTACCGTACCGTTTTTGAAACTCGGACGCCGATACTCCCCGCATCATACGCAACCCCATAATCATATGATCTTCCATCGCTTCCGTCCGGCTTACCGCAAATTGCTCTACGCGCGGCAATCCTTTTTCACCTGCAAGCTGTATATACTGTTTCAACGGTCCGGCGTTGACATGCCGTTCACCGTTTATGTAGCCGTGTGCTCCAGCTCCTATGCCATAATAATATTCATTGTGCCAGTATGTCATATTATGGCGACTCTCCCAGCCTGGACGAGCAAAATTGCTGATTTCATACTGAAGCAAGCCGTGCCTCGCCATCTCTTCCATGAGCAATTCATACATTGCTACTTCCTCTTCCTCGGTCGGAAGCGGCAATTGATCTTTTTCATACAGCGTATGAAAAAGCGTGTTCTCTTCCACCTTTAAGCTATAAGAGGAGAAATGGGGCAGATCAAGGGCAAATGCTTGATCCAGCGTATCTCGAAACTGTTCCACAGTCTGATCAGGCAGACCGAAAATCAGGTCAATGGAAAGGTTTTGAAACCCGGCTGCTTTTGCATTTGCAATACTCCGCAACACCTGTTCACTATCATGAATCCTGCCAATACGCTTGAGCAATTCGTCATCAAACGATTGAACACCAAAGCTAATGCGGTTTACACCGCCATGCCTCATGACGATTAGCTTTTCCATATCCGTCGTTCCAGGGTTCGCTTCCATCGTGAATTCAAGATCAGCGCTCCGCTTTGGGAAATAACGCGCCACTATTTCAAGAAAATATTCCATCTGCTTCGTGTCAAGAAACGTAGGAGTTCCCCCGCCGACAAAAATCGTTTTGATTTCGCCCGGCGGAAACTGACGCACAGTTTCTTTCATCTCTTTTTCAAGCGCATATAAATACTCCCAAATTAATTGCGGGTTCTTAGTTACATACGAATTAAAATCACAATAGTAGCACTTATTTGTACAAAACGGAATATGAATATAAACGGCCTTCGTTTGCATTCTGCCGCACTACCTTTCTATCATAATTAACTATAGCAAAGGAGCGGGGAGCAAAAAGGCTCTTTTCCTTTTTACCCTCCGCTCCTTGTATATGGCCTGTTTCTGATTAATTACCGTCCATCTTAAGCACCGCCATGAACGCTTCCTGCGGTACTTCCACGCTTCCGATGGCTTTCATGCGCTTCTTGCCCTCTTTTTGCTTTTCCAGCAGTTTGCGTTTTCGGGAAACGTCCCCGCCGTAACATTTTGCAAGCACATTTTTGCGCATCGCCTTGATCGTTTCGCGCGCAATAATTTTGTGCCCGATAGCCGCCTGAACCGGTACCTCGAACATCTGACGCGGAATCAGCTCTTTCAGCTTCTCGCACAACACGCGGCCACGCTGGTACGCACTGTCGCGGTGCACGATAACAGACAGGGCGTCCACCACTTCACCGTTAAGCAGGATGTCCATTTTGACAAGCTTTGACTTCTTATAGCCAGACAATTCATAGTCAAATGAAGCGTATCCTTTTGTGCTGGACTTTAGCTGATCAAAAAACTCAAATACAATTTCAGCGAGCGGCATCTCATACACGAGTTGCACGCGCGTCTCATCAATATATTGCATATCAACGAATTCGCCGCGTTTGCGCTGGCACAAATCCATGATGGCACCCACATAATCTTTCGGCACCATAACCGTTGCTTTTACATACGGCTCTTCAATGAAATCGATTTTCTGCTGCTCCGGCATATGGGACGGATTTTCAATCGCAATCTTCTGTCCATCCGTTTTCGTCACATGATAAACAACGCTGGGCGCGGTCGTAATAATCGGGATATCGAACTCGCGCTCGATTCTCTCCTGAATGATTTCCATATGCAGCATGCCAAGAAAACCGCAGCGGAAGCCGAATCCGAGCGCCTGTGACGTTTCCGGCTCAAACTGCAACGATGCATCGTTTAGTTGCAGTTTTTCGAGCGCTTCGCGCAAGTCATTATAATCGGCACTATCCACAGGATATATGCCGCTGAACACCATTGGGTTTACTTTACGGTAACCCGGCAGCGGCTCATCCGCCGGGGTGTCCGCCAGCGTAATCGTATCCCCGACACGCGTGTCGCGTACGCTCTTGATACTCGCCGCAATAAACCCTACATCGCCTACGGTCAGTTCGTCAACCTGTTTCGGGAACGGCGCATGCGTGCCGACTTCCGTCACTTCGAACACTTTGCCAGTCGCCATCATTTTGATTTTGGAACCTTTTTTCACCGTACCATCCACAACCCGCACGAAAGCGATAACCCCGCGGTACGGATCGTACACCGAGTCGAAAATGAGCGCTTTTAAAGGGGCGTCCGGATCGCCGCTCGGCGCAGGCACTTTCGCCACGATTTGTTCCAAAATTTCTTCGATTCCAATGCCTGCTTTTGCCGACGCGAGCACCGCTTCACTCGCATCAAGACCAATGACATCTTCAATCTCCTGCTTCACCCGATCCGGTTCCGCGCTGGGCAAATCAATCTTGTTAATAACCGGAAGGATTTCTAGATCATTGTCAAGTGCAAGGTACACGTTCGCCAGCGTCTGCGCCTCAATGCCCTGGGCGGCGTCCACGACGAGCAGCGCGCCTTCGCAGGCTGCCAGACTACGTGATACTTCGTACGTGAAATCGACGTGCCCCGGCGTATCAATCAGGTGAAGAATATATTCTTCTCCATTTTTCGCTTTATATTTCAATTGTACGGCATTCAGTTTAATCGTAATGCCGCGCTCCTTTTCCAATTCCATTTGATCCAGGAACTGATCTTCTCGCTCCCGCTCGCTTAGCGCCCCGGTAAATTCAAGAATACGGTCAGCCAAGGTTGATTTACCGTGGTCAATGTGGGCGATAATGGAAAAATTCCGGATTTTTTGCTGTCTTTGTCTGCGATCCATACGATACCTCCCACGAGGAAAAAATGCACTAAGTACTATTATATCAGGTGCTGAATAGAACAGCAATTCAAATCTCAAGCTTGGTCAGCGCTTTCGGAAAAGCAGTAAGCGTTTGGGCACCATCCGCCGCCACATACACATCGTCTTCAATTCGCACGCCGCCCACACCTGGGACATATATACCGGGTTCAATAGTAAAGACCATGCCTTGTTCTATCAATTCTTCATTTGTTCCATGTACAGACGGGTATTCATGCACTTCCATGCCGAGCCCATGACCGACCCGATGCGTAAAATACGGCCCGTAACCGGCCGCATTGATTATATTACGAGCGGCTTTATCGACTTCAGCCAGAGGCCGTCCGACCCGTACCGCACGAAGCGCCGCTTCTTCGGCACGCAGAACCGTATCATATATCTTCTCCATTTCCGCACTCGGCTCCCCTATAACAAATGTGCGGGTAATATCGGAACAGTATCCGTCTTTCAATACGCCAAGGTCAAACAGCAAAAATCCGCCTTCCTGCACGATCGTCTTTCCCGGAACACCATGCGGTAACGCTGAATTCGCCCCTGCCAACACCATCGTGTCAAATGCAGGCGCATCCGCGCCTTTCTGTTTCATAATGTATTCCAGTTCAGCAACAAGCTCAAGTTCCGTTATGCCTGCTTTGACGCGTGTTAATCCCTCCGCAAGCACATCTTCAACAAGCTGTACTGCTGCGCGGATGCGCTCAACTTCTTCCTGCGTTTTTTTGTTCCGCATCTTTGCAATGATATGGCCCGCATCAAGCATCTGCAAACCAGGAGACACAGCCATCAAACGTTCAGCTTGACTCAGCCTCATATATTTCTTTTCAACCGCCATCCGCCGAACGGCTCCCTTCATATTTTGTTTTACCAAAGCGAATGGCTCATCCGTATCCCGTACGCCGATAATTTCTCCCTCGATTGCACCTGTTGCGCTCAATGCGTTTTCGGCTTTTTCAAGTTCAAGTAAAGGCACGAATAATACTGCTTTATCTTCCTGCAACAAAAGAGCCATAAAACGTTCGTGTGGATCACAAACAAAGCCGGTTAGATACGCTACGGACAAAGGCGATGTAAGCAATGCCGCATCCGCGCCCCGACCTTCCAACTCCTTACGCAATCTATCGATTCTTGTTCCGTACACGTCCATTGGCCTTCCCCCTGCCTTAAGTAAAGTTCCTCCTCCATGCAATCTTATCATATTCCGTACGCTTCCTCTTCCTCCCTTCCAATCCAGGTAAGAAAAACTTGCTGTTTTATACGCACTACAATGTAAAAAAGCAACCGCTCCAGCGATTGCTTCCTTTACAGCTTATCCATAATCCACTCCATCATATTGCGCGTTATTGCAACCACCCAATTACGCATTTTGTTTCCCAACTGGCTTACCCAGTTCTCGCCTGTCGCTTTGACATCTGAAAACGATTGCTCGGAAATTATCTGCTTCCCCAAAACTTCAACTTCAAAACGCCCGTCCTCCACTTTTTTAACATAAAATCCTTTCAACGGTTGGTCAGAGGCGCCTTCAATACGCTGGATACCTTTCTCCGCCAGATTGATGCCGCATAGAACCCCTGCGAACAAAACACCGACAAGCAAAAAGAATTTGGCGGCCAGCTTCACCGTGCTCCCTCCTGTCAGGACTGTTTCGGCTTCTTTTTCGCATTGACTTTCTCCGCTTCCCAATATATTTCAGCAATCGCATCCCCTAACGCGTCAGCCGTGCGGTAACATTCCTCTAAGGTATTGTCCACACCACCTACTTCGATCAGGATAGCATTGGGAGAAACGGACTGGTTATATTCACCATTCCCACCTTTTTTGCCAAATATACCTTTAGAGAGACCAGGATATTTCTTTTCGACCGCATTGTGTATCTTAAGGGCGAATTGCTGATTTTTCTCCCAGTTTTTGTTACGCATACCGATGACAAAATGAAGTTGTGCATACGTTTTTCCATTAATTTTTACCGTTGTTGAATCACGGCGCAGCGAATCCCTGTGAATGTCGATAAAATAATTCAAGCTTCTGTTTTCGGTCATCACCTCCTTGACCGTTTTTAACGATTCCGCATAAGAAAGCGCGTACGAAGCATGACGATCAATCAAACGACCTGTAAAATCCGTCTTCCCTACAGAAGAGCCGATCCCGTTTTTTTCAAGCGACTGTGCCAAGCGCTTGCTTATGAGGGTAACATTCACTTTTGAATCCATCGCCAAATTCGGATCGTTTTGCTTGCGCGCTTTCGGCACCGCGTGTACCCATGATTCCCTGTTATGCGTGTTATAAATGAAAAAAACTTTTTGGCCGTTGGTAGACAGCGGCTCCCCATTTGGCGGTGCTTCTTTTTCCGAAGTCGCTTCTCTCACCTCACCCGGTGCATCCTTCAGCGCTTCTGGCGGCGGCGAAGATTCAAACGGCAACTCGCTCAATGCTAATTCCTTTCCCGAGACCAGTACTTCCGTATCATATAAGCTAAAGCCCGGCAACTCGTTTCCGAGAAAGCTGCGCGGATCTTTCAAATTAATACTTGTTACAAGCCGAAATGCAAGGGAAGATACATCAATATTTTCTCCATGTTTCGCCATCGTCTTGAAATAAGGAATTTCGTAGCCCATCGTATGAAGAAGCACACTGTTCGACATCGCTACCGTCATTTTTCCGATATGTTGCGAAGAAAGCCGTCTATCCGCCTGCGAGACGAACAAAATACCCATGAATATAAAAATAACCGCCGTTCCCAGCGAAAGGATAACAAAACTTCTCTGCATGCCTGCCCCGTACAAATTCACGACAAAACCGCGATATCTTCTGTACATGCCATACTCTCCTTTCCCGCTGTTCAAAGGTTGTCCATTGTCTTCATCGATTTCTCTACTAAATCTATGAATCGTGAGTCTTTTATAGAACAAAGAAAGACATAAAAAATAAAGAAGTGAGAAAAAGGATATTTCTCCCAGTTTCTCACTTCTTTGTCTATGGTCTATCCATTTTCGTATTTCGCCATTCCTGCTACGCGCCATGAAATAGGGTTGATGTATCAAGTCAATACACCTTAATGCGTGTATGCCGACACATTGTCCATATCAATGGAACCGTGCAAAGCAGCATTAAGCCCGTTCGCAACAACGTTAGCGATATCTTCTACATAATCATCTATTTCTTTCGGGGTCACGATTAAATTGTGGCCGAGCGGGGCGAGTACTTCATGAATAAGCTGCCGCTTTTCATTTTCTTCCAGTCCGCCGATCATGCCAAGAATGGCTTGTTTCTCCTCCGCGTCCGGCATGTCCTCTTCTGTGTATCGCTTCACTTTGCCAGGAAACTGAAAGCCGCGCGGCAGCAGACGGCTGGACGGTTTCGGGTTTTTCGCTTCTTTCAGCTGACGCCCCAGATGACCCAAAATATACGAAATCGTATCATGAACGATGGTCACAGCGTCAACGACCGTAGGTACACCAACAGCGATAACTGGAATGCCGAGCGTTTCTTTGGTTAGCGGTTTTCGCTTATTACCAACGCCTGAGCCCGGGCTGATACCTGTATCTGAAATCTGAATCGTGGTGTTTACTCTTTCAAGTGCGCGTGACGCAAGCGCATCAATTGCAATCACAAAATCAGGCTTTGTCTTTTCTACGACCCCATATACAATCTCGCTCGTTTCAATACCGGTAATCCCCAGAACGCCAGGCGAAATGGCGCTGACCGGCCGATACCCTTCTTCCACCTGTTCCGGCATCAATTCAAACAAATGACGAGTGACAAGAACATTTTCTACCACAAGCGGCCCGACTGCGTCCGGCGTCACGTTCCAGTTGCCAAGTCCTACGATCAAAGCACTGTCGTTCTCCTTAATCCCCGTCTCGCTCAGAAACGTATGAAACTCTTGCGCAAACCGTGTTGCCACTCTATCCTGAAGTTCGGAGTCTTGGCTTCGTAAACCGGGAACTTCAAGGGTAACGTACCGGCCCGGCATCTTTCCGATACGCTTCGCGCCTTCCATCGTTTCTACTACCATTTTCGAAACGGTAATTCCGCCTTCTTCTTCGCTGTGGAATCGGATGCCATTCAACTCACCTGCTTGTTCTTGTTCCGCCATCTCCCGTGCTTCCAACGCCAGGTCAGTTCGTACACTATATATGCTTAAATCAAGATGTTTATCCATGCATATCACCTCGTTTCCATGCTTTCCCGTTCCCTTCTCCTTTATACTAAAGTTCTATCGAAAACCTGTACAAGACAAATGCGCCCGAGCGGCCCAGATGTTTTGCGAAGCCGTCCAAGGCGATACAAAGCAGGCATTTTTGCTACGTAAGCGGCAAAAGGAAAACAAAAACTTTCTTGCAAACGTTTGGCGTACATGATACAATTTCATTTGTTGACTTTATAATGACGTATCGGATGCACCAAGGAGGTGAATCTAATGCCAAACATTAAATCTGCAATTAAGCGTACAAAACAGATTGAAAAGCGCCGTGCACACCGTGCCGCTCAAAAATCCGCTCTTCGCACCGCGATCAAAGGCGTGGAGGTTGCTATAGCAGCAGGCGATGTGGAAGCAGCTAAAACCGCGTTGCAAATCGCAAGCAAACGTTTGGATAAGGCTGTAACTAAAGGTCTCATCCATAAAAACGCGGCTGCCCGCAAGAAATCTCGTCTGGCGAAGAAGGTTAACGGTTTGTCCGCATAACCATATATGCATATATGAATGCATTCATATCAAGAAAAAGCGACCTGTATATAAGGTCGCTTTTTCTGTTGCTGCGCTCAGGAAGCATGCATGATATCTTTCAATCCAAGAATAAAAAGCTCCAGCGCAAGCACTTTATCAATTTGCCCGGTTTTAATCCGGATATCTTCTTCAGCCAGTCTGTGCAAAATTTTTCTAAGCGCTTGTTCACTGAATGCCCGCGCCTGCTCAACGGCAAGTTTGGCGACATACGGATGAATCCCAAGCATAGCGGCCATTTGTTGTGGAGAATAGCCGCGCGACTTAAGCGTCTTTATCTGCAACAAAATCCTGAACTGCCGCGCCAGCAAAGCCAGGATTTTCAATGGTTCCCCTTCTCCTTTCGTTTCGCTGCTTCCAACATTTATCCGCTGCAAATCATAATATATTTGAACGGCATCCTCAATTTCGAGGCGTGCAACTTTATCAATTAAACGGAAAATATCATGTTCTAATTCCCGAGTCGCCAGCATTTCAACCGTCTGCTTGGTGATTTCTTCACCTTCGCCGACATACATTGCCATTTTCTCGACCTCTTTATCCAGTTGGCGCAATTGCGTGCCGCTCATCGCGATCAAAAGCTCCGCCGCAGCCACTTCCATGTGGACATGATACCGCTTGGCCTGCCGCACAACCCAATCCGCCAGTTCTGCTTCTTTTAACGGCGCACATTCAAGAACGATGCCGTTATGCTTCAATGCTTTTACCGCTTTTTTTCGCTCATCTAGCTTATCCTGTGCTACTTCAAGAATCAGAACAGAATGTTCAGGCGGATGATTCGCGTATTGTACAAGCGCCTCCAAATCATGTTCTGGCGCACCGGACGGCAACTTCACCCCGGTTAAAAACAGCGCGTGCGAAGCCCGCACAACCCTTTTTTCACCCATAAAAGGAAACGTTTCCGCATCTTGGAGCGCAACCTGCACCGGAATTTCTCGCAAGTCGTACACGCTATAATTAAAATCGCGGCTCGCATCATCCAGCATCCGTTCTTCAATCAGCCTCACCAGCTCGTCCATCATATATTGCTCGCTTCCGTACAATACATACACTGGCGCCACCTTTCCTTGCTTAATTTCCCGTATCACCTGCCGAATCTGCATCTCTTGTCACCCCACTCTCCTCTCATCTATCGTATTATATCAGGTTGAATGCGGACAAATAAAAAAACCATGGCAAAACCACGTGCCATGGCCTATAGAAGGCTATGCGTATATGTAAACGCTCGAGAACCAAGCGGGCCCTTTTCCTGACCCCCGAGCGATAAGCACTGTCGCTTTTACTACATCATACGCAATAAACAAAAAAGCGTGCTTATTTATTAAAAATTGGATGTTCAATATTTTTTTCGAGGTCAATTAACCATTCCTGCGGTTCAGGTACCGGCGCGTCTTCCGTACCTGGACGAGAAATATACTCAAGTTTATACAAAATTTGCTTGTCGTTAATCCAATAATAGGAGACGTTATACACATCAGGCCATGTATGCGTCACAAACTCAATATGCCCTGTTCCATCACGCACAAGCAACCGATTGCCGTTCTTGCTCACAAAAAACTCTCGGCTAGGAGACGGTTTTCCGGGCGGCTTATATGCATTGTTTGCTCCCGTTCCTTCTTTTTCTTGCGCCTGTCCCTCTGCGATAGCAACCTTTTTCTCACCCATAAGCATCGGCGGATGTTCAGTCGTAGCATCTTTCTTTAGCGAGGAAGCCTCACTAGATTTAGCAGCAAACGTTTTATTATCTTCCTGAGGCTCCGTCGCTTTGGCTATGGCGACTTCTTGTCTGGGTTCCGCATCCTCTCTTGGTTCATCTGCCTTAGCAACCTCCGCTTGCGCTTCAGAGTTCGGCTGAGCTAACGACACTTGCGGTGTGGAATCGCGTTTCGGTCCAGCCTGTGGCGTCGCCTCATGTGCCTTTGTTTGCTTGGCAGAAGAAAGACTATCGGATAAATTCCCGGAATTTTGGCGCTTCTCCGCTAAAGAATGTCCCGGGGCTGAAGATTCTCCAAAAGCGGCTGTATTTACTTCTGCTTTATCAGAAGCGGGAGAGCGCAAAGCAATTTTTTGCCCTCCTTGCTGGATATCTTTCTCCTGCTGTGGTTCCGTTCTTTCTTCTTTTGCTTTCATAGCAGTTGATATTCCCGGATTTTCCTTCGTCAAACTCTGCACATTGGTCTCCAAAAGCGATTGTTTCATCGTCGTCTGATCAAGCGTAAAAATGATAGCCGAAATCAGCAAGCCTGCTGCCGTCGCCGTGCCGATATAGCGGTACCAAATCGCCCTTTTCTTCTTTTTCGGCAAAACCTCCACGGAAGCAACTTGCTCACGGTCGGAAGGAGAGAGCTGGCGCGTTCGGTCGATTTCATCAAGCTGTGGCAAAATAGATTGGACAATGCTAAACGGTGGCTCTACTATCGGTAATTGTTCAAGATAGGTAGATAGAGAGTGTAAACGCTCGTACAACAAAGCACATGCTGGACAAGACGTATAGTGCCGCAATAATTCTTCTTTCTCGGCATCATCAAGCTCGCCATCCAAATCGCGCTGCATCCACTCATAAGCTTCTTCGCAACTCACTCTACACACCACCTTTCTGATATTCATGCAGCAATTCCTGAAGATGCTGCCGGGCCCGATAAAGGTATGACTTAACGGTATTCAAAGGCATATCCATAACTTCCGCAATCTCACCATATGATAAATCCTGAAGATAGCGCAATGTAACAACAGTGCGTTGATGCTCGGGTAGCCGCTTGATAGCTTCCCTTACTTCTTCAGCAACTCCTGCCCGCTCTATTTCACGCTCTACATCATGCGAATCGTAAAGCGTAAGCTCATGCTGATCAATTGAGACAGTTTCTTTCTTTTTACGAAATTTATCGATGCATATATTGGTAACGATACGCTGTACCCAAGTGGAAAACTTTGCCTTCTCCTGGTATGTATCGATTTTCGTATAAATTCGAATCAGCGCTTCTTGGGAAGCGTCTAGTGCATCATGCTCGTTTCCCAGTATATAAAACGCGGTACGATACACAGAATGCTCTATGGACTCCAGTAATTGCACAAGAGCCTTCCGATCCCCGTTCTGGGCGGAGCGTATTAACTCTGCATCAACCACGCCCGTGCCTCCCCTCTCATACTTTTAAGACGTAAGGTATATGCTAAATGTTGCGCAAATCATAAATTTTATCTATCTGCACGCCGTAGATTTCCCAAAAGTTCTATATATAACTATGCCATCCCGCACATAAACAGTGATCGCCCCGCATATGTCCGTCCGTAAAATAATGCTATCCAGCGCAGCAAGTCTTGCTATCACTTCACGGTGTGGGTGGCCGTAACGGTTCTTCTTCCCTACGGAAATCACAGACAGCTTCGGCTTAAGATAGTTCACCCAATTTTCCGAAGTCGAACTTTTGCTGCCATGATGCCCAACTTTAAGCACATCCACCCGGCCAATGTTCGCTTCGCTTAATAGACGTTGTTCCCCATCCTTTTCCAGATCGCCCGTAAACAACATGCGCACACCGTAGGCTTGAAGTAACAACACAACCGAATTTGCATTGTCTTCTCCAGTGGATGAAGGCGCGGAAGCAGGATTAAGAACGCGCCATACGATCTCTGGTTCCTCCCTCCACACCTGCCCCTGTTCGGCTTTCCTGACAGAAATGCGTTTTTCTTTAAACAATCGGTTTATTTCTGCTTCGATTTCTGTCTTTGCAGGCAAACCATTTACCATGGCCTGTTTAACGCGAATATGATTTAGCAAATACGGCATCCCCCCAACATGGTCGCTATCTCCGTGCGTAAGCACCAGCAAGTCAATGGTAGAAATCCCCCGCGAATAAAGAAACGGCATAACGACGGATTTGACTGGATTGAACGGGTCTCTTCGCCGCTGCCATGGCTTTTTATTCCCCTCCGGCAGCGGTCCTCCTCCATCAATAAGCACAACATTGCGCGGAGTTTCGACGACGATAGCGTCTCCTTGTCCGATGTCCAAAAATGTAATGGTCACCCCTTTTCTTTCCCAAGAAATAAAAAGAGTTCCGAACAAAAGGAAAGAAAAAGATGCAAAAATCATCACATTTTTCCAATTAAGGGCTATTTTATCATACAACCATCCAAGGAGAAAGAGAAGCCAGAACGTATATCCACCTATCCAAAACAAAGATGGCGAACGAAAAACAAAACGAAAACTCCGCCATTCTTCAGCCTTATCCAACAGCTGTAAAACTGGAAGCAGGAGCGTGTCCACCACTTTTGCCGGCAAGAACCCGAAAGCTGGATGGATCATCCCCAGCATAAATGAAATAGCGGCCATCGGCGCGATCATGATACTTATAAAGGGAACAAACAAAAAATTGACCAGAGGTGAAAGAAAAGAATAAACGTGAAAGTAATAAATCGTCAGCGGAAAAGAAACAAGTGTAGCTGCTAATGTCACCGCAGCAAGACCCCGTACTCCGTCCCGTTTAAAGGGAAGCTTACGCATCAACGGCGGTACAAAGGAAAGCAATCCAAAAGTAACAAGATAAGACAGTTGAAACCCTACATCATGAATATAATAGGGGTTGGCAAGCGCCATACATAAAAAGGAAGCACCCAAAAGGTTCCAGCCATCTTTTGCCCGGCGCATAAGAAGCGCAAACAAGGCCAGTTCACCCATGATAAGCGCACGTACTGCCGAAGCGCTGGAACCGGTCATTACTACGTATACCGGCAACAAACACGCGGTAAGCAAATAAGAACGCTCCCGGGTAAAGCCGAATAAACGTAAAACGTAAACAAGTGCGACAACAAGAAGCGTAATGTGCTGCCCAGAAATCGCAATCACATGGGTAAGCCCAAGCGAAGAAAATGTAGTGTACAATTCCGGGTCTACACGATCCACCGCTCCGAGTAACATTCCTGAAAGCAAGCCCGCTGATGTCGGATGATATAATTCGAAAGCCCGATTCGCCAGCTTTTTCTGCCAGGACATCATCAATCCTGTAAATCCGATTGGTGCATGTCCGTAGGATAAACTTTCAACATCCCATATCTTTCCAATCCGATGAATATGCTTTCTATGGAGATACGTTGGGTAGTCAAAAGCGCCCGGGTTTGTAGGAGGGGCCGGACGTTCGATTTCTATTTTTCCGCTCAAGGTTGCTCCATAGCTGAGAACTTTCTCCGCCTGCCTTCGGCTCGCCTCATTCCGAAAATAAATCGTTGTCTGCACCAGCTCTGGAACTTCTAAGGCTTTCCCATTAAGTACATGAATGCGCAAAATAAATTTGCAGCGATCTCCATCAAACATCACTGCGCTCTGAATCTCTCCCGCAAATGCTGCGTTCGTTTCATCTGGTAAAATGCTCACATTATGTTTTTCGATCCACAAATACCAAGAAAATCCTGTGATAAAGAACAAAAGTCCCGTCACAACAAGTTTATAGTATGCCTTATTCTTGAAAACAGGCAATATCCCCACGATTATAAACCCTAACAGCAAACCGCAACCTAAACGGGCGCTGTTGACAAACTGAGAAGCACACACCAACCCGCTCAGCATGTACAAACCGCAGAAAAAAAGCGCCCGTTGCCTCATTCTTATTTCACATACCCGCGCTTCTTCAACTTTTCCACATGCGCACGCATCAGCGCATCAATATCCATCAAAAAAGTCTCTTCCAATATGTATAACATTGTAAAGCAACACTGGGCAATATGCAGAAGATTTAAACCGCACCCTTTTAAAATTTGTTCATCTGTATGAACCCGCTTCTCTCCGCTAGCACCGCGAAACTTACCGATCCATTGGGCAAACCGCCCGATAGCGACAGAAATATTTAATACTGTACTGTCAAGCGTAACACCAGGAATGGTAAGACGCGGCAAACTCATTGCCCGAAATCCTTCTTCATTCACTTTAATATATACATCACCAGCTACGCTTTCCAAATACCCTTTGCGCAACAGTTTGGCCAGATGGTCATCAATCATATCTTCCAAGCGCACCTCAGGCGCTAAATCTTCCAGAACAAATGTCATAGAAATACAAGTTTGAGCGACATCGAGCAATTCACCGGCTACGTTTTGCAACGCTTCTCGCGCCCGTGGTGTTCCCTGTTCATCCATCCAGCAAAGGATGGCTTCACTGAGCTCTCCCTGTTCTTCCACCAGCTTGCGAAAAGTCGACTCCAGCGAAGGAACGAGTCGATTTAGCCTGGGAAGTACGATCTCCATTTTACTTTCCCCTTTCTCCCCTATACGTTTTTTCTTTCTATTGTATCATAAAAATCAAGATAAATGTAAAAAAAAGGAAGAAGTTTTTTTCCTCTTTCCTTCTAATAATTCTGTAGCTCATTCCATTGATCAGTGAGCAGACACAACTCTTGCTTGATGATATGCACGTGAGGTTCTTTGTTATGTATCATACAATCATTCAACTTCTCCAGCAGGTAATTAATGCGACCTTCTAAAATTTGCCGATCGATATACTGATCCACCAGTATGTTCGACAACTCTTTCTCCTCGCCCAATCCGTTGCTTTCATAGATACGTCCCTCGCGGAAGTGAATATCTCTGCTTACTCCTTCCTCATACAGACGAAGCATGCCGCTCGCTCCCATCAGGTAAATAGAACCATAAAACAGACGAATAAGAGGATTGCTCATCATTTCCTCTTCCGTAATACCATTGATATAAAGACGGCCTTTAATCGGCAGACCTGCTTGTACAACCAAACGAAAGACGCCGTGTTCCGTATAAAAGCCGAGCAACAATGTGCCCTGCATCGTTTTCTTTTCTTCTACCGTTATTTCGGAACGGGATTTCGCTTCTTCCACGATGCGATACACATCATCTGTTCTTTCCTGAGGAGCTTGGAAATTATCACATACGCCACGGATCGTTGCGACATTCGGTTGCATTAAAATCACCTCGTTTATAGTTCAAAAAAATATCCTCTTGCTACATCTTTACCCCCTTAGTTATCATCCATACCACATTTTTACACTTTTTATAAAAAAATATTCTAATCTACAATTTCTATCTGAACCCCGGCCGGAGGCGTATACTCAAGCAACTGACGAAACATAATTTGCTTCTGTTCAAAAAGATGTGCTACCTTCTCATAGTCTTTCAAATATATCCGATGATAGACCACCTCGATGATGCCGCTGTTGGCGATTAAATTAGCGCACATCCAGCACGGCTGATCCGTGACATAGATGGTGGCTCCCTGCCGTTCCTCCTGGTCGGTAAACAAAAGCAAATTCTGCTCTGCATGAATGGTGCGAATGCATTTTTGCTTCTCAACGCTGTTCCCTTGTTCGTCTACCTCATAGTAGGTATGCAACATACATCCAACATCAAGACAAGACTCAACGCCGCTTGGGCTTCCGTTGTAGGCCGTTCCCAGCACTTTTTTATTTTTGGTTAGTACCGCCCCAACGTGACGGCGCGGACATGTGGCCCGGGTCGCGGCCATATACGCTAAATCCATAAAATATTCATCCCATGTCTTCCGTGGGCTCATATCTTTCCCTCTCTTCTGTTTCTTTCTCTTTACTATTCTAACCTGCGAAAAAGAATACCGGAAAGAAAAAAGGGAGAGAAAGTCTTCTTCCTCACCCCTTCTAAAACTTATTACTATTCTGCTTCCGTCAAACTACGATTATGCATTCACCAGTTGGCTGGCTTTAAGCGCCTGCTCAATGTCGGCAATAATATCATCTACCGCTTCAATACCGATAGAGAGACGAATCATATCCGGCGTAACACCCGCACTGCGCTGTTGTTCTTCCGTTAGCTGCTGATGCGTCGTACTTGCAGGGTGGATAACAAGCGTTTTGGCATCGCCAACATTCGCCAAGTGGGAAAGAAGCTTCAGGCTGTTAATAAAGCGTTTGCCTTCTTCCAGCCCACCTTTAATGCCGAACGTGAAAATGGAACCCGGTCCTTTTGGCAAATACTTCTTTGCGCGCTCATAATAAGGACTGCTCTCAAGCCCTGCATAATTCACCCAGGAAACAAGTTCGTTTTCTTGCAAATATTCCGCTACTTTTTTTGTATTTTCCACATGACGCTCCATGCGTAAATGAAGCGTCTCCAACCCTTGCAAGAATAACCAAGAGTTGAACGGAGATATCGCTGCCCCAAAGTCGCGCAGCAATTGTACGCGCGCTTTGATAATGTAGGCAAGATTGCCGACTGCTTCCGTGTATACTACGCCGTGATAGCTCGGATCTGGCTCAGTTAACCCTGGGAACTTGCCATTGTTCCAGTCAAAGTTACCGGAGTCGACAATCACGCCTCCAATTGAGGTACCATGACCACCGATAAACTTTGTAGCAGAATGAACAACAATGTCAGCGCCAAATTCAATCGGACGGCAAAGATACGGAGTGGCAAACGTGTTATCTACAATAAATGGAATTCCGTTCTCATGCGCGATGCCCGCTAATGTTTCCAAATCAACTATATCTGCGCGTGGATTTCCGATCGTTTCCGCATAAAGCGCTTTTGTCTTGTGCGTGATCGCGGCACGAATAGCATCCTTATCTTCCGGATCAAAGAATTTCACCGTTATGCCGAACTTCGGAAACGTATGCGCGAACAGGTTGTATGTTCCGCCATATAGATTGCTGGAAGCGATAATTTCATCCCCCGCATGCGCGATGTTTAAAATAGAGAACGTAATTGCCGCCTGACCGGAAGCGACCGCAAGCGCACCCACACCGCCTTCAAGTTCCGCAATCCGCTTCTCAAACGTATCCTGCGTCGGGTTCATAATGCGCGTATAAATGTTACCGAATTCTTTCAATGCGAACAAATTGGCTGCATGCTCCGTGTCTTTAAATACATAAGAAGTTGTTTGATAAATTGGCACCGCGCGCGAAAGCGTCGTCGGGTCCACTTCCTGTCCTCCGTGCAAGCATACCGTCTCGAAATTGAATTTGCGTTCTTCTGCCATTCTCTTTTTCCTCCCTGTCATCATTCTTTGTTTTCGGCGATGCCAACCAAAAGAAAAATCCTCTTCTTTGGAAGAAGAGGATTCTACGCAGGTATGTATCATCGCTCTCATCTTCCAAAGCATGCTGCTTTGCTGGAATTAGCACCTTGCACATACGTGCCGGTTGCCGGGCTTCATCGGGCCAGTCCCTCCGCCGCTCTTGATAAGAGATGTCTTATATAAAATTTTCTCGCTTGAGCTGATTCTGGTTTTATTATAGCCTTACTATTCCTACCTGTCAACTTAATTTGAAGATTTTTATTGTACAGAAATTTTGGCGCGCATTTTCTCCAATGTTTTCGGACCAATTCCTGCTACCTTTGTTAAATCCTCTACCGTTCTGAACAGGCCATTTTCTTCCCTGTATTGAATAATAGCTGCTGCTTTTCCAGGCCCAATACCAGGAATGGTTTGTAGTTGCTCTAATGTAGCTGTATTAATATTAATTTTCTCCTCCTGCCCGGGTGCGCCCGGCGCAGAAGCTGTTCCTGCTGATGCCAGACCCGTTGTACCGATTAGAGCCTCTTCTCCTTTTATCGGAATATATAAGAGCATGCCGTCAACAAGCCGCTGCGCTCCGTTGACTTGCTTTGCATCCGCTTCCGGAAGCAATCCGCCCGCCATCCCGATGGCCTGATACACACGTGCCTCAGCCGGTAACGTATATACCCCTGGCTTCGCTACCGCGCCCTTCACATCAACGACGACAGTCGCCTGAACGGATGGCGCAGGAGAGCGCGCGCTTTCCTCTTTTTCTATGGGATCTCCCGTTTGATCGTTCTCCCCGGCAGTGAAAACGGAGGAGCCCGTAACCGCTTGTTGCTCAGAAAACGGAAGCGTTTTTGCTTCTGTTTCCTCCTGAGTGTAATTATAAAAATAAATACTACTGCCCAAAATAAAAAGACATATACTAATACTGATCCATTTTTTCTTTTCTACAAACCAGCTTTTCACCGCATCTCTCTCCCTTACTTGTAGTTTTCTAACTTTTTGCCTATACTTTTTATATAAACATTCAGAAAATCGCCACTTAAAAAAGGAGGATTGCAAACAATGGGTGTTCATCACGCAATTTCAGCCCACTCCGCAAGGCAAGCTGAGTATATTACGCTCTACCGCAAACTGGATGCGGTGCGGGAAATGTGGATTGAAAAAGCGGTAGAGCAATGCAAGAACGGAGAAAAAATCAGCGTGGAAGAGATTAATAACATCACACAACAAATTAATCAACTTGCGCAACGTTACCATCTTCCGCCGCGCAAACTTGTGACGGAAGAAATGGTACAAAATATTTGTAAATAATTACCACATCTCTATCTTAGCATAATTAGAAAAATATGTGTACTAAATCTTTCTTTCCCCTCATACTTATTAAATAATTATAATCGCCGGGGGGATTTAGATGCATATCGGCTTTATCGGAACGGGAAGTATGGGAACAATCCTCATTGAAGCCTTTATCGAATCTGGTGCTGTTCTGCCCGCCCAAATCTCTGTTGCCAATCGGACACCGGAAAAACTACATGCGCTCACGGCAAAACACCCGGACATCAAGGCTAGCACTAACATAAATGTGGCCCAAAAAGCAGACATTCTATTTCTGTGCACCAAGCCCCTGGAATATCGGACGGTACTCGACGAAATTGGCGAACATTTGACGCCCGATAAACTTGTTCTATCTATCACAAGTTCCGTCGGTGTGCAACAATTAGAAGCATATATTCCTTGCAAAGTGGCCCGTGTCATTCCCAGTATTACGAATACAGCGCTCAGCGGTGCTTCACTCATTACGTTCGGTGCCCGTTTAACCCAGACTGATCGTACCTTGCTGCTCACACTTCTTTCTGCCATCAGTACGCCTATAGAGATTGAAGAATCGCAAACACGAATTTCCTCGGATATTGTAAGCTGCGGCCCAGCTTTTTTTAGCTTTCTAATGCAACGCTTTATTGACAGCGCGGTCGATCATGCATCCATTACGGAGGAGCAGGCTACAAGATTAATGACCGAGATGATTATCGGGCTTGGCCGCCTGCTTGAAGACGGACGTTTTTCGCTGCCGACACTTCAGGCCAAAGTTTGCGTGCCAGGTGGAGTAACCGGCATCGGCTTGCACGTGCTTGATGAAGAAACACAGGATGTGTTTAAACATTTAATTGAAGCAACGCACAATAAGTTCAACATAGATGTACGGGAAGTTCAGGAAATGTTCACCAACCAAAAAAACTCCTTCCATTGAACAAGGAAGGAGTTTTTTGCGCACTCGGAAGATTACTTAACGACCTGAGCGCCTGCTTTTAATTTGTCAGAAATTTTAAGGCTAAAACCCGCAGCAGCTTTCTCATTTACTACTAATTGAACATCTTTCAAAGCTTCAACAGGAATAGAATCCAGCTTCTCGCCCTTTAACCCCCGGGCTGCTATAGTATCGTCTAGCCTACAACGATATTTACCAGTTTGCCCGGAACGGCGATAACTTTACGCACCGTCTTGCCTTCAACCAGCTCTTTGATTTTTTCATTTTCGGTAGCAAGAGTCTCCATCTCCTGCTTCGTCAAATTGGCTGGAATAACCATTTTATCGCGTACTTTGCCGTTGATTTGGACGACAATTTCCACTTCATCAAGCACGAGCGCGGCGGCGTCATACTTCGGCCAGGACTGCTGGTGCACGCTATCTTCATGACCGATCATACGCCACATTTCTTCCGTAATGTGCGGCGCGAACGGCGCGAGCAGCACAACCGTTGTTTCAATGGCGTGAGCTAGCATGCCACGATCCGCAGTTTCCGGATACGCATAAATTTTGTTTACAAGTTCCATGATGGCACTGATTGCTGTGTTGAACTGACGACGCTCACCGATGTCTTCACTTACTTTCTTAATGGTCGCGTGTAACGTGCGGTTCAAATCTTTGGCCGCGCTGTCGGACAAGTTCACCTGCGGGTGTCTTGCCACAAGCTCTGCATGGCTATCCACCATACGCCATACGCGATTTAAGAAGCGATAGCTTCCTTCTACCCCGCTGTCGCTCCACTCAAGATCACGATCCGGCGGCGCCGCGAATAAAATGAACAAGCGTCCAGTATCCGCTCCGTACTTGGCAATGATTTCATCCGGACTGACAACATTTCCTTTTGATTTGGACATTTTTGCTCCGTCTTTCAGCACCATGCCCTGTGTAAGTAAGCTCTTGAACGGCTCGGTAAAGTTAACCATGCCAGCATCATACAATACTTTGGTGAAAAAGCGGGAGTAGAGCAAGTGCAAAATCGCGTGTTCAATACCGCCAATGTACTCATCTACAGGAAGCCACTTATTCACCTTTTTCGAATTGAAAGGAATGTCGTCGTTTTTCGGGTCTGTATAGCGCAGATAGTACCATGACGAATCGATAAACGTATCCATCGTGTCCGTTTCCCTACGCGCTGGCCCACCGCAGGATGGGCAGGTCGTATGCACGAACTCTTCGGATTTAGCTAAAGGATTACTCATTCCGTCAATGACGACATGATCCGGCAGCATGACGGGCAAATCTTCTTTCGGTACCGGAACGATGCCGCAATCGTCACAGTAGATAATCGGGATCGGCGCACCCCAGTAGCGCTGGCGAGAGACGAGCCAGTCGCGCAGGCGATACGATACCGCCGGGCCACCTACCCCCTTCTCCTTCAAATGCTCACTGATGACAGCAAGCGCCTTGCGGTTCGGCATTCCGTCAAATGAATCTGATTGCACAAGTACGCCGTCTTCCGTGTACGCTTCTGCCATTTCCTCATTCGTGTCAACTTCCTCGCCTTCTGGTGCAATTACACGCCTAATCGGCAAGTTGTATTGTTTGGCAAACGCGAAGTCGCGCGTATCATGCGCCGGAACTGCCATCACAGCCCCTGTGCCATAGTCGAGCAACACATAGTTCGCAATCCAGATCGGAATGTCCTCACCGGTCAGCGGATGGCGAGCATACGCCCCGGTAAACATTCCTTCTTTCGGTGCATCGGTCGATGTACGAGTAATGTCCGATTCTTTCTTAATTTTTTCAATGAACGCTAGCACTTCTGCTTCGTTTTCTTTTCCTTTGACAAGCTTGCGTACAATCGGATGCTCTGGCGCCAATACCATGAAGGTTACGCCGTACAGCGTATCCGG
This sequence comes from Aneurinibacillus thermoaerophilus, assembly GCF_019603355.1. Taxonomy (NCBI): domain Bacteria; kingdom Bacillati; phylum Bacillota; class Bacilli; order Caryophanales; family Paenibacillaceae; genus Aneurinibacillus; species Aneurinibacillus thermoaerophilus. The sequence goes on from NZ_CP080764.1 coordinate 2,638,951, forward strand.
ACGCGTTGTGAATACGGTCAGCTTCTCGTTCAACTCCGGCACTTCAAATGTAACTTCCGCCCCCGTGCTTCGGCCAATCCAGTTGCGTTGCATCGTTTTGACCTTTTCGGGCCAGCCGTCAAGCTGATCCAAATCTTCAAGCAAACGATCGGCGTAATCAGTAATTTTGAAATACCATTGTTCAAGATCGATTTTTGTGACTTCCGTGCCACAGCGCCAGCAGCAACCGTCTTCCACCTGTTCGTTAGCGAGCACGGTTTGATCGTGCGGGCACCAGTTTACCAATCCTTTTTTCCGGTAAGCCAAACCTCTTTCATAGAACAAAAGAAAGAGTTGCTGCGTCATTTTATAGTATTCCGGCGAGCAGGTTGTTACTTCTCGCTCCCAGTCATAGCTTACCCCAAGCTGTTTCTGTTGGTTTCTCATAAAATCGATATTTTCGTATGTCCATTTTGCCGGCTGGGCCCCCAGCTTAATCGCGGCATTCTCCGCCGGCATGCCAAAAGCATCCCAGCCCATCGGATGAAGAACTCGGTAGCCGCTCATTCTTTTATAGCGTGCGACCACATCGCCAATGGAATACACGCGCATATGGCCCATATGAAGACGCCCGGACGGATATGGAAACTGTTCAAGACAATAGAATTTTTCTTTGGCATCGTCTTCGTTCGTGCGATGCGCGTTTGTTTCATTCCAGTATTGCTGCCATTTTTTTTCGATTTCATGCGGATTGTACGTCCTCATCAACGAATGACCTCCTGATCTTCATTAAGACAAACTCGCAGGCATTGCCCGCAAGTTTTTTCTGCCTACAATTCGGAAAGAAAGTATTTTGGTACGTTATGATTTTAAGATAACATATACTTTCTTATCCACTTGAACACTCCCATTCACGCAGGCTTAAGCCTTTTACATCCTTATCCTGATACCCGCAACAGGAACACAACTGACTCGATGGGAATGTTTTGCACACAATGCTGATTGTACGTCCGTACCATTCGGCTTGGTTGCTTATATTTTACAAAATTGAGGGAGGAAAGAACAGTCGGACTTGTGAGAAGGTAAAAGCCTGCCCTCGTCCGAAGCCGATTCATCCCCCACTTTCACTGGTAACAAAAGCATCTTCACGCTTAGAAGTAGGGGGCTTCTCGGCTGATATGATAAAAAGCCTCCCGTCCCTATAATCCAGGGACGAGAGGCTTACTCCCGCGGTACCACCCTAGTTAACGCAGAGCTATGTGCAAGCCTTGCGCTCACTTTAGCATCCGTAACGTGGATGAGACGGATAACGGTACCTTTATATCCCGCTATCGGCTCCAAGGCGAGTTCATTGCCGGAAGCGGTTAACTCGCACCAACCGTTAACTCTCTGGTACGCTCCTTAGGCAACTACTACTCCTTATCCATGCCATCATTTACAATTTGTCTAAAATTATATGCAATCTTCCTATCAGGTGTCAACTTTTTATCTAATGAGGCTTACGGGCAATAAAAAATGCGCGTTCGCTGTCTGTTGCTACCGGCTGCGATGTAAAATCCGCGGTAATGGACAGAACATCAAATCCGGTATCCGCAAGCCACTGCCGCAAAGCTTCAAGCGAATACGCCTTCTGGCGATGCCGTTCATGAAACCGGCGGTACAAATCGTCTTTTTCCCGTACAAACAAAGTTAAATCGTGTTCCACCGCTTCTTCATCTTCATAGTAAATGCTCTGCCAAATATACGCCACATGTTCGTCCTGATAAGAGAACGATTCATTCCCAAATACTTCGGCGATTTTATACGGAGTATGCACGTCGAATAAAAATGTGCCGCCGGGCGTAAGCGTAGCGAAAACCCTTGCGAATACCTGTTTTATCCCTTCAGCATCCGGAATGTAATTCAGTGTATCGCAAAAGCTAATCACGCTGTCCACCAGCTCAGGCAGCGCAAGTTCACGGATATCCTGCCTAAGCCAGTGAACGGCAGCGCGCGGATGGCTACGCTGCACCTTCTCCCGTGCTACCGCAAGCATGTCGGCTGACAGATCGACACCCCACACTTCCAGCTCTCGCTCCAGCAGGTAACGGGTCAAAGAGCCTGTGCCACAACCAAGCTCCGCGACGCGGCGCGGTCTCGTCCGCGTCAGGCGCCACGCTTCCGCCGCAAACCCCATCCATTGATCGTATGGCGCATCGGCCATCAAATGATCATATACGTCAGCCAATCGCCGATAACTACTGGACAGCGACAACGGGAGCATCCTTCCATAAGCGTTCAATATTATAAAATTCGCGCTCATCACGATGGAACACATGGACAACAACATCGCCTAAGTCTACAAGCACCCAGCGCGCGTCATCGTAGCCTTCACGGCCGCGCACGACAATTCCAGCTTTTTCGGCACTATCTTTTATATGATCAACAATCGCCTGCACCTGTGTCTCTGAGTTGCCGTGACAAACAACAAAATAATCAGCAATAATGGACAGTCCCTTCAAATCAAGAATAACCACATTGTGTGCCTTTTTGTCCTCCGCGGCTTTGGCGGCTAATTGAGCGATTTCCAATTCTGTCATAGTCGCTTTTATTCCTCCTGTTTATTGTTCTTTTTCGACTTTATTAAGGAGTTGCGGGCCAGAACGGTGAGAGGATATATTCTTTTTTCACGGTTTACGAGGAATGCGATGGTGCCGCCCAAAGCTTTGGCAAGCGCCCGATCCAAGTCCTCTTCCGCCACTTGGCGCAATTCCTCCACGCCGGGGAATTGACGACCCGGTTCTATATAATCGGCCAGACAAACGACTTTTTCGAGCAACGTCATATTCTCGCGGCCGGAAGTATGATAACGGATTGCGTTTAGTATTTCTTCATCTTCGATACCAAGGTCACGACGCACCGCTTCCGCTCCGACATGCGCGTGCCATAATTCCTTATCATGTTCCAGCAAATCTTTCGGAATATGCGGCGTTGTCTCGATAATTTTCCGCATGTTTTCTTCTGACCAAAACTTGCAATAATCATGAAGAATAGCAGCCGTCTCCGCCTTTGTCTTATCCGCGCCATACTTCTCAGCGAGACGCACCGCAGTTTCCATGACACCCAGCGTATGTTCATAGCGATGTTTTGTCATTTGTCCCCGCACAGCTTCCAGCAATTGTTCACGCTTCATATAATCGTTTCTCCTCTATATACAATCTTACCGCCTCCGGCACAAGATACCGGATTGACTTTCCATCCGCCGCTTTTTGGCGGATCATAGTTGATGAAACATCCAGCTGCGGCATTCTCACCTGAATAACATCTTGCATATATTTGTTGTCCATTATATAGCCGGGTCTAGCAAGCACCACAAATTTCACCATCGTAATGAGCTCTTCTATTTTGTACCATTTTGGCAAATGTTTAGCCATATCTCCACCAATGATAAAGTAAAATTCTGTGTCCGGGTGTCGTTCTTTCAGCAGACGTACTGTATGATAAGTATATGAAGGCTGTGAACATTCCATCTCCAGTTCCACCGTGCTTAGTGAAAAGTACGGATTGTCCGCAATGGCGAGTTCGACCATCGCTACACGGTGTTTGTCTTCGGTAATCGGGTTCCCTAACTTATGCGGCGGAAGGCGGGCTGGCATAAACCATACTTCATCCAATCCGAGCGCATCCCGTGCCTGTTCCGCTACAATTAGATGAACAGCATGAATCGGGTCGAAGGTTCCGCCGTAAATGGCAACTTTCTTCCGCTTATTTCGGAAGTTCAATGGTTTTTCGTTCCTTTGACTCTTTATATAATACAATTGTATTTCCGATAATCTGCACAATTTCCGCGCCGCTACCGGCAGCAATCTCCTCAGCCACCTCATGCTTGTCCTCACCGCAATTGTTCAGCACGGAAATCTTCAGCAATTCGCGCACTTCCAGCGTATCTTCGACCTGCTTGATTAAGTTTTCATTGACACCGCCCTTCCCTACCTGAAAAATCGGGTCTAAATGATGAGCCAACGAACGCAAATACCGTTTTTGCTTTCCTGTTAACATAACGTTCCTCCTTTTCTCCTACTGTCCACGCAACGCATCCATAACCACTTCGCGCATCACGTTTACGGGAGCCGGCCGTCCCGTCCAATATTCAAAGCTTAAAGCGCCCTGGTAGATGAACATCCCTACCCCGCAATGAACGCGCGCACCCTTCGCTTTCGCATCACGCAACAAGCGCGTTTCCATTGGATTATAAATCAAATCGCTAACCGTAAGCCCGCCGTGCAGCGTTTCCGCCGGGAGAGGGCTCGCTTCCGTTTTTGGATGCATGCCGATTGACGTTGTTTGGATGAGCAACGTGCTAGTTGCAAGCGCCTCTGCAACCTTATTCAGCGGCAGGGCACAAACGGTCGCCTGTGGCACAGCCTGCTTCATATGAGCGGCGAGCTGTTCAGCTTTCTCCACCGTACGGTTCGCAATTACAAGTGAGGGAAGCCCGGCCTTCAGCAGAGCTATGGCTACGCCACGCGCTGCTCCTCCTGCTCCCAGCAGCACGGCAGATTGCGATGCTAAATCAATGCCCGTCTCTTCTGTAAGCGATCGGACATAGCCCCGTCCATCCGTATTATAACCGACAAGTTTGCCTCCTTCATTGACAATCGTATTGACCGCACCGATTATCTTCGCTTCTTCGTCTACTTCATCCAAGTAATCCATGACAGTTACCTTATACGGAATGGTTACATTCACACCGCGCATGCCAAGCGCTCGAACGGCCTGAACGGCCTCCTGCACCCGACTTGGATCAATGTCGAACGCGGCGTACCGGTAATTTAAGCCACACGCTTCAAACGCGCGATTATGCATAAGCGGCGACAACGAATGCCCCACCGGATGACCGAACAGCCCTGTTAATATCGTTTGGCTATCCATATGTTTGCTTCTCTCCTTAACTATCTTTTCCTATTTCTCATCTTATCTCACGGTTCACGTACAAAAAACCCCCTGAAGAACAGGGGTAATCAAAGCGCTTATATTAAAGACGGACGCAGGCTGGCCGCGACGCCTTTCGGCACATGCACCACAACGTTCGCACCTTTACCGTGCAAAGCCACCCATCCTAAACCTGAAACAACGACATCATACTTACCAGGCGGAACTTTAAACATGAATTTTTCCCACACCATTTCTCCGGCCGCTTCTTTGCCCGGCGGCGACAGCAATTCGCCTTTATGCTTTTCATACAATTCATCGGCGTTGGACAGTTTTGTTCGGTGAATGTTCAGATGGTTAGATACATAAACCACAAACGGTTGATGCTCACCTTTGACAAAATCGATACGGGCGAGCCCGCCAATAAATAACGACTGCTCCGCGTTTAGCTGGTACACTTTCGGCTTAATTGGCTTGTCCGGCATCACCAGTTTCAATTCTTGCGGCGCCACTTTATGTACCAGCTGCTCCCGATTTACAATTCCCGGCGTATCGTACAAAGACGATTGCTCGTCAAGCGGGATTTCAATTACATCGAGCGTCGTGCCCGGAAATTGGGAGGTTGTGATGTCCATTTCCGACTCGCCGAATTGCTTAAGCAGGTAGTTAATCAATGAAGATTTGCCAACGTTAGTCACACCGACAACATAAATATCACGCCCTTGACGATGTTCATTCATCGCCGCAACTAGACGGTCAATTCCTTCACCTTTGCGCGCGCTCACTAGCACGACATCTACCGGTTTCAGACCGAGATCAGCAGCCGATTTGCGCATCCAATTCACAAGGCGGTTGCGATTCACATTTTTGGGAAGAAGGTCAATCTTGTTACCAACTAGAAGAATCGGATTGCCTCCCACAAAACGCGGCAGGCCCCTAAGCCAGCTGCCATTAAAATCAAAAATATCCACTACCTGTACCACAAGCGATTCCGTGTCGCCAATGCTGTTAAGAATACGCACGAAATCATCGTCGCCCAGCGTGACGGTGGACGCTTCGTTATAATGCTTAATCCGGAAGCAGCGCTGGCAGATTACTGTCTCTTTTTCCAGCGCCTGTGGCGGGGTATACCCCACTTTGTTTTTATCTTCCGTCTGAATGGCTACACCACAACCAGCGCAATATATCTTCTCTTGCTTATCCATTTGAATCCTCCCAAGGAATTTTGCCACGTTTCCGCATCCAATTGAGGGCGATCTTTTCCAGCTTCCGATTAAAGCGAGTCATAAAACCGTCGGTCTGTGCGACCGGCACGACAAGAATCGTGTAAAAACCCATCCGCTTTCCGCCCAACACATCAGTAAACAGCTGATCGCCGATGACCACAGTCTCATTTACGGACAATCCCATCTCACGTGTCGCCCTGCGGAAGGCGGCGGATGTTGGCTTCTTCGCCTGATGAATAAACGGAACCCCGAGCGGCTCTGCTACTTTAGATACCCGGGTTTTTTTGTTGTTCGATACGATGACAACTGAAAATCCCTGCTCTTTTAGCTCTTTCATCCATTTCACAAGTTCGGGGGTTGCATCAGGACGATTCCACTCAATCAGCGTATTGTCCAAATCTGTAATAATTCCCTTGATGCCGCGTTTTTTTAATTCATTCAAATCAATGTCATACACGGATTCCACATGCAGATCCGGCAATAATAATGGGTAGAGCATGCAACCACTCCATACTTTTTATCCATAATAAAAGTATCTAAATTTAAGAATAGTGTTTGTATAAATCCGGCATTTACTATACCATATCTATCCTCATTCTGTCACGCAAGGCATAAAATAAGAAAAAGCATACGTTACTTTATCACTATAAAGCAACATATACTCTTATACAATATGAACTCCCCCCACTTCCTGTCGATTGAAGTGGGAGTTTCTGAACGATCCTCCTCAGCAGAACAGGCGAGCATTTGTGTTGAAATCCTTCTTTTGCTTAAAGGAAAAAGAAGCGCGATTCATCCTCTACCTACGCCAGGGGCGTGGAGGAAGGGGACTTCTCGCGTATCATGTTAAAAACGCCCTCTTGGAAGAGAGCGTTTCTCATTCTTATTTTTTATCTGCTTGGGAAGCCGAAATCCCTTCTAAAGCGGCTGGCAATTCTTTCGCCTTTTTAGCCTCTTCTGGAAGTTGAACTTTTAGATTATCGTTATAATCACTGTATTTCATATCCTGCGTCATGATCATTCGCTTGAACGGCATATCTTCAATGTTATCTTTGTATGTGACAGCTGTTTGGGTTTGTATACGCTTGACCAGTTTGGTCGCAGGATCGAGTTCCATTACGCCCTGCATGTAAATCGATCCGATCACGCCTTCCGCTTCCTTAAGCGTATCGGTCATTCCCTGCATTCCGTTCATCATGGAAGTCAAATCTGACAATTTGTCGATGCGTCCCTGGAACGCGATCTTTCCCTCTCCCAGATCGCGGTAAAATAATTTCTTTTCCAGTTGCGGCGGAATACCAGACATCTGCTCCACCATTGCTTTCATATCTATGGGGAAGCCGTTTTTCATCTTGACCCAACCGGACGAATGTTCCATGCCTCCGGACAGATTATCCGGCATTTTCATATACATATCCTTACCGAGAATATACTGTTCGAACGCCATGTGGTCCATGCCTTCCTTTTCAAGCGCTGCCGGTGCTTTCATGCTCGTTTGGATGTACATTTTATCCGGCACTTCAAACGTGCTTTTTATATTCATCGATACGCCTTGCAGCATCTCTTTACGTGTTTCTTCAGGCAAGGAAGCAAGCGTCTTCTCATTTCCTTCCATACTAAACGCCACTGTTCCTTCCATGCGGAATGAACGAACATCACGCTGCGCTTTCTGACTTTCTTCCAGCAACTTCTTTGTGCTGTCTGAAGTGGAAAGCATTTGCTGAATTAGCGCTTCTGCTACCTGCTTCGTCAACGGGCGTTCCAGATTGTCCCACTTATAATCAAAGTTGACCGCCGCGAGCCATGATGCCGTGTTATGCGCCCAGTGTGAAGAAGGCAGCGGCGACTTTACGCCTGGCACCTCCTGCTCCGGAATGCCGAGCGCACGACTGAGCATCGCGATTGCCTCTCCCTCTTTTAATACTTGTTTCGGATAAACCATACCATCATCATATCCGCTCAAAACACCGTTCGCCTGAAGCTTGCTTACAATACGAGCAAGTTCGCTGTCACGCTCTACATCCTTGTATGAATACTGCGCCTCTGCTTCCGGCAAATCAATCGCCCGCGCAAGCATTACAAAGAACTCACCGCGTGTCATTTGCTCCGTCTGTGCTTGCATTGTGGTTACCGGTTCAGCTGCTAACACATTTACGGCAGGCACGCCTGTAAGCATCGTCAGACTTAATAACCCGGTCACTGCTATATTACGCTTCTTCATTCCAATTCCTCCTCGAAATTGTTCTTACACCTTTACATACGAAAAAAAGTTGGAAAAAGTTTCAACATTTTATCCGCGTTCCTGATGAATTAACGTTTGCTTTAAATCCCACAGTCTCTGGCTCAAATCTACATGGTATTCATGCGGATTGACAAGCCGCCTGATTTCCGGCGAAAACCGGGCTAGCTGCTTACGAACATAGGCACGAATTTCTTCCAGTGCGGGCGGATCATATAGCCTTCGCCCTCTCTCAATGACCGGATATAACAGTGACTCCGTTCGATAATTGCGCAGTGTTTTTCGTTTGTGCGGGAACAAAGGATGGAAAATTGTAATTTCATCCTGCGGAATCTCTTCTTTCGCAAGCGCGATTAAGTCAGCCAGCGGCTTGTCCGTCGCCCGATCATAAAAACGAATTACCTTTTTATAACCCGGATTCGTAATCTTCGTGGGATTCTCGGAAATCTTCAGTCTCGGTTCCCACTCTCCGTTTTTTTCCACCGCGGCCAGCTTATAGACGCCACCGAGCGCCGGACAATCATACGAAGTAATAAGATTAGTGCCTACACCCCAAATATTGATTTTGGCCTCCTGACTTTTTAAGTCTTGAATCAACCGTTCATCCAAATCACTTGAGGCGACGATCGCCACATCTGTAAGCCCCGCTTCATCCAGCATGCGGCGGGCCTCTTTTGAAAGATAAGCTAAATCTCCGGAATCTAGGCGAATCCCCAACAATTTTTTGCCCTTTTCTCTCATAGCTAGGCCGATCTTGATAGCATGCGGAATCCCCATTTCCAGCGTGTCATACGTGTCCACCAACAGTACTGTCTCATCTGGAAACGCTTCACTGTAAGCCGTAAACGCGTCCAATTCGTGTTCAAACAACTGCACAAAGCTGTGCGCGTGCGTGCCGCGTACCGGGATGCCGAAATCCCGGCCAGCAATTATGTTCGATGTTGCGTGCACTCCGCCGATATAGGCAGCTCGCGCCCCATAATACCCTGCCTCCGCACCCTGCGCCCGACGCAGGCCAAATTCCAGTACGGTGTCGCCTTTTGCCGCTTCAACAATGCGGGCAGCTTTGGTAGCGATAAGCGTCTGATGGTTAATAATTGTTAACATTGTCGTTTCGATTAACTGTGCTTCGCCAATCGGGGCCTCGACCCGTAAGAGCGGCTCTCCTGGAAACACTACAGTTCCTTCTTTCATAGCGGCGATGTTTCCGGTAAAGCGAAAGTTTCTCAACTTCTCTAAAAACGTATCCTCATACGAATAGACGCTTCGCAAATACGCGATATCTTCTTCCGTAAACCGAATATTTTCAATATAGTCAAGCACCTGTTCCAAACCGGCGAAAATCGCATACCCATTTCCACCCGGCGGCTTGCGGAAAAATACGTCAAACACCGCCCGCCGGCCATCCAAGTTTTTCTTATGATAAGCATACATCATATTAATCTGATATAGATCAGTGCTCATCGTCAGGTTGTTCATTTGTTCATCTCCTCGCATCCTCTTTTTCCCAGAATTGACGGAACTTCTGCGGATGATATACTTTGAAATAACAACCGATACGCAAGGAGGCTTCTCCATGTCGTCCATCCATCCACTGCTTATCGATTTGGCCGAGCGCACCGCGACGCTTATTGTACTCGCGTTTTTTCTCTCCCGGTTTCGTTTCTTCCGCCGGGTGCTTCGGCGCACGGACGGACCACGTGACAAAATAATTACAACTATAATATGTACACTCATTGGTATTTACGGAACGTATGCCGCAATTCCCATCGAAGGGGCGCTGGCAAATTCACGCGTGATCGGCCCGGTTATGGCCGGGCTCCTGGGCGGGCCGATCGTCGGTACCGCTGCCGGTTTTCTCGCAGGCTTACACCGCTACTTTCTCGGAGGTTTTACCGATTTGGCCTGCGCCGTCTCCACCACCGTCGAAGGGGCGCTGGCAGGGCTGGTGTACATGCGTTATCATCACCGCTCCATACATTGGAAGATGGCCTGGGTCGTCGGCTTTATCGCGGAAGGGATTCAAATGCTCTTAATTCTTGGGATTGCCCGTCCGTTCGCGGATGCGCTCCACCTTGTCGAAATTATTGCATTACCAATGATGCTAGTCAATGCCTCAGGTATCGCGCTGTTCGTTATGATTGTTCAAACTGCAAAAGCGGAAGAAGAAAAAATCGGCTCTATGCAGGCACAGCGGGCGTTGCAAATCGCTGACATTACGCTGCCGATTCTACGCCAGGGACTCAATGAAACGTCCGCCGAAAAAACGGCTCGCGTGATTTACAATATGACAGAAGCTGCGGCAGTCGCCATTACCGATAGAGAAAAAATTCTCGCTCATATCGGCGCCGGAGATAAGCATCACCAGCGCGGTACCCCTTTGCAAACCGAAGCAACGCTGAAAGCGATCCATACGCAGCAGTTGCTTTGGGCCAAAAACAAAACAGAAATCGGTTGCAGCAGCATCGATTGTCCGCTCCATTCCGCGATTATTGTTCCGCTTCGGAAAAAGGACACGGTGGTGGGCACGCTCAAGCTATATTTTAAAAAACAGCACGAAGTATCCGTCGTCGACTGGGAATTGGCGCGCGGACTTGCGCAATTATTCTCCACTCAGCTTGAAATCGCCGATTTGGAAAAGCAGGCGGCGCTGCTGGCCGATGCGGAAATCCGCGCCTTGCACGCCCAGATTAATCCGCATTTTCTATTCAATGCCTTAAACACAATCTCATCGTTTATCCGTACAAAACCGGAAACTGCCCGCCGTCTAATCGTAAACCTGGCGGAATTTTTCCGGCGCAATCTGCACCAAGGCGACCGGATAATTACCGTAGAAGAAGAGATAAAACATGTAGAAGCCTATTTGGAAATCGAAAAAGCCCGCTTCGGAGACAAACTCCAGATTGTAACCGAGATTCAACCCGAAGCCTGGAAGCAACGCATTCCGGGTCTTATCTTACAACCGATTGTGGAAAATGCCGTTAAGCATGGCCTGCTGCCGAAAAAGGCAGGCGGTACCATCCTTATACGCATCGGAAAAGAAAACAACGCGCTGGTCATTCAGGTTATCGACGATGGTGTCGGCTTTGCCGCGTCGACCGAGTCCCGACCATTCTCCGGCATCGGTCTGCAAAATGTACGCGGCCGCCTGCAATCTCTATACGGCAATCCTTATGATCTGACCATCGAAGCCAATCCTGGAGGCGGCACTGTTTGTACCATTACAATCCCTTGGAAAGAAAGGAATGTATCTTAAATTTATGATACGGGTAATCATTGTGGATGATGAGGCGCCAGCCCGCTCCGAGCTACGTTATTTGTTGGAACAATACGATGACATTGAAGTCATCGAGGAGGCGGCAAGCGGTGAAGAAGCAATTGAACTGATTCAGCGCCAGAAGCCTGATGTTGTATTTCTCGATATTTATCTTCATGATATCGAAGGCATTAAAATTCCGGAAATGATAGAGGGGGAAGAACACAGGCCACATATCGTATACGCCACTGCCTATGACTCGTATGCGCTGCAAGCCTTCGAGACCGAAGCGGCGGACTATATTTTGAAACCGTTTAATGAAGAACGGCTGAAAAAAACGATGACCCGCCTACGCAAAAGAATACAGGAAAAAAAGGCCCAGCCTGCTTCTTTCCCTGCCATCGAACATACGCTTCGCCAAATTATTGAGACGATTCAACCCATGGCAAAATCGTTCTCTTCTTTTTCTCGGATTCCCGTAGAAAAAGCAACAAGCGTAGCGTTTGTCGATATTCATGACATTGTGTACGCGGCAGCGGAAGGCAGGAATTGCCGAATTTTTACAAAAAATGAAGATTATATAACCTCATTCTCCCTTCAGGAACTAGAAAAAAAGCTGCCTGAAGACCGCTTCTATCGCATTCATCGCACCTATCTTGTGAACCTAAGCTGCATTGTCGAATTTATTCCCTGGTTTAAAGGCACCGTTCAGATAAAAGTCGGGGACAAGAATGAAACCGTACTGCCTGTTAGCCGTTCTCTTGTCAAAGATTTAAAAATGCGGCTCGGATTTTAACATCGTAAAAACCCGTTCTTGTGAACGGGCTTTCCATTTACTCAATCCATTTTTTCTTTAGTTTCTCAAATTCTCCTTTTAACTCCATTTCTTCCATCCATAACTCAATCCAATTGCTGAAAACCGTATCCCCGCGGTGCATCATAAAACCTTTCTCATCAATTGTGAACGGCTTATCACTTAACGCCGCGTATAAACGCGGATCTTGTTTAGCATACAGCATCGCTTCAATATTATCAGTAATCATAACATCAAATTTTCCTTCCGCAACAAGATGAGGAATATCGAGATTATTTTCTACAACAGTCACATTTGCTTTCGGAAGGTATGCTCTGACAAACTTTTCATTTGTGCCCCCCGGATTAACGCCGATTCTCACTTCAGGTTTGTTAATATCCTCAATGCTCTTGAACTTCTCCTTATCTTCCTTACGAATCAAAGGCGCTTTTCCAAATTGAATATAGCCTTGAGATAAATGGGCTTTCTTTTGGCGTTCAACATTACGGGTGATGCCCCCAACCGCGATGTCGAACTTATCCGCTAACAAGTCATCCATTAGCGTCGGCCAAGAAGTTTTTACGAACTGTACTTCAACTCCTAAATCTTTAGCGAGCATTTTCGCGGCATCAATATCATATCCTTCAAACTGTTGTGTTTTAGGATTAAAATATGTAAAAGGCTTATAATCTCCCGTCGTTCCTACGCGAATATACCCTCTTTTTAAAATCGTATCAAGCCGGGATTCGATCGAAACCGTTTTGTCTTTTTCATCAATCGTAACATTACGTCCAAGCGCTTTGGCAACGTCCTGCGCCGATACAAAAACATTGCCGTTAACCAGCTGGCTATTTACTTTTTTCCCGTCTATGATTACACTTTCCTCATTGTATGCCTGTGCCTGAGGAAGCGCAATAAAACCGCCCCCAACAAGCAAAGTAGCAGCCAACAATCCCTTTCCTATCATACTGTACAGTTTTTTCATAAGATGCACATCCTTTTCTTACATAAAAATAAATTTATTTGATAGCTGTTGATGCTCCCTATCATTTACCATGTGAAGGAAATCATCAACAGCTACGTTTATTTATAGTTTAAATTTATGTATCGCTCCTCGAAGATCCCGCACCACACTCTCAAGCGACTTAAGCGAGTCAGAAATTTTCTCCATAGAAGCGATTTGCTCTTCGGTAGCGGATGCAACACTACTCGAATGAGAAGCAGAGTTTTGCGCGATATTGGCCATTTCCTGAATGGAAGCATTTATTTCTTCTGAACTTGCAGACATTTGCTCTGATGCCGCAGAAATCTCCTCGATATACCCCGCCATCCCCTGAGACGATTGGTAAATATGCTGAAAGCCGTTTTTCACTTCTTCAATCAGCGCAATTCCTTCCTGAACATTTTTCTCGCTAGCTCCCATCTCGCCGACAGCATGGGCAATATCCTGTTGAATTTCTTCAATCAATACCGCAATTTGTCTTGCCGACTCATCCGATTGCTCCGCCAGCTTTCTAACTTCGTCAGCGACTACGGCAAATCCTTTTCCATGTTCCCCGGCACGTGCCGCTTCAATAGCTGCGTTTAGCGCCAGCAGATTAATTTGTGAGGCAAGAGTTGAAATGGTATCCAGAATCTGACCAATTTCCTGAGAGCGTCCTTCCAGACGCTGAACGGAAGAAGAGACTCTTACCGTTCCTGCGCTAATTTTGTTCATTTGTTGTACAGCTTTCTCAATCATGCTATTCCCCTGTTCCGCTTCTTTTGCAGCCTCAAGCGAAGAGGAAGCAACCATGGATGTCATACTGGCAATTTGCTGAATACCGGACGCCATCTCCTCCATTGCTTTTGCTGTCTCCTGCGAACTGTTCACTTGTGTTTGCGCTCCTGCAGCTACCGTCTGAATCGAAGCCCCGATCATATTTGCCGCTTTTGTTGTTTGCGTGACGCTGGCGGCCAATTCTTCCGTAAATGAAAGCACGCGTTGCGATGTAGCAGAAACGCCTTGTGTTAACTCTTTTAAGTTGGCTACCGTCCGATTGAAATCGTCCGCTAGGCGCGCAATTTCATCCCGGCCGCTAATATTCACGTGACGGGTTAAATCACCTGTCGCAACGATCCTTACGGCCTCATTCAGCTGCGAAATGGGGCTCACTACATTGCGCGCAATAAAATAAGTAATGACGATACCAACTAGAATTGCAAGAAATCCTAGTTGAAGCAGGATAAATGCAAGCTGTCTTACCGGCGCATACAGTTCTTTCGTCGGGGCTCCAATAACCACTCCCCATCTATCCTTCGTGGCCGCATACGCTCCAAACTTTTCCTGCCCATTAAACATATAGCTCACAATGCCGTGCTTTCCGCTTTTGATATCCGCAAAAACTTTCTGCATTTCAGGAATAGGGGACGCTGAAATATTATCTTTAAAAATTTTATTTTTATCAGGATGCCAAACCGTTGTACCTTTAGCACTAACTAAAAATGCATATCCTGTCTTTCCAAACTTTTCATTAGCAACATATTCCTGTACCTTCTTAATAGAAATTGTGCCTCCGAAATATCCGATTTGCTTCCCCCCCTTCATAATTGGGACAATGATGGTGACAATGTTGTTTCCTGTTCTCTTTGAAACAACAGGCTCTGACACAACAATCTTTCCTTCTCCTTTTCCGGCTTCCCTAAAATGGGCGCGGTCGGAAACGTCTGTTATATCCCCTTTATGATTAATGACATGTCTGGAACTCAGATCGTATGTAAAAAACAGTGTTTCAAAATCAGGGAACTTTTTATTTGCTTTTTGAATGAATGCCAAATCGGTTTGATTATTTTCAGAAGTTAATTTTGCTAATGATACAAGAACTGCCTTTTTTTCTTCAAAGAAGCGATCCAGTTTCCCGGCTAAATTGGCAGCTTGGATTTCTGCTGCATTTTCTAGTTGTTTGCTTAACATAGCCGATGATTTCCAATAGCTCGCAAACGATACAACCACAAGACTTACAACAAGCAAAAGGGAATTTAATAGCAGCAACTTGCTTTTTAGACTTCTCACTCTCTCTTCCTCCTCGTACGCTACAGCGCATAGTAGGTTTTTATTTTATTTTAGTTTATTTTAGTTATAAAGACCCAGTATAAGTAGGTATATAGATGCTATCATACAAGTATAAATGATACATTATTTTCCTTGTTTGGTAAACTAATTTTCTATATTTTAAAAATATCTCAATTAAAAATGCATACAAAACTTGTAGCTAACTACAGATGATGACAAATTTTCTACTGTTCATGTATGGTTTACTACAGATAATTCGGAAAAGGTAGTAAAGAAAGTGCACCTAAGTTACAATATTTTAAAACTAATTTTTTAGAAATTTTAGATTCTGAAAATTTTATAAAAAGGAGGATTCACTATGAAGAGCCGTCTGCTCTCCATTCTCATATGGAGCGCAATCTCCGTGCTTGGCGCTGTCGCCTGGGGCTGGCTGGCGCTTTCGCGCGGCGAAGAAATTAACGCGGCGTGGTTGCTGTTTGCCGCTCTAGCGAGCTATGCGGTTGCCTATCGGTTCTACAGCAGATTTATCGCACATAAAGTCTTCAATCTGGATGATAACCGCGCCACTCCCGCCGAGGTACACAATGATGGTAAAGACTTTGTTCCAACAAATAAATGGGTTGTATTCGGTCATCACTTCGCAGCGATTGCGGGTGCCGGCCCGCTTGTCGGTCCGACATTGGCCGCCCAAATGGGATATTTGCCAAGCACCATCTGGATTGTTGCAGGGGTTATCTTGGCAGGCGCGGTTCAGGACTTTGTCATCCTGATTGCTTCCATGCGCCGCAACGGAAAAAGCCTTGGCCAAATCGCAAAAGAAGAAATCGGCCCGGTTGGCGGCTTGATCGCCATGGTTGGTATTCTTGCTATTATGATTATCTTAATTGCTGTATTGGCGCTAGTTGTCGTCAACGCGTTGGCCGAAAGCCCGTGGGGCACTTTCACAATTGCAATGACCATTCCGATCGCGCTGTTTATGGGTGTATATATGCGCTACATCCGTCCGGGACGTGTCGGCGAAACATCGTTGATCGGGTTTGTGCTAATGATGCTTGCACTTGTAGCTGGCCAATGGGTAGCCGAATCGCCGACTTTGGCTTCGCTGTTCACATTTAGTCCGGAAGCCCTGGCGATTATGATGATCGTATACGGATTTATCGCATCCATCCTTCCGGTATGGCTGCTGCTCGCGCCACGTGACTATCTAAGCTCGTTCTTAAAAATTGGAACCATCGGCTTGCTTGCGGTCGGTATTCTACTCACGCTGCCGAATCTGCAAATGCCGGCTGTTACGAAATTTATCGATGGAACCGGCCCAGTATTTACGGGCAATTTGTTCCCATTCCTGTTTATCACTATCGCCTGTGGTGCCGTTTCCGGCTTCCACGCACTCGTATCAAGCGGTACAACGCCAAAGCTTATCGCGAAAGAAAGCCATAGCCGTATGGTTGGCTACGGCGGCATGTTGATGGAATCTTTCGTAGCCATTATGGCATTGATTGCAGCTACTATTCTTACACCTGGCACATACTTCGCGATCAACAGTCCGGCCGCTGCGATTGGAAACGATGCCATTACAGCGGCGAGAACCATTACCGAATGGGGGTTTTCTGTATCCGCAGCTGATCTGACGCAACTTGCCGAAGACGTGGGCGAAAAAACAATCCTTTCCCGCACAGGCGGCGCGCCTTCGCTCGCGGTTGGTATGTCCGTTATCTTCTCCACCATCATCGGTGGAAAAGCGCTCATGGCGTTCTGGTATCATTTCGCGATCCTGTTTGAGGCCGTGTTTATTCTTACTACGATCGACGCAGGTACCCGTGTAGGCCGCTTCATGGTAAGCGAACTTATCGGAAACTTCGCATCGAAATTCAAAGATACGACCTGGCTGCCGGGTAACATTATTTCCAGCGCCATCATCAGTCTCGGTTGGGGTTACTTCTTATACGCTGGGGTTATCGACCCGCTTGGTGGAATCAAAACCCTCTGGCCATTGTTCGGTATCGCTAACCAGATGCTCGCTGCTATCGCGCTTGTGGTCGGCACAACGATCATCCTGAAAATGGGCAAAAAAGCGTATGCATGGGTTACTCTTGTGCCGCTGGTCTGGCTTACAACCGTCACAATGGTAGCCGCATGGCAGAAGCTATTCCACCCCGATCCGAAAATTGGTTTCCTGTCTCATGCTTCCGCTTTCACTAAAGCGCTCGAACAGGGGCACCTGCCGAAAGGGGTTAAAACGATAGAAGCGGCCAAGCAGATGATTTTCAACGACCGTGTAGATGCTGTCATGACAGCGATTTTCGTCGGAATCGTGCTGGCGCTTATCATCGACTGCCTGCGCACGTGGATTAGCATTCTGCGCGGTACGTACCGTGGTTCGCTGCAAGAGGCTCCTTACGTACAATCAAAAGGCGATGCTTCCCTTTATACATCGCATTCACACACAGCTTAACTGCGTCTCGAGAAAAAAAGGAGGAAAAAGACATGTGGCGTGATGAGTCTTGCCCGCCGCGCATCTACGTTCCGCCGGAAAAAATAAAAGAGCTGTCCGCAAACCACTCATTGATGCGGCGGATTCGCTCAACGTTCCGAATGATTTTCGGCATTCCGGACTATGAACTATATCTCGACTACTGGCACGCGGCGCCGCCGAAAGGCGAAACCGCGCCGCTATCGGAAAAAGAATTTTTCAGACAAGCAATTGAAGCCCGGTACGGCAAAGGAAACGGTACCCGCTGTTGCTGAGTTAACTAACAACCACCCCCTTCTTCCGTTGCTTGGGTTACTTTTTTCGCTTACGAAACAAATTCGAGACCGAAGCGGAGCGAGCAAGCAACGCTTCTTTGCAAGAAAGTAAGCCAGGCCCAGGAAGAAGGGGAGGATTTGTCAACACGCATACAGCTTATTCCACATGAATTTTCAAATGCTGTTTATACGGGGAAAAATCAATTTGCTTCATTTTCAAATGGGCGACCAGAAACTTATGATCGCGCGCTGGTGTCGCCAAAATATATCCTTTAATTACAAGGTCTTTCGTTATTTTTTCTGCTCCTTCCTCAAGCGCCAGCTTGCCAATTTTGGCCGCGATGCTGCGCCGAGCCACATCCCGGAATAGTTTTGGCACCGGTGTAACAAGTTCGTTTAACAGCTCCATCGTATCCTCAGTCCACATCTGTCGGGTTTTCTCAATATAATAGTCTTGCCAGTCCAACTCTGACATCCCATCCTGTTTTGGCATCGCCTTCAAAAACTTGCGGAACATGAAAAAGCCACCGATCGCGAATAGTGAAATAAGAATGATCATCCATACGATAATAAACGAGCCGAACCACGCTGACATTTCTATAATTTCCCCCTTCCCTTTTTGGTGCTTGATTATGACAACTTAATGGCCTTCGATGATTCGACTTACCTTTTATTATGCACTGTTTTATTCCTGCCTGTCTAATAAAATCCATCTGAACATTTTGTTAGCGAACGTGAAATTTTCAAAACTCATGGAAAAGGCAACGTTTGCACACGTCTTGTGAATTTTTCCTCGTTTATTCTTGGAGAGAAAGCATACGTTGCTTCATCACTATAAAGCAACATCTGCTTTCTTATACGATAAAAAAGCAGACCGGAAATATTCCAGCCTGCCTTTCTTGTCGTTATTTCGATAATGAATGAATACCGTGGCCAAGTGCTGCCTCCGCCGCTTCCATCGTTACTTCTGATAGCGTCGGATGCGCGTGGATGGTCAGCGCAATATCTTCAAGTGTCGCGCCCATTTCGATTGCCAGTCCAGCTTCTGCAATTAGGTCGGACGCTTCCGGCCCAACGATTTGTACGCCCAATACGCGGCCATCCTCTTCATTCGCCACCACTTTTACGAAGCCGTCCGCTTCATTTACACTCAACGCGCGGCCATTCGCAGCAAAGGAAAAACGGCCCGTCTTCACTTTATATCCTTCTTCTTTCGCCTGCTCCTCTGTCAAGCCAACGGACGCCATCTCCGGATCGGAGAAGACAACCGCCGGAATCGCCATGTAGTCAATTTCACTCGGCAGTCCGGCGATAACTTCCGCCGCTACTTTCCCTTCATATGAAGCTTTGTGCGCCAAAGCAGGGCCTGCCACCACATCGCCGATCGCGTAGATATTCGGCACATTTGTCCGGCATTGCTTATCCACTTCAATCAAGCCGCGATCCGTCAGCTTCATATTAATGGCTTCAAGGCCAAGCTCATCCGTATTCGGGCGACGACCTACCGTAACCAGGCAGTAATCCGCTTCAAACACTTCTTCTTTGTCTTTAATATTTGCTGTTACTTTTACGCCGTTCTCTGTCACTTCGCTCTTCGTTGCCATCGCTTCGGTATGGATTTCTACACCCAGCTTTTTGAGTTTTTTCCGAACCATTTGCACCATTTGCTTCTCAAAGCCAGGCAAAATGTTAGACATACCTTCAAGTACGGTTACCTTCGAACCAAGCTTCGCGAACACGGTTCCAAGCTCAATTCCAATATAACCGCCGCCGACTACAAGCAGCTTCTCCGGAATATGGTCAAGCTCCAGCGCTTCTGTAGAAGACAGAATGCGTTCGCCAAATGGCAGCGCAGGAATTTCGATCGGACGGGAGCCGGTCGCAATAATGCAGTGATTGAAACGGTAGCGGTTCACGTCATATCCATGAAATACGCGCACCTCATTTTCGCTAACGAACAGCGCCTCGCCAGGAATGATCTCTACGCCGTTTCCTTTCAGAAGCGTCTGGACACCTCCGGTCAGCTTTTTCACGACGCCTTGCTTCCATTCCTGCACTTTCTTCATATCAACAGAGACGCCTTCCACGTTGATGCCGATGTTGCTTGCTTCCTTCGCCTGTTCATACTGCTTTGCCGCAGAAATAAGCGACTTGGAGGGGATACAACCGCGATTCAAGCACACGCCGCCCACTTCCGCTTTGTCTACGATCGCTACTTTTTTGCCAAGCTGGGCGGCGCGAATCGCCGCCACATATCCGCCCGGACCAGCCCCGATAACAAGTACATCGAGTTCCGTTGTAAATTCGCCTACGACCATGCGTTACACCTCCATGACAAGCATTTCCGGATTTTGCAGCAGTTCTTTCACATAATTCACATACAGTTGTGCCATTTCACCGTCAATCAGACGATGATCGAAGCTTAAGGACAGCGCCATCACAGGTGCCACCACAATTTCATCATTCTCGTTCACAACCGGCTTCTTCGTAATGCGGCCTACCCCAAGAATCGCCACTTCTGGGTAATTGATAACCGGTGTGAAGAACATACCACCGGCAGAACCGATGTTTGTAATCGAAAATGTGCTGCCCTTCAACTCATCAGCCGAAGCTTTTCGTTCGCGGGCTTTCGTCGCCAATTCAGAAATTTCGCTTGCGATTTTCCAAATCGGCTTACGATCCGCATCTTTGATAACCGGTACGAGCAATCCTTCATCTGTCGCTGTCGCGATACCAATGTTATAGTACTTTTTGATGACGATTTCATTCGTTTCATCGTCAATACTTGCATTCAATTCAGGGAATTCGCGCAGGCCAGCGATAGCTGCTTTGACGATAAACGGCAAGTATGTCAGCTTAACTTCTTTCTTTGCCGCAATCGGCTTGAAGCGTTCGCGCATTTCCACAAGCTTAGATACGTTCACTTCATCCATAACAGTTACATGCGGCGCAGTGTACACCGACTTTACCATCGCGGTCGCGATTGCTTTGCGAATGCCTTTCAGCGGTCTGCGCTCCTCCAATCCGCCAGGTGCCGCAACTACGGCTGCTGGCGCTTGTTTTTCTTCGAATTTCTGTTGTGCTACTGGAGTTGCTTGCTCTGTTTGAGCCACGCCTGCTGCCGTGGCTTGGCCGCCACCCTTGGCAAATCGCTCTACGTCCTCGCGCGTTACGCGGCCATTTTTGCCTGTACCCTGCACCTGGCGGATATTAACGCCAAGCTCACGCGCCAATTTACGTACGGCCGGAGTCGCGTATACGCGCTTATTCTCATCAACCAGCCCGGTCTGATTTTGTGCAGGCACAGTTTCCACCTTTGCCTGCTCTGTCTGCGCTTTTAACTCTTCACCGGCATTATGTCCGGCTGCGCCCACCGTTTCATTCTTCGGTTCCGGCGCCGCCTCCTGAGCGGGAGCCGCTCCTTCCGCTTCGAACTCTACAAGCACGTCGCCAACCACCGCTACCGTGCCTTCGTCCACTTTGATAGACAGAACTTTACCGGTTACGGGAGATGGAATCTCCACAACCGCTTTATCGTTCTGCACTTCCATAATAATCTGGTCTTCTTCGACATGGTCGCCTTCTTTAATATGCCATTTTACGATTTCGCCTTCGTGAATACCTTCACCGATGTCCGGCATCTTGAACTGGAACGCCATGAATGAAACCTCCTCTTTCGCTTTCTCGCAGGTCGTAATTTAAAATCCGTCATACAATCAACTTAGAAGTCAAGTACTTTATTAAGACCTTCAATTACGCGGGCCGGGTCAGGTAACCAGATATCTTCCGCGGCCGCAAACGGATAAACGGTATCCGGAGACGTTATGCGAAGAACCGGGGCTTCCAGGGAAAGAATCGCTTTTTCGTTAATTTGCGTAATAACTTCCGCGGCAACTCCCGCCTGTTTTTGCGCTTCCTGCACAACAATGGCACGGTTCGTTTTTTCTACGGATTGAATAATGGTTTCTGTATCGATCGGATTTATCGTACGCAGGTCAATCACTTCTACAGAAACGTTACGTTCTTTTTCAATTTGTTCGGCTGCTTTCAAAGATGTTTGTACCATTGCACCATAGGTAATGATAGTTACATCTTTACCCTCTTTCACTACGCTTGCTTTTCCGAGCGGTACTGTATACGAGCCTTCCGGCACCTCCGCGCGGAAAGAACGGTATAACTTCATATGTTCCAAGAAGATGACCGGATCATTGTCGCGAATCGCTGAAATCAACAATCCTTTCGCATCGTACGGATTAGAAGGGATGACAACTTTTACACCCGGCGTTTGTACGAACAAACCTTCCAGGCTGTCGGCGTGAAGTTCTGGCGTTTTTACGCCGCCACCAAACGGAGCGCGGAATACGATCGGAGAATGATAACGCCCGCCGGAACGATAACGCATGCGCGCCGCCTGGGATGCAATGGCGTCAAATGTTTCAAACACAAAACCAAAAAATTGGATTTCAGCAACCGGGCGGAATCCTTGCAGCGCAAGACCAACCGCCATACCTCCAATCGCGGACTCAGCAAGCGGTGTATCGAATACGCGTTCTTCCCCGAATTCTTTTTGCAATCCGTCCGTGGCGCGGAATACCCCGCCATTTACCCCTACGTCCTCACCAAAGACAAGCACATTCGGGTCTTCTCTCATCTCTGTACGCAGCGCGTCGGTAATGGCTTGAATCATCGTCATTTGTGCCATGGCTTAGTTCATCTCCTTCTGCTTATACTCATCGTATTGCTCCTGCAGAGCTGGAGTCTTCTCTTCGAACATAATGTCGATTAAGTCTGTTACTTTTTGCTTCGGCTGTGCATCGGCTTTCTTAATCGCTTCGTTAATTTCCGCTTTCGCCTGCTCAATTACTTTATCTTCTTCTTCTTTGGACCATAGATTCTTGCTCTCAAGATACACACGAAAACGAACGAGCGGATCTTTTTGCTCCCATTCGGTCATTTCTTCCTGTTTGCGGTAACGTGTCGGGTCATCACCGGCCATTGTATGCGGGCCATAGCGGAATGTCAATGCTTCAATCAAAGTTGGCCCTTCGCCTGCAAGCGCACGCTCTCTCGCTTCGCGCACAGCTTCGTATACGGCAAGCACATCCATACCGTCTATCTGTACGCCTTTAATGCCCGCAGCAGCCGCTTTTGCCGCGATAGATTCCGCCGCAGTTTGTTTGGAGAACGGCGTGGAAATCGCGTAACGGTTGTTTTGCACGAAGAATACGGCCGGTACTTTGTATACACCAGCAAAGTTCAGTCCTTCGTAGAAGTCACCCTGGGACGTACCGCCGTCGCCTATGTACGTAATGGCGATGCGTTTTTCGTTTTTCTTCTTGAACGCCAGCGCTACGCCCATCGCCTGGGTAATTTGTGCAGCGATGATAATTTGCGGCATTAAAACGTTTACACCTTCGGGGATTTGACCGCCGTGGAAATGTCCGCGAGAGTACAGGAACGCTTGATACAGCGGTAATCCATGCCAAACAATTTGTGGAATGTCACGGTAACTCGGCAAAATGAAGTCTTCTTTGGAAAGCGCGCTTTGGCTTCCGATCATGCACGCTTCCTGCCCCGCAACCGGCGCGTAGAAACCGAGACGGCCCTGGCGGTTCAAACTGATTGCGCGCTGGTCCCAAACGCGGGTATACACCATTTTGCGCATTAATTCTTTCAAAGTGGCGTCATCGACTTGAGACATTTGCTTTGTGTCAGTTACCTTGCCTTCAGGAGAAAGAATTTGTAACATCATGACAACTCCTTTTTTGATAAAATATGAAAAAAAGAAACATTACCAACACTGTAATAGAACAAGTTTACAGTATAACACCTTTTGTTGCACAACAAGTACAGTTTTAGTATTCTTGACTCGCGATGAGTATAGCACTTCCTCTTTATCATGTCCAATTTTTTTTAGCAATACGTAAAAACATTCGGAGGATTGATACATATGGATCAGAAGTTGCGCAAGCGGACGATCGTGCGTCGCGAACTTACAAGCTCTTACCTTGGTGAGACGCGTTCCTACAAAGTATATTTGCCACCCAACTACGACCGAAACAAAGCGTATCCGGTACTGTACGCGCAGGATGGCGAGCAGTTTCTCAACTTCGGACGCGGGGCGACCATCGCTCAAGAAATGATTCTGAATGGCAAGCTGTTCCCTTTTATTATTGCCGCTGTTACAGTTTCGCGCGAAAATCGGACAGAAGAATATGGAACCGGACGCAGCCGCAATGCCATCTACAAATCGTTTTTCACAGAGGAACTGCTGCCCGCAGTTGAGGAAGAATTTTCAGCAAGCGACCGTGTGCTTGTTGGCGACTCTCTCGGCGGCACAGTTAGCCTTGATCTCGCACTGGACAGACCCGATCTATTTAATAAAGTGCTGTCACTTTCCGGAGCTTTCTATCCTGATGTAATGAAAGGGGTCCTGCGTAAGCCAGATCTTTCCTACCTCCTCATCTATATGCTTATAGGACTTGAGGAGACAGCGGTTCCAGTCAGCGACGGCAAAACCGTCGACTTCTTAAGCTATAACCGAGAAATGAAGAATCTACTTGAACAACGGGGCGCTTCTGTAACCTATGTCGAAGAAAAAGGTGGGCACGATTGGGGCTTCTGGCAAAGCCAACTTTCTAGTGCATTTTCCTTCTTTTTTGAGGTAAAATAAAATCATGAATTGGACAGAGATTAAAGCGTATTTTTCTGAAGAAAATTTATTGGCGCTA
Source organism: Aneurinibacillus thermoaerophilus (assembly GCF_019603355.1). NCBI lineage: Bacteria > Bacillati > Bacillota > Bacilli > Caryophanales > Paenibacillaceae > Aneurinibacillus > Aneurinibacillus thermoaerophilus. The sequence goes on from NZ_CP080764.1 coordinate 2,663,886, forward strand.
CTAGCCAAATACGAATCGCTCGGTCCATTGCCCGGAATCGTTCTTCCCTTTCTAGAAGCGTTGTTCCCGCCTTTCCCGCTGTTTGCGATCGTAGCCGGAAACGCGGCTGCCTATGGGCTTTGGCTTGGTTTTTTGTATTCTTGGCTCGGTGTTTGCCTAGGAGCAGTGTTTGTGTTCTCTATTTGTCGCAAGCTTGGGCGACACCGCTTCTTGAACTTTCTTACCCGCCATCCGAAGGTAAGAGAAGCGATGGAATGGATGGAGCGGCATGGCTTTAGCGCGATTTTTCTTTTGTCGTGTTTCCCGTTTTCACCTTCTTCCCTTATTAACGTGGTGGCCGGATTATCTAACATGCCAATGAGCCAATTCGTGGCCGCGATCATACTGGGCAAAACCATTATGATTTTCATTATGTCCTTTATCGGACACGATGCGATATCGTTTATTGATCATCCATGGAAATTGTTTATTGTGCTTTTCATCATTTTCGTTCTCTGGTACATCGGCAAAAAAGTAGAGATGCGTCTGACAACGATAAAACAGTGATGAAAGAAAAAGTGGTAAACCCTCTAACTCACGGGTTTACCACTTTTTCGTGTGCAACCTAAAGGCGAAACTGCTCCGATCTTACACTCTTCCAATCACGCGGAGCGCTCCGGATAAAAGCCTAACTTTACTAGGGGTTTTGCCGTTTTTTTCACCATCCATATCAATGAATTGCGCAGGGCTGCACGCAATCGTAAGTTCAGATGCTTTAAACCTGAAAATAGCTTCATGTTGAATCGGTTCGCGGCGCAAGTATGATGATGCCACACTCATGATTTCCGATAGTCCAATATTTTCCACAATAATGACTTCAAACTGGCCGCTATTCAATTCCTTGTCGCCAAACAATTCAAGGCCAGCCAACGATTGTCCATTCGCTACATATACCATGACCGCCTCTTTTTGAATCGTTTTGTCTTCCGTCGTAATCGCAACGCGAAATAGGCTATCCGACTGCAAATATTGCAGCGATTTTAAGTAATATGTAAAATGCCGCAAATATGTTTTCGTTTCGTTTTTTATTTCACTGGATACGGTCGAGATTAATCCAACCCCAAAAAAGTTTACAAAATAACGGTCGTTACACCTCCCTATATCGATAGCACACGGCTGTTCCTGCTTCATAAACTCGCACGCTTCCAGCAAGTCGAGCGGCACCTGCATTGTGCGGGCGATATCGTTTGCCGTGCCGCCAGGCACAATTCCGAGGATCGGACGTTTATCAAACCGCATGAGTCCGTTTACCACTTCATGGATCGTGCCGTCACCTCCAGCGGCTACGACTACGTCATATCCTTCGCTTTCTTGAGCCGCGATTCGTTCCGCATGTCCGCCACACAATGTCGGACGGATGGTCAAGTCCCATTTCTCCTGCAATGAACGCGCAATGTCCCCGATCATCTGGCTTACGGTTTCTTGCCCGGCAACCGGATTATATATCAGCAATAACTTCGCTTTGTCGCCTTCCTTACCCATCTTGCTTTTCCCAGCCTTTCCTGCTAATAAACACAACACTTACTACAAATTATTCCCTAAAAAGAAAGCAGCATAATCGTTAACTTTACACTATCTCCCTCCTATTTCCCCTTTTCTCCTCTGTACAAAAAGCAAAACAGCGAACACAGGCGCCTCCTTTCTAAAGAAAGCCGGATGCTTTGTGTTCGCTGCCTTCCATGCAGTATTTAAAGCGCTTATTCATTATGCGCGTTTGCTTTTTTCTCTACATTGCTCCTATATCTGTAAACGGATAAAACCGAAAACGTACCGTTCCTTCAATCGCATCAGCGTCTACAAATGGAGTGGGCCACAGATGCGAATCATAGCTCTCGTTACGATTGTCCCCGAGAAAGAAAAACTTACCCGGTGGAACGGTAACAGGACCAAACTCATAGTTCATCGGTTCTTTGATATACGGCTCATCCACCTTTTGACCGTTACGATACAAAGCGCCGTTCTTGATCTCTATCGTATCACCTCCGATTCCAATCAGCCGCTTAATAAACCTCTCACCCTCCTTCTCCGGAACCGGAGGATAAAAGACGACGATATCGCCTCGCTGTAAATCTTCCGGTCGAATCAATTTATCAACAGCCAATCGATCGTTAATATGAATGGTCGGTAACATAGAACCGCTCGGCACGACGACCGCTTCCCCTATATAGGTGCGAATGGTCAAGCTTAGGACAATGGCTAGCACAATCACAGGTACCCATTCTTTTATCAACTTTCTCATAACAAGAAGCTCCTCCTGTTTCCTTCCCAAAATAAAAAACGATATACTCTGCTTTTCCTCTCAATTTTAAAACAAAAGAAAGATAAAGTAACGATTTTTTTTACTAATCGTTGATAAGACATTCTATTGGGACGGGCCGTTTCATAGGATAGTAGAGAAATTGAAGCGAAAAGAGGTGGTGAATCGCGAAAACAAATAAAAACAAAGGGAAAGCGATGATACAAGTCGGTTTTACGTATATCGGAACAATTGTCGGCGCCGGATTCGCAAGCGGGCAGGAAATTTTCCAATTCATTACACGATTCGGCAGCAAAAGCACCATTATCATCGCTATTAGCATTTTTCTGTTTACTTTAGCGGGGGCGAAAGTCATGCTGCTCGCACAAAAAATCGAAGCATCTTCCTATCATCAATTCAACCACTACATGTTCGGTGAACGAATTGGCAACTGGGTTAACGGATTTATGCTGGTAACCCTAATCTGTATTACCGGAGTGATGCTGGCCGGAACCGGTGCCCTGTTCGAGCAGCAGTTCGGAAGATTCTACCAGATCGGTATTTTAGTTACGGCGATGTTCGTATACATTGTAACCTCCCGCGGTATAGGAGCGGTTATGACCGTTAATTCGTTTGTCGTACCGCTTATGATTAGTTTTACGGGTCTCATTGGCGCCCATACTTTTCTTGCCGAAAACTATTTTTCGGATTCTCCCACGGTTTCGACCACTCCCCTTTGGATTCTGTCACCTTTTTTATACGTCGCCTTCAACATTTCGCTCGCGCTTGTCGTACTCGTACCGATTGGGGGTGAAATACGAGACCGGAATGTGCTAATCGGAGGAAGCATCATTGGGGGGGCCGGGCTTGGCCTGCTGCTCTTGCTGAGCAACTACACGCTTCTTGTCCATAGCGAAGAAGTTTCTGGCGCGGAAGTGCCGATGGCGATGGTTGTTTCATCGTTTGGACCGCTTATGCAGTGGATGTTCAGCGCCATCATTCTAGCTGAGATCTTCACAACTTTGGTCGGAAACGTCTTCGGTGTCACGCGTCAATTGCAAGTTCATTCCGCTTTCGGAAAGGATAGACGCTTCATCATCATCGGTTTGCTCGCGATTTGTTACGTCATTAGTCAGTTCGGCTTTTCCTCTCTCGTACACCGCTTGTATCCGTTGTTCGGATATATAGGCGCCGGTACACTGCTGATGATTTTTATCATGGGAAAAAACAACAAGAAGACGCGGGACGCTTAACATTGCGTCCCGTGTCTTCTTTTGAGCAGAGAAAAGATGAATGGCTCCGTTCCCTGAATAATAACCGGACTTTTATCCGGGTCAAGCCATTTGAGAACCGCGAGCAAATTCGCTCTGGCAAGGGCCACGCAACCCGCCGTATAGCTGGATGGCCCGCGCCAAATATGCATAAAAATCGCGCTCCCTTTTCCCGGCATGATAGGGTCATCGTTGTATCGAATAACAAGCGCGTATTTATAAAGCGGTATTGCTAGTCGTTCAAACGACTTCCATCTTTTTGCCGGGTTTCCTTCGTAATGTACCCACGTATTGTATTCGGGAGAGGTCTTGTCATCCACCCAGTAATCCCGTCTGGTAACAGGGCGGTACGGCATTTTTAGACCGCGCGGCCTTGCCGCTGTACCAAATGCGGTGCCAATTTTGTAAATTCCGGCCGGAGTTTTGCAATCTCCCTCTTTTTTTTGTTCGGGAAGCGCAAACCCATACTTGCCTACTACCGCCGCCATAGGTGCGAGCGCTGGCATCCACTTGCCTGCTGCTATTTTTTCGAACGTCCGCAAGCGGGCGCAACGGCTGTTCCAATCGGGAACAGTAACGACAATGATCTGCCTTACCGTGTCCCCCAGTGTACAGGCCGCATCATCCGTCAACACCATCCGCGCGAAATCTTGCTTCATAAAAGCCACTCTCCCATAAGCAAAACTTGCAGGCAAGCTCCGCGAGCTATTTCCTTGTATTAGAAAGTTTGCACCCTTTACTAAAAACACCGATCATGCGGCCGATGCTTTACTCTTTAAACGATTTGCTTTAGGAATTTTTGCGTTCGCTCATGCTTCGGTGATGTGAAAATTTGCGCGGGATGCCCCTCTTCAATAATATGACCGTCTGCCAGCATAATGACTCTGTCTGCTACCTCCCTGGCAAAGCCCATTTCATGGGTTACAACAACCATGGTCATGCCATCTTTCGCTAATTCTTTCATAACTTGAAGAACCTCACCGACCAGTTCAGGATCAAGCGCAGAAGTCGGCTCGTCGAAAAGCATCACCTTAGGTTCCATGGCCAGCGCCCTTGCGATAGCAACGCGTTGCTTCTGACCACCGGAAAGCTGTTCCGGATAGGCATCCGCTTTATCGCCAAGCCCTACCTTACCGAGTAGTTCCATTGCTTTTTGCTTTGCTTCCGTTTTGCGTTTCTTTTTTACATGAACCGGGGCTTCGATGATATTCTCAATAACAGACATGTGCGGAAATAGATTAAAATGCTGAAATACCATTCCCACTTCCTCTCTTACTTTGTTGAGATTTGTCTTCTTAGGATCAATATATTCCCCATCAATCCAGATCTCGCCCGAATCGGCAACTTCCAAAAAATTCAAACAGCGCAAAAGCGTACTTTTTCCCGAACCGCTCGCACCTATTAATACTACAACTTCACTTTTTTGAATATCTAAATTTATATTTTTCAAGACCTGTTGTCCATCGAATGATTTTGTTAAATTTTTTACTTGAATCATGCTGCTCTCACCTCACGCTGCGCCCTTTTACTTTTTCCTTTTCCAACATCTAACTTTTCTTCTACTTTATTTAAAATAATAGTAAAAATAAGTACAAGAACAAGATAATAAATCCCAACCACAAAATACGTTTCAAATGGCATGTAATTTTCTCCTTGGGCTGAAAGCGCAGTATTAAACAATTCGGTAACAGCAATATAAGCGACAAGCGATGAATCTTTTAACCCGATAATAAATTGGTTTCCAAGCGGAGGGATCGCCCGTTTCAGTGCTTGTGGAAAAATAATGCGTCGCATTGCCAGCGCATACGGCATTCCTAATGAACGCGCCGCCTCCATTTGTCCTCTATCGATGGATTGAATGGCCCCGCGAAAAATTTCAGCAATATAGGCTCCAGAGTGAATGCCAAGCGCAAGAGCTCCTGCAGTAAAGTCGCTTAGCGTTACAATGCTTGAAATTCCGTAATATAAGAACATCAACTGAACAATAAGCGGCGTTCCTCGAATAAGCGTAATATATACATCCGCGATTCGCTGTAAAAGCTTGCTGCTAGAAATCTTAAAAAATGCGAAGACAAGTCCAATAATAGTAGCGAATACCAGGGAAACCGCCGTAATCTCTATCGTCACCCAGGAGGCCTTTAAAAAAGCGAGGCCATGCACCTGAAAAATTTGAGCAATATTATTGATAAAGTCCCCCATTTACCTTCTCCTTTCCTGTTAGAAAAAAGATGCGCAGGCAAACGGCGCAACGTTCCCTGCTTATTTTAAAATATTGCGGTTAAACCACTTCATGCTGATTTTTTCGTATGTTCCGTCCGCGATCATATCAGCCAACGCTTTGTTCATCTGTTTGAGCAACTCTGTATTTCCCTTGTTAACAGCCATGCCGATTTTATCTTCGTACAAAAGTTCACCGACAGGCTTAATTTTTAGATGCTGCTCATTCATCGCGTTGATTCCTACCATTTTATCGGTAATCACAGCATCAAGACGGCCTGGTGGCAAATCTTGCAATGCATACACATCGCTCGGAAAACTTTTGATTTTTTTCGTATACTTTTCGGCCAAAACCTTAAAAGTGCTTGACTGCACAACCCCGATTACCTTATCTTTCAAATCTTCTTTTGATTTAATAGTATTATTTGATTCGGCTACGAAAATTTGAGCGCCCGATATGTAATATGGGTCTGTAAAATCAACCTGTGCGGCGCGCTCCGGAGTAATGGACATACTGCCGATAATTGCGTCATACTTATTTCCTTTTAATCCCTGAATGATCGTTTCCCAAGGATTTGTAACCGCTTTCGGCTTAAGGCCCATACGCTTTGCAAGCTCATTGCCAATGTCTACGTCAAATCCCGTTAACTGACCGTCTTTCTTAAAGTTAAACGGTTTGTATAAACCGCTGGAAGCAAAAACTAATGTTCCTTCTTCCACCAATTTCATTTTTGTCCCCTGCGCCTTATTCTCTCCCGTAGATTGATTGGAAGCCGTTTCTTTTGCTCCTTGCGAAGAGTTGCAACCCGTTAATACTAGAAAACATAATAAAGCGCAAGTCATTAAAATACTCGTTAGCCTCTTCATATTTCCCCCTCTTTATTACCTTTAATTTAATTTTTCATTCAGTTTTTTTTATATTATAAATTTTTTGTCCATTTTAATATAATCAAAATACACAAAAAATATAGTTATATTTTATACACTATGTACAAAAAAATGATTTTTTTAAATTATTATTCTTTTTACTCTTCAATAAAGCGCAAAAAAGTATCAATATAATGAAAGATTGAATGATTTCGATAAGAAGGAGTGAATATGTTTTATGCTATCCTGCTACGAAGACATACTTTCTTTAACAAAAGAACTGGTACGTACTGAAAGCATTGTAAATACGGAAGGAGAGCAAGTGCTTGCGGAGCAACTATATAACATGATTAAAGCTTGGCCTTACTTCAGACATCATCCAGAACAAGTCATCTGTGCGCCTACGGTTCATGACACAAGCAAACGTTCCAATGTGCTAGCTTGCGTGCGGGGCACAAAAACAGAAAGCCCACGCACCGTAATTTTGATGGGACATTTCGATACGGTCGGCATCGATGACTTCGGTTCGCTCAAAAACAAAGCCTTTCAGCCGGATAAACTCATGCAAGCGCTCCGAAATGAAACTCTTCCTCCCATAGTCAAAGAACAACTAGAATCGGGTGAATGGTTGTTCGGTCGCGGTGTACTCGATATGAAAAGCGGAGTCGCAAGCAACCTATACCTGCTTCGTTATTATGCAGAACATCCAGAGGAACTGGCGGGAAATCTGGTGCTGATCGCAGAATGTGATGAGGAAGACAGTTCACACGGTATACTGTCTGCACTAAGAAACCTAAAGGAATGGAGGGAAAAATACGGATTCGAATACATAGCAGCTATCAACTCCGATTTTGTGTCCTCACGTTCCGAAGGAGATGAAACCAGGTATGTATACAAAGGCACTGTAGGAAAGCTGCTTCCTTCTTTCTTCATTACGGGAGCAGAAACACACGTTGGAGCCTGCTTTGAGGGATTGGATCCAAACTTCATCGCTTCGGAGTTGACAAGGCAAATCGCCTATAATCCGGAATTGTGCGATGAAGCGCACGGCGAAATCCCTGCGCCGCCCGTTTCCTTAAAACAAATGGATTTAAAACCTTCTTACACGGTTCAAACTGCGCTAGCCGCTTATGTATATTACAACTTTCTCATATATTCTTGGTCGCCAAAAGATGTCCTGAAAAAACTAAAAGAACAGGCCAAAATCGCGTTTGATAACGCGCTACGCCTGTTTGCGGAACGTTATAAAGCATACTGCAAGCGTAGCGGGGAGCCATACAAAGAAATTCCGTGGACAAGCCGTGTGTATACATATGAAGAAATGAACGATATGTTGAAAAACGAATGGGGAGACAAATATATTCACCATATGACCGCCTATAAGGAACAGTTGCTTTCCGATACAAGCCTGGACAGTCGAATGTACGCGGCACGCGTCGTTGAAGAAGCTTGGAAATGGATGAAAGATAAAAGTCCGGCCATTATTGTATTTTATTCGTCCCTCTACTCGCCACGCGTAGAATTAACCGACAAGACAGAAAACGAACGCAATTTGAGCGCGGCGCTTGCGCGCGCAATCGAATATGTGCAGCCGTACTATCCGTATCCGATTCGTATCCGCCATTTCTTCCCGTTCATTTCTGATATGAGCTTTGTGGCGCTAAGCGATGACGAAGAAAGCATTCGGTACGAAGCGGCTAACAATCCCGCCTTTGGACAAAAATACACGGTCGACTACAAAGCGATCCGAGAACTGAACGTTCCTGTTATCAATGTCGGGCCATACGGATACGATGCCCATAAAAAATACGAACGAGCAGAAATGAAATTTTCATTTGAAATCGTTCCAAACATTACAAACTATATTATCCGTTATCTGCTCAACTAAAAAACTCGCGGGCTGTTCCTGCCTTTCCCCAACCAAGACAGGGCAGCCTCGCGAGTTTTTTAAATTATTATTCGTACTTAAAGCCTTGCCGATCGAGCATAGGGCGTACTTTAGGATAGTAAATTTGCTTGTAGAACGCGGAGACGGTCTGCGACCAATTGCGCGTCTCCTGTCCCCCTGTCCGCTCGCTCATATATTTGGACATTTGCTCATCGTATTGCTCGATTAAACCGCGCAAATCTCGATTATATTTTTCTTGATGGTATACCGCTTCGCGTGGCAAACGCGGTTTCAGCGCGGAAGGATCGGCCGGATGCCCGACCACGAGACCGGCTACCGGAAATACGTATTCCGGAATATCAAGCAATTCTATCAACTCCTGCGGATTTCGGCGCGCACCGCCGATCGGCACGATGCCAAGCCCCATGGACTCAGCGGCAGCAATGGCGTTACCCATGGCAATCCCTACGTCGGAGGCGCCTACAATAACCGATTCAATGCTGTCTGTAATAACAAGCTCTTCGCCATTCAATTCAGCTGCGATTTTGGCGCGGTAGAAATCAGCGCAGAACAAGAGAAATACAGGCGCTTGATCAACCCAGAGCTGATTGCCAACCAGCTCAGCAATTTTTTTCTTCTTCGCCGGATCTTTTACGCAAATCACAGTAACCTGCTGGCCATTAATGGATGAAGGGGCTGCCTGTACTGCCTGTATAATAGCGTCAAGTTGCTCATCTGTAACCGGCTCGTTCGTATAACTGCGAATCGAACGGTGGTTGGTCAACGTTTTTATCACTTCATTCACTGTTTCTTCCTGCCTTTCCTATTGTTATCTAAATACTACTCTAAAATATAGTACTTACTTTAGTCAAGAAACATGTTTTTTATTATAAAATAAAAACGCCTGCGGACAAAAGCCGCAGGCGCGTCCCCGTATTTACTATTCCCATTCCAATCGGGACAAAATCCGGTATTTGAACAAACTTAACAAAAAGATAACGTAGTAATCCGCACGGACAATAACGTGATACTCATTGTTCCGATGCGTATAAAATAACACATCCGTATGCACGGTGTCATTAGAAAAATACGCCCGTACTTTGCGCAAGGCCTGCAAGTATTGGGCAGGATTTTTTATCTTAATGACAAATTCTTTGTCATTCCCGTTCTTGTGCTCCTGAATATCAAGACCTTCCTTATCATACTCATAGCGAACCATTCGTTAACCCCCATCTTACATTAAATAACGGACGTATACATACACCGTGGAAATAATGATGGAAAGAATCATGAGCGGAAAGCCGACCAGCAAAAATTTCACGAACGAAATATGATGTCCTTCTTTGCTCGCCATACCGGCGACAATCACATTGGCGCTAGCGCCAATGAGCGTCCCGTTCCCGCCTAGGCACGCACCAAGCGCCAATGACCACCACAACGGCTCCAAATCTGTAAGGCCCATTTTCCCCATCTCCTGAATCATTGGAATCATGGTAGCAACAAATGGGATATTATCCACAAATGCAGAAGCAATGGCGCTCATCCAAAGAATGAGCATCGCCGTAGCCGTGATGTCTCCGCCAGTAAGCGCGATGGCTTCCTGCGCCAATTTGGCGATAACGCCCGTTTCCACAAGTCCAGACACAAGCACAAACAATCCAACAAAAAAGAAAATCGTCGTCCACTCCACACGGGTAAGCGCATCTTCCAAATAGTGCTCCCCTGTAATCAAAAGCAGAAGAAACGCGCCGGTAAGCGCGACAGTTGCCGACTCAAGGTGAAACGACTGATGGACAAAGAAGCCCCCGATCGTTAAAGCGAGAACAGCCAGACACTTTTTAAGCAACACCGGATCGGCTAGTTCGTCTTTCGCATTCATCTCCATCAGTTCCTGCTTTAATTCTGGCGTTGTCTTTAATTGCCTTCGGTACCAAAGCGCAAGAATTCCTACTGTAGCAAACAAAATAACGAGTACAACCGGAGTTAGATTCATAATAAACGCCATAAATGTAAGCTCTTTCACAGCACTGCCGATCATAATGTTCGGCGGATCTCCAATCAGGGTCGCCGTTCCCCCAATGTTGGATGCTAACACTTGCGTCAACAGGTATGGAATCGGGGGGACACGCAGCTGTCGGGTAATACTAAACGTAACAGGCACCATCAACAGAACGGTTGTCACGTTATCAAGAAAAGCAGAAGCAATGGCGGTAATCAGCCCCAGAGCTACAAGAATGCGTACGGGATCCCCTTTCGCTTTTTTTGCAGCCCAGATAGCAATGTACTTAAACAGCCCGGTCTGCGCCGTAATCGTGACAATAATCATCATCCCGGTCAGTAAGCCAAGCGTATTGAAATCAACATGATGTAGTGCTGTTTCCTGATCGACAATTCCAAATATGATCATCATAATAGCGCCAAGCATGGCGACAATGGTGCGATGAATTTTCTCAGAAATAATCAACGCATATGTCACTAGAAAAATTACGATTGCGTAAATTGCTTGCTGTTCCATATACTCCCCCTACATCTTCGGTGACATCTTCGTTTACCGTTTACTCAGCATAACTAAAATTTTATTATACTCTATATGACATCAAAAATAAATATTTTCTTTTGCAAAAGATAAATAATTACAAAAAGAAAGAACAATCTTTCTTATCTAACAACCGCTTTTATCATACCTTTTGCTTTTTTTTCATAAATTGTTTGGAATTTATAGTATAGTAGTGTATAGATTTTTGTTTTTATTTTTGTTTATAGTCTGGAGGATGTTTTATGGAACAGGTTAGTGTGGAAATGCTGCTGTTTATTATGGCAGCCGGTTTTCTGGCGTCGTTTATCGACTCCGTGGTCGGCGGCGGCGGATTGATTTCGATCCCGGCACTGCTATTGACCGGGCTTCCATCCACCGTCGTACTCGGCACCAATAAGCTCGCGAGTACCATGTCTTCATGCACAAGCACCCTTTCTTTCATCCGATCGGGAAAAGTAAACATAAAGCTTGTCGCCTGGCTGTTTCCGCTTTCGCTCGTCGGCTCAGCGCTCGGCGCCTATACGGTCACAAAAATTCCGCCTGAATTTCTAAAACCGCTTGTGATCATTCTCTTGATTCTTGTCTCCATTTATACACTCTTTAAGAAAAATTGGGGCACAGAATCTACATACAAAGGTCTTACCAAAGGCCTCGCCCTATTCGCGATTATAACTGCGTTTGTCATCGGGTTCTATGACGGTTTCTTCGGTCCTGGAACCGGATCGTTTTTGCTATTTTCATTTTTGCTGATGGGGTTCGATTTTGTCGGCGCGGCAGGCAACGCTAAAGTGCTAAACTTCGCCAGCAATATCGCCGGCTTGGTTACCTTTATGGTACTCGGTTCCGTGAATTACCAATATGGCATTCCGATGGGGCTTGCAATGATTGCTGGTGCACTTGTCGGGACACAGGTCGCCATCCGCAAAGGAGCTGCTTACGTCAAACCTCTGTTTATCAGCATAACAGCCCTGCTTATTGGAAAACAGATCTGGGATATGCTCCATTAACCGTAGCATTCAAACAACAAAGGTGCTTCCAGCAGAATCGCTTGGTTCTGGTTATAAATCAAGTCGAATTGTTCAAGCGGTACGGGATTTACACCGACGCCGACTTCGACTGTGTAACCCGGACGACGGTACTGCTGGATGAACCAGTCTTTGTACCCAGCAAAACTATCCGCTGTATGCACTGGTGTATACGTGCTCACCACCTGCATCCGCCGTACAATTTCTTCGCTGCCCGGCGGCTCCAAATGCTGAAACCCCCAGAAAATGACCTGCCCTTGCGAATGGTAGGCCAGTACCCCCAGAAAATCGCGGCTTTTTGTAAATTCGTACACCGCGCGCGCTTCCGGCTCCGACAGCGGATAAGGCCCTCCGTAATGACGGGGTGCAGGCGCCTTGGGACTTGTTTTCGCTTCCTCTTCCCATAATGCCGGCCACTGATGGTTTAAATCCACCCCGCGAACGTTGGCCGTCCAGCCCACAAAGTTGTGAGAGCCGTTGTTGATCGCCAGCACTTCCTGATAATGCGGATGTGAAGGATCAATCCCAAGCAACGACAATTCTACCCCGTCCGGGTTCACCATCGGAACGATCCAAATGGTAAACCTGTGCAGCAAATCCATCACATCGTAGCCGCGTAAATATTCTTTTCGCGCATATGCCCGCGCTGTGTCCTCTACGAACTTCATGAGAACAGTCGCCGTAATCCACTCATTGGCGTGCCATGCACCGCTGTAAAATACCTCCTTTTCCCCACTTCCAAGCTGGAGCGCGCAAATCGGCTTGCCCATCACCGAACGCCCGATAATATGGGTTTTCAAACATGGGTATTTGTCCCGCAAAGCTTCCGCATCTCGTACCACATCCTCAGGCGTATACTCTTCATTTGTCCGTACAATTTCCTCGCTCCGGGGATTCGGGATTACGAGCACATCCCCCGGCTTAAGCACCTCTTCTCGCTCCAGGGATGGGTTTGCAGCCTGCAAGTCCCCTAGTGATAAGCCAAATATTTGTGTAATAAAATAAAGAGTATCACCGGGTTGCACTTCGTACTTTGTCGCAGTTTCCGGAACGGTAAGCACCTGCCCGGGGATCAGGTATCCCCTCCGTTCCAATGCCGGATTGGCACCAAGCAAGACGGTAACGCCGATTCCTAGGCGGTTTGCAATTTTCCGTAGCGTATCTCCTCTACGCACCACATATCTCATAAACATCCCCCTCCCTATTTGCGCGCTCCGATAAAAATGCAAGCTAACCCTAGGAAAATCCAAAAAATCTTTGCCAGACTTACCCGATCCGCCATTCCGGCAAGCCCGATCGTAGTTGTCAATAGCAACACAAACGGACCGACCAGCGCCAAGCCGGAATTCACAAGCAAAGCTTTCTCCACTTCGTTCACTTTAATAATTAACAATGCCGCCAAAATTTCCAGCGAACCGGACAAAAGACGCAGCGATGCCATGCCGATAATTGCTTTTTCCAGCAATAGACCTCCCTCCTCTCTTTTCAACGTATGCATGTATGGCGGTGAATAGTCGTCATACGCAGGGGAACTCCTATATTTTGTCCGGCATAGTATGAAGGCAGAAAATCCATGGGAAAAGAGGAAAAGAAAAGCAATGAAAATTGATGTCGTACAAACAATGGAAGAAATTCGGCAGGAACATATAACGGGGCGAACGGTTATTGTTATCGACGTATTAAAAGCGGCTAGCACGATTGTGGCCGCGCTTAGCAGCGGTTTTGCCTCCGTCCTTCCAGTGGAAACCATTGGGCAGGCGCAGGCCTTGCGTTCACAAAATGTAGTATGCGCCGGAGAAAGGCATGGGAAAAAAGTGGCGGAATTTGAATATAGCAATTCCCCCGTCGCGTTTAGCATTACCCGTCAGAACGGTAAACAGCTTGTGCTTACAACCACTGACGGAACGATTGCAATCAGCAAAGCCGCCCGTGCCGCGCACGTACTTATCGGCTGTTTTTTGAACGCGGAAGCATGCATCCGTGAAGCGCTCAAACGACAGCTTGACATTACGCTGTACTGCGCAGGCACGCGCCATGAATTCGCTTTGGAAGATGGGCTAGCGGCCGGGCTTATGATCCACCGCGCACAGCAACTGCAGCCTGCAATAAAAGTGCGCGACCTTGGCAAAGCACTAGAAGCAAGCTACTTGCATCTTAAAAACGAATTGCCCAACCTTTTACTTGAGACATCGAACGGAAAAAGGTTGGCCCAGCAACATGGAACCGACGATGTGCTATACTGCGGACAACTGAATGTGTTTGATATTGTTCCGGTATTAAAAAACAAATACCTGATTATCGCTCCAAACGCCAAATCCGGCGACGAACCGACAGCACCGCAAGCGTAACGGCAATACATCCGCGCGATTTAAAGATTTCAAAAGTTCCAGCACTTCAAGCTGATGTGTCATATCTAGATATGTCGTCGGCTCGTCAAGCAAAAGCAAATCCGGGCCCTGGGCCAGAGCCATCGCGCTCCAGGCCCGCTGCCTCTGTCTGCGCTTTGCGAGGATTAAATCCAGCTGACTCATGATTTATTTTCTTTCCTTTGCCCTGACCGGCTTGCTGTTCCTGGCCGAAGGGTATAGCACCAATCTTTTATATTGCAAGGACTTTTCTATATAACTCGCATTTTGGGATGGGAATATGTCCAAACATCAAAAGCAATTATAAAATTGAACTGGAAAAGAAGAATATGTTAAGATCATGGTACATTCATATTACGAGTAATGAAGAAGAGCATAAAATGTTAGAATTTATGCTCCATTTTTATGCCTAGAATTATGAAACAAAGTAATGGGAAAAGAGGTTATTTATTTTGCGACATTTAAACAGGAACAAGAACAAACGCGCTGGCTACACATTGGAAGAGTATTTGTCACAATAATTACTTATTTTTTCTATAGTAATATGTGCTATCGTACAATTGGAAAGTTTTTTGTTGTTTCTATGTTTACGGAAAAGAAAGGTGTGGGAAAATGAACACAAAACCTTTTAATCATAATTTTTTAAAAGCCTGTCGCGGGGAAGAACACAGCCATACACCTGTATGGTATATGAGACAAGCTGGGCGCTACCAGCCTGAATACCGGAAAATCCGTGAAAAATATTCATTGTTTGAAATTACGCACCGTCCGGAAGTATGCGCGGAAGTTACCATGCTGCCCGTTAAGCAGCTGGATGTAGACGCGGCCATTTTATTTGCAGACATTATGACACCGATACCTTCGATGGGGATCAACGTTGAAATCAAATCAAGCATCGGTCCGGTTATCGACAATCCAATTGCCTGTAAAGAAGATGTCGAAAAACTAAAACCGCTCAATCCGGCAGAAGATATCCCGTATATTCTCGATACGATTAAACTGCTGCGCGAACAACTCTCCGTTCCCCTTATCGGTTTTGCAGGAGCGCCGTTTACCCTTGCCAGCTATTTAATTGAAGGTGGGCCATCACGCAACTACTATAAAACCAAGGCATTCATGCATTCCAACCCGGAAGCTTGGCACCTGCTAATGGATAAGCTCGGAGAAATGACGATTACATATCTCCAAGCGCAAATTCAAGCAGGCGCGCAAGCGGTGCAAATTTTCGACTCCTGGGTCGGCACGTTGAACGCGCAAGATTACGCCACATTCGTCGCTCCGATTATGCAGCGCATTCTCGCGAAGCTTGCCGAGGAAAATGTGCCCAAAATCATGTTTGGCGTTGGCGCGGGACATCTGCTACAGGAATGGAATAAACTCCCACTTGATGTAATCGGCCTAGATTGGAGAACAAGCATCAAGGCTGCGCGCCAGCAAGGCATCACCAAAACGGTGCAGGGTAATCTCGACCCTGGACTTCTGCTTGCAGATTGGCCAGTGTTAGAAAAGAAAACAAAAGCAATTTTGGAGCAAGGCATGGAAAACCCCGGCTTTATCTTTAACCTCGGACACGGCGTCTACCCGCAGGTAAAAGTGGAAACTCTGCAACGCTTAACAGCATTCGTCCACGAGTATTCGTCCAGGATAAAGCGCTCCCTTTGAAACTAACCAAAAACGAGGTTATAGATGATGATTACACAAACCATGGGACTTCTTGTTATGGCGTACGGAACGCCAAGAAACGCTGAAGAAATCGAGCCTTATTATACCCATATCCGGCGCGGACACAAACCGCCGCCAGAACTGCTACAGGATTTAATGAAACGCTATGAAAAAATCGGTGGCATTTCTCCTCTTGCCCACATTACGGAAGAACAGACGGCCAAACTGCAAGAGGCATTAAACCGGGTACAAAATAAAATTGTATTTAAAGCTTACCTGGGCTTTAAGCATGTATCGCCTTTTATCGAAAACGCCGTACAGCAAATGCATAAGGACGGCATCACAAAAGCGGTCAGCATCGTGCTTGCGCCCCACTACTCTACATTCAACGCGAAATCCTATAATATGCGCGCACATGAAGAAAGCAAAAAATATGACGGACTGGAGATCTATTCCATAGACAGCTGGTACAAAGAACCCGCCTTTATCGAATATTGGGCCGATCAGCTACATGAAACGTTCAACCGGATTCCAGAAACGGAACGTAACAGAACGATTGTAATTTTCTCCGCCCACAGTTTGCCAGAAAAAATCAAACAAATGAACGATCCGTATCCGGAACAAATTGAGGAAAATGCGCGAATGATTGCAGAAAAGGCCGGGGTATCCTGCTACACGACCGCATGGCAAAGCGCAGGTCGCACACCGGAGCCTTGGTTAGGTCCCGATGTGCTGGACAAAATCCGTGAATTGTCCAAACAAGGGTATACCTCCATGGTGTTCTGTCCGATCGGATTTGTAGCCGATCATCTTGAAGTGCTCTATGATAACGATTATGAATGTAGGCGTCTAGCGGAAGCGCTCGGTATTCATTACTACCGCCCACCGATGCCCAACACCCACGATAAATTTATCGAAGCATTGACTTCCGCCGTATTAAAGAAGTTACTAATGAAAGAAAGTGATGAATGATGAGCACAGACACGCTGAAAGTCGCGATTGTCGGCGGCGGCATCACCGGGCTGACAACCGCCTACTACCTGCAAAAAACGATTCGCGAACAAGGATTACCGATTGAATACGTACTACTTGAAGCGTCCGATCGTTTGGGCGGAAAAATACAAACGGATTATACGAACGGTTTTGTTATCGAACGCGGACCGGATTCGTTTCTTGCTCGCAAAACGAGCGCATCCCGGCTTGTGAAAGAAGTCGGGCTTGAGGACAAGCTCGTACGTAACTACACCGGGCAAGCCTATGTACTAAATAATGACAAATTATATCCGATTCCGGGCGGAGCCATTATGGGCATTCCGACAAAACTAACTCCGTTTATCACCACTTCGCTGTTTTCGCCGGCCGGTAAATTGCGGGCTGCGCTTGATCTGGTATTGCCGCGCAGCCCCCAGCACGATAACGATCGCTCCCTAGGAGAGTTCTTCCGCCACCGGCTTGGCGATGAAGTAGTGGAAAATTTAATTGAACCGCTTTTGTCTGGCATTTATGCGGGGGATATCGATCAGCTAAGTCTGATGTCCACATTTCCACAATTCCATCAGGTGGAGCAAAAATACCGCAGTCTAATTCTCGGTATGCGCTCCACAACGCCAAAACAACCGAAATCAGCAGGCAATAAAAAAGCGCCAAGCGCATTTTTAACACTGACAACGGGCCTACAATCACTCGTTGCAGCCATCGAAAAAAATCTGGACCCAGCTTGTGTACGCAAACATGCACCTGTGCAAAAGGTAACAAAAACAGGCCAAGGCTATAAACTGTATATCGGCGATGGCTCCGCCGTGTATGCTGACAGCGTTGTCGTGACAACACCCCCACAAGCGACTTTACGTATGTTCACAGAATATGAATGCATGCGTCTACTTGCCGATATTCCGACTACGTCTGTCGCCACCATAGCGCTTGCGTTTCCGAAAGCAGCCATTAAACAGAATATCGACGGTACTGGTTTTGTTGTATCAAGGAATGCCCACTATACGATTACCGCCTGTACATGGACGCACAAAAAATGGCCGCACACGACACCTGAAGGCAAAGCGCTGTTGCGCTGCTACGTCGGCCGCGCGGGGGACGACAGTATCGTATACAAATCGGATGAAGAAATTATCAGGGCGGTGTTGCACGATTTACGGAGAATTTTGGAAATCAATGAAACACCTGAGTTCTACCACATTACACGCTGGAAACAGGCGATGCCACAGTATATTGTCGGTCACAAATACCGCATTGAAAAGTTGAGCGATGAACTCAAACGACATCTTCCCGGTATATTCCTCGCTGGAGCGCCGTATTACGGCATCGGACTTCCGGACTGCATCGACCAAGGAGAAGCGGCAGTGAAACAAGTGCTCAGGCACCTGCGCACACCAATCCTTGTATAACTTAATATATGTAACATGACCTATCTTATCATATTCATATATAAACCCGGCTCTTCCACGGAAGCCGGGTTTTATTCGATTGACTACTTACCGCTTAGCTGTTGCTGCGCCATCTGCACCAAACGTTTTGTAATTTCGCCACCTACGGAACCGTTAGAACGGGCATACGTATCCGCTCCGAGCTTTACACCAAACTCTGAAGCAATTTCGTATTTGTACTGATCAAGCAATTGCGCCGCCTGAGGAACAAGCAATTTGTTGCTTCTGCCCTGTGCCATGGTATTTCACCTCCTGCTTGAAGTATTGTTATTGTTTGTTCTGGATTTCTTTTTATGAAGCAAACATATTGGTAAAGCGGGAGACAATTGACGTATTTTTGTCCTAACTGGGAAAACCCCGGTAATCGTCTTTTTCGATTTGTGCTAACAACCACTAAGGTAAGTAATAAAAATAAAAAAGAAGGGCGTAAAGGCCCCTCTTCATAAACACCGCTACTCTTTAAACAAAAGCGATGCGCCCGCAATACCCGGGTTGGTCATTTCATACGGATCAAGAATCAAGTCCAGTTCCTCTTCCGTTAGTACATTGTAATACAGGCATAATTCGCGAACCGATTTGCCTGTCAAAATCGCCTCACGTGCAATGCGAGCTGCCGTCTCATAACCAAGGTGTGGGTTGACCGCGGTGATCACGCCTACGCTCTTCTCCACGTATTCTTTCAGCCTGTCTTCATTGGCCATGATACCTTCCACGCAATATTGACGGAACACGCGGAAACCGTTGTTCATAATACTGATGGACTGTAATAAATTAAAGACAAGCACCGGTTCCATTACATTCAATTCAAGCTGGCCAGCTTCGGAAGCAAGACAAATCGTATGATCATTACCAATAACTTGGAACGCAATTTGATTAATTACTTCAGCCATTACAGGGTTCACCTTACCTGGCATGATGGAAGAGCCAGGCTGACGAGCCGGAAGCGAAATCTCTCCTAAGCCAACACGCGGGCCAGAAGCCATCAAGCGCAGATCGTTCGCAACTTTAGACATATTCATCATGCACACTTTTAGCGCAGCCGATACTTCTGTGTACGCGTCCGTATTCTGGGTCGCGTCGACAAGATGTTCTGCACCTACAAGCGGGAAACCGCTAATTTCCGAAAGGCGTTTCACCACACTCTTAATATAGCGTGGATCAGCGTTTAAGCCTGTCCCCACCGCCGTGGCACCCATGTTTACCTCATACAGATGCTGGCGGGACTGCTTAATCCGTTTCATGTCTCTTTCTAGCACCCGGCGGTACGCTTCAAATTCCTGGCCGAGGCGAATCGGCACTGCATCCTGAAGATGCGTGCGTCCCATTTTTACTATATGGTCAAACTCTTTCGCTTTTTTCCCGAATGCATCGTGCAGCTCTTGCATCGTAACCAGCAATTTTTCCAGCATAGAAAGCGTTGCAATGTGAATGGCAGTTGGGAACGCGTCGTTGGTGGACTGCGCCATATTAACATGCGTATTTGGACTTAATTGGAAATAATCGCCTTTCTTCTGTCCGAGAAGCTCCAACGCGCGGTTTGCAATCACTTCATTCGTATTCATGTTAATGGATGTCCCGGCACCGCCCTGAATCGGATCGACGATAAATTGATCGTGCATCTTTCCGTCAATAATTTCTTGCGCCGCCTGTACGATAGCATTACCAAGGCGTGGATTTAACTGTCCAGTCTCCATATTGGCAAGCGCGGCTGCCTTTTTGACCATCGCCATTGCTATGATTAGCGATTCGTGAATACGGTATCCGGTAATCGGGAAATTCTCTACTGCACGCATTGTCTGAACGCCATAATATGCGTCAATCGGCACTTCTTTTTCGCCAAGAAAATCTTTTTCTACGCGGAATTTTTTGTTTTGTTCCATGACTCGATAACATCTCCAATAGCTGTAATATTTTGCTTTCTCCATACTCTTATTATAGGTATATTTATTCAACAAACAACAGACTATCATACAAACGTGGCTTATCGTATTCCCGTTCTTTCATGATTCGAAGCCGAAAAAAAAATTCTTCGCTTATGGCTTCATTTCTTATACAATTAAATTATGTATGCATGATCGCTGGCAAGCATTTCATCATATCGTTGCCTCAGAAGTGGAAAAGATTGTTGAAGATTACTGGTTTTTATGTTATTTCAAGCTTCTGCAACATCCTTTTGTTTTAGAAGCATCAAAGACTTCTTTGACGCTTTTTTATCATTCTTCTATTGATTTTATTGAAAAAGAGTTTTATATTTTTTGATAGATTTTGGAAAGGTGCTGAGTGAACGAAGACAGATGAAAACGATGATTGCACGTTGGTTCGGTTTGTTATTGTCATTGTGTTTATTTATCGCACTTGCAACGCAAGTAAGTGCCAAAGAAGCGTCCATGGCTTTCTTTCCCATTGACCTTGACAAGGACGGAATTCCAGAGTTCCGTATTGAAGCCAGTGGGTGGGTTGCCGACGTGACGCCTTCGGTTACAACAGATACATACGAGCATGCGGTATATACGCATTATCAGTATAAAAAAGGCGGGCTCTCTTTTCGCTTAACGCTGGCCCGGATGGAGAATGGAAGCGTGCTTTATTTTGTGCAACATACCGCTTCTGACAGAGCAGTCTCCATTCCGTTGCGCATTCTTGCTTTCGATCCTACGGTTGTCAAAACGGCGCAATTGTCAGCAGTTCCAACCAAAACATGGAAACAAAGCAGCTACATTCCGCCTGTCTTTTCTTCGGCTCTTTATGTAGACGGAGAACGCCTGTTTTATCGGATTGGTCAGGCGGAAGCCTATGCGCCCCTCGGTTATACGGTATACAAACAGATAAGGGAAAAGGAGCAGCCAATAAAACACGCGCAAGCCGCGAACGGTCATACGTTTTCCCTTGTTTTGAACGCGGATGCAAAAACGGAGGCTGTTACATGGGGAATGCTGGGAAATCAGCCGCTTATTCGCTGGGACAACGAGCAGGCGGCAGCCAAAGCGGCGTTATTAGAATTGGATAAAGATAAAAAATTAAGAGAAGATGGAGCCTATTATCCGAATGAGTCCACTTACCGTCCGTACGCACCGGGCTCATTCTACCGAAATCCGGCCAATGGAGACGGCTTACACGCCCTTTCCTTCCTTTCCACGGAAGAAAACGGCGCATTTTTCGTCAATCTCGCCACCCATCTCGCTTACGCGGCAGTAAAAAACCAAAACAAAGAAGGATATTGGGAAACACAGCCGAGATCGGAATGGCTTAATAAGGAATATAAAATCGGCTATAAGTATATGGACAACCGGCGGAACGCAGACAACGCCACCTTCCTGCTCCGCTTCACGCAAGCCATGCCAGATGCCGCCGTTCAGCATGCGTTGCGCAAGTGGAACGCATATCTTACACGTTACATCGCTATGCATGGTATGAAGATCGGCAAATACGGTGTGTTTGTACCCGATTATGTAGGAAGCGCGGAAACGAAGCGAACCCATACTTCCCTTAATCATTTGGTCGCGATTATGAATTATCTATACGAAGCTTACTTGCGTGACCAGGATGAAGAAAAAAGGGAACTCGGTAATAAGCTGTTGGCTGGCATTAAAGCTACACAAGAACTCTGGGTTATGCCTAACCATAATCTGTATTATGCGCTCTATCCGAATTTCACGCCGCACCCGTATCCGGACTATCTTGATTTGACCCGCAACGATTTGTTGCTCTCGCAATACTTTCTCACCCGGATTCAAGGTGAACCAGACCCGGTGCTCCAATATTTAATTGACAATAAAAATAAATGGCTAGATAGTCAACAATAAGAAAAATCCCCCCGTTCTGTTATCTCGAATAGAACGGGGGTTTACTTAGTTTTTTCACCCGCTTTATACTTGCGCTTTACTGTACTTCTTTTAGCTGTTTTTCCAGCACGAATTTTTGGATTTTGCCGCTCGGTGTTTTAGGCAGACGCTCCACAAAGTAATACTCGCGCGGTCGCTTATATTTCGCCAGTTGGCCGCCGCTAAGAAGAAAAGCATCCAGTTCTTTGCTATCCACCGCACTTCCCTGTTTGGTTACAACATAAGCAACAACAATCTGTCCCCATGTTGGATCTGGCTTGCCTACCACCGCCACCTCCAGCACCTCTGGATGTTCTATCAGCCTGTCTTCCACCTCACGCGGAAAAATATTTTCCGCTCCGGAAACAATCATATGGTCAATACGATCACGAATCCAAATATATCCATCTTCATCATACGAAGCCATATCCCCAGTATGGTACCAGCCGTATGCCAGCGCTTTCTCCGTCGCTTCTGGCCGCTTGTAATATTCAAGCATCATACACGGACCTCTTACGATAATTTCTCCAATTTCTCCCACGCCGCATATGTCGTCGGGGTGTGAAGGACTGCCGTCTTCCCGCGTGCGTACAATTCTCACTTCGTGCGTCATCACCGCTTTGCCCGCCGATCCGGCCCTGGCCAACTGTTCATCCGGGTACAGTACGGTTACCACCGGCCCCATCTCCGTCAAACCATACATCTGCACCAAATCTGCACCCACCTTCTCCTGAAATTGTCTAATAAGTACAGGTGCCATCGAAGCGCCGCCATAGCCAAGCAAACGCAAAGAGGATAAATCATATCTTTCAAACGAAGGATCGTTCAACAGCATATTCACCATCGTCGGCGCTGCGAACAAATGGGTAACTTTTTCTTTTTCGATCGTCGCCAGCACTTCTTCAGCCTGAAAGGAATGAAGCAGAACATTTGTGGCTCCCACCTGCATGCGCGGAAAAAACGATGTATGCAATTCAGCCGTATGGTTGAGTGGAGCCACGCACAGGCCAATGTCATTTTTGTTAAGTCCCATGCATTGCATCATCAGCAAATTATGGTGTACCATATCGCGATGCCGGTGAAGCACGCCTTTCGGCCGCCCGGTTGTCCCGCTTGTATACATCATGATATATAAATCATTTTCATGAACTTCAACGAACGGCGCACGATCCTCACTTTCCTCCAACAATTCATAAAACGAACAGGCATAGTCCGGAACTTGCTCATCAACAAAAATATAATATTCAACCTTAACGCCAAGCTCTTTTGTTTTGTGAACCGTCTCTTTCAGCTGCTCCTCATATAGCAAAACTTTACTGTTGGCATCGTTTAAAATATACTGCAACTCGTAGGCGGTTAGGCGATAATTAATCGGATTAAAAACCGCACCGATTTTTGCAGCTGCGAATAACGCAACCACAAACTCGCTCGTGTTGTACAAAAATACGGAAACAATATCTCCTTTTCTTACACCGAGCCCAATAAGGGCATTTGCAAAGCGATTTACCTGCTCATCCAACTGCTTATACGTCCATACTTGATTTTTACGCCGGTATATCAAACCGATCTTCTCCGGATAATTCCGGGCTGTCCATTCTACTAACTCGCCAATGGTCGTACTCATCCTATCCCCCCACAAGCATTAAAATCATTCCTCTCCTTCTTCTATTGCAAAAATAAAACCAATTTTCTGACTTATTAATGCTAAAGTGTTGTATCATTAGCAGTGTGTATTGTTTTCAATAGAAACAATACATTTCTAAAAGAAATAATTCATATCAAAAAGAAACAATATTCCTCTATGCACTTGACTTCATTCAGATATCGGTGTTCTCATAGTGAAAGAAGGGGAAAGGGAGAAGAAAAAACAAAACGTGCTTCTTACTTCCAACTTTCCTGCCTTCTAACCATAGCTGAAACGCTGAAATAACAAATAAAATGTTTATGGCTGCTTTACGTAACGTTTGTCTTTCATAAACATTCGCCAGAAATATAAAAATCCCGGGGTTAGAATCGCAAAGCAGACAATGTAGGAAACAAACAGCGCCCGGAACGTATCTGGATGAGTAAAAGCGGACTCAATGGTAACGTGCGGATACACGATATAGGGCAAATGAGCTTTTCCATAAGCATAGCTGGCAAGCAAGTATTGTACCACGATGCCAAGTACCGCCACACGGGGCTGACCGGGCAATGAAGCGCGCTTTCCTCCCGGCCACCACAACGCCGTATAGCCGATAAAGAACGCTACAGCCGATGCAATAAGCAGCCAGAAATGATGTAGCAAATTTTCATACAGCCATAAAGCCTCACTTTTCATGGATGTAACGAGTGCCAGCGCAGTAAAAAAAGAAAGCGGGCCATTCAAAATGGCGTCGCGGCGATATAAGCGGTATGCTTCCATTTCACCCGCGACCCTAGAGTAATCGGATAGCAACAACGAAGACAAAAAGAATGTACTGCTGATGGCAAAAGCCATGTACGAAATCCCGCTTGCGCTTGTCAACAATTTCCCAAGCAACAATTCCTCATGCCCATTTATTACTTGAATAAATCCTCCCTGCGTAACGGGCAGAACAAGAATGAGCAATGCGGGAATAAACAGACCGCTAATGCCAGATATAATCGCAAGCTGCCTTTCATACCCTTCCATCGAATGTGAATATACAAGAAATGCGCTGCGGATAGCCAAAAGCAGCAGAATTAAGCTGCCAGGAATCAGCAGTACCGTGCCCAGCGTAAATGTGGCACCGGGAAAAAAACTCATCAGCCCGACCACAATAAGTACAACAAACACATTCGTCACTTCCCACGAAGGGGATAAGTACCGGTTAGCGATATTGGTTGCCCTGTTCTGCCTCCGGTTCATGTATATCATAGACCAAAAACCGGTGCCAAAATCAATAGATGCAGCAACTGAATACACGAACACAAACATCCATAACATAGCAATTGCGATCAATTCATTACTCATATTCCTCCATCCCTTCCTTATTCCTGTACCTCATGAACCGAGAGACACTTTCTCCAAATCTTTAACAAGCGGATGGCGTTTGAAATAGTGGCGCAGCACAAACACGGTCGCCAAACCGAGCAGTATATAAATCCCAACAAACAGAACAAATAAAAACCCGATATTGCCTGCCTGAGTAACGGAATCAGCAGTCAAAAGCGTCCGGTACAACACCCATGGCTGACGCCCGGTGCAGGCAAAAATCCAGCCACACTCAATTCCGATCATTGCCAACGGTCCCGTTACAATAAACAACCACATCAACCAGCGCGGAAACGTTTCCCGCCTCAGTAAATGACGCCAAACAAATCCAATGATAGATAGCGCAAGAAGCAGGCCACCGATGCCGACCATCGCGTTGAACAATATATGCACATAAAGTGGCGGCCAGTATTCGCGTGGAAAATCGTTTAATCCGGCTACTACCTCGTCAAACCGGTTGCCCGCAAGAAAACTGAGCAGCCCCGGAATCTCGATCGCATACTTGACACTTCTAGTGGCTTCATCCGTATAACCACCGATCGCCAACGGAGCATACGGCTGCGTTTCAAAAAGTCCTTCAGCGGCCGCAAGTTTCTCCGGCTGGTATTTGTGTAGCATTTGCGCCGAATCATGACCGTTCAGCGCCGTGCCAAGAGAAAACAAACCGCCAACGGTAAGAGCCATCATTAACGCTTTGCGGTGAAATAAAAATTCCTTACTTCCCCTGTTACTCTTCAACAATTTAAACGCTGCAATGGAAGCAATCGTAAATGCGCCGGTCATGTAAGCAGACAAAGTAACATGTCCCGCCGATACAAAAAAACTCGGGTTAAAAAATCCAACCCACGGATCCACATCAATCACTTCGCCGTTTTCCATCCTAAAACCGGCGGGCGTTCCCTGAAATGCATGCACATTTGTAATCAGGATCGCGGATGCTGCCGCACCAATCACTACGAATATCATGCTTAGAATGCGCATAGACGCGGACAACCGATCGGCCGCATACACATAAATGGACATGAACAACGCTTCCAACAAAAAAGCGAAAATCTCAATCTGAAACGGAAGAGCAACAACCTTCCCAACGACTTCCATAAAACCAGGCCACAGCAAGGAAAGCTGAACACCCGCAATGGTGCCGGAAGGAATAGCCACCCCGAGAAGCACCGCAAATCCTTTCGTCCAGCGTTGTGCCATAATGCCATAGTCTTTGTCTTTTTTCCACTGGCGCAAAACTTCTGCTGTTAAAATCATCAGCGGAAGCCCCACGCCAAGCGTAGCAAAAATAATATGAAATCCCATTGTCGTCCCAAACAACGCCCGGGCTAGTTGCAAATCATCCACCGTTTTCTGCTCCTCTCATCTGGAATGCTTTCCACTTTAGTATTGTTTTCCTACACGATAAATATTCTGCATGCATTCCCACCCTTTGTAAGCATACCTATCCAAAAACGCGCAAACATTATACATACCATTACATAAAACGGTGAGAGACATGAAAATTGTGAAGCTTTTCGTTAGCTTAATCGCCACATTGTTATGCTGCTGGGCCACTGTGTTTCCAGCAGCGCCAGCAATCTCGAAATCGACTGCTTCCCCTATTTACCATGTTGACACGAAGCGGAAACTCATTGCCCTTACGTTCGACGATGGCCCCCATCCTGTCTATACGGCTAAGTTGCTAAACATTCTTGACAAATATCATGCCAAAGCGACGTTTTTTGTCGTGGGCCAGCGCGCGAAATGGTATCCCCGTGTGATCAGGGACATTAATCGCAGAGGTCATGAAATCGGCAACCATACGTTTACCCACCCGCGTATGAAGAACATAACTACGGCCCGTTTACGTGATGAAATCCGCAAAACCGATCAAGTCATTTACTCGCTAATCGGGAAACACCCGCGCTTCTTTCGTCCACCCGGAGGAGAAGTAACATATACTGTGCTTCTCAGTTCGACAAAACAAAAACATCCGGTCGTCATCTGGTCATACCACCAAGATACGCGCGATTGGGCACATCCGGGGATCGACTACATAGTTAACAAAGTAACAAGTGGAGCCAAACCGGGAGATATTATTCTGTTTCACGACTCCGGTATCGACCAGACGCAAACATTGCTTGCAGTGGAGAAAATCCTTCCTATTCTTTCTAAAAAAGGGTATAAATTCGTAACACTTTCCCATCTTTTACAAGAAAAAGAAAGATAAAACTTTAAGTACTTATAATTACCAGCGATCCTCTTTTGATTTTTGTGTTATGATGTCGGGGTACAAAAAAGCCGAAACTTCTTTAAATAAAGAAGTGCAGGGGATACTCTTTTGGGGTGAATTGCTTATCAAGATACATGGATAAGCATAGGGTAAACTCCTGAACCCGAACCCGGCAACTAACCTTGTAGGCTATCAGGAGAGGAGAGTTTTTTGTATGAAAAAAAGTTTATTTACCGGTTTACTTACATTAACTGCATGCGTAAGCGCCACCAATATAGCCGCCGGTGCAGAGTACAAAGTAAAAAGAAATGATACGCTGTGGAACATTGAAAAGGCTCATCATCTACCTTTCACTTCGCTTCAGGCTGTCAACCCATCCGTTGATCCATTAAACTTGCAAATCGGTTCTACGATCCAATTACCGGACACCTATACAGCCATGGAAGGAGAAACTTTCTGGACCATCGCGAAGAAGCTAAACGTTCCTGTCCAAAAGCTGCAAGCCGCGAATCCAAACGTAGACCCGCAAAATATTCAAGGCGGCACCGTACTTGTGTTGCCAGAAAAGAAACAAGACGATAAAAAGGCACCAAAAAAGAAAGCGAACAAACCAGCGACCGCAATTGCAGCCAACAAAACTTCCGACAGTCCGTCGGTGAAAACGGCCTCTGGTAAAAAGTTTACCTATAAGCGCGTCATTTTTTCAAAAGCAACGGCTTATTCCGCTGCACCTGAAGAAAACGGCGGGTGGGAAGGTGTGGACTACTTCGGCAATAAGCTGAAGGTCGGTACCATCGCGGTCGATC
This sequence comes from Aneurinibacillus thermoaerophilus, assembly GCF_019603355.1. NCBI lineage: Bacteria > Bacillati > Bacillota > Bacilli > Caryophanales > Paenibacillaceae > Aneurinibacillus > Aneurinibacillus thermoaerophilus. The sequence continues at coordinate 2,692,268 of NZ_CP080764.1, forward strand.
CAGATGTGATTCCGCTTGGAAGCAAAGTGTACATTACAGGCTATTCCTTCCAGGGGCTTCCGAAAGGCGGTATGATCGCACACGCCACCGATATTGGCGGAGCTATTCAAAACAACCGCGTGGATATTTTCGTGCCAGGCTCACCAGAACATGTAAGTAAGTTTGGCGTTCAAAATATAAAAGTTTATGTTTTAAAATAAGAAACAAACCGCCGAAAAATGGGAAAAAATTTTTCGGCGGTTTGTTTTTATATGTTCGATTAATTTTTCACTGCATTCTCGTTTTTGCGGTAAAATTCATGAAACAACTTCAATAAAGCCCTCTTCTCAATCCGCGATACATATGAACGTGAAATGCCAAGCTCACGCGCGATCTCCCGCTGTGTCCGTTCCTCTTCGTTATCCAGCCCGAAGCGGCCAATAATAACTTCTTTTTCCCTATCATCGAGGATATGAATGTGCTGATAAATTTTGTTTTTTTCAATCTTTAGCTGTACCTTATCTTCGACTTCGTTCGCTTCTGTGCCAAGAATATCGATAAGGGATATTTCATTTAACCAAATATGTTGTATGTGTTGTGCGATCAGATCCATATTCGTGTGTGCATTCCCCGACGAAAAATACTGGTGAACCCAACCTTTATCCGGTTCAGATGGATTCAATCTTTTTTATCCAGAATTATCCAAAAAATAAAATACGGAACCCCCTTTAAATACAACTTTATACGTTACAGACTTATCATTATCAATAAAAGTCGAACTGAAACAAAAAAACTGGCGTGACTATATTCAGCAGGACAATCCTATCGCGGCTGCACTGCTAAGCAAAATAAGGTACACTTCCAAAGAATGAGTAGAAGCCAAAAAAAGAATTTCTTCGCATGCTGGTGCAGACCCGGCTTGTATGACACTGTGATATGCTCCCCTTTAAGATGCAGAACTCCCAGTCAAAACGTTTAGTCCGGTATCCACCTCTAAACTACCTTTACTTCTTGAAAGTCGCACCCAATAATCCCATTCTTCTCTATTTCTTCCCTAAACTTTTCTGACACAAATACTGGTATCTCATCCCCTTTTAGTTTAATTATATGATTCCCAGCTACATTCTCTTTAGTCAACGCATATTTTTGTACCGAATATATTTTTTCTCCATCTAGTTCAAAAACACTATCCTTTGAATGTTCAAGACAAAGCGCGTCTACCACATTTATAATATTTGCCACAAAATAACCTTCCAGCGGCTCGTTCGTACACTTGTCTATGATTCTAACAGGGAAATACTGAATATTACCCTTTTCTAAACTGTCTAAAACCCTCTTCAATTTAGACGAAACGACAAACCACCCTAAATTATTCGCTAGGTAGTCTGTTTGCCGTTCCCCCTCGTTCGGGTCATAATAAAAAGTGATTCTTTCGTTCCAACTTTTGAAGAGTTTTCCCTCTTTAAGCTGGTATTGCTCTATCCCATAAGTTTCTTCACAATAACACATAATATCGTCATCCGGATGCCTATCTTGATGCGGAAGCAATTCTTTATTCCAAGCCTCATCCAAATCTAAGCCATACTTTTTCGTAATCGCTTCTATTTGCGGTGTATACTTCTTACTTTTATTAGTTGCATAATGATGTACTTGTTCAGGTTTAGCTTTTGGCGTCCCCTTAGGAAAGTCTAATAAACATGACTTTATAAAAAGAGGGGCAGTTCAGTAACTACCACTCATTATATCAACTTACTTTGCTGTTAGGTATGTCAGGCATGATATAAGCGGTTTTATTCTCCATCATGCCATAGATAATATTGACAAGTCTTCTCATAATGCAAATAAGCGCTTGTTGTTTGGTTTTACCTTCTGCTAGCTTTTTCTGATAATACTCGTAAAACACAGGATTTCGAGGAGTTTTACTACCTTTACAAATATGTATTTGTTGAACAGCCAAGTTATAAAAGATAGTGTATAATTCCCTGTTTCCTTTTTTGCTTTTCTGAATAGTTTCCTTGCCGCCCGAACCCATTCGGACAGGGGCTATTCCTGCGTATCTTGCAAGTTTATCGGAATTAGTGAAACGATGAATATCCCCGATTTCTGCAATGAAAGCGGATGCTGTCACCGTATCAATGCCTGGCATCGTTTCAAGCTGAAAGAAATCCTGAAAGAACGTGGCATTTCTCAACGTGAATTGGCCCGGCTCACAGGGCTGCGCCCAAGCACAGCACCATCAGCCATCTTTGTTCGGACAACGTAGACAGAGTTTATCTCTCCACATTGGAAAAAGTATGCAAAGTGCTAGACATCGACATCCAGGAGTTAATCGAGTTGGAGTAATCCTCTCGCTATAGTCATTGTTTCTATGTACGTAAAAGTTGCGAAATATTTCAAAAGGCAGGGAGAAAGCAAAGGTAGGGTTTTGGAGAATAAAATTGGTAGTATCTGATAATTTCAAGGTGATTTCTAGCAGATGACAATACATCAAATAGGCCATACTTTTTAAATTGAATGTACGTCTGAAAAATATAAATAAAAATTATACAGATAATACATTGTTTACATACTTTTTCAATAATAAAGAGTAATTTATTCGGTACTGGGTCTACTAAAAAATATAGGTCACGAGTATGAAATATCCTCGTGACCTATTATTAGTTTAGATACATAAATCAATCATAAAGTTAGGTGTAACTTTAACTTCGATTACTAGCTCTTCACTTTGTTGCTTAATTACAATTAGTTTTGATTTCTCTACCCTAATTTCCTCTACATTTTGTATTTCAATGTCATATAATGGATTTTGGAGTTGGTTATGGTCCAATCTTATTGTTACATATTGGTCATAAACCGAGAAAGAAAAGGCTAATTCTAATCCTAGTGGACCTTGTATTTGATATTTGTAAATCTCAGCCTCTCTATCAATTATAATTGGCTCACTATTGAATAATTCAAGCAGTAAATATTCATCATATTTTATTGCCATGAAAACACTCCTCACTTACTTTGGAATTACCGTAATAACATCACCTTTTGTGTTTGTAATTACAGTAACGTCTTGACCATCATATTTTAGTGTATTTGGTCTATTTCCAGCAGTGGGTTTTACATTTCTAATTGTATCTTCTACAACCATAGGTGGAACACCCCTTGGGTCAACAAAATTTTTAAATTCTTTAGTACCTGGCTTTAATCCCTTTTCAAGGGCTCTTTTTTCTAACTCAGCCCTAACTTGGATAGTATCAGGTGCCATTCTTTCAAGTGAGTGTTCTGAATATCTCCTTCCACCTATCTCACCGCCACCACGAGGCATATCCCATCCATTATCATATTTACCTTTACCCTTAGTTGCATTCCCAGTGGATTGTTTCGACTTCGGCGGTTGTAATGGCTGTTTCGCTTTATCCAATCTTTTTGTAATTTTAACCGTTTTATTGATGTTTTTGACAATCTTAAGCCTTCCCAAAAACAAATTTTCTAATGCTCCGCCTGCGGCTTTCACATCATCCATCGTCCATTTATTGTCTGTTAATGCGTCAAAATTCTCTTTTCCAACTAATTCCCTAGTTAAGGGTTTATAATTTGAAAGCGTAGCAAGCTCTTTGGCTCCGTGAGAAAAAGCAGGTTTGAACTCTCTTCCAAACTTCTTTAATCCAACTACCAGATCATCCATCATACTACGCTTTGGTGGAGGTGATGGGGAGACTGATTTTGGTTTTTGAATGGGTTTTGGCTTCTGCAACTTTTTAATAGCGGAATTTTGTTTCTTTATCACCTCAGCCTTCATGATCTTCTTTAATTTGTAAATCTGTTCAATGGGCAATAGGTTGGTTGCGAGTTTTCTAGCGGAAGTACATACCTTACCTAAGGTCTGAAAGGACTGAGTGAACCCTTTCCACAATTGTTTTGTAGCTTTTTCATAAGCTTTTATTTCTTTTAATTGCCTTCTTCCAGCCTTTGTTCTTTTTAATTTTTCCTCCTGCTTTTTCCTTCTCTTTTGATATTCTTTTTCCGCCCTGTTGAGTGATTTTTGAAAACTTTTTGAGTTCACAACACTTTTTCCGAGCCTATACATATCATATATATTTTTTAACGATCCAAACACTTCGTCTTCACTCTTTCTTTTTTTGAATCGGACGTAAAGGAAATGAGTTACATATAATGCATGCATCGCCCAATATATACATATATTAACAATTTAAAATATTTTCCACCTAATTCATAGACCTATTTTTACAAATTATAGGATTATGCATAATTGATTATATTTACCCTTTACCATTCAACGATTATAAGTTTTGCAACACCATCGTAGACAGTAAAAAACTAGCTGAGCCACATAATAGAACCATTACTATAACGCCTAATAATGCCCATTATGGCAAACAAACAACCATTAAAAACACCGTTTTGGTTCAAATTTGACCAAAAACTGTTAATGAGATTACGGTTGGCCAAGAACCGTACGGTGCAGCTCTGTCCCCTGACGGCAACCTGCTTTTCACCAGTAGCAAGCTGGACAATCGCATTGATTTGACACTCCCACGGCTAAAGCCGATGGGATTCTTCGGTAGTTAGCGTTCGCAGTCCATTTCTGTTTTGAACAACCCCGAAGTTTAGGGTGTGCCATCACCCCTCATAGGGCAGAACATATAGTTCCCTATGCTGATTGACTGTTACCATCAATCACAGGTGCATATCGAATATTCATTGCACCTACTACATCTCTGTGCTTTTCAAAGCCACATTCACATTTGTATTTACGGTCTTGTGCTTTATTCCTTACGGAACACTGAAGACACGTTTGGCTTGTATAAGCAGGATTCACATATTCAACTTTGATGCCAACCAATTTTGCTTTGTATTCGATGAATTGGGACAGGCGATAGAATGACCATGAGTGCAAGTTTTTCTCGTTTTTACGGCTTGTTCTTGCCGTCTGTCGGATGTTCGCAAGTCGTTCCAAGCGAATAATAGAAATCTTATTTTCTTTTGCAAAATCAACGATTGCACGACTAACTTTATGGTCTTGGTCTTTCATCCAACGCTGTTCTTTATCGTCTAACTTACGAATGGCATTGAGTTTTTTCTTTTTCCCTAATGCTTTACGAACGGAACGGAATTTTCGCTTCATGTACTTGTTTTGTCTACCATTACCAAAAAAGCGAACCTTTTCATCATCTGTCACAGCGACAGCAGGGACTTTTAATCCCAAATCAACACCCATCACTTTCAATCCTGTTCCTTTTTTATCGCTTGATTTTTGACCGCACTCGGCAAGTGAGCAAAAACATCCTTACTCGACTTCCTTGTGCTTTTCTTTTCCGCGACCATTTCAGATACAAGCGTATTGATAGTCGAAATATACTCTTGACTCATCTGCCGCAAAATAGAAGTCTGTTCTTTTGTTGGAAGTAGTTTGACTTTAACCGTCATTGTTTGTGACATTGTTTCACTCGATACATTTCCTGCGGTAGATACAAAATAGGAACGTGTCCATAAACTTGGCAAATGTTGAAGATGCGGAAATTCCTCCCTTAACTTTTTAGAAGTTACTCTTTTGATTTTTGCCATAATATCAGCAGGACTAAATGTTGGCAACACATTTAGAAACATATGTGTATGGTCTTTGTCGCATTCTAAAGCAACAATGATAATTTCCAATTCCTCACATATTTCCTGCACCAACTGTTTGAAACGTTCCTCTACATCAGCACGAAGGAATATTTTCCTTCTATATCGAGAACAAAAAACGAAATGATAATTGATTAAAGAGACTGTTGTGCGTGTTCTTCTGTATTCGTTCATATCCATTCGGAGAATCTGTAATCAACACTCTCGACAACCAAATTCGGCTTTTTTCTCGTTATCTATGCCACAACCACAGTTAAAAACCTCCCGGACTTTCCCGGAAGGTTTCTGACTGTTCCCCATCCCTATATGGTATGCAAGAATATAGGAATAGGGCTGGTTTTATGAAGAAATTTATTGCAGACGCCCTGTTCTGCCGCTTAATTGTTGCTCTGCCATTTGTACAAGACGCTTCGTAATCTCCCCACCTACAGAACCGTTTTGACGTGATGTTGTATCCGGCCCCAATACCACACCAAATTCAGCAGCGATTTCATATTTCATTTGATCTAAAGCTACGCGTGCTTGTGGAGCCAGTAATTGATTGGTGTTACGTGATTCTTGTTGTTGGTTTTGTTGCATACGTGGCATAATCTTCATTCCTCCTATGTAGATGATTTTGGTACTTGATATTCTTACAATTCCGCATAGGAAGTAATTTATACATAGGATAGGTTGGTAATTTTATCCGTAGAAAATAATTTTAGAAATGTAAAAACGCCTGATTACAGGCTGTTACTTTCGCGAATTAATGGCGTTTTTTTATTAAGGATGCCGTCTATCCTTCAATGATCTGCTTTTTTCCGTCGTCCCCCACTTTATAAATACCATCACGCAGGTATAAACGATACAAACGACTCTCCTCATCATAGGAGGCAGCGTGTTCCCACGCCTCTTCAAGTGAACTTCCTTTCAGCATCCGGTAGAAAAAGTGCATGAGAAATAGCGCTGTCGTTTCTCCGGTGACATCCTCGTCAGCCGCGATGTACGCCTGAATCTCTCCTTTCATAAACGCCTCCCCCGCTTCTTTAACACCGGCCGAGCAGGCGGTATTAATCACCACCGTACCAGGAAGGCGAATCGCTTCGGCGATGACGGGGGGACGCATGACTCCGTCCTGCAAACTGGATACGTCAATTTCTTCTATGTATTCTCCAAAAATAAGGCCGCCCTTGTCGCCGTGGGCACTGATGATCAGATACGGGGGAGCGCTTTCGTTCTGGCTGATAACTTGTAAAAAATCATCCGGCGTGCCGATGGCGTGCAAAAGCGTCACGACGTCAAGTTGTTCAAGCAAAGTACGAATATAATTGGCTTCCGCTCCGTCGCCGATCGCAGCAATGGCCACTGGAAGCTTTTTAGCATAAAAACGGGTATCTACAGGATTCCACATATCTTTTCCTCCTCTTGACAATAAATTTCTGGATTCACAAACCTACTACGCCAAAACAGTCTAAACGTTTCATAAATCTCCTGACAACCCATCTCTCTTTTCTAAATGGCAGCTTTGTAAAACCCAGTTTTTCATACAAGCATATGGGATATCCGACAGGCAATTCTCCATTTGATAGCGTCGAAGAGGCTTCTCGGCAAATTCACTAAAGGCGATTAGAGTAACTCTCCCGAAGTATTTCAGCAATTTCGTCAACAGTGGTTCCTGGCATTTTGGCATGGTCAGCCAACATTTTAGCAGCGGACGGTAATCTCTTTTTATCTGGCCATGTTTCAGGTCCCCAAAGCTTAGAACGTAAAATAGCTTTGGCACAATGAACAAAACATTCTTCCACTTCAACACCTATACCAACAAGAGGACTACGCCCATTGACTTCCATCTGTTTAAGTAATTTTTCATCTTTTACTAAACAGGCCTTCCCGTTAATCCTAAGTGTCTCTCCTAATCCTGGTATCAAAAAGAGAAGACCTACTTGAGGATTAGATAAAATATTACGCATGGAATCCACTCTGCGATTGCCTGGACGTTCGGGAATAACTAAATGTTTCTCATCAAGTACGAATACAAATCCTGGTACATCTCCTCTAGGAGAGACATCACATAGCCCTGAATGATCGGCTGTTGCTAAGAGTAAAAAAGGAGATTGAGCTATAAAATTTCGGCAATGAACATCCAGATGGAAAATGACCTTTCGATTCACAAGGTCGCCTGGATACCCAATAAGCGAACGAAGTTCTTCTTCAGTTGAAATCCTTTCTCCGAACACACTTATTTTATTCATCAGTCCTTAAACACCACCGAGTTTTTATTCATTTCATGTATATGTTTTTATAATTTATAATAAATTGAGCTATTCGTTTGTGTTTTATTAGACTACTACCCGCTCCATCAGCCTACCATGTCTCTGCCGCATGCGGAATTGAGTTTTTACTGATAAAACCGTCTGCCATACAAACACCTCAGAAAAAGAGAGCCGCAAGCACAACCCTCTCATATCTTTAATTTAAAACAACAAACTCAATCATTTCCCAGTCTTCCGAGTCTTCGCTTTCATAATCTTCATATGTCACTTCAATCTTTTTATTCAATAACGCCTGTTGTAAGGCTTTCGTTAGTGCCTTATTCTCCTTGTCCATATAAAACATACAAAGATACCAAAACGCACCCTCTTCATCTTCATCCGTTTCGATGCAATATGACTTTACTTCTGGGTCATAGTATACCTGCTTAATCACGGTTTTCTCAGTCTGTACCTGCGCGGACGCAACACCAGGCAGTAAAAGAAATACAAGCAAAAAGGCTAACCATAATCTTTTCATTTTATATCCTCCCCCGTCATTTGTTATGATTTTACTATAAATTTCATAAAATGTCAGGACTTTTACACATCTTCCTCTTCTCCAAAAGTCATCTCATAATGATGAACCCTTTCGTGAACTTCCTATACATCGGTAACTTTTATCTACCAATTATATACTGCCTAATGTATAATTCCAGTAGAGATTTGCTAATCGCTCAGCGGAGATTTTAATAAAAAGGAGACACTGATATGGAAAACGAGTTCTTTGTAGGTTGGGGCACACTCGCCTTAATCAATGCCGGATTAGCCCAAGGCAAAAATAGAACAGGATTAAATTGGTTCATACTCTCCCTACTTTTAGGCCCTGTAGCTACTCTCATTCTCTTATTCGTTGAAAAGAGATAGTTCCCTACCGCTTTTTCAGTGAGCCCCAGCTATTTTATCCCACTCTCTTCCCCATACTCCTTAGCAGCCTATCCCGCCATACCTTCTACATTCCGTCTCTCCAGAACTTTTGGCATGAGAGCCCGCGACATTTTTCGCTTTTCGATCTCCGCTATACCTATCACCGCACAGCTCATTGAGATATCAAAGATCAATTTTGTGATATACTATATGTATGAAAAAATCTACCATAAAACATGCTCGAACCTGTGTCTACAATGTTAATTATCACATCGTTTGGTCTGTAAAATACCGAAGAAAAGTACTCACTTCCGAGATAGAAGGCTACTTGAAAGACCTTTTTCAAGAAATCGCACAGGAAAAAGAGTTTGAAGTCGTCATGATGGAAGTCGGCGAACAAGACCACATTCACGTTTTTGCTTCTGCTCATCCAAAGATCCCCCCCCCTCGTATATTGTGAAAATGCTGAAAGGAATTTCTGCCCGTAAACTGTTTTTGAAATTTCCACAACTGAAAAAAAGATTATGGGGCGGTCATCTTTGGAACAGTAGCTTTTACATCGAAACCATTGGTTCGATCTCAGAAGATGTAATTCGCAATTATATCGAAAATCAGAAAAAAGGAGATTCGTAATGCTACGAACGTATAAGTTTCGTATTGAGCCAACCAAAGAACAGCGAGAAAGAATAAACGAAACGCTCATGTATTGCCGATGGCTCTATAACGCCTTGCTTGAACAGCGAATTACGGCGTATAAAAAGTGTGGTGTATCCCTGACGTTCTATTCCCAAAAGAAAGAGTTACCTGCGCTGAAAAAGGTGTGTGAAGAGTATAAGGACGTTCATTCGCAAGTCTTACAAAACGTAGTCGAACGTCTGGATAAAGCGTATCAAGCCTTTTTCAGACGGTTGAAGCGTGGCGAAAAAGCAGGATTTCCTCGCTTCAAAGGGATGAATCGCTATCACAGTTTCACGTATCCGCAATCAGGATTTTCACTCGAAGGAAAATACATCACGCTGTCCAAAGTTGGAACCGTTCGAATCAAACTACATCGTCAAGTGCAAGGTATAATCAAAACGTGCACAGTCATCGCTAAAAATGGACGATATTATGTTTGTTTGTCCTGTGAAATGGAAACAAAAACGCAATCAACAGGGAAAAAGATCGGTGTAGATTTGGGCTTACAGCATCTGGCGATCACATCGGATGGTGATTTTTATCATGTCCCCAAGTATTTGCGTAAAAGCGAGCGACAACTCAAAAAGTTACAGCGTATCGTATCAAGGCGAAAGAAAGGGTCAAACCGCCGTAAAAAGGCTGTGGTACTCCTCGCCAAGAAGCATGAGTACATTGCGAATCAGCGCAGAAATAATGCTCATCAGATTTCGCGTCAATTGGTCAATCGCTATGATTTGATCGCCTTTGAAGACTTGAAAATCACAAACATGGTGAAAAATCATCATCTTGCAAAGAGTATTGCAGACGCAGGGTGGAATCAACTTGTGCAGTTCACCACTTACAAGGCTGAAAGTGCTGGTAAGCGTGTTGTTCTGGTTGATCCACGAAACACAAGTCAACAATGCTCAAGCTGTGATGAAATCGTAAAGAAAACATTGGCTGTACGGACACATCGTTGCCCTTCTTGTGGATTTGAATGTGACCGTGATGTAAATGCCGCCAAAAACATTCTCAAACGGGCAGTACAACAACTACAAAACGTGTCGTAAGACACGCTAGGCTAGGAACTAGCCTTCGTGGAGAGTGCGACAATAGTCGGCTCGATGAAGCGAGAAGCTCTCCAATTTATTGGAGAGAGGTTCACTTGCGTTAGTCCAACGACTTCTCGTGCTTCTTTAAGGCGTTCTCCAATCACCATCGTTCCTGTAAATGTTTTGTCAAGGCTATGCTTGTCTTATAGCGGCTCCTTTTCAAGAGCCGTCTTGCTTTTGGAATTGCAAACACTTTGCGATTGCAGGGTTTACACGGGACCAAAACTCTTTTGCTGGAATTCGGCACAAATATACCCGGATATTTGTATTTCCTTGTTTCCCTTCATAATCTGGCTTACGCTCCTGTTTTTGTTCATCCATCTCTGCATCCCCCGGTACATCTATATGCGAATGGACAGAGCGGACAACATTGGAAGTTTTCAAACATAAAAGAAAACACGATTCATTTAGAACAGCTTAACCGCTTTAAACTTTAAAAAAATGATTGTAATCCATTAAGCATAAAATGATAGCAGTATCAAAAGAAGGGAGGAAAAGGCATGCGTGAATTTCCGAAAGACCTAAATCACGTTGCTATGTACCTGCGTAAGTCTCGCGCCGACATTGAAGCTGAAATGCGGGGCGAAGTCGAAACCCTTAGCAAACATAAGAAAGCTTTACTAGAACTGGCGTACAAAAACCGATATAATGTCGTCAAAATATATGAAGAAATTGTGTCTGGCGAACGTATCGCTGACCGACCTGAAGTCATCAAATTACTTACCGAGGTCGAAGATGGTGTATATGATGCCGTCTTATGCATGGACATCGACCGATTAGGCCGTGGTGACATGCGCGATCAAGGCACAATCATTGCCGCATTTAAAGAATCAAAAACGCTTATCATTACACCACAGAAAAGCTATGACCTGGAAGACGAATTCGATGAGGAATATTCCGAGTTTGAAGCGTTTATAGCACGCCGGGAGCTTAAGATTATTAACAAGCGTCTCCAACGTGGCCGTTTGGCTTCTGTAAAAGAAGGAAAATACATCGGTACAAAACCACCATATGGATATGATCGTGGCAAAGATTTAATTCTCATACCGAATGAGAAAGAAGCTGAAATCGTACGACTCATCTTTCACTGGTATGTCAACGAAAAGATAGGAACATGCCGTATTTCTCGCCGATTAAATGAGATGAAAATTCTTTCTCCAGCCGGTAAACAATGGTCACCATACTCCGTTGCTGCTATTTTAAAAAATGAAGTCTACATCGGCCGCATGCAGTGGCGAAAAACATATCGAAACAAAAAGAAAGGGAGCGGCTATATACGTCCTCGCGAAGAATGGGTCGATGTTGAAGGAAAGCATAAACCACTGGTGTCAAAGGAAATGTTTCAGCAAGCCCAGCGCAATCTGCAAAATAAAACTGTTGTACCAAACCGTACAGGCTTAAAAATTACCAATCCCCTCGCTGGCTTAGTCCGCTGCGGCTTTTGCGGTGCTGCAATGGTAAAGCGCCCATATGTGCATCAAGCACCACACATAAGATGCAGTAACGTAAACTGTCGCAACAAAGGTACACGTTTTGAATATGTCGAGCGTGCCGTTCTAAATGAGCTAGAAAAGTGGCTGAAAGAATATGTGGTAAACATGGAACAGGTAGAAAAAGAAGTGTCTGTTTCGACAGAAGTGCTACCTGCTATTTCCGAAACGGTTATACAAGAGTTAGAAAAGCAGTTGATCGAATTGGAGAAGCAAAAGAATAATCTGCACGATCTATTAGAGCTTGGGATTTATGATGTGGATACTTACTTGGAAAGGAATCAAAACATTATGGCACGCATTGTCGACACGAAAGAGGCACTAAAAAATGCGAAAGAAGAAATGGCTCGCATACATGAACAGGAGGCTACTAAAGAAAACCTGTTACCGTGTATACGGCACATTATCGAAGCGTATCACAGGACAGACGATATCGAAAAGAAAAATGACTTGTTAAAACAGATCATCAAAAAAGTAATATATACCAAAGAAAAGCATCAGCGAGGCGATAACTTCAGTTTGGAAATTTTCATTTTCCTGCCGAAGTAATTCGTCTCTCCTTTCTCCACTTATCCACAACAGATAACGTTTAATGTTACATTCATTTCCTTCTTTATCTGTTCCAATTGGATCGTGAAGGGAAACATCCTTTTTTGTTTTCTTTAACGAGCGCAAATGCATTAAAATCTCAATTCTAAAGTCAATAGATACGTATTAATATGTGAAGATTTCAATGTGATCTTCATAAACGATAATCTCCCGAATTAACTGACGAATGATTTTCTGCTTATCATCAAAAGTAAGAGCATCTGGATGTTTGAACAGATAATACTCGGCCGCCTCGCTCAACAGGTTCTGATTAAATCCGGCTTCTTTTTCTTCCCTTATTCTAGCCTTCAGCTCTTTTAGTTGTTTTGTCGCCGTTTCTTCTTTTTCTTTTAATGTACGCATGATGTCGCATACTTCTTCTTCTCCACTATCCATTCCTATAGCAAATAAAGAAAGAATTCTTTTACGTCCTTTTTTCGCTTTTTCTATTTCTTTTTCTAAGCGTTCCATCTCCATCTGTTCAAATGGAATTTCACTTTCCTGTTTATCGTATTCGGCCGCCGCCGCGATCTCATTCGGGTTCTCAAGCCAAGAACGAACCGTTTTCCAGATTTCATTATCGAACTCTTCACGCTTTACTTTCCGGCCACATCCCCTGTTCTTTGCTCCAGCTGTACTTTTAATGTCGGTATACTCATATACGTATTTACCCCAATTCTTCGCGCGTCGGCCTGTCATCGTATTACCGCAATGAGCGCAGCGAAGCAGACCACTCAGCAAATACTGGTGTAAGCCTTTTTTTGCCCATCGTCGCCGTGAATCTTGCAACAGCTTCTGTGCGTATTCGAATTGCTCTCGTTCGATAATGGGTGGGCAAGGAATATGAATCCATTCTTCTCTCGGACGCTGTCTCACTGGCACACGCTCGTCTGGAGCTTTGTGTTTGTTACCTAGCATCCCTTCTGTGTTCCATCTATTCTGATAGAACTCCCCGATGTATGCCCGATTCATCAGTATCTGGCGTACCACCTGGCGATGCCATACCCCTTTTCCTTTCTTTGTAGGGATCGCTTGTTTTGTAAGATAATGAGCAATGCCATTCATTCCTTGCACAGCTCCTGGTTTGGTGAACAAGTCAAAAATAAGACGAACGATAGCAGCTTCCTCTTCATTAATAATCATCTGTTCCGTTTCTTTATTATAACTATATCCATACACCTGAAAGTCACGTAGCACTCGACCTTGTCTTGCCTTCTCGCGTCGACCGCGACTCATGCGCTCATTGATCTTCGCTTTCTCAAATTCAGCAATCGCACCACGCATACTGTAGAATAACTGCCCTTCCGGTGTACGCGCATATTCTCCATTCACAAAAACAAGTTCGATGCCTTGCCGATCAAATTCTTCTGTGATAAGAAGTTGGTGCATCAGTTTCCGTGATAAACGATCCGGATCCAAGCATACTACTTTCGTAATTAACCCATCTCGAACGTCCTGGCGAAGTTGTGACAAAGCCGGTCGATCTAAAAACTCACCAGAAACCCCTTCATCTATATACTCTTTGCATTCATTTGTCCCTGACTTTTTCCGACATTCCCTCACTTGGCTCTCCAAGCTGAAGCCGCTCTTCGCTTGTTCTTCTGTACTTACCCGTGCGTAAATTCCGATCATGAAGCTTTTCCCTCCTATACTTCTCTTTGAGATAAATATAGCAGGCAAGCATATTCTTATCGGTACAATTCCCTTTCATAATTTTCACATGCATCCGCATATCACCTCGTTAATGGATGGTATGCAGATGCCGCTTGACCTCATGCAGGATCATCCATAACAGCTCGAGATGTTTTAACGAAATCGCATTTGTCAATAATAAAATCAAAAGAACGACTTAGGCATTTACCCTGAGGCATCTCACCATATTTTGCATATACTCCTATTGTACCTTATAAATAAAAGGAGGAAAAAAATGTATTATCCATCTTATTCTCATGGTGTTTACCCCTATAATGCCTATCCTTATCATGCCTACCCTATGCCTAATGGATACGATTTTTACTCTGTTTCTAACCAAGCTCAGTATAAACTACCTGAAAGAAAAAAAACTACCGCTCAAAAAGAGGCCACCCCTGAGAAAGTGGTCATAACAAATGGTGAACTTATTTCTAAAGAAGAGCCTACCTTTGGTGAGCTTATCTCTAAAGAAGGTTCTCCCCTCAAAGAGGAATCCACTTCTAAAAAGAGCAACACTTTTACGAAACGATTGCTCAATCACTTAAACCAAAGAAAGGGAAAAAACATCTCCGTTGCAACTCCGATTAAAGAAATCCAGGGAAAACTAGAGGAAGTTTTTCCTGATTATATTTTAGTGAATATGGATGGACAGCATTACCATATTAGGTGGGAGGGGATTGTTTACATCAGTTAGAACCCAAACAAGAGCAGCCGTTCTTTTTTCGAAACGGCTGCTCTTGTTTATACCGTAATCTCAAAACTTTATTATTCAATAATTCCTAAGTAAAGTAAATCTGTATCATGAATCTGTTTCGTTACAGGCAAATGATTCTGTTTTTGAAATTGAATCACGGCTTGTTCTGTACTCCAATCAAAAATGCCGTGACACTTACCCTGATAAAAACCAGCAGCCTGAAGACGATTCTGGACAAGTTGAACCAGCGCTCCACGCGAGCCGCGTACCAGTACACGATACGTCAAATCTTTATGGCCGGTAATGGGCCCTTCTACGATAACCTTTGTTCCTATTGGAACGATCTCATACAGTTCTTCTATATCTCGATTTCGCATGCGAAAACAGCCGTGGCTAACATGCTGACCGATAAGATAAGGTTTGTTCGTACCGTGTATCCCATATGTCCCCCATGGCACATTTAATCCAAGCCAACAACTTCCAAAGCCACCGCCCCATCCCTCATCCTTCGAAACAATACGAAAGATTCCTACTGGGGACGGGGTGTCGAGCGCACCTGAAGCCACTTTAAAGGTTTTTGTTATTTTCCCCTCTTTAATAAGCTGAAGCTCCTGATACCATAAGTTAATGCGGATTTCGTAAGAAGAGCTCGATTCATCGCCAGAATGAGCCGTTACTGTACATAAAATGAAAGCAAGAATAAAAGCGATAACCAAGGTAATTACCAGCTTTGTGAAATTAAGCGAAAAAAAAACTGCTGTTTTCATGAAATATATCCCTTTCCTCAATTAAATCACATGCATAATATTTTATATGGTTCCCTTTGTTTTCATCGCTAATCAAAAAATTTTTCAATAGGGAAAGAGGTTCATACTACTTTGTATAGGTCTTATCTTGCCCCATGAAAAATCCCTCCTGTATTTACAGTGATGGTTATACCAAACTGTCTACACAAGAGGGATAATATTAGGTGCTCTAATTACTCCGTTGTTTTCTTAGCTCTTGATCGTTCATGTCCATAAAAACACTATTATCATATTTCAGTTTTCGAAAAATAAGCCACGCTGTCACTCCACACAAAACAACCATAATCATAATAATTACAAAGTAAATTCCCATTATAGCGTTCATTTTTTACGCTGATTCCTTCGTTTTTCCCACTTTTGTTTTTCCTTTTGCCAGTACTTCTGTACGCACGATTCCCAATTACTTTTCGGATTAGGCATAATCACTTTTACTTCCATATTTATAACCTCCTATAATTTTCCACACTTTTATTATGCATCAAATTAGAGGAGGTTATAACTAATACTTGTCGTCAAATTCTTCGTCGTTACTGTCGTTTCCTGGCGACATAAATAAGAAAATGACGAACGAATTTTATTTTACTATCTATTTACACTTTTTTTTATATTGACCTGATAGTACCCAGCACTGTACCGTCAAAAATTTTGTGTAAGCAAGCAGGGTATCCACCGAGGGGGGATAGAAAATCGGAATCAACTACCTTGTTAACTGTAGCAAAAACAAGGATGAAAACAATGGACGCACTTTTATTTAAAAAAGTTAATAAAAGATATAATGCTTGGTATTCCGAATAAGTCAATTAAAAATGCACCAACGACAGGAACAATCAAAAATGCGCGCTTCGATTCTCCATACCGTTCTGTAATCGCTCCCATATTTGCCATCGCATTTGGAGTACCTCCCAAAGCATGTCCGGACAAACCGCCAACCATAACGGCTGCATCATAATCTTTCCCCAACAAACGGAATACGACAAAAATACCGTACAAAATAATAAACAATACTTGGAACACTAAAATAACGAACAGCGGAACCGCCAAATCGAAAATTTCCCAAATTTTCAAATTCATTAATGCCATAGAAAGGAAAATTCCCAGCGAAACATCTCCGATAAGGTTTACACACTTCAAATCAAACTTCATAACGTGAAAACGATCATTAAGATTTCTGATAATAACGGCTAAAAACATCGCGCCAACATACTCCGGCAAAACAAAGCTTGTTATTTGTGCAAAAGATTTACTTATAATAACGCCGAGACACATACAAAACGTGATCAAGCAAATGTGCGTAAAAATACGGTGAGAGGTTAAAGGCTCATCATGTTTATTCATACCAACGACCGCTTCAAATGTTTTAATTTCTTCATTTGAAGTTTCAGGTTTTAAATCGTATTTATTTATCAAATATCTCGAAACCGGTCCGCCAATTAGGCTGCCAAAAATAAGGCCAAAAGTAGCCGCCGCGAAGCCGATAGTGGTAGCTGCCTGAACGCCCAGCTCTTCAACAGTCGGCCCGAAAGCGCCAGCCGCTCCATGACCGCCTTCCATCGAAACCGCTCCCGCCATAACGCCCAATAACGGATGAATCCCCAGAACTTGCGCAAGTGAAACGCCAATCACGTTTTGGAAAATGGCGACAAAACCACAGAGAAGCCAGTAAACAATAAGCAATTTTCCACCTTGTCTTACGAGCGAAAAGCTCGCACCTAAACCAACCGTAGTGAAAAAGGCCAGCATAAACGAACTTTGCAGCGAAACATCCAGCGTGATCGTCCCTACATTCAGTTCCTTAAGCACCATAACGAAAATAGAAAAGAGCAGACCGCCAATTACTGGGGCTGGTATACAAAAACGATGTAAAAATTTTATCTTTTTTCTTATAAAGTATCCGAACAACAAGAGTAAAACAGATAAGAAAAGTG
This sequence comes from Aneurinibacillus thermoaerophilus, assembly GCF_019603355.1. Lineage (NCBI taxonomy): Bacteria > Bacillati > Bacillota > Bacilli > Caryophanales > Paenibacillaceae > Aneurinibacillus > Aneurinibacillus thermoaerophilus. The sequence continues at coordinate 2,710,003 of NZ_CP080764.1, forward strand.
TTTCAATTAAGCTAAATTCCAATTTCATATCTTAACCACCTATAAAGTTATGCTAAACTGTCGATGATTTCATACAACATCGTAGCGGCAAGTTTCACCGTAAGACCGCTTTCATCTAATGTCGGATTAATTTCAGCGATATCAAAGCTTAAAACCTTTTTATGTTTTACGATGTCTTTTAAAAAGTATTTAACGATTTTCGGGTCAAGTCCGAACGGCTGCGGAGCGCTAACACCAGGAGCATCGCTTGAACAAAAAACATCACTGCACAAAGTAAGCATGATCGTATCACTTTTAGCAATAAACTCGTCGATCTTTTTGCTAACTTTATCTAAATGAAGCAAAGAAATCTCATCTTCACGAATATATTCACATCCGTATCGTTCCGCTGTTTCAAATAAATATTTTGTATTTCCGCTTTTTTGAATTCCGACACATAAATAACGGAACGTTTTATTTGCAGCCACAAATTCATCCGCAATTTGTTTAAACATCGTACCGGAACTGGTTGTCTCGTCATACGATCTCATATCAAAATGCGCATCAAAATTGATAATTCCAATATTTTCAATATCTTTCTTGTACTTTTTATGGCCCAGAAAATGTCCATACGCTACTTCATGACCTCCGCCTATAATCAGCGGAAAAATGTTTAGGTCCAATATTTTTTTTATGGCTTCGCCCAATTCTTTTTGGGCTTCTTCAAGATTTCCGTCATCACAGCTGACATTCCCGAAATCAAATAGCTTGATATCTGAATGAAAATTGTACGGTAAAGAAGATAACGATTTTCTAATGGCATCCGGAGCATAATACGCACCTGTTCTTCCCTTATTTCTCCGTACGCCCTCATCACATCTGAATCCAATTATTCCGATAGCGTTTTCTTTTTGCTTTTCATTGAAAGTTGCCAAATTTTCGATTCTTACAACTTGATGCAATCTAAACATCTCAGTTACCGACTCACTATCTGTTCTCCCCATCCAGTATTCTTTTACTGCTACAGTATACACTTTATACCTCCATGATTTTCTTTCATGTATTTACTTCTATGATGATTTTGTTTAAAAAGCGTTACAGAAGCATGTTCTCATCAGCATCCTCCTTAATTTTTCAATGTTTTCTATATATCGAAGCAATATTTATGCCAAGAAAATATTTACGAAATAGGTAAAGTCATAATAAGAAAAACTCGCGGGCGTTGCCCTCCGGTTAGACTGGTAAAATATCTGGGTACCTCTAGGAGGGAGACAATTGCCGGTCTTTCTCTCCCTCCATGCCACACGCTCCACATGGAAAAAGCCACGTTTGGCACACGACTCACGAGTTTTTCCTCGTTTACTTATAAAAAGAAAGTAGGCGAAAATTGCCGGGCGGCAATTTTCGCCTACTTTTCTTCCCGATATTTTTTTAATTTTTCCCGCAATGTCCGCTCCCCGATTCCGATTATTTGCGCCGTTTTTCTTTGATTCCCGTTACAAGCGGCTAAATTATGCAAAATAACTCTTTTCTCAATTTCCTCCATCGTTTCGCCTACATAAACAGGAATTAATGTATCGCTAATAAATGCCCGGTTGTTTTTCCGAATTTCCACCGGCAAATCGACTTTTTGTATACAGGAAGAACCCGTTAAAGCAATGGCTCTTTCAATCATATTCTGTAATTCCCGAATGTTCCCCGGAAAGGCGTATTGCTGTAAAAGCTGAAGCGCTTCCTGAGAAATTCCTTCAACAGGTTTTCCCATTTTATCGCTATATTTTTTAATAAAGAATTCTACTAGCAGAGGAATATCTTCTCTTCTTTCCCGCAGGGAAGGAAGCTGAATCGGAATCACGTTTAATCGGTAATACAAATCCTCACGGAAACGGTTCTCTTTTACTTCTTTTTCCAGGTTCCGGTTCGTCGCCGCAATAATACGAACGTCTATACTGATTTCTTCAATCCCACCAATCGGCATTACTTTTTTCTCCTGAAGAACACGCAAAAGTTTACCCTGTAAAGCTAAATCCATTTCACCGATTTCATCTAAAAAAATCGTTCCGCCTTCCGCCAGTACAAACAACCCGGACTTTCGTTGTACCGCTCCCGTAAACGCTCCCTTTTCATATCCAAATAGTTCCGACTCTAACAAATGGCCCGGAATGGCCGCGCAATTAATCGCCTGAAATTTTTTGTTCCTTCGCTTACTTTGATAGTGAATCGTTCTCGCTACTACCTCTTTTCCTGTTCCGCTTTCTCCGGTAATCAGTACATTGGAGTCAATGTCTTTAATTTTATCGATTAAAGTAAAGATTTCGCGCATGGCTGCACTTTTTCCAATCAGTCCATAGTTATCCGTCACCTTATCCAATTCATGACTCAACCATTGAACTTTGGAATGCAGCGTATATACTTCTTCCGCTTTTTGCATTAATACTTCCAATTCATCAATGTGAAGCGGTTTTGTCGCGTACGAAAACGCTCCCTTACGCATGGCTTCCACAGAAGAAGGGATGCTTCCGTAAGCCGTCATGATAATGACAATAGTGGAAGGAGAAATACGTTTTATTTCTTCCAACACGTCTATTCCGTTGTATTCTCCGATTTTTAAATCCAGCAACACAATGGCAATGTCCACCCTTTCGAAAAGAGGAAGAGCTTCCCGCGGGTCAGTAAAGGCATAAACATGATATCGGTCTTCCAATGCAAACGTTAATGACTGGCAAATCGCTGGTTCGTCATCGATAATCATAACATGATACATCATCTTCATCCTTTCTACAGCACGGTAAACATATGGTGACAGTCGTTCCTTTTCCCTTTATGCTTTTTACATCAATTGTCCCTTTATTTTCTTTCATAAGCTGATATGAAATGGAAAGCCCAAGTCCGACCCCATTTGCTTTCCTGCTATAAAACGGCTCGAAGATTTTGTCAAGCTCGTCCTCCGAAATTCCTGCTCCAGTATCTTCAATCTGCATAACGGCAACATTTCCCCGGTAATATCCGCGAATGGTTAGCGTTCCGTGTTCATCTACCGCCTGAATGGCATTTACGATAATATTCATGAGTACTTGTTTGATTTGTTGTATATCCGCAATGGCCTCAATCTTCTCAGGAAACTCCCAAACTATGTTTATCTGTTTTTCTTTTATTTTCGGTTTGAATAACCTTACAATCCCTTCAGCAACATCATAAAGCGAACAGATTACGGGTTCTGATTTTTTCGGGCGCGCATAATCGAGCAAATCGTTAATTAATGCATTAAGGCGAGTGATTTCGCTGGAGACATGCTGGGAAAAGAAGGAACGAAACTCCGCATTGGCAAATTTCTTCGGAAGCAATTGCGTATACGTAAGAATCGACATTAAAGGATTGCGGATTTCATGGGCAATTCCCGCTATCAGTTGCCCCAAAGAACGCAGCCGATCTTCCTGGGCTACCTTTTTTTCAAACTCTTTTTGTTCTGTAATATCCAGAAAGTTGAGCATGACGCCGACACTATCCCCCGTTGTCGTTTTAATCGGATAAATGCTATAGGTAATGTACCTTTTTTGGGAAGGAGTTTGCAGCCAGGTCGTTTCTTTTTGCAGGAACATTTTTTTATCCTCTAACGCTGCGTTAATTTCTTGTTCAGGAATAAACTTTACAATAGGCGTTTGTTGGAAAGGCCTGCCCACGGCCTTTTCGTTTAGACCCAAATACTCCATTGCCCGGCGATTGATCATGGAAACAGTACCTGCTTGATGCAAGGTAATAAAAGAGCTGTAGGCACTGTTTAGCAATTGCTTCTGAAAGTAAAGATTTTCTTTCAGAAGTACCATCTTCTCTTCCAAATCTTTATTTATTCTTTCAATTTGCTTTGTTCGTTTGCTCACTTCCTTTTTTAACATGCGGTTCCACCATAGTATGAAAGTAATGATAATAAGGGTAATAACAAGCCCGGTTTCCAGATAAAACAAGGTTTTGCGCAATACCGGGGCAGACGGCATGATATATTCTCCAAACCACTTTTTCTCTATTTTTTCATAGGTTCCATCGCTTTTGATTCGATCAATTCCCTGGTTAAATAGCTTTAACAGACCATTATTTTTCGGCAAAACAGCGATAGCATAAGCTGTAGGATCAAGCGGTTCGCCGACAATTTTGATCAATGATTGCTGCCTGCTTTTTTGAAGGAAGTATTGGCCGGTAATCCTGTTGCCCACAAAAGCGTCAACCTTTTCTTCCACCAGTAATTGAACGGCCTCTTGCTGGTTATCGGCTTCTATCAACTGTACGTGATTCACTTTATTTAATAAGTCGTTGGCAACATCGCCTTTTTGCACCGCTACTTTTCTTCCTTCCAGATCATCGATTTGTCTAATATACATGTTATCTTTTAACACAAAAATCGCCTGTGAACTTGTAAAGTAAGACTCGGAAAAATCATATACTTCCTCACGTGCCTTACTATACTTCATGCCCTGAATCGCATCTACTTTTCCCGAGCGCAAGGCTTGTACCGCCTGATTCCAAGGCATAGGATAATATTCAATATTGATACCCGTCTGAATAGAGATAGCGTTCATAATGTCGACATTAAAACCTGAGTAAACTCCTGAATCGCTTAAATATTCAAAAGGAGGAAAATGATTGTCCCCCGCAATCCGGATTGCTTTTTTCGTTTCCTGATAAGCAATAGAAGGGAAAAACAGGCACGAAACAAACACACATATCGCTATACTAATACGGAGGACAACTGGATTTCGCACATCTATTCTCCTTTCCTTACTTTCCGCCGCGTACAACAACATCATCTCATATACATGCCCAGATAGCTCCGCTCACAGTTTTTCCCTTTATCCTCTCTTCCCTAAAACCGTAAAAGAATACCGATATATCAAGGAGAGTTGACATAAATAAGCCCATCTTTTCATCTGGACACGAACGAAGAATCCCCAGGAACATATAATGGCATAGTCAAATAACCAAATAATGAATGGAGGAAAGTATATGGAACGTCAATTCACACCATTTGGAGGTTTTGGAGGACCTTTTTTCCCGCGTCGTCGCTTTTTCCCTTTTTTCTTCTTCTTCCCGTTCTTCTTTCCTTTTTTCTGGAGGGAAGATGAACGAGACGGCATGTATTCTGTTCACACATGTGCAGAAGGAGACACTTTGAAAAAACTGGCTAAAAAATATAATGTTCCTCAACCGGTTCTTGAAACGATGAATCCTCACATTCAAGACCCGCACATTTTGCGTCCAGGAGAAATGCTCCATATTCCACGTATGGATAAAATGTATTGTCAAAAAATGTACATGGAATATGAGGCACCGGACATGGCAGCACCTTCACAAATGTATATGGGAGGACAAATGCCTTATCCGATGTATCCGGGACAGCCAACATCGCCTTATACAGGAATGGCTTATCCTACGGACAGTTACCATTCATATAAGGATTCTTAATAAACCGCGACCGGGGCCTGCATCTGTGTCTTACCTACGACGATGGCAAGAAAGCACCGAACCCGCCGGGTTCGCATACATGCGCCATTGACCCGGGTGAAATTCATACGCTTGCGGCCGTCGCAACAACTGGAGACAGTCTCATTGTGACCGGACGAAAAATCCGAAGCATTCACCGCCTGCGTAACAAGAAGCTTGCAGAGCTTCAGCGAAAAATGAGCAAGTGCCAGAAATACAGCCGCCAGTGGAAGCGGTACAACCGAGCCAAACAATATCTTCTTTCTAAAAGTAAACGCCAGTTACAGGATGCCTTGCACAAAACGACGAAACAGTTTGTCGAATGGGTGGTCGCCCAGCAAGTGAACGAAGTCTACCTTGGAGATGTCGAAGGCGTCCAGCGAAAGAAGAAAAAGAAACGTTCTCGCTGCCACAATCAGCGAATGAGCCAGTGGCAGGTTGGGAAAGTAAAGAAGTACCTAACGTACAAACTGAAGGCGAAAGGCATCATACTCCACAAGCGCGAGGAACGCTATACATCGCAAACCTGTCCGGTTTGCGGGGCGAAAAAGAACGTGCGTGGGCGTATGTATCGCTGTTCGTGCGGCTATACCCAACATCGGGACATTCACGGTGCGGCGAATCTACTGTCCAAAGTGTTGTATGAAAACCGGATTCAGTCCTTGCCGTTTGAAATTCAGAAACCCACGTATCTACGGATCGCCTAAGCGAGAAGTAGTAGATGGTTTGTTCCGACCCACGCCCGTAAGGGTGTGTTGCTGAATGATTCCCCTCGCAGACGACACGTGTCTGTAAGATCAGCGACAACCCGCTGATCGCCTGTTCTGCCGAGGTGGATAGTTCAGAAACCCCCACTTCAACCTATGGTAAGTGGGGGAGGTTCATACTCCAAAATAACGTGGATATACAAAGTCAGATAGTGCTTATCTCCTTTGTTTTCTTCAACACTTATGCAACGCTTCCGAAATAATATACTGAATCAAAGACAAGCGGCCGCTTTGTGTCGTTGTTTTAAGCAGATTATTTCAAGAATGAACCTCACTAATGATTAATCATGGCATGCGTGATGGATAGCCTGGCGCAGCAAATCCATCACATGCTCATCATCATGCGAGTAGTACAACATAGTTCCGGCCCGTCGGAATTTCACAAGCCTTAAGTTTTTCAGAAACCGAAGTTGATGCGAAACCGTAGACTGCAACAAGCCAAGCGCTTCTGCAATTTCACTAACAGCGCATTCTTTTTGCGACAATAAATACAAAATTCGAATGCGCGTAGGGTCTGACAATGCTTTAAATGTTTGCGAAACCATGAATAAGGTTTCCTCATCTAAATTTTCGCATGATGCTGAATTGAAGTTTTCGTTATGCTCCATCTTCTTTCTCCTTTCTTATAAAATATATATCACTTTTGATATTTCAAATTTTCTCTTCCTTCATGCTTCCCTCAACCCCCGGAAACATGTTGGAATATCCGTTTGTTTTTACTGTATATGACTCACTCTTAACACCCTCATCGAATTTAATACCGCCAGTACGGTTACGCCAACGTCAGAGAATACGGCTTCCCACATTGTCGCGATCCCAAACGCACCGAGAAGCAGGAAAAATCCTTTTACAGCCAGAGCGAATATAATATTTTGCCAGACGATTTTTCGGGTACGTTTAGCAATCGTAATGGCCGTTGCGATTTTCGATGGCTCATCTGTCATGATAACGATATCTGCCGCTTCAATTGCCGCATCGGAACCTAATCCTCCCATGGCAATTCCAACATCTGCCCTTGCCAAAACAGGCGTGTCATTAATGCCATCACCAACGAATATCAACTTTTCTTTCTGGCTTTTGTGAGCGTCTAATCTTTCGATCCATTCGACTTTATCCTGCGGGAGCAACTCAGCATATACTTCATCTACCCCTAATTGTTGACCGACTTTTTCCGCTACATTTTGCGCGTCACCTGTAAGCATGACCGTCTTTTTGATTCCTAATTGCTTTAACTGTTGAACGGCACGTCTGGCATCTTCTTTTGGTTCGTCAGAAATAACGATATATCCTTCATATGCTCCATCGATTGCGATATGAATAACAGTACCCAATGTTTCGGGATGAATAAAGTCAATTTGCTCTTTTCGCATCAGTTTTGCGTTTCCTGCAAGAACGTTTTTACCATAAATTTTTACTTTAATACCATGTCCTGAAATTTCCTCGTAGCCTTCTATAACACCTTTGTTTACATCTTTTCCGTATGCTTGCAGAACGGATTGCGCGATCGGGTGATTGGAATACGATTCCGCAAAAGCGGCATATTCTAACAGTTCATTTGCTGTTAGCTTTCCTTCGGTTTGAATATGCGTTACGTTAAATACGCCTTTAGTTAATGTACCGGTTTTATCAAAAACTACATATTTTACATCATTTAATGCTTCTAAGTAGTTGCTTCCTTTCGTAAGGATACCTTTTTTGGAAGCGGCACCGATCCCTCCGAAAAATCCGAGCGGAATGGAAACAATGAGAGCGCATGGGCAAGAAATAACGAGAAATACTAATGCCCGATATACCCAATCAGAAAAAAGCTCATTAGGAATCAACAAAGGTGGAATAACTGCCAATAATAAAGCGCCAAGCACGACGACAGGCGTATAATAGCGCGCAAATTTCGTAATAAAGTTTTCTGTTGGAGCTTTCCGGCTGCTCGCATTCTGCACAAGATCCAAAATTTTCGCCACGGTGGATTCGCCATATTCTTTTGTAACCTTGATCGTTAATACGCCATTTTTGTTAATAAATCCGCTCAATAATTCGCTGCCTGCTTCTACTTCTCTCGGAACCGATTCACCCGTTAACGCGGACGTATCAACCATAGAGCTTCCTTCGATAACTTCCCCGTCCAACGGAATTTTTTCACCCGGCTTTACAACAATAATATCATCTGTCCGCACTTCTTCAGGGGAAACGGTTTTCATCTCGCTTCCGACTTTTATGTGTGCATAATCCGGACGAATATCCATCAATGAGCTAATGGATGTACGTGAACGGTTTACTGCAATTCCTTGCAAAAATTCCCCTATTTGATAGAAGAACATCACACCGACAGCTTCCGGAAATTGCTTAATGACAAACGCACCGATTGTCGCAATGGCCATTAAAAAATTTTCGTCAAATACTTGCCCTTTCGCTATATTTTTTACGGCACGGAGTAAGACATCACCACCGACAATGACATAACTAAGCAAGAATAAAGTAAGTTCAAACGGAAGCGATAACTTTGTCAATCCGGCGATGAGCGCAATAGCTCCGCCAATCGCCAGTCGAATGAGCAACCTCTTTGTACGGCTTGTATCGTGATGACGGCTATGTTCTGTATGGGAATCTTTTGTTTTTTCAGTAATTTCTATATCCGGTTCCAGCTCGTTTATAATTGCTTTCGCCTGCTCGACTACTTTGCGGGAATTGCTTCCTTCTTTCACTTGTATCGTCAATCGACTTGATACAAAATCAACATTTGCCATTTCAACTCCAGCCAAAGCTTGAACTTTCCCCTGTATTTTATTGGCGCAATTGGCGCAATCCAACCCCTCTAACAATAATTCTTTTCTTATTGTCACAGTATTCTCCCCTCTTCTTTCCTTCATTTATATACGTACAGGCTTGTGTGAAATCTTACGTTGCATGATTATCAAAAATACATGATATTGAATATATGAGCATTTATTCATATATTTAATTATATTGTATTTTTATTTTTTGTCAATTGTTACAATTAATCACTTGCATTCAATTTCAGAAACATAATATAGATCATGCGATGTACGATATACATGTCTTTGATGTTTCGACATCTGGATAGTGAGAAGAGAGACAGGAAAAGGAACCTCTCGGCTGGTTAGGATACAAATGCTATAGTGGACGGAGCATAAAAATGCCGACATTCCTCTACGCCATTAAAATGACGAGCGTCCTGTCGGCATGAACATGAAGAAATCTCAAATCATTTGCCATCAAACTACCGTTCTATTTTATACTCGCTTCTACCTCTTTCACCATTTCTGAAACCGAAACGAGTCCTCCACCGGAAAGATACCAGTAGTTAGGGTCTAAATATACAACATGACCATTTTTATAGGCTTTGGTGTTTTTCACCAATTCATTTTCTACAACTTGTTTAGCAGACGATTGACCACCTACAACCGCTCCCCTATCGATAACAAATAGATAGTCGGGATTTTTTTCAACGATATATTCAAAAGAAATGCTCTTGCCATGAGTAGATGCTTGAATATTTTTATCGGCCGGAGTAAAGCCAAACTCATCATGAATAATACCAAACCGGGAACTTGGTCCAAAAGCGCTAACTTTGCCGTCATTCGCCAATATAATGAGGGCATTTTTGCCTGTAGCAGATGCTTTTTCTTTTAATTTTTTAACATCTTCTTTAACTTTTGCTAGTTCTTTTTCTACCTCTGACTCTTTGTTAAAAATCTTGCCTAATGTTTTAGCATTCTCTTCAAAGGATTTCATATATTTCTTTGTATCTACTCCTAAATAAATCGTTGGAGCGATTTTCTTAAATTCATCATATAATTTTGACTGTCTTCCGGAAATAATAATTAAATCCGGGTGAAGCGCATTAATTTTTTCAAAGTCTGGCTCTAGCAAGCTGCCTAAGTTTGCATACTTATCATCTTTAAATTTTGCAAGATACGGAGGAAGATGGCTTTTTGGCAAACCCGCTACTTCGATTCCTAACTTATCTAAAGAATCTAATGTACCATAATCAAAAACAACAACTTTCTCAGGATTTTTCTTTACTTTCGTTTCGCCTAATTGATGCTTGATTGTAATTTCTTCACTTTCTTTTGTCGGTTCTGATCCCTTCGACACCTCATTGGAACGATTTGAACCGCATGCAACAACAAGCGTTGCTAAAACGGCAATGATGAAAAACATAAATGCTTTCTTCATTTTTTCACCCCTACTAATTTTTTATTTAACATCGATGATGTCGCATATTCGTATACATGAGTCATACCGTAAACCATTTTATTCGTATCGCTGAAACTCATACCTTTTTCTACCAATATGTCGAAATATCAGTGTACATTCAGATGGGTATCTCTCGTAATGTTACGATGATAATAGTAATCATTACGAAATTCCTTCCATACGTATGAGTGTTGCATATGTTTAGCTTTTCAAAAGGAAAAGTTTTTTAGGGTATGACTCCTTTATACTTTTTGCGAAATCATCGAAATTAGCAAACTGAATACAATGATTTACTTAAGAAAAGTAAACGCAAATTTTATTGTCATTTATGTCCTCGATCTCAATATCCATATCATAAATTTCCTTTAATACGGAATGATCGATAATCTCATCGGTAGTGCCTTCTCTTACTATCTTCCCATCTTTGAGTGCAACGATATCATCCGAATAACAGGAGGCAAAGTTAATATCATGTATAACGATAACGATCGTTTTGCCCAATTCATCAACCAATCTTCTTAATATCTTCATAATTTGAACAGAGTGCTTCATATCCAAATTATTGAGCGGCTCGTCCAAGAGAATATACTCCGTATTTTGGGCAATAACCATAGCAATATATGCTCTTTGTCTTTGACCTCCACTTAATTGATCAAGATATTTGTTTTGTATATCCTCCAACCCCATATATCGAATCGCTTCATCAACATGTTTCCAATCCTCTCTAGAAAGTCTTCCTTGAGAATAAGGAAAGCGTCCAAAAGAAACTAATTCTCTAATCGTTAATCGAAGACCAATATGGTTGGATTGCTTTAGAACCGATATTTTCTTTGCCAAATCATTACTTTTATACTGACTAATCTCCCTATTATCTATGTAAATTTCTCCTTCATCCTTATGTATAAGGCGGCTGATCATAGATAATAGCGTACTTTTACCAGCTCCGTTCGGCCCAATAAAAGAAGTAATCTTCCCTTTGGCTATTTTTACCGATACATTGTCCACTACTTTTTTGTCGCCGTATTTTTTAGAAACATTTCTTACATCTACCATGATCGATTCTCCCTTAATAGTAGATATATAAAGTAAACGCCACCGATGAAGTTGATAATTACGCTTAATGTTGTGGAGAAGGTGAAAACTCTTTCAACAATCAATTGTCCACCGACTAATGCAATGATACTGATGAAAATTGAACCTAAAATTAAATATTTATGTTGATACGTTTTTAAAAACTCATAGGTGACATTCACTACAAGCAGTCCTAAGAAGGTGATGGGGCCAACCAAGGCCGTTGAGATTGAAATAAGGATAGCCACTACGATTAATAGCCTTCTTACAACATAATCATAATCTACCCCCAAGTTTATGGCCTGTTCTCTTCCCAGTGCCAATACATCCAAGTATTTGGTAAGCCTTGAAAAATAAACGGAAACGATGAACACAGAAATACTGGCAATTACGAGAAGATCAGTATTAATATGATTAAAACTGGCAAACATCTTATCCTGTACGATCTGAAATTCATTAGGATCGATGAGCACTTGCATAAAAGATGATAAACTTTGGAATAATGTTCCAAAAATTAAACCTATCAATAACAGAAAATAAATATTTTGCTGTTCTCTCTTAAAGAGTAATTTATATAACACTCCCGAAAACAGAATCATTAAGCCTACAGAAATCACAAAGTTAACATTACTGTTCATCATTGTTAGCGTAGCAGATCCAAATATGAAAATAACAAAAGTCTGTATTAACATATATAACGAATCTAAGCCTAATATACTCGGGGTCAAGATTCTGTTATTCGTAATGGTCTGAAATACTGTTGTCGCAAAAGCAATTGCCCCCCCGGTTAGCATAATCGCCAGCACCTTCTTTATTCTTCTCGGAAGGGCATAATCCCAATTTCCACTAAGATCTATAAATAAAAAAAGTACAATGAGTATTGCTGCAATAATAGCAAGGACACCTGTTTTAGCTTTATAACCCATATGCCTTTCTCCTCATCAGTAGATAAACAAAAATACCACTTCCTATGATTCCAACTGTAAGACTGATTGAAATCTCGTACGGATAGATAACGATACGACCGAGTATGTCACAGAACAGGACAAATACCGCCCCTAATAAAGCTGTATGAGAAAGACTTTTTTTCAAATGATCGCCTCGGTATATCGTGACAATGTTCGGGATAATAAGGCCTAGAAAAGGAATCATCCCTACTGTCAGTACTACTGAAGATGTCATTAAGGCTACAATAATCAATCCTATATTTACCACTTGCTTATAGTTCAGCCCCAAATTTTTTGAAAAATCCTCGCCCATTCCTGCTACAGTAAATTTATTGGCAAAAACATAGGCGATGATGAGCAAAGGAATACTAATATACAAAAGCTCATATCGGCCTTTCATAATCATTGAAAAATCACCTTGTAACCATGAAGACATATTCTGAATTAAATCATACTTGTAAGCAAAAAAAGTCGATATGGAGCTGATAATATTACCAAACATCAATCCTACCAACGGTATGAAAATAGTATCTTTGAATTTTATCTTCTCTAAAATTTTCATAAACAGAAACGTTCCAAGCAACGCAAAGATAAAAGCAACGAGCATCTTTTGCAAAGGACTCGCCGTCGTGAATATCATTAAGGAAACCAAAATTCCTAATCTGGCGGAATCCATCGTTCCAGCCGTAGTCGGAGATACGAACTTATTCCTGCTTAGCTGTTGCATAATTAAGCCGCATATACTCATACTTACGCCGGCAATAATAATGCTAATAAGACGAGGAAGCCTGCTTACCAATAAAATTTGAGCTTTATCGTCCGTCAAATCAAAAATATCTAAAGGTGATATATCTTTTACACCAATAAAAATAGAAATGAATGACAAAACAATGAGTGTAATAAATAAATATCTTTTTTTCATGACTTTCCCTTTTCTTTTGGTAACTGGTAAGTTTTATGTATGGAATTCATGCTATGATAGAGCAAAATTAGAGATAATGATATTCATTATCATTATTGTTCGCAATTAATATTATAGCATGTCATTGGAATAGATCAACACTGTTCGACATAGCACATCTAAAGAAATGCACACGCATCACACGCTCGTTACGGTAAAGCGCAGAAGCAGAGTTTTATTTTTCGTTAGTGTTTTGCATGTCTGCTTACGCTTATTTTATCGTGGCCATTCATACACGATGATTCACAATGACGATGGGGAATGTTAAGATAAAAAAGAAAAGAAGGGCCTAGTTAACTCCCCTCTCTTTTATGCACTGCTATTGACATTAGAATCTCATTTTCAATGCACCGTGCGGCATATGTAGCTAGTTTTGTTCCTTTGCTTTTCTTGTAGCTTTCGATGGCTTTGATGAGACCGATAGTGCCGATGGAGATAAGGTCTTCGCTGTCTTCCCCTGTGTTTTCAAATTTCTTAAGGTTGTGTCTTCAAACGGATGCTGCTCGATCCGAACAATTCTTCCAGTGCCCCGACGATTTTCACCTCAAATTCTCCGGCTTTTGTATAGTCAATTAGAATTTGATCAACCAGCTTCTCGATAATATAACGCCTTTCCTCAAATGCCAAGGCATCTTTTGATGTTAGCAGCTTCTGCGCTGCTTTTATCATTTCTTCTATTCTTTCTTTTGTTAAAGCATTATTCTTCTTTGTTTCAATTAGTGTTTCATATTTTTTTATTTCGCTTTCGATTTCTTTTAATTCCCGGTTTAATTTTTCAATATCTTTTTTCATCGCTTCCTGATCAATCAAATCTTCTAAAAACATATATTTTACTTTTTCTTTCTGCTTTTCCTTATCATGAAGCCGTCTTTTTTGCTTTTCTATTTCTGTATGAAAATCATGCTGATTTGTATCCAGATTTTCTTTCAGTTGGAAGCGATAGTCCTCAGGATCAGATAAAGTTTCTACAATTAAATTCCAGATGTATGCTTCAAATTCATCTGCTCGTATAGAAGGAGCGATGCATTTTTTTACTTCGGGACCGTATTTTTTTGGTGCTAGGTTCGGACAACGGTATGCTAAATATTTCTTTCTTTCTCCTGTTTCTTTGTTAATGCGCCCGCTGTATGCTGTGGCTTCCCAAGTTCTTCCACAACTACATTTGATTAATCCTTTCAGTAAATACTGATACTTTACATTACCTGCCCTGCGTGTATTTTTATCTTTCTGCACCTGTGCCATATCAAATAAAGACGGGTCAATAATTGCAGGGACTTCAATGCAAATCCAATCAGATTCATCTCGATACTCATACGTTTTTTTAGGCTTTCCTGTCTCCGTACGTTCTCCACGAACTTTTTTCGTTTTTCGGCGATTATAATAGAACTTTCCTATATAAATCTCAGAAGTCAAAATACGGCGAATTGAGCTTGCACTCCAGTTTGGGCTCTCTTTCCGCTTGGGAATTGCGCCCATCTTATAAAGTTTTTCGCCGATTTCGCGTAACGTTAAGTTATCAAATACATACCAGCGATAAATTTTTCGTACAAACTCGGCTTCCTGTTCATTAATAACAAGTTTGCTCTCCAGCCAATCATATCCATATGGCGCGACTCGCATAGGCATAATTTTTTTATCTTTTTCTACTGCCTGTAATCGACCTCGAATGGTTCTCTTTTTAATTAACGCAAGCTCATAAGCTGCGATAGCGGAAATAATATTAAAGAATAAAATGCCTTCAGGCGTTTTGGAAAACTCCGTATCGGTAAAAATAAGTTCTGCGCCATTCTTCTCGAATTCACGACAGACAATAAGTTTGTCTGTCATATCACGACTCAAACGGTCAGGATGTGTAATAATAATATGCGTAATTATTCCATCGGCAACATCGTGACGTAATTTAGTCATAGCAGGACGAATATCAATGTCCTCCCCTGTCATCCCTTCTTCACGATATACCTGTATCTGTTCATCCGAAAAGCCAAGTTGTTTTGCTTTATTCATGCAAAGTTTAACCTGGCTATCAAGACTTGTTCCTTCTTCAACTTGTTGCCCTGTGGAGACACGAGCATAGATTCCAGCTTTCATAACTACATCCCTTCACATTTAAAATAAATATATTTTTATTATAATTATGAAAAGATGTTATTTATTACGAATCGAGTAGGAGGGGGTGACTAGCCCCCGTCCTCTCACACCACCGTACGTACCGTTCGGTATACGGCGGTTCATTATGTACGCCGCAAGGCGTTGTACCGTTCCTCCTTGCGTGAGCGAAAGGTTCCATTTGTGCCGAAGGCACACTCTGCCCTTCCGAAGTCCCCCGTGGAATTCACCACATCCTCCTTCGGATAAGTCCATACGGATTGTCTGCCTTCATCGCGTGTCTTCGAACGCCTGGTCTTTCGTTCTCCATAATGTTCGGCCCTTCCATGTTATGTCGTCACATGGCCTGTACTATGACCTCTGCTGACTTCTGTCTGTTCAGCTCATTCTCGCGAATGAGGTTACCAAGGATACTCGGCCTATCAGACAGACCTCCCCGGGTAAGAGCGCCATCTTCCCCTCCATCTACCTGCCTCATTTACCTTCGCTCGCCTTCGACAGTATGGACTTCGCCTTGTTGTGCAGGCTCATCCAACGAACGCTGGCCTTATATGAGATTCGTGTTCCTCAGGCCGGAGGTTTGCCGCCGGCTTCCTTCAGATTCGACATCACGGTCGACACCCTTTCCACAAGCTAATGGCTACTACTGCCTTCGCCACTCGGGACTTGAACCCTAGAGATGACGCCCATGCCGGGCACACACAATAAAACCCAACTGGCATTCAGTTGGGTTTTTCGAGGACTTTCTGTAGGAGAAAATGAATAACCTGTCTCTTCGCTTCCATTGCTTGCTGGCTCATTTGCTTTGTATTCGAATGCGAGATATAAACGAAGCGAAACGTTTTTCCCCTCTTCTTGTTGATACTTATCACCTCAATATACGATATGAGGTGATAAGATTGTCCTATGAAATATTTATTCTTCCTGAGCTCCCATGATGTTTATCAGGTATGCGCTTTGAGCTTATATAAAACTTTAAAATCCTTAATAAAAGAATACCTATTAAAGTCCCTAAAGTATTTAAAATTAAATCATTAATATCAAATATACCGTATCCTGTATAATATTGTATTGTCTCAATAAATAAAGAGAATATTATTCCACTTGCTAGAGTAAGTAGTATAGTTCTTACTTTAAAAGTACTTTGCTTTTTTATTAAAATAAATAATATACTGAATGGGAGAAAGAGAACTACATTTCCTAGGTAGTTTTTTAGTAGATACGTTCGAGATTGAGCGTTTAATTCACTGAATAAAGTGATTGTTAAATTCGGATATCTCTGATCTTGAGGAAGCTGAAACGAATATTTTGATAAAATCGTTATATATATAACGGATAGTATGTATACAATAAATATGAAAATAAAAATTATGCGTCTTTTACTTTTCATTTTATCTCTACTTTCTATAAGAGATTTAATGTAAAAAGGAAACTTTAATTTAAAGTCTCCTTTTTACGATATTATTATATCTTTCATTGTTCCCATACGGAACCATTACCTGTTATATCGCCATTCTGTTCACGATCAGTCCAGGTTAATCTATGTTTACTCATGTAAAAATAATAGGTTCCTCCTGCTTTTAGATCCTTAAAAGTCCCTGTTTGTTCTCCTGCCCCGATGTCATAAACTACAGTACCATAGCTTTTTCCATTACCATAAAGAGTAATAGTATAATAATCGTAGTCAGTACCACTCCACTTTTTTTCTGTTTCTGGTGAAACCCAAGAAGCTGCGGAAGTGATTTTTAACATAACACGCGAGAAGTCCCCTTCCTCCACGCCTCCGGCGTAGGCGGGGGATGAATCGCGCTTCTTTTTCCCTTCTATTCGTTGTATACTAGGAATGTACGTTCGTAGTGAAAAAGAAGGGGATTCAAATGATTCGAACCGCAAAAGTCGCTTTTACCGCATCCCGCTCCACCATAGATGCCCTGTTTGCCTTAAATCGCTTCTCGGCAGAGGTGTGGAATACGTGCTTGGCTGAAGCGAAAGTCTACCACCAGCAAACCGGGCAGTGGATCGGTAAAACCGAACTACAAAAACGCTTGAAGCGTCGTTTCCCGATGCACAGCCAGAGCATACAAGCTGTGTGCCACAAATATCTTTGGGCGCGAGATAGCGCACATCAGGCCCGAAAGGAAGGGTACACGAACGTCCGCTATCCATATAAGCAAAAGAAGTATTTCAACACAAAGTGGGCGGCAGACGGTTTTACCATTCATCCCAACGGGCGCATTTCGTTGCGTCGCGGCATCTGGGAAGGCAAGCGTCAAGCACCGCTCGTTGTTCGTGTGACTCAGTTACCCGCTGGAACTATAAAAGAGATTGAACTCGTCTACGACCGGGGCCTGCATCTGTGTCTTACCTACGACGATGGCAAGAAAGCACCGAACCCGCCGGGTTCGCATACATGCGCCATTGACCCGGGTGAAATTCATACGCTTGCAGCCGTCGCAACAACTGGAGACAGTCTCATTGTGACCGGACGAAAAATCCGAAGCATTCACCGCCTGCGTAACAAGAAGCTTGCAGAGCTTCAGCGAAAAATGAGCAAGTGCCAGAAATACAGCCGCCAGTGGAAGCGGTACAATCGAGCCAAACAATATCTTCTTTCTAAAAGTAAACGCCAGTTACAGGATGCCTTGCACAAAACGACGAAACAGTTTGTCGAGTGGGTGGTCGCCCAGCAAGTGAACGAAGTCTACCTTGGAGACGTCGAAGGCGTCCAGCGAAAGAAGAAAAAGAAACGTTCTCGCTGCCACAATCAGCGAATGAGCCAGTGGCAGGTTGGGAAAGTAAAGAAGTACCTAACGTACAAACTGAAGGCGAAAGGCATCATGCTCCACAAGCGCGAGGAACGCTATACATCGCAAACCTGTCCGGTTTGCGGGGCGAAAAAGAACGTGCGTGGGCGTATGTATCGCTGTTCGTGCGGCTATACCCAACATCGGGACATTCACGGTGCGGCGAATCTACTGTCCAAAGTGTTGTATGAAAACCGGATTCAGTCCTTGCCGTTTGAAATTCAGAAACCCACGTATCTACGGATCGCCTAAGCGAGAAGTAGTAGATGGTTTGTTCCGACCCACGCCCGTAAGGGTGTGTTGCTGAATGATTCCCCTCGCAGACGGCACGTGTCTGTGAGATCAGCGACAACCCGCTGATCGCCTGTTCTGCCGAGGTGGATAGTTCAGAAACCCCCACTTCAACCTATGGTAAGTGGGGGAGGTTCATTGTAGTTTTATTAACCTTAAAATCTCTAGATTTAAGATTAGAATCAAAAGTAAAAGGGAATGTAAAGATCTGGGTAGCGGCTGCTAATTCTTTGTTTGTATTTTCCTCGGGAACAGCTCGTTTTATCCCGTTAACTTTCATATCATTTTCAATTTGTTTATAAATTTTTTCTCCTTCTTCTCTACTAACAGGTATTAATTGCATTACATTTTCATTTTGCGGGATTGTTTGGGCAGAAACTGAAGTCATTAGTCCAGTCATAGTTAAAGCTGTTAAACTAGCCAAAACAATTTTTTTCATACAGCACCATCCCATATTTTTACTTGTTAATATTTTCTATTATACTGTGTTTTTTTTATTTATCTATGTGTCTAAGAGATTAATCAAATCAAAACTTTATAGTAAAAAAATAACAAATTTAATAAGATGAACACAAAATTAGTAGATAAATATCCAAAGATTAAACCTGCTAATATAGGGCCAATTACATTACCTAAGAATATACAGGACTAATTCATACCCGTTATCTTACCAAAATGTTCGCCTGATGAATTCATTTTTAATACACCTACTACGGTAGGAGAAATTGATGCAATAAATAGACCTTGTACAAACCGAGTAATGTATAAAAAATTAATGCTCTTTATAAAGTAAAGTAAACCAATAGCTAATTCAGCCATAAGCATACACAAGGATAATAATCTGGTTTGCTCTAACCGATCAGCTATTTTACCCCAAAACGGAGATACAATAGAACCAATTAAAAAAGCAACAGAAAATATAGCTCCGGTCCATAATGATAAAGATTTGCTGTCACTAACTCTTAATTCCTTTAAAAAACAGGAAGTACTAGTAACAGCAAACTCATCGCACTTGAAGTAAGAATATTACAAAACCAAAGTATTTTTACATTTTTCCATCGAGTATTATCAATATTATTTTATTATTTTAAATTACATTTTTATTAAAAATAATTTGATAATAAATACGATAAACAGCTTGAACACAAAAAAACAAGATTCTAGTCCATTTTCGGTTTTTTCTTTATTAGACGTAGGGAGACATGGTCTGCGATCAGCAGTAGATATAAAAATGATTTAGAACACATTAAACAATTAGCATATATTTGATAAGCGGAAGGTCTTAGGATTTATTGATGAAAATGATCAGCGTGTAAAGAAACGATGGGGTTCTCTACACGCTGGAAACCCGTTAGGATTTATTTCGCATAAAAATTTTTGAATAGTTTACACTAATCTCCTATAAAAAGTGCAAAACTTATTCTGAAACTTTCCTAGCATAACCTTAGCTTGATAGCGATGTGGCTGTACCCATTACCTAAGCTGATGGATGTGTTGTTTGGGAGGTATACTCAAAAATATCACCATATCAATAAATATACAAGTTATATAAATCTAACTTGAATCTTCAACTTTTGTGTAATGGACGGAAATTTTGTCCATACTGCTCCTAAAAACCTACGATGGTAAAGGAGCGGAATGAAGAATGAAGCGAGTAAAAATTACGAACACTCATGGCTGGACAGTCAAAACATTACGAAAACAGGAACGGAAAGTCAAAGATCCTGCCTTACGGGCGCGTGTCATGGCGGTTCGTCTTATCATGGAAGGCGATCTTGGAAAAGAGGTCGCCGCCATGCTCAATCTTCATCATCAATCTATCTCTACCTACGTCGCTATTTTTAACTAGGGTGGTTTAGACACTTTGCTAGAGCGGAAAAAATCGCCTGGAAAAGAATCCTATCTGACAGAAGAACAACAGGTGGAATGGAAACGAATCATTTTAGAAAGCACTCCTACCGAACAAGGAATGGGCATGTATGCTTTATGGGATACCAAATGTTTTTGAAAGAGAAATTCGGCGTTTCTGTGACCCATGTCGGCATTCTGAAAAAGCTTCGTCGATTGCGTCTTCGTTATACACGCTCTACCTATACACTGGCGAAAGTCGATACAAAAAGGCGGGAAGCTTTTGTCACACAAATGAACATGATAAAAAAACTTGATCACAGAGGATAAGGTTCTGCTTTATGAAGATGAAAACCACATTCGTTCCTATCAAGCCCTGCGCTCTACATGGGCAGAAGTAGGGAAACAGAAACAAATTCCTACTTACTGTTACTCTTGTTTTCTCTGGTTTTCCCTTAATTTTAAGAAATATAAATTCATTTAATATTTGTAAAAATCTATAAAAAAACAAGGTGCGGAGCACCTACAGGCTGTCAAAAAAGTCTCGGTAGCTTTTTTATTTTTTACTATTCAAGTTATGAGCACCGAAAGGTGCCTTTTGTATACTTTCGTTTGAGTTCACAATCTCTTGACGATATGAGCCACCAAACGCAGATTGTGTTCAATCAACCTGTTTCGCGCATGCTTATCTCCTTCTGCCATTCGTTCCAGATACATATTTTCTTCTTCTTCACTTAACGGTTGCGGAAACGCATTATTTTTGATGTATGACACGAACAGCATCAAGTCTCTGAAAAACATCGTGATTACCGTAAGTAACCCTGCCATCGCGTTCACCCCCAGATTATTCGCCCTTATCTTCAGCCTATGAGGCGAACGCCTATCGCGTGCCTGTACGTTGTTCAGATGTAAGCTTAATTTTTTCGTAAAAAAACAAGTGGTTTCACTTTGTAAGCCACGGAATCACAAACGGGGCAAGAAAAGAAACGAAAATTCCGTTGAGCCCCATAGCTACTCCAGCGATCGCTGCCTGAAGCTCCCCCTCTGCTGCGGCTTGCGCAGTTCCGATCCCATGAGCCTGCGTGCCAAAGGCAAGCCCTCTAGATAAAGGATGATAAATCTTCATTTTATTCATAATCCAAGGACCTGTCATGGCCCCTACCATTCCTGTTAATATTACAAAAATAGCGGTCAGAATCCCATCTCCGTGAATGATTGAAGCCACCTCGATAGCAATAGGGGTCGTGATAGTTTTTAAACTCATGGAACGAATAATTTCAGACGATAGATGCAGGCTTTTTAACAGAAAAACGGTCACCATTATACTAACTAGGGAGCCGGCTAACAACCCTGCAAATGAAGGAATGATATTTCGAAATAAAACTTCTCGGTTTTGATATAACGGGATAGCAAGTGCCACTGTAGCAGGACCCAAGAAAAAAGCCAAAACATCCTTTGTGATCTGGTATTCCGTGTAATGAATGTTACTGCATACAAGAACAAAAATAATGAGTAAAGTGCTTACAAACACCGGGTTGGTAAAAGGGGAAGAATATCTTTTATTTAAGAACAGACTCCACATATAAGCTCCAGCCGTTACTGCAAAAGTATATAACGCGATTAATTTATCCATATCGTCGCTCTCCCCTTTGTAGATATTCTTCTTGCTTATGTTCTTTTTTATGGATGAGAAATTGAGAAATACCCCCAGTTGTGTAAATTCCGATCCATAAACTTATCAAAATAAGAAGCAAAAAAATCCAGCCTTGATGTAAAAAAAGATGCCCATAATTCATTAATCCCACCGCAATCGGAATAAAAAAGAGAGATAAATGCTTTAACAAAATGGAAGAACCTTCTTTAACCCAATGTAATGGTACAGCTCCCATCATTAATAAAAGAAAAAGAAGTAACATCCCGATCAAATTTCCGGGTAAAGGAAGACAGGAAACCTCAACGATGAGATTTCCCAGTTCATTAAGCCCGCACAAAAATAAAATTTGAATGGACATCCGAAGGGCCAATCGAATCTTCCCCTTCACATCTCCCACCCCTATCTATAAATTTAAGTAATATTTATCATTTGGATTTTTACTTTAAATATAAAAACTTCAGGATAGGGCGCAAACCCTATCCTGAAAGCAAACCAATATCCAGGCAAAAATTTGATTTCTATTCCAACATTAAGCACCAAAAAAAGGGAATTCCTACAGGGATACATTCATTTTAATTGTTCTTTTATTCTTCCATATTATTTATGCACCGTTCACAAAGATGTAGATAGGATTCGTATTGTTCTCTAATTTCACAGCCGCATTCAATGCATTCTTTTTTCGGAAGATTCTTGTGGAATTCCGATTCCATTTTAGATTCCTCCAGTTTGCTATTTATTGCCCATTGCTGTATAATAAATAAGAATTATCTATAAAACTCATCAGCCTAGATAGTAGAAAAAGTGAATTAGGCTTTGGTGAACTGTTCGGCTTCTGTTGAACCGGCAAGCGCGATCGTGGAAGAGGTTCCGCCGCTAATAACTTGAGAAACTTCATCAAAATAACCGGTACCAACTTCGCGCTGATGCCTTGTCGCAGTGTAGCCGTATTCTTCAGCAGCAAACTCTGCCTGTTGCAATTCGGAGTACGCCGCCATACCGCGCTCTTTATAGCCACGAGCCAAATCAAACATACTATAGTTAAGAGCATGGAAGCCGGCGAGGGTAACAAATTGGAACTTGTATCCCATTTTGCCTAGTTCAATCTGGAATTTTGCGATGGTTTCATCATCCAGCTTCTTCTTCCAGTTAAAAGAAGGCGAGCAGTTATAGGCAAGCAGTTTTCCAGGGAATTTTTCATGAATCGCTTCGGCGAAGCGTCTTGCCTCTTCAAGATTAGGTTCAGAAGTTTCACACCAAATCATGTCCGCATATGGTGCATATGCAAGTCCTCTGGCAATCGCCTGATCAAGACCTGCTTTAGTCCGGTAAAATCCTTCCGGAGTACGCTCACCCGTAATGAACGGAGCATCATACGGATCGGCATCGCTAGTAATTAAGTTTGCTGCGTTTGCATCTGTTCTGGCAATTAATACAGTCGGAACTCCCATTACATCGGCAGCCAATCGTGCGGCAATGAGGTTGCGAACAGCGGTTTGTGTTGGCAGCAGAACTTTACCACCCAGGTGTCCACACTTCTTCTCAGAAGATAATTGGTCTTCGAGGTGGACGCCAGCTGCACCTGCTTCAATCATGGCTTTCATCATTTCGAATACGTTTAACGGGCCGCCAAATCCTGCCTCAGCATCGGCAACGATTGGAGCAAACCAATAGATATCATTTTTTCCTTCCGCATGATGAATTTGATCTGCACGTTGCAGAGCCTGATTAATACGCTTTACGACATGCGGTACACTGTTTGCCGGATACAAGCTCTGGTCAGGGTACATATGTCCGGCAAGGTTCGCATCAGCAGCAACCTGCCAGCCGCTCAGGTAGATAGCTTTTAACCCGGCTTTTACTTGTTGAATGGCCTGATTTCCCGTTAAAGCGCCAAGCGCATTAATATAGTCTTCAGTATTTAAGAGATGCCAGAGACGCTCAGCACCCATGCGGGCAAGTGTATATTCGATTTGAATAGAGCCACGGAGCCGAATTACGTCCTCTGCTGAATATGGTCTCTCAACCCCTTTCCAGCGATCATCTTTCCAGCTTTCCTTTAATTGGGATACATAATGTTCTTTCAACATAATCTCTTCCACCCTTTCAAAAATTAATCAATATATTTATAACCAGGGAGAGTTAAGAAGTCTTCAAACTCATCGTCCAAGATAAGTTTGGAGAACAACTCACTCGCCAGCTGATATTTACCGGAATAATAACGATCTTCCCCGACAGTTTTTTCGATTTTTACTAATTCCTCAGCAAGCAGTTGCTTGAATAACTCAGTAGTAACCTTACGTCCGTCATCAAGGATTCCTTTTGGATGACGAATCCACTGCCATACCTGCGCCCGAGAAATTTCTGCCGTAGCCGCATCTTCCATAAGGTTAAAGATTGGAACAGCGCCAGAACCACGAAGCCAAGCTTCAATATATTGAATTCCTACACTAATATTGGTACGTAATCCTTCCTCTGTAATAGCTCCTTCAGGTACAGCAAGAAGATCCGCAGCCGTCACCTGTACATCCTCACGTTTTTTGTGAATTTGATTTGGTGTTGGCATTAATTCATCAAATACTTCCATTGCGACCGGAACCAATCCCGGATGAGCCACCCAAGTTCCATCATGACCATCTCTGGCTTCTCTTTCCTTATCCGCACGCACCTTGTTAAACGCTTCTTGGTTCGCTACCGGGTCGCCTTTAATTGGAATTTGGGCTGCCATACCACCGATTGCCGGAGCATTCCGTCGATGACAGGTTTTAATGGTCAATTGCGTATAGGCCCTCATAAACGGTACTGTCATGGTAACTGTTGCACGATCGGGCAGGATTACATGTTGTTGATTACGAAACTTCTTGATGTAGCTGAAGATATAGTCCCATCGACCACAGTTTAGTCCCGCTGAATGTTCACGTAATTCGTATAGAATTTCATCCATTTCGAATGTTGCTAAAATCGTTTCGATAAGAACGGTCGCTTTAATTGTTCCCTGCGGAATTCCCAGCTCCTTCTGCGCCAAAACAAACACATCATTCCAAAGTCTTGCCTCCAAATGGCTTTCCATCTTCGGAAGATAAAAGTATGGCCCTGTTCCATTCTTCAAAAGAGTGTGGACATTATGATAAAAGTAAAGACCGAAATCGAACAAACTGCCGGAAACAGGTTCCCCATCGACCAGTACGTGCTTTTCCTCCAGATGCCATCCACGCGGACGAACGATTAATGTTGCAATGTTTTCCTTTAATGCATATCGCTTGCCTTCAGGGCTTACAAACTCAATCGTTCTTCTAATCGCATCCCTCAAGTTAATTTGACCTTCAATCGTATTCCTCCAAGTTGGAGAATTAGCATCTTCAAAATCTGCCATAAATATCTTCGCACCCGAATTAAAGGCGTTGATTACCATCTTGCGATCCCCTGCCGGTCCGGTAATCTCTACCCTTCTGTCTTGCAGATCCCATGGAAGAGGCGCAATGGTCCACGAACCGTCACGAATATGTTTAGTCTCCGGTAAAAAATCCGGCATTTTCCCTGCATCAATTTCTTTCTGTCTTTCTTCACGTTTCCGGAGCAAAGAAATCCGTGTCTTATTGAACTCCCTTTGCAATTTAGCTACAAACCCCAGCGCTTCGGGTGTAAGAATCTCGGCATATCCTTCAGGTACCGCTCCAAGAACCTGAACGCCTATCGGGTAAGTTGTCGTACCCATAAATCAAAAACCTCCTATCCATGACTTTTTACTTGCAGGTTATATTATATAACAGTTTCCGATTTGTTGTTTTTATTATATTACAGAGATTTTGTTTCGGCAATAATTTTTTATTTTTTTTAGAATCGAATGAAAATTAAAATCGCATTCGTTCAAAATCTCTATAATAAGTAAAAAGAGACATCATCATTCATCCTGTGTAAAAATAGATGTACTCCCAACCATTTTTACACAGAAAAGAATGTTAGATGTCTCATGCATATGGCATAGCATCACCAGAAAATTAACAACCTATTTCGTGCGTCGTGATGGCCGCTTCATTTCTCAAAAGCAGTGATGAGCTATTTGTTATACATTTACACATTAGAAAAGTGCAAGCACTTCTTTGGCTTTGTTTCTATTATTCCGATCACAACTTATATTGCGCTGAACTTCTAAGGTTCTAATTTGGGCAGAGGCATAGGCCTTCAAAGTAAAATCGGTCTCATGATTGGAAATAAGGACTGGAATGTTTCGGTCTGCCAGTTCTCTTGCGATGCGCGCCAGTTCGAGTTGCTGTTCCTTGCCAAAACCGCCTGCGCTGTAAGTTGTAAATAGCGCTGTTTCCGATAAAGGCACATATGGAGGATCGCAATATATAACATCGCCTTCTTGGGCGGTATACATTGTATCCGTAAAACCGGCGCAAACAAATGTAGCTCTCTTTGCCTTTTCATAAAAATAATGCATTTCCGCTTCCGGAAAATACGGCTTTTTATAACGTCCGAACGGAACATTGAACTTGCCGCTGGTATTATAGCGGCAAAGACCGTTATATCCGTGACGATTCAAATATACAAATAAAGCTGATTTTACCGTAATATCCTGTTCACTGTTAAATCGTTCCCGTAATATGTAATACATCTCTTCAGAATTATGTTCCGGCGTAAAAAACGACTTGCAGAACTGTATAAATGCCGGCCCTTTTTCCTGCAATGTCTTGTATAAATTGATTAAGTCCCGGTTTATATCTCCCAGTAGGTATTCATCATATTCTATATTTAAAAAAACTGCGCCGCTGCCAACAAACGGCTCAATCAGGCGCCGGGTTTTGGGAAGCAATTCTTTAATATGAGGGACCAGCTTATATTTTCCCCCTGCCCACTTCAAAAACGGCTTCAAAGGGGTTTCCTCCTTACCATTCTGATCAGAGAACAATCTGTATATGCAAAATAAGCAATCATGAAAATATGTAAGAAAAACCTGCAAGCATTGCCGCGCTTCCTTTACCATGAAAAAAGCCCCCTCTTGCATGATACGGGGGCCCCGTTCTTTGCTAGTAGTGGTTCTGGCGTTGCAACGCAAGCATAGTCAACTTGTCTTTCAGCTCTTGTTGCATCTTTTCGATCTCCGCTTCGGCCTGGCGGCGCTTCTCACGCCCCTGACGCTGAATATTCAGCGTTTCCTCCAGCGTTTCCAAAAGATTCGCCTGCGTTTTCTTCAACGTACTGATATCGACAATTCCTCGTTCATTTTCTTTGGCAATTCCGATAGCGTTCATTTTCAGGAGTTCCGAATTTTTCAGCAACAGCTCATTTGTGGTGTCAGCGACCTGTTTTTGCACCTCGAGCGCCTGTTTTTGTCTGTGCAATCCGATGGCAATAACCAGCTGGTTTTTCCAAAGCGGCACAGTTGTGAGAATAGAGGATTGAATCTTTTCCACCAATACCTGGTTATTGTTTTGTACCAGCCGAATTTGTGGCGCCGATTGGATGGTAACCATACGGGTCAATATAAGGTCATGGATTTTCTTCTCCAAACGGTTGATAAGTTGACCCATATCATTCAATTCCTGTACATCCGCCGGATCCTGGGACGCTTCAGCCTTCCGTTTCAACTCTGGCAGGACTTCGCGCTCAAGCTCCTGCAATTTCAACTGGCCTGCAGCAATATATAAATCCAGCTGACGTACAAATTCCCTGTTTTTTTCGTAAAGTGTGTCCAACAGAGAAATATCTTTCAACAATTGCGCATTCGCTTTATTCAATTGACGCGTAATCGTCTCTATCTGGCTGCCCAGCTTTTCATACTGAGCCACTAACTTTTTCCCGGAGTTCACAAGGGAACCGAGCACCGGCATTTTAGAAAGAAATCCTCCTCTTCTGCCGGATAATGTATCGGTGTCTACCTCTTTAACCTTTAGCATTAATTCTGTTAGCGCTTGTCCTACTTCACCGCTGTCTTTGGCACGCACATGATCGAGAACAGTATCGGAAAAACGGGAAATTTCACTCTGCAATCCTACGCCATATTGTAATATAGACATACTATCTTTTACTTCAATCTGTTTCGCCAGTTCCTGTACTTTCTTCCGTTCTTCTTCCGACAAGGACGCAATGTCGAACTGCCCGTTTCTCAAGGTAGCAGCTTCTGTTAACGATAAAAAATCCGCATGCTGGCGATCATTTGTGTTCGATAAGTCATCCATCCCTATCACCTCCCAATATATAAGCCACAAAGGCATTTGTAATTATAAACGATACAACCATAAAAAAGTTCCCTTTACTATTCAATTATAGCGTATACATACAATAAAAAAACGATAGAAATCATGGATTCCTTTATTCAATGCCAATGGCAAACATATTGCCAAAGAAACTATTTTCTTCCTTGTGCGTCTATATAATTGAACATGTTCTTCACTTCCTATTATAGTCGTGATGTAAAATTATAAAAAAACTTTCACTAAAAAACAAGATAACAAGGGAGAGGAAAAAGTGAAAAAAGCATTATCGCTTATGCTAGGACTTCTTCTCGTTTTCGGTGTGTTTGCACCATCGGGTGAAGCGAGAAGGAGCGATTTCAAACTTGGGAATGAGGTATTCCTAGAAAAATATGCTTATCTTATCAATGGAAAGCGGGTCGGACTTGTTACGAACCAGACCGGGGTCAACAGCCAAGGAAAAAGCACGATTTCCGTGTTAGCTGAATATCCGCATGCTACATTAACGGCGCTCTACGGTCCTGAACACGGTATTGACGGCAAAGCGAAAGCCGGAGCTTACGTAGAGTCGTCGATGCACCCAACCTTAAAAATCCCGATTTACAGCCTCTACGGCAAAACGAGGATGCCAACCGCTAAAATGCTGGAAAATATCGACGTGCTTGTTTTTGATATACAAGATATCGGTGCGCGCTCCTATACATACATATCTACCTTAAATTACTGTATGAAAGCTGCCAAACAGAATAACAAAACGATAGTTGTGTTGGACAGACCCAATCCGCTCGGCGGAACTATTGTGGAAGGCCCGGTGCTTGAAGATAAATATAAATCATTCGTCGGTGTTGATAATCTGCCAATGACCCATGGCATGACAATCGGAGAGTTGGCTCTGTTTTTTAACCGCAACATCGGCGCCGATCTTCATGTAGTGCCGATGGAAGGCTACACACGCGATATGATTTTCCAGGACACAGGGCTGCGCTGGGTACAAAGCTCTCCGCTGATTCCGGATTTGCAGTCTGTATTCGGTTACGCAGCTACCGGATTGGGAGAAGGGACAGGCATTTTCCAGGCAGATGCGTTCAAGTGGATTGGCGGCAAAGGAATTGACTCGAAAAAATATGCCGCTCTGCTAAACAAAGCCGGCCTGCCTGGTGTCACTTTCATTCCAGAGAAACGCGGCTCCGCGGGCGGAGTACGTTTGAAAATTACCAATTACCACGCGTTTAATCCGGCCAAAACAGGAATTTACGCGCTGGCGTATGCCCACTCGCTCAATAAATTCAAAGTACCGAAAAGCGGAAAAACGATTGTAATGTTCGATAAAATCATGGGTACCGATAAGATCGGCAAATATCTTTCTCAAGGATTAAGCCCGCAGCAAATTGAAGCAAACTATGCACCGCAATTGAATAAATTCAAACAAGAACGCAAACAATATTTAATTTATAATTAAAAACCACTCAAAACATTTTTTGAGTGGTCAGCTTGCAGACAAACTCCCTCGTTGCCACTAATAGGAGAGGGGGTCTATCTGCAAGCTGACCCTGCCTTCTAACAGGCAGGGTTGATTTTAAGGCACCGTTTTGATAAAAACTTCCATTCCTCTGATCGTTCAATGTCATACACGGAAAAATCGCATACAAATGCGGCGGGCGTTCAGCAGCTGCCAGCAATTGTGTGAATCCATAGTAAGATAGACCAAACATTCCGACTTTTCCAGAAGAATAAGGCAATGATGCAGCCTATTCTACCGTATCATAACCATCTTCTGCTTCATATGTGAATGGATGAAATTCCCCTTCGGAATGATAACGGCCCCGAACATCCTGGATGATGACAACATAGCCATTGCTGACAAGGCGGTTTGTATCAAGGTAACGATGTGAATAAAAGGGCAAATCTTTGCCATAAGGAAGTCGTGTCAATAATACAGGAAATTTCCCTTGCTGATTGGGTCGATAAATATTGGCATACAACACCGTCCCGTCTCGCATCGTACATGGAACATTTTTTTCTAACAAGATTTGTGTTATTTCCAAACCATTCACCCCCTTTGTTTTTCGTATCGTTATTATTCAAAAGTAACTCTTTTCTCAATATATGCTCTCACCCTTGCTTTACTAGTAACAACGCTAACTAGTAACATAACTACTGTATTAATCGTAATCGCTACTATACCAATATCAAGATCCTTTATAAACTGTGGGAAATTAGGAAACAAGGTACCCATAGTCATGTCGGTAATTGTTACATAAGCAACCGTAGCTACACCAGCTATTATCCCGGCAGAAGCACCTAGTTTGGTAACAGGGTTTTTCTTCCATAAACTAAAGAATAAAGCTGGAAATAATTGTAACACAAAACTATAAGCCATTATTAGCAATGCAATCATGGTGTTTCCACCATAAAAAGTAAAAAATAAAGAGATTAGTGCAACGATAGGTACAAAAATACGAGTTAATCGTGCAAGTTGTTCATTGGTTGTATTCGGTTTTATCGCTTTATAAATATTTTTTGACAGAATCGTAGACGCTGTTAGCAGTAACATGGAACAGGGCATAAGCGCCGCCAACAATCCCGCAGCTCCTATGACACCCACAAACCATGGGTCAAATGTTGCTTTTGCTATTTTAAATAAAGCTAAATCTGTATCTGCCCCTTTTAAATTCGGTATTTGTAAAAGAGCAGTGAATCCGATAAATAGTATGAATACCAAAATAATTTGGTAAATTGGTAAAATGGCTGCATTCTTACGCAATGTCCCTTCATCCTTTGATGATAAACTTGCACCAAAGCAATGCGGCCACATATACTGTCCCAAAGCAATGATTAAACATGTAGAAATGTACCAGGATATGCTAAGTCCTTCGTTAGGTAGTAATAAAAATCCCGGCTTTGTAGCATCTAATGTTTCAAACATAGGTTTTATGCCACCATAATAGTGATAGGGTAGATAAATACCTAAAAATAGGATAACGACTAGCATAAGAATGTCTTTTAAAACTGATGTCCATGCTGAGCCATGAATCCCAGACACATAAACAAATATAGTAACAGCAATCATACCTATCCATACTGCTAAATTCGGTGAAATTCTTCCATAAGAAGCTTCTGATACAATGATTTGAAATCCCTTTAACTGTAGAACGATATAAGGGATCATAGACACGACACCAACTGTTGCTACCAATAACCCTAGTGCCTTACTATTATATTTCTTCGCAAAAAAATCAGATTGAGTAAGTAAATTATGTTTTTTTGCATAACGCCAAATAGGAGGTAAAATCCAGTACGGTACAATATAGGTTAGAGCACAAAATATATAAATAGCAGGGCCCCCCATTCTATATGCGCCTCCGCTTGCCCCTAGAAACACAAATGTCGAAAACATTTCTCCTGCCATTAGTACAAACATGATTAATGAACCGAAATTACGATTAGCAACTGCCCACTGTTCTAGTTGCATTTCTTGCCCTTTACGAGCGCGAATACCTAAATAGAAGGCAACTAAAAAAGTGACTATTATGATTAATATTGCGCTATTCATTTATTTACCTCCTTTTTGTCATGGATCATGCTACTAATATATAAACATACTGAAGTTAAAATGAGCCAAGCGGTTGCCCAAAAGACAATAAAGGGTAAACCAAGTATATAAGGTTCTACACGGTTTATTACCGTTAATGAACCAATAGCAGGTATAAGACTCAGTAACCAAATTAAAATTTTCATTACTGCATTCCTCCTTTTAAAAAATATCAATCGTGTTCTGAAATGCTTTTACAAATGCAGGCTAATTAAGTAACTACATTTCCTATCTTTTGTATAAATTATTTTAAATTATCAATCTTTTGAATGTAATAATATATCAATTTTTAAAACGAACCAAATAGTGTTAATAGATCAAAGAGAATACTAGCCTTTCCGCTGCAAATATTTTGCCATTTGAAAGGCTAGTATGCATCGTTATCTTACTCTTCTTCTATCTCAATCACTTCACGAATCATATCATGAAACTGTACGACCCCGTTTTCTGTAGGTGAAAAAATACCTTTTTTAAAGGCTCGAGAGCGGAAACCAATTTGCTCCAACTCGACTAATTCCACATCTTCATCCCGCACTTGTTCCATAAATTTGATTAAATCAAGCTCTTCCTGTGTCAGATTTTCATCTCGGAAGAAATACGTATACACACCTAATGTTGTTTCATGATCAATCGGAATCATTTGGATAAGCGACATATTTCCCGGGCCTGGATAAATTGTAACCATCAGGTTCGGCCAGAGCCAATAAAAACGGCCCCCTTGCATTTCCGCTTTATCCAGTTCTACGCTTCCCACCTGTTTGTTCCGCTTTACAGTCGTACCTTGAATCGAATAATTCTCGCAAGGGATAATCTTGTAATTATTCATATCTAACGTAGCAACCAGAGCCGGATGGGAAATCGGACAATGATCACATTCCAGATAATTGTCAATGAATGCTTTCCAGTTCGCCTTAATGACTCGTGTTTTTTGTCTTACCTTTTTCAATTCTCTAATGAATTCAAATCTATTTAGATCTTCAAAAAAATCACCGTAGCTTTCAGCAAGTGGTTTAGCGCTTTCATCAAGATTCACAAAAATCAAGGAGGCTTCCGTTTCTACCCGAACTGAGCGAAGACAGGCGCTTCCTGAACAAAAATCAGGGACATCCTTAAAGTTCGGCGCTTTATGCAAAGAACCATCCAAATTAAAAGTCCATCCATGATAACCACATTGCAGAACCTTCCTATTCCCTTCTTCCTTTTTCTCTAATTTGGTTGCACGATGTGGACAAACATTATAAAACGCTCTTATTTCTTCGTCTTTCCCACGCACAACGATAATAGGCTCGCCGGCTACCTCACATGTGAAATAGTCACCCTGATTTGCTAACTGGCTAATGTGTCCTACAAATTGCCAACTTTTCGCAAAAATCTTCTCTTGTTCTACCCTTAATACATTCGGGTCGGTATAAAGATAATACGGAATCGTTTGTTTGGGTTTGGATACAACCTTCTGTTCTTTTACTTCCATGACTGAAAACTCCCTTCTCACACTTTTGTTTAAAAATTCGGAGAAAATTGCACAAGTTGTTGCTTTCTTTAACTATTTTTTAAAGCAATATTAATGCCAATAAAAATTCCGCTATTCCCAACACAAATAACTCTATTTTTTCTTTTTTTAACTATAAAAATGAGTTATAATTAACTCAATCGAGTGAATTTATACTCAATTTATTAAATTCTGAATGTTTATACAAAAAATGGAATTAGAGTAAGGCGTGGTGATTATACATGCAAAGAACTGCGGAAAACAATAAACAAATAGAAATCAGTGCCGAAACTCTTATGAACATTCTCGATCATTCATCGGATGAAATTTTTGTGTTAGACAAAGAGGGTCGTATCATCTATGTCAATAAAGTTTGTGAGCGGCATTACGGCTTGAAGCCAAGCGAAGTCATCGGAAAAACGAATGATGAGTTCGTTTCGAAAGGATACTGGTCACCTTCGATCGTTCCTTTCGTTTTAACATCGAAAAAACCAATCACCATTAAGCAGACAACATATATAGGGGGAGAACTCATTACAACAGCCATTCCGATTTTGAACAAAGATAATGAAATCGAATTGATCGTTACGACCTCTCAGGAGCAAAACTACAAAAAGCTCCAAATGCCAGATACTCACGAAAAGAATGATTCCGAAACAGAGTATCCATCTTCAAAAAATCTCATCACAAACAATAAAGAGATGAAAAAACTTATTGCCTTTTGCGAAAAGGTAGCAAAAGTGGATACAACCCTTTTAATTCAGGGGGAATCTGGCACCGGAAAAAGCGTGCTAGCAAAATATATCCACCAGATGAGTACACGAAAAAACGGCCCTTTCTTATCTCTTAACTGCGCGGCCATTCCAGAAGAACTGCTCGAATCGGAACTATTCGGCTATGTCCATGGAGCATTTACCGGAGCAAGCAAAGGAGGAAAAATGGGACTCCTGGAAGCGGCGAACGGCGGTACAGTTTTCCTGGATGAAATCGGAGAAATCTCACCAAAAATGCAGGCTAAACTGCTACAAGTGATTCAGGAACGCCAATTCTTTCCTGTCGGAGGGCGGGAAGCAAAAAAATTGGATATCCGTATTATTACGGCAACAAACCAAAATTTATACGAAATGGTGCAGGAAAAACGCTTCAGAGAAGATCTTTATTATCGGCTCAATGTCATCGAAATCAAATTGCCACCTTTACGAGAGAGAGTAGAAGATATTATTCCTTTAACATATTACTTCCTTAACAAGTTCAATAAAAAATATGAAGTATATCGGCTCATTTCACAAAAAGCGCTCGATATTATATTCAGTTACGATTGGCCCGGCAACGTCCGGCAACTAGAAAATGTCATCGAGAGACTGGTCGTCACAACTGACTCCATAATTGAAGTAGAGGACTTGCCAGACACGATTGTACAAAGTGCAAAACCGAAATCATATTTTACATCTTCCGCTTCGTTGGATGAGGCTATAGAAGAACTTGAAAAAAACATGGTTATCAACTCATACCAAAAAAACAAAAGTTCCCGAAAAGTCGCCAAAGATTTGCAAATTAGCCAAACGAGGGCATGCAAGCTGATCAGAAAATATTGCCGAACCTCATAAACACAAAAAGGATAAACATGCAACCAATCCTTGTGGCGATATTTACGTATAAATCAAACCATATTCTACACAGCAAAAATGAAAGCCCCCTATTCGATAGGGGACTTCCAACCATATCATATCGCCATATTATTGTTGAGAGAACAAGGGACGTTCAAGCTGTTCATCATGCAACATGGAAGAGAGAATTTCTACTATTCTGTCCCCTACTTCCGAAGTAGAAGACGTGCCGTTCATATCCGGGGTGAGAACTTCTTTTTCTTGCAATATTTTTTCGATAGCTTGTATCACAGTGTCTGCCAATGCTTCGTATCCCAAAAATTCAAGCATTTGGCTCGCAGACCATATCGCCGCAAGGGGATTGGCAATGCCCTGGCCTGCAATATCCGGCGCAGATCCATGAATCGGTTCAAACATTGAAGGGTACGTTCGCTCTGGATTGATGTTCGCTCCGGCAGCCAATCCTATTCCTCCGGCAATCGCAGCCCCTAAATCCGTTAATATATCGCCAAATAAGTTCGAAGAGACGACGACTTGAAAGCGTTCCGGCTGTTTCACCATAAACATGCTGGCCGCGTCCACGAGATACGAGCGTGTTTCAACATCCGGATACTCCTGACTTATCTCATCAAAAATTTGATCCCAGAATACCATGGAGTAATTTAACGCATTTCCTTTGCTTATGCTTGTTAACGATTTGCCCATTTTCCGTGCCGTCTCAAAAGCATATCGAATAATTCTCTCCGTCCCTTTGCGAGAAAAAACGCCCGTTTGTAGCACAACTTCTTCAGGTTTCCCTTTAAACAACCAATCCCCGGCACCGGCATATTCCCCTTCGCTGTTTTCGCGGATAAATAGCATATCAATCTCTTCTTTTCTAACATCCTTTAACGGACAAGGCGCTCCTTGTAATAATTTAATGGGACGAATGTTCACATATTGATCAAATTCTTTACGAATCTTTAACAACAAATCCCATAATGAAACGTGATCCGGAACGCCCGGATAGCCGACAGCTCCAAGATAAATGGCATCAAACGCTTTTAATTGCTCAATCCCATCATCATCCATCATTTTTCCATGCTTTAGGTAGTATTCACATCCCCATGGGAAATACGTAAAGTCAAAACAGAAATCTCCGCTACATTCAGCCACTTTGTTTAATACCTTCACACCTTCACCAATAACTTCCGGCCCGATTCCATCACCTGCAATGACTGCAATTTTAAATTTTTTCACCAATCTACTCCTCCTATGCTCTAGTTTTATCTTTGAAGAAGGAAAATTCCTGTTCCCAGATCACTTGACACTAATTTCGGTTCCAGACAATAAGTTTTAGTTCTGTCATTTCCTCAATAGCAAACTTGACCCCTTCACGCCCCATGCCGCTTTCTTTCACACCACCGTAAGGCATGTGATCGACACGGAATGTCGGAATATCATTCAGCATAACCCCGCCTACATGCAATTTCTCAGCTGCATCCAGCGCAGTACGCACGTTTTCCGTATAGATTCCGGCCTGTAGACCAAAACGAGAATCATTCACAAATTCAATGGCTTCTTCAACAGACTTCACTTTATTAATCAACACGATCGGGGCAAACACTTCCTGACAGGAAACTTTCAGGCACGCGTCCGCTTCCAGAATGACGGTCGGATACAAAACATTCCCTTCCGCTTTTCCACCTATCGCTACTTTTGCCCCTCCTTGTTTTGCTTCTTCAATCCAATCAAGCGTACGCTGTACATCCTGGAAAGAAATCAACGCAGATATATCGGTGGCTGGGTCGAGTGGATCGCCTATCTTTAATAGCTTCGTCGCCTCCACAAACTTTTCAACAAAAGCCTCGTATATCTCTTCATGGGCATATACTCGCTGCAAGGAAATGCATACTTGTCCCTGGAAAGAAAAAGCACCGGTAACACAACGAGAAATAATACGGTCAATATCAACGCCCTTATCGATAATAACAGCAGCATTCGAGCCGAGTTCTAACGCAACCCGCTTTAATCCTGCTTTATTGCGTATGCTAATCCCAACGCCAGGACTGCCGGTGAATGTAATCATATTCACTCTCGGATCAGTAACAATTTTCTCCCCTACGTCTTTTCCGCTTCCGGTCACTACATTTAACACTCCTGCAGGCAACCCCGCTTCTTCAAATAATTCAGCCAAAAACAAAGAAGATAATGGAGTTTGTAAAGCAGGCTTCAGCACAACGGTATTTCCCGCTGCAATTGCCGGACCTACTTTATGAGCGACAAGGTTCATCGGAAAATTAAATGGTGTAATCGCTCCAATCACACCGACAGGTTCCCGAACCGTATACGCGACTCTTCCTTCCCCGCCTGGCGCAGCATCAAGTGGAATTGTTTCACCGTGTATTCTTTTTGCTTCCTCAGCAGAAAACTTGTACGTTTCAATCGTACGCGCTACTTCCGCCCGTGCCAATGCAATCGGCTTGGCCGCTTCAACTGCAATGATTTTCGCCGCTTCTTCCATGCGCTCTTGGAGAAGAAAAACCAGTTTCTCCAAAATACTTGCCCGCTTGTGCGCAGGCATCTTTGCCAATATATCTTTGGCCTGACAGGCTGATTCAATGGCGTGTTCAACTTCTTTTTCTGTAGCCATAGGAATGTAAGCAAGCAGCTCGCCTGAATAAGGCGAATAAAGCGGATGATATTCCTTCGATTCGATCCATTCTCCATTGATAAACAATCTTTTTTGCATACTCCCATCCTCTCTTCCTTTGAACATCATCAAGGTGACAAAACATTCATGCATGGATAAGTATAAAAATTTTTACACTATTTTTATAATTGCAAAAGGAATGCCAAGCGAATTTTTCTGATGTTTAACCATATTTTCATTCTCTTGATTTTGTCACTGCGAGTTCATACTAACTCATTTCGAATTGCTATCAACTCAAAACAACCTCAGTATTTATCGGGGTACCGCCACATGCCCATCAAGTTAACGGGATAAAAACCCAAGAGAACGATAAAACTCTATCATTTTATTGCTTGGAAGAATTTTAGGAAATGCGGACAGGAATCCGCTGCCTTTTTAGAGGAGAGGGGAATGTCAATTATTATATCGTCTGGTCTGTAAAATATCGAAGAAAAGTGCTTATGCTATCTGAAAAACCTTTTTTATGTGAAGAGTATAAGACTGTTCATTCGCAAGTTTTGCAAAACGTAGTCGAACGTTTGGATAAAGCGTATCAAGCCTTTTTCAGACGTTTGAAGCATTGACAGGAATAAATTTCCTTCCACAATTATACTAAAACAAAAGTCAAAGAAAGTAAAAGTCGAAAATTGAAAGCCTCCTGTTTTCTCAGAAGGCTTTATTGTCTTCCTAAATAAAAATTTATCCTTTCATTTTCCAGAATAAATCTTACCTTAAAGTCCCAGTTTCTGATTCCAAAAACAGTATTAGCATGGGTTATACGTCAAAATGTTGGCGGTACCCCTTCTAGGCATCTACACGAAACTTCCTTGACCAAATCGTACTTCTGCTATCGCTTGTAGTTGTTTTCGATCTGTCTTTCCATTAGCTAGAACCGGTAAATCAGGAAGCATTTCATAAAAACTCGGTCGGGAAGGCTCTTCTATTCTATCTTTTATAAATAGGTCAATGTCTCTTTTCGTAATAGACTTATCCCCTACCACAAAAGCACACAATCGATTTCCGCGTGTTGGATGAGGAATCCCCACAACAGCTACGTCTCTTATTCCATCATATTCTCTTATGGTTCTTTCTACATATTCTGGGCTGACATTATATCCATTGACAATAATAATATTCTTTTTTCTTCCCAAAATCGTCACATACCCCTGCTCATCCCTCATTGCCATATCACCAGTAAGCAGCCATCCATCCTTAAGCATTGAGGCATCTACTTGTCCATCGGCATAATACCCTAACATTATAGAAGGACTTCGTACCCATAACTCTCTATCCTCGGAAAAGCAAATTTCTGTTCCAACAAGTGGTTTGCCAACCGTTCCGTAACGATAATCGTAAGGACTATTCAGTAATACATTAGGCCCCGCCTCAGTTAACCCGTAACCATCCAATATAGGAACACCCGTCATTTTCACCCACTGTTGAACAAAAGCATAGGGAAGTAAATCACCTCCACATCCCCATCCCTTTACTCCAATATCTACAATCCCTCTACGTTCTTTTAATAGATAAGGAAGCATAGATTGATAAAAAAAAGGAGCACTTTCTACCCATCTAACTCCCTGCTTCTGTAGTACAGTAAGTATAGATCGGGGACGTAAATTAGCAGGAATGACCAAATCCATACCATTTTGCTCCAAGATACCCACAATACTCAATCCATATGCACCCCAAAGCGGTAATGTGAAAAGAAGTCGCTCCCCCTCCTTATACTCGAATACTCGTGTTGTCTCACGTTTCTGATATTCAATTCCCTCTTTACTCCATACTACATATTTAGGTATTCCTACAGTAGAGCCTGAGGTTCTACAAATGAGGGCGGTATTACTAGGTATATTCTTTTCCCCTACCAAGGACAGTCTCTCAATCTGTATCCTGTAATGATCGCTCATATAGCACACATAGTCAGCTCGAACTATCTCTAACTGTTTGTCTAATTCAGCCACCTTTCCGAGCATGATAGGAACCGCTTCTAGTTCCTTGCATGCATAATAGGCAATTAACCAAGAGATAGGCTCATGAATAGCGATTGCAACCAAATGACCCTCAGAAACCCCTAAACGATTCATACTAAACATGAGTTGTTGTATTTCTTGTTTAATAAAACCTGTATAAGATGTACTACCAACAAAAACTTCATAATTAATCAAACCGCTTCTTTCCTTCCTTGAAAGATCATATTTGGATTGCTTTTATGGGTTTTACTAAAGAAATTTGAGAATGTCTTTGGAGGAACTCAATAAAAAATTGATTTTCTTGCATCTTTGTTTGCTCTACTGACTCAATTGTTGCTTCTAAAAACTTTTTAAGTGGTGACTGTCGCATAATATTCTTCATCAGACCAATACTTATAGCTTCCCATTGTTTTACAATCCTATTAAACCAGGCCAAATCCTCCTCATAAGCAGAACCGTATAGCATTACCAAATCTTTAAGCAAATCTAGGTAGTAGTAGCGCATTAATTTTATTTCCAGAACAGCTTGACCATAATCAGAAAGATGACCTCCATTCAGGTGATCATCATATTTATAGGAGATCAAATCCTCTACTAGCTGATTAATCGCACTTCTTCCAAAGTAATGCGTGTCATTACCTTCTCGGATTATGAGCCCCCGATTATATTCAAAAGCAACTGTAACAGCTACACTCTCCATCAATTTCATTACGTCACTCTTACCTATTTTGCAAATTTCATATAGCTGTAGCATTTCAAATTCTTTTTTACCCTGTACTTTCGTATTTTTTTCTAATTGCTTAATAGCCCGATCTCCACGCCAGCATGCTTCAAAGTCTCGAATTTTTATGCTCCCAACATAATCTGCTGGAACACCATCATAAATTAATGCCTTCTGCTCATCTATCCCATATACAGATATCCAATGCTTAATAATTCCAGGGTGAAGACTATTGTACTCAATCAGATACTTATCACTATGATAATATTCACTGTAAGGTAAGTGGAAATACGTAGCACCAATCAATGAGAGATGTTTATTTTTAATATTATGAATAATCGCTGCTTTACCTTCCTCATAGGTTTTAAACGATATGTTCTCTACTTTATAGCCCATATGCTCCGGGCTGACTCCATAGCCCAGCTTACTTAAACGGAAAGAATCTATATATTCGTCCCATAAGCCATACTCCATGTTGATTACATCTTTTTTCTTAGAATAAACCGTTACGCTATACATCTCTAAATTGGGATGTAAACTAAGGAAACTAGTCATTCCCTCATGCCTTAGTCGTTCATGCAAAATAACGTGAAGACAAATGGAATAATACGGAGCTTTCCTTTCTGGTGCGAATGGTTGTATTTCCATTACTGTACGCTCCCTTTCTTATGCAAATGATCGTATTTTCATTATTGTACGCTTCCCTTTTGAACGTATTGGCTCTATACGTTACACAGGGTAAGAGCAATTATAATCAGATATGGATTCCTTGGCAGTATGATTTGTTTAATACGCTCTGGATACTGAAGAGATACTTTCTGCAACCAAATGGTTCTTGGGAGTTCAGTAAGAATCATGTTCTCTACATAATAGGGGAGAGACATTGCTATCTGCTCTCCAAACAATGGTGTCCCAGTTTTATACTGTTTCCAGTTAGTCAAACCAAATCGTGCTTCTTTTTCCATCCCATCCACATATCGAATTATAAATTTATCCTGATAATCACCAAACAGCGAAAAGCCTAGGAAAGCTAAGGTTTGAAAGGAACTTTGAGCGTTTACTTCAATAATTTGACCATCACAACTTATAACATCATTATCAACCGTTTCAGTTAATGGGAAGAAAAAAGGAATTCCCCCATATGAAATTATTTCATCACTTGGAAATATCTCCCCAGGAATACTGCTGTGTACATGATCTAATTGAGCAACATACGTTGGGTCTTGAGTTGATACTCCCTTTGTATTAAAAACGGATGCCAAACTAATTATATGTGCATCTGTCATACTCATTGTTCAAGCACCTCAATTACTTTTCTAACAATCTAGAAATAGCTGATTAACTTTTCATAGACCTCTTTTTCTTTTTCAATAATTTTATCAACCCAATCAATCTGTTTTTGGAAATTAACACTACCTGTAATCTTTGCTTTAATCAAATAATTTCGAAACACAGCCCACATATTTACCGTCTCTTCTACTAAAATAATAAGTGCTGGATCTATCTCACCGCGAACCGGACTTGTTTGATCCTGATTTACATATAAAACAAACTCTAAAAAACCATCCCGATAATTTATTACTCGTTTTAACATATCAAACATTTTATTTAGATGAATTCCCAAATCTCTTCCATACGATATCATATCTTGCTTACATGTAAGCAATGCTTTTTGTCCGCTAAGATAGCCCTCATATCCGGGATCAGTACCAATAATTTTGTCGCAAACAGACCTAAATTGCTGTAGAAGCAATTCCTCGTTGATTTGTAAGGATGGTTCGGTCAATACAAAGCTGTATCTACCTTCTACTTCATAGGCTTGCTTAGTAGGTTCAATCGGGAACCAGCCAGAAAATTCATATGGCCACAAATCTGTTATATAAAAAACCTTGGATGCAGGGTCATAGTCCTGAATTAAAACAAAATGTGAGAAGATTTCCATATCGGTATACCATGGAAGGAATCTACCATCCACAACAGTAAAAAGTTGTCGATTTTGATTGATGGTTTCTTTTACTACATCCAATAGCTCACGTTTTTCGTAATGAATAAATTTTGCCTTGTAAATTTTTTGTAATGTACTTGGAAAAGGTATTAACACCTCTTCTTTTGCTGCTGTAAAATCATCAATGCTTCGATAATAAAATCCCCATCTGTCGGAAAGAAGCCAGTGATACGGTACTCCAAATCCTTGAATATAAGAACAAATAAGATACTCTAAACAATCTAAAAATTCTTTTCGTTTGTTATACATGACAGGATGGTATGTCGGAATAGTCAGATTCATTGGACTCCCCCTAACTTATTTAGACATCTACATATATTGCTTTGAATCAAATACTCCTATGAGACACACTTATTATCCTTTGTTCCCATATTGCATCATTACTGTGATTGGTAAATC
The DNA here is from genome assembly GCF_019603355.1 of Aneurinibacillus thermoaerophilus. Classification (NCBI taxonomy): domain Bacteria; kingdom Bacillati; phylum Bacillota; class Bacilli; order Caryophanales; family Paenibacillaceae; genus Aneurinibacillus; species Aneurinibacillus thermoaerophilus. Next base: position 2,752,772 of record NZ_CP080764.1, read on the forward strand.
TTGATCCCAATTGACTACTAATTCTAGCAAGGCAATCTTATTTTGTTTTGTGTACAACCTTGCTTCTTTTAATGCTACTTGGTATTCATTTAGAGTAGTTAATTTTGCATAATAACCACCAACAGATCGGGCTAAAGCTGCATAGTCTAGCTGTATTTGAAAGCAACACCCTATTTCCATTCCGCTCATGCTTTGTTGAAATCTTGGCCAAGAAAATCCACCATTATTTATTACTATAAAAGTGATACCTAATTGATGCTCAGCGGCACTACCTACAGCAGAGTATCCCATTTCAAACGAACCGTCTCCGAGTAAAGCGATAACATTCGCTTTTCTATCAGCAATCTTCGCTCCTAAGGATATACCCATAGGTAAACCCAAGGCTGTCTGTTCACCTGGAACAACTGTACGACCAGGCGGAGCAACCGTATAAACAGGATACGAATATCCCCACATATCATGTAAGCCGTTATCTTGAACCAAAATGACATATTCTCCAAACTCACGTTCGATTCCCTTCAGAATACTTCTTACAGGTGCCTTTACGTCTTCTATTTCTGACCAGACTGACAAAACTTCTTGTTTTACTTCCTTCATTCTTTTTATCCACTCGTTTTTGTTATTGATACCGCAATTCATATCCTCGCATGAGATTCGCCATAAATTTTGCAGAAAAAGTTGGGCATCCCCAAGTAGCCTGTGATTGGCATGAACAGAGCGTTCTAGCGACTCATAATGGCAATCAATATGCACAAAGAATGTATTTGAGAAAGCTTCCTTCCAACCCATCAAAGCAGTTTCCTCTAATTGAGTTCCAATCGCCATAATCAAATCTGCTTCGAAAAGAAGTTTCTTGATTTGTGGTAACGTATACAATCCTACACTTCCAAAAGCATAGGGATGTCTCTCATCTATGATTCCTCTTCCAGATGCTGTAGTAAAGATGGCTAATCCATGTGCCTCTGCTAAGGAAATTGTTAGTTCAGACACAAATGGACGATGTTGACACCCTCCTCCTAACAGGATGATGGGGCGTTTTGCTTCCGTTAGCTGCTTGAATACTTTATATATACTTTGTTCCTCTGGCTGAGAAAAAATAGGGCCTTGTTCATGAAGGCTCTTTTTATCAGCATCCCATAACAATTCACTACTTAGCTCCTGATATGTGAGATCATCTGGAATTTCAAGATAGACAGGACCGGGCTTTCCATTAATAGCCATAAAAACAGCTCGTCGCAGGGCCCAAAGGGCTTTCTCTGAATGCTCAACACGATAGCACCATTTAGTCATAGACTGCATCATAGCAATAGAGTTGGTTTCTTGAAAGGCTCCTTCACCACGTATGTTCCGTGCTGTGGCATTTGAGATAATTATTAAAGGTACAGCAGCAGAGTATGCCTCTAAAACACCCATCATGCAGTTTGCAATTCCAGGTCCCGGACTGGTAACAAGCACAGCTGGATCTCCTGACACCTGAGCATATCCCATTGCCATTCCAACCGCTATTCGCTGATCACGTGCCGTGAAAATATTTAGCCCCTCTTTTTTGTGTGCAGCTTCAATTAATCCCGCACCATCTCCTACCATACCGAAAAGTTTTGTTATCCCTTGCTCTATAAGTACATTCACATAAGCATCCCAGATCGTTAGACCTTTTATTCCCTCCATTATTTCACATCCTTCTATATGTTAATGTAGCGATTTATTTGCTACCAAATGCAATTGATACTTCTTTGGAGATTAAAAGAGGACGACTAATAAAACTTCCTTGATAGCACACATAATTCGCTTGTAAGCCATAACCACCGAATGGATGATTTCCGTTCTCAATATCATACAGACTCAAATCCTCTGAAACGATATGGGTAGAACGTAATTTTTCTACTAGTTCTGGTACTCCAAAAACAGATGCACCGAGAGTACTCTCTACACGTTCAGGCGCATGCAACCAATCTACTACCTCTTGTTCATCTCGGTAGGTTACAACATGAAAGATAGGGCAGAAAAACTCAATAACGTTACCAATTTTTTCGAGTGGGGATACAACAACAGTCGGCTCTACAAAATTAATGGACAAATCCACTTTTCCACCATAAACAATACGATCCTTCATTTGTATAAGATAATCCTGTGCCTGCTTTGACAATCCATCGTAAAATAACGGAGTAATTACATTTCCTGGTATGTTTCGCTCGCCAATCTGCAATTTTTCAATATCCTGAATCAATGTATTTAGAAAACGATCTTTAATATTCTCATGGACAAAATACACATTGGGGCACATACAATCTTGTCCCGAATTATAAACACGAGCAGCTACGGCTCGTTTGGAAGCATCCTCTATATTTGCTTTTTGTCCAATGATAAATGGGTTGATTCCAGCTCCGAAATACAAGAACAAAGACTGCGGATATGTTTTCTGTACATTCAAACTATTTTTGTAATTACCGGTAAAGACAACTACATCTGGTTGCCCTACCTGTGCCCTAAATTCCCGTTGGGAGATAGGGAGCAGCCGGGACGGTATATCTACCTGCCTCATCAAGAAATCATGAAGTTTTACCATTGTAGATAAAGATTTTGTAGAGGGTCTAATCAAGATTTCCTTGCAAAATAAACTTGGTACTGCGGCATATAACACGTAGGAGTACAGCAAAACATTTGATGAATGATAAACAGCAATTCGATTAATAGTAGGGGGATTGTAAAGATTCACTTCCTCTTCAGCTCCAAGCAAAGTCGAGATGGAAGATTCTATCTCAGCCTCAGCACTATCATAAGTAGCAATCTCCGTCAAAATATCTAGCAGTTCTACTTTGTTGGTTCGAATTCCTGAAACAAGCCTTTCCAATCGTTTTAATTGCACATCTCTTTCTTTTGTGGAAAAAACCATAAATAGTAACCCTCCTTCTATTTACAAACAGAAAAAAATTTATATATCCAAAATTTCCTTTATGTAAGTAGGCCATTCTTGAAGTTGAGTACCATACACAGCTAGCAAAGCATATACCCATCGGTCAATCCCAAAAGCTACACATCCTGAATGTAATATCGAACCATTTGATCCAGTAATGCTAAACTCTTTACATAGTGTATCTTTTACATTATTAAAGGAAGCAATCGAAAAATTACCTATATCCGTTGAAATAATCAGCTCATATTTCATGTGAGCCATCAACTGATACTGGCTTTTTCCAGCATGATGAGGAAAATAAAACGGATCATGTGCCGTCTCTATATAACCTCTAAATCCCAAATTAACAAATAAAATCCATATTAGATCTAAAAAAAAGGACCTTGTTTCCTCTACAAATGATTCATCTCCCATAAAAACAAACTCTCTCATTCTAAAATTATGCAGTCGGTGTTTTCCCAGACGCCATGGGGCTTCATGACGGAAGCAAACACCTTCTGTACTAAGTAGTAATGGTTCATGCAATGTTTGATTGGAATACTCCTCATAGCAATGAAAACATAGGGCTGGCGAAAGAAGATACTCACTACAACGAATATATTCTTCATAATTATCTGTTTGACTAACATTATTAAGCACTTCATACTCATGAGGAAATTCGGCAACTACATATAAGTTTTGAGGGAAGTTTTTCACATACTGACATTTTTCCAATGTCTGTCTTAGAATTAAAGAAGAATAGATTCTCGCCCTCGCCTGTTTAGAAATTGCATATTTGGTAAAAAGGCGCTGTAATGCATCATATAAAATAACTGCAGACTCTTTTCGAATCAGCTCTGAAAACTCCGCTACTATTTTTTCCTCATCAGCCTGTACTTTTGTGATGTCACCATCGGTCTTTCGAATAATTCGCTTAGGAAAAGGTCGGATACTCTTTTGTTCCTCTATCATAGTTTGAATAACCTGGTCAATATGTTTTTCTTTACTTTTGTCCACAATGTCAATTTCAATTTGCTTTGTTTCAGGATAAAAGCAGCAATGAGAAATCCCCTCAAGACTATATATCAATCTCGAAGTAATCGCTTCTACTTGCGATTGAGAAAGTTCTTCAACTACTTGATACTGTTTCTTCATTAATATTCACTCTCTTCTGTATAGACTACTTGCTCTAATTGTCGTTCATTAATTAGAGTTCCTATTTTCTCTAGAGTTCGGAAGTTTTCAAGTAAGAGGTCTTCGTCTCTAAACTCCAGATCAAATTCTTGCTCTAGTGCAACGATTAAGTTAATCGCAACCATGGAATCTAAACCTATATTTGTTAAGTCTTCGCATTCAGCAATAGGCTCTTCGATCTTAAGCAGGTCTTGTAATATTTTACATATCTTATCCTGAATCATTCCTATCATTCCCTTTCATTAGATAGTTTGAACATTCGCCCCTTTTACAAGCAAATGCAAACGTTCCAAACTCTCCATAATTTTCTGTTTTTCTAATCCAAAGTCAATCAGCGCAGCAACCTGTGTAACACCTATCTCCTCTAGCTTTTTCAATACGGTTTTACACGTCTCTGGAGTACCCAGCAAGGAATAATGAGGAGAATACTTTCTAAGCATCAAGGTTTTCGCAATCTCTTCTTCGCGCTTACTTACATAATGGGGAGTAGCCTCTGCCAATGACAGGAAAGCATACTGGTACTCGTAAAAGGCATTTTTTACGACCTGTTCTACCGTTTTAAGGTCATAATCCAGATAGGTATGAAGCAAAATGGTTACATCTTTATCTTTTATACTATGTCCTCCATCTCGTAATCCCGCATAATACAACTCAATCTTCTGCTTTACATCATTCATATCATTAAAAATAAAATGAGTTAACAAATGGTATCCACGTTTCCCCGCTTCATAACAAGTCTTTTTTGAAGAGGCTACTGTTACGTAAATCGGGATTCGTTTCTGGTAGGTTTTAGGAAATATTGTTATATCTTTTTCTCGGTCATTCCAAAGGTTTTCAATCCTTTTCATCCCCTCCCACATTAGTTCTTTTCTATTATCGAAATTCTCTGGATTTTCTATAAAATCGTTAGGGTTCCAACCAGAAGCAAAGGAAACGCTTACTCGCCCTTTTGACAATTGATCCACCATCGCCCATTCTTCTGCAATTCGAATAGGCGAATGGAGAGGCAATATGACACTCCCAACCTGAATACGCAGTTTTTTTGTTTCTCTTGCTACAGCCGCAGCAAAAACGGATGGACTAGGAAATAAGCCACCAAAAGTATGATAATGTCTTTCAGGAAACCAGACACCATACCAGTCGTGCTCCTCCGCAAACTGAATTACTTTGAATAAAAATTCATAGTGATTCTGCATATTTTGCGCTACAGAATCATTTATGTTTGAAAAAAAACTAACTGAGAATTTCATTACTCTTTCACCTCTCTGTGAAAACTCAACTGCTTGCACTGGAATAATTCCGAACAGCTGCCTTCCATAATAACCGAGTCAAAAACAATAATGCTAGTGGAGCAAAGATACCCCACATTATATTCGCTGTGCTTAATTGATTTAAGAGATACAATGGTCCGAAGTTACTTGCTAAAAACAACGGAATAATATAAATACCAATAGTCTGGATTATCTTACCATAAATTCTCGCTGGCATATGACCAAATTCCCAAATGTCATTGCTTAAGTCGTTCACAGATGATGTATTAATAAACCAAAATGAAAAGAGGTGCGGAATCAACATAATCGTATAACTAATTACAATTCCTCCGATTAAAAATAGCGCATAGCCTACGATATTAGCAAAACTAACCTCAATTCCCAATCGAACCCATCCCATCACTAATAGCACACTTCCAACTATTAAGTTTGGAATCGCCAAGCCGAAGTCTATATATCTCATTGTAGTAAGGAATTGTAGGGATATCGGTTTTGTAATATACAAATCTAATTTCCCTTCTTGTATATATTCCTCTGAAATTTTGAAAAAGTTAACGACAAAAAGGCTTACATATGCCCCTGTCACCAACATAAATGTGCCTGAGAACAATAGAATAGAATCTCTGCTTAATCCTTCGATAATCAACCCCGACTGGTATATTACGAAAATATAAATCAACTTCGATAATACAAAACCACTCTCCACAATGACTCCAACAAAGAAATTAAAACGATATTCCATCTGCGCCATCATACAATTTTTACCGAATAGATAATAAATCTTTAGTAATTTTTTTACTTCTCTAACCCATGCCACGTTTATCCACCTATAGCAATATATTTTTTAATACCAATACCCCATAAAAGTTTGGAGATAAGAGCAAAAGCCACAATCCAGAATACCTGTATACCCACTCCTCTCACTAGCTCCATACCTTGGTACTTCCCAATAAGCACATCTACTGGATAATTTACCGTATATTTAAAGGGTAAGTAGTTCAGAAAGGAGAGAATTGTATCACTAAAGACATCTAGTGGAAAAATCCCTCCACTTAAAATCACCAGTAAAATCTTCGGAGCTTCAAATATATAAGAGACATTCTCAAGCCAAAAGGCTATGGTAGTAATACAAAAGAAGATAAAGAAGTTTAATACGAGAGCAAGCAAAAGTGTAATAAGAAAATAACCGATATTAACAGGTCTAATCTCTACTTGAATCAGCCTATTTAACATGAACAAAATAATAAAGATTAAAATAAAACTGACAACAATATAAATTAGCTTAGAACCAAGAAAAGAATAGATTTTATAAGGAAGATAGCCAATCGGTCTAATTATAAATTTGTTAAGTCCACCCTCCTTTATATCTTCCGCTACATCATACTCAAAACCAGCTTGAATGATCCTGGCTGTCACTGCCGCAATCAGTGTATAAGTAATCATCTCCCGATATGTGTACCCAAAAACGGTAGAGCCAGGACTTTGACTATTAAAAATAGCTGTCCATAAGTAAGTCAATATGGTGATGGAGAATACACTTCCTACAATCCCCAAAACAAAATTAGCTCGATATTCAACTGCTGATTGTATACCTAATTGAAAAGTATGAATGTACTTCCTATAACTGCGCAACCTTCTCATTTTTCTCATCCTTCTTATACAAAATCGTAATGCTATCTTCGATGGGGATATCCTCTACATTAATGTCACTTACAGGCAAATGTTCTAATATCAATTTAGAATTTTGTTTTAATTGCTCGCGATCCAGCTCAATCAAACTTTCAAATTCATTGTGTTCTTTTACAATCCCATAAGCTTCTACAGCTGTTTGTGGAACAGGAGAGGAAAATTGAATTTTAACAAGCTTCTTCTGATTCAGTAATTCATTTACTTTGTTTAAGTTGCCATCATAAGCAATCTTTCCTTGATTGATAATAATAACTCTTTTACAAAGGTCTTCTACATCTTTCATATAATGCGTTGTTAGAATGATCGTAGCTTTCGTCTCTTCATTGTAATACTTCAAAAATTTACGAATACTTTTCTGGGAAATAAGATCTAATCCAATTGTAGGCTCATCCAAGAAAATAACCTTAGGTCGATGAATTAATGCAGCCACCAATTCTAGCTTCATTCTTTCTCCCAAAGAAAGTCTTCTCACCTGTACATCCAAAACATCCTTAACATCAAGTAACTCTGTTAGTTCATCCAATGTTTTTTGATACTCACGATCTTCAACTTCATAAATAAATTTATTTAAATATAGGGATTCATTAGCAGGTAAATCCCACCATAACTGACTTTTTTGTCCCATAACGATAGAAAAGTTCATTTTAAATTCCTTTTTACGCTCCCATGGAACATAACCCATCACAGTTGCTTCTCCACTTGTTGGATGCAAGATGCCCGATAAAATTTTCAAGGTTGTTGTTTTTCCAGCACCATTCGGTCCAAGAAAAGCTATCATCTCTCCTTCATCAATATCAAATGAAATCTTCTGTACCGCTTCCTTAACCAGCTTTTCCCGATGAAACAGGTTTTTAATAGAATTGAGTAATCCAACTTCTTTTCTGTAATAAGCATATTCTTTCCGTAGATTAGAAACGTGTATAAAACTCATACTTCCTCCTATTTTCTGACACTATCGCACAATTTTTCTACAAAAATACACTTTTAATACTCATTGTTTCTTAAGATTTCGCTGAAGTAACTACCATAGACACATAATTTCCGCAGAAACCAAAACTATTGATAAGCACAGACTCTACTGTTGCTTTCATACTACGTCCGATTACTGCGTGAATAGTACAGGCCCGATCGAGGTTTATCAAACCAATAGTCGTTGGTATTGCTTGACATTTCAAGGAAATTACCCCTGTAGCTAATCCCATTACTCCTGAACAACGTAATAAATGCCCAATAGCACCTTTATGGGAGCTAACCGGAATCATGTTCCCCTCTTCTATAGCCTCTACAATGCTCACTGCCTCAATAAGATCACCTTGTGGTGTGCCTGTTGCATGTGCCTGAATGCAATCAACTTTTTTACGCTTCGCTTCCTCTAGTGCTTCACGCATGGTTTGCATCGTACTCTCTTTATCTAGCTCAACCATATTTGTTCCATATCCACTAACAATATGACTAATTCCATCTATCCATGCTAGCGGCTTTTTCCCACGATCTCGCAAACATTCCTCTGACTCTAGTAAAATGACCCCCGCCCCTTCTCCTACTAAAATTCCATTACGATTTTGGTCGAAGGGACGTGCTGTGTCTGTTGAAATAGCTTTAACAATGTCAAGTGAAGCATATTCATATTCATTTAATAACTCTGCTCGTGCAATCATTACCATATCAAGCTGTTCTTGTGAAACAAGGCTTTTGGCCATTGCGATTGCAGAACTAATGGAAGAGCATGCTGCTGATACACGTAATACAGGTGTTCGCTCACGCCATGCAAAAGGGAGGAAATCCAAAGGATCTTTTACCCAGATCTCTGCCCTTTCTCCATATGTAGATGAAGAATCCCCACTCACAACTGGTAAAATAATAGCTTTCTTACAGCTCCGCCACGTCTCTATCTTGCATTCTGCTTGTTTTATTGCCTCTTCTAAGGCTTTGTTCAACCAAAATTTCGATATTGATTCCTCCAATTTGTCACTTTGAAAGTCAACTTGTCCACCCACTTGAGATCGAAACCCTCGAGCATCAAATCTGGTTAAAGGAGTAAGCGCGCTTTTTCCAGAAAACAGACCTTTAGAAAACGACTCAAGACCGAATCCATAAGGAGAAACAATACCCAGACCAGCTATACCCACTCTCACTCCTTGTCCCCCCTATGATTTGGTAAAGCAAATTGCCCAGTTGTCGTGATCGACATAACCAAACCTTGGCAATGAATTCTCTGATTCAAGCCAGGTCATTGCCTGTTCTAACTTACTTCCGTATAAACTATCATTTCCTGGATGCCTAAATGACCAATCCACTAATTTACCGATTGGTACTATCCCCCCCAGGGAAGTCTCTTTCATTAACGCCGCAACACTAATACTTCCAACAAAATTATCTGTTAAGGACCGTTCTCTATCTATATCAACTACTAACATTAAATCAGTACGATCCTCCTTTATCAGATTATACGCCCAGCCTAACCCGCTCAAACCACCATACAAGTCAGTCAATGTAGCTGAGGGTCCTTTAAAATTGAATTGTAAGGTAACAAGTGCAGTTGGGGAGCTTGAATCTATAGATAAACTCTGATGAGGTCTGATTCTTCTGCGCGGTTGATGGAAAGCATTAAGATAAGAATCAATTTCTATAGAGATAGCATTAGGCACATTCATAATGACTCCTCTTCGATCCGGTTCCGGTAAAAGATTTCTCTGTTCTAACAAAGAAACAACATAAGCAACGGATTGCAGAAGAAACGGTGCCAATTTTTGATGAATTTTGAACGGTTTTAGTGTAAGTGTTGAAGTGAAAGTTACATCATTTATTTTGCCAAACCATTTATTCGAGCTTATTTGTTCTTTATTTATAAAGAAATGATACCCGGTCACAACTGTAATCAATTCCCTATCCATCACCCTAACCTCTCCATATTTTTCAATATATGTTATTACAAACCAATTTATTTACATATTATCACCATATTTTCCAAAAAACAAGTTGCAGAAATTATATATTTATTACAATATACCATATTTTTCTTGTTATTATACAAAAATATATAGCGAAGTTGGCATAAAAAGAGTATTTGTACTAGCAATATTATCCCTCTCCCCTCTTCCTTTATCAGGTAGCGGAATGAAGAATGAAGCGAGTAAAAATTACGAATACTCATGGCTGGACAGTCAAAACATGACGAAAACAGGAACGGAAAGTCAAAGATCCTGCCTTACAAGCGCGTGTCATGGCGGTTCGTCTTGTCATGGAAGGCTATCTTAGAAAAGAGGTCGCCGCCACGCTAAATGTTAAAAATAGTAAAAATATAATATATTTTTAAATTCATAGGGATGTTTTTTATTTGGAATATAGTACCAAATGATAGAGTTAAATTAAGTAAAAATATGTTAAAATATAGACTGTTATTTGATTTGTTAGGAGGGAGAATATTGAAGTGTAACTTTTTAAAAATTTTTTTATGGATAGGTTTTTTATTTTCTCTAAGCTATTTAATTTTTGATTTAATCCAAACTGGTGAAAAGAAATTTATCACTATATTTATAACTTTGGCTTTTTGTGTCCTTCTGTTTCTTTCGAATAAGGTTGCAGAAAATAATAATAAAGTGAGGGTGGAGTGGAAATATAAAGAGAAAAGGATGAAATCAAGTAATATTGTAGTGGCATCAGCTAATGTTAAAAATCCTGAATTTAATTATTCTTACGCATTTAATAGAGTTGGAGAAATAGGAGTTGATGAGGGTGTTGCAAAACTAAAGTGAAAATCCAAGCGAAAAATATATGAGATCACGGAATCAGGAAGACAGGCATTAATCGAGTGGATGAATGAGCCTAGCGAGCTGGAACAGACGCGCGACGATTTTCTGTTGAAGGCTACAATTCATGGCTTGTAGAGCCATCACAGATGATCAGGCAGGTTACGGAGATGAAGAAACAGCATGAAGAGAGATTAACGGCATACTTGGAAAAAGAAGGAACTTACCCGGATGCTCGAACCGTCCAACAGCGCTGACCCTATTGCCTCCAGCATCTCTGTAGTAGATTTCGGCATCCAATATGAACGGCTCTATATAGAATGGTGTGAGAATTTAATGAAAAAACTTTTAAGGGGCTAGGAAGTACTTAACTGATTCATGGAACTGCTTCGTGATTCGCCCCAACGATCTTCATGAGTTTGGATACGTCCAGGTATATGGAATCATGTTGATTTTTTCCCTATAATCAATTAGAATAAGATTACTATCTTGTTTAACAAGATAGCTTACTTTTGGTCATCTACCTTGTTAAACAAGATAGTATATGCACTACGGATTTGCCAAGCTCTGTAATATCGTAAAGGTTGTTCAGCAAAAAAATGGGGATAGTGGTGAATGAAGCGTGTCGTCTAAGAGTCAATTGCTCAAAGGAGTATTGGAAGGATGTATTTTAGCCGTAATTGCCAGTGAAGAAGTTTATGGATATGAACTTAGCGTTAAATTGGCAAAATACGGTCTATCATTTGTGAGTGAAGGGAGTATCTACCCCGTTCTTCTGCGCATGGAAAAGGATAAATTGATAGCTGGAACGCTCAGAGATTCGCCGAGCGGACCAAAACGCAAGTATTACCATCTGACGGAACAAGGGTACAAGGCTTTAGGGGCATTTAAAGAGATATGGTTGGATATGAAGAATTCAGTTGATCGTATCCTAAATCTAGGGAGTGAGAAAAATGATAGTTAAAGAGATGATTGACGCAAACAATGAACGGCGGAAGCTGTTGAACAAGAAAAACAAAGAGTATTATGAAAAGATGCTTATTTATTTGCGATTGAGTCCAATTCCCGAAAAGCGGACGGAGGAGTTGCTGCTGGAGATTCTTGATCATTTGCTGATTGCACAGCAGGAAGGAAGGTCAGCAGAAGAGGTATTTGGTGAGAATCCGGAAGCCTATTGCGAGGAACTGGTGCAATCAATGGGCAAATATTCTCCTTACAGCATTGGCCGTTTTCTCTTCATATTTGGTGTCGGACTATATGTGGGTTTTCTATATGACGGTATTTTCCGTTTGTTGATTGATCCTTTATTACATCGTTTTTTTAATCTGCCCCATAAAACAGGGATGGATGTGAGTATTTTTCTTTTCCCTATGTTTATGGTTTTCGCGGTAGATCTCGTCATGTTTTTTCTCAGGAAATCAACTTTTATGAAATTAGGCGGGCGTATACTTTGGGGCTATTTTCTGCCCTTAGCCTTTGTTTATATTGTTCCTCTGGTCATCTATTATTTCTTTAGGGATGAACTGCCAGTGATTCCTCTTCCGGCTTGGATGAGTTTGCTCATCGGAGTATTGCTTTGGATTATTCACAAAGCATTGTTTAAGCGCGTTAAAGTTTTTTGACCAACCGTTCACTTATTATGAATAATAACATATAGATGGCAATGAACATGATAACGATTTTTACCGTGCCAGTGCGGTTGTTCTATTCCTTGTTTATTTTTCAAAAAGGAGAAGACACGTTCAATTTTTGAATGGTGCAGAAATAAAGCGCGACCAAATACCAAATAGTGAGGTCTTTCCTTGATTCATCAACAGATACTTTCTGATTTAGACGTAAAACATATTCCTTTAGCTTTAATTGATAGTACTTATGACCAACAGGCAAAATGGGGCATGTCTACACGCCATAAGTGGTACAAGGGTTACAAGTTACATCTGGCAACAACACCGACAGGTATTATTTTGGCACAAGAATTAACAACAGCAAATGTGTACGATAGTGATGCTGTATCCGATTGATTAAGTCAACTTACAGATTTTAATATCCAAATGATGATTGGTGATACCGCTTATGACAACAAAAAAGCACGCAAGCAATCAGAGGAACATGGCATCCTGTTTCTTTCACCAATTCATCCTCGAAAAGGTGATGGAAAGACTCTTGTAGTAGTGTACAAGCAAAAGAGGCTGAAGATTTACAAGAGCATTTACAAAAAATACAGGAAGAAGCTGAGTTAATTTATCCTTATATCAAAGTAAACGGTGAGCAAATAACTTTTGACGCTAAAGCTGCTGAACAAAATAATGTTCCTCAAGAATTAGTTGAAAGAACAAAAAATGAAATAAATAATTATGCTAACACTATGAAACAGAAACAAAGTTCCGCCACTCATGAAAATCAAAAAATGACTGTATATGCAGCCTCTAATTGTCAAGGAAAAAGCGGTACAGAAAGTACCTGGTATGGATCTATTGTGTATTATAATAGCTGTCAAGCAAATGCAATTGTTGGCCTATTAACAAGTGGAACTGGTGCAACGGCAACAGCAGCAGCTTTAGCAGCCTATCATAACAAACCTGTTACAGCTTTATATACAGGAGTTGCAGCTGGATTAATGACTATAGGTGCTGGTGTTGTTTCTGCTGCTAATGCATGGGGAACGGGTATAACAATTAGATATGTAGATTCGTATATTACTTCTGATCTACCTTTTTGGGTGTGGGCTCAATAAATAAAATGAGGTGAGGAAACTGACAAATATATCTAGAAAGGCTTGGCTTTTTCTTTCCATAGGATTAGGTATCATTACTAACAATTACTGTACTTACTGTAATTAACGCTTTAACTTTTATTATCGTTAGTTCTAAAAAATAAAGTTCATGCTTAAGCCGATTTTCAGTACATTAAGGAAATCGGCTTTTTTCATGTGAAACATCGCTTAGCGTATAAGATTTTTTATGAAAATAAAAAACAGGTTATGACCCATTTTTACACGTATCTCGGCTGAACCCCTTATAGAGATCGTATTGATCTTTCACAAAATCTAGCATAAATAAAAAATCGATCAGCTTATTGCTTTTAACCTACCTCGCCAAAAGTCTTCTACTTCTAAACATGAAGGTGTGGTAACACGAGTGAAAGGAGGAAGGAGTATAGCTTACTTACTTCCAAAACGGTCGTGGGTATGCAGACGCGGCTGGTTTCTTGCCGCGCGCTCGGCATGTTCCAATGCTTCTTCAGATCCTGCAAGAACGGCGAACTCTCGGCATTGATTAATCCCCCAAGCATCCTTCTCTCGGGCAAGCGCATCTTGTAGGGAAAGGTCAATGTCAAGGGGGTTGAAAGGATGAAGTGGCTTCGGCTGATTCGTGACGGTATGCGTCTCACGTATCATCACACTCACCTCCTTGCCGCCTAACAACCAGTCTCTGATTTTTCAGATGCTATCGTCACAATAGTTCCCTGGGCGGTGGCACAAAGTGTCTCCTCTCCTCCATCCTTGATAACGAGAACATCACAGCGACATACCGCTTGGAGTTTGCCGGCATAAACAACAGTACCACGGGCGACGAGCTTCTCCCCAATGGCAGGCCTCAGGTAGTTTATCTTGTATTCGGATGTCAAGACATTCGGCCCCAGAACCGAGCCACCAACGAAGGTTAGTGCGTTGTCAGCCGCATAACTGAGAACACCGCCGTGAACGAATCCGTTTTGTTGCAACAATTTTTCGTGCACCGGAAGCTCCAATACAACTTCGCCGGGCTGAAACACCATAAGTTTCGTTCCAAGAAGTCTGCTGAAAGATTGCGCTGCCAATGCATGTTGACCAATACTGAATAATTCATTGCTCTCCATCACTTCAACCTCCTTTTATAATGAACCTCCCCCACCTACGCCGGAGACGTGGAGGAAGGGGTCTTCTCGCGTGTCATATCAAAATATTTCGTGGTTAATTTCCTTCATTTTCCGTATTGCTTCGCTTTAACTCCCACAACCGAGCTTCAAAGGCTTCTTTGAAACTTAGCAATTCATCCCTTAAAACGGTTAATTCTTCAATTTGCTTTTCTACTTGCTTGATTTTCTCCACACCGTATTCGATGGTTCGTTCCAGCTGTTTTACTCCTAAGCGATCTTCATAAAAAAGATCGAGCATTTCTTTGATTTCGTCCAGACTAAAACCAAATCGCTTTCCTCTAAGAATCAATTTCAGCCTGGCTCTGTCCGCTTTTGTGTAACGTCGGGTGCCCCCCGGTGAACGAGTTGGATGCAACAACCCCCTTTCTTCGTAATAACGAATCGTTCGGGTGGATATATCCAATTCACTGGATAATTGAGATATAGAGTAGGTTTCTTGCTTCTTCATCAGCCGTGATCACCTTTTCCTCATATGACTGTCAATTTTGATTATACTAAAAATTCTATTTAACGTAAACGTTATATATTTATCCTATTATATATTTACGAAAAAAAAAGGGGGCCCAAAGTGATGGGGCCCCTCTTTTTTTGCTTTCATTAGATTGCGAAATATTCATTCACACGCTCTTCAGTCATGCGATTGCCGACAATAAACGTGCCGAACTCGCCGAAACGCGCGCTCGCTTCGTCAAAACGCATCTCATACACCAGCTTTTTGAATACAATCGGATCATCCGCAAATAGCGTGACGCCCCATTCCCAATCGTCTAGTCCAACGGAACCAGTAATGATTTGCGTAACGCGTCCCGCGTAACTGCGCCCGATCATGCCGTGACTGCGCATCATCGCGCGGCGCTCTTCCATCGACAGCATATACCAGTTGTCATTGCCTTCGCGTTTCTTGTTCATCGGATAGAAGCAAATATGCTTCGTTTTTGGAAGAATTGGCTTCAGACGCGCCTGAATCGCCGGGTCAGCCTCAGGGTTTTCAGCCTGAGAGACGTAACTGCTTAGTTCGACAACAGAAACGTACGAATATGTTTGTATGGTATACATCGCAAATTGCGTCTTGTTGAATTCTGCCTCCAACGCATCCAGTTCTTCTAGGGTTGGGCGTAAATGCATAAACGCGATATCCGCTTTATGACCGACTACGGAAACCATCGTGCTGCTTCCCTGCTTGTTCGCTTCTACATCCCCCCATTTATGCATAAATGCGATCAACTCTTCCAGCGCCGCCCGACGTTCTTCTTCTGAAGCGCTTTTCCAAGCTGCCCAGTCAATGGAACGGAAGTCATGCAGGGCAAACCAACCTTCAAGCGTGTTTACTGCTTCACTCATCATCGTTCAACTCCTTATTATTTCTTCGTTTATGTATCCTTCTTCCACTATTTTTCATTATAACAAAAACCGCATTCAATTTTGTTTATATTTTTCTTGCTCTGCCTGTGCCAAGTCCGTAATAAACGAACCAAACAGCTTTGTAGCTTGATTCATACCGGTTGTTGGCTGCTCTTCCGCGAGCACCGCAATGGCATAGCGCGGTTTTTCACGCGGAACATAACCGACAAACCAGTGGTTGTTTTTTGGCTCATCCCTCACGATTGTTTGCGCTGTACCGCTTTTACCAGCTACCTTCCACGGCAATCTTTTCAGGATGGTAGCGGTTCCCTGATCCACGACATCTTCCATAAATTTGCGAAGCGTACTTGCCGTAGCGGGTGAAATGTCCGCTCCATCTAACGGTCGATCCTCAAAACGGTAAAACGTTGTACCGTTCTGATAATTAACGGACTGAACAACACGGACTTTTTGTTTTTTCCCCCCGGAAGCAATAATCGCCGCCATATTCGCCGCCTGCATCGGGGTCAGTTGCACATCGCGCTGTCCGATCCCTGTTTGAATTAGAATTCCCTCGTCCTTTACCGGTATATCATGTGCAAATACCTGTCCCCGATCCTCGCTATCAAACTGCCGAAATTTGCCCAGCTTATAAAATGGGAGCTTTTCCCACCCGATTTGCTGATTTAACCCGAGCTTGACCGCATATTGCTGAAGCTTCTCCGGGCCAACTTTTTTGACGATTTCAGCAAACGCAATATTGCATGATTGAGCGAATGCCTGTTCAAATGTAATGTCACCGTGCCCCTCTTTCTTCCAGCAAGAAAAACCATATTTACCCAGATTTCCTTTGCATGTGAAGTGATCGTCCGGTTTTACCACCCCTTCCTCCAGCGCCGCTGCAGCCACAACAATTTTGAAGATGGAACCGGGGATCGCTTGCTTTATTGCCCGATTTCTCCACGCGTCGGAAGCCGTATTCGCCTTTGATGGATCTAAATTCGGCCGCGATACCATGGCCAATACATCTTTCGTCTCCACATCAAGCACGACCGCGGCTCCTTTTCGTACCGGAGAGCTGTCGAATGCCTTTTCCAGTTGTTCTTGAATAGTGGTGTCAATCGTTGTGACAAGCGTGAGCGGATAAAAAGAATTGTCCGCTTTCTGCAGCCGCACATCGAGACCGTTTAATGGATTGCCGCGTCCGTCCACATAATACGAAACCGATGTCTCCCCGACGCCCATAAGAAACGGCTGAAACGTTCTCTCCAGCCCTGCTATGCCGACTTTGCTTGTAGGCTTGAGCACCCCTGCCTCTACATCTTCTTGGTATTTTTCTTGAATCAGCTTCGGATTTTGCCCGATATACCCGATAACATGACGGGCCAGCCAATTTTTTGGATAACGTGTCGTTACAGGTAGCGGAATGACACCGGATAGATTCAACTCGCGGATTTGTCGCGCTTGGTCTTCACGCAGAGAAATAATATTCCCATCCTTGTCCTGCCAGAATCCGGCGTACTTTACGCTCGACAAAAGCATGCCTGCTTCTTCTTTTGTAATACCTAAAATTTGCCCCAGCTTACCAACTTTCCCACTATCCCCAAGCGAATATCGCACCAGCGGAAAAATAGCCAACCCTATTTGTTCATCGCCGGTCAAGGGATTTCCCTTGCGATCGTAAATCATACCGCGCCCGGTATTGAGCACAATTTTCTCCCGACGCTGCGCCACGGCCCGTTCTACAAGATCCACATTATGTACCGAAAAAGAACGAGTAGCAATAACCTGAATCCAGGCCAACCGGGTAATAATACCTGTATACAGGAACGTAAACAGCAAAAGCACGATAAACATCCGGCGCTTTTTCCGATTGAGTGACATAAGAAAGCCCCTTTCCCAAATCGGTAGACTATTTATTCAGTTTTGCCGGGCGATAAGGGGAATAAACACGAAACAGGCCGGAAAATCATAATAAGAAAAAGCCGGGCTTTTATCGCATTGCAAACGCCGGCTTTTCCATATGTGTAAATTACATTCCAGCCGAAAGCGACTGGAGCACAGTATCAATTTTTGTGGAAAGCAAGTCAATAGCCACACGGTTCTGTCCACCTTCCGGAACAATGATGTCCGCGTAGCGTTTAGTCGGTTCGATAAACTGCATGTGCATGGGACGCACAACCGTTAAATATTGTTCCACGACCGACTCGAGCGTACGGCCACGTTCCTCGATATCACGCAGTATACGGCGGATAATACGCACATCTGCGTCCGTATCCACAAATACTTTAATATCCAGCAAGTTACGGAGCCGCTCATCTTCTAAAATAAGAATGCCTTCAAGAATAATAACATCTTTCGGTTCGATCCATACCTTTTCTTTGGCCCTTGTATGCCGTTTATAGTCATATACGGGCTTCTCAATCGGTTCGCGTCGACGCAGACACTTCAAGTGCTCAATAAGCAGATCAGTATCAAACGCCATGGGATGATCGTAGTTCGTTTTCGTCCTTTCTTCAAACGTAAGATGAGATTGATCCTTATAATAAGAATCCTGTTCAATCATCACGACGTTCATATTTTCAAACCGACGGTAAATCTCGCGAGCGACCGTCGTTTTGCCGGAGCCAGTGCCGCCCGCCACACCAATAATAACAGGTGTTACCATTCTTACTTTTTCTCCTTGCGCATCATATCATAACGGCTGACCGGACGAGCTACGCGCAGCTTTATAGTCTGCATTGCGTGCGGTGCGGACGCAATTTCCTCCCCGTCCTCATTCCACATTTCTTTTACCTTCTGCGCAAAACGATCAAGCGTCGGACCGAAAAATTCGACCGTATCTCCCACGCTGAATTTATTGCGCTGCTGCAGCGTCGCAATTCCAGTTTCCGGATCATAATCAAGCACAAGACCCGCAAAATCGTATTGCGGCATCTCTTCATTTTCTCCGTATAATTGATCTTTCTCTGTCGGTACGCCATAAAAGAAACCTGTCGTTAGCGAACGATGGGATGCTTTCCTGATTTCTTCCATCCATTCTGGGTTCAGCTTGTAGTTGTCCGGGTCAGCACAGTACGCATCCACCGCCCGGCGGTACTGGTTGGTTACGGTCGCCACATAATGAATGCTCTTCATCCGCCCTTCGATTTTGAAACTGTCTACACCCGCTTCAATCATGTCTGGCAGGAATTCAAGCATACACATATCTTTCGAACTCATCGTAAATTGTGGATCGTTCTCACTAAACATCGGCAGCGCTTTTTTGCCGATTTGTTCCATTGATTCATCATCTTTCGGTAACTCCTCGAACATATCATACTGCCAGCGACAGGATTGCGAACACCCGCCGCGATTTGAGTCGCGCGCCGTAAAGTGGTTGGATAGCACGCAGCGCCCAGAATAGGAAATGCACATCGCTCCGTGTACAAACGCCTCGATTTCAATATCAACATGCTTTTTGATCTCACAGATTTCGCGGATAGAGACTTCACGTGCAAGCACTACGCGACTTACACCCTCATCTTTCCAAAACTGCACTGTCTGCCAGTTCGTAGTCGAAGCCTGAGTGCTCAAATGGAGCTCCAAATCGGGCGCCGCCTGTTTCGTGCGCTCAATTAGCGCAGGGTCGGCTACAATGATCGCGTCGATGCCGACACGCTGCAAGTTGCGCATAAAATCGTCCACCTGATGCAAATCTTCATTGTGTGCGATAATGTTGGTCGCCACAAATACTTTTGCGCCATGCTCATGCGCAAATTCGACAGCCGCCTGCATTTCATCAAATGAGAAGTTGTCCGCGTTCGCGCGCAGGCCAAGGCTTTGGCCACCAATATATACTGCGTCCGCACCGTAACGCACTGCAAATTTCAGCTTTTCCAAATTGCCGGCCGGCGCCAGCACTTCCGGCTTTTTCAGAATGGTTCGGCGCGGCGTTACAATTTTTTTATCGGAAATGACGTTTATTTCCGTCATGGATTATCACCTCATTAATAAACTTGCTCTTTAAAGAAAAAGCCTGTCGTAAGTTCCCGATCGGCCGGCTGAATGGCGCGCAATTCTTCCATTAATCCACCTACTATGTCCCTGAATTTATCCGGACTTTCGGCGTACGCGTCAATCGCACGGCGGTAAATGGAAACGACTTTTACGTTATAGTCTGTGTCCTTCATAATTCCTTCAATCTTAAAGCTGTCAATTTCCGCTTCCATCAGTTCATCGAGATACTCAAGGATGCAGATGTCTTCTGCGCTCATAATATGAGTACCGTTCCTATCTTCATAAATCGGATAATGTAAATCCTCACGCTTTTCTTCCGTAATGAACAGCCTGCGATCCATTCCAGCCGATTTGGCTTCCTGGCCTTTGAATTTTTCGTAGTTAGACACCAGGTCACGACGGGAATGGAAAATACACGTCATCCCGTGTACCTGTACCTGAATTTCCACATCCGCGTTTTCTTTGATTTCAAAAATCGCGTCCATATTCAACTCACGCGCCACAAACGCGCGCGTCGCACCTTTGCTACCCCAATAGTTAATCGTCTCATAGTTTGTCGTCAGCACTTCCGCATTCCAGTGCAGCGGTGTTTTCAGCCCAAGCTGACGCGCCGTTACAAGAACCGCGGTATCGCCGAAAACAATCGCATCCACACCGATGTCTTCAAGCGCACGCAAGTATCCGGGCAACTCTGCTAAATCATCATTATGAAATAAAGCATTAACCGAGATATATACTTTTGCCTTCCGCCCATGCGCGAGCTCCGTCGCCTGACGAATATCATCCAGTTCAAAATTTCCCGCGACCCGGAGGCCAAATCGTTCATGGCCGATACTTACCGCATCTGCTCCGGCGTCAATGACCCGTACAAGCTCATCCAGATCGGCAGCCGTACAGAGCAATTCCGGTTTTTTCACATTACTTCCCCCCGTTTTATGCATAAAGCTAATCCATCTCCTATGGAAACAAATGACGTCTCAAGCGCCGGATGTTCAGCCAAAAAGTGATTAAACGCGCGCAATTTTTTTATCATGCCGCGCCTGCTTTTAGGAACATCTTCGTCTGCTTCAGCGATCATGCCGCGAAAAAAGACGTTATCACAAATTAAAAGCCCGCCTTCCACTAAATACGGCACATACGTATCAAAATAAGTGCGATACTGCCCCTTAGCCGCATCGAAAAAGATGCAATCAAAACGAGGCTCGCCATCGAGCCCGTCCCGTGCATCCTGATGAAACACGGTAATCCGGTCGCTTACACCCGCTTCAGCGAAGTTTTGCCGTGCGCGCCGCACCATTTCCTCCGAAATCTCAATGGACGTAATGTGGGCGTCCGGCGCCGCCTGCGCAAGCCAAATGGTAGAATACCCGATCGCCATACCTACTTCTAGAATCCGCTTCGGCTTATGCATAGTGAGCAAAAAGCGGATAAACTGAATACTGGGCAACTGGATAATCGGGATGCGCTCCGCAGCAGCTTCGCGTTCCATCCGCATAAGAAGTTCCGCACGCGGCGGAATGAGCGACTCCATATAACGATTGACTTTGTTTGAGGTTATCATTATTTTACACCCCATCGTTTCTTTATAAACTTTTATATAATAACATATCCATAGTGTAAAATCTATTTTTGGTTTGCTTTGCTTTTGTCAATATTTCTGAGGTGTTCCTCATATGTTGTCGCAAAATAATGCTGGCCTGTGCCGTCCTTTTTCGTTACATAAAACAAATAGTTATGCTTCTCCGCGTTGACGACCGCATCAAGCGCCGCTTCGCCAGGATTGGCGATCGGTCCCGGTGGGAGTCCTTTTACTTTATAGGTGTTGTACGGATTGTCCATTTTCAGATCGCTATACGTTATCCGTTCCTTCTGTTTATCGAATAAGTACTGTATCGTTGCATCCGCCTGCAAGGGCATTTGCTTCGCTAGGCGGTTAAAATAGACACCTGCTACTTTTTTGCGTTCATTCTCAGCGCGTACCTCTCGTTCGACAATGGACGCAAGCGTAATTGCCTGATGTTTACTCAAATTACGCTGTTTCAATTTGTCTTCCCATTCTTCGTTCCACACTTCTTCAAAACGGTCAAGCATCCGCCCGATAATTTCATGCTCTGTTATTCCTTTTTTAAACTCATACGTATCTGGAAACAAATATCCTTCCAGTCTGTACTTCATTCGCTTGTCTGCTGGAATGCCTTTTACAATTTCCTGAGCGAACTTTCCCTGGTTTACTTCGCGCAAAAAAGCATCTTTTTTAACAAGCCCTTTTTCCGAAAGTCGTGCAGCAATCTGTTCAACCGTAAAGCCCTCCGGAATGGTCACAGTAATAGTATCTTTATAAACATCCCCGTTTGACATTTTCACAAGTAATTCGTCGATCGACTGCCCTACGGTTAACTGATATTTCCCGGCTTTTAGGTCAGAGCCTTTGCCTTTTATTTTTGCATAAAGGGAAAAAAGGTGCGCGTCTTTAATCAAATTGTTCTCTTCAAGAATTTTTCCTATCCGGCCCACCGATGAATTCGGAGGAATTTCCACTACTTTCTTCTTCCCTTTTTCCTCCTTGACAGGCTGAAGACCATTCCAAATATAGTAATAAATTCCACCTATTACAAGCGCAAACAAGAGCAAAGTTGTAAACGCAAATGTAATGGTCTTACGCACAACGCTTCCTTTCTGATTTCGCATTGGCAATATCCTCTCTCTTTCTCTATCGTTTTCCATCGCTTTATTATACAACAAACTTATCGAAACGTCGTACGGAAAAACGAGGGACGAAGAGGGCCAAGAAGAACGTTTTTCCGTTATGATGTGACGTTCCGGTATTGTCATATGCTTCATCGCTTAGGGGTTTGCTGGAAGCACACAACCTGTGTGCTATCCAGAGCGTTTTTTTATTATTTCCATGAAGGAAGCGACCAGAATGGCTTTGTCATAAGCGTTATGGTCACCGCAGCTAATGTCCATGACAGTCAAATCTTTTCGGACGTTTTTGAACAAGTCGTGGAACATGTAGGAAAACCGGAGGCTGCAAAACGGGGAATCGACACATTTGGGCGAATTACTTGGACGAAGCAAAGCATCTGCGATACAGAAGTGAATAAACGCCTGTATGCATAATGGAAAGAAATGGTTGAACACGTATTTGCATATTTAAAGGAGAAGCATGGATTGCGTTGGCCCCCTTTACGATGACTAAAGAAAGGGACGAAGCAAGCAATGCTTGTTTTTACTCTCTTAGCTTTTGTTGATGTTGTTTAAGCATATCTTCTAAGTATTCTATAGACTTTCCTTTAGGAATACTTAAAGAGGACCAGTTTTCATTTTTAATTTGCTTACCAATGTAAACAATTTGTCCAATATGGTATGAATAGTGGGAAATTTGCCTTTGTATGGCTTTTACAACAGAGTGAGCTTCGCCGCGAATATAAATAGTTTTTAATAGGTCATTCTCCGTTAAACTATGCAAGGTAGTAAAGAGAGTGTTCCACCCATCCTCCCATGCTTGAAGAAGGGCTTTTTTTGTTGGGTATCCTCCTTTAAACTCATCATCCCGGTTTCTATTAGGCTTTTCACCATCTGTTGTTAGGAAGTCCGTCCATCTTGAAAGCATATTTCCACTGAGATGTTTGATAATAATGGCGATACTGTTTGACTGACTCGTTGGACACCAGTGTAATTCCTCGATGTCTAGTTGAGAAATGGTTTTCTCTCCTAAATCTTTGATAGTTTTGAAATTAGCAATGACACATTGTAAGTATTCATTTTGAATGCTCATTTTTCTCCCCCTTTTAAAATGACATATTAATAAGATTATACAAAAAAATGAAATCACCTTCTTGGAGAAGCGAGGTGCATATCCGATAACAGTCATTACAGCAAAAACCCGGAATTCGACCATTTTCAGCCAAAATCCGGGTTTCTTCGTTTAGCCCTATGAATGTTCATTGGAACGAATTATCCTTCAGCCAATCTGCAAACGCGTCAGCCGCGCGCTCCCATTCATCTTCCGCTTCAATCGGCGCAAGGGCGGGAGTTCCGTTCTGCGAAAAAGAATACTTAAAAAGGTACGGATGCGGATCAGCAAAGCTTGCGGGTTGAAGCAACGCATACGTCTGTTCATTCACCCTCATTTCAAACGCGATATCATATCGTTCTGTTCGTCCTAGCTGCTCATCATACCACTCGACTTGGTTTCCCCAGGAATCGCGCAAATGCCTTACCTCCACCGCGTGGCCCGTTTTTTTCCGCACGGATTAGACTTCCTCGTTATCCAGCTCGTTCATGAGTGTTTCAAATGTGGCTTCTACCTGCTCCCATTCCTTCTCGTCCTCAATCGGCTGTAGTGTATCCGTTCCATCGTAACGAAGGAATTCTACTTCGTACTCTTCCTGATCTTCCTGATCGGCCGGAACAAGGCAGAGGTACACCCGATCTTCGATTTCAAAAATATACATGACAAGATATTCATATTCATGACCTGATTCTTCATCCGTAAGCGTGATGTATTCGCCCACTTCGATTCCCATTTTGTCCAAATCCATACGGATAACCTCCTATTTCTGGGCATCCAGGTAATTTTGCAAAATCATTACCGCTGCCATTTTATCAATCACTTGTTTTCGTTTTTTACGGCTGACGTCAGCTGAGAGCAACACCTTTTCCGCCGCCATTGTCGTTAAGCGTTCATCCCACAGTTTGACAGGAAGACGCGAACGGTTGTGCAGATACTCCGCGAAAACCTGGCACATTTCACCTCGAGGGCCGATTGTACCATTCATATTTTTCGGCAATCCAACAATAATTTCTCCAACATCATACTGCTTTATGAGTTCTTCGATGCGGAGATAATCTTTTTTTCTGCTTTCCCGCTGAATCGTCTCAATTCCCTGCGCTGTCCAGCCAAGTTCGTCGCTGATTGCGACGCCGATAGTTTTCTCTCCAACATCTAGTCCCATGATACGCATACATTCTCCCTCAACATATCCGCGCGTGTCATGCCCGGCTTTTGTCATCTAGAAAAAACCGGGCTACGCGTTCAAGGAATTCCCCCTTGTTATTGGTTCGAGCGAAGATATGAACGGACAAGCTCCTCAATTAATTCATCGCGCTCCAGCTTGCGGATAAGCGTGCGGGCGTTATTGTGGCGCGGGATGTAGGCTGGGTCGCCGGAGATTAAATAGCCGACAATTTGGTTAATCGGGTTATATCCTTTTTCTTCGAGCGCCTCGTATACTTGCAACAGGACTTCCCGGGCATCTACCTCGACTTCGTCCTGCTTAAAGTTAAATTTCATTGTATGATCCATGGAACTCACTGCCTAGCACCTCTTTCAAAGGATCTTATTCCTTTCATATTCGCCCTCACCCGTTGAATTCCCTTTTTCAACGATACACTAAATTTGTTCGCTTACCCACTGTTTCACAAATGCCAGTGCTTCAACGAGCTGTGCCGGATTCTTGCCGCCAGCCTGCGCCATGTCTGGACGGCCGCCACCGCCACCACCGCAGCGAACAGCCACTTCCTTTACAACCTTACCTGCATGAATCCCCTGCTTCACCAGATCAGCAGTTACGCCCGCAACGATGTTTACTTTTTCGTCTTTTACGGAACCCAGTACGACAACAACAGAACCAAGCTTCTGCTTCAGGTCGTCTACCATGTTGCGCAAGTTGTCCATATCAACGCCGTTTACTTTCGCAGCAAGAACCTTGATTCCCTTTATTTCTTGCACTTGTTCGGTAAGGGAAGCCGCTTCCAGATTGCTTAATTTAGCACGCAACGATTCGTTTTCACGCTCTAGGTTTTTCATTTCTGCTTTCAGCGCTTCAATGCGCTGCGGCACGTTGACAATGGTTGTCTTCAGCTCATCAGCCACCATTCTCAGCGTTTGCAGCTGTGTATTCAAATATTCGTAAGCCATACGGCCAGTTACTGCTTCGATGCGGCGTGTACCTGCGCCGATGCCCGCTTCACTTACAATCTTGAACAGACCAATTTCCGCGGTGTTACCCACATGGCAACCGCCGCACAGCTCAAGGCTGTAGTCACCTACCTGAACAACACGAACGATATCGCCGTATTTTTCGCCAAATAGGGCCATCGCCCCCATCGCTTTCGCTTCCTGAAGCGGCTTATGCATAATATGGACATCCATGTTGCACCATATTTGCTCATTGACTTTCGCTTCGATTTGCTCCAGCTCTTCCGGGGTCACTGCGCCGAAGTGCGAAAAGTCAAAGCGGAGACGGTCTGGAGCGACAAGCGAACCGGCCTGATTCACATGCTTGCCCAGCACGTCTTTCAACGCCTGATGCAACAGGTGCGTTGCGGTATGGTTCTTAATAATATCGGCGCGGGCTGCACGGTTCACAGCAGCTTCAACTGTATCACCCACTTTTAGTGTGCCGTTTTCCACAAGCACCGTATGCACATGCTGACCGTTTGGTCCCTTTTGCGTATCTTCGACTTTCGCCTGCATGTCGCCCGCACTCAAAAGCCCTTTGTCCGCTACCTGTCCACCTGATTCAGCATAGAATGGTGTACGGTCAAGAATAACCTGGCACTCTGTTCCAGCTCCCACCATGTCGACTGATCGGTTTTCGTGAACAATGGCCACAACTTTGGCGCTGCTAACAAGTTCACTGTAACCGACGAATTCGCTCTTCACTTTAATATCGCCAAGTACGCCGCCCTGTACCTGCATGCTGTCTTCATCCTGGCGGGCTGCCCGCGCACGGGCGCGCTGCTCTTCCATCGCCGCTTCAAATCCTTCGCGATCAACAGTCATCCCCTGTTCAGTCGCAAAGTCTTCCGTCAAATCAAATGGAAAGCCGTACGTATCATACAATTTAAACGCTTCTGGCCCACTGATTTGCGTTTTGCCTTCTTTTTTCGCTTCCGTTACCATTTGCTCCAGAATGTGCAGACCTTCATTCAGCGTTTCACGGAAACGCTCTTCTTCATTTTTGATTACGCGCTCAATAAACTCACGCTTCTCTAGTATTTCTGGATAGTAGGATTTCATAATTTCTCCCACAACCGAGGTCAATGTGTACAGGAACGACTTATCGATGCCGAGTACTTTTCCATACCGAACCGCGCGACGCAACAAACGACGAATTACGTAGCCGCGACCTTCATTAGACGGAAGGGCCCCATCGCCGATGGCAAACACAACTGTGCGCGAGTGGTCGGCAATAACTTTTAAAGCCACATCCTTCTCCGGCGATTGACCGTATTTTACGCCAGCGATATTGCAAGTTGCTTCAATAATCGGGAACAAAAGATCCGTTTCAAAGTTATTGTCCACGTCTTGCATAATGGACGCCATACGTTCAAGCCCCATGCCTGTATCGATGTTTTTCTTTGGCAGCGGCGTGTAAGAACCGTCAGGATTATGGTTATACTGCGAAAACACAAGATTCCAGATTTCAAGATAGCGCTCATTTTCACCTCCCGGATACAATTCCGGATCATTCGGGTCATTGCCGTATTTTTCTCCGCGATCATAAAAAATCTCGCTGTTTGGTCCACACGGCCCTTCTCCAATATCCCAAAAATTCCCTTCCAAACGCACGATGCGTTCATCCGGAATGCCCACTTTTTTATTCCAGATTTCATACGCTTCATCGTCTTCCGGGTGAATGGTTACAGACAATTTCTCCGGATCGAAACCGATCCACTCCGGGCTGGTTAGGAATTCCCATGCCCACAGAATCGCTTCTTCTTTAAAATAATCGCCAATGGAGAAATTGCCGAGCATTTCAAAAAATGTATGATGACGCGCCGTTTTTCCTACGTTTTCAATGTCGTTTGTACGAATTGATTTTTGCGAGTTTGTAATGCGCGGATTTTCCGGCACAACGCGGCCGTCGAAATATTTTTTCAACGTGGCAACACCGCTATTAATCCAGAGCAACGAAGGATCGTCAACCGGAATCAGCGGTGCGCTAGGCTCTACTTTGTGCCCCTTGCTGACGAAGAAGTCCAGAAACTTCTGGCGAATCTCAGCGGATGACATTTGTTTCATTTCAATCTTACCCCTCCATAAAAGTGTATATAATAGCACTCTTTACGGATAAGAAACAGCGTCTTATCCATCAAAAAAGCCCTCCATCCCAGAGTTTCTTCAGGGACGAGAGCTTATCTTCTCACGCGGTACCACCCTGCTTACCCGCACATATAGCACGGATCGCCTTATTTTACAGATAACGGGCTTTTTAACCCGGCAGGATTTTGCGCCCTGCTCTCAGGAGTAGCATTCAACGGCTCTTCTTGTAAAGATTCTCTCAACCATGGAATCTTCTCTCTGTGACAAGGGCTGCCGTCTACTCATTCCTTCAACGATTTAGCGATATTTCTAATGATACAGTATAATTTATTATACAGATTTACCATCTTTCCTGTCAATTAACCCTCTTCTGGACATTCCGATCTGCGTATTGTATGGATAATGATATGCTGAATGACCACTTTCAAGCTTGCCACGATCGGCACCGCAAGAATTAATCCAGCGATGCCGGCGATTTCTCCACCGATCATTACCGACAAAATAATCAACAGCGGATGCATATGAAGCGATCTCCCAACAATCATCGGAGACACAATGTTGCCTTCCAGCACTTGAATGACCGCGTTAACAATAAGCGCATAGAGCGCCATTTTCCAGGAAATCGTCAGTGCAAACAAAACAGCGGGCGCCGCGCCGAATACCGGACCAATGTATGGAATAATGTTTGTAATGGCAACAAATGAAGCAAACACAATCGCGTACGGTAAACCGACGAAAAAATACCCGGCATACGCCAGCGCCCCTACTGCTACGCACACGATAAGCTGACCGCGAATATATTGCCCGAGCGCTGTATCAATATCATGCAGCATCCTGCGTACGGTCGGTCGATGCCGTTTGGGCACAAGCAGCAACATACCTTTTTGCATTGGCTTCATGTCTTTTAGCATATAAAAAACGATAAACGGTACAAGCAAAACAAACAAGATTTTTTCCAACCAACTGTCTACGCCAGTAAATAATCCATTTACATAGTTGGTCATCGCAATCTCAATCTGTTGGATACCCGCGGTTAACCCTCCGTGCAAAGAAAATGGCGTCTGCGCCTGCCGGATGCGCATATAACCAATCCAATCCCTGTACGTTCCGACAAGTTCGGGAAATTTAGCCGATAATTCTTTGTATTCGCGAATAAGGATCGGCCCGGCATTGACAATAAGGAATAGAAGAAACAGAAAAAATAAAGTGTAAATCAGGAGAATGGCCAGGCTGCGGGGAAAATGACGGCGCATCAAAAACGTAACGATAGGATTCAGCAAATAAGCGATAATCAACGCGAAAAAAAACGGCGTTAACACTTTTTTTGCAATCTCAAATGCTCCGATAAAAAATACGCCCACTTTACCCAGCAAAAAAAGAATAAGCAAAGCAAGAGAAATGATTAGCAGAAAATACAACCAGTTGGTTCGCGTAATCCGTTCCATGTTCATTCACTTCCGCCCATGCATAACCTTTTTGGCGTTTCTAGTATGCGCCAAAAAGGGAAAGAAATTTATGGAACTATTTTCCACGATGTAGCAGGATTTTTTTAGAAGGGCGCGAACATA
Organism: Aneurinibacillus thermoaerophilus; assembly: GCF_019603355.1. NCBI lineage: Bacteria > Bacillati > Bacillota > Bacilli > Caryophanales > Paenibacillaceae > Aneurinibacillus > Aneurinibacillus thermoaerophilus. Next base: position 2,782,447 of record NZ_CP080764.1, read on the forward strand.
CAAGTAGAAACAACTGACAATATATAAACCACCCATGTGTAAAGAAGCAATGAAAGATAGGCCGTCACTCCTTTCTTCCAAAGCTTTAGGCAGTGCCTATCCAACCTCTTTTTACTATAAGACAGGCACTGATGCATAAAAAGTGATATGGAAATAAAGGGGAGTCGCTATGCTGGGTACAGGAAAGTTCAAAAGAATACAGTAAACTACTTAAGCAATACGGAGAAACTTATCTGTATTAAGAAAAAATGAAAAGAAAAAGGAAGTTTACCAATGAAAAAATTTATCTTTGTTATTCTTCTCATCATCTTACTGCTTTCAGCATGTTCGAAGCCTCCGAGTCCTACTCCTAATTCGGAACATACTTCCACTATCAAGAATAACTTTCTTTATATATCACCAACGGATTTATTTGAAGGAGATGCAGCAAAATTTCAAGCTTTCCTTGGTCCTCTATCCGGCGCAGTAAAAATAAAATACAAAGGTAACAAGCGAAAACTAAAATCTACCATTGAGCTTTGGGAAAACGGAAAAAAAACTCAAACGATAGGTGGAGAAGAGACTGACATTTTTAGTAAACAAGGGGAATTTAACGGAGAGCTCGCTTTTTCATTTCAAGAAGAAACCATTGAAAAGACGAAACCTCAATATACTGTCACTTCTGCTCTTATTCATGAGGGAGGATACTCAAGCTCTACTTTTCATCTTAATAAGAATGCACAGCACCATATACATGGCGTAGTGAATCTAAAACAAGACTTAGCTATCGCTGATAATGCAGATGTTGCTGTTTGGGGAATTCAAGCAACGGATGAAAATAGCATATCAACAAGTTCCCCCGAGCAAGCTTTGAAAACTGCCAAGTGGTTATTAATCGTCAAAATTTCATTATTGGATTAGCTGTTTCATCGATATTTGTCAAGCAGCCGAGTCGGAATGATTTACCACGACTACATGACTGAAAAGATACAAGCCCCCATTTCAAACGGTGTGATCCGTTAAGTGGGGGTAGTTGAGTTGGCGTAAGCAAGTCCAAAAAAACAACGACATGTTCTTAAATCACATTGATTGAACAGAGACCTTTTTTCGGCTGGCAATCCACATACTAAAGGGAATACTTAAAAATCCTAAAATAACATAAACAGGGGTGAAATATGGAGCTGCTTCAGCTTCAATAAAGTTCATTACTGTTACTCCACTGGTATCCCCATCTCCTCCAGCTGCAAGCAAAACAGCTCCAATAAAATAGATGAGTACCTTCTCACATACTACTGGTACAACACTTAGCCAAAACGCGCTTTTTACAGGATGAGAAAAAAACATCCGAGCATATATACCAGTTAAAAAATAGGGTACAATAATTAACAAAATTCCAAGATAAGTACCTGAATAGATTCGATAGCGATCAATAGGAAGCCCAGTAATTAGTCCATATAAAGTTGTAGCCACTAAAAAGACCGTAAAATAGCAAAGAGTAATCATCAACCAGCCATTAATAAATTTCCCCATAGATGCACCTCCATCCTTATTTTACCACATAGCTTCGCCTTCATCCTATATCAACTACATTTTTGAAAAAATGACTGAGAAATTATTTTGCCTTATTCTTTCCTCAAGCGTAACTTATGGTGAAGAACCATTTCCCATTCAATTTAACCAAATTTTTATATTGTATTAATATATACCCAAAATTACCCTGCTATCATAAACATTAAATTAGTTCTTAAGACCTCAATAAAGAAGAATAATTCTAGCATATTAAGGCGGAAGAATCATGAAAAAACATATAACTCTCCAGACAAGATTAATGATTTTATTGACAGTAGTAACGGTCATCGCTTTCGCTACCCTGTACTTTTTCGTGGAACGAAGCGTCACCCAATCGCTGCGCTCCGCTACTTTGCAAGGGATGGACCAAGCTTCAAGCGAAGCTGCCATCCTTGTCGGCAAGGATTTGACTGACAGGCAACAATCGCTGTTTCAATTGGCCCAATTTCCCATAATTAAAGCGGTTGACACCCGGTCAGACCAAGCGGATGAAGCGGGCCGTTTTCTGACTTCCATTACTAGAAATCAACCTGAATACGAAGCGTTGTATATTACGATGCCGGAAGGAAACATCATTGCCGGCTCAAACGGATACATGATTGGCCAAACGTTTCCCGAACTTGATGTATTACAAACAGCGCAAAAAGCGGGAAAACGCATCATTAGCAATGTGCGCTATGGAGAGGATGGAAGTCCTTTGCTTTATTTGACAGAGCCGGTTAACAATGGACGCAGCTTCCTCGTGGCTGCCATACGGCTGGACGCTATCGGTTCGCATATTGCGCGAATAAAAATGGGGAAAACGGGATACGCTTATTTGGTTGATAAAAATGGTCTCATATTGGCGCATCCACTGAAAAAACACGTGGCCAAACTCCGGATAAACAAACAAAACTTCGGTCAAGCCATGCTAAAGATGAAAAAGGGGCAACTGGAATACACGTTTGAAGGAAAATCCAACCTCGTATCATTTCGGCCCATCGAACAAACCGGGTGGATTGTGGCTATTACAATGGAAAGTCAAGAAGCGTACGCGGCCATTGCGCAGACCCGTTACATCATTTTAATGATTTCCCTGATTTCCCTTCTTGTTTTGCTGCTTATTCTATCATTCATTATGAAACGTACGCTCGTAAAACCCATTCAGCATGTTCAGGAATGCTTTAAAATAGCCGCAAGCGGCGATTTGACAACACAGGCGCATATTGTACGCGAAGACGAGCTAGGGCATCTGGCGCGTGGTTTTAATCAAATGACCGGTGACTTACGCAATCTGGTAGCTACCATGCAGCGCTCGGCAGAAGAAGTATCTTCCACCTCCGAACAATTGGCCGCCACCGCTGAAGAGACCGGCGCCTCCGCCTCGCAAATTGCCCATACGATACAGCAAATCGCGAAAAATATTAATGAACAGGCAGAAGCGGTTGACCATGTTCATGTAGAGATGAACCATGCCCATGAAAAAGTCAAGGATACCACGACCGCCGCGTCTCAGGCGCTGCAAGTGGCCGAGGAGACACGCCGAGCCGCAAATGAGGGAATGGCGTCTGTTAATGAAGCGATCCAGCACCTTGATACGGTAGCCCAAGCCGTTATCTCCACCACAGAAACCATTCAAAAATTAGGGCAACGCTCGGAAGAGATCGGAAATGTCGTGCATATGATTTCCTCCATTGCCGAGCAGACCAATCTATTGGCACTAAATGCCACTATCGAAGCCGCGCGGGCCGGTCAACATGGAAAAGGATTTGCGGTCGTCGCAGGAGAAGTGCGGAAGCTGGCAGAAGAAGCGGCAAAAGCGGCACAGGAAATTGTGAATTTGGTGAAACATATCCAAAGCGAAACAGCGGTTACTATCCGCTCAATGGAAATGAATGTGGAGCAAGTACAGCGCCAAATCTCCATCATTAATCAAGGGGAAAGGGCTCTATTCAACATTGTGGAGAAAACGAACCAAACAAAAAAAGAGATGGAAAAAATTAAACAAAAACAAGAAGAAGTTCATAAAATGGTAGAAAATTTGCACGAGCGAATCCGGTTTGTTGCGGCAGTGAGCCGGGAAACCTCGGGCGGATTACGTGAAATCTCCGCTTCCATCCAAGAGCAAAGTCAAACAGCTGAAGATATGTCCTTAAATATTGAATCATTGTCTGAACTGGCCGCACGAGCCCATCAAGAAGCCCTTAAATTCAATGTATAAGAAACCGAAGCAATAAAAAACGAGGAAGCATGCACGCGAAAAGTCTATGTCCCAAGCAGGGAAAAAGACAACACGTGTTGCTCCTCGTTTTCGTTTTTATCGAAACGCCTTTCGCAGCATCCGCATGCCGGCGCCTGTCATAAAGCGTGGCGAAATGTTTAACATCCCGGCGAATCTAAAATTGCGCAGCATACGATTTCCGAAACGGAAAATACGCTCCGCACGGCTTCGTCTCGCCCGCCGCATGATTCCGACAAGGCTCATTGCGACCAGTATCGCAGCTCCCATCCAAAGTGAACGGTTCACCGCACTCATCTCCTTACATATTAGTCTCAAACGGCGGTGGGCAATCTTCAAAAAACAAATCATTCAGCGAATGCAAAGTTCCGTCTTCTTCCACCTGGAAAACGGACGATACTTTATTCCCTGAAGTCGTAAATTCAATGTAGCAGTTCCAGCAATAGTACTGATTGGTACCGATTTTACCGATATCTTTTGACTGACAGTTAGGGCAATTTATCATTCCTTTTTTCCTCCTGTACGCGGAAGGGCCGCCTTACTCCCCAGGGGAGACAATTACCGTATCCTCGCCCATTTTTATATTCGGCGCGCTCCGAATCATTTTACGACCGTCCATAATATCCGACAAAATTCCGTTAGACAATTCGTACCCTACTATTCTCCCCGTTTCCGCAGAAAAATAAACATCTTCCACAAACCCCAACTGCTCGCCAGTGTCCGTGATAAACATTCGATTCTGCATGTGAGCCTTTCCGGTCTGAACACATATCCAGTTAGAAGGAAGAGAAGAAAAGAGTACCATCGCCCTCTCAGTTATCGTTACGCAATCGGCACCTATCGCACAAATCGCTTCCGCTGGCACATACTTTCCCTTCCTAAGAAAGTTTTTCTCCACAAGCAAAAGCCCGGCCAGCTCCATCCGTTCATTGAACAGAAGATCATGGACATAGCCCACCTCTTTGCCCCGCTTCAGTTCAATAACAGGAAGTCCAATGATGTCGCGTGCCCGCTGCATAGCGATCATCTCCTTCCATATCCTTTAGTATGGGGCAAAGAGGTGAGACTATGCTACAAAAAGGATACCAATCATCCCTTATTCACAATTCGCGCAATTCGTTCCGCAGCTTCCCGCACTTGCTCTTCCGTATTGCCGTAACCAAAGCTGAAACGAATGGCAGAAATGAGCCGATCTTCCGGCAGGTTCATAGCGCGCAGCACATGAGAAATTTCCAGCGATCCGGACATGCATGCTGAACCGCTCGCAGCGGCAACGCCCGCGATATCGAGCTTCATCAGCATCGCTTCCGTCTTCGTACCAGGAAAACTTACATTCAAAATATGCGGCATATAAAACTTGGGATGTCCGTTCACTACGTAATCAACACTTTGTTCATCCCAAACGGCCATCATCATCCGACGCAGCTTCTCATAATGCGCGCGCCTCTCTTCCCGTGTATTTATAGCGAGCTCAGCTGCGCGGGCAAATCCGACAATACCGGCTACATTTTCCGTTCCGGCACGCCGCTTTTTTTCCTGATTGCCACCGTGTATATAGGAAGCAATTTTAATTCCGCGTCTTGCGTAAAGGGAGCCAACACCTTTCGGCCCGTTGACTTTATGGGCAGAAATCGACAGCAAATCCACATGCAAGCGTTTCACATCCACTTCTTCAATCCCAAACGCCTGCACCGCGTCCGTATGGAAATATACGCCTCGCTCTTTGGCTAGCTTGCCGATTTTACCGATGTGTTGCAACGTACCAACTTCATTGTTGCCAAACATAATGCTAATCATCACCGTGTCCGGACGGATCGCCTGCGCTACATCTTCAACAGCCACGCGTCCCGTCTCATCGACAGGCAAATACGTCACCTCATAACCGAGAGACTCAAGATATTCGCATGTATGCAAAACGGCGTGGTGCTCAATCTGGCTCGTAATCAAATGCTTGCCTTTATCCCGGTTGGCCGTCATCACGCCAATAAGCGCCATATTATCGGCTTCAGTACCACCGCTCGTAAAAATAATTTCTCCCGGTTCTGCATTCACGCAACGTGCGATAATGGAACGCGCTTCATCAACGGTATGTCGTACACGCTGTCCGAATCTATGCATGCTAGACGGATTGCCATGCATGTCACGATAATACGGAAGCATTGCTTCCAGCACTTCAGGATGAACAGGAGTGGTCGCCGCATGATCCAAATAAATTTCTTGCATGGTGTCTCTCCTTACCATTCATCAATTTACCTGTGTTAAATATAAAACATATACGAATCCGTCTGATTTTCGTCTTTATAAGAGATCAAATCCTGCAACGTAGTCGTATCGAGCACCTGACTGATACTGTCACGGATGCGAATCCATAAATTGCGCTTGGCTGGATCTTCTTCCTCTTCAAATTCAACTGGACTGATCGGGCCTTCCAGCACGCGAATAACATCGCCTGCCGTAATCTCTTCCGGCGGATGAGCAAGAATATATCCACCATAAGCGCCGCGGATGCTTTTTACAAGTCCAGCATTCCGGAGCGGAGCCACAAGCTGCTCAAGATAATGTTCTGATAAATCATGTTTCTGTGCGATCGCCTTCAACGACATCTGGCCTTCCCCATATCGGTTCGCCAGTTCCATCATAATAGTCAAACCATATCTTCCTTTTGTTGATATTCTCAAATAAATCCACCCTTCTTTCTATTTTTCTTTCCTTATGGTACGCAAATACTCCTTCATATGGCGTTCATAGCCAATTTCTTTCGGCCGGTAAAATGTCTCGTTTACCCCTTCGGGCAAGTATTGTTGTTTCACATATGAATTCGGATAATCATGCGGATACAGATATCCCTCCCCATGTCCGAGTTTCTCGGCACCTTTGTAATGCTTGTCCCGCAAATGCAGCGGTACAGCACCATGCCCGTGCTGCCGAACGTAACGAAGCGCAGCATTGATTCCCTCGTACGCAGCGTTGCTTTTAGGCGCCGAAGCGAGGTATGTAGTCGCCTGCGCCAGCGGAATGCGTCCTTCCGGCATGCCAACAAGCTCCAGCGCTTGGAATGCTGCGATCGCCACCTGCAAGGCCCGCGGATCGCCATTACCTACATCTTCAGAAGCAGCAATGACCAGCCGACGCGCGATAAATCGCGGATCTTCCCCGGCATCAATCATGCGCGCCAGCCAATACAGCGCCGCATCCGGGTCAGAACCACGAATGGATTTAATGTATGCGGAAATCGTATCATAATGGTTGTCTCCTGTCTTATCATACCGCACCGCGCGCCGCTGGATAGAATCAACCGCTATGTCCAGCGTAATGCGCACATTTCCCTCACTGTCTCTCGGTGTTGTCGCAACAGCCAGTTCCAGCGCATTCAGCAAGCGGCGGCCATCTCCTTCCGCATACCGGATAAAATGATGACGCGCTTCCTCATCTAATTGTACAGAAAGTTTACCATATCCCCGTTCCTTATCGGTAAGCGCCCGGTCAATCACCCGGTTCATGTCTTCCTCCGTTAACGCGCGCAACTGAAACAGTTGGGAACGGGAAAGCAGCGCAGCGTTTACTTCAAAAAAAGGATTCTCAGTTGTCGCGCCAATTAGCCGGATGGTTCCATCTTCCACATACGGCAATAACGCATCTTGCTGGGATTTATTGAAACGGTGGATTTCATCCACAAACAGCGTTGTCCCTTGTCCGTACATCTCTCGGCGCTGCTTTGCTTCTTCCACTACCCGCCGGATATCCGCCACACCCGCGGTGACGGCATTCATATCGGTGAAGTGCGTTTGCGTCGTCCGAGCAATGATGCGGGCGAGCGTCGTTTTTCCGGTGCCTGGCGGCCCGTGAAAAATAAGCGAAGATATGCGATCAGCTTCGATCGCACGGCGCAGAAGCTTCCCTTCACCAAGAATGTGATTCTGTCCAACAAACTCGTCCAGCGTGCGCGGTCGCATGCGATCCGCCAGCGGCTGGTGTCTGCTTTGTCCGCGCTCATTTTCTTCTTCTTGAGCGTAGGAGAATAAGTCCATTCGTCGCCCCCTCCTTGCGCCTCATTCCTAAATCCTACTAATTATAGAAAAAAAATAAGCATAAGTAAAGGATGCCGCCACAAAACCAGCACCCTTTCCTTGCTTTTTTTCCTATCTTAGTCTTCCCGCAACACTTCGATACCGGCTTTCTCCAGCAGGTCACGAATAATGACACTTGTCATGATTAATCCGGCGACAGATGGTACAAACGCCACGCTCGCCGGTGGACGGATCGCTTTGCGGATCGGGGAATTCGGATCCTGCACAACCTCTTTCAATACCTCTTCACGGGCCGCGACCGGCGTTTCAGTAGAATATACCACTTTTACACCTTTCTTGATCCCTTTTTTGCGCAGCTCCCGGCGTAGCACTTTAGCTATCGGATCATAAGAAGTTTCAAACAAATCCGCTACCTGAAAACGCGTAGGATCCAGCTTATTGGCTGCTCCCATGCTGCTGATAAGCGGAATGCCGCGCTCACGACACTGAAGAATCAAGTGCAACTTGGCCGAGATGGTATCCATCGCGTCAGCTACATAATCAAGCTTATGTTTAAACAATTGCTCATACGTTTCCTCGTTGTAGAACATTTTTAACGTAACAACTTCACATTCTGGATTAATGCTCGCAATCCGCTTTTTCATTATATCCACTTTTGACTGCCCGATCGTCTCAAGCGTCGCCGGAATTTGCCGGTTACAATTCGTGATGTCGACATCGTCCTTGTCGATAAGAACCAGTTTGCCGATACCAGTACGGGCGAGCGATTCGACGGTAAAGGAACCGACCCCCCCTACACCCAGCACGGCGACGGCGCTGTCCCTAAACAATTTGATTCCTTCGCGACCGACTGCAAGCTCTGTGCGAGAAAATTGATGCAGCATAACGATCTCCTTTTCATTTTGTTTTCTTATATGGTAAAAGAAAGCCCGCAGAGAGAAATCCTCTGCGGGCCGCAGCATTAACAATAAAAGTAAGAACCCCAGGAATGCCGTGATGCCTGTGTTTTGAACCTGCTCTGGCAGGTGGGAGACCTGTCCGCTGCTTTACAGGTCCGCTCAATTCAGGGCGGCTTCTGCGCCACAGCGGAACCCCAGTTTCCCTTTTCATTAGTGTTGGTACAAAACAAACGGGTCGCTCACGCACATCACAGGGTTCTTAACTTTGTTGTGACTTCATCTTACACAATTTTGAAAACGATTTCAAGCGGTAAATTCGGCCCAATTTTCACTAATTATTACCAAGTTACTTATTTATCATCTGACTTCTTTGGCATAAAAACGCGGATCGATAACTCTTCCAACTGCTTCGGATCGACCGTGCTCGGTGCGTCCGTCATAAAATCACGGGCACTTGCCGTTTTCGGGAATGCGATCGTGTCGCGCAGACTGCTTCGACCGGCCAAAATCATTACGATACGATCCAGGCCAAACGCGATACCGCCGTGCGGAGGCGTACCATACTCAAATGCATCCAGAAGGAAGCCGAATTTCTCCTGTGCTTCTTCCTGGCTAAAGCCAAGCGCTTTAAACATTTTCTCTTGCACATCGCGCTTATAAATACGCATGCTGCCGCCGCCGATCTCAAAACCGTTCAGTACCATGTCGTACGCTTGAGCGCGAATTTTCCCAGGATCGGTATCGAACAATTCCACATCTTCCGGACGCGGGCGGGTAAACGGATGGTGCAGCGCCACATACCGCTTTGCCTCTTCATCCCATTCAAGCAATGGGAAATCCACAACCCATGCAAAGGCAAACTTGCTTTCATCAATGAGACCGAGCTCTTTACCGAATTTCAGACGCAGCGCACCGAGAGAATCGGCCACGACTTTCGGCTTGTCCGCCACAAATAACAACAGGTCATTGTTCTCTACCTGCATGCGATCTTTGATAGCGGCAATTTCTTCTTCCGTAAAAAATTTGGCGATCGGCCCTTTTATTTCATCATCTTTAAACGCCATCCATGCCAGGCCTTTCGCACCATAGCGGCCCGCAAATTTCATCAATTCATCCACATCTTTGCGGGAGTAGTGCGCGCACCCTTTTACGTTGATGCCTTTTACTTGCCCGCCTTTTTTCATTGTGCTGCTGAACACCTGGAAGCCACAGTTTTCTGCGATGTCCGAGATATCTACTAATTCCATACCGAAGCGAAGATCAGGCTTGTCTGAGCCGTAACGATCCATAGCTTCCGCGTATGTTAGGCGCTGGAACGGTGTTTCAATGTCGATATTGAGCACTTCTTTGCAAACTTTTGCCATCATTTCTTCCATCATGGACATTAACTCCTCCATGTTAAGGAACGATGTCTCAATATCGACCTGTGTAAACTCCGGCTGGCGATCTGCACGCAAGTCTTCGTCACGGAAACAACGCACAATTTGGAAATAGCGTTCATAGCCCGCCACCATCAGCAATTGCTTAAAAATCTGCGGCGACTGCGGCAGCGCGAAAAATTCACCCGGGTTCACGCGGCTAGGCACCAGATAGTCACGCGCTCCCTCCGGCGTACTTTTGGTAAGCATAGGCGTTTCGATTTCAAGAAAACCTTTGCTATCCAGATAATCGCGGAACAACTTCGTCACTTTATGGCGCAGTTCCATCGTTTTATACATTTCCGGACGACGCAGATCCAAATAACGATACTTTAAGCGAATTTGTTCATCTACATCGATATTATCTTCAATAAAGAACGGTGGCGTTTTTGCCTGGTTAATGATTTCAATTTCATTTACCTGTACTTCAATTTCCCCGGTTTCCAAGTTCGGATTCACTGTTTCCGGATCTCGCTCTACGACTTTTCCTTTTACGCTGACAACATATTCACTGCGCAGCTTATCACCAACCGCATGCGCTTCCGGATTAATCTCAGGATTAAATACGATTTGCACAATACCCGTACGATCGCGCAAATCGACAAAGATAACCCCCCCCAAGTCGCGGCGCTTCTGCACCCATCCGTTTAAGACAACCTCTTTGCCCACATCTGTTCTGCGGAGCGTGCCGCAAAATACGTTTCGTTGTTGGAATTCCATTTCTCTTCCTACCTTCCTTGCTTATCGTTTTTAGTAATTTCCTGGACTTTTGCTATAACTTTGTCAAAAGCCACTTCCTGCTGATCGCCTGTCTCCATGTTTTTGAGAACGACGATATCCCGCGAAAGTTCATCCTCTCCTATGATAACCACAACTTTCGCCTGCAAACGATCTGCCGCTTTCATCTGAGCCTTCATCTTCCGACCCAAGTAATCCTTATCAGCAGTAAGCCCTTGACGGCGCATCTCGTTCAAAAGCAGAAACGCCTTCTCCTCCGCTGCTTCCCCAAGGCCAATGACAAAGCAATCCAGTCCTTGGTCAATTGGAAGTTCTACGCCTTGGGTTTTCAACGCGAGCAGCACCCGCTCAATACTCATAGCAAAACCGATTCCTGGCATATCGTTGCCGCCGATTTCCTGCACAAGGCCGTTGTAACGTCCGCCACCGCAGATGGTGCTGACGGCGCCGATGCCGCGTTCCATAATCTCAAACGCAGTGTGTGTATAATAGTCAAGACCACGTACCAGATTCGGATTGACTACATATGCGATTCCTAAATCATCCAGATGCTTTTTCACTTTCTCGAAATACGACTTGGATGCTTCATTTAAATAATCAAGAATAGTAGGCGCCGTTTTCATTACTTCTTTGTCCGCATCTTTTTTGCAATCAAGAATACGCAGTGGATTACGCGTAAGGCGCGACTGACAATCGGAACAAAACTCATGGATGTGTGGCGTAAAGTGTTTGATGAGCGCTTCACGGTGCGCTTTGCGGCTTTCCGCGTCACCCAAGCTGTTGAGTTCAACGTGCAGTTTTTTCAGGCCGAGTTCTTCGTACAATCGCATTGCCAGCGCAATGACCTCCGCGTCAATCGCTGGATCATTGCTGCCAATCGCTTCGACACCAAACTGCGTAAACTGGCGCATCCGGCCCGCCTGCGGGCGCTCGTAACGGAACATGGGTCCTATGTAATATAGTTTTGTTGGTTGCTGCGGGGAGCCATACATTTTGTGTTCAATGTAAGCGCGTACCGTCGAAGCGGTCCCCTCCGGGCGCAAGGTTAGACTGCGGCCGCCTCGGTCTTCAAACGTGTACATTTCCTTTTCCACAATGTCCGTCGTCTCGCCGACACCGCGCTGAAACAGCTCAGTATGTTCAAAAACCGGCGTTCTAATTTCCGAATAATTGTAACGACGACAAATGTCTCGCGCCTTATCTTCAATATACTGCCACAGTTCGATCTCGCCAGGCAGAACATCAGCTGTTCCTCGTGGAACCTGGATCATCATTGGCCCTCCTTAAAAATTAAAAATGTATAAACATGGAAGAAGAATGAGCGGTTCGACGATTGCATCCGACCTTTTTTCTCCTGTCTCCTTCCACATTAAAAAATCTCCCGCCACTGACACAGTTGTCAGGGACGAGAGATTGCTATTTATTCCCGTGGTACCACCCTGCTTGGATATATAAATATCCCGCTCTATATCCCGTAACGCGGGAACACGCCATGTGTTTGTTTCCACAAGGTCTTCCGGGTTGTCGTTCATCAAGAGCTGTCGGGAATGCTTCCAGCCTCTGACATTCCTCTCTGTGCGGCAGTACTTCCTGACTACTTTGTGCCCTTCATCAGATCAATATCATTTTGTCACAATTGTTTTTTATATTACTTATTTCGACAGTGTTTGTCAAGAGTGGGGGATTATACTCCTGTCTTGATTCCAAACAAATCATCAAGAACTTTGATTTTGGCTTCAGTGTAATGTTTGTAGTTTTCGTTGTAAGCTTTCGGCTCTTTCGGATTGGCAAAGCGGGAAATAGCCCCGGTCATAGGATGAACCCATTTGCTGGCCGCGCCACATCCCAGACCGATAATGGTTTGCATTTCTTCCATGATCATAATATTGTACAGGCTTTCCTGACCCGGCTTTGCGTAACCAACATTCTCCAAATTCCCAAGGATATTTTTCTGGCGATAAAGGTAGTATGGTACATAGCCGCGCGCTTTCGTCCATTCCTCCGCCCGCTTCATCATCTCCTGGATTTCTTCGCGGCTTGCGACTTTGTATTTTTCTTTATTGCGTGTCATTTCCGAAGCGCGCTTAAAGGATAACGTATGCACCGTCACCGACTCCGGCATTAGCTTCTCCGTTTCCGCAAGCGTATGTTCAAATTCAGTCACACCTTCGCCAGGCAAACCGATAATCAAATCCATGTTGATATTGTTCATCCCAGCTTCGCGTGCGAGGCGGAACTTATCGATCGTTTCCTGCACCGTGTGGTGACGCCCGATAGCTTTCAGTGTTTCTTCAATATACGATTGCGGATTGATGCTAATACGGTCAATCTTCCATTTTTTCAGCACTTCCAGCTTTTCTAGCGTAATTGTGTCCGGGCGGCCCGCCTCCACCGTAAGCTCTCGTACTTTATCCATATGAGGGAAAGAAGCGTACATTTCTTCATATAGCCTATCCATCTCTTCGGCGGTAATGCTTGTTGGCGTCCCCCCTCCGAAATAAATCGTTGTAATTTTCATATCATGCTCTTTTAGCCAGCGTCCGATCTCGCGCATTTCATAATGTAATCCGCCGAGAAAGGAGTCAACAGAGCCCTGCTTTCCGCTAATCGCATAGGCTGGAAACGTGCAATACGCACATTTGGTCGGGCAAAACGGAATGCCGATATAAATGCTGACTTCTCCCCGCAAATGATACAAGTCAGGCACCATCGTCAACTGGCGGTCAACGATTTGTTGCATAAGATCAATTTTTTCCTGGCGAATCAAAAAATCCTCGCGCAACTCACGGTGCGCTTGCTCACGCGGTACATTTCGCTGAACTTTGCGATGCAACAGCTTCGTTGGCCGGATTCCGGTGAGAATGCCCCAGGGCTGTTCAATACCCGTATAGCGTTCCAACACGTCAAGCAGCGGGTGGCTTATCACCTGCTTGGCCTGTTTTCGCCATTCTTTATCCTCCTGACAATACGAAATCCGGCGCAAATACGATGCTTCATATACCTTTCCGCTCCGCTTTTCCGTCAGGCGGGCATGCGCGTACAGTTCCTGTTCCCCTGTAAGCGTAAGCTCGATATTTACATCCGGCGTTCTATCTTCCGCACTTATTCCAAACCAAATCTGTGCTTCTTCAAAAAACAGTTGAACAATATGTTCTAACGGCTGGCGGAATAATTCCGCCGCACCTACTACCTGTATAATCATGAAATAACTCCTTTATCAGCACTTTCCGTTAAGAGGGTAGCGAACGAGAAGAACAGGGGGGACTTTCGACAATCAAGGTAACCGGTCCATCATTGATAAGAGCTACTTCCATCATTGCTCCAAAGATACCGGTCTCGACCTTCAATCCCTGCTCACGAAGCTTCTCATTAAAAAAATCATACAGCGGTTGCGCCTGCTCAGGTCGAGCTGCTTCCACAAAGCTGGGGCGACGTCCTTTGCGCGTATCGCCATACAGCGTAAACTGCGAAACGGAAAGAATCGCCCCGCACACATCTTTTACCGAGCGGTTCATCTTTCCGTTCTCATCCTCAAAAATGCGCAAATTGGCGATTTTTTCCGCGACATACTCCGCATCTTTCTTCGTATCATTATGCGTAATGCCAACCAAAAGAACAAGCCCGCTGTCAATTTTGCCGATCATCTTATGATTTACTGTAACGGATGCTCGTTTGGAACGTTGAACAACTACTCGCATTGTGTGCCAGTCCTTTCTACGTATTCATTACACGACGAACGGAATACACATCGCGAATTTTCTTGATCCGCTCCACTACCTTGTGAAGATGATCTAAATTCTGGATGGAAATCGTCATATTGATTTTCGCCACACGATTTTTATCCGATTTGCCAGAAACGGCCGTAATCCTCGTCTTCATATCAGCTACCGTCGCCAGCACTTCATTCAACAAACCGCTTCGGTCATGACCGGTAATTTCGATGTCCACATTGTACTCATGTTTAAGATCGGCGTCCCATTCAACCGAAATAAGGCGCGCCCTATCTTCTTCACTACAGGCTTGAATATTCAAGCAATCCTGGCGATGGACAGAAACTCCGCGACCACGCGTAATAAACCCAACAATGTCATCACCTGGTACGGGATTACAGCAGCGCGAAAAACGGATCAGCAGATTATCGACACCTTTTACGCTTACTCCCTGATCCGGACGCTTGCGCGGCGCATCCTGCTTAATCTCGGTTACGTTGGATTGCTGTTCTTCTCGCTCTTTACGAATTCTGTCCGTCAGACGGGTAGCGATTTGCGCCGCTGTAATGCCACCGTATCCAACCGCGGCAAACATATCTTCTTCACCCTGAAAGTTAAACTTGTTCGCTACCTCCTGCAAATTTTCCGCAGTCATGATCTCTTTCGGTTCATAGTTATTTTTCTTCAGTTCATTTTCTACCATTTCACGGCCTTTTGCCACGTTTTCTTCCCGTTTTTCCTTCTTGAACCACTGCTTAATTTTGTTGCGGGCGTGGGAAGACTTCGTAATCTTCAACCAATCGCGGCTCGGCCCATAGCTATGCTTCGAAGTAAGAACTTCGACGATATCTCCTGTCTTCAGCTCATGATCAAGCGGAACAATTTTGCCATTGACCTTGGCACCAATCGTCCTGTTGCCGACTTCAGAGTGAATGCGGTAGGCAAAATCGAGCGGAACAGAGCCTTTTGGTAATTCGATGACATCCCCTTTTGGCGTAAAAACAAATACGTGATCGGCAAACAAGTCCATTTTCAATGACTCCATGAACTCTTGCGCATCTCTCGTCTCATTCTGCCATTCTAAAATTTGACGGAACCAAGACAGCTTCCGCTCAAAACTGTTCTCATCCCCGACTGTTTTTCCTTCCTTATAGGCCCAGTGAGCGGCAATACCGTACTCGGCAATCCTATGCATCTCATATGTGCGGATTTGCACTTCCAGCGGTTCACCATTAGGCCCGATAACCGTCGTATGGAGCGACTGGTACATATTCGCTTTTGGCATGGCAATGTAATCTTTAAATCGGCCTGGCATCGGCTTCCACAGCGTATGAACGATCCCAAGCGCTGCGTAACAATCGCGTATATCATCCACAATAATTCGAACGGCCAGCAAGTCATAAATTTCGTTAAATTCTTTGTTTTGCTTAACCATCTTACGATAGATGCTATAAATATGTTTAGGGCGTCCGGAAATCTCCGACTTGATATTAATTTCCTTCAGCTTCTCTTCAAGTGTCTTGATAACACCTTCAATATACTTCTCCCGTTCAGCCCGTTTCTTTTTCATTAAATTGACAATTCGATAATATTGCTGCGGATTGATGTAGCGTAAGCCCGTGTCCTCCATCTCCCATTTAATGGAAGCGATTCCAAGTCGATGTGCCAGCGGTGCAAAAATTTCTAGTGTCTCATCCGAAATCTGGCGCTGTTTCGCTTCCGGAAGATGCTTAAGCGTCCGCATATTGTGCAACCTGTCTGCCAGCTTAATTAGCATGACACGCAAGTCTTTCGCCATAGCGAGGAACATTTTCCGGTGGTTTTCCGCCTGCTGCTGCTCTTTTGATTTGAACTTAATCCGTCCAAGCTTCGTAACGCCTTCAACCAGATTTGCCACTTCCGTCCCAAATTCTTCGGCAATCTGTTCGCTCGTTACTTCCGTATCCTCTACCACATCATGCAAAAACGCGGCGGCCACCGTAACCGCATCCATCTGCAAATTAATCAGAATGCCGGCTACTGCAATCGGATGGATAATATATGGTTCTCCTGATTTCCGCACCTGCCCGTCATGGGCTTTACGCGCGAATTCATAAGCCTTCCAAAGAAATTCGACATCTTTTTCCGGTAAATACGCCTTTGCTTTTTCTATGACTTGATCGATCGCGCTCTCAATCGTCGTTTCGGTGCTCATGACATTAATCTCCTTTGTCACTCCCCTAGAATATTACCTTTTATTATCTGTGAATTACATGGGAAAGTAAAGAGGAAGGAAAAAATCCTTCCTTGTCATGTGTGAGGAAGGATGTTTGTCTGCATCGCGAAAGGGTCGCAAAATCAATACTGTATCAATGTAAAGATATCGTGTTCATCACCAAGTTTCTCGCGGCCGTTCAAATACGTAAGTTCGATCAGGAAAGCAAAGCCAACGATTTCGCCGCCAAGCTGCTTAACAAGGTTAAGCGTCGTTTGAATTGTCCCGCCGGTAGCAAGCAAATCATCAGCAATAAGTACACGCTGCCCAGGTTGAATAGCGTCTTTGTGCATCGCAAGCGCATCTTTTCCATATTCGAGGGAGTACTCCGCCTGGACGGTTTCACAAGGCAGTTTCCCCTTTTTGCGAACCGGCACAAATCCGGCTCCAAGTTGAATGGCAAGCGGACAACCTACAACAAAGCCGCGCGCTTCCGGCCCTACAATAAGATCCGGCTTTTTCTCACGTGCAAATTCGGCCAATTTTTCAATGGCAGCTTTGTAAGCCGGGCCATCTTTTAAAAGTGTCGTAATATCCTTAAAGCGAATGCCTTCATGTGGATAGTCCGGAATGACCCGAATTTTTTCTTTAAAGTCCATGATACATCTTCTCCTTTGTCCCGGCGTCCTGTAGCACCAATTGCTTCAAAAACGCACGCAATGATTGATATGAAGAATATAACAGCTCGGTTTCAAGTTCCAGGGCTTCTTTCTTCCGCTGGTAAACGCGGGATTCGGTCAGATCCCGCTTTTCCGTTTTTTTCACTAGCTCGTACACTTCTCCGTCGTCGGAAAGAAAACCAAGCTCAAGAAAAACTTCCAGAATGAAAGACACAGCCGACGGCATAAGCTTCTTCGCTTTGGCAAGCAACGGAATGTCTTTATGCGCCAGTTTTTTATGCTGATAAACCGCCTTATACACTTCTTTAAACTGCTCACGCGAAGGCAAAGCAGGCAAAGAATCCGGCTCCTCCCCGAACAGACAATACAGCCGCTCCAAGGTCGAACAAGCGTTCAGAACTTCTTTCAGCTCAGCGAAAGAACGCGGCAAATCATATAGCACAAGCTGGCGCGTCCCTGGCTTCGGCTCAAGATAAAGCGTGCGCCAAGAAGCGGATTGCCGCTCTAGCTGTTCCTGTCCGCGCGGCCGAAACGCGACGACACGTGCACGCACCTCCCCGTCCAAGGCTTTTAACTTATCCGCCTTACCGCGCGTACCGCGCCAATCGAAGATCTGCATTCCCGGTATGGCCAAATCTTTCAAAATAAACTGGACTCTGCGCTGGTTATTCCATTCATTCACCGCCAGTTCGCCCACAATATTTGCTTCATCACGAAGCGACAGGTCGGCGCTAATATCGGCCATTTTAAAACCGATTCCATCCAGCGTGACACCATCTTGATGGAACTGGCATTTGATGTGGTTCCCATCTTTGCCGATGATGCGCAGATCCACAATTTCTACGTCTTCGATCAAAATGCGAGGGCTGGGATTGCCAACACCGAACGGAGCAAGCCGCTCCAGCTGCTCAATCGTCTCCAGATTCGCGTCAGCAAGCCGGCATACAGCGTCCACTTTGGTAATCGGAATGTAATCTTCTTTCGTTAGCCAATCTCGCGCCAATTCGTTTAAACGACGGCGCAATTCTGGTACATCGGAAACCGCGAGCGTCATCCCCGCTGCCATTGGATGGCCGCCGTAATGCGGCAAAATATCATCGCATTCTGTGAGTGCTTCATACATATTAAAGCCGGCAATACTGCGTGCCGACCCTTTTGCCTTGTTTTCGTCCGCCTTGACGCTAAGCACGATCGCTGGACGGTAAAACTTTTCTACAAGCCTAGAAGCGACGATGCCGATCACGCCCTCGTTCCATCCTTCCTTCGCCACGACTAGTACATTCGTTTCTTCCTCCGGCATCGCAAGCACTAGCTGCTCCGCCTCCGCTGCAATCGCTTCCACCAGATCCTGTCGCTCTTTGTTTAGCATGTCCAGCTCATATGCGTATTTTTCGGCATCTTCCGGATTGTTCGTAATAAACATTTTGACCGCTCGATCCGCCGTTTCCAGCCGTCCACTTGCGTTAATGCGCGGACCTATACCGAATCCGACGTGATAAGCAGAAACTTTGCCTTCGATACCGCACACCTTCTTCAACGCCTGAATGCCAGGATTAGCAGAATGCTCAAGCGCTTTTAGACCCAGTTTAGAAATAAGGCGGTTTTCATCAACAAGCGGAACGAGGTCAGCAATCGTTCCAATGGCGGCAATTTCGAGCAAGTGATACGGAAACTCGCCGAGCAAAGCGTGTGCAAATTTAAAAGCGACTCCAGCTCCGGCCAGCATTTTAAACGGATACGGACAACCGGGCTTCTTCGGATTAATTACCGCGTACGCATCCGGCAGCACCTCAGGTGGCTCATGATGGTCAGTAATAATCAGATCAAGGCCGAGTTCTTTCGCGAGTTCCGCCTCTTTTACCGCGCTGATTCCCGTGTCGACCGTCAGCACAACCGCAAACCCATTTTCCGCTGCTTTCGTAAGTGCCCCCTCATTCAATCCGTACCCTTCTGTAAACCGGTTTGGGATATAATATTGAAACGTCGCGCCCGCCATACGCATCGTGTGAATCATAATACTGGTGCTGGTCACGCCGTCTGCGTCATAGTCGCCGTAAATCAAAATCGTTTCTCCCGCTTCAATCGCTTCCTTCACACGGGTGACAGCTATGTCCATTCCGTCCAACAAAAAAGGATCATAAAAGTCGTGCACGCTGCCACCCAGGAATTTTTCAGCCTCTTCCAACGTACAAATACCTCGTCCAACAAGAAGTTGGGCAATTAGCGGTGGAATATGTAATCGCTGCTGCAAGCGCAGTGCAAGCTCTTGATCAATTTCTTCTATTTTCCAGCGGGTCTTAGATTTTACCAACGTCTTTCCCCACCTCCCTCTAAACACTTGTTCATTATACTAGAGGGGGGAAAAATTGGGCAACTGCCGTTTAATGCAAAATCGAACCTTCGTGTTCATTTGTTTCCGTTTTGTAAAAGGGGATACGTTGCAGATCGTCTTCAAGGGTGCGCGCATACGGGTTGACATGTACAAATACATTCTGCATATTCGAAAAATTCTCCAGTAATGCTTTTTTTACATGTTTTCCGATACGGCGCCCTTCTTCTACCGTAATATTGTCATCCAGGCTAATTTTCACATCCACAATCACATAATGACATTTCAGTGTATCCTTTTATAGCAGGAGCTGTTAAATCACCATAAATATACTTATGGCCGTTCGGCTCGTCCCATACAATTTGATCAATATATAGAACTGTAACAGGCGGCGCGGAGTCAAATGCACTAATGCCAGATAGCTGCACTTCTTGTTTTGCTTCTTTTTCTACTTTCGTGCGCATTTCTTCCTTGATTTTAATTGATTCCTCCGGTGTTATCTGTTTAATTTCCAAGTTCGGATACTTCTTCTTTGTATCTTTTTCAAAATGTTCAACTACTGACAACTCCTTATCAGTCTTTTTTTCCGCTTGTGTAGCAGCTTGGATAATACCAGAGATGCTGAAACACATTAAAGTTGCAAGAATGGAAAGCTTAAACTTTTTCTTCATCTTTTATCTACCAAAAATGGTTTGATATGGATTTAAAAAACCATTATATAACATTTTATTGTAGATTAAAGTAAAAAAATGCAAATCAATTATTTGAATTTATCCGATATTATTAGTGGTAAGAAAAGCAATTAAATAAAGGAGTTATAAAATGGATACAGGATTCCTAAAAAGTCGTTCTGATTTAGAAATGAGATCTGGTTACTTTTTTCTTCGCGCTTTCTATGGATATAAGGGAAAATATCAAGATTTTAAGGATGCAATGTTAAATACGAAAGAACCCATAAATCCAGATAACGTTAAGCAAGTATCTACAGCAGATGCAAACTGGAAGCGTTCAAACGGAACTAGCGAACTGTTTGTTCAAGTAGAAGAAAGAGCCGGGGAGTTAGGTTTGTTGGATGAAAAAGCGTACCAACAAACAATGGAACGTCTTCAGCAACGTTCCAAGAAGTATGCGTATATGTCTATTGAAGGACGAGGCATAAGTCAAAGCTTCAATCTTTCTCAAGCTTTCACTAATAGCAAATGGCGCACTGTTTCTGACTTGTACGAACGTAACATGTTTTAAGATAATCTTTACGGTGGACTCCCCACCACTTAGCTATCGCTTGAAGTGGGGGCTTCTTGGGTAATACCTGCCAACGCAGATACGTTTAGCAATTTACCAAGCTAACCCCGTTGTCCCAACGGTTCAGAAAAAGGAAATATGATCATGTTTCATAAGAGAACCGTTCCTTTGGTGGTTGTTGTTTCGTCACTTCAATTTTGCCAAATGGAGCGATTCTCTTTTATATTTAAAAAAGAGAGGGCGAACCCTCAAAGGAAATTTTTAGTTCCTTTTGGGTCACCCTCTTTTTTCTATCTCCCTGTAGTATGGCTGGTCTTACGCTTCATTATTAGCAGGCGCCAATTTTTTCTTTTTCTTCAATTCGCGCTCTTTTAGCGATACCCAAATCTGGCTGGCGATAAAGATAGATGAGTACGCCCCGAATACAAGGCCGATAATCAAAGCAAGCGTAAACGAACGGATGCTTTCGCCGCCGAAAATGAAGAGGGCAATCGCGCATACAAGCACGGTCAGAACCGTATTGATAGAACGTGTGAGCGTCTGACGAATACTGAGATTCACCATGTCCTCAATGTCCTGAATCTTTTTGATTTTTGTCTTCTTCAAATTATCGCGGATGCGGTCAAAAATAACGATCGTGTCATTAATCGAATAACCAACAATCGTCAAAATCGCCGCAATGAAAGGCAAGTCCACTTCGATGTGGAACAGGCTGAAAATCGTAATAACAAGAAACGCGTCGTGCAACAACGCGAGGACAGCCGCAAAAGCAAACTTAAACTCAAAGCGTATGGTAATATAGATAATAATCCCTATGGAAGCGATAAGCACCGCATACAGCGCGGAACGCGCCAGCTCACGGCTAACCATAGAGTCAACTGTACTCTGTTGCAGATCGACATGTTTTCCGTATTTGCTCTGCATCGCTTTGGTTAGCTTCGCATAGTCCTCTTTCGTAATCGGGTCCGCAAACTGAATGACCGCAATGTCCCGATTGTCACCGGCGGTCGTAACACTGCCCGGCTTCAATCCAAGCTGCTCCGCGTCCTTTTTGATCTGCTCCTCAGAAAACGTCTTGCCGACGTGCACCTGAACGCGCGAACCGCCCTTAAAGTCGACGCCGAGATTCATCCCCATCGTCAAAAGCGAAACCACGCCGATGAGAACCAAGATAAGCGAAACAATAAAGTAATATTTTCGGTTTTTCACGAAATCAAAATTAGAGTTCACGGATGTCACGCTCCCTTACCCCGAAATACGCCGGTTTTTTGAACAGATTGGAACGTACCACCAAGTTCAGCAGGAGCCGACTTCCCACCACTGATGTAAGCATGCTCATCACGATACTCAGAATCAGGATGACGGCAAAGCCTTTTACCGAACTAGAACCAAACTGGAACAACACAAGCGCTGCGATAATGGTCGTAATGTTCGCGTCGAGAATCGTGCTCAACGAACGCTGGGAGCCTACCCTAAGCGCCGACAGAATCGTTTTGCCGCTGCGCAGCTCTTCCTTGATGCGCTCATACATGATAATATTGGCGTCCACCGCCATGCCGACCCCAAGAATAAACGCCGCGATTCCCGGCAGCGTCAGCGTAACGTCCATCAAGTTCTGCACGAGCAGCAAAAGAAACATATAAGCAGAAATCATGATGCAGGCGATAACGCCCGGCAGACGATATACTGCCAGCATAAAAATGTATACAAGGGCGATTCCGATAACCCCGGCTTTAATTCCGTTCTGCAATGATTGAGTGCCCAGCTTCGCGCCAACGCTTGTCGAGAACACTTCTTTCATTTTTACCGGCAGCGCGCCCGCATTCAGCAAAGCAGCCAAATTTTTCGCTTCCTGTATGCTTTCCTGACCGTCAATCTGAGCGCTTCCGTTCGGGATCACTTCGCGGATGGTAGGCGCAGTCAGCATTTTTTCGTCAAGATAAATCCCCATCGGCTGTCCCACATACTTCTGCGTAACTTCAGCGAATTTTTTCGCGTCTTTAAACTGCAGAGTAACAACCGGTTGCTGTGTCTGAGGATCCAATACACCTTTAGCCCCGTTCTCTGCAAGATCCGATCCTTTCATCAGGATATGACCCTGCATGTCACGGAATGTCAAATTGGCAGGCTTACCAATTACGTTGCGCGCTTGCTCCTGATCATGCACACCGGCCAACTTAACGCGAATCCGATTCGTCCCCTCCACCGTAATCTCAGGCTCGGTTACACCAAGTACATTGACGCGTCTCTCGATTGCAGAAACCGCATCTTTCACCGTCTGCTGCGTCATTTTGGCACCCGGTTCAAGCGGAGACACTTCGTATAAGATTTCAAATCCTCCGCGCAAATCGAGACCGAGCGTAGTGCTTTTCGCCACTTTTTCCCCATACACTCCAATCACGCCGAAAACAAGCAGCGTAATAAGGAGAAAAGTGACGATCCGACTCCAATTAATCATTAGCCGTACTTCCTCCTTTTTCAACCAATACACTCTATTATAGTCGCCCTTATTTTTTACTGTCAATTTAAGGTCCAATGGAAAATAAGACAGCTGACAGACAAGCTCGTCTTTTAGTCCCCGCATCATACGTAAGAACAAAAAGAAAAACGAGCGCATATGACAAATATCAATACGGCTCGTTTTTCTTTTACGCATAAATAAGCGATTGGTTTCTTAAATAGACTGTTACAAATCATTCCACTTTCTTCAAGTCGATTGCTAGCGGTTCTTCCCGATAGGCGCGCATCGTCATCCAATTCATCCAGAGACCGGGTTTTAGTGACAAAATATCGTTGACAATTTTATAAAGCGGGGGCATTTCCTTATATTTCTCTGATACACACTCCCAAATTTCCTCTATTGTAATATCCTCATAGCCGAGCATGGCGAACTCCTGTGCCTTGATTTCGCATACATAAGCCAACTGTTCGTCAAGCGGATAGTTTGCCATTTCACAAAGCCTCCTGTTCTTACAAGTTAGTTTAAGGCATGTTTGCACAGGGTACATGCATATGCTGTCAACAAATACGCATGAGAAAAGTGAGGGCATAGGATGACGAAACAAACGTTTATCAAAGGAACGATAATTCTTGTTCTCGCCGGCCTGATTGTAAAAGTATTGGGCTTCATCAACCGCATTATGCTGGCCCGCATCATTGGCGCAGAAGGGCTTGGCCTATACCAGATGGCGGTACCAACGCTAATTCTTATTATTTCGCTCGCGACATTCGGCCTGAACGTTTCGGTGTCCAAGCTGGTTGCCGAAGCGGACGCGCGGGGCGAAAGCGGAAAAGTCCGCTCCATTCTGCAAATTTCGCTCGTTATCGTTTCAATACTTAGCCTGATATTTACTGCTGTCATGACTATCGGCGCTTCCATTATCTCGCGTTACTTTCTTACGGATGAACGAGCGTTTTACCCGCTGATCGCCATCGCTCCCATCGTTCCGCTTGTCGCTGTCTCCTCCGTATTGCGCGGGTACTTCCAGGGCAAACAAAACATGGTACCAACAGCCAGTTCGCAAGTGGTTGAACAAATCGTTCGCATGTTTACGGTTATTATTCTTGCTTCTTGGCTTATGCCGCGCGGCGTTGAATATGCGGCGGCCGGCGCGATGGTGGGCGTGGTTATCGGGGAAGGATGCGGAATGTTGAGCCTGCTCTTGCAATTTCGCAGGCAACGTCTACCGCGGATTTTCCAGCAGCGCAGCCTGTCCGAAACGTTGGAGCGGAACCGCGGAACATTCCGCAGTCTGCTCGATATTTCCGTTCCGGTAACCACAAGCCGGATTGTGTCTTCCCTTACGTTTTTTATCGAACCAATTATCGTGGCGCAAAGCTTGATGCTCGCCGGCATTTCAGCCAGCGCCGCAACCAGCTTTTACGGGCAATTGGCTGGAATGGCGATTCCTCTCTTAATTTTTCCGACATTTATTACGTATTCGCTCTCGGTTTCGCTTGTTCCTGCCGTCGCGGAAGCGGCAGCGCAAAAAAACGATCAGCTTATCCACCGCCGCATCTATCAGTCGATAAGGCTGGCGCTTGTCATCAGCGCCCCATGCGCCGCCCTGCTTTACGTATTTGCCGAACCGCTTGCTTCTTTGCTGTATCATGACGAAAAAGTCGGACATTTCCTTAAACTGATGGCCCCTTACTCGATTTTCCTGTACTTTCAGGCACCGCTTCAGGCTGCGTTACAAGGGCTTGATTACGCAGGAGTAGCCATGCGAAACACCATTATCGGGGCATTATTAAAAACAGCGGCCATCTTCCTGCTCGCTTCCCGTCCGGAATTCGGATTCGACGGGGTGGTTCTGTCGGTGAATATCAGTATTTTATCGGTGACATTGCTCCATTTCTTCAGCCTTAGCAAAGTAACAGGCTTTACAGTCGAGATAAAAGATTTGCTAAAAGTTATTGTCAGTGTAGTGCTGGCAAGTTACGCCGCGCTACATATGACGCGTCACTGGTCACACGTAATGGAACTTTGGCAAGCGATACTGCTCGGAACCGGACTTGCTCTTATTGTTTATGCGCTTCTTCTCGTCTGGCTCAAAGTGCTCGGTAAACAGGACGTCGAACGCATTCCGTGGATCGGCCCGGCGCTCGCCCACTTCCTGTCTAAACGATAAGCGGTTCAAGCAAAAGCGCAGAAGCGTCCACAACTGTCTCCATCCTTGAACGCGATCCGAATGCTTTACGGACGCCGCTTTTGCTAAGAAGAATGGGATATGGATGAACAGGCTGATTTCGCTACAACCAGCGCTTGCGCTTAAAATAGAGAAGCATAAGAGCAATAACCGTAAACAATATCCCCATAATCGCCCAGAAACTGTAAGGCGAATCCTGTCCAGGCAAATGGACATTCATACCCATAAGACCAGTAATAAAAGTGAGCGGCATCATAATGGTGGAAATAATGGTAAGAATCTGCATCGTTTCAGTCGTTTTGGCGCTAACGATCGAATAATACGTATCGAGCGCACCGTTTACGAGATCGCGGGACGTCTCTGCGGAATCCACAAGCCGTTCAAGATGGTCCACCAAGTCAATATAGAATGGAATATTTTCTTCATTAATTTTGAATAGCATAGTTCCGTTCACCGGTGCGAAAATCCGTTTTTGCGGCAAAATTACGCGACGAATCAGGATAATGGTACGCTTTAGGGCCAGGAACTCTTCCGTAATGGCTTCCATCTGATGCTCATACATCTCATCTTCTAACTCATCAATCCGCGCGCTAATCCGATCCATAATCGGAAAATACTCGTCAGTAATACCGTCTACAATGGAATACAGGAGAAAATCCGGGCCTCGATTCATGTATTTTTTGCTGTGCAGACTAACAGCTGCAATCCGCCCAATACTTGGCATTGGCTTCTTATGAATCGTAACAATATAGTTAGAACCTAAAAACACATTTAATTCAAGCGTCGTAATTTCATTATCGCTCTCTTCGTTATACCTCAACGCATGAATGACGAAAAAATAATAGTTTTCATAGTCATCTACTTTCGCGCGGGGACTTACATGTAAACAGTCTTCGATCGCCAGCGGGTGAAAGTTGAAAATATCGGCCACATATTGTAGTTCATCATTGCCTACATCATACAGATCAATCCACAGCAAATCTTCCGGCGAACGAAGAAAACTATGCACCTGGCTTAAATCGACATCATGGTGCATCGTTTGTTGTGAATGATTATAAAAATATGTTTTAATCACGGATTTTCACCCCCTGAAATGCAATGCAAAAAGCATTGTGCAGTTGTTTTCATTTTACCATCATTCGAAAAATTCTTCCGTGTTTTCAGATGGAATTTATAGAGGAAGCGGGTAGATCTGCTAAGCATAATCCGTCCATTTCGTTCATAGGATTTGTACAAAAAAGCGAGGTGTGTCCGATGTTGAAAATAAGTCAAGTAAAGCTTCCAGTAGTAGCCGGCTTCATCTATACGTTTGTCATTGTATTCATCGGTGCTGTCCTTTTTTCACTTATTCTTGCGTTTACTGGCACGCGCGAAGCTTCCCTTCCCACCTTTGTTTACGCGGTAAATGGCCTGGCATTGTTTTTCGGCGGTTTTGTATCCGGCAAGCGCGGAGGCGAAAAAGGCTGGTACTATGGTGGAATGACAGGACTATTTTATTACCTTTTCGTGCTTCTGCTCAGCTTCCTTGGTTTTGACGCCAAATTCGGCGTAAGTCACCTCTACTCTCTTCTTCTTTCCTTCCTTATAGCCGCTATTGGAGGCATTATCGGAGTAAATATAACAAAGAGGTAAAAAAAAGCGGGAGCATGAGCGCTTCCCGCTTTCTTTACTATTGCGACTTCTGCACGCTTTCGCCGATGACGGACTGTACCGCCATCTTTTCAAACGTCAGCTTATGGCCGCCGGCATTGATTACGATTGTATTGTTTTCATCGTTGATTAAATCAATCGTGCCGTGCAATCCACCAATTGTGACAACACGATCCCCTTTTTTCAGGGCGGCCAGCATCGCATTTCGCTGCTTCTGGCGCTTTTGATTCGGACGAATCAAAAGAAAATAAAAGATAGCAAACAATACAACCCACAAAATTACTTGCTGCATACCCGCACTCATGGTATTCCTCCTTTTTTCATTACTTATATTCTTGCCAGTCCACGTTTTTTCCTAAAACGTTTTCTTTATTATTTTAAAAAAAAACATAGAACTAGGCGGGCTTCATATACCAAAAATTCTAGAATCCTCGCGTCTCTGTGATGCCATACTTCGCAAAAAACTCGTCCCGGAAATCACGCAGACGATCTTCCATAATCGCCTGACGTACCTGCTTCATCAAGTTTAGCAGGAAGTACAGGTTATGATATGTTGTCAGACGTACGCCGAGAATCTCATCACAACGGATAAGATGACGAATATACGCGCGCGTATAATTACGACAGGTGTAGCAATCGCAATTCGGATCAAGCGGCGTAAAATCGCGCGCATACTTAGCATTGCGAATGACCAGGCGACCTTCGCTTGTCATACACGTACCATTGCGCGCAATACGTGTCGGTAACACGCAGTCGAACATATCGATCCCTCGCATTGCCCCTTCGATCAAAGCATCCGGAGAACCAACACCCATCAAATAGCGCGGCTTATTCGCTGGAAGAAGCGGCACCGTATAATCCAATACTTCATACATCAACTGGTGGGGCTCGCCCACGCTTAACCCGCCAATCGCATAACCCGGAAAGTCAAGGGACGTGATGTCGCGTGCGCTCTGCTCGCGCAAATCACGATACATACCGCCCTGCACAATTCCGAACAGCGCCTGATCATGCGGTCGCTTATGCGCTTTTAAGCAACGTTCTGCCCAACGGGTCGTTCGCTCCATAGAAGGCCTGACATATTCTCTCTCAGCCGGATATGGCGCACATTCATCAAATGCCATAATAATATCCGCACCCAGCGCATTTTGAATTTCGGTCGCTTTTTCCGGGCTAATGAACAGCTTTTCGCCGCTTAAATGCGAACGGAACGCTACACCTTCTTCGTCGATCTCACGCAGATTGCTTAAGCTAAATACCTGAAAGCCACCACTATCGGTCAAAATGGCCCGATCCCAATTCATAAACGAATGGAGTCCGCCCGCTTCCGCCACCAACTCATGTCCGGGACGTAGAAAAAGATGGTACGTATTACTCAGAATAATCTGTGCGTTCATCTCTTTCAGCTCTTCTGGCGTCATTGTTTTCACTGTGGCCAGCGTGCCTACCGGCATAAAAACCGGCGTATCTATCGTTCCGTGTGGTGTGTGCAGTTTCCCGAGCCGCGCTCCCGTCTGCTTGCATGTTTTAATCAATTCATAGCGTACTGCCAATGTTATGTCCTCCTACTTCTTACAAAATCAGCATCGCATCACCAAAACTGAAGAAACGATATTTCAGACGAATGGCTTCTTCATAGGCGCGAAGAATATTTTCACGTCCCGCAAGTGCGCTTACAAGCATGACAAGAGTTGACTTTGGCAGGTGAAAGTTTGTCACAAGTCCATCAATGACGCTGAACGTATAGCCGGGATAAATAAAAATATTTGTCCAGCCTTCTTCTGCGACCAGCTTTCCGCCATGCTTTTTGCCGATGGTCTCCAGCGTGCGGCAGGAAGTAGTCCCTACGGCTACAATACGTCCGCCACGCGCTTTGGTTTCATTAATAATGCGAGCATTTTCCTCATTCAGCATATAATATTCGCTGTGCATCTCGTGCTCTTCCACCGTTTCCGCCATGACCGGCCGGAACGTTCCAAGCCCAACATGAAGCGTCAAAAACGCAAGATTTATCCCCATCGCCTTCAGCTCTGCCAAATACTCTTTCGTAAAATGAAGGCCCGCCGTCGGCGCCGCTGCAGAACCACGATGCTTGGCATATACGGTCTGATACCGCTCGCTATCATTCAACTGCGCTTTAATGTACGGAGGCAGCGGCATTTCTCCTAATTGATCCAGAAGCTCGTTGAAAATCCCTTTATATTCGAAACGAATCATTCGCCCGCCCACTTCCGTACTATCCAAGCATTCGGCCGTAAGTAAGCCATCGCCGAAGAGAATACGCGTGCCGGGTTTGACCCTTTTCCCCGGTTTTACAAGCGTCTCCCAACAATCATCACCAAGCGGTTTAAGCAACAGCACCTCAATATGGGCACCTGTTCCTTCTTTCACGCCAAAAAGCCGGGCAGGAATTACCCTCGTATCATTTAACACGAGGGTATCGCCGGCTTTTAAATATCCCTTCAAATCGGTGAATTGTCGGTGCTCAACTGCTCCTGTCTGCTTGTTCAGCACAAGCAGTCTGGAAGCGGTTCTCTCCGGAAGCGGATTCTGCGCGATAAGTTCTTCTGGTAAATAAAAATCGAAATCGTTGACGTTCACGGCCTATCCCTCAGCTTTATTTTAAATCATCAGTATAACGTCCTCTATCATACCGATTTTTTCCCTTATGTGCAAGGAATAGACATAAAACTGTTAATTTCCTGCTTCATAATTTTCGCTAATTTGTGCGGGAGCATAATAAAATTGTAAAATGTCCTGATAGTTCATTCCTTCTTTGGCCATTTGTCTTGCTCCCCATTGACTCATGCCAACACCATGGCCCCAACCGCTTCCAATAAACGTAACTGAAACCGGTTTGACTGCCGGATCGCTACTTCCCTGATCGAGCGTTTTTTTCTGATCGGCCCCTTGCAACACAAGCCCAGAACCAGCGACTGTTTTTTCCGTGGTTCCGTTTGTTATTGTTAATGAACCTATGTCTTTGCGCTCGGTAGTCACCCCATTGTAAGCGGACAGCAACTCTTTTGGCGAAACAGGCGCATTATAATTGACCTGTACATGATACAATGAACTTTTCAGGCCCAGCACGGAACGCGCCTCATCTTTGGTCAAGTGTACCGTACCTTTATCGCCTTCAATCATCAAATCAGCGATACGTCCAGAGGGATACGTTTGCTTTACTTCTACCTTTTTTATCGTACCAATCGCAGGCGTGCGATTTTTAAGTTTTTCCTGCAACTGGGCAATGGTCATCGTCTCCTGCCAATTTTTATACGGCGAAATTTTGGCGTCATACGGATCAGGCTTGGCTGTTAAGTACGGTGCGCCTTTAGAGTTTTTCCACACATTCTCCGGTGCTTCGCTATGTCCGCCGTTGCTAGACGCATATAACGCTTCGATTAATTCGCCATTATATGAAAGAACTTGACCTCTCGTCTCTTCTACTGCGGCGTTGGAATTCGGATGCTCAATCGAGACTCCCTGGTACGCCTGATATTGAGTCGTATCGTTAATAGCCGCACCGTGCTTTGCTATCATTTGGCGCATAGCATACGTACGGGCAGCAACCGCTTGCGCTTTCAGCGCTTCCCGCTCCCAGGAAGCGCTCATCTCTCGCGGAACAACACCTTTTAAATAGTTTTCCATTCCAAGCTCGTTAATAGGAATAATGCGGGGCTTCGTTCCTTTATATCCAAGCTGAAATTCCATGGCTCCGCGGTACTTGAAGCTCTTACTCTTTCCCTGCACTTGTATGATTGAATTTTTCGCTTCCTGTATTACCGGAACAGCCCGAATTGTGCTCTGCCCTTGCAGAAGCGGCACAGGCAAACCAATTGACCCGTATTGGTATAAACTAAGCGTTCCATTTTCGATTTGTACAAAATACTTCTGCCCTGCTAGCAACATAACATTCGGGTGGTTCTCTATGATATAATTGCTTTCTATCGTAAATGAAAGATTCGTTAACGCTTCCTCACTTCCTGACGCAAACGGAGTCACCAATTCTACTCTCACCGTTGGTTCGTCCATCGCTTGCGCTTGGCCGGAAAACGGCAACAGCAAACCTATACTCAAAACTACCGAAAATACTTTCCCCAGTTTCATCTTTCTCGCAACCTTTCTCCTCTATCCACCTGATTTGATATTTTAACAATTGTACACTGGGCATTCGTGCCACAATTCTATTCTATCAACTTTAATTAAATTAGACGTCCAAAAAGAAAGAAAGTCGCCCAAAGTTTACTAAGAAAAATCCAAAGTCTATACCAAATTTTGCGCCTGGCGAATTCTCTATGTAGTAAAATATGAATATCAAATAACCAGATTCTCTTATAAATGGGGATTTCTCGCTTCCATACTAGCTACATTAACCGCAAACTCTTCCGTTTCCTCTGACAAAAGCTGAGAGAACTCGACCCGCTCAGCTCGGCTCTCTATCACTTTCACCGCTCGCTGCATTAAATCTTGAGAGGAAATCTCCCGTCCAATTAGTTCGGATAACGAAGCGACTGTCTCCGGGCGGACAAAAGGAAACGTATCATTTGGACATGCCGCTTTATCATAAAAGCCCCGAACCAGCTCGGCTCTCGCACTGCCGCTTCCATCGGCCAGCAAAAACGCCTGCACAGCTACCGCGCCCCGTCTTCGACGCTGCGCCAGTCCACCGAATTTTCGCCCATCAATGCTTAC
The DNA here is from genome assembly GCF_019603355.1 of Aneurinibacillus thermoaerophilus. NCBI lineage: Bacteria > Bacillati > Bacillota > Bacilli > Caryophanales > Paenibacillaceae > Aneurinibacillus > Aneurinibacillus thermoaerophilus. The sequence goes on from NZ_CP080764.1 coordinate 2,814,442, forward strand.
GTCAAAATCACCCGGACAGTAAGAGCCAGCAACTTCTCCCGTCTCTACTCGCACGCCATAAGGTTCTAGCATGAGGCGAATAAACTCTGCCATTGTCCGGTAGCCAGCGTGAATATCGGCAAATGCATCTTCAGCGGGAAGGATAAGCGACAAATTCAAAACGCCAGCGTCCAGCACAACCGCTGCGCCTCCAGAGTTACGTACGATAGGCAAATATCCTTTTTCCTTCAGATAAGCCAGTCCTTCTCGGATGCCGCTTAATTTATAGTCCACGTTTCCCAGCACGACATTATTATGATGCACCCAGCCACGCATCACCGCCGGACTATGTCGCAGGCGAACTGATGTGCACAACGTATCATCCATCGCAAAGGAATACAACGCATGAAAAGACGGATGGGTTTTCGTCTGATCAATAATCCGCCATTCGGTATGGCCGAACAAACCGCTTTCCTGTTTCATTATTTTTATCCCCTTCATAATATTGAATGCCGATCTATCAAGCTATATTTATATACGATACCTCTTACTTTACAGGAATCTATCCATCGTTTGCAATCCATAATAAATAGCGGACGATGGTTAACTGAAGCATCATTGTATATTGACATTTATCTTGTTTTTCCTTATATTTAGCTAGGTAATTAATTAGTGATAAGGGGTTTTTTGTGTTATGAATGTATACGGCCACCGCATCAATCAGGCAGCCAGACATTTTGTTAAAAAGTTGAATGAACACCTTGCTCCACTCGATTTATATAATGCCCAATGGGCCGTTATCCTTCGTTTACGGGAAAACGGAACATCTACGCAAGTTGAACTATGCAACGAGCTGTGTGTAGAACCGCCCACGATGACGCGTACGCTTGCCCGCATGGAACAGGGGGGATGGATTACCCGTGAAGAAGGAACAGACAGACGTGAACGAAAAGTGAAATTGTCGCAGAAAGCGTATGAAATGCTTCCCGTCTTGGAAAAAGCGTCCGAAATGGTAGAAACGCAGGCACTCAAAGGAATTAAGGAAGAAGATTTAAGGATATTCACCTGTGTGTTGGAGCAAATGGTAAAAAACTTAAATGAAAAATAAAAAGGATGGGAGAGAAGGAGGGTTGTCAACATGAACCAACACCAAAAAGCGGGCAGGTATCTGACACGGTTCATCTTGTTTATCGCGGGCCTGTTCATTCTTTCGCTAGGTGTCGTCATAATGATGCAGGCAGGTTTGGGGGTTAACTCTTGGGATGTGCTGCACATCGGTCTTACACAAATGACGTCATTATCCATGGGTACATGGGTGCAAATCGTCGGCATTATTGTTATCGCGCTTACCTGCTATCTAGAACGTAAATTTCCTTCTGTCGGCACCGTACTCAATATTGTCCTTATCGGTTTCTTTATCAATTGGATTTTGTCCCTGCATATCATTACCTCTCTGCACAATTTCTGGCTTAATCTCATTATGCTTATTTTCGGAATTGTGCTTATGGGATTTGGCGCAGGCATGTATGTCGCTTCCGGCCTTGGTGCCGGCCCGAGGGACGGTCTTACGCTAGTACTGTCCGACCGCCTCGGCTGGTCCATTAGCCGCGTGCGCACAATGCTGGAAGGCATCGCCCTTTTTCTTGGCTGGCTGGTGCACGGCCCTATCTTTATCGGCACTCTACTTTCAGTATTTCTCATCGGCCCGGTCATGCAGGTTTCCCTGCTCTTCTGGCGCAAGCAATTGGTGCCGTCGGTCGCTAAACCGACCAAACTTCAGAAAGTGGCGTCGATTAAGGCTGCGGCACGCCGCTCATGAGAAAAACTCGCGGGTGTTTCCTTGTTTACTCACGAAGAAAAAGCCACGAGCCATCGAAGATGAGGGCTCGTGGCTTTCGTCTATCAACGAAACAGCCGGAACAAATAAAACAGAAGCGAAAGCACGATACTCAGAACGATACTGGTCATTACCGGGAAATAAAAGCGGAAATTTTCTTTTTCTATCACGATATCGCCCGGCAAACGCCCCAAATTCAGAAAACGTCCTCCTACTTGCCAAAGAAAACCAAGAACAATCAATACAACTCCAACAACAATCAGCATTTTCGCCACTGGATTCATACGCCCGGCACCTCCTTGCCGAAATACTGGTACGCGAGCGGCGTTGCCACGCGCCCGCGCGGTGTGCGCTGCAAAAAACCGATCTGCATCAAATAAGGTTCGCACACATCTTCAATCGTCTCCGCTTCTTCACTCACAGTGGCCGCCAATGTATCCAGCCCAACCGGGCCTCCCCCGAACAAGTCTATAATAGATAACAGCAATTTATGATCAATCTCGTCCAGTCCTAACCGATCCACTTGAATACGTTCCAGCGCTTCGCAGGCCAACTCGCCGGTAATCACTCCATCGCCCTGAACCTGGGCAAAATCGCGCACCCGCTTCAAAAGGCGGTTCGCAATCCTTGGCGTACCGCGAGAGCGCCGTGCGATTTCCTCCGCTCCTTCTCCGCGAATTTCGACGCCGAAAATCTCCGCCGCCCGCATCACAATGTATGTGAGTTCATCTACGGCATAATACTCCAGACGACTCACTACACCAAATCGGTCGCGCAGTGGCGCGGACAGCATTCCGGCTCGAGTCGTAGCCCCCACCAACGTAAATGGTGGGAGGTCAAGACGCACCGATTTTGCCCCTGGTCCTTTCCCAATGACAATGTCCAGCGCAAAATCCTCCATTGCCGGATACAGCACTTCCTCTACGCTGCGCGGCAGACGGTGAATCTCATCGATGAACAATACGTCCCCCGGCGCAAGACCAGTCAGAATCGCCGCCAAATCGCCAGGGCGCTCAATCGCTGGACCTGATGTCGTTCGCAAATTGACTCCCAGCTCGTTGGCAATAATCGCGGACAATGTTGTTTTCCCAAGCCCCGGCGGGCCGTACAACAACACATGGTCAAGCGCCTCATTCCGAAGCTTAGCCGCTTCAATAAATACTTTCAGATTCTCCTTAATCTGCTTCTGGCCGATATATTCGGCCAGATACCGGGGACGAAGGCTGAATTCTATGTTGTATTCTTCCATATCGTGCGCATGGGCAGATATGATTCGCTCTTCCATACTATCTCCCCCCTTATGTTGTCAAAAAGAATTGCAAAGCACGCTTTACGATTTTATCGGTAGAAGCCAAATCAGCCCCTTCTTTCTCCAGCTTTTTCATCGCTTTCTGAATTTCCGCCTGACTGTAGCCAAGCGCGGCGAGCGCCTCCATCGCTTCCTGCTTCGGCTCATCAAATGCATGAAGCAGTGTTGGCTGATCCGTTGCCTCCAGCCGATCAGCCACTTTCAGCGCCGTTTGTTCTACGTTTGACATCGCCTTCAGCTTGTCTTTCAAATCGAGAATAATACGCTGGGCCGTCTTTTTGCCGATACCAGGAAAACGCGTCAAAAATCCGATATCCTCACGGGCCACAGCGGCGATAATTTGCTCAGGCGTTCCGGCTGACACCATCGCCAACGCTCCCTTCGGTCCAATGCCAGAGACGTCGAGCAGCTTGCGGAACAAATCGCGCTCACCCCGCGTCGGGAACCCGTAGAGATGCATCGCATCCTCGCGCACATAATGGTGCGTATAGACACGCACCTGCCTTGTTTCTCCCTCTCTATATTGAAAAGGATTCCCCGAAAATATACGGTAGCCAATACCATGGGAGACGATTACAATTGAATCAGCTTCCACATAGGCGACCTGTCCCTCAATAAAATCAATCATGTCATTTTCCCCCTGCTTTTGCCATAAACCTGATTCTTTTATTTTACACTATCTTAAAAAAGGCGAACATGTATTTTACATAAGAAAAAGAGGCGAAGCCTCCTGTTTCGCCCCTTTTTCTTCTCTAATGCGCATGCACCGCTGTCTCTTTTTCTTCGTTCGTAAACTCACTGTACGTTGAGATGATAGAATTATATTCCGCCGCATTGGAAATATGAATCCCTTTGCGCAACAGATCCAATTCCTCTGGCGGAAGGCTGGATTCCAGCTTTTTCGTATCCAGTTGGAAAAATGTCTGGATAATTTGACCTTTCTCCGGGAGTCCATCAAATAAGGTCAGCTCCCCATTTTCATTGATGCCGAAATAAGCGTGTTCCTTGCAGCGTGGAGAAAGATCATTAATTTTCTTCTCGAATGTGTATACATTGCGGTCGCGGGAAACAAAATCCCAGTCATGATAGCGCTGAAGCAATTCCTCCGAAGAGGATACTGTTTCCCGGTGCGTTTCTTTTTCCGTCTCACCGCAAATGTATTCTCGCTTCAGCACAACATCGACGGTTTGCGTTGATGCTTCATTCCCTTTTAGTTCTTGAATCTTATTGTATAAATACCATGTTCCACTGCTTATAACGGTGATGAACAAAAGCGATAAAGCCAGCAGTGTTCTCCAATGTTTCGGCAATTGTTTGCGGACCATCCTTACCCCTTCTTTTCAGGACGAACTTTTTATTCCCTAGCATTTCCAATCTGTAGAAATTTTATACATAACGCTCGCCTACCCGTGGCAAAACGCCCGCCCATGCATATGATGTAAGGTAATTTTCTATGAAAGGATGGTCAAATACATGAAAATCCATATCGTAAAAAAGGGAGACACCCTATGGAAAATCGCTCAAAAATATAATGTGGACTTTGAAACATTGAAAAAAATTAATGTGCATATTAAAAATCCGGATAAAATTATTCCCGGTATGAAAGTAAAAGTGCCGACAAGCGATGTACCGCTGAAAAGCGAAATGCCGAAGGAAATGCCGGTAGCGCCTGAATTGCCAACAACTCCGCATACGCCGAAACCGCAACCGGAAAACCCGGATCTGACGATTGACATGGATACAGATATGAGCATTAATATTCAAATGGCTCCAATGTCCGAAAAAGAAAAGCCGGCAAAAGAAATACCAAAAAAAGAGATGCCTGCTCCGGCACCCAAACCCAAAATGAAACCGCCGGCAAAAGAAATACCCAAACCTTCACCCGCTCCCATAGCACCTATGCCGGCTCCGGCTCCAATGCCAGCCCCTGTGCCCATGCCACACGTGCCCATAGTGCAACCGCAATATTGTGCGCCGCCAATGCCGATGTGTCCGCCAATGCCGATGTGTCCGCCACCGCATATGGTAATGCCTTATCCATGCTACGAAGATAACGATTCTCATATAGCGGATATGCCATACATGATGCCTTGCCCAATGATGCCCATGCCGCACCCGATGATGCCCATGCCGAGTCAACCGATGCCGCAAGCGCAAATGCCGGCCGAATACAAACCGCTTCAACCGCAGCCAATGTCGCACATACCTGAGTGTGCCTACCCAACACAACCGATGATGCCGGCAATGCCGTATCCGGTAATGTCAATGCAAGAAAACGAAGTAAAAAAAGAAGAGATGATATATGATTCATATGAATCGCCCGCGATGACACACGTACCACCGTACGCCCCACCTTCCATGGGAGCACCTTCTGGCATGATGCCGTCTATGGACTATCCGCCCGCAACATCAAGCATGATGAACCCGTATGCGCCCTCGTTTGCATCTCCGTCAGCACCGCAAATGACTTCTTACTACTTCCCGCATATGTCGCATGGCTATCATCCATATACGGGAATGGAAACACCTGCTTATAAAGACAGTTGTGATTGCCGAGAAAGCAGCTCTGCTCTAGGCTCATCAGACTGCTGATCGCCCAGGCGGACTCCTTCTCTACCGGGAGTCCGCTCTTTTAGCAGTCACAGATCAAACGATGAACTCCTTGTTCCCAACTTCATACCAAATAAAGGATGATCACATCATAAGTCGTATTTATATAAAGCAGGAGGATATTTTATGAACCAGGAACTAGCCGCCGCCATTGAAAAGATGTACCGCTGCCGCGTAAAAAGCTTAAAGCCAAAACGCACCGTCTGGCTCTGTGAAACAGATCGAGGCACCTGGGTTGTCAAAGGTTATTCCGACTTTCAAAAAGCCGCATGGGTCACGTATCTGTCACGTACGCTACACGATCGTGGATTTCTCGATGTCGTTCGTTATCTTCCAACGATTCAGGGCGTTCCCGTTTTTAAATGGAACAATACGTATATGACCGTAATGGAACGCATGCCAGGAAGAGAGGGAAGTTATTTTCATAAATCGGATGTCATGCTTTCGCTTCGAAAACTGGCAGAATTCCACAAGTATAGCGTCCGTATTCCACAAGGGCCACCGCCGGAAGAAGGCATTCCTCTTATTGTAAAATGGGAAAAGCGCTATGAATCATTCCTTTGCATCCAACAGGAGATTGAAAGCGGAAGAATCAAGCCGAGTCGTCTGACATATCTTGTACAGCGCAATGCGCCTACCATTCTCAAAGAAGCGAAATATACGCTTGACGTTGCCCGCTGTTCTGGACTTGCTGCTGAATATACGAGCGCACTCTACCGCCAGCACATTGCGCACAAAGATTTAGCCAGCCACAACTTCCTTATCAGCGCTTTCCGTCAGTCGATCATCGACTTAGACACAGCCGCTTACGACACACCGCTTGTCGATATCGTTCAATTAATCAGCCGAGCGCTCGTGCTTCAGCGATGGGATTTGAACGTGTTTACAGAAGCGATCGAAACATATCGCCAAATTCTTCCTCTTTCTGAAGCACAAGTCGCGCTCATTTTCCTTCTGCTTCGTTTCCCGGACAACTTTATACGGGAAGTGACTGGCGTGTTTGAAAAGCGGAAAAACTTCCAAGAAAACCAGGTGGAATATTATTTGCGTATCATTATGAAAAATTGGCAGCACAGGGAGCGTTTCTTTGCTGGATACGAGAATTTTATCTATAACAACTATGTCTAATCCTCAACCAGTGCTCCATCAAGCGCCCTAGTCTTTCATTTGTTCGCGCAATATATAAACGCTTTGCCCTTTTTCCGTTCTTGTGCTACACTGAAAAATGGATTTTTGCGCCGTACAAACAGCGCGCGAGCAATATAGAAGAAAGAGGGATTGATGTATGGCGGGTCATTCCAAGTGGAAAAACATCCAACACCGCAAAGGCCGCCAGGACGCGGCAAAAGCAAAACTTTTCACAAAAATCTCCAAAGAAATCTATCAGGCAGCACGGGCAGGCGGCGCGGATCCAAATACGAACCCGCGTCTTAAACATGCCATCGCGAAAGCGAAAGATGCTAATATTCCAAGCGAAAATATTGAACGGACTATAAAAAAAGCCACCGGCCAGCTCGACGGTGTATCATATGAGGAAATCATCTATGAAGGCTATGGCCCAGGCGGCGTAGCAGTTATGGTGGAAGCGTTAACCGATAATCGAAATCGTACCGCTGCAGACGTGCGCCACATTTTCACAAAAAATGGAGGAAATCTAGGTGAATCGGGCTGTGTTAGCTTCATGTTTGATCGGAAAGGCATTATTGAAATCAGCCGCGAAAACAAAGATTTGGACGAAGATTCCGTAATGATGGCAGCGCTTGATGCTGGAGCGGAAGATTTCGAAGCAACCGAGGAAAGCTTTGAAATTAAGACCACGCCGGAAGATTTCGAAACGGTGCGCACCTCGCTCGAAGAGGCAGGGTATGAACTCGATACAGCCGAGATTTCCATGATTCCGCAGAATACGGTAAAAGTGACGGGAGAAGACGCGGAAAAAATGCTAAAACTGGTGGAAATGTTGGAAAGCAACGATGATGTGCAAGACGTATATACAAACTTCGATATCGATGAAGAAGAACTGGAAAAAATGCAGTAGCGGCTGTCTCAAAAGATTGGTTGATCTCAAATAGAACACAACATATATATAGATCATGTATTGTTTTTCTATACGTATATACGATAACGCAAAAGGGTGCCCCATCACTTTTGGGACACCCTCTGTTTTCGTTTATCTATCGCTATCTCTTTTCCACTCCTGAACATTCATATACTTTCATACCATCTGTTTCTACACGCTCGCGGAACGCCGCCAGCAATTCGTGTGTGACAGCGCCGGGCTTGCCATCCCCGATTTGCCGCGCATCTACCTCAATAACCGGAATCACTTCCGCCGCCGTACCTGTAAGGAAAATTTCGTCCGCAACGAATACATCATGACGGGTAAATGGCTCTTCTTTCACCACATACCCTTTCTCGCGTGCGATCTCAATAATCGTATTACGCGTAATGCCTTCTAGCGCTCCCAGATATGCTGGCGGCGTGTAAATCATGCCCCTCTTAACGATAAAAATATTATCTCCTGATCCTTCGCATATATATCCCTGCTGGTTAAGCATCAACGCTTCATTTACACCCGCGTTATTCGCTTCAATTTTTACTAGGACATTGTTCAGGTAGTTTAAAGATTTGATCTTCGGGTTTAAAGCATCAGGTGTATTACGTCGGGTTGGCACAGTGATAATGCGAATCCCCGTCTCATACAGTTCCTTCGGAAACAGCGCCAACTGTTCGGCAATAATGACAATGTTCGGTTTGGAACAGCGGCGCGGGTCAAGCCCTAAGTCTCCGGTACCGCGAGAGACGACAAGACGAATGTACGCGTTTTTGAGATGGTTCTGGCGTACCGTCTCCAGCACGCATTCACACATTTCTTCCTGTGTCATTCCAATGTCCAGCAGTATGGATTTAGCCGATTCATATAGCCGTTCAATATGCTCCTTTAATTTGAACACATTTCCATTGTACGCCCGGATTCCCTCGAAAACGCCGTCACCATACAAAAAGCCATGATCGTACACGGAAATTTTCGCGTCTTCCTTCTTCACAAATTCCCCGTTTAAATAAATTTTTTGTTCCAAAAGAATTCACCCTCCATCATTCTTTCACGAACTTGCCCTGCTCTCTGGCTGTATCTCTACCGGAGCGAGATGCGGGCCCCATTTCGCTCTTTCACAAACACAGGATATGTGCCAAGAAAACGAACCTGGCACCCCAGCGCTTCCATCTCAGCAAAAGCGCCCGGAAGCAGAACATCATCCATTTTCTGCTCAATATCAATCACAAAATAGTAGTTCCCTAACCCTGTTTTTGTCGGACGTGATTCGATGCGTGACAGGTTCAGGCGGCGCCAGGCGAACGCTGACAGCACCTGATGCAGCGCCCCCGGAAAATCGGATGGAAGGGTCACGAGAATGGTTGTCTTATACTTTTCCGATTCCGGAAATGGTAACGGCTTTTTTCCCAGCACGATAAAGCGGGTAAAATTGTTTTCTGTATCCTCAATGTTTTCGGCGATGAGCGTTACCGGGTACACATGCACCGCCTGCATGGCGGAAATCGCCACCCAAGGTTCTTCGAATCGCTCGCTGACGAGGCGCGCCGCTTCTGCCGTACTGCTTACGTATTCAATCTCTGCATGCGGTAAATGCTCATGCAAATAACTATGGCACTGTGCTACCGCCTGCGGATGTGACAGCACTTTCGTCACCTGGGAAAGCGCAAGCGGCTCTTCGCGCTTCGCGCTTACTAGATGATGGGAAATCGGCATAATAAGCTCGCTTAAAATCGGCAAATCAATTTTATGAATGATCCAATCTAACGTTAAATTCACGGATCCTTCCAGCGAATTCTCCCAAGGCACAACCGCATAATCTACTTTTCCCGCCGCGGCCGCTTCCAAACAGTCAGGAATTGTGCGGTAAGGAAGGAATCTATTTCCTTTCTCCTGGAATATCAGACGCGCGGCTTCTTCCGTATTTGTGCCGCGCGGGCCCAGAAACGCGAATGTTCTCTCCATGTTCGTTATCTCCTTTATCCAGTCACACCCGAGAAGCAGTGTTCAATCTGTACTCCAGCTTCGTCGGGTACAAGCCGCATCACCGTACAATCGACGCCGTGTCCGGCAAGCGTTCTGACCATAAATGCTTCAAGCGGTGCAACCGGCATCCGATTGTCAATAAACGCGATGATCGTTGGACCAGCGCCGGACAGCGCCGCGCCGAGCGCACCGTGCAGGTGTGCTTCATTCAATATTTTTTCCAGTCCCGGCACAAGCGGCACGCGATACGGCTGGTGGACCACATCCTGCATCGCGGATTTAAGCAACGACAAGTTACCGGTCGCCAGCGCTCCCACGAGCACGCCGGTATGACTTACCGTATGAACCACATCCTGGCGGCTATACATGGATGGGAGTACATTCCTTGATTTTTCAGTAGAAAGCATAAATTCTGGAATCACTGCGATGGCCTCAAGATGTTTCGGTACATTAAGCCGCACATATGGCACGTTTTCCCGCTCCATTAATGCGACAACAATGCCACCAAATAACGAAGCTCCTACATTGTCCGGATGTCCCTCCCGCTCTGTCGCCATCATGTACAGATGTTCCTTCGTAAAAGGCCGGCCAGCCAATTCATTGGCCGCCACAAGCGCCCCTACGATGGCGGACGCACTGCTACCGAGCCCGCGGGTCAGTGGAATATCAGAAGCGATCTCAACCACAAGCTCCGGCGCCGCGAGGCCAGCTTTCTCAAACACTTCGGTCGCCACTTTATAAATAAGGTTGCTTTTGTCGGCAGGGATGCCGGAAAGGTTCGGGCCGTGTAAACGAATCGTTGTTTCTTCCGCAAGCTCCAGCGTAATGGTGGTATACAGTTGGAAAGCCATACCTATCGTGTCGAATCCGGGGCCGAGATTAGCCGTGCTAGCTGGAACCTTTACTTTCACCTTTCCGTTCTGCACGCTATACACCCGCTCCCCGGGCGATGATGCCAAGCACTGCTTCTTCCGTGCTTTCCACCACGATCGGCTCCACTCCCACAGACATAAGTGCGATGTTCGGGTCTTTCAGGCCGTTTCCGGTTAATACGCACACAACCTGCTTGCCGGCTTCAATCCGGCCCAGCTTACGCATCTTTATGATACCTGCCAGCGATGCCGCGGAAGCCGGTTCGGCAAAAATTCCCTCTGTCTGGGCCAGCTTGCGATATGCGTCCAAAATTTCTTCATCTGTAACCATGTCGATATGACCGCCGGACTCATCACGGGCGTTGAGCGCAAGATTCCAGCTAGCCGGATTGCCAATGCGGATGGCTGTCGCCAGCGTTTCCGGATTTTCGATCACTTCGCCTTTGACAAGCGCGGCCGCTCCTTCCGCTTCAAACCCGAACATGCGCGGCCTGTTTCTGACAACCCCTGCTTCATAGTATTCTTTAAATCCTTTCCAATACGCTGAAATGTTTCCCGCGTTACCGACCGGAATCGCAAGGATGTCCGGTGCCTTGCCCAGCGCGTCGCAAATTTCAAAAGCCGCTGTCTTCTGCCCTTCAAGACGGTACGGATTCACCGAGTTCACAAGCGTAATCGGATGCTTTTCCGTAATATCGCGCACGATTTTCAGCGCTTGGTCGAAGTTGCCTTCAATGGCGATAATTTCAGCGCCGTAAACCATCGCCTGGGCCAGCTTACCCAGCGCGATGTTGTTATTCGGGATAAGCACGATACAGCGCAGATTCGCGCGCGCTGCATACGCTGCCGCCGCGGCCGAAGTGTTTCCTGTGGAAGCGCACATAATCGTATGGCTGCCTTCTTCGACCGCTTTCGCCACCGCCATAACCATCCCCCGGTCTTTAAACGATCCTGTTGGATTTAAACCTTCGTATTTGAAATAAATCTCCAAGTCTAATTGTTGCGACAATTTCGGCGCAAAAATGAGCGGCGTATTGCCCTCATGCAACGTCAACCGGGGGGTTTTCTCCGTCACCGGTAAATATTTTGCGTAGCGCTCAATGATGCCAGCCATTATTTTTCCTCCCCACCTTCTACCCGATACAGGCTTTTTATTTCAAACACGCTTTCCAGCTCTTCAAATTGGCTGCGTACGGCATAAATATTTTTGCGCGAAGCATGGTGCGTGATCAGAATAATTTCCGACTGCTTGCCGTCATTGTACGGTTGTTGCAGGACTTGTTCTAAGCTTACATCATGGTCAGCGAGAATGCGAGTAATTTGTGCAAGCACGCCCCGTTTGTCTTCCACGATTAGACGAAGGAAATACTTGGACACAATCTGGTCGTCCGTTTTCAAATGCTTCTCGCGATACGGTGCCACGCTGCCGCGTCCGTTTACGCCAAGCTTCATGTTTTTCACAACTGTTACCAGATCGGAAACAACTGCCGTTGCCGTCGGCAACTCGCCCGCTCCTGGACCGTAGAACATTGTCTCTCCCACCGCTTCGCCGTGCACATAAATCGCGTTGAAGACACCATTGACGGATGCAAGCGGGTGTGTATGATGAATAAGCGTTGGTTGTACGCTTACCTCGATCAAATCATCGTCGCGCTGCGCGATGCCGAGCAGCTTAATCTCATAGCCCAGCTTTTTCGCATATGCGATGTCTTCTGCTGTCACTTCGGAGATTCCCTTACAGTCTACATCCTCAAGGCTCATATCGACATGGAAGCCAAGCGTGCTTAAGATAGCCATCTTCCGTGCTGCGTCATGACCTTCCACATCCGCCGTCGGATCCGCTTCCGCGTAACCGAGCGCCTGCGCTTCTTTGAGTACCGCGCTGTAATCGGCACCTTCCTGACTCATCTTCGTCATGATGTAATTGGTCGTACCATTCACAATTCCCATCATTTTCGTAATGCGGTCAGACGCAAACCCCTCCACCAGCGCGCGCAGAATCGGAATACCGCCGGCCACGCTCGCTTCATAGAATACGTCACAGCCTTTTTCTTGCGCTTTGGAGAGAATTTCTGCCCCGTGGAGCGCCATCAAGTCTTTGTTGGCCGTCACAATATGTTTGCCATTCTCAAGGGCTTGCAGAATATATTCTTTCGCTGGATGAATACCGCCAATCACTTCGATAATCACATCGATGTCCGGGTTGTCAAACAGTTCAGAAGCATCGGTTGTAATCATGTGTCTATCCAGTTTCAAGTTGCGTTCTTTCTCAAGATCCTGCACCAGTACCTTAGCGATTTCAATCGCTAAGCCCGTCTGTTTCTGCAAATCCTCCTGGTGACCCTGTACGATACGTACGACGCCCGTACCCACAGTTCCAAGCCCCATAAGTCCTACTTTTACTGTGTTGTTTCGCATCCTGCTCTCTCCTCCATGTGTATATTTTTGTTTGTTTATAATAATATAATGAAAAAAATGCTTATCCCCGTCCGACAATCACTGCACGCTTGACGCCGTCGAGCGCGTTCAATTCGTCAAGAAACTCAGTTGTCGGTAAGTTCAACTGCCCGGTGTCAATGGACATCGCAACATTGGCCATACCCTGTAGCGGAATCGTCTGATTAATCGTCAGGATGTTGCCGCCCTTTTCGGCGACAAACTTCAATACCTGGGACAGCACACCTGCGCGATGCTCTAGATTAAGTGATACGGTAATAATCACTTCACGCATCATAGAATTAAATGGAAAAATCCCATCTTTGTATTTATAATAAGCGCTTCTGCTTAGTCCCACTCTCTCCACCGCTTCATTGACCGTCTCCGCTTCTCCGGAATCGAGCAGCTTTTTTGCCTCTATTGTTTTTATAATTGATTCAGGCAAAATATCGGCCCGGATTAAGTAGAACAGTTCTTCCTGTTTTCCCATTCCGTCCTCCTAGAATAAACAAATGTTTATATATAGTGGACATTATACTTTGTTTTTTCTGATTTCACAAGAGATATTCATTTATTTTTCAAATATTTTCTCTCAACGCTGTCCATAGTGGAAAAACATGAGAAAAACTCGCGGGCGTTGCCGCTCATCACCATAAAAAAAAGCAAGACTTTTCGTCCTGCTTTTTACTCCACGAATTCAAACTCAAACTTGCCAATACGTACAATATCACCATTTTGCGCGCCCTTCTCGCGCAGCGCGTCGTCTACGCCCATATTACGCATCATACGGGCAAAACGCTGGATGGAATCCCGACTATTTAAGTTCGTCATTTTCACCAATTTCTCCATTTTCTCGCCTTCCACCACGAAAATCTCGTTTTCGCGGCGAACCGTAAACGGCTCCTGTTCCTGTTCCGCCTTATACACCACCGTTGTCCCTTCGTCTGCTACATCCTCAATAAGCGGTATCCTCGAAGTATGCTCAAGCATATCGGCCACCTTATACATTAACTCGCGCACTCCTTGCTTGGTCACAGCTGAAATCGGATAAATTGGAATATCATCCCCGACTTTCTTCCGAAACTCCCGCAAATTCTCTTCCGCTCCCGGAAGATCCATTTTGTTGGCGGCTATAATCTGCGGACGCTCTTCCAGTTTCTTATTATACAACTTCAACTCTTCATTAATCTGTATATAATCTTCATACGGATCACGGCCTTCAGAACCTGCTATATCAATCACGTGAACAATGACCCGCGTCCGTTCAACATGGCGCAAAAACTGGTGCCCCAGACCAACCCCTTCATGCGCGCCTTCAATCAGTCCCGGCAAATCCGCCATTACGAAACTGCGTTCCTCGTCAATATCTACCACGCCCAAGTTCGGCGTAATCGTCGTAAAATGATAGGCCGCGATTTTGGGACGCGCCGCCGACACGACCGATAAAAGCGTGGATTTACCCACACTTGGAAACCCTACTAATCCAACATCAGCTAGCACTTTCAGCTCCAGACGCACATAACGTTCCTGTCCGGGTTCACCGTTCTCCGCAATTTCCGGCGCCGGGTTCACCGGCGTCGCAAACCGGATATTACCGCGGCCACCGCGGCCGCCTTTGGCAATCACTGCGCGCTGACCATTCACTGTCAGGTCAGCAATAACCTGTCCGGTATCATCATCAATAACGGTCGTTCCCGGAGGCACGCGAACAACCAAATCTTCTGCGCCCGCGCCATGTTGGCCTTTTGGTCGCCCATTCTCTCCCCTAGCCGCTTTAAAATGGCGTTGATAGCGAAAATCCACCAATGTCCGCAACCCCTCATCCACAACAAACACAACGTCACCGCCACGACCGCCGTCACCGCCGGCTGGGCCGCCCTGCGGCACGTATTTTTCCCTGCGGAAAGCAACGATACCGTTTCCGCCGTCGCCTCCTTTAACATATACTTTTACACTATCTACAAACATCTTGATTCCACCTTTTCCGTAATAACTTCTCCGCTCCTAGGCAAAAGGAAAGACACACTCCAAAACCGATTCTGAAGCTGTATGAGGCATAAGCAATGCTTCGCCACCACATGCCCTCATCCGCGCACACAACTCGTTCAGCCCGGCTTCGATGCCTTTCACATCAAGTTCACCCGCAAAATCTGCCACAATTCTAAGAGCGCTTTCCTGGTAATGCAACGTAAGCAGAAATGTATTACTTTCCCCGCCATTATACAGGGCATGTTGCTGATATAGTTTTACTAAAGAAACAATAAAATCACCCAGCCAATTTCCTTCTTTAAGCTTGAGTAATGAAAAAGAAGCCGGAATTTCCACTTCTATTCGCATATTGGAATGCAGTGCGTTAAACGAGAGAAGATAAGCCACAACAGGAGGGTATTCCAGGCGGGAGACTAACGTGTCCCTGTTTGCCCCCGCAATGATGCGGTGTATGTATTCCTCGCACATATCATATTTCCCAAGTTTCAAATAACTGAGCAAGACCTGAATATGATTAAGCCAGTCATGCCGTTGGTGATTAATTACTTCGATTAATTCCTTCATACCGCGTTCACCCTCTTTGGCTTTTCTGTACATTTTACCACATCCAGGGCTAGAGAAGACATGACGTGTCATAAGAAATAGGGAAAACAGGTACAAAAAGCAAAAGCTTATTTTCGACCTGTTTTCCTCATTCTGCAAAACTGGCTTTTACACACGAAGTATAGGTGGTAACGTAAAGCGTCCTTCCTCTACAAATTCTTTTATCATATGTTTGGTAAACCCTGCTGCCTGACCAAAGGTAATTTTCGGCGGCATCGGTGCTTCGTCTGCTTCCACCAATACGTCAACAATACATGGACGCCTGGCGGCGACAGCTTTCTGTAAAACAGGCAACAATTCCTCACGCTTTTCCACCCTGAATCCCACCGTACCGCACGCTTCTGCGTAAGCTGCAAAATTCGGATTTACCAAATTCGTAGCGTATTCAATATTGCCCATAGCTTCCTGTTCGAACTTAATCATGGCGATTTTATGATTATTAAATACAACAGTAATAATCGGGAGCTTGTATTTGATCGCTGTGACAAAATCGTTCATCGTCATGCCAAATCCCCCGTCACCACAAATCGCGAATACCTGGCGCTCCGGGTACGCAATCTGAGCGGCAATCGCGCCAGGCAGACCGCATCCTAGCGTAGCCAGCCAGCTGGACGTAATAAACGATTGATTTGTCACCCGAAAATGGCGGGCCATCCAGACTGTTACATTGCCGACATCACACGAAAGCACTGCGTTCTCCTCCGCTACCTCTTCCAGTGTTCGTGCTACATACTGGGGCATGATCAAGGAGCTTTCGATTTTCTCCTGCTCCTCCATTTTCCCCCACCATTTATCCATTTTTTCTTTGCACCGAGCCAAAAACTCCCTGTTTTCCTGATAAGGAATTCGCTCTGTCAATCGGGCAAGCGTATGCTTTGCCTCCCCGATAAGACCGATATCTACCGGATAACGCTTGCCGATTTGGCAAGGTTCTGTATCCAATTGGATGGTCATCGCTTTCTCCGGTAAAAATCCCGTAAACGGATACGAAGTACCTACCATAAACAACGTATCTGCTTCTTGCATAGCATCGTACGCCGCTCTCGTTCCAATTAGACCAAGCCCTCCCAGGCAGTACGGGTGTTTATCCGGTACGACGCCCTTTCCAGGAAGCGTCACCACGATGGGCGCCCCAAGCCTTTCCGCGAATGCCAGCAGTTCTTCACGTGCTCCCCGTGCGCCTTTACCCGCTAGAATGACTTTTTTTCCTTCCTTGCTGAGAACCTCGCAAGCGGCATCCATATCTTCCGTACGCGGCTCAAGATTTCCACTGTCCACTTTGGCGTACGTATAGCGCGTTTTTCTGTCTAATTCAATATCGGGCACATCACCTGGAATGGTCAGAACAGCCACGCCTTTGCGCGCATATGCTGTACGAATCGCCTGATTTACTACTGAAGGAATTTGCCCCGGGGAAACGATCATCTGGTTATATACGGCTACATCATCAAAAAGACGCGATACATTCACTTCTTGGAAATAATCAAGGCCCAATAAATCAGTTATTACCTGTCCAGTAATTGCCAGCACCGGTGCATGATCCAGTTTGGCATCATAAAGACCGTTCAGCAAATGAATTGCACCCGGCCCAGCAACAGCAAGGCATACGCCAAGCCTGCCGGTAAGTTTCGCATAGGAAGCGGCGGCCAGGGCCCCCGCTTCTTCATGGCGAACCTGAATGAACTTAATTTTATCCTTCTTCTGACGAAACGCCTCAATAACCGTATTAATCGAATCGCCAGGCATTCCATATACGTGGTCAACTCCCCACTCAATCAGCGTGTCAACAAGTGCTTCTGCCCCATTTTTTCTAAACATAAGCAGCACCCTTTCTTTTTTTTCTAGTGTGCCGCAAAACAAAAAAACAAAACGTCAAGAAAAACTTGCGGGCGTTACCGCTCGTCCTTTTTCTTCAAAGAAAGCCAAACGGCCGTTTCGTGTCCCTTCGGTACGATAAAAAAGACCGTTGACGTACGTCAACGGTCTTTTTATTTAAACGATTATTACACTTCGCTTGCTACCGGTTCAACAACCACTTGTTTGCGATCGCGGCCCAGACGCTTGAAGCGCACGATACCATCAGTCAGAGCGAACAGCGTATCGTCACCGCCGCGGCCTACGTTCGCACCCGGATAAATTTTTGTACCACGTTGACGGTACAGAATGTTACCGGCTTTTACGAATTGACCGTCCGCACGCTTGGCACCCAAACGCTTCGCGATAGAGTCACGGCCGTTTTTGGTACTACCTACCCCTTTTTTCGAGGCGAAGAATTGCAGATCCATTCTTAACATAAGGGACACCTCCTTACTATTTCAATCTGTCGATAACCCGAACATATTTGCCGTTACTTAACGCTACCGAATACAACGAGGCAATCATGCCCTCAAGCAAAAGCTGCACTTTCTCTTGAAGTTCCGGAGCGTAGTCGTCCGGTACTTTCACATGTAGAAAACCACTTTCACCCTGTTTGACTGGCAGCTCTATGTTTAACAACAGTTCAACCGCGTTGATTCCTCCAAGCGAAATGCCCGATACGGCGGCACATACTAGATCATGTCCAGGCTCCCCAGCATAGGCATGTCCAGAAATCTTGATTTCTTCAATGGAGTCATCGCCGCGGCGCTTCACCTGCACCGTAATCATTACGCGTTGATCGCTTCGATAACAACCTTCGTATAAGGTTGACGGTGACCTTGCTTACGACGGTAGTTTTTCTTTGCTTTGTATTTGTACACGATAATTTTCTTACCTTTACCGTGACGTTCTACTTTCGCAGTAACAGTAGCACCTTCCACTACCGGAGCGCCTACTTTCACACCGCCATCGCCAGCCACCAGCAATACGCGGTCGAAAGTAACTGTCTCACCCTCAGCGTTTGCCAGCTTTTCGATGTACAGTTCAGTACCTTTTTCTACTTTGTATTGCTTACCGCCAGTTTCGATAATTGCGTACATTCGTTGCACCTCCCCTATATACTAAGACTCGCCGATATCCGGTGCGGCGCATATACGCCGGCTTGCAAACCTTAATCGAGCGGTTGTAGTATGCTTGAGGTGTCAAGCACACCAGTTAACAAAAAACAGCTTATCATATTCTTGCAAGAAAAGCAACCTAAACACCGCGAGAAGGAAGTGTTTATCACTGTTTCTGTAAGCGTCTCCGCGCTTCTGCTTCACTCCCCGCAAACAGGATGCGATACCGCTGTTGATCAAGAGCAGAATTTTCCGCAATATAGAGAGCAATGCTCGTGCTATTCCGCAATTCTTCTATATAGTCCCGTTCCACAAACACGCGGGCGATATGGGGATGCACTTCAAGCAAGACCGCTTCCACGCGGTCATCGTGACTGAAGCTTGCGAGTTCGCGTTCCAGCGCACTCGCAAGCGTCTCTTCGGCTGTGATTCTGCCTGTTCCTTCGCAGCAAGGACACACGCGCAGCAAGATATCAGCAAGATTTTGCCGCTCTTTTTTGCGTGTCAGTTCAAGCAGCCCCAAGCGGGTAAATCCAAGCACTTGTGTCTTTGTCTTGTCTTTCCGCAATTCCCCTTCCATACACTCCAACACCTGGAGCCGATTTTCTTCTTTCTCCATGTCAATGAAATCGATAATAACAATGCCGCCAATGTTGCGCAAACGAAGCTGGCGGACAATTTCACGACATGCTTCCAGGTTGGTCTTCAGAACCGTTTCCTCAAGGGTATGACTGCCTGTATACTTGCCGGTATTTACATCAAAAACGGTCATCGCTTCCGTCTGATCAATGACCAAATAACCGCCGCTCTTTAGCCATACTTTCCGTCTCAGCGCCCGTTCGATTTCCCCGTCCAAGCCATAATAAGAAAAAATCTCCTCGGCCCCGGTATACAATCGAATTTTCTGCTCCCACTCAGGCCGGTAACGGGCGAGCAATGCTCGAACTTCCGCGTAGCGCGGGCGACTGTCAATCATGATTTCTTCTACTTCTTCATCTACAAAATCGCGCACCACGCGGGAGACAAGATCTAAGTCTTGGTAGACGAGCGCGGGCGGGCGAACATGCTTTTTCTCGCTCCACACCTGTTCCCAACACGCTCTCAGAAATGAAACGTCCGCCTCCAGCTCAGCTCGACTCATTCCCTCGGCCATCGTCCGGATAATGATTCCCTCATTCGGTCCCAGAATCTCGCGTGCCATCCGGCGTAGACGTTCGCGTTCTTTTTCCTTGCGTATGCGACGTGATACCCCAATATAGGTCACATTCGGCAAATATACAATGTAGCGCCCAGGCAAAGAGAGCTGTGTTGTTACTTTAGCACCTTTCGTGCCAAACGCTTCTTTACTGACTTGAACGATAATCTCTTGGCCTTGCGTAATCAGCTCATTAATGGAGGGCCTCTTCCCTTCCTCAGGCTCTGTCTCCGGTGGCAAACAGTCAGCTACGTATAAATACGCATTTTTTTCCATACCGATATCGATAAATGCCGCCTGCATGCCTGGCAACACATTTTCTACCCGTCCTTTATAAATGTTGCCGACGATCCGTCGCCCTTCCGGCCGTTCGATGTATAATTCAACCAACCGACCGCCTTCCAACATGGCCACTCTCGCTTCGCGGCCGGTACAGTTGATGATTATTTGCTTCAACAGTTGTCCTCCTTACGCTTTCTTTTCTTCTCAATTTTACCGCAAAAGTTCCTCTACTGCACAATGGGGTGATCGTCCGGAAAAATAATAGGCAAGCAGCACTTTTTCTGAAAATACGGTACCAGAACTAGGCAGCGAGCGTCCGTGCACAATAAAAAATTGGTAAGAATTGCGCTTGATTTTTTTTACTGCCTGAGCGAGCGTGAGCGTAGGTGGTACGGATACTAAACGTTCTATTTCCGGGCCTAATCCTTCCTCTAATTGCGTCTTTCGTGCAAGCAAAAACCTTATAAATTGAACATGACGCTGCCGATACGCCATCCACGCGCTAAACAGCAGATAAAATGCCACCGCCAACCCGTTCAAATGCGGCGATGGTTCAAAAGACAAACTCCACGCAATCAATCCGGCCGCCCCTGCGCCGCTTATATATATCGACCATAGCATCGCCTGGCGGTAAGGCAAAACAAGACTCAAAGCGGTCTGCATTACCCTCCCCCCATCAAGCGGCCAGATAGGAAGCAAATTAAACCCACCAATTAGCAAATTACTGTACACAAAAAAAGCCGTCCAAACAGACGACCATATTTCAAGCTGCATCATCGCCAAGCCGAAAACGATGAGCAACGCATTGACAAGCGGGCCCGCCAGCGCTACGACGAATTCCGCCCCCGGCATCGTATTTCCCCACTCTTCGATCTCCAACACGCCACCAAACGGAAGCAATTCAATACGTTTAACCCGCCATCCATACCAGCGGGCGGCTGTAACATGTCCCAATTCATGCAGTAACACAATGCTAAACAGCGTAATGACCTCCATAAACTGACCGACAAGCAACGCGCCGAGCATAATCAGCCAGAACAGCGGGTGTACATGTAGTGAGATATTATTCAAAATGAACCACATCCTGTGGATTCACGAATTGCCCATTTTTCTTCACTGCGAAATATACCGGATTAATCAAGTGTCCTTCTTTCGCCGCTTTTCCGATAGTGTGTTGAATCTCCACCCAATCATTTTGCTTTACTTCCACTTCCGCAAGCCCTGCGTACCATGTTTCCATTCCTTTAGCATGCTGGATAATCACCGTGTTGCCTAGCCCTTCTTTTTGGCCCACGAAGGTGACCCATCCTTGATCGACCGCACGGATAGAAGTTTCACCTGGCGTGAAATAAATCCCGCTCCCCTGTTCGGCAAACGTCTGTACGACTTTGCCCGAAGCAGGCGCTTTTAATAGCATATTCTGCGCTCGCAGCACAGGTTGTACTTCGTTGCCAAGACCGCCCACATTTGGCAGCAAGGTGGGCACAGAGCCGAAATTCTTTTCATACCAGGCCGACATACCGGCGAAATCATACGAACGGTGCATAACCTCATTCATTACTGTCCGGTATTTCTCAGCTCCCGGAAAAGAAACATTGTTAATGACATACGCCAAACTAAGCAAAAAAAACGACGCTATAATTTTAATAAATAATTTGTCTCTCCGTTTCACTGTTTTGTGAGACATTCCAAAGCTTAACATAGAACGTGAACTGCTTTCCTTGTGCCCATAGCGCTCCCACGGCTCTTCCCACTCCCGCTGGCGATATATAGGTTCTTTATACACCGGCGGCAACTCGCCACTATCCTCAAAAAAATAAGAAGAATACGTATCTTCCATCTGTTCTCTTAAACGGCGAAGCCTTTCCTCCCTGCGTCGCTTAATGCCATCCATATCAAAACGCGCCATGCTTCCACACCCCTCGCTCCCTTTGCCTTTTGTACAAGTGTATGAGGGAGGAAGGAAGGCTATTCCCACTTAAATCTTGTAGAAAGAAGGAAGCGCGCCTGTCCGTTTCGCGGGATGTACAGGCGCGCTTCCCTTCGCACTTATTCAAACATCAATTTTTTCCGCCGCATTCCAATGCTGAGGACAATCCCCATCACAAAAAAGTTCGTCACAAGCGAACTTCCACCATAACTGATAAACGGCAATGGAAGTCCGGTGATCGGCATCAGCTGAATCGTCATCCCGATGTTCTCGAAAATCTGAAACACATACATTCCGATAACCCCGGCAATGACATACATGCCGAATGTATCTTTTGCTTCCATAGCGATGCGGAGCATCCGATAGATAAAGAAGAAATAAATAAAAATCAAAATGCTGGAGCCAATAAAACCTAGTTCCTCAGCGATTACAGTGAACACAAAGTCGCTCTCCCCAACCGGAACCCAACCGTTGCGTGCCTGTGTTCCTTGGTTAATCCCTTTTCCCAGAAGCTGTCCGGAGCCGACAGCTGTCAATGACTGTCTAAGCTGGTAGCCGTCATCCTTGTATTTCGGGTCATAAGGATCCAGCCAAACCTCAATCCTCTTCCATTGATATGGTTTCATAATATGGTCAAAAAAGAAATCCTTATGAAACATAAAAATATAAGCGATTGAAGCAAAAAAAATCGCGCCTAAAAGGCCAAGCATTACGAAATAACGCATAGGAACACCGGCCACGATCAGCATGCAAAACAAAATTCCGATAAATACGAGCGATGTTCCTAAATCCGGCTGAATAAGAATTAACAACAGCGGCACGCCAATCAGCAGAAAAATCGGAAGCATCGCTTTTAGATTATCGATCTTCTCTTCCTGCTCATCCTTTTTGGAGATGTATTTGGCAACCGCGAGAATGGTAAAAATCTTCATCAATTCGGAAGGTTGAAAGTCAAATAGACCAAGCTGGTACCAGCTGTGCGCACCGCTCTTCTCGGGCGTGAACAGTACGCCAATAATAAGCACCAGCCCAATACCGTAAAGCACATAGGCAAGATTGCCGAATGAATGATAATCAAACAAAAGAACGGTGGCCAGAATCAGAAAGCCAATGGCATACCATACTACCTGCTTCCATTCGTAATTGGCGGTTGTTGTCGCGCCGGAAATCCCGATAAAACTAAAGATTCCCAAGCACACCAGAAGCAAAATTAAGAGCCAATCCAAATTCCGTATATATTTTTTTTCAAAATCCATGCTTCATCCTCCGATGCATGCACCACACCTTATCTAATGCCGAATAAACGCTTCACTTTCTTGAAAAATCCTTCTGGCTCATCCATATTTAGAAACGGCACCGAATCGCCCAAAATGCGGCGCGCGATATTGCGGTATGCAAGTCCGGCTTTCGCTTCGTGATTCATTGCGACCGGCTCTTTTAAATTTAAATGCTTGATTACTTCTTCGTCATCCGGCACATATCCGATCGGATCGATCGACAGCATCGCAACCACGTCATCTACATCAATCATATCGCCTGTACGCGTCATATGCGGCCGGATACGGTTTACGATCAAATAGGTGCCTTCCAGGTTTTCCCTCTCTAATAAACCAATGACTCGATCCGCGTCACGAATAGAAGAAACTTCAGGTGTTGTGACAACAATTGCCTTATCGGCGCCGATGACCGCATTTCTGAATCCTTGTTCGATTCCTGCCGGGCAATCAATCAACACGTAATCAAAATCCGCCTTGAGCTGGTCGATAAGTTCTTTTACTTGTTCGGGCGTAACCGCTGATTTATCTTTTGTCTGGGCAGCGGGAAGCAAGTATAATAAATCATCAAAACGCTTATCTTTAATCATCGCCTGATGAAGCTTACAATTTCCTTCCACAACATCCACCAGATCAAAAATGATACGGTTCTCCAGTCCCATCACAAGATCAAGGTTACGCAATCCGATATCAGTATCCACCAGACAAACGCGTTTGCCCAGCTGCGCCAAAGCCGTGCCAATATTGGCCGTTGTCGTCGTTTTGCCGACCCCGCCTTTTCCCGATGTAATCACAATGGCTTCACCCATAAGGATCCCCCCTATATGACAAACCGACCCAATTCAGGCCGGATTTTATGCAATTGATTCATTTTTTCGATCACCAGACGCTCCTCGGCAACATACGCAAATTCCATCCAAGTCAGCTCTTCAGGCTCCCTTCCATCCGAATTACGGTTCACGATCCCGGCGATACGGATTTGTGCGGGAAACATTTCAAACGCGGCAATTACGGATTCCTTGTTGCCGTTGCATCCGGCATGCGCCGTTCCGCGCAACGACCCAAGTACAAAAATATTTCCTGTACACATGACAAGCGCTCCGGGGTTGACATCACCAATCAGCAATAAATCGCCTTCATGACGTATTACCTGTCCAGAACGTACCGTACGCGTATAAATTCGTACCTGGGAGGCCAATTTGTCGCGCAATGCCTCTTCCTTTGTAATTACATCGGATTCAATCGCCTTCACAACTAGATTGCCGCGCATTCTGAGAATGTCCCGAATCTGCTGCTCCTGTTCTTCCGACACATAGCGCATCCCCAACTTAACCGTAATCCCAACGGTAGGGCCGGTCAAAATCCGCTGATGGCTGTTCTCGACTTTCTCTCGTAATTCTTGAAGCAGACTGTCAAACGAACAGGTGTCATCCATGTGAAACACGAGGCCCTCTTTGGTTCCTTTGATCATCACTTTTTGTTTTATTTTCGTCATAGCCAAAGATCCACCCCATATCCTTATTATTCGCTACGAAAGCGAAGGTCTCCTGCACAATGCTTACGTAAGCTCCTCGATCCGCGATTGCTTAAGCAGCTTGCTCATCGGTCGGAAAATGAGTACAGCATACAGCGCATTAACAATAACGGTGGGGATTATCTCTTTCGTGAATAAATGAATCCAGCTCATGTAGACTATATTAAATAAATGATAAATCTCATATACAAGCAACTCGTTTACAAAAATAACGAGCAGCACAGTAAAGAACACAAGCAACCAATTCTGGTGAAAATACCGGGTCGCAAGTCCAGCCAGATATCCCAAAAGCGCTGTTGAAAACGCGTACACACCAATAACCTGAGCATAAACAATATCATAAAGGAGTCCGAAACACAGGCCGAAAAAAAATCCCCTTCTTCTGCCTCCATATAACCCGATAAACACGACCCCCACCAAAACGAAACGAGGGACGATAAGCCAAGGAAGATCCCATACTTCCGAAGCGAACACCTGGGCAATCGTACCTTCAATTAAAAACAGAAAAAACATGACAACGGATATTGCGCCAATTCTCACTTGCCAAGCCCTGCCTTTCTAAAGGTTCCGTTACTTGTTAGCCTTCTTCGCACGTTGTTCTTTTTCCTGCTCTATCGATTCCGGCTTGGCGACAAAATCGCGCTTAACCACGAACACCTGTTCAATCTGATAGAAATTCGCCAACGGAGTGATGCGCGCGGTCTGTGTTAATCCGTAATCTCCCTCCTCGACGGAACTTACACGTCCGATAACTAAGCCCGGTGGCATCACGCCTCCCATACCGGAAGTGGTCACGTATTGACCCGGCACAATCTTCAAATCTTTTGTTTTTGGAATTTTACGCATGATAAGTTCATGCTTTTCTAAGTCATAGCTCTCGATGACTCCGTAAATCGCCTGACTCCCTTGAATCACTGCTGAAATGTGATTTGCCTGTTCGATATCCATCAACAATTCAACCTGCGAAGAAAAATGGGAGACGTTCTTGATGCGCCCGATAAGCGCGCCCTGTGACGATATGACGGCCATATCCGGTTCGATACCATCGTTTTTTCCTTTGCTGATAATCAGCGTGTTGTTCCAGCGATCTGGTGTACGTGCGATGACATCGGCCGCATACCACTTATACCCTCTCAGTTTGTCATCTTTAATATTAATCATGGAACGCAAGCGGGCATTTTCGCGGCGAAGTTCTTCCACTTCCCCCTTCAGCTTCGCGTGCTTATCCAGTTCCGCTTTCAATGCCTTGTTCTCTTCGTATACGTTATAAATGTCCCTAACATCTTGAAAAAAACCGGAAACAAGCATGGTCGGCTTGTAAAAGAGTCCCTGAACAAATGAAACGGAGTCTTTCACCAACCGTTCCGGCCATGTGGGAAAAGGGCGCTCCTTTAACGTAGCACCCATCACCACAATCAGCACAATCAACCCCATGAGTATCGCAATTAACCGCTTATTGCCAAAGAAACTGGACACTCCTCAACACCTGCTTACTTGCGGCTGGAACGCATCGTGATGCCAGATTTTGATTTAAATAAATGAAGATTTTCAAGCGCACGGCCTGTACCAATTGCCACGCAATCAAGAGCATTTTCCGCTACAAGCACAGGCATACCTGTCTCTTCCGCCAGAAGTTTATCCAGATTGCGCAACAGCGCGCCACCGCCAGTCAGTACAATACCGCGATCCATAATATCGGCCGCCAGCTCCGGCGGGCTTTTCTCCAGGGTAATTTTCACCGCGTCCACAATGCTTGTCACGGTCTCACTCAGCGCTTCAGCAATTTCCTCAGCTGTAATTTCGATTGTCTTCGGCAAACCAGAAATCAAATCGCGGCCACGAATATCCATTTTTTCCGGCTGCTCTGGCGGAATGGCGGAACCGATTTCCATCTTCAGCGTTTCCGCTGTCCGCTCCCCGATCATCAAATTATATTTCTTCTTAATATATTGGATAATTGCTTCATCCATTTCATCGCCAGCAACACGGATGGATTTGCTTGTCACAATTCCGCCCAGCGAAATGATCGCTACTTCTGTCGTACCGCCGCCGATATCAACAACCATGCTTCCGGTCGGTTCCCATACAGGAAGATCTGCGCCAATAGCCGCAGCAAACGGCTCCTCAATCGTAAACGCTTCACGCGCACCTGCAAGCTTTGTCGCGTCTTCTACTGCGCGTTTTTCTACCGCAGTAATACCGGAAGGAACGCATACCATCACATTCGGCTTGCGCGAAAACAGGCCACGGTTTTTCTGCGCCTGCTCAATAAAGTAGCGCAACATCGTAGCCGTCGTTTCAAAATCGGCAATAACACCGTCTTTCATAGGACGAACCGCCACAATATTGCCCGGCGTTCTACCGATCATGCTTTTGGCTGAATTCCCTACCGCTTCAATACTCCCGGTATCTGTGCGCAGCGCGACAACAGATGGTTCACGAACAACAATTCCTTTCGACTTCGCATATACAAGCGTATTGGCCGTACCAAGGTCAATACCCATATCTCTATTAAAGCTACCAAACATCGGTGTAATTTCTCCCTTCATGTTAAGCGCATATGTAATCTTGCGACAACAACTATAAAATTATACTGAAACCCTATACTTTTTCAATAAGGAAAAGGATAGCATTATGCTAAATGCCCCTTCTCTTTCATACTGTAAAATCGTCCATCACCAATAATAACGTGATCAAGCAATTCAATGCCAAGAATACGCCCCGCTTCTTGAAGACGACGCGTTACGTCAATATCTTCCCGGCTCGGTGCGGGATCACCACTTGGATGATTATGAAGACAAATCACGGAGGCACTGCTGCGGCGAATCGCTTCTTTGTAGACTTCACGTGGGTGAACAATGGATGAATTCAAGCTTCCAATAAAAATTGTTTCTCTGCCGATAATGTGATTCTTTGTATTGAGGTACAAGCAGACAAAATGTTCTTGTGTGTGATAACGCAACTCTTCCATCATAACATCGGCGACGTCTTTCGGCGAACGAATGGCAAAACGGTCGGACGGAAGGGCAGTGCTCATGCGTTTTCCCAGCTCAAGACCAGCCATAATCAGCAAAGCTTTTGCCGGACCGATTCCCTTCATCGCGATCAGTTCTTCGAACGAAGCCGATTTTAAACCACGCACCCCTTCAAACCGGTTTAATACCCGGCAGGCAAGCGACATCACCGACTCTTCCGCAGACCCGGTGCGCAAGAGCAGGGCCAGCAATTCCGCGTCAGAAAGCGCACCTGGCCCTACCCGCATCATCCGTTCCCGCGGCCTGTCTGATTCCGGCATATTTTTCAGCATAGGATAATAGTCTTGAGACAGCATGTCCCTCTGTTGCATATGGACTCCCCCATTCGTAAAAATACGGGGCCATTCCTGCTGCCTTCCTAATGGTGCATCCCCATAGGCATATCCGGCATAGGCGGACGCCTATAGTAATTTTACACCAAATTCTTCCAGAAAGTCACTAACCAATGCGACTGGAAGTCCGACTACAGAAAAATAATCTCCCTCAAGATGGGATACAAGCATCGCTCCATACCCTTGAATACCGTACGCGCCCGCTTTATCCATCGGCTCGCCGGTAGCGATGTAGCGGCGAATCTTATCCGGTGTTAGCTTCCGCATGGTAACTTTCGTAGCCCGGTATCCGCTTTTCTCTCTGCCTGTCGCCGTTTCGACAATACAGACGCCAGTATAAACCGTATGCGTCCTTCCCTGCAGGCTTGACAGCATACGGAACGCTTCTTCTTCATGTCCGGGCTTACCCAGAATGGTATCGTCCAATACCACTATGGTGTCGGAACCGATGACGAGAAACGATTCATTCTCATTGTCCGCAAGCGAAAATGCCACATCTCTAGCCTTGCGCTGTGCAAGAATGGTCACGTACTCCTCAGGGGATACTTCTTCCTCCACCACTTCGCTCGCCACGCTCGGCTGCACGATAAACGTAAGGCCCAATCCGGCCAGCAATTCTTTGCGCCGAGCAGACGCCGACGCGAGAACAATGGAAGGCTGGTTTGTTTTTGCCAAAGTGATTCACCTGCTCCTACTTGGGTACTGTAAAGATATGCTTCTTCTTCCTTATCGACTTATATCATATTAAGTTTAGCAAAGACCTTTAAGCAGCACAATAACGAAAAGCGAAACGTTTAGTCATGTAAAAACAAACAGAACAGGAAATAAAATCCTGTTCTTTTCTAAAAGGGAGAAGAAGATGCGGCCGGTGTTGCCATCGCTTCCTGCCATTGCTTATAAAAAGCGATAAACCGTAATATTTTTTCCTCTGCCTGCCATAAATATGTCCTGTTCGGCTGGGATGAGAACTGCTGCAATGTGGTGACGGCGGTCGTCATTTCATTTAAAGCACTTTGCAATAATGTTTTCTGTTGCTCAGCAAGTACGGTTGTCAAGCTTCTTCCCTGCTGCAACAACTCCCGGTGTTTGGCCATCATTTTTTGAATGGCGGCCTGCTCGATTTTTCCTGTCTTAAATCCTTCTCCGGTAAGGAGCGACACATTCTGAAACAAATCCGCCTGTGTCTGACCAAAACGCTTGATTTCTTCCATCGTTGAGGATGTTAGCTCCTCCGGTACCGCAACCGTTATTGTTCCCGCAGGCAGACTCTTCTCTTTAATATAAACCTCCTGCTTGTCCGCGCGATACACTTGGGCAAGCGCAAGCGCATCATCCCGCAAAGCGCTAACTCCGAGAAACAGCATTTGTTTGCCCGCTTCTTCCACCATATGCACCGGCCAACCTTTCTCCCGCAAAGCGGCGGCTTCCTGTTCCGCTCCCGCCCTGGTGCTAAACACGCCCCCCTGCACCATATACAAGGACATAACCGGAAGTGTGAGCGTTAAGGATTTTCTCTTGGGCACGGCCGACTGCCCTTGCACGGAAGCTTGCGTGCCTATTTCTGTGCTTGTCCGCCCTGCTGCTCTGTTTTCCCCTTTCTGTGTCAAAGCTACAGACGGCTTTGTCATATCTTCTACGGTTGGCGTCGACCCGGTCGTAAATGTGTGCAAGATAACATAGCCGAACAAAAGCCCGACGGATACAGCGCCTCCGACAACTGCGGACAGTTGAAAAAAATTCCGCGGCGGCTTGAAAGAACGACCTGAGCGCTTTTTGTGTCCGAATAACGGTGTAATGGGCGCACGAAAACCTATACTTTCTACTTCTTCTATTTCCTTATGATTCATCATGCTCTCTGTTACTGCGGCAGCTACAGGCGGAGATAACGGTTCGTTCTGCTCCTCCGCTTTCGCTGGAATAACAGAAACAGGCGAACAATTTAGCTTGATTTTCGGGCGCGACGCAGCAGACGCCTTCACCTCCGATCGGGACAGCTCTTCCCGTGGCCTTATGCGAATCGTATAGTCCGGTCTTTTCTTCATGTGAAGCCTCTCCCTCTCTTGGATAAGTATCGTTACTTTATCCATATGAGGCAGGCTCTTACATTATGAATGGGGTTGTACATCTTCTTTTTCAATAACTGGATATTGTGTCGGGTCCCATTTACCCGACGGCGGGTCTGTATGAACAGAAGGAAGTTTGTCCAGAAGCGATGCATACTGCGGCGCGTAATATCCAGTTAGCTCTAAGTTAGCTTCAATCCCCTTTTCTTTTGGAATTTTGAAATCATCCTCTTGTTTCTGTTTAAACATAAGCTTATCTACACGCAAATACCTGGACATCTGCTGAATCTCAGTAACAAACCTGTAAACGTCTTTATATTCCCCTTTTATGCTCAGCTTAATTTTCATATTCCGAATCGAAGAATGGGGCAAATACTTCTCAAGCTCCGCACGCGTAACTTTTGGCGCTTGTTCTTTCGGTATATCAGCCGTCTTCTCTTCGACTTCTTCAGAGACAATTTCTTTTGCCAGATCCGCCGCGTTTATCTCTTTATTTTCCTCAAACGACGCATCCTCTATCGCTATCTTGCTAATAGACTGCAACTTTCCAAACTCTTTAACCAGCTGCTCATCGTAAGATTTTACCGGAAACAGTTCAGCGATCTGCCGCAATTTCTCCTGCGGTGGGCGCGTATCTGCTTCTTTCTTTTGCTTTGTGGCCAGTTCAAGCTCTGCTTTCTTCTGTTGCAGCTGTATCTCCGCCTCCCGCTTTTGATTTAGTACCGGCATAACATACAAATAATAGAACACAGCTAGCATCAAAAATAATAGAGCCAATCCAAGCAAAACATATTGACGCTGCTTTTCCTCCATTTTCTACTCCCTCTCTCCTGCCTGTTTAGTCGCTCCGCTTTGCTTGTTAGGCGAAGTGTTTTTGCGGAAATTTTTTTCATCTATCGTCTGAGTAATGAATTCAAATCGGGCCTGATAATAAGGGAGAATTTTGCCGCCCATAAGTCGCAGCGAGAGGGAAAGCGGGTTGCCTTTCTCATCTCTAGGTCCAATCCATTCCGTCTTAACTATTGTAATCCTTTTAACATCCGCCTTCATAACGCGCGGTAACTGTTGCACATTATATAAATACGCCGCGATATCCTCATACTGTTCAAAACGGCCTTCTACTTCGATTTTTCCGTCCATATTATAGGAAAGAGACATTACTTTTCCTTGTTCAGGCAATTGGGAAGCCAGTTCATCGAGCAGCAGAGTTGTCGGATAGAATACATGTTGCAGCTTATTAGACAAATCCAGATAATCGTCAACCGTCACAGCTTGTCCCTGCCGTTGTTGCATAGCGCTCAATTGCTTTTCAATCCTTTCTATCTCCGCCTGCATGCTGGCCGTTTCTTTCTTGCCTGTCACATATAACATCCCTAAATATCCGGCTGCTAACAGCCAAAAAACACCGATTATGCTAAACACAACAACCATGCGAGAAACGCTCGTTTTTTTTCGGGGAAGAAGATTAATATCTACCATTTCCGCTACCCTCTCATCGCTAAACCAATCGGAGCCATATACGCTTGAACTTCATCCTGCCCGGTAAAAGGATGGAAAATATGCTCGGCAGGAAACCGCGTAACCTCCGCATGCTTAATATTTTCCTGTAAAATAGAAATTATTTTTTCGATATTTGGAAAATCACCGGTAAGATACATCTTGCTAATGCGTGTACCATCTTTTTTCATATTAAATTCATAAAACGTAAGCACACGTTCCAGTTCTCGTATTAAATCCCTCGCAAATCCGTCAAACATCCCTCTATCTTCCATATATTGAATGAGAGAATAAGACTGCATGCCTCTTTCATCTAATGTAATGTTATAGTTTGTTAAGTCAATCGGGATGTTGCGAACAAACTCCGGAATGTCACCTTTGAAAAAGAAAACATTGACCGAGTGAAGCCCAAGCTGTACAATGATAAATTCTTCTTCCTCAGCCCGGTATTTAGCAAGGACACGATATAGCGCCAGCGGCTCGATTTCTGCCGCAACGAGTTCGATACGCAATACGGAAAACAGTTCAATATATTGATCGACTAAATCTCCCGGTGCAGCAACAACCCAATACTGTTCCTGCTCTTCTTCCGCTTCACCGTTTGGCGCTTGTTCCAATTTGTAATAATCAAAGTACGGGCGCTGGAACGGAACATGAACCGTGGACTCCAGCTCCACTTCCAACAACATCCGCACTTCTTTTTCCGGAACGGGTGGCAAGAGAACTTTCCGGATAAAAACAGAAGAGCTTGGAAGCGAAATGATTGCTTTTTTTCCTTTTAGTCCTTCTTCCTGTACCTTTGTGCTCAATTCACTTTCGATGCGCGCACAGTCAATCAGCTTGCCCCGTTCAATTAAACCGCTATCCAGTTCAAAAAAGCCGGCTTTTTTAATATGAATCGTCTGGGCATCATGGTGTACTTCCGCATACCGCAATCCTCTATCTTCCAGCACCATCCCGATATGGCCGGACTTTTTCCGCAATAAATAAGAAGGGACTTTGAAATCTTTGAGCGAAAATCTGGGGAATGTTATCCTCGGTAACGTTCGTTTCACAGCAATCCCTCTTCCGTCTTTTTGTATCCATGCATTAGTAAAAAAAACTGAAATACCACGCAATCAGATCATAGCCTTTGAACAAAGCAAGCAACGCGCCCAGCGCAATGAACGGCCCGAACGGCACTTTCGTCTTTCGCCCGGCTCCCCGAAATATCATCAGCAATACCCCATAGAACGCCCCGAAAAAGGTAGAAAGAAGAATCGTCAACAGAAGCAAAGGGTAGCCGAGGAAAAGGCCAACAACAGCAAACAACTTAATATCCCCGCCTCCGATGCCGTTTCCTGAAACAATCGCAATTATATAGAAAATGGTAAACCCGAGCACCATGCCGATCAAATGCGAAAGATACGTTTCGTCCGGATGAATAAAGAAACGAAGCACAAGAAACACGAGAAAAAATGGCAGCAGTACTTTATCCGGAATGATCCGGTATGCCAGGTCTGAAACTGTAATGATCACCAGCAAAGAGATAAATAACAAATAGAGCCACGCTACTGGAGTAAAATCATATACAGCGTACACCGCAGCGAATAAAATTCCGGTTGCCAGCTCGATCAGCGGGTATACCGAAGAAATCGGGGCGCGGCAATACCTGCATTTTCCGCGCGCAATCAAATAAGAGAGAATCGGAATTAGATCGATCGGTTTGAGCTGTTTTTTACATGTCGGGCAATGTGACGGCGGAGCAAGCAGCGATTGTTCTTGCGGCACCCGCAACCCGACGACATTGAAAAATGAACCGAAAAGAAGACCGAAAAGAAAAACGAGCAAAAGAATAGCGAAATCCATAGTGCTCCTTTCTTCATGATCCACGTATTTTGGAAAAAACAAGGCTCCGCGCTTTTGTGCGTGCGGAAGCCTTGGAAATTCATGATATATGCCTATTTATTACCGTCCTTTAATATGTCTTGTCGAGTCATGTCTTTAATCTCTTTTTTATCTTTTCCTAATTTAGCTCCTTCTAACGTTATCATAAGATCACCGTTATTATACTTAATTGTACCATTAGTATAAGGTTGGTTCGTTTCTGGATTTATAGGTATAGCATCAAGATATTTTTTACCATTATTTGCATTAGCTTCAGCTAATGTTTTCAAATCCACATCTTTGCTTACTTCCTCAGGATTATCCAAATAATATAATTTTGCTGCATCAAGTACCATAATCGCATTCGCCTTATGCGTCTTTAATTTCTGATTTTCAATAATGTTTCCAATCGCTGGTACGGCAATGGCCGCAATAATACCAAGAATAACAACAACTGCGAGCAATTCAATCAATGTTAAACCGCGTTGCTCTTTCCACACTTTTTTCATTTGATTCAGCATGTGTTTTCCTCTCCCTCTTTTCTTTTACTTAATATGTGAATACATTTCAAACATTGGAACCATAATCGATATGACAATGGTTCCGATGAGTACGGCAAGGACAACAATCATAATCGGTTCAATCAACGCCTTCACTTTGTCCACCGTATTTTCCACTTCGGCCTCGTAAAAGTCCGCGACCTTGTCAAGCATCGTCTCCAGCGCCCCCGTCTCTTCACCGATGGCGATCATCCGCGTAACGAGCGGTGGAAACACCCACGACTCTTTCAGCGGTTCGGACAAAGGCCGTCCCTGCCGCAAACTCTCTTTCGCGTCTGCTAACGCCTTGCCTATGATTTGATTATGCATCACCTCCTCCACGATTGTTAAAGCTTGCAAAATGGGCACCGAACTAGAAAAAAGCGTACTCAACGTACGGCTCATTCGGGCCAGCAACCCCTTCTGGTATAATGAACCAAAAATAGGGACTTTCAACTTGAGATAACTTGTGACTTTCTGCCCATATTCCATTTTTACTAAAATAAGAGAAAAAATGGATAATAAAAGCATGGTAATAGTATAAATGTACCAATAATGCACTAAACTATTGCTTACTGCCAGCACGAACTTCGTAATCGCAGGCAACTCAGCATTCAAGCTTTGAAACATCCCAACAAAAGTAGGAACGACGCTTGTAAGCAAATAAACGGTAACCCCTATCGCCAGCACAAGCAGGACGAGCGGGTATGTCATCGCTGATTTTACTTTTTCCTTCGTATAATGAGACTTCTCATAAAACAGCGCCAAACGCTCCAGAATGACTTCCATATTTCCGGAGGCTTCACCGGCTTTTACCATGCTCAAAAACAATGGCTCAAAAATTTTTGAGTGTTTCGCCGCCGCCTCGGACAATTGAATCCCATTGCGAATATCCGATTTAATGTCTTCTAATGCTTTCCGAAATTGCTTATTTTCCGTTTGGGCAGCCAGCGTATGCAGCGAATCCACCAATCCGACGCCAGCGCGGATGAGGGTCGCAAATTGCCGCAAAAACACGACAAAATCACGATTTTTTACAGGACGGCCAAACGTAATCTCTTTATGCAAAATCGTTTTTTTCTCTTCTTTCACAGCCAGCACAATCAGGCCACGCTTTTTGAGTTCGGCAATGGCCGCACTTTGGGTCGCCGCAGTAATCGTCCCCTTTTTCTTTTTGCCACCACGTTCCCTTGCTTCATAAGCGAACGTTGTCATCTACTCCAGCACCTTTTCATTCATATAGTTCTGTGCCGACTCTTTCATAATAATGCCCCTTGTGATCAAATCTTTAATAGACATCTCCAGCGTATGCATACCAAAATCGCGTCCCGTCTGCATCATGCTGCGAATCTGATGCACTTTTTCCATCCGAATTAAATTGCTGACTGCGGGTGTATTAATCAAAATTTCCGTTGCCGCGATACGTCCGCCGCCAATCTTGGCAAACAGCCTCTGTGAAATTACGCTAAGCAAAACGGAAGACAACTGAATGCGCATCTGCGTCTGCTGGTTGCCAGGAAACACGTCAATAATGCGATCGATCGTCTGCGGTGCGTCCGGTGTATGCAGTGTAGCAAACACCAGGTGCCCGGTTTCAGCTGCGGTGATCGCCGTACTGATCGTTTCCAGATCGCGCATCTCGCCCACCAGAATAACATCCGGGTCTTGACGGAGCGAGGCGCGAAGACCTGTGGCAAAATCAGCAGTATCAAAGCCGATCTCCCGCTGATTAATAATCGAGAGCTTATGCCGGTGTAAATATTCAATAGGGTCTTCCAATGTAATAATATGTTTGCGCATCGTGCGGTTGATATAATCGATCATCGCCGCCAGCGTCGTCGATTTCCCGCTGCCTGTCGGCCCGGTTACAATAATCAGCCCCTGCGGTTTATGACAAAGCTTTTCTAAAACTTTCGGCATGTTTAGCGATTCTAGCGTTGGAATTTGCGTCGGAATGACCCGGAAGACAAGACCGACGCTTTTCCGCTGATGGTACGCATTCACGCGAAACCGGGAAACTCCCGGTAAACCATAAGAAAAGTCAGCTTCTCCCTTTTCCTTAAACCGGGTAAAAAGCTCCTCGCCCATTACCTCTCTAGCGATCGCTTCCGTAGCCGACGGCATTAATGGCTCCATATCAAGTCTGTACAATTCGCCATCCATGCGAAAGATCGGAGCGGATCCGGCAGTAATATGTAAATCGGAGGCTCTTTTTTCAAAGGCGTATCGCAATAACTTCGCAATATCAATTGCGGACATCCCTATCACCCCTTATACCATCTTGCTATTCCCGCGTCGTAATGCGATACAGCTCTTCAAGCGTCGTTAATCCCTGCTTGACTTTCAGCAGCCCGTCATCAAACAGCAAAATCATGCCATGCTGCAACGCGTATTTTTTGTATTCTGACGCCGGCATTTGCCGCACGATCATCCGGCGCAACGTATCATCCATTCGGAAAACTTCATGAATGGCGAGCCGTCCCCGGTACCCGCTGGAATTACAGCTGCCGCAACCTGTTCCACGCCACAGCTGTTCGATGGTTAACCCCCGTCTAGCAAACACCTCTTTTTCATCTTCCCGCGGCGTATAGCTTTGTTTGCAATGCGGACACACCCGGCGTACAAGCCGCTGCGCAAGGATACCATTTATAGAAGAAGCAATAAGAAATGGAGGAATTCCCATATCAACCAAACGGGTAATGCTGCTAACCGCATCATTCGTGTGAAGCGTACTGAGTACAAGATGCCCGGTCAACGCCGCCCTGATAGCAATTTCAGCTGTTTCCGTATCGCGAATCTCACCAACCATAATGATGTCAGGGTCTTGACGAAGAATCGACCGCAAAGCGGAGGCAAACGTCATACCGATACTCGTATTTACTTGTACCTGATTAATTCCTTCCAACTGGTACTCAACCGGATCTTCAACGGTAATAATATTAACCGTATCATTATTCAAGTGATTAAGCGCCGCATAAAGGGTGGATGATTTTCCGCTGCCCGTCGGTCCGGTTACAAGCAAGATCCCATTTGGGCGGCTGATCAGATCGCGAAAAACAGCCAAATTACGCTTCGTAAGTCCAAGCTTATCCAGTTCAAGCAACGCGGTTGTCGTATCCAACAAACGCATCACAATTTTCTCCCCGTACACCGTCGGAAGCGTGGATACCCGTACATCAATCGCCTTAAGCCCTACGTGCATTTCGATTCTGCCATCCTGAGGCAAGCGGCGCTCCGCAATATTAAGGTTGGACATAATTTTAATTCGCGCAGTCAAAATGCCCATCATATGACGTGGGAGCATGCGCTCCGTCCGCATCACGCCATCAATCCGGTAGCGGATTTTGATCCCCTCCTCCTGAGGATCAATATGGATGTCGCTCGCCCGTAACTGTATCGCCTGTTCAAACATCTGAGTAACGAGTCTGACGATCGGAG
Source organism: Aneurinibacillus thermoaerophilus (assembly GCF_019603355.1). Lineage (NCBI taxonomy): Bacteria > Bacillati > Bacillota > Bacilli > Caryophanales > Paenibacillaceae > Aneurinibacillus > Aneurinibacillus thermoaerophilus. Next base: position 2,852,076 of record NZ_CP080764.1, read on the forward strand.
AATCTTCGGCCGATAATTCTTCTTCTTCTACCGTCATATGGCCGCTTATATCATCCATCAGCTCTTTTACCGAATCCTGCATGCCATATATTCGGCTGATGGCACGCTGTACCTCTTCTTTTGTGGCAATGACAGGAACAATCATGCAGCCGGTGCTGATCCGCATTTCGTCAATCGCAAAATAGTCGAGCGGATCAACCATAGCCACGGTCAGTTGATCTCCGTCGCGTTTTAAAGGAACGACCTGATAACGCCTTGCGATTTCTTCAGATAATAGGCCTGATAAGGCCGGTTCTAACTTATAACGATAAAGACTCACATGGGGAATACCAAGTTGAAACTCAAGAATTTCGATAAGCTGCTGCTCATTTATGAATCCCTTTTTTAGAAGAACATCGCCTAATTTCATCTTTGTATTTTTCTGTTCTTCTAGCGCCTCTTGCAACTGCGCTTCGGAAATGATCCGCATTTCAATCAAAATATCGCCCAGCCGCTTTTTCTCCAAGTTCCTCCCTCCTGCATTTAATCCAAAATATAAACGTTCCCCTGCTGTTCCGACTGCTCTTTATTCTGACCATTCGGCTTTTCAGTTTTATTCTTTTGCTCGCCTGCTGAAGAACTGGCGGTATCCTGCCTTTCCGCTGTGTTCTTCTTGTCTGCTTGCTCCGTTTCAAGCGCCATTCCCTCATAAACCGGGCCAAATGCTACGATGTTGTGCAACGGCCTATAATAATCATCCGACAATAGCTCAGTCTTTAGGCTTCCATCCTCTTTATAACAGGAAACAAACACTTTAACCCTGAGCCCTGCTTTACCGCGTCGAATGATTTTTTCTGCTCTTGGAGGTAGCGTATTATCGCTGCGAACAATCGTTTCCGGAGCGATCTGCTCCTCTTCTTTTGCCTCAATGGTAACAGGAGGAACCGGCTTGGCTCCAAAAATAGCAATCCTAAGCTGCCGGTTTTTAATTTCTGCATGAATGTAAATCGGTTGCTTCATCCGATTCACAAAGCGCAAATCAAATTCTTTCCCTCTGACAAAAGCATCATATCCTGCCGGAATAAACTCAACCGGGCGCACATTATTGTGTCGTTCGATGATCGGCAGACCGCTCTTGACCGCTGCAATATATAAAGTAGACGCAACTTGCACCGCTCCTCCCGCAACACCGTCTTGCACGTTTTCATCCTTAAGAATGGGAACAGATAAATACCCTTTTCCTTCTGTATAAGGACCTGCTGTTTGGTAAAAAGAGAAGGTTTGATCCGGCAACAGTACGGTTCCATTAATGAGCCGAACAGCCTGCTCCGCATTCAAAAGACGATTAGGTACGGAAGGGGAAATGGTGGTGCTATACTCAGCCAGCATTACTTTAATATCTTTTACAGTTTCTTTTGTTATCTTGGGTATATCTTTTTCTACGACAAGCGGAACGCGCAAATGCCGGCTTTGCCTTTGCAATTCATCATCAATCGCAGAAACCGTCTGCGGCACATCCACTTTATATCCCTCTACTTCCGGGACAATCGTAATTTTTGTTTCGGACACTTTCGCCGTAGCAGGTACGGCCGGTCGGTCTACATTTTTCGCAATCTCCGTGATCATGTCCGTCAATTTTTCCCGATTAAACGTTACGCGCAAAGGCAATTCAGGTGAAGGCGCTGTCCCGCGCCATCGCTTCCACATGCCCCATATGCCTGACCGTTCCTCAGATGCTTTGCGGGCTTCCAAAAGCGAGCCAGGCACATCATACTTGACGTTGATATCCTTTAATAAAACAGGAAAGGATTTTCCGTCTATCGTTACCTGAAGCGATCCCCCTGCCCTTGTTTGCAAGAAGCTATTCAGCTTTGCCTCAGCTTCCGTAAACGTAAGACCGCTAATATCAACTCCCGCGATCGTGATTCCTGGGGAAAATGTTTCCGCCTTCGGCTTACTTTTCCATCCCCCTGATAAATAAAAGGCTCCTCCGCTAAACAAGAGAGCAGGTGTCGCTATCAGCAAAAAAGCAAACAAAAATCGTAAGTTATGTATTCGCTGGAGCATTTCCGCTCCATCCTCCTCCCTCACTCCTTCGCCTCTTTTACTCAGCAAGTTTCAACGTTAATTCAAAAAGCTTGTTTCTGCCAAGCTGCTTTACTTGCTCCATAACTTCGGCTGTAATAACGTCCCCTTTCGCAAGCAGGAGTTTCCCTTGTTCATCATATAAATCTGTTGTCAGCCTCTTGCCTGTTAAATTGGGCAAATTTTTGAAAAGAGGAAGCGGCTGCTCCTTTGCCATCCATTCCTTTTCAAACGGTATTTCTTTCTTGATCGTACCTTCTTCCTGTGTCACAGTGTCCCCTGCCACTTGTTGTTCTTCCTTCACAAATGATTGTTCGTCACTTATTAAGGTTTTTTCTTCCCTTCCAAATGGATGTTCTTCACTGATTAAGGGTTGTTCTTCACCTGCAAACTGTTGCTCATCCAACAGATTGGCGTTGCTTTCTTCTTTCACAACCAGAATTTCTTTTCCAATCGTAATAATAAACGCTGAAGCTAATACGCCCGGTTCATTCCCTTCTTTTTCAACAACATATCCTTCAATCTTTCCGTTCTCCTTATTTACGTAATACTCCGTCACCGTTCCTAAAAGCTGGCCTGCTGTTGTAATGACTTTGCTATCAATAATCTGGATGCCTTTCGCTTTTAATTCGTTGGCCAACGTATCTTCGGATAGGTCGATTACAGACGATTCGTTCTCCGTCATCACGGCGTAATCGCCCAATCCTCCCACATGAGCGAACGGAAGCACCTTGATCCCCAGCGTCCAACGTTCATTATGAACAGTCAAAAAGTCAACAACCCCGGACGCCGGATTCACTAGAAGATTCTTCACCTTTCCAATTTCTTTACCATCCATAATGCTAATAATAGGCATCCCGATTAATTCCTGGCTTCGTTTCATTGGCTTTGCACTCCTTTTCATACGTTTATCTATTTGTTTATCCCAACATGAATGGCAGCAGGGATGAACGTTTAAAACTGATACTTGTTCTCCTCTGTTTCCAGCGAACGAAGCTTCGTTTCAAAGTAATGAATTTGTTGCATAATGTCAGCTTCGTACTTGCTGCGCTGTTCCTCTTCCAGCTCCGCCTTTTCCAGTTCAAGCAACAAACTTTGTAGTTCCTGAATGCTCTGTCCATACAGCCCCATTTCATGCAATACTTTGATGTAATCTTCCATAATCATCAACCTGGCGGCAAAAGGTATCTTGTAAGCCAATGCCTTTTTTAAGCTCTGCAAAGCATTTTCATGCTTTCCTTCTGCCAGCTCCGTATGTGCTGCAAGAAAATGCCGTTCCACTTCTTCCATCTCTTGCGCTTTTTGCTCCACATGTTCCGCCGAAAAAGCTGCAAGGACATCATCTGCCAGTTGGCAATCTCCCTCTTCGCCATCATGTTCTTCGTTTCTCTCGGACACCTCTAACGCATCACTTGCTGTTTCTTCCTTATTGGTCTCCTCCAAAGGAAGCTCTAACAAGAAATCATTTTGTTGTTGCTGTTCACTCTCCTCTTCAGCCGCCTCTCTTAAAACAGAATAGTATAGCTCTTCTTCGCGCGAAGCGTCCGGGCGAGCGTCTTCGAGCCCTGTCGGCTCGCTATCCGCCATTTCTGTCTCATTCTCAGCAAAATGGTAAAGAGGATTATCCTCATTCGCTACCTGAAAAGAGTGTGCCTCTTCTTTCCCTGTTTCCTCCATGTTTCGCATATTGTTCATCTCCCTCTCCTCCTTCTTTTCAACTGTAGCCAAATCATTCTCCCCTTCCTTTTCTTTTGCTCTATCTTCTGCTCTATCTTCATCCTGAAATATGGATTCTACCATAAGAGGCGTTTCATCCGTCTCCTTAACACTGTGATGCTCACTAACACTTTCCTCTATCAATGAATCATGCTGCTCTTTTTCTTTGTAAATCTGAAAGAAAAACGAAAGAATCAAAGCGCCTGCTGTCAAAACGAGAAAACCTATCACAAACCCAAACAGGAAAACGATGAAAGGCGCAATCATACCAAGTGCAATCGCACCGTAAAATAAACCTGCCGGTTTTCCCGCGAGATAAACCTTTCTCTTTATGAAAACATAAAACAAAAAAGCAAAAAAAACATAGATAAGATAATATCCCCATACCCAAGATAATTCCATGAAATCACCAAAATGATCGTTTTTTACTATTTACTTCTACAAACTATTATCAATATAGTACAATATTCCAGAGAAGAAAAGTATTTTTATGAACAAATTTACAAATTTATCATAATTTCCATTTGAAACCAGCATATGTTCTTGCTATGCAGAGGGATTCACCAAAATTATCATCGTATATCGGGGGATAAAGAAAGATGGAGCGATTTTCGGATGAGAAAGGAATAACTTTGCTTGAAGTGCTCGCCGCGATTGTCATATTTTCTATTTGTCTATTGCTCTTTAACGTATATTTTGTCAATAGTTTTTCCACCGTTAAAAGACAAGACTCGCAGCTCGTTGCCATGAATATCGCAAGACAGGTGGCAGAACAATGGAAGACGGGAAACGGCTCGCTTGAGCTCGGAACAGACACGCTTCGCTCTACATATAAAGACATCCATGCACACAAGAATGATTGGCTTGATGACAAAGGAATGCCTGTTGAACGCCAGCTATCTACCGTTACACTGAATGGCATTACGTATCAGCCATCCATAACGATTGAACCTTTCGAGGAAAACGATCAGCTTTATATCATTAAAGTTACGATCAAAAAACAAAATGATGACAAGGTATTAGCGACGCTGCACACTGCTATTGCCAATCCGCAGAAAGGAGAATAATCAATGTCTCTGTTTCGCAAGTTTGTCCATCAGAAAATTTTCAATGAACGTGGCGTAACTCTTGTAGAGCTGCTAGTGGCGGTTGGCATTTTTCTTGCTATCATTCTTCCACTGTCCTCCATATATATATCTGGTATTTCACTTTATGACCGTACACGCATTGAAACGGATTTACAAAATGAAACAGATTTTATTCTTTCAAACATTTTAAATACAGTGCAGGATGCTTCTTATTTCGAATTACCTAATGACTCGTTCGATCCAACAAGGCACAACACATTGGTCGCTATTTTTAAAAATTCATTGGCTGGTAAAAGCTTGCTTCCGCCTGAAGATGAAGGCAAGAGCCGGGATGGATTGATTACGTATGATTTGAAGCTTGCCTACGATACCGAAACAAAAAAGCAACAATCGATGCTAAAACGAACGTTCTATCAATTCCCACAACTCTCAAGCGGCGATTCACAAAGTAACCCAAACATAACAAACGATTCAAATAACGTCTGGAAAACATTTAAACATGATGAAGGGTATGTTGTTGGCGGATTGTTTACAGTGACCGAACATAATGACAAGCTGACCATTTATCTTGTCGTCGCACCGAAAGGAAAGAGTGGAACGATTCGCAATGGGCAAAAAGCTGAATTTACCGATCTGAATGATGTATTGCATGAATTAAACCGGTTACAAACGGAGCGGAAGTCACTCGCTTCAAGCGATAACGAACCTTTGCATTTCATCCGTTTCGTGAAAACCGAGTTTGCTGTCAACAATATGAAGAATGGGTGAGGCTGTAATGAAAAAAGTTAAGGAGGAACAAGGGGGCGCCCTGTTAACAGTTTTTTTTATTTTAATTTGTTTCGCCATACTTGGTTTATCAATTATGAGCGTTACGCTTCAATCGAGCAAAGTTCGCACATTTACTGACAACGAAATCAAGGGGAAAATGCTGGCGGAAATCGGACTGCTCTATTTTCGGGAAACGCTGGAAAAAGAGCTGGCTCAAGCGCAAAAGGAAGGCGCTTTTGAAAAAAACACAAGCCATCCTGTAAGACAGGCGCTCGAGAACCCGCGTGATGATGATAAGATAATAGAGATCATAAACAAAATAGCTAAGAAAAATGATTTGCTAGATTCTAACAAACCAGAAGAATCTATTAAAAAATATGTATATATCCCGCTACCACAGCAAGAAGAAGGCGGGTTTGCCATCGGATATACCGCTTATGCTGCTATACCGTACAAAGATAAATTCGCCGAACCGAGTCAACCATACTCGCGAAAAATTACTGTCTCTATTATTGGCATTCCGCCGGGGAGCGCTGTTATGCAAAAGGATGGAACGGTTCAACCGAACGGCCAAAAGCTAGAAAACATAACAGCCACGTTTTATATTAATACCGTTCCCGGCCCATTCCATTATGCGATCAGCACGCCGGGAGAGGTACGCTTTTTCGGAGGAAGCAACATTATCGGAAACGTACGGGCGAACAAAGTACTCACTAGCCAGCAATACCGATATAAAAAAGAAAACAATTGGTACAGCGGAGGGGACGAGACAAACAAAACGTACATCGAGGGAAAAGTATTCCTTACCGATCAGGACGATGCAGGTGTCTATGATGTAACCAATTACCCGAAAGAAACGGATTCACCTGAAAAAGAAAACATTCCACCGGTGGATAAAGCGGAACGAAAAACGACCAAAAACGAGCTAAAAGCCAAGCAAATCTTTATGCCACAGGGGGACATTCCTTCTCATATCGTTGATTTGCAAGCTAAGCAGCCTTTTCTGCCCGGTTGGGAGCCGCCTGTCATCGAAATCGTAGAGGATGAGTCTTTGTCTCTATTTCATAATGAGACAGTTGGTGAATATATAAACAGGAAACTAGCAGAACGAAAAGAGGGCGCACCGGAGCCTGATGAAGTGGTAGATGAAACATCATTGTCTTCCGAAGAAGAAGGGGACGGTTTACGCAAAATAGATGAAAAGAAGCTAAAGGAGCGGATGTTCATTGAATCAAGACAGCCTAAGCCCAATGATCCGGAAATCGAGGCTCCTTCCTTAACCGTCCGGCTTACGGGAAAAACCCTTTACGACTATAACGTTTCAGAATTATTCATTGTTCCGCAAAATCCTTCCGAACATAAAGTCACAGTCGAAATGGGAAAAAAAGGGCAATTTTCAGATGAGCCAACAAAAGAAGGGGAACCTTTCACATATAAAGGCACGATTTACATTCAGGGAGATCTGGATATTGTTAATGATATTGATATGACAGGTACGATTTATGTTGACGGCAATGTCACAATTCGTGAAGCGACAAATCAGAAGAAGACAAATCAGGGAACACAAAATTTGGCCATTATCGCTTCCGGAAAAGTTATCCTGACAAACCGTTATGAGGGAAAACCGATAGCAACACCTGACATTGACCTGTCCGCCTTTTTATATTCGGATTTTTCCTTACCTGAAACCGATGCCACAGATAGCAACAAAGCAGAAAAAGGAATGGAAATTTACTCTGTGGAATCGGTAAACCGTATTAAAGGCGGAATCGGAACAAGCGGAGGCTATATTGAATTAAATACAAAACGGGAAGGAGAGGCAGAAGAGCTCGCTTCTCACTTGAGCATTCAATTTAACCGGGGAATTTTTGAACAGGAAACACCTGGATTGCCTGCGGGAGACACTTTCTTTATCGACATATATGACACACAATATAAACAAATTGCAGGAAATGAGCACATCGACATAATGAGCAAAAACGGAGGCAGCCGATAACGGCTGCCTCTTATTGCAGAGTTTCTGTTCCTTTTATCGTTAATTTTCCTGCATCTTTACTCGCTGTAAATTGTTTCAATCCCTCTTCTTTTACCGCATCAATTTTATCGACATTAAAATCTTCGGTAGACTGTAATGTTATGATTAATTTTATTTTCACATCATACGTTGCTGTTTTGCCGTTTGGTGCTTTCAAAAGCTTCGGCACAGCCCACCCCTTATCGCCTTTACTTAGTTCTTTAGGTGGTGTAAATTCCGGTCGCACCGATTGGGTGTTTTTCGTCTTTGTATTTTCCAGGATAATGCTCATATCTACAATTCGCAAATGTACTAATTGGGGCAGTTTCTTTACCTTATACCCTGCTTTCACGCTGGCAGCGCGGTTGTCCTTCGGTGACTTTGCTATCTCCGCTAGCGGCTCTATATAATCTTCAATTTTATTTCCTTCTGGATCTAACACATTTCTTATTTTTCGTTCACCATGTCGTTTGTCTTCAGGTATTTTGCTACCATCCGGGTTGCTGTCATCCTGCACGGTTTTATCTAATGTAACCGCCCAAATGTCCAAATCGGTCTTGACCGGCTGACCGTCTTTTTTATCCAGAACAACGACCATCTGTTTCTTCTCAAAATATCCGTTTTTTGCAGTAAGCTTTTTCCACTTGCCTTTTTCCTTAACATACCATGCCGTTGTCGGAAGGATTGTATCTTTTTGTGGCTGAATCACCACATATGCGTTGTCTCCGATTACATCAGATTTTACTTTAAATAAAGGCGTCAACCGTACATGAACGTTACAGCGCGCTTCTTTGCCACCGTCCTCCGTTCTGGCAACAATTTGCGCGGTTCCAACTCCTTTGGCTGTTACCTTTCCATTTTCATCAACCGTAGCAACCGATTCATCGGTCGAACTCCATATCACCTTTTTATTCGTAGCATTTGACGGTTTTACTTCAGCAGTTAATTGTTCTGTCCAATGCGTTTCCGGAACGGTGTTTGGGTCAGGATCGATATCCATATCCAATTTTGTCTTGTTAAGGACAATGCCGCTAACCGGAATCCGTTGCGGAACGACCGTAATCGTAAACGCCTCTAACGGTTTCGTTACCACATTGCCATTGAACGTTTTATATGACAGAGAAACACCTGTAAAAGAGTACGTTCCTTCTTTTAAAAATTTCAATTTCAGCGCTTTTTTCAATTCGTTCGCATCTATCGCAGGGCCATTCTCTGTATAGGGCACATCTGGGAAACGTATCGTAACATAGCCGGATTCATCAACAACTGCGTCCGTATCCGGCGCAAGCTGTACATCAGAAGAAGGCAGCTTCACTTTCACCTTGACTTCCCCCAGGGAAATCTGCTTAATTTTATTTGTAATTTGGGCGAAAAGGGACTTTAAATTGTCCATCGTTCCTTCGTAAGCAGCGCCGCCAGTAAGAGAAGAAAGCCGTTCTAGATTCTTCATGCGCACATCTCTGCCAAAACCTATCGAATACAATTTAATCGAGTTGTCTGCCAGTTCACGTGCTGCTTCCTCTGCATCCCGCAGCGCTTTTTCAATTTGCCATTCTTCTGTTCCCCCATCTTTTCCCTTTCCGTGTGTCGGAACACCATCGGTTAAAAAGATAATATACTTACGGTTCGTACTATTTGCAAACATAGACTTGGCCATATGTAGGGCAGCCCAGTAATTCGTCCATCCTACAGCATGAACCCATTCCACTCTCTTTTTTACGGTGTCAAAATGAGTAGTTAAATCACTTAGCTTTTCAGCCTCTGTACTAAACGAAACAAGCCCAATTCTATCATCTGCGCTTTTGCTGCCTGAGTGATCGGCCAGCAAATCAATGGCGTGCTTGGTTGCTTCTTTCGCCTTCGCCATCTTGTTTTCATTTCTTACCATAGAACCGGAGCGGTCGAGCACAAATACAATATCGACAGGTTCACGAACCAAATCAGAGGCGGTCGGCTTACCGTACGGCGTAAGTTGAACGTTCACGGCTCCTACAGCCGTCCCATCCTGCGTCTCGATTGTCTGCTGCTTCGGATCTATGGTGCCATTCAGTCCGATGTGTGATTGCTCCTCCGCCGGCCCTACCTCTACAGTAATCGCTGCAGATAGAGTCTTCGTTTGAGCCATCGGTTCAATGTTTTTGGCACATGTAACATTAGGTTTTGTTTTCTTATAATATACGGTTCCCCGCACACAAATTTTTGGAAGACCGCTTACTACAACATCATCCAAAAAATAAGCATCACCTTCGATTGTAAGCTCCGCATTCCCGCTAATCGTAAGATTTTTAAAGAAAAAAGCATCTGCTCCAACAGTAGTAGTAGAGTTATCACTAATTTTCACCGTTTCAAAATAAGAATCTTTCCCGATGTTCACCTTAGGGTTGCCGCTTATAGCGGTGTTTCCTCTAAAATACCCATTATCGTTTACAGTGAAATCAGCATTACCGCTAATTTCTGTCGTTTCTTCCACATACAAGGAAGAATACTGATGCGAACGATTCCCGGATTCTTTTAAATGTTTCTCTTTCTTTACATTCGATGGAGGCTCAGGAAATGAAAGATCCCCTCTACTTCCCTTTTCATAGTATACAGTAATCGTCGCCTTCCCTTCTTGCAGCGCAGTCACTTCAACAGAATTCCCCCTGTCATGACTTAACTGCAAAACGTTCGGATCGGAAACCGACCAGCGCACGGCGTCGGCCTTGCTCGGGTCAACATTGACGGTAAACGTTTCCTTGTGCCCTTTCTGCATTTTCGTTTTATACTGCATGAACGCTACATCGTTATCCGCAATATTTTCTGCACGTACGGAAACATTCCCAATGCTTGTAAAAAAAAGCATAAACATCATACAAAACAACAGTCCCATAGATAATGCTTTTCTCATCTTCTTCCTCCCCTCTCTTGTTATATTTTTACTATATAACAGGGAAAATTTTACCACAATACATATCACTGTCAACTTTGTTTTCCCGTGTATACATTTATATTATCTTTCATATTTATGAAATAATGGAACAACAATGAAGCGCGAAAGTTTGAATAAAAAACGCCTTCTCTTGTCGTAAAGGCAAGAGAAGGCCGGTTTTTCACATTTTAAACCTATCTACATTATCTCTTAATTCTTCAGCGATCGTTGACAACGCAGCGGCCGATGAATAAATCTCTTCCATGGAAGCAAGCTGTTCTTCCATTGCGCTCGAAATGCTGCTCATTTTCTCCATGTTTTGTTCCTGAGAATACTTGGCATTTTTCGTGATTTGCATAACTTCTTCCGCTCCGGCTGAAATTTGCTGCACCGCCGCTGATACTTCCTGAACTTGTGTGGTTACTTCCGTAATGGACTGCAAAATCGAACGAAATGCTTCGTCTGCCTCGCGGACATTTTGCATTCCCTTATGTACGACATCTGTACTATCCGTCATCGATTGAACCGCATATTTCATTTCCTGCTGAATGGTAGCAATGAGCGCTTTGATTTTTTCTGCCGAATTTGATGACTGCTCAGCCAAACTCCGCACTTCATCGGCGACGACCGCAAAACCTTTTCCTTGCTCCCCAGCTCTTGCCGCCTCAATGGCCGCATTTAGCGACAACAAGTTTGTCTGGTTAGCGATTTCCGTAATCACTTCAACAATTTTGCCAATTTGGTTAGAACGTTCACTAAGGCGTTCGATAACTTTGCTCAATTCTCCTACTTTATCGGTAATCATGCTCATATTTTCATTGATCGTTTGCAATGCCTGTTTTCCTTTTTCCGTCCGCTCCAACGCTTCAGAAGAGGCAAGAGAAACCGTTTGGGAATTTCCGGCGATTTGTTGAATCCCCCTCGACATTTCATCAACAGATAAAGAAGCTTTCTCGATGCTCTTCGTCTGCTGTATCGTTTCTTCCGTTATATCTTGCGTCATCGCCGCCACATGTTCGGATGCCTGACTTGATTGCTCTGCGCTTGCAGCTAATTGTTCCGAAGAAGAAGCCAGCAGATGAGATTTCTCGCTAATCGTTTGCAAAACAGAATGCAAAGAATCGATCATATGATTAAAACTGGTTCCCACTACGCTTAGCTCATCCCGGCCCTTGCTTTGAACTTTGGACGTTAAGTCTCCCTCTTTGACTTTTTCGGCGACATTCCTCAAATCTTGCAAAGGCTGAGTAATGGAACGGATGACAATATACGCAAGCAATAAACTAAACACGAAAAACACAAGCACTACTACAAGTGTGGTGTAAAAAATAGGTGCCACTTCCTGCTCGGCTTCCGACTCGGGCATTACACTTGCAATTTTCCAGCCAGTCAAAGGATTGACGGAAAATACGGCGTTCATCTGTTCCTCGCCTTCCATGTATGTAAGTTCCCCTGAATTTTGTTTCATGATCTCTTCATATTGTACACCCGAGACTTTAGACCCATACTTTTCATGCGGATGAACAATCACCTCACCTTGCTCATCCAGAATAAAGGCATAGCCTTCTTTCCCGATTCTTACCTTTTTCACTTCATCTGTTAAATGGTTTAAATTTAAATCAATGCCTACGACTCCCTTGCCGTCCTTCGTTGTTTTAGCAATTGTTACCACTACAGCATCTACGGAAACGGCTTGATAAGGATTTGTAATAATAACTTCCCCTTTATTTTCCATCGCTTGCTTATACCAGGGTCGCTTACGCGGATCATACCCATCCGGCATTTTTACATTAGGCGCATTTACATAAGAGCCATTCTCGTTTCCTACAAATGCATTGATAAGCTCGGAATGAGCAGATTGAAAATCGTTCAATCGTTGTCTTAAACCTTCTGTTCCAACTTCAGCAGAGTTGATGTTTTGTGCCAGAAACTCAATGTTTTTTACCTGTGGATATATGACTCCGTTAACAAACGTATTCAATGTTTTATTGCTCTCTTGGCCACTATATAAAATTTGCTCCATAACCTCTTTCTTCGCTACGTTATACGATACAAATCCTAAACAACTAGTAGAAATAAATACGATTAGTAAAAAAGAAATGATCAACCTCACTTTTACAGAGACATTTCTCATGTATTGAACCCTCTTTCTTTGTTACTTTTTTATGATATGACAGAGAAGATTTTACTAAAAAATTCCCTCTTGTCAACTTTTCTATCCACAGAAAAAGCCTTTTTTCAGCTCGTAAAAGTGAAAAAAGGCTCTTTATCGTTTTTAAGAAATTGTATTTTTTACAAAACGGAAAATATCTATGCTTCTTTTAAATGCTTTACTAGCTGTTCCGCAACTTTCCAAATATCTCCTGCACCCATAGTAAGGACAAGATCGCCTGGCTTCACGGCTTGCTTCAACCGCTCCACTACTTTTTCCTTTGTCGGAATATAAGCGGCGTTTGGGTTGCTGTTCTCCCTAATCCGTTCTACTAACCTTGCAGCACTTACACCTTCAATTTCCGGATCATTTGCTGGAGAATAAATATCAACGATAATGACTTCGTCCGCATCGCCAAACGCTTGGCTGAACGCATCCAGCAGGAAGAATGTGCGTGTATACCGTTGTGGCTGGAATATCGCTATAATGCGACGATTCGTTGAACGGGCCGCTTCCAGCGTTGCCTCAATTTCAGTCGGATGATGTGCATAATCGTCTACTACGAGAATATCGTTAACTTCTCCGATGACTTGGAAACGCCGTTTCGCCCCACGAAACAATATAATCGCTTCCGCAATTTGCTCAAACGTTAATCCGGCCTGCATGCACACCGCTGTCGTCGCTAACGCATTATATACGTTGTGAAGCCCTGGTACTGAGAGTTTCATCCTGCCTAGCAATTTTCCATGATGGAACACATCGAACGAAATCGTACGGTCGCCTGGCTCAATATTGCTTGCAGTATAATCGGCTTCTTTGTTAATCGCGTACGTAACAAACGATACATTTTCCTTCTTTTCCGAAATCATCTCCGTCACATATTGATCGTCAATGCATACAACCGCTGCCCCGTTCTCTTTCACTTGAGAAAGAAATTGACGATACGCTTTTTTTAAATTTTCAAAGTCTCCATCGTAATTTTCAAGATGATCCGGCTCAATATTGGTAACAACCGCAATATACGGGAAGTACTCGAGGAACGTGCCGTCGCTTTCATCCGCTTCCGCCACGACAAACTCGCCTCTGCCCGCTTTCGCGTTGCTTCCTATGTCCATGATTTCACCGCCGATAATATACGTCGGATCGATTTCAGCCTTCTCCATGACCAGTGCAATCATGGACGAGGTTGTTGTCTTTCCGTGCGCACCTGCCACCGCAATGCCTTTTTTCTCATTCAACAACCGCGCCAGCATTTTTGAACGATGAATGAGCGGAATCGCCTGTTCTTTCGCAGCCATTAATTCCACATTCTCCTGCGGAATATCCGTCGAATAGATAACCAAATCCGCGCCCGTGATATTTTCCGCCTGATGACCGATGAACACACGAGCTCCTTTTTGCTGCAGTTTATCTGTCAGCTCTTTGCGAGCTACATCCGAGCCCGTGACATGACATCCCATATCCAGCATGACACGGGCAATAGCGCTCATTCCATACCCGCCAATGCCAATAAAATGAACATGTTCTCGCTTGTGTTCCTGCTGTTTTTCCACCTGAGTGTCCATCTTATTCATCACCAGCTTTCCTGTTTTCTTTCCACTCGTTTCGTATATCCGAAATAAAATATAAAGATCCGGCCACAAGCAGCACATCCTGCTCATGAACCGTATGTAGTGCCCGTCTCCAGGCTTCCTGCCATTCTGTTATAGCATAAATGGGCAGATCAGGCCCGGCGGTTCGGAACGCGTTAGCGAGCGCCTCCGGTTCAGCTGCTCGCGGATGGTCAGTTTTCGTCACCCACACCTGTTTGCACAGAGGGGCAAGCAGTTCTGCCATCTCTGTGTAATTTTTATCGACGAGCGCGGAAAAAACAAGAGAAACTTTTTGACCCGGATAATAGTCCTGCAACGTTTTTGTAAGCGCTTTTACTCCATCTACATTATGCGCACCATCTAAAATTACATCCGGATTTTCGGCAAGCTTTTCAAAACGGCCGGGCCATTTTGCTTCACGCAAACCGGTTCTAATGTGCTCCTCCTCTACATAGAGAGCAAAATAATTGGAAAGTACCTGCAAGGCCATTACAGCTACAGCGGCGTTATGCATCTGGTGCTCGCCGACCAATCCGAGTTCGCACCTATTATAAATGCCAAACGTGCCGCTAAAATCAAGAATTTCTTTGTCTCCCTTTCGGATTCTCACCGCTTCGTATTCTTTGCCTTCCCGATACAGCGAAGCTTTTCGCTCACGGGCCACGCTTTCGATTACTTCCAGCGCTTCCTCGGACATTTTCCCGGTAATAACCGGGACACCATTTTTGATAATCCCGGCCTTTTCCCGGGCAATAGCGTGAAGATCCCCTCCCAGTATATTCATATGATCAAAACCGACATTAGTGATGATGCAAGCGAGCGGATGGACAATATTTGTCGAATCCAGCCTTCCTCCTAGGCCGGTTTCCCAAACTACGATATCCGGGTACGACACTGTAGCGAAATATAGGAGCGCCAGCGCAGTAACGACTTCAAATTCCGTTGGCGCGCCGCATGCTGCATCTTTCATCTCTTCCACGATCGGGCGAATTCTTTCAATAAGCGCAAGCAGATCTTCCGGCGCAATCGGTTCTCCATTGTGCTGAATTCTCTCGTGGAAAGAAACAACATAAGGCGATACAAAAAGTCCGACTTCATGCCCGGCTTTTCGCAGGATCGATTGTAAAAAAGCAGCAGTCGAACCTTTTCCGTTCGTGCCGGCAATATGAATAAACTTTAAGCGACGCTCGGGATGCCCGAGGCGCTCCATCATATATTCCATCCTCTCAAGGCCAGGCCGGACGGAGAAGCGCTCCAGTCCGGCCAGCCAGGAAAGGGCCTGTTCTAACGACTTAGCAGTCAACGTACCATCACCCTCTGAGCTCTTGGATTCTTGCTTTTACTTTGGCTTGCTTTTCAAGATAGTCCGCTTCTTTCGCCCGCTCTTGTTCGATAATATGGGCCGGCGCTTTTTCTACGAAGCCTTTGTTGGATAGTTTCTTCTGCACGCGTTCCACTTCGGCGTCCAATACCTTCAATTCTTTTTCGAGGCGAGCGATTTCCTGTTCAATATCAATCAAGCCTGCGAGCGGCAGGTACAATTCTGCCCCGCTTACGACGGCTGACATCGCTTTTTCCGGCGCCGGAATATCCGTTCCGATTTTCAGCACATCCGGATTGCAGAAGCGCTCAATATACGCTTTACCATCCTCAAGATAGCTGAGCGTTTCTTCGTCGTTTGCTTTGATAAACAGTTCAATTTTCTTGCTAAGCGGTACATTTACTTCCGCGCGAATATTGCGTACGTTGCGGATGACATCCATCAAAAGTTCCATCTGCTTCACAGACGCCGGATTTTCTAGCTCAGGCTTGTATTCTGGCCAGGAGGCTACAATTAAGCTGTCACCTTTATGCGGCAAATGCTGCCAAATTTCTTCCGTAATAAATGGCATGAACGGATGCAAAAGACGCATCGTTTGATCAAGCACATATGCGAGTACCGAACGCGTCGTTTTCTTCGCCGCTTCGTCATCGCCGTACAGCGGAAGCTTCGCCACTTCGATATACCAATCGCACAATTCATCCCAGATAAAATTGTACAGCACGCGGCCCACTTCACCGTATTCAAAACTATCAAGCAAACGGGTCGTATCTTTAATCGTTTCATTCAAACGGTGCAGAATCCATTTATCTGCTATCCCAAGATTCCGGGTCACATCAATATCTTCATACGTAAAGCCTTCCATGTTCATCAACGCAAAGCGGGACGCATTCCAAATCTTATTCGCGAAGTTTCGCGCCGCTTCCACACGTTCCCATCGGAAGCGCTGATCATTCCCCGGTGTGCAACCTGTCGCCAGCATAAAGCGCATCGCGTCCGCGCCGTACTTGTCGATAACTTCCATCGGGTCAACCCCGTTGCCAAGCGACTTAGACATCTTCCGCCCTTCTGCGTCGCGCACAAGACCGGTGATTAATACATACTTAAACGGATTTTTATCCGTAAATTCAAGCGCGGTGAAAATCATACGTGCAACCCAGAAATAAATAATATCATAACCGGTTACAAGTA
Source organism: Aneurinibacillus thermoaerophilus (assembly GCF_019603355.1). Taxonomy (NCBI): domain Bacteria; kingdom Bacillati; phylum Bacillota; class Bacilli; order Caryophanales; family Paenibacillaceae; genus Aneurinibacillus; species Aneurinibacillus thermoaerophilus. The sequence continues at coordinate 2,868,890 of NZ_CP080764.1, forward strand.
CATCGTTCGGATAGAAATGCTTCATGTCTTCCGTTTCATCCGGCCAACCAAGCGTCGAGAACGGCCACAGCGCCGAGCTAAACCATGTATCCAGCACATCCGGATCTTGTTTAATGTTTTGACTACCGCACTTCGGACACTTGTGAATATCTTCGCGCGATACCGTCATTTCGCCGCAATCATCACAATACCAGGCCGGAATGCGGTGTCCCCACCACAACTGGCGGGAAATACACCAGTCACGCACGTTTTCGATCCAGTGCAAATAAATTTTTTCGAAGCGTTCTGGCACGAATGTTACGCCCTCTTTTACCTTTTGTGCCTCGATGGCGCGCTCCGCCAGCGGCCTCATTTTCACAAACCATTGTGTAGACAAATACGGCTCGATAACTGCGCCGCTGCGCTCACTGTGCCCCACAGAGTGGGTGTGTTCTTCAATTTTGAACAGTACGCCCTGTTCTTGCAGGTCACGCACGATATTTTTGCGGCATTCAAAACGGTCCTGTCCCTGATAAGCTCCCGCGTTTTCATTCATTTTGCCCGCTTCGTCCATGACAAGGATTTGCGGCAGGTTATGACGCTGTCCGATTTCAAAGTCATTCGGATCGTGAGCCGGCGTAATTTTCACGGCACCGCTTCCAAATTCGCGGTCCACATAGTCGTCCGCTACAATCGGAATTTCTCGTCCAACGATAGGAAGAATAACCGTCTTGCCGATTAGATGCTTATAGCGCTCATCTTCCGGATGTACAGCGACTGCGGTGTCGCCAAGCATCGTTTCCGGGCGAGTCGTTGCTACCTCGATATAACCTGTGCCATCTTTAAGCGGATAGCGCATATGATAGAGCGCGCCCTGCACATCCTTGTACTCCACTTCAATATCGGAAAGTGCTGTACGGGTCATCGGATCCCAGTTAATAATATATTTACCGCGATAGATAAGGCCCTTTTCATACAAGCGTACAAACACTTCGCGCACCGCGCGGGAAAGCCCTTCGTCAAGCGTAAAGCGCTCGCGGCTGTAGTCGAGGGAAAGTCCCATTTTTGTCCACTGTTCCCGAATCACATTCGCATAGTGTTCTTTCCATTCCCACACTTTTTCCACAAACTTTTCGCGGCCCAATTCATGACGTGTTACACCTTCTTCGCGCAGTTTGCCTTCCACGCGTGCCTGCGTCGCGATACCGGCGTGGTCCATGCCAGGCAACCAGAGCGCATTATAGCCCTGCATTCTTTTAAAACGAATCATAATATCCTGTAACGTATTGTTCAGCGCGTGGCCGATATGCAGATTCCCGGTTACGTTCGGCGGCGGAATCACAATCGTGAACGGCTGTTTCTTCGGATTGCACTCCGCTTTAAAATAGCCATTGTCGCGCCAGAACGGATACCATTTCGCTTCCGTCTGTTTCGGTTCATATTTCGTCGGCATTTCAGTTTGATTGTGCTGATTCGACATACGTAATACCTCCATCAAAAATTCCAAATAAATAGTATAGAAAGCTTACCTAAAATCTTCTGCTACATGAAAAAAAACTCCCTGCCCAGCCAAAGGACGAAGGAGTTTGTTCGCGGTACCACCTTTGTTAGCCTGCACGTGCTTTTTACATGCCGGCTCGCTTTCTCATGATAACGGGATATCCCGGTCTACCCTACTTATCTGTTCAGGCAGACAGCTCCAAGGCTACCTTCTATTAGTACTTCCATGCAGACCTTCCACCGCTGGCCCACTCTCTGGTATGGCATCCTAATATACTCTTCCTCTTCATCGCTGATTCTATCGCTATAAACTTATTATTCATTGTACCCAGTTTGTGAGAAAATAGTCAATACGAAGCTGTCACCGTCTTTTTTTCGTGCTTGTTGCCTTTTTTACATGAAGCCGTTTTTTGTTGACAAGGAAAGCAAAATGACAGAGCTTCTGCTATTCATTTCATATAGAGATTTTTAATCGTCCTTGCTCTAATTGGATAATACGACCGGCTTCAGCAGCTAATTTCATATCGTGTGTCACCATAATGACCGTTCTGCCCTGAGCGTTCCATTCTTTGAAAAGTTCGATGATGATAATAGCATTATATTCATCAACCGCCCCTGTTGGTTCATCCGCAAAAATCACGTCAGGCTTATTTATGAGCGCGCGGGCAAGTGCAACCCTTCGTTGTTCGCCCCCGCTCAATTGATAAGGTAAATTGTCCAGCTTATCGTCCAGCCCTACCCGTGCAAGCAAATTCCGTCCCCATTCTTCATCGCTTTTTTTGTATGTGCGGCACAATGTTTTCGGCAGAAGTACATTTTCCAGCGTATTCAATGTCGGGATAAGGCTTGGAAACTGAAACACAAAGCCACATTGTTCTGCCCGGATGCGCGTCCGTTCCTTGTCGCTCAAACCGGTAACGTCTTTGCCATCGAAACGCACCGTCCCTTCTGTCGGACGCTCCAGAAGTCCTGCTATCGCAAGAAACGTCGATTTCCCGCTACCGGAAGGTCCGACAACCGCGACAAATTCGCCGGCATGAATCGTTTCGCTTATGCCCTTAAGGGCATGAACTTTCCGCTCGCGCCCGATGCGGTATGTTTTATGAATATTCTCAAGCGAAATCATTATTGCTCCCCCTCCCGAATCGCTTCATATGGCTGTAGCTTTAACGTAGAGCGCACGGGGAAGAACGCAGCCAGCACCGCAATCAGCGCCGTTGCCGCCGTTGTGCCCGCGCCGATAAAAAAGCCGGTCACCCAATCAGGAAACAGCATCGGTAACTGTAACAGTTGCAAAAGTAAAATCCGATTATCGTACAAAGCCGCGCCAGCCAGTAAAGAGCCAATGGCCGCTCCGATCACGGAGGCAAAACCTGCTTCCATCAACAGTAAGCGGAACGTAACAGCGCGGGAAGCACCCATGGCACGCAGCATGCCGATTTCTTTCCGACGCTCGCTAATAAGCGCGGTAAACATGGTCATTACTTGCAGTGCGCTCATAATAAGCACAAGCCCAATCATCATATAGCTCATCATTTTCACGGGAAAAATCTGTTTGTTTACCGTTTCTTGCAATCCGCTCCCTTTAACCACATCAACTTCCAAGTTCATCCGCTCAATTTGACGCTTTACAAATTCCTCCATTCCTGGTTTTGTTTTTACAAGGATAATAGAAATAGAGTTTTCCGGAAAATCAAGCTTGCTGTCTTTATGATTTAGTTCGCGCGCCGCATCCAGCGTAATAAACAGCGTCCTGTCCGTTCCCATACCCGTAGGGAAAATCATGTTTTTTAATATAAAATCCTTACCAAAAAGCGTAATCCATTCCTGCATGTATTCATTGTCAAAGTGGTAAATGTAATTTTTGCCGCCCGCCTCCGCGCCTGCAATTAGATCATATTTCCCTACTTTTTTGTCTGCGGCTGTCCAATTTTTCAGCGTAAAATCAGTTTCTGGGTCATAGGCGACTACCGGAAAATTCCCTGCCGTCTGACAGCATACCGTCGAAACGGTTTCCAGATAAAGCTGAGGAGAAGCAATTTCCACTTCGCTGATGGTACGCACTTTATCAAGTATGCTTTCCGGCATATAAAATTTGGTCGGTGTTCCGGAAATAATCATATCGCCTGCCTGACCGCCGAACCCCTTGGGCACGACCATTAAGCTGGCGCCCAAGCGGCTGGAACTCGCTTCGATGCTTCGCTCCATAGAAAGAACAAAAAAATAGCTTGCAAACAAAATAAAAGCGGTAATGGCAGCGCTTCCCGAAAGCAGTACGGTGCGCGATATTTTTCGCTTAAGACTACGCCAGGCTACCGTGGAAAGTTTCTTCATTGCTGTTCGCACCTCTTATATGCATCACATTCGGCGCTCGATATTCATGCGGTAATACGACCCGCTTTGAACCGCCGTTATCAAGCCAAACGTATAATATGAAATTCACTCAAATTGTTATGTTAATCGCGCGACGATAGGATTTTAACCATCATGAAGAGCAGACCTCCAATGACCGTAAACCAGAGAATATAGTAAACAATCTGTACGCTGTTCAGCATGCTTGCCCACCACTCTTTTTCATATTTTCCATTTATTATATCACTGAGATTATGAAAAACAAAAAAGACCAGAAAAAGGCCTATCTGGTCTTTTTTCATTTATTTCAACGTTTTCAGGAATTCAACCATGGAATCCTTCTGCTCTTCCGTCCAGGAAGCTCCCAACGCTGGCATACTGCCCCGTCCTTTGGTTAGAACATCCTTCACGCCTTCAGGCTTTAGCTTATCTACTATGCCATAAAGAGACGGCCCCATGCCGCCTTTCAGATCGGCACCATGACAAGCTACACACTGTCCGGAAAGTCCTTTTCCTTTTTCCACGCTTACGCCCTGTGCCGCTTCTCCACCGGCCGGACGTTCATCAATCCCTTTGGCGGTCAGCGCATACCCGACAGCCCAAACGGCTAACACGGCATACGTAATAATTAGGAAACGAGGTACTTTTCCGTGTCCTTGCTTCATTCCCATGACTTCATCATAATGCTCTTCGTGCTGTTCATGATTTTTGTGCTTATCAGACATATTATCGCCTCCTCCTCCCCGGTTACTTCGCCGGAGCCGGCTTCAAACTCATCAAGTACGCAACAAGATTATTCATATCCTCATCACTCAAATAATCATACTTAGGCATAATGGAACCTTGGACTATTTTTTGCGGATTTTTCAAATGTTCGATATGCCACTCTTTGCTTGTGCGTGCGCCCACCCACATCAAATCCGGGCCTGTGCGGTTAGAACCGAATAAATGTGGGCGGTCATTTGCGTAATCACCAGGTACAGTTACAGGTCCAATATTCATCGCCAAATCGGCCTTCACCGGACGGACCACCTGTGTATGACAGGTATTACATCCATTCTCAATATATACTTGGCGCCCTTTCGCCTCTGGAGAATCCGGCGCGTAATCGCGCGCTTCCGCATTCGCTGTTGGCATCATCATCTCTTTATCGAAAAACGGCAAGATAATCGTCGCAAACGTCCCCATCATAAAAAGCACAATCGCAGCAAGATAAATAGCTAATGCATTTCTTTCCACCATCGTCCCCTCCCTGTCGTAAATTAAGCAACGACACGTTCTTTCCCCGTCGCAAATTTCGTACCGGACTTCACGGTTTTCCAAATGTTAAATACGAAGAAGAACTGACCGATAATCATCATCGTGCCGCCAATCGCCCGCCAGATGATAAGCGAACGCACGGACTGAACCGTTTCCATGAATGGTTTTCCCTCCATCCACGCAAAACCCTGAATAACGCCCGCAATCCAGAGCGTGAAAGCAAACATCAAAAAGCCGATAACAGAAAAATAATAATGAAGATTCATTAATCTTTTGCTATAAATGTTGCGGCCCGTCAGGCGGGGGATGGCATAATAAATCGTCACAAAGCAAACAAATGAGAAAGCAGCAAATGGAGCCATATGCGCGTGACCGACAACCCAGTGCGTAAATTTAACGACTGCGCTTACCTGCATCAATGATTGAAAAGGCCCCTGCAAACACGCCATCAAATAGAAAATGGAAGCCGTAATAAGAAACTTCATGTTTACGTCTTCGGATACTTTGTACCACATGCCACGCATTGTACCAAATACGTTGGCAAGCACTGTCCAAACCGGAATAATTAAAAGAACGGAAGGAATAATGCCCGCTTTCATCAACCATACCGGGATTGGACCGTTTACCAGATGATGGGGGCCGTTCCACACATAAATCGTGGCAATTGTCCAAAAACCGATAAGTGAAAGCTTATGGCTGTATAACGGTTTACCTGTTAATTTCGGCAGTAAGTAGTAGATTTGACCTATCCCCACTGTTGTAAACCATAAACCAAGAACGTTATGTCCATAGAACCAGTTCATGTTGGCTTGCGCGGCGCCGCCAATAAGGGAAGATGGGATATTGCCGACCGTATAAACGAGCGGCAACCAGATCAAAGAGCCGATAAAATACCAAATCGAAACGTATAACTGTTTCTCCTGGCGTTTCGCAATCGTCATAAACAGGTTAACCGATATCAGCACACACAAGAGAACAACGCCCACATCAAGGAATAACGGCAGCTCCGCATATTCCACGCCGGTAGAATATCCCATACAGATAACGACAACAGCTGTAGCGATCGCCAGGTTCCAAATCAGACACGTTATGTTGCCCAATTTTTCACTCCACAGCTGCGTGCGCGTAAGCTTCGGAATAATGTAAAACATAGCGCCGACCATCGCCATGGACAACCATGCGAGCAAAACCCCGTTCGTATGGATGATGCGGATGTGTGCGTAAGTTAACGCGAAATTAAGAGCATCCGCCCCTGGGAAGTACAGAAAGTCAGGGTAAATTTGCTTGATCGCCACAACAAGCCCGGCGATCATTGAAATGATGAGCCAGAACATCGCACTGTACCAGAAATTCTTCGCGCTACTGAATGGAGCATTACTTAACATGTTATCAACCTCCCCCTCTACTGTTTAAGAAATTACCTTGTGCTTAAAAAATACCTCTTCCTTCACAACATACTAAAACCCCCACAAAATATAAATAATGGAATTTAACAATATAAGGATAGTTTTAACTTGACATACAAGTTAAACAATGAGATAATGTTGTTAAAGTATATCTTAGTGACTACTCCCTGCTACGATTTTAGGATATATCGCCTACTTCTCGGGATCAACGATCATTTATCAAAAAAATTTGTCAACTTCGTTACAAAAATTTGAATTATATATACTATAAAAAGAGGAGCCTTATTTGCTCCTCTTTTTTCTTTGTAGTATTAGGAAAGTAACGGTAGACGCGCACCTATTATTAGAAAGAGACGTATACTGGAAGCAGGAAAAAGCATGGAAAGGAGCCTAGCAAAAATGAAAGGACGCTGGCGTTACCACCCGTTCTATCTAAAAATTCGCTTCGGTGCTTTGCAGCTCATTATTCCTTTTATCGTGTTCCAATTCATTCGCACGATCCTGTTTCCAACTTCATTTGATGTGGTGCTGCTGTCGCTACTTATTCTGATATACGCCGCCATTTTACTTGATTATATATGAGCCGCAACCGTCGCTTGTTTGCGGCTCAATTTTGTTCGATTCCCAAAGCGAACTCATGCATCTTTGGCAAAAGCCGGAGATGCTTCTTCCATGCTAGGACTTGTTGTTGTTCCATTTGCTCTCGCCGTTCCTTTGAAGCGCGCACATATTTGCGCGCAAGTTCCATCAGCCGCTCCGGATACATAAGATAACACGCTAGAAGTCTTCGCTCTCCCTTCGTAAGACATCTCTCCGATTCGTAGGCGTACAGCCACTCCCTCCCCTTTCCTTTCCGCCATTCCCAAGCAGGTCCATAACGGCGGAAAAATAGCGTTACATCCCGCACCGGCGTATCGAAATTAGCACGCTCAAAATTGATAAAATAGATCTGTCGCCCGGCTCCGACAAGAATATTCCTGCTATGGACGCGTCCGTGACACAGGGCGCGGGATAAATGTAAAACATCGCTACTCACGGCCACCTTCTCCAGTTCCTGTATGCCCCACTCGGCAAATTGCCGAACCTGCTCCGCGCTATTTCTTACTGCTCTTTCAAACGCGGAAGCAGTCTTTCTTTTTCCTCCGGCTTCTGCTATCTCTTCGATTCTCGCGATTCCTTCTTCCCATCGCTGCCGAACTTGTCTAAGCGAAACCGGAGCATATCCCCGCCATTGTTCCCCGGCCTCCGCACTTATTTTATGAATGCGTGCCATCTCTTTTAATACTTTTATATCCCAATCCGGCAAATCTTTGATCATAGCTATCTGTTCAATCCAGGGAAGCAGCAAATACGTTCCTTCATACGTAACCACGCAGGGCTCTCCGTATTTCGTAAGACAAAAAGGAATCACGCTTCGCACACCGCGCGCCGAAAGATAGCGAAGCCAAGAAGCGACAAAGTTCAGCTGCAATGGGTGTTCATGCGTTACCTCAAGCCAAAAACTCCCGCAGTCTGTTTCCGCTTTCCAGCGGTTTTGCCCCTCCTGGACAAGATTATGCAGGCGTAAATCATATTCATGTAATACATGCTTTGTCCGCTGCTCTATGTTTTCCATCAGTCGCTTCCCTCCCCGCATAACCCGTGCATTTCCATTACACATGCAAGCAATTGTTCCCTTTGATATTGCAGCCGAAAGCCGGTAGCAATGCTTTCTTGTTCATCTTTCAGGGAGGTTGCGCTTTTTATTCGCAATAAAACAGGTAATGGATAAGCCAGCAGTGAAAGCAAATAATTTCTTTCTTCTACTGTCAACCTACGCTCATCCGCGTATGCGGAAAGAAACGCCTGCACACCGTCCGCCCCGCCTGCACGCCAGATTTGCTCAAGCAATGAAAGCGTATCTTCATGTCGCCGCGCAAGCACGGGTGCATGCAGTCCGGTAATGTACCATACTCCTTCCCAGCGCACAAGAGAAGCCAGCTCCATATACGCAAACGAAAGCGGGGTTGCATCATGTTCCACCCCGCTTGCTACGTATAATGCCTCCGCCATCCTCACCCTTTCCACTGTGCGGGAGAGATTGTAAAATAGCCATTTTTCCTCAGCGCTTTTCCTGTTATAAAGATTTTGCATTATAGTATCCAGATAACGATAACTATTCCTTAAGGCTGCTTCAGTAAGTATTCCTTTTGTGCAATAGCGTCCGGGAACGATCCTGATTTTGTAGTCAGAGCAGGCATGAATACGGGCAAGAAGCATACCAAGCACAGAATATCCTTCCATCTGCCAGAACGGATGCCTTACCCACGAATCGTCCTTTTCCCAGTAATCGGACAACGCATAGCAACCAGTATCATCAGAAATCCAATGCGTGCCGCTCCTTGTCGCTATATAACGTTCCACATACCGGAATCCACTGGCAGCCAAACACTCGCGCCAATGATGCGACCAACGTAGCAAGTTTTCATCTGTGCAATAAGTGATACGCTTTTTGCCTCTGTCGGATAGCACATACCAATCGTTCTTTTCCTGCTTCACTTCAATAACAGCAAAAGGGTATTCTTCCAGATGACTGCGTAATGTCTCATGTTGCAGTTTCATCTTTCTCCCCCTCTGCCGCTAAGCTTTAACAGGAATGTAAAGAACTTGCCCTTTCGCTACGGTTGCGCTTGAATGCAATCCGTTCGCTTGAGCGATATCTATCACACTTACATTGTATTTTTCCGCAATCTCCTCTAACGTTTCATCCTGTTGTGCAATGCACATTTTTAAACGAGTAAACTTCTCTTCCTTTTGCTTCATGAACGACATCAAATAAAACGCGCTGCCTTTTTTGTCCTCTTCTAGTGTTTCTTCTTCTTCCCCTGGCGCTTCTTCTTCGTCCCTTACTTCTTCAACCGCTTCTTCCTCTTCGGCACTTCTCTCTATTGCTTCATTTTCTCCACGCTGTCCATAAGAAGACAAAAATGGCGTCGTAACGGTAACCGGGTCACGTTTTGTACCTTTCAACGTAATGGATACTTTTGCTTCTTCTCTTTCTTCGGCGCGGTTCTCTTTTTCTTCATTACATTCGTCGTGCGCCTTGCTTTGAACATCGGGCACAGTCACGGATGCAGACTCTTCGGTAAGCTCTGCCTCTGTTTCTGTACTTTGTACATCCGTTTCTTGTTGTTTCGTTTCCGGCGTGTGTGACCTTGCTTCTTCTTCCGTTCCATTCGCTTGTATAGTCTTTTCTACCGCCTCTGCCTGAACCGACTGTTCTTCCGTTTTCGCCGCCTCTGCCTGAACCGGCTGTTCTTCTGCTTTCACCGCCTCTGCCTGAATCGGCTGTTCTTCCGCTTTCACCGCCTCTGCTTGAACCGGCTGCTCTTCCGCTTTCACCGCCTCTGCTTGAACCGGCTGCTCTTCCGCTTTCACCGCCTCTGCCTGAACCGGCTGCTCTTCCGCTTTCACCGCCTCTGCCTGAACCGGCTGCTCTTCCGCTTTCACCGCCTCTGCCTGAACCGGCTGTTCTTTCATCATCTTGGCTTCGACTGATGGTTCAGTTATCTCCTCGTCTTTTCTTCCTTCTTCCATCTTTACTGATTGGATAGTCGGTTGGGGAGGAGCCGCGGCATCTGTTTCCTGTACAACATCATCTTCCTTATCCGTTTCTGCTATAGCTTGTTCTTCTTTTGGAATGAATATCGCAGGGGTGGCCTCAGATTGCGTGGAATCTTCTTCTCCTTTGTCATCAGCTGGACGGGATGATGCCTCGCTTTCTTGCGTCTCTTCGGCTTCTTGATGGGAAGCAACATACTCAAATTTCGTTTGCAACAGTTTTGTTTCTTCAGTGGCAGAGCTTGCGAAACCTGCGTTTTTTACCCCGTTCAATGCCAATTCGGCGATAATAGATAATTTGCGTGTGGATTGGATTTCATAGTCAAAGGACAAAATCGAAGCATACATTTGCTCTATGTCTTCGATTTTGCTGCGCGCAATGCAAATGTGAACCGGAATTTTTTCTATAAATGTGGTTCGTTCACTCTCCTCTTCAAAATCGTCCGGGTTCATAGCAAATGGATTAAATACAACAGAATCCACGTAACCAGTTACAGGCATTTCCTTTTCATTCGATGGAATATCTGGAAATTTGGGCGGTTTTCCGACATATTTCCCTTCTAATTTCAGATAACCTGAAACGATAACCTCATCCACCGTTTCCTGAATTTGAATGTGAGGTGTCAATTCTATCTCATCAATTTGTTCAATTTCACTCTGATCAGGAGAAATAAAAACCGAATGTTGCACCGGAAACGTCAAAATGGCGGCTCGATTGTTTTGCATGTTGATGAAATCCTCCCTCCTCTAAATTGCTTTCCTTAAAATATATAGAAAAAAAAAGAGGGATATGCTCATTTCCTACGGAAACTTTTACACGACAAAATACTGTTTTCGCACAGCATCATAAAACGAAAGAAAGCCATAAACATATAAAAAAATACCCGAAACCGAAAAGGTCTCAGGTATTTAGCACATCGAATTATAGTTGCTTCAACGCATTGTAGTTCGCTGCAATCGTCCGTTCAATATCTTCGTCCGTGTGGGCCGTAGATACAAACATCCCTTCAAACTGTGACGGCGGTAGCGAAATGCCTTCTTCTAGCATCAGACGGAAGTATTTGGCGAAACGATCCAGGTCAGACGTTTTTGCCGTTTCATAGTTGATTACTTTCTGATCGGTAAAGAAGACGCCTATCATAGAGCCAACGCGGTTGATATGGATTGGAATACCCAGTTCTTTCGCGTTAGCGGCAATGCCTTCTTCCAGACGGGCGCTCTTACGTTCTAACTCTTCATACACACCTGGCTTGCTGAGTTCTTTCAATGTCGCGTAACCGGCTGCCATTGCCAACGGATTTCCCGACAATGTACCTGCCTGATACACGGGACCATCCGGTGCAATTTGGCGCATGATTTCTTCCTTGCCGCCGTACGCACCGACCGGAAGACCCCCGCCGATTACTTTTCCCATCGTCGTTAAGTCAGGCGTAATGCCGAAACGACCCTGGCCGCAGTTGTACGCCACGCGGAATCCGGTCATAACCTCATCAAAAATTAATATCGTTCCATATTCTTTTGTCAGTTTACGCAGCCCCTCCAAAAAGCCCGGCAGCGCCGGAACGACACCCATGTTGCCCGCTACTGGCTCGACGATAACAGCCGCCAATTCATGTCCAAAACGCTCAAATGCTAATTTTACGCTTTCCAAATCATTATACGGCACCGTAATGGTGTTGGCTGCCAGGGAAGCAGGTACACCCGGACTGTCCGGTAATCCTAGCGTTGCTACACCGGAACCGGCTTTGATAAGCAGACTGTCGCCATGTCCATGATAACATCCTTCAAACTTCATAATTTTATCACGCTTCGTGTACCCGCGCGCCAAGCGAAGCGCGCTCATCGTCGCTTCCGTTCCAGAATTAACCATACGCACAACTTCCACGGAGGGCACGATTTCGCATACAAGCTTGGCCATCTCCGTCTCAAGCACAGTCGGTGCACCGAAACTTGTGCCTTTTTCCAGCGTTTCTTTGAGTGCTTCCTGCACTGCTGGATGGCAATGCCCCAGAATCAATGGACCCCAAGAACATACATAGTCAATGTATTCATTTCCATCCACATCATAAATTTTTGAACCGACACCACGCTCCATATACACCGGGTTCATGCCAACCGATTTGAAAGCGCGTACAGGGCTATTTACTCCGCCCGGCATATATTTTTTTGCTTCGGCGAAACTTTCGATTGATTTGTTGTACACTTTATGCATTGTCATGCCCCCCTGTTATTATTTATCTATTTCCTTCAACCAGCGGGCCGCATCTTTCGCTGAATACGTTAAAATCATATCAGCACCAGCACGCTTCAGTCCGGTGAGCAGTTCAAGCGTAATAGCCTTCTCATCAACCCAGCCTCGCAAAGCCGCCGCTTTAATCATAGAATACTCACCGCTTACATTGTAAGCTGCCACAGGAAGGTCAAAGCTGTCTTTTACTTCACGGATAATATCCATGTAAGCCATCGCCGGTTTCACCATTAGCATATCCGCTCCTTCTGCCACGTCGGAAGCCGCCTCACGCAGCGCTTCGCGACGGTTGGCCGGATCCATCTGGTACGTTTTACGATCGCCGAACTGCGGCGCGGAATGTGCGGCATCACGAAACGGTCCATAGAATTGGGAAGCATATTTGACGGCATACGACATAATCGGCGTATTGATAAAACCAGCTTCATCAAGTCCTTGCCGAATTGCTGCAACAAACCCGTCCATCATATTGGAAGGCGCGATCACATCAGCGCCAGCCGCCGCCTGGGAAACCGCCGTTTTTACAAGCAATTCCAAACTCGGGTCGTTATCCACATAACCATCGCGCACCACACCGCAATGGCCATGTTCAGTGTACTGACACAGGCAAGTGTCGGCCATCGTCACAAGTTGCGGTGCCCACTGTTTAATTTTTCGAATCGCCTGCTGCACGATACCATTTTCCGCATAAGCCTCTGACCCGCATTCATCTTTATGGTTCGGCACACCAAATACTATCACCGACTGAATTCCCAGCTCCACCACTTCAGCAACTTCTTCTTCAAGGCGGTCTAAGGAATAATGGAACACGCCCGGCATGGAAGAGATCTCATGTTTTATATTATCGCCTTCCACAACAAATAACGGATAAATAAAGTCATTCGTATGCAAATACGTCTCGCGGACAAGATTCCTCATCGCGGCTGTTGTACGCAGACGGCGATGGCGTTGAAAATGTAAAGACATCATTCCATCCTCCTTCGGGTTACCACCCGGTATAATTCAAAATGGCCCGCAGCAGACCGTCAATGCTGTATTCGTCGCCCATCACATGGACAGAAAGTCCGGCATCCTGCACCGCCTTCGCAGTAACAGGACCGATAACTCCGATATGTACTCCCGCCAGATACTCCTGCCTCTCTTGTTCGCTAAAACCAGCTAAAAAATGGCGTACCGTAGACGGACTGGTGAACGTGACCATGTCGACTTTCTTCTGCTTTAATTGCCTCTTCATTTGAGCAATATTTTCCTCTGCCCTTACCGTATCATAAGCGGGCGCATCTGTCACTTCCAATCCAAGCGCCCTAAGTCCTTCCGGAAGTACTTCACGGCCGATGTTTGCCCGGGGCAGCAGCGCTTTTTGCCCCGGCTCTAGCTTATCCTTCATTATCTCTACCAGATGTTCGGCAGTAAATTTACCGGGAATATGCGGCACGAAAAATCCTCTATCTGCAAGAGCGGCAGCTGTCTTTTTCCCTACGGCGGCAATCTGTCCATTAAAATCGTCCATGCTATACCCGAGTTCCGCAAGGCGCCGAAAGAAAAAAGCAACCCCATTTACACTGGTGAAAAACAGCCAGTCAAATGAGGGCAGAGCGCGCAAGGCGCGATCAAGAGGAGCAGGATCAGAAGGCGGCACAAACCGAATAACCGGACAGGCGATGGCCTCGCCACCCAGCCGCTCGATTTTGCGGATAAACTCTTCCGCTTGTTCCCGTGCTCTCGTCACGACAATACGCTTGCCTTCAAGTGGACGGACAGCGTTCATGCTTGGTTTTCCTTACTCACTTTTTCCAGAATGGTATCGGCGCCTTTTTCTTTTAACTTCCTGGCAAGCTGCACCCCAAGCTGCTCAGGATCGGTACCTTTGATACTTTCTTTGAGTACATTCTCTCCATCCGGGTCAGCCACAAGGCCGGTCAGGGAAATGGCTCCATCCGTAACAATAGCATGAGCGGCAATCGGTACCTGGCAACCGCCTTCCAATGTGCGTAAAAAGGCGCGCTCCGCCCGGACGGCAAGCGCTGTTTCTTCATGATGAAGCTTACTTAACAATTCCAGCAGTTCTGTGTCGTCTTCGCGGCACTCAATCGCAAGCGCTCCCTGCCCAACTGCGGGCAGACTCACTTCAACCGGGAAAAATTCGGTAATTTCCCCGTTCCACTGCATCCGCTCCAGACCAGCTGCCGCCAGAACAATAGCCGAAAAGCTTTCTTCTTTCAGCTTACGCATGCGGGTATCAATATTGCCCCGAATCGGTTCAATAACAAGATCCGGACGGAGCGCTTTCAATTGGGCCGCACGCCGGAGGCTGCTTGTTCCTACAACGGAACCCGCCGGAAGCTTATCCAGCGGAGTGCCGTGTTCGCTAATGAGCACATCCCGCACGTCTACGCGTTGCGGCACGCAGCCGATAGTAAGACCTTTCGGCAATACGGCCGGCATATCTTTCATGCTGTGAACCGCCATATCGATCTCTCCATCAAGTAGCGCCTGTTCAATTTCTTTGACAAACAATCCTTTGCCGCCTACTTTGGACAGGGTCACATCAAGAATACGGTCCCCTTTTGTCACAATTTTTTTAATCTCGAATTCAAAAGGAAGACCAAAGCTTTTTAGCCGGTCAACCACCCAGTTTGTCTGTGTTAACGCCAGCGCGCTTTGCCTGGAACCTACAACAATTTTTCTCATTATTCATATCTCCCTTCCTACAGCCACTGATGAAAAGATAAGACAGACCCGGAAATGAAATAGTTCAGCAAAATCAGCATAAACGCTCCCGCATTCCATAACGCCAGCTTGCGACCCATCCAGCCGTAAGTCACGCGCTGATACAAATAAAGGGAATAAGCGATAAACACAGCAACGGATACGAGCACTTTAGGGTCAAGCCAAATGCTAGCATTCACTTTTAGATGAGCCCAAATCGCTCCCAAAATTAGCGCCAGAAGTAAAAGCGGAACCCCTATCATGTTCAGTCGATATGAATACAAATCAAGAAGTCCAAGTCCTGGTAGCCTTTGCAACCATTTATTCCACATTTTTTGCTTCAGCATCCTGTCCTCGACAAGATACATAAGCGAAAAAATAAACGAAAGCGAGAACGCCCCGTATGAGACGAGCGCTAGACTGATGTGAATGAAGAGCAGTTCCGATGTAAGGCGCTCAGCCACCATCGGCGACGCTTCTTTGTTGGCAAAGAAGTTGAGCGCCAGCACGGAAAATCCGAGAACATTCGTGAAGAATACCAGCAGATCCACCCTAAACAAATAATTGATGACAAGGGAGAAAGTGACCAATATCCATGAATAAAAAAAGAGCGTTTCAAATAGTGTGAGTACCGGGAAATACTCTTTCTCAACCATGCTAAGGACAAAAAAGACGCTTTGCAGCGCCCAAACAATAGCAAGCAGCCAGAAGGCGATACGATTTACCTTCCGGCTGCGGTTTAGAAAATCAGCAAAATACAGCAGGATGCTGCAAGCATAAATATAGATAATGACATCATAAATTAAGCTTTCATGAAACAATGGACATAACTCCTCTCCTCAGGAGCAAAACTAGAAAGCTTGCTGCGCTCTGCGTTGTCGAAGCGGAATGTACGATTCTTCTGTTTCTTCCTCCGCTTGTGTCATCTCTTCAAACAAACCTTCAAGAGCAAACAGCTTCACAAACATATTCAACGCCTCATCCGCCCCCGGCTGTCCTGCCATTTCCTTGAGACGGACGATCGGGTCGTGCATGATTTGGTTAATCAGACTACGGGTCTGCTTATTGATCATCCGAATTTCTTTCTCGGTTAACTCTGGACATTTGTTCTGAATATTACGCAGCGCTTCCTGCTGGTAAGCAAGCAGCTTTTCGCGCAGCGCCCCGATAAGCGGACCCACGCCAAGCGTATTTAGCCATGATTTGAAAGCGAGCCATTCCTCGTTGATCATTATGCAAATTTTCTCAGCTTCACGCGCACGCTCACGCAGGTTGGCCGCAACAATTCCTTCCAAATCATCGATATCGTACAGATAAACCCCATCCAAATCATTAATCTCCGGATCCAAATCGCGCGGCACAGCAATATCTATCATAAACAGCGGACGGTTACGGCGTTTTCGCATAATCGCTTCCACGTTCCGCCTCGTTACCACATAAGCGTCAGCACCCGTCGAACTGATCACAATATCAGCAAGTACAAGCGCCTCGTCCAGCCGTTCCATCGGTAAGGCAACCCCGCGAAATTTATCGGCCAGCGCCAGCGCACGCTCGTACGTGCGGTTTACCACAAGCACGCGTGCGGCACCATTTGCATGCAGATGCTTCGCAGTTAATTCGCTCATCTTTCCCGCGCCAAGCACAAGAACGGTCTTGTCATTAAAATAACCAAACACTTTTTTGCCCAATTCAATCGCCGCATAGCTCGTCGAGACAGCATTTTTATTAATGTCCGTCTCCGAATGGGCACGCTTGGCCAATGTAATCGCCTGCTGAAACAGCTTGTTGAACACAATTCCCGTTGCGCCGTTTGTTTGCGCCAACTGGAATGCATCCTTTACCTGTCCAAGAATTTGTGTCTCACCCAATACCATAGAATCCAAACCACAGGCGACACGAAACAGATGCTGCACAGCGTCATCATTTTCTTTTATATAAATATGGTCAATAAATTCTTCACGCGGTACACCAAACCATTCAGAAAGGTAATTCTTCATGAAATGGCGTCCCGTATGCAACTGGTCAACGACCCCATAAATCTCCGTACGGTTACAGGTGCCAATAATTACACACTCTAATATGCTTTTCGTATTTTTTAGTTTCGTCAGCGCCTTCAGCCTGTCTTGTTCCGCAAACGCAAACCGCTCGCGGATTTCGACTGGCGCTGTGCGATAATTCAACCCGATTGTTAGAATGTGCATAATTGACACCCCTACCTCTTTATATTTCCCGTTCCATCAAATTCATTTATTATTCTGTTCCCTTATCCGTCCGCAATATGCGCCTATTTTCACATGTTATTAATTATATCACTTTCTTTATCAAAAACTGAATCAAAATGTGAAAAATTTATGGAGACACATTAAATTCCATGCATCATATTCCCAACATTTATTATATCAGAAAAGCGCACACAAACAAACAGGCGTCCCGTGTCAATCTACGGAACACCTGTTTATCCATCATTCTTCTTCCACATGGGTTTTTGGCTTCAATTGCTTCATATAGGGAGTCTGCCGAATTTTTTTCGTGTTTTTTACCGCCAGTTCGTGAAAATACAACTGGGCATGCACATGCGGCTCCCCTTCTCTTGGCTGTACTCTCGTATATGTGCCGTCCGGCTTCAGCGTCCTTGCCTTGACATTATCACTAAGTAATATATGTAAAATATCTTTTACACGTTCTTTGAGCGATTTCACCTCAATCGGAAACATAATTTCCACACGCCGCTCCATATTGCGTGTCATCCAATCTGCGCTTGATAGATACACCAGTTCATCGCCGCCATTTTGGAAATAGAAAACCCGTGAATGTTCCAGGAACCGATCCACAATGCTGCGCACGCGTATATTCTCGCTTATGCCCGGCATGCCAGGGCGCAGACAACAAATGCCCCGTACAATCATATCAATCTGCACACCTGCAATCGACGCTTTGAATAAAGCTTTAATTAACTTTTTATCGGTCAGGGAATTCATTTTTAAAATAATGCGTCCTGGCTTTTCCAGTGTGCTTTTTGCAATTTCGTTGTCAATCAACTGCAAAATCCGGTTGCGCAAACCATTCGGAGCAACCTCTATTTTTTTCCACTTGGGTGGCTTGGAATAACCGGACAAATGATTGAAAATATAGGACGCATCAATACCAAACTGTTCGTTGCATGTAAACATCCCCAAATCGGTGTAAAGCCGCGCGGTGGAATCATTATAATTGCCTGTGCCAAGGTGAACGTACCGAATAAGCTTCTGCCCTTCCTGACGCACAATAAGCGTAATTTTACAGTGAGTTTTTAACCCGACCAATCCATAAATCACATGGCATCCCGCTTTTTCCAACTTCTTCGCCCAGACGATGTTGTTTTCCTCGTCAAACCGCGCTTTGAGTTCAACAAGAACCGTAACCTGCTTGCCGTTCTCTGCCGCTTTCGCGAGCGCATTTACGATGGGAGAGTCCCCGCTGACCCTGTACAGCGTTTGCTTGATTGCTAACACATTTGGATCATCCGCCGCCTGTTTAACAAAGTGGACGACCGGATCGAATGATTCATACGGATGGTGCACGAGAATATCCTTATGGGCAATGGCTTCGAAGATGTTATTTTCCCCGATAAAATCGGCCGGCGGCTGCGGCGGTAAACTGCGGTAGCGCAATTCGTTGTAGCCAGGTAACGACAGAACAAACTTCATTAGAAACGTTAAATCCAGCGGCCCTTCAACTTCATAAATATCGCACGCTTCGATTTCTAACGACTCTTGCAAAATTGCCTTCATGTACTCATCCATTTCACATGTTACTTCAAGCCGCACAGCAGAACTCCATCTGCGCTTTTTTAATTCTTTCTGGATTTCTTTCAATAAATCCTCCGTACCTTCTTCATCAAGCGTCAAATCGGCGTTACGCGTAATACGAAACGGTTTGACTGAAAGAATACGATTGCCCTTAAACAGGAAATCCACATAGTGGCAAATGACATCTTCAAGCAGAATAAACTGCGCGATTCCTTCCGGACTGGGCAGCTGAATATAGCGCGGCAATACCGAAGGCACCTGCACCACAGCAAACAGCAACTTGCTTTTTCCATCTCGTTCACTGTCCAATGTTACGGCTAGATTAACACTTCTGTTCAAAAGCATTGGGAACGGACGGCTTGCATCAACCGCCATCGGGGTCAAAACCGGATAAATGCGGTCATAAAAGTAGGTCCTCACAAATCTGTGCTGCTCTTCTGTCAACTCCTCAGGCTTTACAAACGAAATGCCGTAAGAGGCAAGCAACGGAATAAACGTTTCGTGCAATAGTCTATACTGCTTTTCCACCATTTTGTGCGCCTCCCGTGAAACGGCTTCCAGTTGCTGGCGGGGGGTCATGCCAGATTTGTTATCCGGGGTCGTAATTCCGTGCTTTTCCTGGTCTTTCATTGAGCCGACCCGGATCATAAAAAATTCATCCAGATTTGAGCTTGTAATCGCCAGAAACTTAAGACGCTCCAGCAACGGATTTTTTTCATCTTCCGCTTCTTCCAGCACGCGATGATTAAAGGCGAGCCAGCTTAGTTCACGGTTAATATAGTATTCCGTGCAATCAAAATCGATCGTATCACCTCTTTTATTTTCAAGACTTTTTCTTCCTTGCCCCATAATCTGATACCTCTTCTTTAATTAATGATTTTTCTCATGGTGTTTTTGCCCACTTCACATGAAGCGGAATTCCAAATTGCTTTTTAAATTTCTTCCTATGTTCTTCAAGTGTTTGCGCTTCCAGCGAACGTTCATCCACCCCTTGACATCGCAGTATCACACACTTTCCTTCCCGCGTAAGCTTAACATTGGATACCTGCTGGCTTTCCGTACGGTCGAGCGCACGGGCCATAAGCAAAAGCAGTCCAAGTTGTTCCACCATTTGCAAATCAGCTTCAGAAACGAGCGATTCATAAGGTGCGACAAGTCTCTGTAGCCGTTTTGCCCCTTTATAAGAAGCAATGAGCGCAGTGAGAAGCTGTTCTCTGTGGGTCAGACCCGGCAGCAATACATGCATAAGTAAGTAAAAGGTATGTTGCTGCCATTCACCAAGATTAATCATACGACCGATATCATGCAATCGGGCAGCAACACTCAACAGCCGCCGCTCTTCCTCGCCGTAGATATGAAGTCCCTGGCGGGCAAGCTGGTCAAACATTGTGCGACACACACTGTCCACATGCCGGGCATGTAAGACGTTAACGTTGTAATTAGCCATAAACATGGCTACCCCTTCTTCAACCACATCTTCAATTAAAGGCAAGTTCCTTGCTTGAAGACGCGCTTCCATATAAACGCCGTCTCTAAGACCTTTATTACTGATAATAAACTTACTCGTACCTATATATTCCAACAAAATTTTAATAATAGAGATACCAGCGACAATAATGTCGGCTCTTTCCTTCGACAATCCCTCTACATTCTGCATCTGCGCTGGAGAAAGTTCTCTTAGATAATGGTAGACTGAATCAACCTGGTACTTCTTCATCTGGTAATAATGAAGACCGGGAAACGGATAACGTGTCATTTTTTGATGCACTTTTCCAAGGTTTCGTACTGTACCTCCTATACCGATGAGAGGATATTTTTTTTCCTTTATCCATGAGTAAGCGGAAAATTCTTTCCGCAAATACTCCTCCATCGCTGCTATTTCCGCCTCAGTTGGGGAAAAATGACCAAAAAAGCGCCTCGTTAACGTAACCGCTCCAAACGGAAAGCTATGGCTTTCCGCGAGCTTCCGACCGGAGATTTTAACCAATTCCGAACTTGCACCACCGATATCCACTGTCAACGCTTCGGTGATGTTCATTGTATTAACCACCGCCAAATATCCGTAATACGCTTCTTCTTCCCCTGAAAGCACGCGCAATGTAAAACCTGTTTCTTGATAAATTTGCTCAAGAAACGCTTCACAGTTCCGCGCATTGCGTACGGCTGCGGTAGCGACGCCTGTTACCGCAGATACCTCACGTGCCTGACAAAGTTGACGATATTGTCGAAGAACGCGAATCGCTTCTTGAATCCCCTGTTCAGTAATATCGTTATTTTCATCCAAAAAAGCGCCTAAACGAATCGTATTCTTAATATTATCAACTTCATAGACCGCGCCTCCAGCGGCTTCGTAATAAATAACAAGCCTCACAGAGTTAGAGCCCATGTCGATAACGGCACTATATTTTCCCATCCGCACACAACCTTATCGCTTCTTTTCATGTTCTACTGGTTATTGTAATAAAAAAATGTTGAAGTTTTGTAAATGTTTTGTGAAGACTCGCATTACCTTCCCAATTAAACGAACCGACACGATGCATATTTACAGAAAGTTCTCCTTATTTATTCTATACATAATTCAGGTATAATAAAGATTATTTGTATATATCTAGAAAGAGCTGTATCATAGGGGATGAAGGATGTGAGCGTGTTGAAAAAGTCTATAATTGCGGATGGAATTTTATTGCTTGTCGCCCTTGTTTGGGGAGCGACCTTTGTTGTCGTGCAAAACGCAATAGCCAAGTTGCCACCTCTTACATTTAACGGCATACGCTTTTTTCTTGCTTCAATCTTTTTGCTTTTATTTTTGTTGCTTTTTTATCGGCCCCAGTTGCGCCAGATAAACGGCAAGTTAATACGGGCTGGCGTAATTCTTGGCGCTTGGCTGTTCTCAGGATATGCCTTTCAAACGATCGGCCTGTTATATACGACCTCTTCTAAAGCTGGTTTTATAACAGGTTTGTCCGTTGTACTTGTACCTGTATTTGCGCTTCTGATCTTAAAACAACGGCCAAGAATGCCTGCTATCATCGGGGCGCTCCTAGCCACAGCTGGCCTTTATCTTTTAACATTGGGCGATACATTTTCCATTAACCAGGGAGACCTGCTCGTATTTATGTGTGCCATTTGCTTCGCGTTGCAAATTATTTTCACCGGCCGCTACGCGCCGCATTTTCCTTCCTTGGCGCTTGCGTTCGTGCAAATTCTTACTGTAGCTGTATTAAGCGGAGGAGCGGCTTTCTTTTTCGAAGACTGGCAAAGCTCGCTAACATGGGAAACGCTAACGCTCCCTTCCATATACTGGGCACTGCTTATTACAGCCATTCCAGCCACCGCGCTGGCGTTTCTGGCACAAACAGAATGTCAGCGATTTACGACTACAACCCGCGTCGCACTCATTTATGCAATGGAGCCCGTATTTGCTGCTATAACCGCCTACTTATTCAATGGCGAAATTCTCGGCGGACGAGCGCTTATTGGCTGTCTTTTCATCTTTACTGGCATGATTCTTTCGGAACTGCAAACCGAACAATTAACCAGTTGGATAAAAAAACGAAACACTTCATATTAAGAATAAGAAAAACTCGCGGAGCGCACCCGCGAGTTTTTCACTGCTTTTATATTCCCTCTTCTTTTTCGCTTGAACCGTCACGAATTTTTTTCCAAATGGCCGTCCATGCTTCCTCTTTGCCCTGTCCGGTTTCAGCAGAGAAAAGAATAAGCGTGTCTTCTTTCTCCATTCCAAGTATCACACGAATCTCTTTCGCATGCTTCTGCCACTTGCCACGCGGAATTTTGTCGGTTTTAGTTGCGACAACGATAACCGGAATCTCATAATGTTTCAGATAGGAAAACATTTCTTGATCATCCTTCGTCGGCTTGTGCCGGATGTCGACAACGTGAATAACAGCCTTTAACTGCTGTCTTGTTTGAAAGTATTCCTCCATCATCCGTCCCCATTTTGCTTTTTCTGCTTTGGAGACTTTCGCATAGCCATACCCTGGCAAATCAACAAAATACAACGCTTTATTAATCAAGTAATAGTTCAATGTTTGTGTTTTTCCCGGTTTAGAAGATGTTCGAGCCAGATTTTTTCTGTTTGCCATTTTGTTAATAAACGAAGATTTTCCCACATTAGAACGCCCTGCCAGAGCGAGTTCCGGCAGGGAACCTTGGGGATATTGCTTGGGAGAAACCGCGCTGATCACGAATTCAACCTGTGTCACTTTCATGCTTTCGCCGCCTTCAGAAGCGCCACATCGAGCACTTGGTCAAGATGTTCAACCGGAATAAATTTTAAATCCTGACGAACACTCTCCGGAATTTCTTCAATATCCTTCTCATTATCTTTGGGCAAAATCACTTTTTTTAATCCCGCGCGATGGGCAGCTAACGCTTTCTCTTTTAGTCCTCCGATTGGCAACACACGACCTCTCAGCGTAATCTCCCCCGTCATGCCAACCTCACGGGAAACCGGCACACCGCTGAGCGCAGACACAAGCGCTGTCGCTATCGTGATTCCGGCGGACGGACCGTCCTTTGGAATCGCACCTTCTGGAACGTGAATGTGAATATCAGACTTTTCATGGAAATCAGGATCAATATTTAATTCGCCGGATCGGGAACGAATATAACTGAACGCTGCCTGTGCCGACTCTTTCATCACATCACCTAACTGGCCGGTTAACATCAGCTTCCCCTTACCGGGCACGACCGAAACTTCAATAGTGAGCGTATCGCCACCGGCCTCCGTCCAGGCCAACCCGGTAACCGCTCCTACTTGATCTTCTGTCTCGGCAAGGCCGTAGCGGAACCTCGGTTTGCCCAGCATATCCTCCAACGTTTTCACGGTTACAACGACACGCTTTTTCACGCCTGAGACGATCATGCGGGCCGCTTTACGACAAATCGTTTCCATCATCCGATTCAAATTACGTACGCCCGCTTCCCGCGTATACTGGCGGATGACTTTAAGCAGCGCTTCTTCCTGCACCTGTAGACGATCACGCCCAAGCCCATGCTCTTTCATCTGTTTCGGCAACAAATAGTTCTGGCAAATTTTCAGTTTCTCGACTTCCGTATACCCTGGAATGTACAGAACCTCCATACGGTCAAGCAACGGGCGCGGAATTGTATGTACCGCGTTTGCCGTCGTGATGAACATAACGGACGACAGATCATATGGCTCTTCAATATAGTGATCACTAAACGTGTCATTCTGGTTTGGATCAAGCACCTCCAGCAACGCTGCCCCCGGATCGCCACGAAAGTCTATGGACATCTTATCGATTTCATCAAGCAAAAATACAGGATTCATCGTGCCTGCTGTCTTCATTCCTTGAATAATGCGGCCTGGCATTGCGCCTACGTACGTACGGCGATGGCCACGAATTTCCGCTTCGTCGCGAACTCCACCAAGGGAAATACGGACAAACTTGCGGTTAAGTGCCCGGGCTACGGAGCGAGCCAGCGACGTTTTACCAACACCCGGCGGCCCAACCAAGCACAAAATGGGACCTTTCAGCTTGTTTACAAGCTTTTGCACAGCTAGATATTCAAGTACGCGTTCTTTCGCTTTCTCCAACCCAAAATGGTCTTCATCCAATACCTTTTCTGCATGCTGCAAGTCGAGGTTATCTTCCGTCCGTTTAGTCCACGGTAGAGAAATCAACCATTCGATATATGTGCGAATTACGTTGCCTTCGGCGCTTGTCGGCGGGGTTTTCTCTAGGCGTTCCAGTTCGCGTTCCACCTTCTCAACAATATTAGCAGGCGGATTCGCTTCTGCTAATTTCTTGCGCAGTTCCTCCACTTCGCCAGCGCGCCCTTCTTTTTCACCCAGTTCTTTTTGAATGGCCTTCATTTGCTCACGCAGATAGTATTCTTTCTGCGTTCTTTCCATCTGTTTTTTCACGCGTTGCCCGATTTTCCGCTCCAGTTCCAGCACTTCACGTTCATTATTCAGGATAGTAAGCAGCTTTTCTAAGCGCTCCTTCACCGACACGGTTTCCAGTATATCCTGCTTGTCACGAATTTTAAGCGGAAGGTGGGATATAATGATATCCGCTAAACGGCCGGGTTCGTTAATATCAGCAACAGAAGCGAATGTCTCCGGAATAATCTTCTTCGATAAGTTGACATACTGCTCAAAGTTGGCAAGCACGGTTCGCATTAATGCTTCAATTTCGGGGGTAATTGTCTGATCTTCTTCCAGATATGAAATCTGAACTTCAAAATACTCATCTTCTTGAACATAATTCTCTATTTTTGCGCGGCTGACCCCTTCCACAAGCACGCGAATGGTTCCATTTGGCAATTTGAGCATTTGCTTTACTCGTACTACAGTTCCGATGGTAAAGATCTGCTCTTTTTCAGGTTCCTCAATGTGCACTTCTTCCTGTGTAGAAAGAAGAACAAGATTATCGTCGACCATTGCTTTTTCCAGCGCTTTCACAGACTTGGGACGGCCTACATCAAGGTGTAGAACCATGCCGGGAAACACCAGCAATCCTCGCAACGGGAGAAGAGGGATTCGTCTCTCTTTTTCGTTTGTTCCCATCTTTTCTACCTCCAAATCCCTGTACCTTCGGCATGAAATGAGTACCAATACAAGGTTTTCTTCACTTCATTTTAGCTTAACTGCTATTGGTTGTCTAACCCTAGAGCAACATAAACTACGTCAAATGGAGGTAGGAGATGGATTGAGCATTTCACCCGTATGGCGCAGAACGGTTTCAAGTGTCTGGGACGCCGTCTCGTTTTGTGGTACAATTGCATAGCGCAGCACTTCATCCAGCTTTTCTACTGCTACAACCTCGATACCTTCCATCTGTGCAAAAATATCCTGCCAGTTCTCTTTCGGCACCAGCACTTTTTTGACGCCAGCCAGGCGGGCTGCTTCCACTTTAGCAACCACGCCCCCAATCGGCTTGACTGTACCATGAATGCTTAACTCCCCTGTCATAGCGACGTAGTTATCCACCGGCTGTTTTGTGATCGCAGAATAAATAGCGGTTGCCATCGCAATTCCAGCTGAAGGGCCATCAATCGGAACGCCGCCTGGAAAGTTAACGTGCAACGTATAACCCAATGTATCTATTCCCTGCAACCGAAGAACGGTCAGCACATTTTCAAGCGAACTGCGCGCCATTGACTTACGACGCAGCGTTCTTCCTCTACCTCCTACCTCTTCTTCATCGACAACCCCCGTAATTGTGATCGTGCCCATTCCAGGGGCCGTAGCTTTCGCGGCCGTTACTTCAATTTCTAATAAAGCGCCCATGTTCGGTCCGTAGACGGCTAAACCGTTCACAAGTCCGACGTACGCTCCTCCCAACACTTTCTTGTCTGGACGTGGGGATTTTTGACTGCTGTTGACAACCCATTCGATATCCGCTTTCGTAATTTTTTGTCGCTGTTCCGTAATAGCGATTCCAGCAGCGATTTGCATCATATTGACCGCCTCGCGGCCGTTCGTAGCATAGCGGGTCAAAAACTCAATCGCTCCTTCTTCCGCTTCCATTTTCATTTTTTCCACCGCATTTTTTGCGATTGTATAAATTTCTGAAGGAACAAGCGGACGGAAGAAAATCTCCAAGCAACGCGAACGAAGCGCAGGGGGAAGTTCATCCGGCGTGCGCGTTGTCGCTCCTACAAGCCGGAAATCAGCAGGAAGGCCATTCTGAAAAATATCATGAATATGTTTAGGGATTTGCTGATTTTCTTCGCTATAATAGGCGCTCTCA
Source organism: Aneurinibacillus thermoaerophilus (assembly GCF_019603355.1). NCBI lineage: Bacteria > Bacillati > Bacillota > Bacilli > Caryophanales > Paenibacillaceae > Aneurinibacillus > Aneurinibacillus thermoaerophilus. Next base: position 2,895,477 of record NZ_CP080764.1, read on the forward strand.
AGAAACACTTTGCGATCCTCGAGCACTTTCAACAATTTATTAAGTTGCACAGGATGAAGTTCCCCAATTTCGTCTATGAATAAAATCCCACCATGCGCCTTCGTAACCGCGCCCGGCTTCGGTTGCGGAATGCCTGCCTGTCCCATGGCGCCCGCGCCTTGGTAAATCGGGTCATGCACCGAACCGATGAGCGGATCAGCAATCCCCCTCTCGTCAAAGCGCGCAGTTGTAGCATCAATTTCCGTAAACTGTGCATCTTCTTTAAACGGAGAAGAAGACTGTTTTTTTGCCTCTTCTAAGATGACGCGGGCTGCCGCCGTTTTGCCGACCCCAGGAGGACCATAGATGATAACGTGTTGCGGATTCGGGCCGCATAGCGCAGCACGTAAAGCACGAAGACCATCCTCCTGACCAATGATGTCGCTTAGCGTAGCCGGACGCGTCTTTTCAGCAAGCGGTTCAGAAAGAGAAATGGAACGCATCCTGCGAAGCTGCTCCATTTCTTTTCTCGATTCCCGATCTACATAGGTTCGGCTACTGCGCTGATTTTTGAGCAAGCTCATGAAATACATGCCGATAATCACAGCGAAAAAAACTTGAATCAATGTTAGTATAAGTGTCCAGTTCATATGTCCCTCCTATGTATAAAGTCAAGAATTCCAACGCCCCGTGTTATCTAGGTGTATTATTGCCTATAAGGAGAGGGAATAAACGAAAAGCAAATACGGGACATATCTTCTGCTTTTGGATTACATCTTCCCAAAAAAAAAGACGCCGGAAAAAATTCCGACGTCTTTTTTCAACTTTTACTACATTTACGCGCTTTCTGGTTTGCTGTCCGTGATGAGTTTACCCTGTTTGGTATACAATTCAGGGTTGCCTTTTTGTTTGACGGTCTCTTCCGTGATCACGCACTTAACAATATCATCGCGGGACGGAATATCAAACATGATATCAAGCATGATACTTTCAATGATGGAACGCAGACCACGCGCGCCTGTATTGCGCTTAATTGCTTCTTTCGCAATTTCGCGAAGCGCACCTTCCGTAAACACCAATTCGGCATTATCCATTTCAAGTAATTTTTGATATTGCTTGACAAGAGCATTTTTTGGTTCGGTTAAAATGCGAACCAAAGCATCTTCATCCAGCGGATCAAGCGTAGTAATTACCGGCAGACGACCGACAAATTCCGGAATCAAACCAAATTTCAGCAAATCTTCCGGGAGTACTTGCTTCAGGATTTCGCCGGATTTTAAATCTTTTTTGTTCGAGTCAGTTTCTGCCCCGAATCCGATAACCTTTTTACCGACACGACGCTTAATAATGGATTCGATACCGTCAAACGCGCCGCCTACAATGAACAAGATGTTCGAAGTATCAATTTGAATAAATTCTTGGTGCGGATGCTTGCGCCCGCCCTGCGGCGGCACGCTAGCCACCGTCCCTTCAAGAATTTTCAGCAATGCCTGCTGTACACCTTCCCCAGAAACATCGCGGGTAATGGATGGATTCTCGGATTTGCGCGCTACCTTGTCAATTTCGTCAATGTAAATAATGCCGCGTTCCGCTTTTTCCACATCATAATCCGCTGCCTGAATAAGCTTGAGAAGAATATTTTCAACGTCTTCGCCTACATATCCAGCTTCCGTAAGGGAGGTTGCGTCCGCAATTGCGAATGGTACGTTCAAAATGCGGGCCATCGTCTGGGCCAGCAACGTCTTTCCGCTTCCCGTAGGTCCAAGCATCAAAATATTGCTTTTTGCCAACTCTACATCGTCAATCTTTGCACCGGTATTGATTCTCTTATAATGGTTGTAAACAGCGACGGATAACGACTTCTTCGCCTCGTCCTGACCGATAACATAATCATCGAGAAAAGCTCGAATTTCATGCGGTTTCGGAATTTCTTTCAGGTCAATTTCTTCCTCTGTACCCAATTCCTCTTCCACAATTTCCGTACACAACTCGATGCATTCATCGCAAATATATACTCCAGGGCCAGCCACAAGCTTACGGACTTGCTCCTGAGATTTTCCACAGAACGAGCACTTAAGTTGACCTTTTTCATCGTTGAATTTAAACATGAAATCACCCCTTACTTTTAATCCCTACGAGTGATGACTTCGTCAATTAACCCGTATTCCTTCGCTTCAAGGGCAGACATAAAAAAATCGCGGTCCGTGTCGCGCTCGATTTTTTCAAGCGGCTGGCCTGTTCGCTGCGCATAAATTTTATTTATCTTTTCTTTCGTCTTTAAAATCCAGTCCGCATGGATTTTAATGTCCGCTGCCTGCCCGCGGATTCCGCCGAGCGGCTGGTGAATCATAACTTCGCTGTGCGGCAGCGCGAACCGCTTACCCTTAGCCCCGGCCATCAACAGGAACGAACCCATGCTAGCAGCCAGGCCGATGCAAATGGTTGATACATCCGGTTTAATATATTGCATGGTATCGTAAATCGCCATACCCGCTGTAATCGAGCCTCCGGGAGAATTTATGTATAAGTGTATGTCCTTGTCCGGATCCTCAGCAGCTAAAAATAAAAGCTGCGCCACCACCGCATTCGCCACCTGGTCATCAATTTCAGAGCCAAGCATAACAATGCGGTCTTTCAATAAGCGGGAATAAATATCATACGCACGTTCTCCCCTGTTTGTACTTTCCACAACATAAGGTATAACACTCATAGCGAGCAATCCTCCCTTCAACACTCATTATGTATTATGGTTTTGAAAAACAAGGCACGAAAATTCGTGCCTTGTTTCTGGTTGTTGTTATATTATGACATCATTTGCTGCTCTCGACAAGCAGATCGATGGTTTTGCGTATGCGGATATCGTTTTTGAGGCTTTCCAAGTTGTCACGTGCTTCAAAGATTTTGCGCAGCTCTTCAACCGGACGATTGTATTGCTCGGACAGCTCTTCCAGTTCTTTATTCACGTCTTCATCCGTTACTTCCACGTTCTCAGCCTTTCCAATCGCTTCAAGCACTAATGTCGTGCGCACGCGCTTTTCAGCATCCGGCTGAAACTGTTCGCGGAGCTTTTCTTCGTCAAGACCTGTAAATTGATAGTACAGATCCAGGTTCATGCCTTGGAATTGAAGGCGTTGCGCAAAGTCATTCACCATGTGATTCACTTCATGCTCTACCATCACTTCCGGCAGATCGATTTCCGCATTTTCTGTCGCTTTTTCAATCAGAGCTTCTTTTTTGTAGTTTTCGGCGTCAATTTTTGCTTTTTCTTCAAGTTTATTCTTGATATCGGCTTTCAATTCTTCCAACGTATCAAATTCGCTCACGTCTTTTGCGAATTCATCATCAAGCTCAGGCAGGTTCTTGCGCTTGATTTCGTTTACTTTCACTTTGAATACGGCAGGCTTACCGGCTAATTCTTTTGCATGGTATTCTTCCGGGAACGTGACGTTGATATCTTTTTCTTCGCCTTTTTTCATGCCGATAACCTGGTCTTCAAATCCAGGGATGAAGGTTCCAGAACCGATTTCAAGCTGATAGTTATCAGCTTCACCACCCTCGAACGCTTCGCCATCCACGAAACCTTTAAAGTCGATAATGGCATAGTCGCCTTTTTCAATCGTTGCATCATCTTCCAGAACAACAAGCTCGGCGCTGCGGTTCTGCATGTTCTTAAGTTCCTCTTCTACCATTTCATCGGTCACAGAGAAGTCTTTTTCTTCTACTGTTAGACCTTTGTATTCACCCAGTTTTACCTCCGGCTTAACCGTTACGGTCGCTTTGAAAATCAAAGGCTGGCCTTTGGCAATTTGCTGTATATCCACTTCCGGACGGTCAACTGGCTCGATACCCGTTTCCTGCACCGCTTCGGTATATGCTTCAGGAAGAATAATATCAAGAGCGTCTTGATATAAAGACTCTACCCCGAAACGCGCTTCAAAAATCTTGCGAGGCACTTTACCTTTACGGAATCCGGGAACATTTACTTTTTTCACGACTTTCACAAATGCTTGGTCGATCGCTTTGTCTACACGGGCTTCTTCCACTTCGACAGTGAGCACGCCCTGGTTATTCTCTAACTTTTCCCAAGTTGCCTTCATTTAAACTTTCCCCTCCTAAAAATCTATAACCAATACAAGTGCTATTGCGAAAATACACACTATGTATGTTACTACATCTGCCATTATAACCACTTCATTATATCATAATCAAATCTCTTTTCAACTTTCTATTCGCTCGTTTTTGTCATCTATCCAAACAACGTGAATCCAAGTTCAACACTTCCGCTAATACCTGATAACGCTGCCTGATAGTAAAAGAGGGAACATTATACAATTCGGCAACTTCCTGTTCGTTCTGTGCCGTAGCCAAAAGTCTGGCCACACTATAATGAAGCGCCGCGGCCCATTCTTGCGGCGAATCGACCTGCGGATGCAACGGATAGACCGTGAACAAATATTCAAGCCAAAGTTGGAAAGCAAATGATAGAAAAGAAGGCGCCTGATGATGCGCGATACGAAACAAACATGTAAGCACCTGTCGTTCCTCCGCTGGCAGCTCTTCATCACATAGCGGCACTTCCTCAATAAGAACATCAAACTTTTCCCCGAATTTGTAGAGGAAAACTGGGCCGGTTTCTCCCATCTGTTTCAACGCCCGTAACGCGAACGTTTTTAAAATGGGATCCGGATATACAAGCATTAAATATTCTTTTAAAGCTGCTACGATTTCCGGAGAAGAAATGTGCTTTAACTGTTCAATTGCTCCTAACTGTTCTTCAAAAGTGCCATCTTCCAGCTTTTCATAAAGTCGAGATATATACTCTGGATTTACTTCTGTCTTCCGCAGAACCGTTCTTCGTGTAAAATATTCCCTGTCAGTCATCTCTTCTTCATTCGTCTTTTCAGCCTGAAGCATCTTGTGCAACGCCTCGATCTCACTTAGAAAAGGCGCAAGCTCCTTCATCTCTGTTGCAGATTCCAATAATTCCCTAACACCTGCAAAATCCTCCATTTTTAAAAGGATAGCAAGATAAATACGAAATGCATGAATCGTGTCTCCACGCTTCTGTTTCCACATTCTCTCCGCATACTGAAGCGCTTCATCGTATTGTCCGATTCGCATCAATATCTCAGCGCTTGTCTGCAAAGCTTCAGAATGATACGGATCAAATCGAAGAATCGACTGGGCGTATTCAAGCGCTTCATCATGCTGTCCGCGCTCAAGGGCTTCCCTCGCCTGCTCAATTTTTCTTTCCACAAGACCTGGAAACAAAATCACCTTGTCTTTTCTACGTCCTTGCGACATTAAATGCTCACCTCTTCGAAGCCTTCTGAATCACCCTCCGTTTATTCTCGGTCATTGGCTCTGGGCAGCAAAAAATCACGGCTCAATCCCGGCTGTTTGCGCCCTCCCATTGAATAAAAAGAAACCGTAATCTTTACTTTATCCTTTTCTGCCTCTTCCACATCCAGCACCGCGTACGTAGGAAGCGTATAAGAACGAGGCAAAAGCAGGCTACCCGGATTAACGTATAAAATCCCGTCGTCTTCAATGGCGGTAATTTCGTGTGTATGGCCAAACAGCACAAGGTTTGCTCCCGTTTCTATTGCTTTATATCGCAAGCGCATCGGAGTTTGCTTTACGCCATATAAATGTCCGTGCGTCTGAAAAATCAGCAGTGGGCCAATTCGGATAACGTTTTCCTCAGGGACTTCCATATCGCTGTCACAATTGCCCCGGACATATGTAAGTTCCGGCGCTTTCTCCCGTGGGTAGCAAAAGTCCCCGCAATGAAACGCGACATCATGCGGATGACGCGCCAATATATCCGGAATATGCTTCAGGCTCCCATGCGTATCGCTGATCACAATAAGCCTCATACAAAGCGCTCCTTGAGCACCGCCTCCAATTTACCTAAAGCTTGGCCGCGATGGCTGATGCGGTTTTTCTCTTCCGGAGAGAGTTCCGCCATCGTCCGCTGTTTTTCAGGCAAAAAGAAGTGCGGATCGTACCCGAATCCATTTTCCCCCTTCGGTGCAAGAACAATACGTCCTTCACATGTTCCCCTCACAAGCAATGTTTCCCCCTGCGGCACAGCCAGCGCCAGCACGGATACAAAGCGCGCACACCGCTTGTCTTCAGGGATATCGCGCAAAAGTGAAACGAGTTTAGCATTATTCTCTTCATCTGTCGCATCCGGTCCGGCAAACCTGGCTGAATACACGCCCGGCTTCCCGTCCAGCGCATCCACTTCAAGCCCGGAATCATCCGCCAATGCAGGAAGACCTGTCACTTGCGCAATTGTCTCCGCTTTCTTTCGTGCGTTGGCTTCAAATGTTTCCCCATCTTCCACTACATCCGGCATATCGGGAAAATCAGCAACCGTGAGCACCTCTACGTCAAACACTGCAAACATTCGGCTAAACTCGCCGATTTTCCCCTTATTCTTCGTTGCTAGCACAATCTTTTTCCATGGAAAAGTCTGTTTAGGCATTCTCAACCGTCTCCTCATCCCTTCCGCCGATTCGGTTGCCCAATTCACCTAACACTTCCTTCTGTACGGCGATTAAGTCAGTAACCCCTTTCTTACCGTAAGCCAAAAGCTCCTGGAGCTCTTCCGGGCTAAATGGGGATTCTTCACCCGTTCCTTGGACTTCTACATACTTCCCTTTCCCCGTCATCACGATGTTCATGTCCACTTTAGCCTGAGAATCTTCCACATAGCATAAATCGAGATGGACTTTTTCCTCTACGATTCCCACGCTAACCGCAGCAAGAAAGTCGGTTACCGGCAATTTAGGAATCAGTTGTTTTTCGACAAGTTTGTCCATAGCGGATACCATTGCTACGTATGCCCCAGTAATTGACGCAGTACGTGTGCCACCATCCGCCTGAATCACGTCGCAGTCAAGCCAGATCGTTCTTTCGCCCAGCGCTTCCAGGTCTACGACCGAGCGAAGCGCACGCCCGATTAAACGCTGGATCTCCTGCGTTCTTCCGCTTATCTTGCCGCGACTGGATTCCCGCGCGTTGCGTGTTTCCGTCGCCCGCGGTAGCATGGAATATTCGGCCGTTACCCAGCCGCATCCCTGGCCGCGCATAAATGGCGGTACTTTCTCTTCCACAGTAGCTGTGCATATTACTTTAGTATCTCCCATCTCAATTAATACCGAGCCTTCAGCATGCTTTATATAATCCATCGTAATAGTAACCGGTCGAATCTGATTGTATTCCCGTCCGTCGATTCTCATGCCATTCCCTCCCAATTCTCGTTTCTGGCTTATTATAGCACAACCCACAAAATAACATGTACTGAACGTAGTGTCATGTTAAACTATATACACATAACGTACGAACTCCAAGCCTTGCTATTAAAGAATAAGCAAGCAGTTTACATAAAAAGCGGGGGTTGCCCCCGCTTTTCTCTCGAATCAATATGCCTTGCTGTTAGTTAGCATGGAACGGGTCACCGGCTTCGTATAGTCTACATTGCCCGCCTTTACAGTATTTTTGCCATCCACCATGATTTGTACTTTTTTCGCATCCAAGTTTTCGGTCAACGATAGCACGACCGCTTCCAACACGTCAGGATTCGCTTGTCCTTGATTATAGGAAAGAATTTTGTTGTCAAAATTAACGACAATAACATCTTTCTGCTGTTTTACGCTTTTTACGTTCATAGTAGGCAAAAGCGGCGAGAATAATGGCGAGTTGATCTTCGTGCCTTGGATTAACTGTTGAACAACTGCCAGGCCTTTGTTTTCCGTTTTTGGAATCATGCGTGTCACCGGCACGAAATACGTAAGATCGTTAGACAGCTGATTCTGGAAATAGAGCGTTACTGGCATCGTCTGGCCCGGCTTAATTGTATCGGCCAGTTCCAGATTAATCCCATTCTTCCTACTTAAATGCGTTACCGGCGTACCTTTTACTGGCATTACTTCCAGCGGATGTCCATTAATCCAAATATTCACTTCTTTTACCGTATCAAACTCGGTCAGCGCCCATGTAATCGCATCGAGAATTTTCTCCTCATCTTCCGGCTTATACTTTTTAAATTCTGGCGAGAAGTCAACCGTAGCAACCCCGTCTTTAATGTTTGCACCCAATATTTTTGTACCTTTCGGCAATACAGCCCTGAATCCCGGTGGCAGCGCTTTTTCCCCTTCTCCGCCCTGTACCATGTAACTTAAAATTTGCTTTACCATACCTTCAGTTTTTGGCAGCTCCATCGGCCAAGGAACGACAAATCCTTCCGCATCAATAACATATACTTTGTGCATACTGACCGGATTGTCCGCTGTCTTCTTTTGCTTTGTTGAAGGCGCGTCCATTTTTTCACCGCCAGCGGTTGACTGTGGATGAAGTTGCGGCGGATCGATTTGTCCATTGCTTGGCATATCCTTCGGTCCAAACAGACCGCAAGCACTAATAATGAATAGAACACCAAGAAAGGCACTTAGCAATGGTAACTTTCGTGCCATAAATTCCCCTCCTCAGGCTCGTTTTGTACTACTATGTATACGAGCCTGTTCGGGTTTTATACATACTTTGTCCGAATTTTATTTTCGTTCCCCCAATCTTACCTGACGAGCTTGAACACGAATATTAAGCCATTCCTCGGCGATAGACATAAATAATTCCGGATTTCCGCTCGTAAAAAAACGATGTTTAGGATTCACTATGTCCCCACCATTCGCAAGCATCTTCCGGTGGGACAGTACAGCGCTCAATTCCCGCGCTGCCTCTTCTGCCGAACTGATCAACGTTACACCCGGCCCAACCGTTTCTTGAATAAAATGGGCAATAAGCGGATAATGCGTGCACCCTAAGATAAGCGCATCAAATACTTTATCTTGAAGCGGCCGCAACGTCTCGCGTACGATTTCCAAACTTTTTCTATCATAAAAGCTTCCGCTTTCTACTAGAGGGACAAGCGCGGGACACGCTAAGCTTTCAACATGAATTTGCGGGTTCAGCTTTTTTAATGTTTTTTCGTAAGCGCCGCTGCGAATCGTCCCCTCCGTACCAATAACAGCAACCTGTCCAGTCTTCGTTTCTTTAATCGCTGTTCTGGCTCCCGGCTCAATTACGCCAATAACCGGAATATCCAGCCATTCGCTTACCTCCTGAAGAACAACCGCAGCAGCGGTATTGCATCCGATCATGAGCGCTTTGATATCCTGTTCAAGCAAGAATTCAATCATTTGCAAGGAAAAAGCACGCACTTCTTCCGCCGGTCTAGGGCCGTACGGACAGCGCGCCGTGTCACCGAAGTAGTAGATCGCCTCCCTCGGCAACTGGCGCAATACTTCTTTGGCGACGGTCAACCCGCCGACTCCTGAATCAATAATTCCTATTCCTCGTTTCATTTTTTCTTGTCGCTTCCTTCTTTTCGTCATTCTCTTCTATCTTGACGACTTCGCCAAATAAATACAAGCTACGAATTTCATATATGTCCAAGCAGAGCTTATACATGCGTTAACCTGTTTTACGATACGCCTTTGTCAGCAAATGGTCAAGGGGGTTTTCACTCCCCTGCATATTCATTGTACTGCATGAACCGTTGTGCCAACTTCTTAAAATAGTATATGGGAAAACTTCATGTTTGATCATGGCGCTCTGCCCGCGTCGCATTATATGAATTACAGAAGTTGTCAACAGTCTAAAAGTACGCGTATGCGTGCAAAACTATGGTAAAATAGATGCGGAAAGCGATTGATGAAAAAATGGTAGGAAAAAAAGAGGCCCAGAAAAATTCAGCGTATTTTCTAAATTTGAGGCGTCGACTAGTATATAATGCTTGCGTAATTCTACAGGAGGATTTCGTATGCCAGAATTGAACGATCACATCAAAACAGGTTTCCCGTATCCTCCGCAGGACGCTGCAGCAAATGAGAGAAGCCTATATGAAAAATACGGATGGCTTCCGTTAACGATGACGCTTATCATCGGAAAATGGCGTGCATAAATAATGAGAAGCTCACTGTGCGTGCCCGCAACGCTTGTAGAAGAAACGACCGAACCACGCCTGCGAGCTTTTTTCAAAAATAAAGAACCCCCCTCATACGAGGCGGGTTTCCCGTTTCAGGTGATATTAAATTTTTAATTCACCCAAACGGACAAGTTCAACAACTGCTTGAGAACGACCTTTCACATTTAGTTTCTGCATAACGTTTCTAATGCATACCTTTTGCAAACTTTGGGACGGGTTGTCGGTTTGAACCAACACTAATGAGTTTTTAAATATCTTAGCCATCCTTGGTTCCAATCTGTTCAGCAATTCGTTCCTGTAGGTGTCGGAAAGTGGAATCGGTTCAGGTTTAAAGGTCATCCCCCCTTTGCTTCATCTCTTTCTTGAAGTGATACACCAAGCCTCGTTTAAAGTCCGGCAATGTCATGTACTAATTCATCGTGTACAAAATAATAAGCACTCCCACCGGATGGGGAGTGCTTTATTAATATCTACTGCAATGAAGAACGAATTGGCTTGTGAAAAGCACTGAGGTACAACACTGCACTGTTCATTATCGGTTTTTTCACCCACCATTTGGACCCTTTTCCCCATAGGAGGCGTAACCCTTGATTGCCTTGTAATGTCAACGGATTACCCATAAATGTAATATTACTCATATTTTTTACTCCCATTATCATGTTAAATAGAAAGCTCTTGGACTTACCAAGATTTTCACATGGCTTTTCTCTTTCACCAACGTTTCAAACCCTTCTTCGATAATGTGATCAATGTTAATTTTTTTCGTAATCAGTTCTTCCGCTTTGATGCTGCCGTTCGCGATCAGTTGGATCACTTCCGGAAAGATATCTCGATAGCCAAGTATCCCTTTCATTTCACGCTCTTTTAAGACAAGGCTGTTTGGAAGGATGGTTGCTGCTTTTTCCCAAACACTGACAATAATAATTTGTCCGTCAAATTTTGCGCTCTCAATCGCTTGATTTAAAACCCTTTCCACACCGGCAACCTCAAAACTTACGTCAACCCCTCCATTTGTAAGGGTTTGAATTTCTTTTACTACATCCACACTTTTCGGATCCAAGACAATGTCCGCACCGACTTTTTGGGCGAATTCTCTGCGTTCTTCTGAAAGTTCGACAGCAATAATTTGACTTGCACCTGCAGCTTTCGCGGCTTGAATCGTTAACAGACCGATTGGTCCTGCACCAAACACCGCAACTTTGTCACCAACTTGAAGTTTGCTTTGTCTTATCGCATGTACCGCAACCGCGGCAGGTTCTACCATAGCCCCTTGTTCATAACTCATTTGATCCGGTAATTTATGAACCATGTTTTCTTTGACCACCGTGTATTCAGAGAAGCCACCGCCGCCTCCGGCCAGACCATGAAATCCGAGCTTTTCACAAAGATTGTAAATTCCCGATCTACAGGCACCGCACTCCCCACAATTAAGAATCGGCTCTACTGCAACCCGGTCACCTACTTTAAATTTGGTAACGCTTTCACCAATCTCTACAATTTCACCTGCAAATTCATGTCCAAGCACAAGAGGTACTTTTTCATTCGTTAAAGGATGAGGTTCTTTTGAAGGAAGGAAAATGGGACCTGCTAAATATTCATGCAAGTCGGTACCGCAGATCCCGCACCATTCCACTCTTATTTTTACCATACCCGGCTTTACTTGTTGCTCGGGAATTTCCTCTACACGGACATCTTTAACTCCGTACCATCGTGCTGCTTTCATGTTTTCACCTCATTACATTTTTCAATTGTGGAAACTAATTTCTCATTCCAGTCTGAGAAAGAGTAAAAGCACCCTATCATCCATGTGGGTTAAAGAGACACAGGATGGTTGGCGGATTGGAAATAAATCGGAAATATTCATTTATCTAGATATTCCGGATATTGTATCCGGAGAGACAGCACGATCTTATGATTGAGTTTTGCGTGCCGTCTCCATATTTCATCAAGAAATCATATCTTAGAGAATGAGATGCTAATTTTGAAGAGATGTTGCTGTCACACCCTGGATATGCTCTCGAGCGTGATAAGAGCTTCTTACCAGAGGACCTGATTCAACATGTTTAAAACCTCGTTTTATCCCCTCTTCCTTCAACGCCCTGAACTCATCTGGATGATAATATTTTTTAATCTTTACGTGCCGTTTGGTCGGCTGCAAGTACTGACCGATAGTGATGATATCACAGCGAACCGCTCTTAACTCATCCATTGCTTCCAAAATTTCATCCCACGTTTCTCCTACCCCAACCATAATGCTTGACTTGGTCGGAATATGGGACTTCATTTCCTTAGCACGTCGAAGCAGGTCGAGTGAACGGTCAAATTTGGCTTTGGATCGGATGCGGTCCGATAACCGGCGGACCGTCTCAATATTATGATTCAACACGTCAGGATCAGCGTTCATGACGGTACGGAGAGCATCCCAATTTCCCATAAAGTCAGGAATTAATACCTCCACACTGCAAAACGGATTCCTGTCTCTGATGGCCCGTATGGTGGCGGCAAAGATCGCTGCCCCGCCGTCATGAAGATCATCGCGGGCTACAGAAGTGACAACCGCATGCTTCAGACCCATATATTCAACCGATTCTGCTACCCGTTCAGGCTCCTGCCAATCCAATTCTGTCGGTTGGCCCGTTTTTACGGCACAGAATCGGCACGCCCGTGTACAAATATCGCCCAGAATCATAAAGGTGGCTGTACGCTGGCTCCAGCATTCGTAGATATTTGGACACTGGGCTTCTTCACATACGGTGTGCAAGACTTTACTGCGCATCATCTTCTTCAGGTCGTGATAATTCTCGCTTGCTTTCAAGCGGACTTTCAACCATTCCGGTTTGCGAGTTGACATTTATCTCACTCCAAATTGTTGCTAAATCTTGGACGACTTTTTCATAATAAAAGTAAAAATCAATCCGCTGTTATAGATGCACGGCGAGACCCGTTGCACTCAAGACCGCTTCTTGTAACGCTTCAGACAGTGTCGGATGCGCTGCAATAAAACCTTCCATTGTATCTACAGTCATTTCGGAGTGCAACATCATGGCCCCCTGTCCGATCAGCTCTGTCGCACGCGGCCCAACAATCGAAAAACCGATGATCTCATTAAATTCCGGATGAACGATCACTTTCACCTTTCCGGTTTGTTCACCTAGAATTAACGCTTTCCCATTTGCGGCGAAAGGAAATTCTCCGATCCGAATATCCCCGTATATCTCTCTGGCCTTTTTCTCTGTCAATCCCACACTGCCGATTTCCGGCCAGGTGTAAATGCATCGCGGGACGACGCGGGGGTTTACCTTCTTTTGCTTGCCGCATGCATTCTCGGCAGCCACTTCCCCTTCATGAAAAGCAAAATGAGCCAACTGGATACCGCCGACAACATCGCCGCATGCGTAAATGTGGGGAATGCTTGTCTGCATGTGCTCATTGACTTGAATTCCCTGTTTTGTATAGAGCACTCCGATCTGATCCAGTCCCAATCCTTCCACACGCGGTTTACGTCCAATAGACACCAGTACATAATCGGCTGTAATTTTCGTAATTTCTCCATTCATTGCCAGTGTGACCGATCGTTCATTGCGGTCGATCTCCTGCACACTTGTCGATGTATGAATGAGAACTCCGTCTTTTGCTAATTGTTGATGCAAAATCGCCGCAATATCCGAATCTTCTCCGGGGAGAATCTGGTCTGCCATTTCCACAATGGTCACCTTACTGCCCATCCGGCTGTAAACGCTCGCAAACTCACAACCGATCACACCGCCGCCAACAATCAGCAATGAAGAAGGAACTTCCGGCAGTGCAATCGCATGCCCGTTATGGATCACCCACTCCCCGTCAAACGGAGCAAAAGGCAATGCGATCGGCTCGGCTCCTGTCGCTATAATGAATTGATCTGCTGTAATTTCCTCGATACCATCTTCTGTATGAACCCGGATGAGGTGATCTGTCAAAAAAGAAGCTTTTCCTTTTACCACACGCACCTTATTCTTCTTCATCAAGTACCCGATTCCGAGCACCAGCTTTTTGACCACGTTATTTTTATACTGTTGAACGCTTTTCCAATTCAGGTGCACCTGATCCAGCGGCAAATCGATTCCAAAACGACTCGCGTGTTTGATCCGGTCATACGTTTCCGCACTTTCCAGCAATGACTTGGTCGGCATACATCCTTCATTTAAACAGGTTCCACCCAGTTTGGCTTCTTCGACCAATACGACTTGTTTACCGAGGCGGGCGGCTGTGATAGCCGCAACATACCCAGCCGGTCCGCCTCCGATAATGGTTACTGTACTCACTTTTTCACGCCCTCCTCGCCTATAACAACATGGTGTGCGGCTGTTCGAGATATCGCTTGACAGTTGCGAGAAACTCCGCCGCAGGCGCTCCATCAAGCACACGATGATCAAACGTCAAGCTTAACGGCAATAAACGGCGGCGTTCCAGTGAGTCCCCGATATAAACAGGTGTATCCTGAATCGAACCGACACCCAGGATGCCCGCTTCTGGCGGATTGAGCACAGGTGTGAACAGTTCTACGCCGTACGCTCCCAGGTTTGTGATCGTAAATGTTGAACCTTTCATTTCTTCGGCGCTCAATTGACCATTTCGCGCCTTGTGACTCAACGATTTCATAGCCTGTGACAATTCAATAACTGAACAACGCTCCGCATTTCGGATCACAGGTACGACTAACCCTTTTTCCAAAGCGACTGCAATTCCCAGGTGAACATTTCCATAAGTGTGGATATTGTCTTCAATATAAGCACTATTCATCTGTTTATGCTTAAGCAGGGCCAATACGACTGCACGGGCGATAAAATCGGTTACAGTCAGTTTGACTTCATAACGTTCCTGAACATCAGACAAAACTTGTTTTCTTAGTCTAAGCAGGTCACTCACATCGGCACTCATGCTGATCGTCAGTTGTGCGCTTTGCTGCAAACTTTCAAACATTCGTGTAGCGATTACTTTCCGCATACCACCGACAGGAGTACGTTCAATTGCAGCAGATTCTGGCTTTTCTTGCTCTCCTGTTAAAACGGCTTGTTTCCCGTCTTTGGTTGAAGACGTTTGTGCAGCGCTTTCAATCGCCTTTTCAACATCTTCTTTCGTAATCCGTCCCTGTGGGCCGGTTCCGACAAGAGTCGCTATATCCAATCCGGCGGCTTCCGCCATTTTTCGGGCAACCGGTGAGATTTTCACTTGGCTTTTCTTAGGCGGGGCAACCACTTGGACAGCGGTTTCAGAAGAAGCAGCCACCTGCTCTCCCCCTTTCACGAAGAGCGCCTCTGGCGTTTCCACACTCCCTACCTTCTCACCTTCCACGCCAATATAGCCAATCACTTCTCCAACCGGAACCACTTCTCCGTTTTGAGCCGACATATCCAGGACCACTCCGTCTGCCGGTGACTCTACTTCCATCTCAATTTTCTCGGAACTGATAACAACAACGATATCCCCTTTTTGGACGGAATCGCCGATGTTTTTTTTCCATTCGACGACGGTTCCTACTTTCATCCCCATTCCCAGTTTCGGCATAATTATTTCAGTTGCCATGTCTTTTACACTCCTTTTTCCAGATAAGAGGTGGGGTCTCAACCCACCTCTTTCCATTGCTTGAATACTTCTATGAATACGCTTACGAAACAGCCACGATAGACTCATCACCAAGAAGTTCAGAAACAGCTTGAATCACTTTTTCCGGTGAAGGCAGATAAAGATCCTCAAGATTCGGTGCAAACGGAACCGGCGTATGTGGAGCCGTTATTCTCTTAATCGGTGCATCCAGCGAGTCAAATCCTTTATCTGCTACAAGAGCTGCAATATCGGTTGCCATGCTGCAACGGGGATTCGCTTCGTCAATCACGATGAGGCGATTGGTTTTCTCCACGGAAGAAAGAATAGTATCTTCATCCAGCGGTGACAGCGTACGTGGATCGATGACTTCGACTTGAATCCTTTTTTTCGCAAGCTGTTCCGCCGCAGTCAGAGCGGTGTGTACTTGTTTCCCGATCGCTACGATGGTAAGGTCAGTCCCCTGCCGCTTCACATCCGCTTTCCCAAACGGGATCGTATAATAACCTTCAGGTACTTCCCCTTTCATGTTGTACAATGTCTTATCTTCAAAGAAAATGACCGGATCGTTGTCAGCGATCGAAGCCAGAAGCAAACCTTTCGCATCAGCCGGAGTGGACGGCACAACCACTTTAATGCCGGGCAAATGGGTAAACATCGCATACAAACTCTGTGAATGCTGAGCAGCTGCGCGAAACCCGGCTCCGTGCATGGTTCGGATCGTTACGGGCACTTGCGCCTTGCCGCCAAACATATACCGCAATTTTGCACACTGATTCATAACCTGATCCAAACATGAACCGATAAAATCGTTAAACATTAATTCTGCAATCGGTCTCAATCCCGTGGCAGCCGCTGCCACTGCTGCTCCCACAAAACCGGCTTCACTAATGGGCGTATCTAACACGCGGTCACGCCCAAATTCCTTCACCAATCCTTTGGTTACCCCCAAGACACCGCCCCATGCTTCATCATCTGCCAAATGATCAATTTTTGCCCCTCCGGCTACGTCTTCCCCTAAAAGAATCACATTTTCATCTTCACGCATCGCCAGTTTCATCGCTTCATTAATCGCATCTGCGAAACTCATTTTTCTGGTCATTCTTAACACCTCTACAATTATGAAATTTATTAATAAGACACATAAACATCTGTTAACAGTTCTTCTGCAGATGGCAGCGGACTTTCTTCCGCAAATTTGACAGCGTCTGAAACCGCTTTCTCCACATCGCTGTCAATGTTAGAAAGTTCTTCTTCAGTCAAAAGTTTAGACTCTACCAAGTAAGCACGGAATAGATTGATTGGATCTTTTTCGTTACGATGATATTGTGACTCCTCGCTCGTCTTGTACGTCTGCTGATCCCCTTCAAAGTGACCATAATTACGATAAGTTTTGCACTCGATAAGGGTTGGTCCTTCGCCCCTTCTCGCTCTTTCTACAGCCTCTTGAGCCACCTTGTAAACAGCAACTACGTCCTTTCCGTCTACTACGACACCGGGAATGTTATAAGCAGCCGCCCTTTGTGCAATATCCGTACAACTGGAAGCGTAAGAGAAAGGAGTCGCTTCTGCATATCCATTATTTTCTGCCACGAAAATAACCGGCAATTTCCAAATGGCAGCCAAATTAAGCCCTTCATGGAATGTGCCCTGATTGTTTGCGCCATCCCCAAAAAAGCTAACTGATACAGCATCGTTTTTTTTCAATTTTGCTGTCAGTGCGGAACCACACGCCAGCGGAAAGCCTCCTCCGACAATCCCATTTGCCCCAAGCATACCTTTCTCCAGGTCGGCAATATGCATCGAGCCGCCTTTTCCTTTACATAAACCTGTTGCTTTCCCGTAGATCTCTGCCATCATTCCATTCAAATCGCACTCTTTTGCAATACAATGGCCATGCCCGCGATGCGTGCTGGTAATGCTGTCTTTTTCATTCAAATGCGCGCAAATACCAACGGCTACCGCTTCTTCACCCGCGTACAAATGAACAAATCCGGGTAATTTGCCTTTCGCAAACAGTTCATGCACTTTGTCTTCAAACTTTCTGATTTCCACCATTTTTCGATACATCCAAGTCGCTTTCTCACGGGAGAGCAACTGATTTTTCTTCTGAGCCATTTTCATGACGGACTCCTCCTGACATTCGTTGATCAATTGATACTCTGCATTTCACATTCAGATTTCGTTCAAACGAAGCGATGATCTGCTGTTTGACTATAAACATTTCGGGGGAAAACCCCAGTTCCCGTGCAAGTGACGTCACTCCAAACTTTGCGAGTCCGCAGGGAACAATATTTTGAAAGTGAGTAAGATCAGGGTTTACATTTAACGCCAGACCATGGAATGTCACACCCCGACTGATTCCTATACCAATGGCACAAATTTTGCAGTCTTCCAACCAGACACCGGGATACCCTTCTTTTCGTTGTCCATCGAGGTTGTACATGGTCAGAACGTCACATATGATCTGTTCCAATAATCGTACGTATCCGATCGGTGTTAACCCGGAGTCACGCAAACGTATAATGGGATATACAACAAGCTGCCCCGGGCCATGATAGGTAATATCCCCTCCCCGGTCACACTTGCAAATACTAAATCCCTGACTCTTAAGAAAATCTTGAGGATATAGCAAGTGCTCCCATTTTTGGTCCGAACCCATCGTATAGGTGGGGGGATGCTCAAGCAAGATCAGCGTATCCTCAATCTCTCCTGACTTTCTCTTGGCAACCAGATCCTTTTGCCAACGAAGCGCGATCTCATAATCTAGTTCCTGGCATACATAAGCCCGCAATCCCTTTTCACCTCCTTCTGCCACTTTATCCATCGCAAATCCCGTGCCAACATCGATTTTTTCTTTTTCACCTGAGATCAGGTACAATCATCTTGCATAAAAGAGTAGTTTTTTAGACAAAATGAGACAACTGTCCCGTTTTGTCCCACTTTGTATAAAACAAAAAACCGTATCACGTGTATATGGAAGATAGATTCTTCCCCTCAGCAAACATCCTGAAACACAGAAATGACGGATGTACCGTTTTGATCAGCATGGAAGTCTACCCTCTGTTCAGGGAAGCTCCTCTTTCCGATCAGGCAGCTATGGTTCATCCATCAGCACTTACATTATTTTATTGAGTATAATAGATTGAATATTTGTTATAATGAATGAGAGCATTTTAATAAATATCACTCACAACAAAAGATATCGACAATTTCTATATAAAATAAATTGAACTGAAAAGAAGCAGGAGGGCTGGGTTGCAGATGGCGACTCGCAACTGGATTGGGACGGAGCCGGCGATCCCACACCGTATTTCATCAGACAAAATCTTACATTACAATATTGATAGACAATCTTCTTCCTGTTCATAGGTAGAAGCAAATTGCCATTCGTCTTCATGAATTGCATGAATAAACTCCATGAAGTTGCCATATACAGCGGCAGTCATGATCAACCCTTTCGAGAACCTTTTGTGCCTACAGGATTAACTCCGACAATCAACAAACTTCTTTCACCCAAATAAATAGAAAATTCACAAAATGATAAACAGGGAAAATAAAACGAAGCCATTTCCGACCAAAAATTCTTTTTCAATTTGAAAAGGAGGTAAATAAATGGTGGATGGTGCAATGTCCAAGAGATTATGGAAACAATTCATTCAGGAAGGGGTATTAGATTCATCCCGAATAAACAAACGAATCATTGAATCTTGGTATCGTTGTCAACATTCAGGTGTAAATCCGCATTCAGGGGAAGGGCGGGAGATTCTTACAGGAAAGTCATTTCTTCAGAAAAAGGAAGAAAACTCTGTGTTGCTCGATATTGCATTACCTTATTTGGACAAGCTCAACCAACATATGAAAGGTTCGAGATCAACTGTATTGTTGATTGATCTTCAAGGATATGTATTGGTCATGAAAGGTGATGCGGAGATTTTGGGGAGAGCGAGAAAAATCAATTTTGTAGAAGGAGTCAAATGGACTGAAGATGAAGTTGGAACCAATGCGATTGGTACGGCACTGAGGACAGGTGAACCAATCAATGTAAAAGGGGCAGAGCACTACTCGATTGCGTCTCATGTATGGACATGTTCAGCTGCACCCGTTCGCGATGATCAAGGGAATCTGGTCGGAGTGCTTAATGTCTCCAGTCCTGTTCAGCACTATCATCCTCATACGTTGGCGACGGTTGTATCCACGGCATACGCGATTGAACATCAATGGAGCTTGCGCGAACAGCAAGATCAACTGGAACTCATGCAACGGTCCATCGACTTGTTGCAGACAAATCAACTCATGGCAATCTTTAACAGGCGCAAACAAATGGTTTGTGTGAACCAAGCTTTCCAGTCGGCTGTTCCTGAGTGGTCTAATCTGAATCTGGCGGATTTAAGGGAATACGGATACAGAGAACGTCTTTGTACTCCTTTATATTCTGCCCGGCACAGTCAATTGATCGGGTATTGTATTCAATTCGAAGCACCATCAAAATCAACATCAAGCAAGAAGTTCTACACGAGATCTCTTCATTTTCCCGGTGAAACCGGAATTAGTAAGGTTTTTCAGCAGACATTGCGCGAAATTGAACTGGTTGCACACTCCGATGCAGACATTTATATTCATGGCGAAACCGGAACGGGAAAAGAGGTCATTGCTCGTGCGATTCATCAGAATAGTTCCCGCAAGAATGGTCCTTTTATCACCGTAAACTGTGGAGCGATTCCGCCAAGCCTGATGGAAAGCGAATTATTTGGTTACGTGAGGGGAGCTTTCACTGGTGCTCGACGCCACGGACATAAAGGAAAGCTAGAGCAGGCAAATCACGGAACATTATTTCTTGATGAAATCGGGGAGATCCCGCCAGCTATGCAGGTTGCACTTTTGCGTGTGCTACAGGAGCGTGAGGTGATTCCACTCGGTGGAATGAAAGCGATTCCACTTGATATCCGGGTGATTACGGCTACACACCATGACCTTCGGGAACTGGTGCAACAAGGAAATTTTCGCGAAGATTTATTTTATCGTCTTTTTGTTTTTCCGATCAATGTTCCCTCGCTTCGTGAACGCAAGGAAGATATTCCTTATCTGGTTAAATACTATTGTCGTCAGAAAAATTGGCCGGTTGAGATCCCGGACGAAATTATGAATAAATTCATCCAATATGACTGGCCTGGGAACATCCGTGAGCTTTTTAATGCCTTGGAACGCATGCGCATCTTCTGTGGAGATGAGTCACCCGATCTCTCTCATTTACCTCCGTTATTTGCTTCAACAGATCTGTCATCACCCGGGGAACAATCAAATAGTATTGGTGGATCAAACACTCTTACATTGCGAGAACAGATTCAGAAGGAGAAGATCATTCAGGCGTTGCAAAAAACCGGAGGAAACGCTACGCAGGCTGCCCGATTGATGAACATCCCGCGAAGTACATTTTATCGAAGATTACAGAAGTTTAATCTGTAAACTGTGTTACCAGAAGTTTAATCTGTAAACTGTGTTACCTAAGAGCGTACCGGAGTTAAGTCCGTATAATTGTGTAAAAATGGTCCTCACAAAAAATAAGTGAGCCATGGTGAAATTCCTCGGTTAGAATAAGCATTGGCAAATATCCCTAATCGGAGAGGGTTTCACAATGGCTCAATATCAGATTACCGTAGATTCGGAGATTTTGCATCACCTGTTTTTGAAAGATTCAAAAGATGATGGAGTGGCCAAATTGCTGGAATCTGTTCTGAACCAGATCTTGAAGGCTCAAGTTACTGAACAACTTTCCGCACTATGGTAAAATAGATGCGGAAAGCGATTGATGAAAAAATGGTAGGAAAAAAAGAGTCCCAGAAAAATTCAGCGTATTTTCTAAATTTGAGGCGTCGACTAGTATATAATGCTTGCGTAATTCTACAGGAGGATTTCGTATGCCAGAATTGAACGATCACGTCAAAATGAATGTACCGGCGCGTGCCGATTATATAAGCGTTATTCGTTTGACCGTCTCCGGTCTCGCGTACCAGATGGGCTTTTCTTACAGTGATATTGAGGACATTAAAGCTGCGCTTGCGGAAGCGTGTAACAACATCGTAAGCCGTGCGCACAAAAGCAGGCAAATCGGCGATATGCTAGTAGATTTCTACGTGGAAAAAAATCGGTTACGCATCGTCGTAACGGACGAAGGCACCGCTTTTCACACCCAGAAATTAAAAAAGGAAGTTTCATCTTTTCATAGGAAAAGTCTAGATGAAATCGATATCGGGAGCCTCGGCATTTATCTGATGAAAACATTAATGGATGAAATCGAATACGACACTACGGAGAAGGGGGTTAAAGTTTCACTAACCAAATACCTCAAAAGAGATGGGGTGAGCGAAAGTGAACCAAACGTCCACCAAGAAATCATTCAACCGTGACATCGTCGAACAACTTAGAATCTACCAGGAAACTGGCTCTGAAGAAATATTGACGAAAATCCTTAAAAATTATCAGGCGACCGTAAAGAAGCTTGCTTCAAAAATGGCTCGTGATTTTCATCTGGTGGACGATTTATATCAAGTAGGTATGCTCGCTCTGCTGGGCGCTATCAAAAAGTTTAACAACGAAGTCAGCCAAAATTTCGACGCGTACGCTTTGTCAACTGTCATCGGCAAAATGAAACATTATTTACGCGATAAAACATGGAGCATCCGCGTACCGCGAACGATTAAAGAAATGGGATATCATCTACAAAAAACCATCGATGAGCTTACAGCGGAATTGCAGCGTTCGCCACGCATTAGCGAAATCGCCCAAAGGCTCGGCATCAGCGAAGAAAAAGTGCTGGAGATTATGGAGAATAAAGGAAATATCCATGCACTTTCCCTTGATACACCGATAAAATCCGACAATAATGAGCAGGATTCCCATACATTAATGGATATGATCCCGGATCAAGACCCTGGTTTTTTGGATGTGGATCGTAAAATGGATTTGGCCCAACTGCTCGAACAATTGAACGATCAACAACGCCAAGTAATTCATTACGTATATTACGAAGAATGGTCACAGCGGCAAATCGGCGAGAAGCTGGGTATCTCTCAAATGCAAGTTTCCCGTATCCTCCGCAGGACGCTGCAGCAAATGAGAGAAGCCTATATGAAAAACACGGATGGCTTCCGTTAACGATGACGCTTATCATCGGAAAATGGCGCGCATAAATAATGAGAAGCTCGCTGTGCGTGTCCGCAATGCTTGTAGAAAAAAACGACCGAACCACGCCTGCGAGCTTTTTTCAAAAATAAAGAACCCCCCTCATACGAGGCGGGTTTCCCGTTTCAGGTGATATTAAATTTTTAATTCACCCAAACGGACAAGTTCAACAACTGCTTGAGAACGACCTTTCACATTCAGTTTCTGCATAACGTTACTAATATGATTTCGTACAGTCTTTTCGCTAATGAACAACTGCTGTGCAATTTCTTTTGTCGTCTTGTCTAACACAAGTAGTTCAAATACCTCTCGTTCCCGGTTCGTCAACAACGGCTTTGCTTTCTGTTCGTTACTCAAAAGTGCTACCCCTCCTTGGCCTGGGCTCTCAAGTGCAAGGCTAGGGATACAGTCACCATATTTTATGACCCGGGAAGATAGCTGGTTCGGGGAAACAGGAATTTTGGGCCTGCGACACATTATATTCGTCTCATGTTTCTTTCGTTCATTACCGAATGAAAAAAATTCCCTGTCTACACGGTAATTATTTTCTCTTAGAAAATGAACGAAACTTTCCATTTTCATAATGTAACACAAAAATCGGTACTTTCGGAAACATGGTTCGCAATTCTTCGCTGTATTCGGGTTGCAAAATGAATATCCATCGCGTCCTATGCAGCGACAGCGCGGAAACTCCCACTTCATGTCTGCTTAATTGCCATATGGGAAGCGGAAGTTCCTGGAAAGCCAACACTACATCTCCGAACGCAAAACAGGCTCTAAGACAATCCTGTAACGTGTATTCGTTCCGCCAGTATTCAAGCAAATGGATCGGTTCCAGCCCAAACTGTTCAATAAGATGCTGCCGATCCGAGAGTTGTACCGCCGTTTTCTGACCCGCACTTTGCCGCGGAGACAATACAGGATATTGCAGGCGCAAATAACGGAATGGAATTCCATGAAAAAACATGCTTGTTAACCACTCATCTCCATTTGCTCGAAGGCGACAATTTTCTCACGGGCCGCCTGTGGAATCGGGAAACTTTTTCTCGTTTTCTTATTTACCAGAACAATTGTCCCACGCCCGGTCGCGACCAACCGTTTCTCATTTTCCGCCATTAAATAATATTCTAAGTCGAGTGAACGATTCCCCATGCGCGCTACGCGCACGCCCATCTCTAACGTTTCCCGAAAAAAAGCTTCACTGTGGTAATGGCAGGTAATATCAGCGACAACTACCATAAGTTCCGCCTTTTCGTGCAGTATCATCTCACCAAATCCCATGTTGTCAAAGTATTCTACCCTGCCCTGCTCAAAATAAATCAAGTGGCTTGTATTATTTACATGTCCTGACATATCGGTTTCACAAAATCGGATGTGGACTTTAGTCTTAAAGTGAAATTTCGCAAGCCATTCCTCCAAGTTAGGCTGTATGTATTCTGCTCTTGCCATCTTCTCCACTCCCTGCGTTTAATTGGCGTTGTTTTTATTCTTTTATATATTTTAGCAAAATATTCTACCATAGAAGAAGGCAACTCTTATACGATAAAAAAGCTTCCCCGACATGGAGAAGCTTTTGATAATGCCTATTTGGTTAAAACCGGCGGTTCGCTGTCAAAGGCGCATTCTTCAATTTCAAAACCAAGATCTTCAATCATCTCATGATCCAACTGCGTTTTCTGACCATCTGTCGTTAAATAGTCGCCGACAAAAATGGAGTTTGCGGCGTACAATCCCATCGGTTGCAAATGGCGCAGATTTACTTCCCGTCCACCAGAAATGCGTATTTCTTTTGTCGGATTAATATAACGGAAAAGCGCCAGCACTTTCAAGCATTTTAAAGCGCCGATTTTCGGCATGTTTCCCAGAGGAGTACCCGGAATAGCGTTCAAAAAGTTTACTGGTATAGAATCGGCATTTAATTCGCGAAGCGCGTTCGCCATATCGACGATTTCCTCGTCTGTTTCACCCATACCAATAATCACACCCGAACAAGGAGACATGCCCACTTCCTTCACCGCATTAATGGTGTTGATTCGATCATCATATGTATGTGTCGACGTAATATTGGCATGGTGACTCGCCGCTGTGTTAATATTGTGATTAAAGCGGTCGACACCTGCTTCCTTCAATCTCCTCGCTTGCTCTGGAGTAATAAGCCCAAGACAAGCACAAATTTTCATATTATGCTGTTCTTTAATCTCCCGCACGGCCTGGATTACATTATCCACTTCCTTGTCGGTCGGACGGCGTCCGCTCATCACGATGCAATATGTACCCGCTTTCGCTTCTTTCGCCTTTCGTGCACCATCTACCAATACATCTTTGGATAATTGCGGATATTTTTCGATTGGTGCGTTTGATACAATTGATTGGGAACAGTACCCACAATCTTCCGGGCACAGCCCACTCTTAGCGTTAATAATCATATTCAACTTTACTTTATTGCCGTAATAATGGCTGCGGATACGGTACGCCCCCTGAAGCAATGACAATACTTCCGTGTCCGGCGCATGCAGAATGCCGAGCGCTTCTTCTTTTGTCAATTCTTTCCCTGCCAGTACTTCCTCCGCCAACGCAATCCAATCCGTCTTCGGCTTCGTATCTAATACAGGTGTCAGCATGGCTCCTCCTCTTTATTGTCAACTTAATTTTAATTATTAGTTAACACTAATTATAAAGAGAAATTGTTTAATATGTCAACCAAACAAGTTATGATAGATAACAAAATAGCACCCTATCTTTGATGATAGGGTGCCGCTGAATTTTCTCCATCCATTAGTTGCGGAAGAAGTTCTTGATAGAATATAGCGTCGTGGCGCGGTTCATTGCCGCAATTGATGTTGTGAGCGGAATGCCTTTCGGGCAGGATTGCACGCAGTTTTGGGAATTACCGCAATCCGTAATTCCACCTTCGCCCATCAGGGCTTCCAGACGCTCTTCTTTGTTCATTTTACCGGTCGGATGTTCATTGAACAATCGAACCTGGGAAATGGCAAACGCGCCAATAAACGGAGACTTATCGTTTACGTTCGGGCAAGCCTCCAAGCACACGCCACAAGTCATGCAGCGAGAGAGCTCATATGCCCATTGGCGATCCACTTCCGGCATACGCGGGCCAGGTCCGAGATCATGCGTACCATCGATCGGAATCCACGCTTTTACCCGTTTCAACGCGTCGAACATGCGGCTTCGGTCTACCGCTAAATCACGCATTACCGGGAATGTTCTCATCGGTTCAAGACGAATCGGCTGTTCCAATTTGTCAACGAGCGCTGTACAAGATTGACGAGGTTTTCCGTTAATGACCATAGAGCATGCGCCGCAAACCTCTTCCAGACAGTTCATCTCCCAAACAACCGGAGCTACTTTTTTACCGTCCACCGTTACAGGATTGCGCTGAATTTCCATCAGACAGCTAATGATGTTCATATTCGGACGGTAAGGGATTTTGAATTCTTGTTTATATGGAGTTCCATCAGGACCATCCTGACGAGTAATAATCAAATGAATCGTTTTTTGTTGTTCGGCCATTTTATTTCACCTCTCTTTTAATGAGCTACTTCTTCTCAGCCACCGTGCTCTTCTTCGAGTAGTCGCGTTTACGAGGCTTAATGAGAGAAATATCAACATCTTCATACGAAATCTTCGGAGCTTTTGTCTCCGGATCGAAGTTCGCCATTGTTGTCTTCAAGAAGTTCTCATCGTCGCGTTCTGGGAATTCCGGCTTATAATGAGCGCCACGACTTTCGTTACGCATAAGCGCACCGATTGTAATTACACGGGCAAGCACAAGCATATTCCACAGCTGACGAGTGAAAGAAGCGCCTGTATTGCTCCACTTTGATGTATCGTTAATATTAATGTTTTGATAGCGCTCCATAAGCTCCTGAATTTTCTCGTCCGTCTTCTTCAATTTGTCATTGTAACGAACAACCGTTACGTTGTCGGTCATCCACTCGCCGAGTTCTCTATGCAGCAGATATGCGTTCTCCGTACCGCTTGTCATGCTTGTAATGCGATCGTACTTCTCCTGCTCTTTCTTCAGCTGAGCATCGAAGAAAGTGGAGGATACGTCTTCAGAGGACTTGTCTAGGCCTTTGATATATTCGATCGCCTTCGGCCCTGCCACCATACCGCCGTATACCGCTGACAGAAGCGAGTTTGCACCCAGACGGTTTGCACCATGCTGTGAATAATCACACTCACCTGCGGCAAACAGCCCCGGAATGTTGGTCATCTGGTTGTAATCAACCCACAGACCGCCCATGGAATAGTGAACAGCAGGGAAAATTTTCATCGGAACTTTACGCGGATCATCACCAACGAACTTCTCGTAAATCTCGATGATTCCCCCTAGCTTAACATCCAGCTCATGCGGATCTTTGTGGGACAGATCAAGATATACCATGTTCTCGCCGTTGATGCCGAGCTTCAGATCAACACAAACATGGAAGATTTCGCGTGTTGCGATGTCACGAGGCACCAGGTTACCATAAGCCGGATATTTTTCTTCAAGGAAATACCAAGGCTTACCATCTTTATAAGTCCAGACACGTCCACCTTCACCACGGGCAGATTCGGACATCAGACGTAGCTTATCGTCTCCCGGGATTGCGGTCGGGTGAATCTGAATGAACTCGCCGTTCGCATATGTTGCACCCTGCTGATAAACAGCAGAAGCAGCCGTACCTGTATTGATAATAGAGTTTGTAGATTTACCGAAGATGATGCCAGGGCCACCTGTCGCAAGGATAACCGCATCGGCTCTGAATGCTTTAATCTCCATGGAGCGGAGGTTCTGTGCCACGATACCGCGGCATATGCCTTCGTCATCCTGAACGATGGAGAGGAATTCCCAGCCTTCATATTTCGTAACAAGGCCGTTCACTTCCCAGCGACGCACTTGCTCATCCAACGCATACAGAAGCTGCTGACCGGTTGTCGCACCTGCAAATGCTGTACGGTGATGCTGCGTACCACCAAAACGACGGAAATCAATAAGACCTTCCGACGTACGGTTAAACATAACACCCATGCGGTCAAACATATAAATGATACCAGGTGCCGCTTCACACATCGCCTTTACTGGAGGCTGATTCGCAAGGAAGTCGCCACCGTAAATCGTATCGTCAAAGTGAATCCACGGGGAATCGCCTTCACCTTTTGTATTTACTGCTCCGTTAATACCGCCCTGTGCACAAACAGAGTGAGAGCGTTTTACAGGAACCAGAGAAAACAGCTCAACCGAATAGCCGGCTTCGGAAGCTTTAATGGTTGACATCAAACCCGCGAGACCGCCGCCAACTACGATAATTTTACCTTTATTCATGCTCTAACCCCCTATTTCTGGATCGCTTGTGCTACATCAACGGGATTCGCGAAAGCAAACAGAGCCATTAATCCCATAGCAGACATAAACACGAACACAACCATTGTTACGTAAGTGGAGATACGCTGCGCGCGCGGCCCAACCGTAATGCCCCAGCTTACTGCAAAACTCCACAAACCGTTCGCGAAGTGGAATGTTGCGGACAGAAGACCGACAATATAGAATGCCAACATAACCGGATTAGCCAAAATTTCATTCATCAGGGTAAACAAACCGGTGGCTTCAACCCTGCCAAGCACCATTTGCATTTTTGTTTCCCAAACATGCCATGTAATGAAAATAAGCGTGATAACACCGGTTACACGCTGTAGCATAAACATTACGTTGCGGAAATAACCATAGTTACCTACATTGTTTTTAGCTTGGAAAGCAATATAAAGGCCATAAATACCGTGATACAGAATAGGCAAGAAAATGAAGAGAATTTCAATGAGCGCGAGGAAAGGAAGTCCTTCCATAATCTCTACACGTTCAAGAAAAGCGGATTCACCGCGTGTCGCATAGTAGTTCGTTAATAAATGAACGAATAAGAAACCGCCAATCGGTACAACCCCTAAAAGGGAATGGAGTTTACGGTTAAAAAAATGGCGGTGATTCGTCGTTGCCATTTCACAAATTCCCCCTTTCAAAAGGATCCACTCAGTTTTTTCTAATTTGACACCTTTTTCACAAAATCATTCTGCACCAGCCACTCTCTCTCCAACATCCGAACTATCCTAGAACCCCTACCACTACACTTCTCTTTCTATAATTCCCCCCTTACCCGCTCTACTTTACATGAAGAAAAGCTTCCTGAGGAAGCCTTAAGCAATAAATGAAGACTTTGTGACAAATTCATTTTACTCCTAGTAGGGGGTACCGTCAAGGAAAGCGGTAGACAAATTGTCGAAATTACCCGATAACCACTCCGCATTTATCGGGGCGCGGCAGACTGTGTAAAAGTGCTGGAATAATATTTTTCAATAAATTGTTCTACAAGCGGCCCGATCTTCACAAATTCGACAAGAAACCCATCATGTCCGTATATAGATTCGACGAAATGATATTCCACTTCTTTTCCGGCCGCACGAAGCATTTTCACCACTTCTTCCTGATGATCGGCCGGATACAGCAAATCGTTAGAGATAGCGATTGACAATACGCGGGCCTGAATCCGTTCAAGGGCCGCCTCAATGCCCCCCCGCCCGCGGCCGATATCATGCGAATCCATCGCTTTCAACAGGTAAAGATAACTATTCGCATCA
Organism: Aneurinibacillus thermoaerophilus; assembly: GCF_019603355.1. Classification (NCBI taxonomy): domain Bacteria; kingdom Bacillati; phylum Bacillota; class Bacilli; order Caryophanales; family Paenibacillaceae; genus Aneurinibacillus; species Aneurinibacillus thermoaerophilus. Next base: position 2,924,845 of record NZ_CP080764.1, read on the forward strand.
AAGCGGTTAACCAGTTTTTGTCCTTGATAGCGCAGGTAGCTTTCAATATTAAATGTCGAATCAAAATGGGTAACATCGCGCTCATCTTTTAAACGTCGACCGAAACGGTATTCAAACAATTCTGCGGTGCGGTACGTAATCATACCAAGCATTCGCGCGATGGATAAACCGTTCACAGGACCTTTTCCAGGGTAATAATTTCCGTTTTTCCATTCCGGATCGCAAAGGATCGCTTGCCGTCCTACATCGTTATAAGCGATAGCAACAGCGGACAGCCGTGTGGAGGTCGCAATGGGAATAATCAAATGGGCCATCTCTGGATACATGACCGCCCATTCATATACTTGCATCCCCCCCATTGAGCCACCGATAATTGCTAGCAGTTTATTGATACCCAGTTTTCGTACCATTAAATACTGAAGCTTCACCATATCTCGTATCGTTACAACCGGAAAATCAGTGCCATACGGCTGTCCCGTCTCCGGGTTCACAGAAGCTGGGCCGGTCGTCCCTGCACATCCGCCCAGCACGTTAGAGGTGACGACGAAATATTGATTCGTATCGATATAGCGCCCAGGGCCGATTAAGCCTTCCCACCATCCCGGTGTTTTCTCGTCTCCAACGGCGCGCGCATCTCCGGTCAGCGCGTGGCATACAAGAATAGCATTCGTTTTATCCTTATTTAATATTCCGCACGCTTCATACGCGATTTCCACCTGTTTTAACGTTTCTCCACACTCCAGCGTAATCTCGTCAATCACCATCTTTTGCTGCATGCGCCTTCACTCCTTTCTTCTCTTCCTCTGTTTTTTCAAGCGTCGCATTTGTCTATCATATAAAAAACGCCACTTCCAATAAGGAAGAGGCGCTTGTGTCGCATATTACCTCCCCTTATCTTTCAGAGCGCATACCGCTCTGCTGGAATTAGCACCTTGTCCGCAAGCATATGCGGGGTTGCCGGGTTTCATCGGGCCAGTCCCTCCACCTCTCTTGATAAGAGCACTTTCGTATGATTCCATCTTTAATTTTAGGTTAGGTTAGTTCAATACTAAGATTTTTACTGACTAATGTCAATATTGACAACATCTTAATCAAATTTGTAAACTTATTTATAAAAAATGTTAACAAATTATCTCATATTTAAGGAGAGCACAGATGGGAAAAACAAGTTTAAAAATGATGATTCTTTCGGCTTTATTTTGCGCAATTATCGCCGTATGCGCCCAAATTTCAATTACCTTCTTGCCGCCGGTGCCGTTTACAATGCAAAATTTCGCCGTCGCGTTGACTGTGGTGATTCTGGGGCGACGGTACGGTACATTAGCTATTCTGCTTTATATTTTGGTTGGAGCCATCGGCGTACCGGTTTTCGCTAAATTTAACGCAGGTCTTCCCGTTCTAGTCGGACCAACCGGCGGGTATCTCATCGGCTATATCGTTTCCGCCTTTGTTATGGGGACAATGATAGACCGTGGAAAGCTAACTTTCATGAAAGCGTTCATTGTAAATATAGTAGGCCTTGCCATTATCCACGTTGCAGGCGTTATACAACTTAAATTAGTGGGCAGCATGACATGGGATAAAGCAATCGGGATAGACATAACATTCATTCTGCCTGACTTAATCAAAATCATCCTTGCTTCTTACATCGGTATTCAAGTTCGCCGGCGCCTTGCGCTCGCAGGACTGCTTCCAAATTCGCTAAACAACGAAAAAATTGTCGCCTAAACGTGTAAAAAGCTCGCGGGTGCGCCCGCGAGCTTTTCTTATTGCAGCGATTGCTGCACAACATTCACTTGCTGATTCACTGACCAGCCACCAGCAAACACTTAATAAACAACAGCTTTTTCCTTCGTATCCAAGCCAAACACAGTATGCAGATTGCACACTGCTTTTTCCATGTCTTCGAGCGGTACTACGCATGAGACCTTAATTTCAGAAGTCGAAACCATTTTAACCTCTACTCCGGCTTCAGCAAGGCATGTAAACATTCTCGCTGCTACCCCTGGATTCGTAATCATGCCAGCGCCTACAATCGATACTTTAGCCAGTTCCTTTTCTGCCACCACATAACCGAACTGCAACGTATCCCGTTGCTTATGCAATACATCTAACGTTTTCTTAACTTCATCTCCGCTTACGGAAAACGAGACATTTGTGGTCTCCGCTTCATACGAACTTTGGACAATGATATCAACATTAACATGTTCAGCTGCCAGTACTGCAAACAAGTTTGACAGCGTATCTACCTTTGCCGGCATATCGACTACAGTTATTTTAGCTACATTTTTATCGTAAGCAACTCCGCTAATGACAAGCCCTTGTTCCATATCTGCTTCCTCCTCGATAATGGTTCCTTCCTCTTCACTAAAGCTTGAACGTACAGTAAGGCACACTTGATGCTGCTTTGCACATTCCACCGCCCTCGGATGAAGCACCCCCGCACCAAGCGTTGCCAACTCCAACATTTCATCATAAGAAATGCGGGCCAATTTACGAGCGGAAGACACAATGCGCGGGTCTGCGGTATACACTCCGTCAACATCCGTGTAAATTTCGCACCTATCCGCTTTCAGCACAGCTGCAAGCGCTACCGCTGTCGTATCCGAACCACCGCGTCCGAGCGTGGTGATCTGTCCGCTCTCAGAAATGCCCTGAAACCCGGCAACGATAACGACTTTACCCTGCCCAAGCGCCTGCTGAATAGGCGCTGGATCGATTTCAGTAATCCGCGCCTTTGTATGCACTTCTTCTGTGGAAATACCAGCCTGCCATCCAGTCATGGATACCGCATCCCAGCCCTGAGCATGCAATGCCATCGTCACCAGAGCAGTCGATACTTGCTCCCCTGTCGTAAGCAGCATATCCATCTCACGGGGACTCGGATGATCTATAACTTGTTTTGCCATGTCCACCAGCATATCCGTTGACTTTCCCATCGCCGAGACAACAACGACAACCTGATGCCCGGCTCGGCAAGTCGCTAAAATGCGGCGGGCCACCGCCTGAATACGCTCAATCGTGCCGACGGATGTGCCGCCGTATTTCTGTACTATAAGACTCATCTCTCGCGTCCTCCTATAAGCATTCTTTCTCTGTTTATCTCGCACGCTGAGAAGTTCAGGCGTGACCACGCCGCTTGAAAAATAAAAAAGACAACAGAAAGGCACGTGCCTTAGCTGTTGTCTGTGTCTCGCATAAATAACAGCTAACGCTCACTCCCTTTTCCCCCTGCGAGATAGTGCTCCACCGAACATCCGGGATGATCATCCGGTGACAGTCCTGCACTTATTCAATGCAGGCCCAACAGCAGGCGGCGAGATCCAACCTGCCATTTCGGCGAATTCCCCTTTCCCCTGCCTTCACTGGATTCTCGTTCCTCCAGCAGGATACTCATGGTTTTCGCGCCTCTACCTCACCTTTTAAAGTGAGGCGTTATTGTTTGAATATTTAATTTACATACATAGTAACACACGTCGTCCAGAAGAACAACCTTTTTTCTTCTTTTTCACTCGGGTGCAACCGTCGTTTCCTCTTCACGCAAATGTTGCAAAATCTGACGGGCAAGCTTATCACCTATGCCAATGTTGCGATATTCATCCACCGTTGCTTCACGCATACGCTTGATGGAACCGAAATGTTTCAGCAGCAACTTTTTGCGTTTCTCACCCACACCCGGAATCTCGTCAAGCCTAGATTGGAACATCGTTTTGCCGCGCGTATTGCGATGGAACGTAACTGCGAACCGATGCACTTCGTCCTGAATGCGCTGTAGCAAATAAAATTCGTTGCTATCTCTCTTCAAGTCGACCGGAATCGGTGGGTCCCCTACAAGAAGCTGTGCGGTGCGATGCCTTTCGTCTTTTGCTAGGCCACACACCGGAATATAAAGGCCCAGTTCGTTTTCCAGCACATCGACCGCAGCCGCAATCTGGCCCTTTCCTCCGTCGATAACGACTAAATTAGGCAATGGCAGACCTTCTTTTAGCACGCGGGTGTAACGACGCCGGATCACTTCTTTCATTGTCGCATAATCGTCTGGACCAGCCACGGTTTTCACTTTATACTTACGGTATTCCTTCTTGTCCGGTTTGCCATCTGTGAACACAACCATCGCCGAAACAGGATCGATACCCTGAATGTTCGAATTGTCAAACGCTTCAATACGTTTTGGATATCCGATGCCAAGCAATTCGCCAAGTTTCTGTACCGCCTGCACCGTTCTTGCTTCATCGCGCGCCATGAGCGCAAATTTTTCCTCCAAGGCGATGCGGGCGTTCTCCGTCGCCATGTCTACTAATTGCTTCTTGGGGCCACGTTGCGGTGTAAGCAGCCTGGAGCCGAGCATCTCCTCTAATCCGTCTGTGCCTTTGCTTATTGGAAACAATACTTCTTTTGGGCGCATATGCTCCTGAAAATAAAACTGCGCTACATAAGAAATGAAATCTTCATATTCTTCCCCGTAATAAGGAAATGAGGCCACATTACGCTCAATCATTTTCCCCTGACGAATGTGGAATACCTGTACACTCATCCAGCCTTTATCCGCGTAGTAACCCCAAGCGTCCCGATCCACGTTATCGCTAAACGTAACTTTTTGCTTCTCCATAATCGCTTCAATGTACTGGATCTGATCGCGCAGTTCCTTAGCACGCTCGAATTCAAGCTTTTCTGCTGCTTCTTCCATTTGCTCTGTCAGCTTCTGCTTAACTTCCCTATAATTGCCGTTCAAAAAGCGGGCAATTTGTTCGCTCATTTCCTCATATTGTTGTGGGTCTACTTCATATTCACAGGGAGCGAGGCACTGGCCCATATGGTAATACAGGCATACGCTTTTGGGAATATGCTTGCATTTGCGCAACGGATACAACCGGTCAAGCAGCTTCTTCGTTTCCTGCGCGGCTCCGACATTTGCATACGGCCCGAAATATCTAGCGCCATCTTTCACTACCCTGCGTGTGATTTCAAGACGAGGGTGTTCTTCGTTCGTAATCTTAATATAAGGATACGTTTTATCATCTTTTAGCAATACATTATAACGCGGATTATGCTGTTTAATCAGGTTGCATTCCAGAAGAAGCGCCTCCACCGGCGATGAAGTCACAATATATTCAAAATCAGCAATCTCCTGTACAAGACGCTGCGTTTTTCCGTCATGACTACCCGTAAAGTAAGAACGGACACGGTTTTTTAATATCTTAGCCTTGCCGACGTAGATCACTTCGCCCGCTGCGTTTTTCATTAAGTAACAACCGGGCTTATCAGGCAAGAGACTTAGTTTTTCTTTCAGCGTATTCATAGCAGTCCCCTCCTGATTGTTATGTTATCATAAATATCGCAGGTTCTGGTAACATCCGGCGAACCACGGCCTTTCAGATCATAAATCCCCCGGCTATAACAGATAAGCCGGGGGATTTATGATCTTACAGGTGCTTATTGATTGCGTCAAGCAAGCTTTCTTTCGGCTGGAAGCCGATGATTTTATCAACAACTTGGCCGTCTTTTACGAGAAGAAGGGTTGGGATACTCATCACACCAAAACGTTGCGCGGATTCAGGATTTTCATCGACATTTACTTTTGCGATTTTCACTTTACCGCCGATCTCGTTATCAAGTTCTTCGAGAACAGGCGCAATCATTTTGCAAGGGCCGCACCACGGAGCCCAGAAGTCAACCAATACAGTACCGCCGCTTTCTACTTCGCTTTGGAAAGTATTATCTGTTACATTTACGATTGCCATATATAATGTCCTCCTTATATCTCATTATCGTAACTAACGTACCTGTCCATTTACTTTCGGTATATTGCTGAGATATACCAGTAACAGTATATCACTTTTACTTTAAAATATCCACTTGCGAAACTGCCACAAGATCTCCGCTTCGTTGATTTTTTGTCCAGCGCCGCAACCTGCCAAAGCAAAGGCACAAACGACAAAACAGGCAGGGACAAAAATGACCCTGCCTGTTTTGTCGCGTTATCCGTTTAATTTTGAACAAGAACTTTTTTGAACTCTTCGGTAAGAAGCGGAACAACTTCGAACAGATCGCCTACGATACCATAGTCGGCTACCTGGAAAATTGGTGCTTCCGGGTCTTTGTTAATCGCTACGATAACTTTGGAGTTAGACATACCAGCTAGGTGTTGAATCGCGCCAGAGATACCCGCTGCAATATACAGATCAGGTGTAACAACTTTTCCTGTCTGCCCGATTTGCAGAGAATAGTCGCAATAGCCGGCATCGCATGCACCACGGGACGCGCCTACTGCGCCACCCAGCACTTCTGCTAGTTCCTGAAGCGGCTTAAAACCTTCCGATGATTTGACGCCGCGGCCACCGGATACCACTACTTTTGCTTCGGCCAAATCCACGCCACCCACAGTTTTGCGAACGACTTCTTTTACAATGGTACGCAGATCTTTAATTTCCACGTTGAAATCTACAACTTCTGCCGTCCCGCCAGTTTCTTCCGCCGGGATGTTATTCGGACGCACAGTTGCGAACAGAATGCCAGATACCACTTTCTTTTTCTCAAATGCCTTACCCGCGTAAATCGGACGCGTAAAAATCACTTCACCGTCTTCCACTTGGATGTCGATCACATCAGATACGAGACCAAGACCCAAGCGTGCGGCGATGCGCGGCGCAAGATCTTTGCCGATTGCCGTATGCGGCATCAAAATTACTTCTGGCTGTACTGCATCAATCACCTGACGCAATGCCTGAAAATAAGCGTCTGTCGTATACGTGTCAAGCTCTTTGTTACTAACCACATACACTTTGTTCGCGCCATATTTGCTTAACTCTCCCACGTAATTAACCGCGTCGCTACCGAAAGCGGCCGCCACGATTTCCCCGCCTTCGGAAACGCGCTGTGCCGCTGTCAGCGCTTCAAATGAGACATTACGCAAGCTCCTATCTTTCGCTTCTGCCAATACAAGTACTTTTTTCATAATCGCTCGTCCTCCCTCAACCCTTTAGATTACTTTCGCTTCGTTGCGCAGAAGAGCCACCAATTCTTTTACTTGATCCTGAATATCCCCGTTTAAGACTCGTCCCGCTTCTTTCTTCGGCGGCAGGAATGTTTCCGTTACGGACGTTTTCGCGCTCACATCACCGTCAATGTTTAAATCATCCACCGTTAAACGCTCCATCGGTTTTTTCTTCGCTTTCATAATGCCGGGCAGTGAAGGATACCGCGGTTCGTTTAACCCCTGTTGTGCTGTGACAAGCACCGGCAGCGATACTTCGATAACCTCCATGTCCCCTTCCACATCGCGTTCAATGGTTGCTTTTCCGCCATCAATGTCCAGCTTCGTAATCGTCGTCACCTGAGGAATGCCAAGCTCTTCGGCAAGACGCGGGCCCACCTGGCCGGAGCCGTTATCAACCGCCATATTGCCGCCGAGAATAATGTCATACTCGCGCTCTTTAATTACAGCCGCAAGGATTTTCGCTACACTATATTCATCAAGTTCAAGACCTTGGTCATCAACAATAACCGCTTTGTCTGCGCCCATTGCCAGCGCCGTGCGCAACGCGCTCTCCGCACGTTCCGGCCCCACCGTTACAACGGTAATCTCTCCGCCGTGCTCATCGCGCAGCTTAATCGCTTCTTCCACCGCGTACTCATCGTACGGATTGATGATGAATTCCACGCCATCTTCGCTGATTTTTCCGCTTTCCAACACGATTTTTTCTTCTGTGTCAAACGTTTGCTTCAAGCATACAATAATGTTCATATATATCCTCCTTCGGCTCCAATAATATATAGAGAAGGTTCAGCGTTCTACCTTTTTTAGCAGACGCACGAACAGGTAATGTATAATTATTTGTCGGTGAACTGGGCTTTACGCTTTTCGATGAAGGCATTTACACCCTCTTTCATGTCATCGGAAACAAACAGTTCACCAAATAACTTAGCTTCTTTCTCCATGCCGCTCTCCGGTCCGGTGCAAAGACCGTATGTAACCGCTGTAAGCGCGGCACGGATAGAAATGGCGCTTTTCTGTAGCGCGATAAACTCAGCGAATTTCTTCACTTCATCCATCAATGAAGCAAGCGGAACCGCGCGATTTACCAAGCCTATGCGCTCAGCTTCTTTCCCGTCGATAAATTGGCTCGTCAAAATCAATTCTAACGCCTTCGCTTTGTTGGTCAGACGCGCTAACCTTTGTGTTCCGCCGAATCCCGGAATCAATCCAAGATTTAACTCGGGTAAGCCAAGCTTAGCATCTTCGGCAGCAAATCGCATGTGGCAGGCCATTGCAAGCTCAAGACCTCCGCCCAGAGCGGCACCGTTAATGGCCGCAATGACAGGCTTTTGAAAATTTTCAATACGGTCAAATAGCCTTTGGCCTGTGCGCGCCATTTGCTCCGCTTTTTCCGGATTATCAAAGGCGCCTGTAAATTCTTTAATGTCGGCTCCAGCGACAAAAAACTTCCCTGCTCCGGTTACAACGACAACTTTTATTTCCTCGTTGTTCCCGGCATAATGAAAGGCATCACTCAATCCTGAGAGCGTGGCGGAGCTTAACGTGTTTGCAGGAGGTACATCGATGCTAATATAGGCTACCCTGTTCGCCACTTCAAGCTTTACATTCGTAAACTCCATCTGTTTCTCTCCCTCCATCATCCATGTGTAAATTATGGTATAGCAAAATGTTGCTGAACCACTCCATCATTCGTTATTTTTCTATGCATTCACTTATTCATGAATTATAATAATCTTTCGTAAAATAAGCCATTCGGCTGCTTTGTATCATTTCACTGTTTTTCTACTTTTAATCCGTTAATAAATAAGTTGTGAATCGGCTCAACAAGTGATACAAGGTTATATTTCCTGTCGTTCATTACCCAAGACGTAACCGCTTCATCCAGCGTGCCAAAGATCATCTTGCGCGCTACCCGATGCTCCACATTTTCCCGAAATACTCCCTGTTCCTTGCCAAGAAAAATCACTTCATCAATAAGTTTTAGGTATTCCTTAAGCGCCTGATTAATTCCAGCCCGTACCACAGGATCGGACTGGCGCAGTTCAATTTGGGTTACAATGGCCCAGTCGCGATTTTGCGACATTTGCCAAAGATGCATATAAATCAGTTCCCGCAGGCGATCATCGGCTCTTTCCAGCAATTCAATACGCTCGCGCGTCGCCTGAACAAAGGCGCCCATTTTTTCCTTAAATAAAGAAACAAGCACATCGGCTTTGTTGTCAAAATACAGATAAATCGTTCCATCGGCAACGGACGCTTCGCGCGCAATCTTCGATACCTGCGCCTGGTGGTAGCCGTGCTGTGCAATGACTTTTACCGCAGCTTCAATAATATTCTGATATTTCTCTCCTGTTTTCTTCGCCATATAGCTTCCCTCAAATCCAAGATGAATGAGCATTCACTCGAGTTTAGTTTATTCAAAAAAATTAGCATTGTCAATATTTATCGAGGGGAAATGTATGGCTTTTATATATATTTTGACATCTTCTTGTTTTCTCCTTCTTCTCAGAATATTTTTCTTTGCTCAGGAAATACTTAACATGATTTCATCTTGTTGTTACGGAAAGGAGATTGTTATGGCAGCCATTACAAGTGACGAGAATAAAGCGGTTCGCTTCTTTTTCTATTCTTCACTCGCCTGGCTGATTGTCGGAATGATTATCGGCTTGATTCTGGCAATCAAATACGTCTGGCCAGACTTTCTTGTTTGGGGAGCATTCCTGCAAAAGTATCTTTCCTATGGACGCATCCGTCCGGTGCATACGCATATCTTGATCTTCGGTTGGCTGTCGATGGCGTATGTGGCCGGTCTACTCTACGTTATTCCACAACTTACGCGCAAATCGCTGGAACACCCGCGCTTCGTGCGCTCTCTTGGTATTATATGGAATGTATACATGATATTGGCTATTATTACTCTTTCCATGGGATACACAACCACCATCGAATATGCAGAAACGGTATGGCCGCTCGATCTGCTCCTCATTGTGTTGGTCGCAGGCATCACTTACGCTTGCTTCAAAACCATCGCCAAAAGAAACGAAAAACAATTGTATGTCAGCCTTTGGTATTTTATGGGGTCGTTAATTTGGCTCCCGTTCCTTTATATCATCGGTAACATTGTGACTTACTTTATTTCGGGAGTGCCGCAGGCGCTGGCCGGCTGGTTTTACGGCCATAACATCATCGGACTGTGGTTGACGACCGTAGGAGTTGGCTTTATCTACTATCTGCTTCCTTTACTATCCAAAAATCCGCTCTACAGCCACAAACTCTCGCTGATCGGATTCTGGACCATTGCCACCTTCTACGTGTGGAACGGGCCGCATCATCTGCAAAATGGTCCCATTCCAGCCTGGCTTATGAAAGCCGGTGTTGTCCCGTCCGTACTGCTTATTATTCCAGTATGGACAGTGCTGGCAAACGTATTCGGAACGATGAAAGGAAAGTGGCATGTAATCTCAGAAAACGTACCGTTAAAGTTCGTCGTAACCGGTGCGATTTTCTATCTCATTACCTGTCTACAGGGACCTTTTCAATCACTCATGCAACCAAGCGCCATTCTAAAGTTTACAAACTGGATTATCGGACATGCCCATATGCCGCTGTTTGCCGCCTTCTCTTTCGTACTCTTCGCGTTATTCTATTATGCGCTACCAACGCTGACAGGGCGCAAAATCTACAGCCAGGCGCTCATGAACTGGCACTTCTGGCTTTCCGTCATCGGCTTTCTCATTTTCGCATTTACCACGTGGACCGCAGGTGTCATGCAAGGGTTTGCCTGGGCGGAAGGCAAACAATATGGTGTTCCGTTCCTTGAAGTCGTTATCTCCTTACAACCCTTTTCCATCGCGAGGACAATCGGCGGAGCGCTTATGTTTACCGGTCAGCTTATTTTCATTTATAATGTGCGCCGTTCGCTGAAAGATGGACAACTATTATCACTTGAAGAAAAGTCAAGCTCTACCGCCTAAAAAAGGGAAGGAGAAAAGCGATGAGCGGACAAAGCAAAGAACGATCCATGAAACCTTTTGTTGTCGGCGCCTCCCTCCTGTTTTTTATCGGGGTGGTCGCCACCGTAATCCTCCCGTTCTACGATGAAGTCATGCAACGGGAAAACGCCAACGCCAAAATAAAAAATTATGCAATTCATTCTCCGGAGTACAGGGGTAGGCAAGTGTATATCCGCGAAGGATGTCACGTCTGCCACACCCAGTTTGTCCGGCCGGTTAAAGCCGATTCTTCGCTCGGACCTGTATCCGTGCCAGAAGACTACTACCATGATTACCCGCACCTGCTGGGAACCGTGCGTACCGGGTCAGATTTAACATGGGTAGGCACACGTTGGAATGAACAATGGCACCGTGTCCACCTGCGCAATCCGCGTCAGGTGTTCCCTGGAAGCACGATGCCGAGCTACAATTACCTGTCTGATCAAGATACCGAAGATTTAATCGCTTATCTAATGAGCCTAAAACCAGCGCCTTCCACAGAAGGACGCTAGGAGGTAGAAGCAATGGATGAAGAACGCCACGAAGAAAAGAAAACGACGAATCAAGAACCTCTTGAAGAAGTTGCGGGGATTCGTATGGCGAATGCCCGGGTACCGCGCTTTCTCGTCTTTACGTATATCGCGCTCGCCGTCTGGGCGATTGGTTATTCGGTTCTGGCCCAACCGGTAAACGAGCGCACGGAAGATACAGCTGGCAACAAACCTGTGGATGGAAAAGTCATTGTCCAGCAACACTGTCTCGGTTGTCATCATCTAACGAAAGAACGACTCGTTGGGCCTGGATTGGAGGGAGTAGGAAAGCGCCTTCCCGGCGAAAAACTAACCGAAGTGTTATTAAACGGGCGGGGAGCCATGCCGTCCCTCCCCAATCAGGGATTGGATAGCGAACAGATTAAAGCCGTAGAAAAATATTTACGCACACTGTAAGGAGGAACAACGTGAAACCTCATATTATTGCTGTTTTTAACCTTCCAGAAGAGGCGGAACGTGCCTTTCATGCTCTGCAAGGATACGTAAAAAAAGATGAAATTTCGTTTTTGAGAAAAACGGATAATACCGAGACCAGTACTGGAGACGCGAGCGCTGATCCTATAGTGGACGGCGTTGTCTGGGGCTCTTCTATTGGAGGAGCCGCCGGACTTGCCTTTGGCATGGGTTCCCTTTTTATTCCCGGCATCGGTCCGGTCATCGCGGCAGGCCCGCTTCTTTCTTTACTGGCCGGCGCTGCGTCTGGCGGAGTGATCGGCGGGTTGGCAGATATGGGGGTTAACACATATACATCGGAACGAATCCATACGCACATTGATAAAGGAAAAGTGATTCTTATTACGCAAGTAAGCAAACCCGAATTACGCGGTCCGATTACCCATCTGCTGGAGCAATACGGTGCGGTTGAAATTCACGAAGAGCCCGTCAATGAGAACTAAAAAATAGCCTCCTTCTGCCTTTCGTCAGAAGGAGGCTTATGCATCATGCCGATTTTCTGCATTGCTCAAATTGTTCTTCTAGCTTTGCCGATGGTTTTGCGGTCAGCAGGCTAACGACGATAATAGCCAGCAGGCTTGCCGCAAAGCCCGGAATCATCTCATACAGCGCTTTTGAAAGCTCCGGGAAACGGGTCCAGATAATTACGGTGGCAGCACCTGCAATCATACCGGCTAATGCCCCCCACTTGTTCATACGCTTCCAATACAGACTTAGCAAAATTACCGGACCAAACGAAGCACCAAACCCGGCCCACGCATAACCGACAAGTGCCAGAATCGTGCTATTTTTCGTGTACGACAGCGCTAAAGCGATCAGTGCGACCAATAACACGGACAAGCGTCCAATGAAAACAAGTTCTTTGTCCGTTGCAGAACGGCGGAAAAATGTTTTATAAATATCCTCCGTCAGCGAACTGGATGTTACAAGAAGCTGAGAGGAGATCGTGCTCATAACAGCTGCAAGAATCGCCGCCAACAAAAATCCTGTAATAATCGGATGGAACAAAATATGACCAAGTTGAATAAATACGGTTTCCGGGTCTTTCAATTCCAACCCCTTGTTTGAATAGAAAGCGATTCCAAAAAATCCAGTAAACATGGCACCGACAACGGAAAAAATCATCCAGCCCATTCCGATTCTTCTGGCTTTTTTCATTTCTTTTACGGAAGAAATGGCCATAAAGCGGACAATAATATGCGGTTGACCGAAGTAGCCCAATCCCCAAGCGAATAAAGAAACAATACCGAGGAACGTCGTTCCTTGAAATAAGTCAAGCAGCTTCGGATCAACGGAGTGAATTTCAGAAAACGTGCTTCCTATGCCTCCTGTATGGAAAATCGTTACGGCAGGCACAAGAATCAACGCGATAAACATAATCAACCCCTGCACAAAGTCGGTCCAGCTAACTGCAAGAAAACCGCCAAACAACGTATAGGCAACTATAACGCCGCCAACAATCCAGAGTCCGACGTGATAGTCGAGATTAAACGAGTTCTGGAAAAGCACCGCACCTGATACGAGACCGGAAGATACGTAAAATGTGAAAAAGATCATAATAACAAGACCTGATACAAGGCGCAGCATGTTTGACTTGTCATCGAAGCGGTTTTCCAAAAACTCTGGAATCGTAATCGAGTTGTTAGCAATTTCCGTATACGTGCGTAAACGGGGAGCCACATACAACCAGTTAACATACGCGCCAAGCGTAAGTCCGATAACAATCCAGGAAGCGCTGAGTCCCTGGGCGAACATCGCACCGGGAAGTCCCATCATTAACCAGCCGCTCATGTCGGATGCGCCTGCGGAAAGCGCTGTGACCGCTGGCCCCAGCTTCCTTCCGCCAAGCATATAATCCGACAGGTTGGATGTGCGCTTGTACGCGTAATAACCAATACACAACATACCTACCATATACACAATAATAGAAAGTAATAATTGCTTGTCCATTGTTGATCCCCCCGTCGTAATTATTTTTTACGGATGTGCCACCTTTACTTTTATTCTATTTCTATTACTTTGAAACCATGCCTTTTAGCACAAAAGCTACGTTTGCAGGACGTTCCGCCAGGCGGCGCATAAAGTATCCATACCAGTCGTTACCATACGGCACATACACACGCATTTTATATCCCTCCTGAGCAAGCTCAATCTGAGATTGCGTGCGAATTCCATATAGCATTTGGAACTCAAACTGATCGCGTGGAATGTTATATTCTTTTACCAGTTGCTTCGTGTACGAAATAATCTGGTCGTCATGGGAAGCAATCGCCGTATAGCTGCCGTTTAGCAGATGCTTCTTAATAATCTTTTTGTAGTTTTCATCGACATCTTTTTTGTCCGGATAAGCAACCTCTGGCGATTCTTTATACGCGCCTTTTACGAGGCGCAATGAAACCCCTTTCAAATCTTCGATATCTTTTTCTGTACGATACAAATATGCTTGAATTACCGTACCTACATTATCATACTCTTGACGCAGCTCTTTTAGCAAATCCAATGTTTGCTGGCAATGGCCGTAATCTTCCATATCAATGCGGACAAAATTGCCATACTTCTTCGCTGTGTACAAAATGCGGTGCATATTGCGACGGCACAAATCTAGATCAATATCCAGACCAATCTGTGTTAATTTCAATGAGAGGTTGCTGTCCACGCCCGCTTCATGAATCGCTTCCAGCGTTTTTACACAATAGTCTGCTGCTTCAATTGCCTCTTCGCGGCTAAATACAAATTCGCCCAGATGATCAAGCGTACATACAAGGCCTTTATTGTTTAAATCGCGCACTTTATTAATCGCCTCACGAATCGTCTCACCCGCTACGAAACGGCTAGCGCCAAAACGCAACCCCCATTTTTTAGCAGCCTGATTTAATGGTTTATTTTGTGAAAGAAAAAGGAAAAAATTTTTCATTGCTGTTTCTACTATAGCCATAAGGTGTTCCTTCCTTTCTTTTTTCTTCATCTTTGAAATTTTGAGGGAGCCTGGAGCGTCAAGCGACACTCCAGACCTTCTCTGCTATTCCGTTACAGCACTTCAGAAATAAGCTTCGGCTGCGTGAACTGCAACAGGTAGTCCGGGCCGCCCGCCTTGGAATCCGTACCGGACATATTGAAGCCACCGAACGGATGCACGCCAACGATCGCGCCTGTGCATTTACGGTTAATGTACAGGTTGCCCACATGGAACTCAGCACGCGCCCGCGCCATATGTTCACGGTTGCGGGTGAACACCGAACCCGTCAGACCGTATTCCGTATTGTTCGCCACTTCCAGCGCATGGTCGAAGTCGCGCACTTTTGTGAACGCCACAAACGGGCCGAAAATTTCTTCCTGCATGATCCGCGCGTTCGGAGCCACATCCGCGAAGATGGTCGGCTCGATGAAGTACCCTTCATCCCCCGCCGGCTTGCCGCCCAGCACCAGCCGGCCTTCTTGCTTGCCAATTTCCACGTATTCCATCACTTTGTTGAACGCTTTCTCATCGATCACCGGGCCCGTGTAATTGGATGCATCGCGGACATCGCCCACCTTCAGACCTTTCGTGATTTCCACCACACGGTTTAACACGGTCTCATATACATCCTCATGCACAATCGCACGCGAGCATGCGGAACACTTCTGGCCAGAAAAACCAAATGCAGACGCCACAATGTTTTGTGCCGCCAGCTCCAGGTCGGCGTCTTTGTCGACGATGATGGCGTCTTTTCCGCCCATTTCGGCAACAAGGCGCTTCATCCAGATTTGACCCGGCTTCACTTTAGACGAACGTTCATGAATGCGCAGGCCCACCGCGCGAGAACCCGTAAAGCTAATGAAGCGTGTTTTCGGGTGGTCAACCAGGTAATCACCAATCACTTCCGGACGGCCTGGCAGGAAGTTGACCACGCCCGCCGGAAGACCGGCTTCCACCAGCAGTTCATAAAACTTATAAGCAATCACAGGCGTTTGGCTGGCCGGCTTCAGGATCACGGTATTTCCTGTTACAATCGCGGACGTTGTCATTCCTACCACAATCGCCAGCGCAAAGTTCCACGGCGGAATAATAAAGCCAACGCCAAGCGGAATGTAGTCCAGATGGTTGTCTTCGCCCGGAAGATGGACGAGCGTCTGACGGCCACGGTCTTGCAGTTCGATCATTTGTCGGCCATAGTATTCCATAAAATCGATCGCTTCCGCTGTATCAGCGTCCGCCTCCGCGCGGCTTTTGCCGGCTTCGAGCATCAACCAGGCGGAGAATTCATGCTTTCTGCGGCGCAGGATGGCTGCGGCTTTGAAAAGATACCCCGCACGTTCTTCGGCCGGAACGCGAGACCATGTTTTGAACGTTTCCCATGCTGCGTTCATCGCTTTATCGGCCAGCGCCTGATCGGCAGCGGCTACGCGGCCAATTACCTCATGTTTGGCGGACGGGTTTATCGATACGATTTTGTCTTCGGTCATGATTTCCTCGCCGCCGATCACGAGCGGATAGTCGCGGCCAAGCTCAGCCGATACTTTCTCCAGCGCTTTGTTAATCGCTTTCATATTCTGTTCATCAGCGAAATTGGTAAATGGTTCAGGACGATATGGAATCATCGGAACAACCTCCTGTTGTGTAATCCTTCCAGATTTTATGTTTGATTCAAAATGAGTTCATTCTACTTTTGTTTGTATTGCAACAAGCATGCCAAAATTAAAATTACTTTCTTCATTCAAATTTTTTTCACTTAACTGTTAAATAAGTGTTAAAAAATATACAAATATGTAAATCGAATAGCATTTAATTTAAACAATTATGTAAACCTATTCCCTTTTCCTCCCCGTTCCATTGGAGACAATAACTTTCTTTCTAATTAGCAACCTGTTATACTAAAGTGTACATGTTTTATATGCATCCGATTCAATATATCAACATCCTTTTGTGGTTTGGGAGAAACGCTTCCCACACTACGATACAAATATCTAAATACATATTAAAAAGTGATGTATATAGTTCGGTTTGAAAGAAGGTCACTTTCATGGCAAGAATACTTATTTCAGGGTACTACGGATTTGACAACGCTGGGGACGACACGGTGTTGTACGGAATTATTACATCCCTTACAAAACATATGCCTGACGCGCAGCTTGCCGTCCTATCAAATACGCCGGCTGAAACACAGGCCCTGTTTGGAATCCCAGCATTTAACCGCTGGCGAATGAGCGCGATTATTCAACAATTGAAAAAATCCGATCTTCTTGTCATGGGAGGCGGGAGCCTGTTACAAGATGCAACAAGTCCCCGCAGCGTCATCTATTATCTCGGAATCGTCATGATGGCGAAAATGCTTGGAAAACCAGTCATTTTCTACGCGCAAGGAATCGGACCTATCACGCGGGCCATCAGCAAGCGATTGATCCGTGCGATTGTAAACCGTGTCGACGTCATTACGGTACGTGATGAACAATCGGGAGAAGATTTGAAATCGTTCGGAGTCGTCAAAGCCCCGATATATGTCACAGCGGACCCGGCAGTAACCATTAACCCCAGCCAGGTGGATACATCATTCGGACAAAATATAATTAAAAAGTATAAACCCGGCACTACCAAACCCGTAATGGCTATCTCGGTACGCGCTTGGAAGAATGAGCAACAATATAAAACCGCCATTGCCCGTTTCGCTGATGAAGCGCTGCGCAGGGGATGGGAAGTGTTTTTTCTTCCGATGCAGAATCCTGCCGACTTGGCTCCTTCAGCAGATATTATTAGACTAATGGAGGAACCAGGCGCTGTATTGATTGAAGAAAAAATGAATTTCAAGCAAATTTTTAGCTTTATTGGCGCGTCTCAGTTCGTGCTCGGAATGAGGCTCCACTCGGTCATTTTGGCCGCGGTCATGAACATTCCATTTGCAGGAATTTCTTATGACCCGAAGATGGATCGTTTTGTGCAACGCCTTGGTATGGAATCAGCGGGTCACATTAAGGGTTTGGAATACGAAACTCTGCTGGCTAATGTAGAACCTTTGCTAAATGACTTGACAGGCACACAAGAAAAAATCCGCCGCAATATTGGAGCTCTTATACAGGAAGCGGAGAAAAGTAGCCTCCTTGCCGTGGAACTTCTAAAACGGCGGCACAAGTAAAAATATGTCGAATGCAAGCGCGAAATTTCACTTCTTTTGCCTGTTTACCACTACTTTTGTAAGACGGGCAGGAATCAGCCAAAAAACAAAGAATTCCCCCTTCACATAGCAGTTTACCTGTGAAGGGGGAATTTTTATGAAGAAGTATGACCAGGCCAATGTGCAGATTTTGTTCGACCTGTTTTCCTGGAAAAAACGCGCCGGCGAAATCATTCGCTTCGAAATCACCGCGCGCGGCC
Organism: Aneurinibacillus thermoaerophilus; assembly: GCF_019603355.1. Taxonomy (NCBI): domain Bacteria; kingdom Bacillati; phylum Bacillota; class Bacilli; order Caryophanales; family Paenibacillaceae; genus Aneurinibacillus; species Aneurinibacillus thermoaerophilus. The sequence continues at coordinate 2,943,184 of NZ_CP080764.1, forward strand.
GTTATTGGATCATTTCCTTTGTTTCCTGCAGCACGACATCATCCCACGAGCATCGGTTTGCAAGCTTTATAGGCGACAGCCATGATGAACTGTACACCTGGGCGCTTAATCTTCTGACCGAATTTACTTTGACATTTGATAAAAATGCAGCGTCTTTTCCAACCCCTGTCGCAGTGAATATTGAGGCTTCCAACCAAGCTTTTCTGTAGCTTTTGTATTATCCAAATAACTGTTCACAATATCGCCTTCGCGCGGGGCCTTGTATTTAACCGCGAGCGTCGTGCCAAGCACCTCGTTCATAAGTTGAATAAGCTGATTTACGCTTGTTTCCTGATTCGTGCTAATATTGAGGATTTCGTTATCTCCCCCAGCCAGAGCCATAATATTGGCTCTGGCTACGTCTTGTACGTACACAAAATCCCGCGTCTGTTCCCCGTCGCCAAATACAACTAATTCCTGGCCGGCCAGCGCACGGTCCACAAAAATGGATACAACGCCCCCTTCCCCTTTCGGATCCTGTCTTTCCCCGTATACATTCGCATAGCGGAACGCCGTATATGTTAGGCCATACAAATGGCGATATACATCAAGATAAAATTCTGGCACATACTTGGATACACCATACGGCGACAACGGATGTTTCGGATGTGCCTCATCGATCCCCATGTATTGTGGCTCCCCGTATACAGCCGCAGATGATGCGTATACAAATTTTCGAACGCCATACTGACGTGCCGCTTCCAGCAAATTGACCGTACCGACAATATTGGTCATTGCGTCTCCTACCGCATTTTTTACCGATACAGGAACAGAACTTTGCGCCGCCTGGTGAATGACAAAGTCCGGCTTTTCATTTTTAAAAACCTGTTGTATATCCGGTGACGCGATATTCATTTCATAGAATGCAGCCTGAGGGTTAAGCTGCATTTTTTTTCCTGTCGACAAGTCGTCGATGACGCATACCTCATACCCAGCCTCTAACGCCTGATCAACAATATGGGAACCAATAAAACCGGCCCCGCCCGTTATCAACACTTTCATTTTCTATTATCCCCTTTTTCTTTTTACTATTTTTCCAGAAAAACGTCCAATAATTTGTACTGCCAGCGGTTCGCGCATCATAACAAGCGTCGCGAAAAACACGCCTGCTCCCGCCGCAATCAAAAAGATAATATACATTTTTTGAACCCAAACTCCTTGAAACACAAGCAAAGAAGTCGCTGCATACAAACCAACTCCCATTACCGCAGCGGCAACCACCGTTTTCCCTGCCGTCATCCAAAACTCGCGTTGTACAAACGAGCCGATAGACCTACGCAAAAAGAATGCAAGCAACAGCATGTTGGCTAACGAGCCGAGCGATGTGCCAAGCGCTACCCCTCCATGACTAAGATACGGAATCAACGCAAGGCTAAAAACAACATTGATGATAATACCCACAACGGCAGCGATAACCGTAATTTTCGTGTTTTCCATCGCATAAAATGCGCGGGTCAATAAATCGCGCACCGCCAGGAAAAACAGTCCTATTCCCATATATAACAGCGCCGTAGCCGTCAATTCAATGGACTGCAGATTAAATTCTCCGCGAGGCCCCGTGTAAAAAAGAAGCGAAACCAGTTCGTCCGGAATGATGGCCATCGCGACAGTAACCGGAACCAACAAAATAAACAAATACCGCATCCCTTCGGTAATGGACTGTTTCATCTTGTCTAATTCGCCTTTAGTAAAATATTCAACAAGATAAGGGTATATCGGTAGCGTAAACGCCGCAACAAAAATTGCCATCGGAAGCTGGTAAATCGTATTAGCATATCCAAGCGCCGCCACGCGTCCCGGGCCCAGTCCGGAGGCAAGCACCGGATAAATAAACGTATATACTTGCGTGATCAATGAGCCAAGCATGATTGGAAGAAATCGTTCACCGATTTTCTTCATTTCCTCGTCTTTCCAGCGGAAATCTGGTACAAACGAATACTGCTCTTTTTTGATGGAATATGCCATGGATAAGGCCGCGAACAAGAAGCCGAGCGTCGTGCCAATGGCTACACCATAAATATCGTAAAACGGAACGAACAACAGGTACGCCGCGCACACCACCACAGAGTTCACAACCGTGCTCATCTGTGGAATAAAAAATTGCTGATGCGCGTTCAACGTTGCCTGAAACACGCCAATGAGCGCGATAAATACGGCAGAAGGCCACATCATCTGAAGCATCCTCGTTCCCATTTCCAATTGCTGAGCGCGCTGCTCGGGCGTAATCGCTTCAGAGTTTTGCTGCATAAACGTCATTACCTGCATAATCTCGCGCGAAAATAGCATGCCGAACACCATAATGACAAAGTAAATCAGCGTAGTTACGGTCAACATTTTGCGGAACAGCGCCTGCGCTTCTTCCCGCCTGTTCTCAACCAGCATGCTTTTAACCGAAGGAACGAAAATGGCGTTTAATGCCCCTGGCACGAATAAGAAAATCATCGTTGGAATCGCGAACGCATATCGATAAGCGTCCACCGCGAAGCTGGTGCCAAAATGATAAGCGAGCAACGTTTCGCGAAGCAAGCCGACGACCCGCCCCACAAGCGTGACAATGATAATTACTGCTGCCGAGCGAAGTACGGTTTGTGCCATATGTACATATTCTCCTCACTACCTTCAATCTGTCTTATATCGCTTCCACATAAAAACACGGCTTCTTTCATACTATACCTGAATTGTGAAAAATCAACCCTCTTACATTGAACATCCTGCCACAGATGCGATATAATTGATACGATTTCATCGTTTAGCATGATGCTTTTAGTTGCTCTAGGGTCAGGAAGTGAACAGAGGATGTCCAAAATGAAAATATTGCATGCAATCGGCGGAGGCGAGTTTGGCGGCGCGGAGCAACATATTCTTGAATTGCTTGAAATTCTGTCCAGACACTCGGTCGACCCTGTCGTTGTATGCTTTTATAACGCTACCTTTGCCGAAGAATTGCGCAAACGAAACATTCGCGTTATTGTGCTCGATACATACGGACGTTTTGATTTCCGGTTGGTTAAGGGACTTGTCCGCGTGTTTCAGGAAGAGAAGCCGGACCTTATCCATTCCCATGGCGTTAAGGCAAATTTCTTCTGTCGAATCGCCGCCCGTTCCCTTCCCCGTGTGCCTATTGTCACGACGATTCATAGCGTATTGCGGTATGATTACCCAAATCCGCTGGCTTACTTCCTCGCCTCACGCATGGAACTGTGGACACGCAAATGGAATGATCATTATATCGCTATCTCAAATTCTATCAAGCAATCGCTTGAATCGGACGGTGTGAAGCCAGAAGAAATTACGCTTATCCATCATGGGATTCCGATTGAAGAATTTGCAATCGAAGAAGATGTAGCAACCATCCGCCGCGAACTGGGAATTCCCGAAAACGCGTTCGTGATCGGTACCGTCTCCCGCCTTGTTGCGGTAAAAGGATTAAACGATTTGATGCAGGCATTTATCCTGCTGGCAAAAGACTACCCTCATATTCATTGGCTGGTTATCGGTGACGGTCCGGAAAAAACTGTACTGCAAAACATGGCACGTGAAGCGAACGTGAGCGAACGCGTGCATTTTGCCGGTTTCCGCAAGGATGTGCCGCGCTGTCTGCAAGCGATGGACACTTTTATCAGCCCATCTTATTCTGAAGGTCTGGGCCTTTCGCTTTTGGAAGCGATGGCCGCCAAAAAGCCGGTAATTTCTACCATGGTTGGAGGAATCTCAGACTTTTTGGTTGACTACTTGAACGGATTGGTGATTTCAACGAAAAATCCGGAGGAAATCCGGCAGAATGTTGTGATCTTGATGGAAGACGAAGGACTGCGCACGAAGCTTGCGGAGGCAGGATACAAGACCGTAAAGGAAGAATATACGCTAACGCACATGGCGATGAAAACGAAAGAATTATACCGGAAACTTATCCGCGCAAAATAAACCCGCTTATCAGAGCGGGTTTTTCGTTGATGGAGTAAGAAGGGATGGTAATATCTTCGATTGTTTCTTACAACGACCAGGCTGTTGTGTAAAAGAAGTTTTGTATGATATCCTAGTGAAGGTTATGCTGGATGATTTTTTTTTCATACCAAATAGGAGGAAGCATTCCATGAAAGCAATTGATCAAAAAGGACGAATTTTTGGTGTAATTAACATTTTGGATTTATTTCTTATTTTGCTTTTGATCGCGGCGCTGATTTTCGCTGGATTAAAATTCACAAAAAGCGAAGAAATTGCCATAGGGCCGACAACGCAAAAAGAAGTAACCTATGTCCTCTATAACAGCGCTGAGCACCCGTTTGTCGTCGATCAAATCAAAAAAGGCGACATCATTAAAGATAAAGACAAAGGCTTAAAAATCGGCGAAGTCGTTAACGTTGAGAAAAAGCCCGGAAAAGTGGCGGTTACAACCGCGGATGGCCGCATGGTTATGTCTACCGTCCCAGAAAAGTACTCCGTCTACATCACGGTGAAAACGAAAGCAGCCATCTCCGGTTCAACGGCTGTCGGTGAAGGGGACAATCCCCTGCTTGCGGGCAGCAAATTGACGATCAAAGGCCCACGCTACATGATCGAAACGCTTCTGACCGAAGTAAATTTAGGTGATAAATAATGAATGCGCGCGCTTTTTCTTTTACGTTAAAAGACGCGCTGATTACTCTGTTGCTTATCGCTGCCGCTATTATTATCTCGTTGAAAGCCTCCATGGCCGGTAAACTGATCATACCGTCAAAAGAGATGACCGTTGTACTCCGAATTGAAGGGCAGGAGCCTTCTTTTCATAAGTCAATCAAACCAGGTGACAAAATTTTTCAGAAAGGTCAACTTGAGCCATTCGGAACGGTCGTTGACGTTAAAACGAGGCCTGCGGAAAAATATTTGCCAGACGTCAACGGAAACTATTATTTGCGTTCATTTGACGCAGAAGAGGACGTTTATTTAACGATTAAAGCGCCTGGATTCGTCTCGTTGGACGGAAGACCGATTATTGATAACACATTCTTCCATGCGAATTTGTATTTGCCTGCTCATACAAACCAGGCTGTATTCGCGTCAAGAGTAATCAGCGTAAAATAAGAAGGTGAAAACTTGAAAAAAACGTCTTTTTATGAGTGGCTGACGCATAAAGTTATAGACGGGCTGATAGGGCTGATAGAAACATTCTCAGAAAAAGCGGGACAGCATTCCTTGCTGGCGCGCTTTAAGGCTAAATGTGAAAGCATCCAATGGCAATACGTGTTCTGGACACTATTTATTATGGTGTTCCTGCATGTATATGTTCTTCTTTTCCTAGAGAATATTGTGCTTATCATCGCCCTTGACCTTATTGCGGGAGGCTTGCTGCTTTTCCTTGGGCCAGAGCGAGTATGGCTTATCATCCGGACAAGCATCCCCGGTCGGTTGCTCATGCAATTGTTCGACCCAAATAAGTAGAGAACCGGGAGTTCGATAATAATGACGAAAACACGTCTTCTCATGGCGCTTGTGGCTGGCGTGCTGCTTGCCACAGGCATTGCGCAGTATAAAATAGCAATGGCCGGCGAGTTCGTGTTGATGGGGGCGTTTCTAGCGATTACGCTCTATAGAACGGAGTACGGATTGTATTTATTCGCTCTCTCGCTTCCCATTCTGACATATCGCCCGCTGTTGGCTCTCATTCTATTACTTGTGCTCATATTGTTCGTAACCAAGCAAAATTATGCGCAGATGAAAGCCAATCTAAAAAATCATCTGAATCTAGCTGTATTTTTATTTGTGGCTATTTTGCTTGTCACGGCGCTCACTTCAGTGAACGTTATGGAAAGTTTAACCCAATTTTTACTTTATTATTTTGTAAGTTTCGTGCTTTATTTGCTGCTTGTCATGAAGGTAGATTCGCGGGATGTGCTGTACCGCTTTATCGTCTGCCTGATCATCTCGGCAAGCCTCGTTTCGCTCTATGGTATATACCAATATTTCTTTACGATTGACTATACGAAAGCCGCGTGGATCGATGTAAGCAAAAACGAAGGCGCAAAACGAATTTGGGCTACGTTCGAAAACCCGAACCTATTCGTTCAATATTTGATTATGATTTTGCCGTTCAATTTTGCGCTCATTTTTTATGCGAAAACATGGGGCAACCGTATCTTATTTTCCCTTCAATTTGTACTCATTGCGCTTGCCGCATTCTTAACGTTGTCACGCGGCGGCTGGGTTGCCATGTTCGTAGCTTTAGTGATTGTTGCTACGATGATTAACCGTCGTCTGCTGGTTATAGGCTTAATTGCCGCAGCCATTAGCGTAAACTATTTGCCTGACTCGATTATTGACCGGATTCAAACAATTGTAAAGCCGAAAACCGACTCTTCAAGCGATTTCCGACTGCAAATTTGGAAAGCGGCTGTACCTATGGTTAAAGATTATTGGGTAACCGGGATCGGTTCTGACTTAACGACATTCAAAAAAGTATACGCTGATTACATGATGCCTGGCGTGCGTGCCAACCATCTTCACAATATTTATTTGATGAACTTTGTAACCGGAGGGATTTTGACCATTCTCCTGCTCTTCTATATGTTTTACCAGAGCTTGCGAACCGCGGTCGTTACTTTGTTCATAAATGACAAAAAAGACAGGCTGCTTTCTTATGTCGTCAAAGGGGGGATCGCCGCGGTTATCGCGATTGGCACCGCCGGTTTGACGGAAGATGTTTGGCACCAATACCGTGTAGACTTCATGTTCTGGATCGTACTTGCGATTTTGTCTGCTGCCTATAATTTAGCGCGTGCAAGGGAGGAACAACCGGAAAAATGAGAAAAACAAAGTCAATTGCCGAGATCGGTGTCTATCCCCCCCCAGCCGGGGGGATTTCTGTTCATGTGGAACGTCTGTGCGATACGCTTGAACAGAAGCAAATTCCTTTTATCATCTACGACGGCAATGGAGAAAACGGAGAAAAAAAGCGGGCCGTTGTGCCGATTCCAGAGATTGAAAAATGGGCATGGAAGTACTTGTGGCAAAAAAACGAAGACATCATCCATAATCATTTCTTGCGCTGGCAAATACGCTTTACGCTGTCCCTGTTAAAACTCAAAGGCAAAAAGATCGTTCATACCGTTCACAGTTTGCGCAATGATGGCACACAACTGGGACTTGCGCAAAAGGTAATGGTGTTTCTTACCGGCCTGCTGTCAGATCATTTTGTGGCCGTAAGCGAAGAAGTGAAAGAAAAGCTGCTGGAGCTACGCATTCCAGAACGGAAAATCTCCGTCATTCCGGCGTTCATTCCGCCAACCACTGACCTAGAAAGCGATATAAAAAAAATTCCCGACTATGTGCTGGAAACATTCACTAAATACCCGCAGGTAATTGTTGCAAACGGTGGCGTAGGCAATCTTTATAATGGCGAAGAATTATACGGCCTTGATTTATGCATTGACATGTTTACTAAATTGGCGCGTGAAAATAAGAAGCTGGCGTTCGTATATTGCATCACACATATAGGGGAGCAGGCCTTGCTGGAACAATATACGGAACGTATCGCGGCGCATGGCCTCGAAGAAAGGTTCTTGCTGGTGCAAGAGAAAATCCCGTTCTATCCGCTTATTCAAAAAGCCACACTATTCGTTCGGCCGACCGCGAGTGACGGAGATGCCATATCCCTAAGAGAAGCGATATATCTTGGTACACCAGCGATCGCAAGCGATGTAGTCAAACGCCCGAACGGTGTCATTACATTTGTCAACCGCGATGCAGATGATTTTACAAAAACGTGCCGTGAAGTGCTGTACGCACCACCTACCGATTTGCTTCAGTACAGGCAAGAACAAGAGCGATACGTAGAGCAACTGCTTGATATCTTGCTATAACAACATCCGCCTTTTCTTCCTCGACTTCGTTAATTTTCTACGAGGATGCGTTATCTGTCGATACCGCTTCAGCAAAAGTGGCGACCGCTTTTTCACTTTTACAGAAAATGCTGCCCTTCATCCCACGATGAAAACCGTGGAATGAAGGGCGACGTTGCTCGGGAATCCCTTCATGGGGATGCTTAGAGCAACCATTTCCTATAGAATCAAATTCCATGAGCAGTGCTCATCCTACTGGTCACATGTTCCTGTGGATGTCATGGTATGAGGTTCTGGTAGCGAGCGGAAACGGACTGCGGACGCTAACGACCCAAGAATCCCGCGTCTTCAGCTGTGTGGAGCTTCAATTTATTGCTTTTTCCGTCCGGCTTCGATAAGCAAACGAGCCAGTCTGCGGACACCTTCCTCAAACTCCGCCGGCGACGCGTAAGCGTAAGAAATCCGCAACCGCTCCCTTTCTCCAGGATCATAAATATTTCCCGGGTTTAACAGAACACCCTGCCTGAGCGCAGATTCGAACAACTTTTGAAGCGGCGGTGCTATGAGAAGGCGCAACCAGACGTAGAAACCACCGGCTGGCGCTTCCCAATCGGCCAGCCCTTTCATATATTTTTCAAGAACTGTAAGCGCCATTTCTCGCCGTGTTCTTAACTGTTCACGAATACGTGTAAGATGCTCCCCATATAATCCGCTTGTTAACCATTCTTTTGCCACCCACTGTGACAACGAGCTCGAACCGTAATCGGTTTGCATTTTAATATCGGCCAGCCTCCGAATTACCGGCTCCGGTCCGATAATCCACCCGATTCTCAATCCGGGGCTCAGCGTTTTCGAAAGGCTGCCTATATAAAGGACAAGCCCGTTTTTATCGCGCGCTTTCAACGACGCTGGCGGTTTTTCATCCAACCAAAGTTCCCCGTAAACATCGTCCTCGATAATAGGCAATCGTTCATGTTCACAGGATAGCATAAGCTGCTGCCTTGCTTCTTCCGACATTACTTTTCCGGTCGGATTGTGAAAAGAAGGAATCGTATATAATAAAGCCGCTTCGTGTTTGTGCTTATAATGTGACAAACGCGCTGGAATCATTTCCGGCTTTTTGATTTCCGGGATACCAGCAAGTCTTATCCCTGCCGACTGAAAAACACGCATGGAACAAAGGTAAGAAGGTTTCTCAAGCAAAATGGCTGAGCCGCGAGGCAATAAACCGATCGAAATGAAGTGCAGCGCCTGAAGCGCGCCGGACACGATGAGAATCGCAGAAGGCGAAGCCTGTATGCCAAATAGGCGTACGTGCTGACTCACGGCTTCCCTGAGCTCATATAACCCCAAAGGCTCCTCATATCCCAACGGTCTCATTACTCTCGCCGTTCTTTCCAATACAAGCGCCATCATTTCAGAGGGAAACATGTCCGGCGACATCTCTCCCGTGCCAAGCCGAATCGTTCCTGGGACAAACTCTGCTTCATTGATCCGTTGAATCATGGAAAGATTCGGCCGATGTGCCCCGGCCTCGACGTACGCTCGCCAATCCGGGGGAGCGGAGGCCGCCAGCAGCGTCCATGTATTATTTATAACCCTTGTTCCACTTCCCCTTTTTCCTTCGATTAATCCTTCTGCCGCCAATTCAGCAAACGCGTTCGTTACTGTGCTTCGGTTGACGCCAAACTGCTCCGCCAACGTTCGTTCCGGCGGAATTTTATAACCTATGGGCCACTCTCCACGTGCGATTTTTCCCCTTATATAGTGGATAATTTGCTTGTATAGAGGAACACCGCTTTGTCCATCCGGTTTCCACTCCACATTTTTCATCATGCTCTTCTCCTTCTTCTTCTCGCTGCGGCACACAATTGGCCGGCTCCTGTTTGCTTTCATTGGCTGGAGACACCTTTTGCTTAAGCCTATATAATCAAATTATCATATTTCAAAGGAAGGTGAAGAAAGACGTGTTACAAGCATTCTTACACGGAATGCTTCTAGCGTTTGGGCTCATTCTGCCGCTAGGGGCACAAAATGTTTTCGTATTTACGCAAGGAGCGACCCAGCCTTCGCTTGTGCGAGCATTGCCGGTTATACTGACGGCTTCTCTCTGCGACACTCTTCTGATTGTACTGGCGGTGCTGGGCGTCTCCCTTATCGTGCTTACATTCAGTTGGTTAAAAACACTTCTGTTTGCGGCAGGTATTCTTTTTCTATTGTATATAGGATGGATTACATGGCGAAGTGACAGCCATATAAAAAACGGCGAACAGATAAGTCTGCCGCCGAAAAAACAAATCATGTTCGCCGTCTCCGTATCGCTGTTAAATCCGCACGCCATTCTTGACACGATCGGTGTTATCGGTACAAGTTCACTCGGATATACAGGCGGAGAAAAATGGGCGTTCACTCTTTCTTGTATTCTGATCTCTTACCTCTGGTTTTTCAGCCTAGCCATCGCTGGCCGTATTCTCGGAACGTTTGATAAAACAGGGCGCTGGATGAAAGCGGTAAACCGCATATCCGCGTTGCTCATCTGGGGTGTTGCCTGCTATATGGCTATACAATTGCTTACCATTTAGCCGCAAGCAGCTCTTCCATCAGTTCGCCCAGCATCCGCGCTTGTACTTGACGGTTGTAAATCGCCAGATCCCCGTCTTCGGCGCGCCGCAGAATCTCGCCAGCCCGATCCGCCTGGCAACCAGGGTTTTCTTTCCATTGTTCATACATACGCAAAAACGCCTGCTTAATCTCATCTTTATTGAGCGGGTTTACCACTTCGCCTAAATGAAACTTGCGGATAATCTTCGTCGATTCGCCTTCGACGGACAGCGCCAAAATTGGGTGCCCGATGGCCATGTATTCGTATAGCTTGCCCGGAATGTATACACCGGAACCGGGAGCGGTATCCCCGATCAGCATGAGCACATCGGCCCCTTTCATCATTTCCAGCGCTTTTTTATGCGGAAGATTTCCTTGGATGTCCACGATGTCCTCCAGGCCGAGCCGCCGCACACAATCAATATTATCGCTGTACCCCGGATAATCGAACACCCCGGCAAAGCGCAGCACAATGCTGGCACGATCCACTTTCCCCTCCTGAATAAGTTCAGCAACCGCCTGCAATAAAAGGCGTGGATTCCGCTCTTTATAGAAGATGCCGGGGTATGCAAGCGTAAATTTCCCGTCTTCAGGCGGCGTAGCAATATCCAGGTAATCATTAGGATCGAATCCGTTATGAATAACCTCCATACGCTTGATTTCCTTACCAAACTTCTTCATAAAGTTCTCGGCGAATCCGTGTGTCACTGTCGTAATCGCATCCGCTTCTGCCATAACGCTACGCTCCATCCTTTCTTCCCATGCTTCGCGCCACGCCACCCCGGAACGATGCATGTTCTGTGTCCACGGATCGCGGAAATCAGCAATCCACACAACGCCTGTCTTTCGCTTCAAGCTGCGACCTACCAGATGATTTGTGTACGGCCCGGATGTGGAAAACATGATCGGAATATTATGTTTTTTGATCACTTCTTCCCCCAGCTTCACCGCAAACGGCATCCAGCCAATCATATCATCAGGAATCATTAACGTGTTTTTAATTTTTTTCAGCATCGGCACAACTTTCTGCCTTACCGCCTGCCTCAGTCCTTCGCCCGTTTTAACCGCCGCTGCTTCCTGACTCCTATCGCGTTTTGGAGATTCTTTCTGCGGCGGGCGCATCTTTTGCACCGGATTCCACTCTTGCGCTCGATGTATGATAACGTTCTCCGGAAGCTGACGCAAAAGGGAATCATCCCGTGTTGCATAGTATGTATCATCCACGGTCAGCACGTGTACTTCCCAGCCATCCTCGGCCAGGTATTTTGCCATTTTGAGGGCACGGGGCACTCCGCCGCCGCCAATGGGCGGAAAGAGATACGCCACCAGCAACATTTTTCTGCTCGCCTTCATTCCGAAACATCCTTTCATATAGGAAAAACTCGCGGGCGTTGCCGCTCGTCCTTTTTCCTCAAAAAAGTACGGGCGGGCACGCTCTGCGAGTTTTTTCAGTCAAAATAAAGGAAACCGTGTCTTATACCCCATTTCCTAAATACGAACTAGCACCGCTTTTTCCGCTACGCCGCGTGGCACGCGGTTCTTACTATCTAGAATCACCGGATTATCGTTCATCCACCCGATAAGTTGGTTCCAATCAATGTCGAGAAATTCCTTCTGCGCAGTAACATAAATGAGCGCATCCGCACCCTCTACCGCTTCCTTCAGGCTGGATGCTTTATAATCATACGTTGCTGGTACGGCTGGATCGTACGCCACCACATCCGCACCCGCTTCTTTAAGCAATTGAACGAGGTGGTGCGGCGGGCTAATCCGGTCATCATTCGAAAAATCTTTCATTGCAAGACCCAGCACGGTGATTTTACTTGCGGCCAGCGTTTTGCCTTGCTTGTTCAATTCGGCTTCCGCCATGTCCACCAGAACTTGCGGTACGCTGTCATTAATCTGGCGCGCCATTTCAAGCAGTTTAAGGTCAACCCCCAACTCTTTCGCCTTCGGCAATAGATAATATAAAGCATTCGGCAGGCAGTAGCCGCCGACGCCCGGGCCCGGTGTCAGCAGATTTACGCGGGTATGCGTATTGGCCACACGGATTAATTCAAACGTATCGATACCCGCTTTTTCCGCAAAACGGGCAAACTGCTGCACCATCGCAATATTAACATCACGTTGGACGTTTTCGATTACTTTGGACGTTTCCACAACCTTAATGTCAGAAATCGTAATTTCCGCTTCCGTCACAAACGCCAATACTTCGCGGGCGCGCTGCGTGCTCGCCTCATTCACGCCGCCTAGCGCAAGCGGCATATGGATAAATTCTTCGAATGCCCGCCCTTCCGCAATCCGCTCCGATGCATATGCGAGATAAAAATCCTCACCGGCTACAAGCCCGCTCTTTTCAAGCAACGGCTTGACAACTTCCTCCGTCGTACCCGGAATAACCGTACTGCGGAGAATAACTGTATCCCCTTTTTTCAACACTGCTGCCAGCGATTCGCACGCAGATATCAGGTAATGCATCTGCGGATCGCCATTTTTTACCGGGATACCAACAGTAATGATGTAGTTATTTACTCTAGCAGCCGCTTCTTCATAGCTGGTTGTCGCGATAAATCTTCCAGCCGCAAGCTGATCCTGAAGAATTTGCGCCAGCGATTTACCTTCGAAGTATTCCTGATGGTGGGATTTCCCTCTATTAATTTCTTGCACAAGCACTTCGCTTATATCAATACCTACTACATTCGCCCCTTTGCGGGCATAGCTTAATGACAACGGCAGGCCGATAAAACCTAGGCCGACAACCGCAATATCCAAAGATTTTCCCATGATAATCTCCTCCGACCTCTCGCTATCCAAACATAAACGTAATTATTTTATCACAAACATAAGAAAAGAGCGATCGTTACCTCTCGCCTTTACATCTTCGCTTTATTTATTATTGAAACACCGCAAAATATAGAATGCCGAAAAAAATAAAAAGTAACGCACATAAAGACAAAATCTTGGCCAATCTATCCAGCATCCCGATCCCTCCTACGGCATCGTGTTTGTGTCCACAGACACCCTGCCGTTATATATAGGCAAATTGTCTCATCGCATAATACTTGCACCGATAACATAGGATACGCCTATGGAAATTACCATAGACAATAAGCCAACGGCGCGATTATCAGCTGCAATTTCCTCATCAACTTTGAACATCGGCGTCAAAAACTCAAATACGAAATACGCAACAAGCAACAGCAACGAACCATATGAACTCCATAAAAGCGTATGGCCAATGCCTTCCTTATGCTCAATCGAATACCTAATAATGTTACAGATTCCAAAAATTTTTCCCCCCGTCGCCATAGCGACTGAAACATTGCCGCGTTTAATCTCGTCCCAATCTTTATATTTGGTGACCATCTCAAATACAGCCAAAAAAATAATAACTGCAAGCAAGGCGGCAGCGAAATAAGCGGCAGTCAACACGTAAGAATTAGAGAAAATAACCAACCCTTTCCCTCCTCCACTGTTAAAAGAATAGTGTCTATTCCTTATTATTTATATATCATACGAAAAAAAAAAGCGGCAGTTTCAGCCGCCGCTCTCTCCGCTATTTCAATTCCACAATCGTGGCGCCAAGCCCACCTTCGCCCTGCCCGCCCCAACGGAACGATTTCACAAGCCGATGGTTACGCAAATATTTCTGCACGCCGAGCCCCAGAGCGCCTGTTCCTTTGCCATGAATAATGGACACTTGATTCAATCCGCTGAGCACTGCCTCATCCAGATACTTGTCAATCCGGATAATGGCTTCTTCTACCGTATGGCCGCGCACATCAAGCTCCATGCGTACCGGTTCGCGCGCAGATGTAATGCGCGTAATCTGCTGGGTCGCTTGCGGCCTTGCCGATTTAAGCTTTTCCAAATTATCGGCTTTGACATTCATTTTAACAATACCAATTTGTACCTGGAACTCGTTGTCGCTCACCTTGCCAACAATCTCACCTTTCTGGTTGAACGACAGCACGCGCACTTCATCTCCCACTTCCAACGGCTGCTGATTAAGCGGCACATTCTTCGGCTTCTGCTTTTTCCTTTTGCGCAGCGTGGGCACCGCCTCTTCCAGTCGCTTGCGCGCTTCAATTAGCTTGTGCTCCTTAATATTGGCGTGCTCTTCTCTCGCGAGCCTCCGCAGGTCAAAAATAATCTGCTCTGCTTCTTTGCGCGCTTTCTCCACAGCGGCACGCGCCTCTTCTTCCGCCTGCCGGTATAACTGTTCCTTTTTCTCCTCCAAAATGGCTAACTCGCGGGCAAGCTCCTCGCGCGCAAGCTCCAATTCCGCGCGCAGATGTTCGACCGTGCGCCGTTCCGCCTCCGCTTTACGCTGATTTTCCTCCAGTGAAGCAATCATCGTATCAATTTCAGTTTCTTCCGTTTTCACGAAATCGCGCGCCTGCTGTAAGATTTTTTCCGGCAGGCCAAGCCGAGAGGCGATGGCAAACGCATTGGAACGGCCTGGGATGCCGACAAGCAAACGGTACGTTGGACGCAACGTTACTTCATCAAACTCCACGCTCGCGTTCACAATCTGCGGACGATCATAGGCATACGCTTTCAGTTCGCTGTAATGCGTCGTTGCCACGAGACGGGCGCCGCGCTGATGTACATAATCAATAATCGCCATCGCGAGCGCCGCGCCTTCCGTCGGGTCCGTTCCCGCGCCCAACTCATCGAACAACACGAGGCTGCGATTATTCACATGTTGAAGAATATGCGAAATATTGGTCATATGGCTCGAGAACGTACTTAAGCTTTGCTCAATGCTCTGCTCGTCCCCAATATCAGCATAAACCCCTTCAAAAATCGTCATCTCAGTGCCTTCTTCAGCCGGAATATGAAGTCCCGCCATCGCCATAAGCGAAAACAGGCCGACGGTCTTGAGCGAAACGGTCTTCCCCCCCGTATTCGGGCCGGTAACAACGATGGCTGTATAGCTCTTGCCCAGTTCAATGTCGATCGGAACAACCTGCTCGGCTGGAATAAGCGGATGACGACCTTTCTTAATGCGGAGATAACCTTTATCATTCATCACCGGCTGTATCGCCTTTAGCGCTTGTGCATATGAAGCCTTAGCGAAAATAAAGTCGGCTTCTGCCAAGCATTCCATATTATGCAGCAACACCTCGGCTACTTCCGCTACTTTCGCCGAAAGCGCGCTCAAAATCTTCTCCACTTCACGCGCTTCTTTTAGCTTTAACTCACGCAATTCATTGCTGATATTGACGACAACCTGCGGCTCAATAAACAGTGTCGCACCCGATGAAGATTGGTCGTGAACAATGCCGCCGAACACATGACGGTATTCCTGTTTAACTGGAATAACAAAACGGTCATTACGAATCGTAACGATCGGATCCTGCAACATTTTTTGCGTATTGCTGTTACGGATCATCTGCTCAAGACGCTCACGGATACGTTTTTCGGCGCCGCGAATTTGCCCCCGTATTTGCGAAAGAGCTGAACTCGCCGAATCAACAACTACACCGTTTTCATCGATCGCGCGGTTAATTTCATTTTCCAGGCCTGACAGCCGTTCGACCTGACTTACCAATTCTTTCAAAAGCGGAAGAGATTCTTCTTCTGTAATCGAGGCGATAAATGTTTTTAGGCGTCCGCCACCGTACAGCGTAGACGCGATGTCAAGCAATTCAGTCGTATTAAGCACTCCACCCATGCTCGCTCGTTTACACGCCGAGCGGATATCGCGAATACCGCCGAACGGCACACTTCCACGCAGCCGCAGAACAGTCGTCCCCTCACGTGTCGCTTGTTGGCGACGTTCCACCTCTTCTAGCTCCGCCACAGGAGTTAATTGCTCTATTTTTTCTCTTCCCAGCGAGGAAGAAGCGTAATCCGCAAGCTGCACAATAATTTTATCAAATTCAAGCGTTGACAACGTACGTGCTTCCAACAGAAAACCCCTCTCTACTATAAGTGTGAATAGGGGAGCCTCTTCTTTCTCTCATCCTCTATTCGCAATATGGTGGCTACTTTTCGCCCCTTTGCTATTATATCATTGGCTGCAAGAAGATTTCTCGCTATTACGCTTATCTTCCGGCTTTACTTGTATTTTTTTCTGAAAATGCCAGGACAACCAGCAAAAAACGGCGATTGTCAAAGGATAAAGCATGGACCAGCCCGTAAACGGAAAGACCGCCGCTGTTAGTAAAAAGGAAAGCCAACTAATGCCCATACCTAATCGGCTGTCCCGCAGCAAGCGGATACCGGCCGCGCAACCGCCTAAATAAGTCAGAATAAAGGTTGCGTTCGGCAATTGGATTAATGTCTTCAAAGATATGATTTCTGTGCTATATAATGTCAGCACAAGCGCAAAACATGCGGCTAGAAACAACAGTCCACCCACCGGAGTGCCCTGCCGCGCTGAAAGGCGACTAAACCATTCCGGCGCCATCCCTTCTTTCGCCAGCGCATAAGCGAGGCGGGAAGCCGCTCCTATATACGCGATAATCGTCGCTGTACAAATAAATATTCCTGTAATTCCCACTACAATAGCTCCGCTCGTTCCAAACAATCGTTCAATAATCAGCACCAGTGAAACAGAAGAAGCGAAGGCACCGTAGCTCCCGGTGCCAACGGTAGCGAACGCGGTAAAAAAATAAAGCAAGCCAACAATCACCGCAGCGACCGATACGCCTTTCACTGCTTCGCGCTGCGGATCCACAAACTCTTCCGATAAATGCGAGACCGCTTCCCAACCGATGAAACACCAAAATAAAAGCGCAGCCGCTTGCCCGACACTTGCCCAGCCATGCGGCATAAACGGCACAAAGTGAGCTTTCTCAATAGAAGGAACGGCACCCACGACAGCAGTCAACAGTACGGAAGCAATTGCCGCCACAACCGCCACCTGTACCATACCTGCCACTTTCATGCCAAGGAAATTGACCAGCAGCGCACACCCCAGCATGATAGCAGCAGTAGCAATCACCGCACCCCGGCTTAGCCCAAATGCCGCCGCCATATATCCGGCGCCTGTCAGAGCAGCTACCGGGGCGCCGATCGGCACCGCCATCAAGAAAAACCATCCGATGAGCGAACCGGTTTTCGGATGAAATGCGCGGCTGACAAAGTACGCGACCCCGCCCGCGTTCGGAAAACGGGCAGACAGCAAGCCCATCACCAGCGCCATCGGCAACACTAACACCGCCATGATTGCCCAGGCTAGCAAAGATGCCGGTCCAGCTATTTCTGCTGCAAGTCCCGGTACCAGTAAAACGCCAGAACCGAGAACCGCTCCGATATAAAGTGCCACCGCTTGCGGCAAGCCAATTGATTTTTTTAACTTTCCTGTCGTTTCCATTTCCTGTTATCTCCTTTTTTCATCATATATCTTGCTTTCTTTACCATCGTAACTGATAATAATATCATCGGTAAAACAGATGATTCCGATGAAAATCTATCAATAAAACCGATGAAAAAAGGAGGAACAATGGAACTCCGTAATCTACATACATTCAAGGTTGTCGCCGAGGTAAAAGGATTTACAAAGGCGGCGGAACTGTTGTCGTACGCGCAATCAAGCGTAACCGCCCAGATTCAATCGCTTGAAGAAGAACTGAAGACCCGTCTGTTCGATCGTCTCGGAAAAAAAGTCATACTAACCACCGCCGGAGAGAAACTTCTTTCCTACGCAACCCAAATCCTTGAACTGCATGACGCTGCCATACAAGCAATTACATCTGACTCCGTCCCGGCTGGAACACTGATCATCGGCGCACCGGAATCGCTCGCCGCTTTTCGGTTGCCGGCCATTATCCGCGAATACACAACCCTTTATCCACAGGTAAAAATTATTCTTAGACCCGGAGTCTGTTGGGAACTGCGGAGCCTAGCGCGCAACGGCGAGCTTGACGTGGTATTCTTGCTGGAGCCGGAAGCGCAGGAAGCCGATCTCTATATTGAGACGCTTGCAACCGAAAAAATGGTAATTATTGCACCGCCGGAACATCCATTGGCTACAGGTAAGAATATTAAAACACCGGAACTAAAAAACGAAACATTTCTGCATACGGAGCCCGGGTGCAGCTATCGCACACTATTTGAAGCACATCTTAACAGTTGTGGCGTGTTTCCCGGTTCTGACCTTGAGTTTTGGAGCATTGAAGCGATTAAGAACTGCGTTATGTCAGGACTCGGTCTCTCATTTCTCCCTTTGATTACAGTCGAAAAAGAAATCATGGAAGGAAAAATAGCTGCGCTCGACTGGGACGACAGCGCCTGCCGCGTAGCCACACAAATGGCGTATCATAAGAAAAAATGGCTGTCTCCCGCATTAAAAGAATTTCTATCGCTTGTAGGTCAGCATGCAAAACGCTGGCGGCAACAAACATAAATGAGCGAACTCAAAATCCGTATTGCCAAACCCCCTGTTTTTTCGTCTAAAAAATAATTCTAAAAAAAGCCGCTGCGAAATGATGTGCCGCAGCGGCTTCCCGTTCTTCTGTTCATTATAATAAATTGGAGGATCGACCCGTAGACAGTGGACTTTGTATCATTTCTTTTATCCATTGGAACAAATCAGAGGAATACGATGTAGCGTATGAAGCGAGCAAAGACCCGTTTATCGTTTCTTGCACAGCCTCTACAGGCAACAGAGAGGCGACGATAAGAAGCACAAACAAAATAAGCCCATTTTTAACAAGGCCGATCACCCCGCCTGCCAGGTTATTAACAACAGAAAGTCCCGGCAGCCGCGCCGCACTATCCAAAAAGCCACCCACAAACCGAACCGCAAGCCCTGTAGCAAGCGCAAGCAAAACAAAGGCCGCAACATTATAAATGGCCTGTTGAATAAATGGGAATCCGGCCACTTCAGAAAATGTACCGTTCACCTCCGCTTTAGCAAACGGAAACCACTCCGCGAGTCGTACTGCAACCGGACGATAACACAAAAATGCGACAAGAAACGAAGCAATCATGCTGACGATGCGTACCAGTTGTCCTACGAGTCCTTGTCTGTACCCTCGCCATCCGCTAAATAACAATACCACGATCAGGACAATATCAAGAATGTTCATGCTGAATCTTACTCCTCGTTCATTTCGTTCTTCTCTTCCCCGTCTCTGTTCTCCCCTTCCTCTTCTTCTGTCTCTTTCGCCGTTTTCTCCAAAAGTTTAATCAGTTCCTCATATTCCATGCGCAAGCGAAAATATTCATCCGCCATATTCAGCGCGGCGAGTACCGCCAGTTTATTCGTATCAAGCCGGGGATTCGCTTCCGAAATCTTCCGCATCTTGTCGTCCACATACCCGGCGATCATCCGCATATGGGAAGAGCTGCTATCTCCTTTCATCGTGTAGTATTGTCCGTATATTTCAACTACCACTCTTTCTTTGTTCTGTCCTGACACAATACGTCCTCCTCACGTCCTTTTCCATAACTATATTCTACACAATAACACAAATAAGGAAAGCTCGGAAAATGAAAAGGGCCACAAAAATGAGAACAAAAAAAGGAGGCAATCGCCTCATGCGTTCCTCCTTTTTATAAATATACAACCGTTCATTGTCTACCCGCGCAATTCGGCGCCGCACTCCTCCGCGAGCGCTCTGACCACTTTGTCATGCACAGCCTGTACTTCCTCATCCGTAAGCGTCTTTTCCGGATCGCGATACGTGCAGGACAGCGCCACGCTTTTCTTATTCACGCCCAGTTTGTCATCCACGTACACGTCGAAGATACGCACAGATTCCAGCCATTCCCCGGCTGTTTCCTCAATGATATTTTGCAGCGTGCCCGCGCTTACATTACGGTCCACAACAACCGCAATATCACGGCTAATAGCCGGGTATTTGGGCAGCGGCATCATGCCCTGGTGCATGGTTGCAAGCTCCATCAGCAAATCAGCATCCAGTTGGAAGACGTACGTTTCTCCTACATCGTACTTCTGCTCCGCTACCGGATGCACTTGGCCAAGATATCCCGCCGTTTTTCCCTGCAAAACAACATACGCTGTTCTGCCCGGATGCATGCCAGCCAAATCTTTCGCCGGACGATACTCGATTCCGGTAATGCCGAGACGATTGAAAAGAACATCTAGAATGCCTTTTACCAAATAAAAATCAACCGGTTCAGCTTTTTGCTGCCAGTGCGGCCCGACCCAGTTGCCAGTCAGCAAGCCGGCAAGCGCCAGCTTTTCTTCAGGCAGCTTTGTCAATGTTTCTTCATCAGTCAAAAACACTTTGCCAAGTTCAAACAACGCCAAATCACGCTGTTTACGGTTCATATTATACGCAGCTGTCTCCAGCAAATGCGGCAACAAATTCGTACGCAATACGCTTCGTTCTTCACTCATCGGTATCGCCAGCGGAATTGGCTTCGTTTCCCGATATACAGTCGCAAAGTCGAAAGCGATATCCGGATGGGTAAAAGAATATGTGTTAACTTCATCCAATCCCGCACCGTTAAGGACTTGGCGAATGGTTCGGCGCAGCATCTGCTCACGGGTAAGCAATCCTTGCGTATTGTCACCGTACGGCATCGTAGTCGGAATATGGTCGTATCCGTACAAACGGGCCACCTCTTCAATCAAATCCACTTCGCGCGTAATATCCTGACGGCGTGTCGGAACAGTCACAGTAATCACTTCGCCTTCCGTCTTATACGTGAACGCCAAACGTTCAAAAATCGACGTTACATCCTCCAGGGAGAGGCTGGTACCGAGCAAATCGTTTAGACGAGACAAACGCAATACGATTTTTTTGTCTTCTGGCGCCTCGATGATCTGATCAGACACGCCTCGTGCAACTTGACCGCCTGCCAGTTCCACCATCAAAGCGGCAGCACGATTCAGTGCATATTCCACGCCTTTCGGATCGACTTCTTTTTCGAAGCGCAGGCTCGCTTCGGAGCGAAGGCCAAGTTTACGCGCGGTTTTGCGAATGGAAGAGGCAGCAAAATGGGCGGACTCTAACAAAATTGTGTCCGTTTTGTCCGTCACCTCTGAGTTGGCGCCACCCATTACGCCCGCAATACCGAGCGGTTTAACACCGTCCGTAATCAGCAGCATTTCCTCATCCAGCGTACGTTCTACATCATCTAGCGTTACGATTCCTTCGCCTGGCTTAGCAAGACGAACCACGACGCGCCCGTTCTCCACTTTCGAGTAATCAAATGCATGCAACGGTTGCCCTGTTTCTAGCATAACGTAATTTGTAATGTCTACCACATTGTTAATGGGACGCACTCCAGCTGCCATCAGCCGATTCTGCATCCAGATCGGGGACGGGCCGAGCTTAACACCGGAAACCAAACGCGCCATGTAACGACGGCAATGATCCGGCGCTGTAATTTCTACTTCTACTTTGCCATCAATTGGCTCTCCTGTCTCAGCAACAGCTATGTCCGGAAGTTTTACCTTTCGGCCAAGAATAGCGGCCACTTCGTATGCTACGCCGATCATGCTTAAGCAATCCGAACGGTTCGGCGTCAGGCCAAGTTCCAGAACTACATCATCAAGACCAAGAACCGGTTCTATCGGTTGACCAACTTCCAAATCTTCCGGCAGCACAAGAATCCCTTCCTGGATTTCCTTCGGCATCAGCTTATCATTGATGCCAAGCTCTTTTGCTGAACAAATCATGCCATTTGATTCTACGCCACGCAGCTTCGCTTTTTTAATTTTGAAGTCTCCCGGCAGTTTGGCGCCCACCAAAGCGACAGGTACTTTCTGGCCGGCCGCCACGTTTTTGGCGCCGCAGACGATTTGCAATCGTTCGCCGTCCCCTACGTCCACCTGGCATACGTTCAGCTTATCTGCATCCGGGTGCTTTTCTTTTTCGGCCACGTAACCGACCACCACTTTGCTTACGCCCTTATTTACATATTCGACCGCTTCGACTTCGATGCCGCTGCGGGTTAACTTCTCTGCCAGCTCCTCCGGGGTAACGCCGGAGAGGTCAACATATTGCGCTAACCAATTATACGAAACCTTCATCGTTTTCCATCCTCCTTATACCCGGTTGAATTGCTTCAAGAAGCGTACATCGTTCGTGTAGAAATGACGAATATCGTCAATACCGTACTTTAAAAGCGCGATCCGATCGATTCCCATCCCGAAAGCAAAACCTGTGTATTTCTCGGAGTCGTATCCTGCCATTTCCAGCACGCGCGGATGCACCATGCCCGATCCTAAAATTTCAATCCAGCCCGTATGTTTACATGTCCGGCACCCTTTGCCGCCGCACATGCTACAAGATACATCAACTTCCGCGCTAGGTTCCGTAAACGGGAAAAAACTCGGACGCAGGCGAATTTGCGTATTTTCCCCAAACATCTGACGCGCAAAGCTGAGCAATACTCCTTTTAGATCACTCATGCGCACGTTTTCGCCCACCATTAATCCTTCTACCTGATTAAATACATGGGAGTGGGTCGCATCATCGTCATCACGACGATATACGCGGCCGGGACAAATAATCTTAACCGGAACCTTACCTTTCATTTTTTCCATTGTGCGAACCTGAACCGGCGAGGTATGAGTACGAAGTAATATTTCTTCCGTAATATAGAACGAATCCTGCATATCACGCGCTGGATGGTCTTTCGGTAAATTCAGAGTTTCAAAGTTATAGTAATCGGTTTCGACTTCCGGACCTTCGGCTACTGTAAAGCCCATGCCTAAAAAAATATCCTCGATTTGCTCTGTTACAAGCGTAAGTGGGTGGCGGTTGCCAATATGAACGGTACGCCCTGGCAGTGTTACGTCAATCGTTTCACTTGCCAGCTTCGCTTCCACTTCCGCCCGCTCGGCCGCCTCTCTTTTCTCTTCCAGCTTGCTTTCAATCGCTGCACGTACTTCATTGCCTAACTGTCCGATCACCGGTCGTTCTTCCGGGGATAATTTGCCCATACCACGCAAAATTTCGGTTAACAAACCTTTTTTGCCAAGATATTTTACCCGCAATTCCTGCACCTGCGCGGTTCGCTCGATTTGTTCCAGCTCTTTTAGCGCTTCAGCTTTCAAAGCTTCCAGTCTTTCGCGCACAATATATCCCTCCTTAAAATACACACTGTTTATACGAAAATAAAAAAACTCTCACCCGGTAAGGGGCGAGAGGTCGCGGTACCACCCTTGTTCAAGAACAGGCCAAATCCTGCTCTTATCTCATTGCGCTGATAACGGACAGCTTCCGGCATTCCCCCTACTTTACCATTCAGGGGCCGACTCGGGAGTGAATTCGGTGAATGGCCAATCTCAAGAATGCTTCCAGTCGCGGCATTCTCTCCCTGGGAGCGCCTCTTTCACGTACTTGTCTCCGTCATTGCCTTTCTCAATGATATTTGCTGTAAGAACTATTTTAGGACTGATTATATAGTATGTCCGGCAAATAAGCAAGGGTGCAAAAATTACACTCATGATTTTTTTCCTATCTTAATAGTGATTTTTGTCATATACTATATATATATCTTTTTTAAAAAAAGTATTTATGTATCAGTAAAAGATAGGAAATTTGGAGGGAAGGGAGAAGCACATGAACCGACTAGAAACAATCCTTTATGACAAAAAATTCTCGTGTGCCCACTGCGGACATAACTTTACCAGCAAGAAAACGCGTCTGCGCCGCAGCCATCCTTACAAGCGCGATCCCGACTTCTGCGAATACTATGAAGAGCAGTCGGAAAATCCTATTCTATATCATGTTGTTGTCTGTCCGCGCTGCGGCTACTCATTCAACGACCAGTTCCGCAAAAAAGTGCCACAACAAATCGCACAGCTTATCGAAGAAAAAATCACCGCTAACTGGACGCAGAAAGATTATACAGGCATTCGCACGATTCCGGAGGCGATCGTCACTTACAAACTTGCGATTTTCACAGCCAATGTCTGCAAAGAGCCACATTGTGTTATCGCTGGACTCTGTCTGCGTCTCGCCTGGCTATACCGTTATCTGAAGCATACAGAAAACGAACGCCGCTTCCTCAAGCTTGCCCTAAGCGAGTATGAGGCTTCCTATGAGCGGGGAGACTACGTGAGTACAAGCCTATCCGAAATCCGCTTAACATACCTGATTGGCGAACTACACCGTCAGCTCGACAATTACGCTAAAGCGCTTTACTATTTTTCCAAAGTTGTCGAACATCCGCTTCGGGCAAATGAACCGCAAACGGTACGCATGGCCCGTGATCAGTGGCAAAATATGCGGGAAAAGATGAAGCAGCAGGAAAAAAAAGTAAACAATAAAACGTAAAGAAAGGGGACGCTTCTATTGCCTACGTTGCCTCACTGCCTCATACATAAGAACCGAGCCTGCGATAGCAGCATTTAATGATTCAGCCTTTCCGTAAATCGGAATGATCACGTTCTGATCCGCCAATGCGAGCACCTCATCCGAAACCCCGCTTCCCTCGTTTCCTA
The DNA here is from genome assembly GCF_019603355.1 of Aneurinibacillus thermoaerophilus. NCBI lineage: Bacteria > Bacillati > Bacillota > Bacilli > Caryophanales > Paenibacillaceae > Aneurinibacillus > Aneurinibacillus thermoaerophilus. The sequence goes on from NZ_CP080764.1 coordinate 2,968,021, forward strand.
TAACTAAAATGGCCGCTCCCCTATAAGATACATCAGTGTACGGCTTCGCCTCCCGCAGGCTTGTTCCAATAATCCGCAATTCTGGCTGTTGCTGCTTTGCTCGTTCTATGAACTGCGGCAAAGACTCCCGCCATACTGGAAGATGGAACAGCGAACCCATCGTTGCACGGAGCGTTTTGCTATTATACAGATCGGCGCTTCCCTCTCCGAGAATAACGCCATTAAAACCGGCGGCGTCCGCCGTACGGATAAGCGTGCCGACATTTCCCGGATCCTGCAGCTTGTCCAACGCAAGCCACAATCCGCCATTCTGAAGCATATCAGGTTTGTTCTCCCTTATCTTCGCCACAGCTATAATACCCTGCGGCGTTTTTGTTTCCGCCACCTTTTCCAATACCGGACGCGTGACATAGGTAAGGGAAAGCTGTCTGGCGCGCTGAAAGATAGCAAGCCATTCCGGGATATCCAGCCCTTCTTCAAGCAATATCGCCTCCAGCTGCGCACCCGCAAGGCAAGCTTCCTCCACAAGATGCAAACCTTCCAGCAAAAAAAGGCCTGTTTTTTCCCTTTCTTTGCGCGTATGTAATTTCGCCCACTGCTTTATACGTGGGTTTTGTACCGATGAAATGACTTCCATTTATGAACTCCTATCCATTAGGACTCTTCCTCAAACTTTTTCAAATCGTCGTTATGTCCGATCACGATTAAAACATCGCCCTCTTTAATAGTGTCGGACGCGCTCGGGGCAATGTTAAACGAATTGCCGCTCTTGATTGCCATAACGTTCACACCGAACTTCGCGCGAATATCTAGCTCCTGCAAGCTTTTGCCGTCCATCTTTTCAGGGGCTGCCACTTCAGCGATACTATAATCTTCTGCCAGTTCCACAAAATCAAGTACGTTCGGCGAAACTAAGTTGTGAGCCAACCGTAACCCCATATCTCGTTCCGGGAATACGACGCGGTCTGCGCCTACTTTGTACAACACCTGTCCATGGCGCTCATTCTGAGCTTTAGCTACGATCATTTTAACGCCCATCTCTTTGAGAATAAGCGTGGTTAAAATACTCGCCTGAATGTCCGCTCCAATCGCCACTACAACAACATCAAAGTTGCGGATACCGACTTCACGCAGCGCCTGCTCGTCCGTTGAATCGGCCTGAACCGCATGCGTCGCAATATTAATGTGATCTTGAATGCGCTCCTCGTTTTCGTCAATGACCATGACGTCATATCCCATGTTGTAGAGCGCTTGGGCCACACTGGCGCCAAATCGCCCCATCCCAATTACCGCGTAAGATTGACCCGCCATAAATTCCACCCTTTCTCTAATTCGTCCTTTATTATAACATTCTCCTTCTATTGTTTTCGAGAGGGATGAAAATAAAACATTCCGGTGAAACTACAAAACGAATCTATTTTTATCTCGGTAGGGAGTGTGAATAACATGAATATTTCCGACCTTGATTTGCGTGCAGCGATTATGCATAATATGCATGGTTCTTCTAAGGAGGACGTGCGGCACACGATCGTGGACGCTATCAGCAGCCGTGAGGAAAAGACGCTGCCGGGATTGGGCGTTCTTTTTGAACTGGTATGGCAGCAAGCGAACGAGCAAGAAAAAGAAAAAATGATTGAAGCGATTTACCAACAGGTGCAATGAGAAAAAAGGGGTGTCCCAAGTGATGGGGCACCCTTTCGCGTTAACACATATACGCATAGAAAAGCAATAAGCAATCTATATATTGTATTCTGTTTGGGATTAATCCCCCTTTTGAAACCGCCTCGTTTTGCTTAATATTCCTGACGTTTAATTTTTTCAACAGTGTCTTGATCAAGTTTTTTGATGACTTCAACAATAAGTTTGACCGCATTATCGATATCATCGCGGTGCAGGATAGCAGCATGGCTGTGAATGTAGCGGGTAGCAATACCAATCACGACCGAAGGTACGCCTCTGCCGTTCAAATGCATGCGACCGGCATCTGTGCCACCGCGTGCCATGGCATCATATTGAAACGGGATATTGTGCTCTTCCGCTGTCTCTACAACCAGCTTGCGCAGGCTCGGGTGTCCGATCATAGAGGCATCGTATAGCAAAATCTGTGGCCCTTCACCAATTTTGGACATCGCTTCAGATTCTTTTACTCCTGGCGTATCTCCCGCAATGCCAACATCAACCGCAAACGCGATATCCGGATTTACTGCATAAACGGATGTTTGAGCGCCGCGTAAACCGACTTCTTCTTGAACTGTTCCCACGCCATATACTGTGTTCGGATGATCAACTCCTTGTAGCTGCTGTAGCGTCTGAATCGCCATAGCGATACCAACGCGGTTATCCCATGCTTTTGCCATCATTAACTTCGGATTTTTCATAACGGTGAACGGACAAATCGGAACGACCGTATCACCTGGACGGACGCCGAATTCTTCGGCTTCTTCTTTGCTGGAAGCGCCAATATCAATGAACATATCCTTGATTTCCACTGGTTTTTTGCGCGCTTCCGGCGGCAAAATATGGGGTGGAATCGAGCCAATAACACCTTCAATTATGCCGTTGCGCGTTTGCACAGCAACCCGCTGAGCCAGCATCACCTGTTCCCACCAGCCCCCGAGCGGTTGAAACTTCAGAAATCCTTTGTCCGTTATCATCGTAACCATAAAGCCGACTTCATCCAGGTGTCCGGCTACCATAATCTTTGGCCCCTTGTTTCCTTTACGCGCCAATAAACTTCCCAAGTTATCCGTTGTTACTTCATCCGCATACGTCTCTATATATTTGCGCATCACTTCGCGCACCGCGCGCTCATGACCCGGCACACCCGGTGTTTCAGTCAATTCTTTATACATCGCTAACATTTTGTCTTCCATAATCATTCCTCCATTCCTTCGTTTGCGCATACAATCCAAGCTTTCCCTTTCTTCATCCATATTATCGCACAATTTCAACACATACTAAAAGATAAAGGAGGAATGAAATTGGCAAAACGTGTGTTTTTTAACTTTTTGTATAAAGTTGTGTTATTTCCGGGCGTTCTTTATCTCTTGTCTGTCACTTTTCCTTCTCAGTTAATGTTCGAAAACATCAATCACTGGCTGGACGTTAGCCTGCTGCTGCTTGTCATTGGGCTGATAGCGGATGAAGTTGTGCTCGGCATATACGGTATCTACAAAGCAACACTGCAAGGTACTTTAGCGATAGCAGTTATCGTCTATCTATCCGGTTGGCTATTCCCGCAGAGCAAAATTACGCTACTCGGAGGCGTTATAGCTGGAATTTCCCTCGGAACGGTAGAGCTTATTATGCATAGGTATATCCGCGTCAACCAGAAAAAACATAAACGCAAAAACTCCTAACATCCAGCCTTCTTCTTTCGACAGAACACACAAAAATTTTTCTGCAAAAGAACGAATAATTTAACAAAATTCTGATAGTTATTTAATATACAGAGTTCTCATCTTTCAATTCCTACGCAGAAACGTTCACTGCCAAAAATCAAACGGAAAGAGGGATTGGTATGAACACTCTGTTAAAAATTGCTCTTGTTCTGGTGATTATTGGCGCGCTTAACTGGGGACTCGTAGGCTTTTTTCAATTCGACTTGATAGCTGCAATCTTCGGCGGACAGGGTACAATCATTTCCCGTATCATTTACTCCCTGATAGGACTAAGCGGACTATATACCATTACACTCTTGTTTACGTCTGAAAAAGCGAGGATGTAGATAAACCGCATTGAAATTTCCCCCGTATTTCAAAGGGGCTGTACCAAAAGTCATGAAAAATGACTAATTGGGACAGCCCCTTTGTTGCATTGCTGACGTACTAGTAATTATTTTGTTTCTACTGTCACATTTTAGCATATGTGATTCGTTATATAGGGTGAAGGGGGTGAGCGGTTTGGATGACAATACTCTACGTCAGATTATCGCTGACATATTGGAGGGGAATACCGAAAAGTTCGAGAAAATCATGCAATTATACCAAAAACCGATTTTTCTTTATTGTTATCATATGCTAGGCAATTATGCTGAAGCCGAGGACAGCGGACAAGAAGTATTTTTGAATGCATTTCGCTCTTTGAATAAGTACAACCCGGCTATACCGTTCGGCACTTGGTTGTATAAAATTGCCTATAATCAATGTATTGATGTGATTCGTAAGCGAAAACTTGCAAAATATCTCCCCTTTTTTTATCAGGATGAGAAGGAGAATAAACATGTAGATTTACAGATTGAAGCCAATTATTTTGATGAATACATACAACAGGCGATGTCAAAATTATCGGCAGAAGAGCGGAACTTGTTAATTTTACGTTGTGTTGAGGATAAAAGTTATGAAGAAATTAGCCTTATTCTTAATCAAAACAACGCTACTCTTCGAAAAAAATACGAGCGTTCAGCTGCAAAATTCCGTAAACACTATGCTCAAGTGAAGGGAGTGAAACCGTATGACATTGGACAAGGATCAGGATTTAAGAGAACTTTTTCATGACCTACAGCTTCCCGATGTTGACTTGACTGGAAAAGTGATGGAGAAGTTGTATGCTGAGCAGAAAAAAAAGGAGCGATTTTTTGTGAAATATAAAGTGAGTGTAATGGTAGTGGCAGGAATGCTTTTGACGGTATCTTCAGCTTTTGCTTTTAGCTATCAGACATTGACCAACAAGCAAGGTAAAGTTGTTTTTGAGGAGAAAACACTGGAAGAGGCAAACTATACCTCGCCTTCATTGGATGAACAACTCCGCGCGCTAAAAGCTAGAGATTTTGCGAACAAGGTGTTAAAAGCGGGGACAGCCGGTGTCTTTTATGTCGTCTCGAACATTCCAGATATGAAAACGTACACCTTAGACAAACCTCTAACCTTTACCGACGTGTCCGCACTCCGCACCAAAATGAAAGGGCAATCGGTCAAAATTTTTGACAGTTTGCCAGGAAAGCACAACTTCGAACATGCAACGGTCTTCTTTACCCCAATTACTGACGTGAATCCTCCTACCCCGAAAGAACAGACGGCTATAGCAGAAAAGCTGCGGAAACAGGCAGAGGAATCGAAACAAGAATATGCGATGCTGCCTGTGGAGATGTCGAAAGATCATTGGCGGATCCTTAGCACATATAAAAAAGGCGGGAGTGCTATACAAGTTGCAATGTCCAGAACAAGTGGAAAAGAGACTTTTCTCGTTCATAAAGAGTGGGGCTCAAAGCGGGAAAAATTTGTTGTAAAGGGAGTAGAAATGATATATACAGACTTCGGTACAGGACACAATATCCAATGGATTTATGACGTTCCAAACAGTACGCATACGATTCGATACCATATCGAAACAGGAAAACAAATAAACAAAAAAGACTTGATTAAAATCGCCGAATCGTATCTGGATTAATCGATTGATGCATACGAAAAGGACCGCTCTGCTATGAACTTAAAAAAGTTAGCTACCTGTCTCTGGAAGTCAGGTGGAACGAAGCGTAAGTTTCCTATTTTTTCTTTGTTTTTTCATCAAAAAGTACAAAAACTCCCTTAGCAGTGTAATTTGCAAGGGAGTTTGTCTTCAGTCTGAGACCTGCCGCTCTTTTTGGCAGGTCTTTTTTACGGTCGTTTCCATGTGGAAAAAGGCGGGCGGCAACGCCCGCGAGATTTTCATACTGTCATTTATTTAACAGATCCCATGTTTACTTCTCGCATCGGAACATAGTAAGTGTCGGGGCGCTCGCGCTCTTCCGGATTGTAATAAACGATTAGCAACGTTTCCTCTTCTTTGATTTCACCTGTTTGCAAATATGTGTTCATATTGAACGGTAAAATCTCCAGCATCGTATGTTTATGAAGCAATTTCTCGTCAAGCCCGCGCACCACAAACGCTTCTCCGGCAAGTTCTGGACGCTGGGCGAGCAACTTCATCAAGCGGGAATGTTCCGATTTCCCGACTTCGTATTTCCACCATGTTTTACGTGGTTTATACTTATAATTCATAAAGAAATCGTACTTCATCAAACCTTCGATTATCGGCAGTTTTTCTGTGCCGCGCTCACGCAAAAACATGTGCAAACGAGTGAATAAATCCTCAAGCTGATGCCCAATACGCGCCCAACCTTTTGATTCCCAAAAATTACCGAATTCTTGAAAGAAATCAAACGGCGAAGCAAACTCCCGTTCAATAAGATACAGTAACGTGCGATCCATGCGGTGCGCGTTCCAATATTTTTCTAATACATCTTCTACCCGTTTAATCCGGACAATGTCGGAAAACGGCAGAATACGGTTCTCCAAAATTTCATAAGGCGCATGATCCATATACTTGTATTCATACTTATCCGCATTTAACCGCATTCCCGTGCCGCGCAACATCTTCAAAAACCCAAGCTGCAATTCTTCCGGACGCAACGCAAACACATCATTGAACGTTTTACGGAATGACAGGTAATCTTCTTCCGGCAAACCTGCAATTAAATCAAGGTGCTGAGCAATTTTGCCACTTTCTCGAATCTTGGTCACGGTACGCGCTAACTTGGTGAAATTTTGCCGACGTTTTACAATTTCATTCGTTACGTCATTAGTCGATTGAACACCGATTTCAAAGCGAAAGATACCGGGCGGCGCCTGTTCGGCCAAATAATCGAGCACTTCCGGACGCATGATATCGGCGGTGATTTCAAACTGGAATACACAGCCGCCATGATTTTCAATTAAAAACTGAAAAATTTCCATCGCGTAGTCACGCTTGATGTTAAACGTCCGGTCAACAAATTTAATCAGCTTTGCGCCGTTTTTAATTAAATGCAGCAAATCTCGTTTTGTCCGCTCAATATCAAAATAGCGCACACCTACTTCAATGCTTGACAGGCAAAATTGGCAAGAAAACGGACATCCCCGGCTTGTTTCAAAATACGTGACACGGTTTTTAAGATTCGGAATGTCTTCTTCAAAATAAAACGGAGACGGAATCCGATTCAAATCGAGCTTTGGACGCGGCGGGTTGATAATAACTTCCTGACCTTTGCGGTATGCAAGCCCATATACGAAATGGTATTTTTGCTCTCCCTGAATTTCTGAAAGCAGGTGGTGGAACGTTTCTTCCCCCTCGCCAACAACAATAAAATCAACTTCCTGTAAGCGATTCATCCAATAGTCGACATCATACGATACTTCCGGTCCGCCAAGCACAATTTTTACATCTGGCATGATCTTTCTCAGCATAGAAATAACTTTAATCGTCTCTTCGATGTTCCAGATATAACAGGAAAAGCCAATTACATCCGGCTGGCGCTGGAATAAATCAGACACGATGTTCATTGCCGGGTCTTTGATCGTATATTCAACGAGCTCCACTTTAAAGTCGTTCTGACAAAATGCCTTCAAATAGCGAAGTGCCAACGAGGTATGGATATATTTCGCGTTCAATGTTGTTATAAGCACATTCATGAATAAGCTCCCTCATCATTCATAAATTTCTGTGTGATAGTATAGCATTTTTTTGCATCCTTTTTCTAATCAATCCGTATAAAAAAGTGAATGGATACTTTTGCAAGAAGAGAGGGACTTGCATGTTACGATTATTGTTGCTGCTAGCCATTATTGCGTTCATTGTCTGGTGGTTTCAATATATATTCAATCCAAAACGCAAACTGGAAAGTGCGCTGGAAAAAAAGCGGACATTTTTTCTGGATGACAGGAACAACGTACGCCGTAACTTCTTGTTAACATATAAAGGAGTTTTATTTGAAGGGGAAAAATATTTAGGAAATACGGAAGATAAGTTTACGGTAACAAAGATTTCTATCTGGTCCAGGCAGCCGGAGCGGCTGCACGGTTTGACGCGGAACGATTTTTTCGAGATCGCAGAGATTATCGCCGAAAGCTATCCGGATGCCGAAATCGAGTGGAAAACACCCATTAAAGAGTTTTTACATGATGAATAAACTTGCTTATTTTTGGCGTGTTGATTAATCAGTTTTAGGAAGACTATAATCACCATAAGGAGGACTTAACAAAAATGATCATTTTTGATCAAACATGGCTTATAAAGATAGCTGCAAAAAAGCGAGAGTATTAGCTGTAACGCTAACCTCTCGCTTTTTTATGCCTCTAAGCCTGCACGTATACTTCGTGCATAGCGGCGATAATTTTATCAGCCATTTCTTTCGTGCTGACGGCTTCTTCTTTACTCTTAGCGATATCGGCCGTGCGCACGCCGGAATTCAGCACCTTGTGCACGGCTTTCTCAACTGCATTCGCCGCCCGCTCCATACCAAACGAATATTTAAGCATCATTGCCGCAGAGAGAATCGTGGCAGTCGGGTTTGCTATTCCTTTTCCGGCGATATCAGGCGCCGAACCGTGCACCGGTTCATACAAGCCGAAGTTACCGTCCGCCAACGAAGCGGATGGCAGCATGCCGATAGAGCCTGTCAGCATGGACGCTTCATCGCTCAAAATATCACCGAACATATTTTCCGTCACAATCGTATCAAACTGCTTCGGCCAGCGGAGCAGTTCCATCGCGCAGGAATCGACGAGCTGATGGCGCAACTCAACATCCGGATAATCGTGCGCAACCCGATCCACCACTTTGCGCCACAGACGGGAAGATTCCAGTACATTCGCTTTATCTACAGACGTAAGCTTTTTACCCCGCAAGCGCGCCACTTCAAACGCACGGCGCACAATCCGTTCGATTTCATATTCGTGGTAGATCAATTCATCGGATGCTACTTCTCCATTCTCCGTTTTATAGCGCTTCTTCTCACCGAAATAGAGTCCGCCGGTCAATTCACGAATCACCATCAAATCAACGCCCCTGACCACTTCTTCTTTCAATGCCGACACTTCCACCATGCAGTCGAGCATGAAAGCCGGACGCAGATTCGCGTACAGGCCAAGCGCCTTGCGAATACCGAGCAGGCCTGTTTCCGGCCGGAGATGCGCCGGGTTGTTATCCCATTTTGGACCGCCTACCGCGCCAAGCAATACAGCGTCAGAACGGCGCGCTTTCTCCAGCGTCTCCTCCGGCAACGGCGTGCCATCTTCATCAATAGCACAACCGCCCAAGCGTGCGTATTCAAACGTAAACGTAACATCTTCCAGCTTTTCTACAGCTTTTAACACATGTATCGCTTGCTCGATAACTTCCGGCCCGATCCCATCGCCAGGCAACACAGTAATAGTAAACGTTTGGCTCATGCTTCGTTCCTTCCTCTCTTACATTACGACTTCCACGGCGTCACCGCGGCGTACAATCAATTTATTCAACGCGCGTAGATACGCTTTGGCGCTCGCTTCCAGCACATCTGTGCTTACACCGCGTCCCTGTACTGTGCAATCCCCCTGGGAAAGGCGTACGTACACTTCGCCAAGCGCATCTTTTCCTTGAGTAATGGATAAAATCTTGTAGTCTTCTAATACTACTTCTTCATTCGTTACGCGATCAATCGCCTTATAAATGGAATCGACGGAGCCGTTGCCGCACGCAGCTTCTTCAAGTACCCGCCCATCTGCGGTACGTACGCGCACACTAGCGGTCGGAACGGAATGGTTGCCGTACGAAAGTTGAATGTTTTCAAGAATATATGTTTCTGGAATATTGGTAATTTTTGCATCTACCAGCGCGATGATATCTTCATCACTGATATCTTTCTTTCGATCGCACAATTCTTTAAAGCGGAAAAATGCGTCATCCAGCTCTTTTTGCGTTAAATGATAACCCAGTTCCTGCAATTTATCTTTGAAAGCATGGCGGCCAGACAGCTTACCAAGCACAAGACGGTTGGATTTGACACCGACACGTTCCGGACGGATAATTTCATAAGTCGTTACTTCTTTCAATACACCGTCCTGGTGAATGCCAGACTCATGCGCAAACGCGTTGGCCCCCACTACCGCTTTGTTGCCCGGTACAATCATACCGGTTAAGCGGCTGACCAGTTTACTTGTGCGCGCGATTTCTTCCAGTTTCAAATTTGTGATCGCCTGATAGAAATCTTTGCGCGTATCAAGCGCCAGCGCCACCTCTTCCAACGCAACGTTCCCCGCGCGTTCACCGATCCCGTTAATCGTGCCTTCCACCTGGGTGGCTCCGGCCTGGATGGCAGCCAGTGTATTGGCAACCGCCATGCCAAGATCGTCATGGCAGTGACAGCTTAACTTCACGTTCTCAATACCGTGTACATTGTTTAATATCTGGGTAAAGATATTGGCATATTCCGCAGGCATCGTGTATCCTACCGTGTCCGGAAGATTGATAATTGTTGCACCTGCATCCACGACCGCCTGCACCACTTCAATCAGGAATGGAATCTCGGTACGAGAAGCGTCTTCGCAGGAAAACTCAACCATATCAAAATATTTCTTTCCATACTTTACCGCTGCCACCGCACGCTCAACAATCTGTTCCTTCGTCATGTTCAATTTATACTTGCGATGAATCGGAGACGTAGCAATAAATGTATGCAAGCATGCGGATTCGGCATCACGCAATGCCTCCCACGCTTTGTCAATATCTTTCTCCGACGCGCGGGACAAGCTAACAATCGTCGAGTTCTTCACCCGTTTGGCAATTTCACGAATAGCCTGTAAATCTCCTGGGGAGGCAGCGGCAAACCCTGCCTCAATCCGGCTTACCCCCAGGCGCTCCAGTTGCAAAGCAATTTCCAGTTTTTCTGCGGCGCTTAAGTTGACCCCTGGGGACTGTTCACCGTCCCGCAGGGTGGTATCAAAAACTTCGATTGTACGCATGCCCTATGGCCACCTCCACAATTTTTATTGAGCTTATTTCTTAATCCAAGCCATCATTTCGCGCAGCTGTTTGCCAACCTGCTCGATTTGATGCTCTTTCTCAATGCGGCGACGTGCGCTGAATGCGGCGCGGCCAGACTGGTTCTCCAGAATCCAGTTTTTCGCAAACGTACCGTTTTGAATTTCTTTCAATACTTTCTTCATTTCTTTCTTCGTTTCTTCCGTAATAATGCGCTGACCTACGCTGTAATCGCCGAACTCAGCTGTATCGCTGATTGAGTAGCGCATGTATTCCAGACCACCCTCGTACATAAGGTCAACGATAAGTTTGAGTTCATGCAAACACTCGAAGTATGCGATTTCCGGGGCATATCCTGCTTCCACGAGCGTTTCAAATCCCGCTTTTACAAGTTCGGCTGTACCTCCACAAAGCACCGCTTGCTCGCCGAACAGGTCTGTTTCTGTCTCTTCACGGAATGTTGTCTCTATAACCCCGGCACGCGTGCAGCCGATACCGCTCGCATACGCAAGACCAAGCTCTTTCGCTTTACCTGTACCGTCTTGATATACTGCCAGAAGTCCCGGAACGCCGAATCCTTCCATGTATACCCGGCGAACCATGTGGCCCGGGCTCTTCGGAGCTACCATTACTACATCCACACCGGCTGGAGCGACGATTTGCTGGAAGTGGATATTAAAGCCATGCGAGAAAAAGAGTGCGGCACCTTCTTTCAAATTTGGCTCAATTTGCTCTTTATATACTTTTGCCTGCATTTCGTCCGGCAGAAGAATCATAATCAAATCGGCGCGGGAAGCCGCTTCATCAACAGTGTAAACCTCAAAGCCATCGTTCTCCGCTTGTTCCCAAGAACGGCCTTTGCGAAGACCGATCATAACTTTCATGCCGCTGTCGCGCAGGTTTTGCGCTTGCGCGTGTCCCTGGCTTCCATATCCGATAATGGCAATCGTTTTGCCTTTCAAAATTTCTTGATTTGCGTCTTTTTCATAATACATCTTAATCATCGAATCTTCCTCCCAAATTATGTGTAATATTTTTATATATAAATAGATTGATAGCGATCCATTATGCTTTTGCCAAGATAGCTCCGCGGCTAATCGCAGTAATTCCGGTGCGGGACAACTCTTTAATTCCGTACGGTGTTAACAGATCAATTAACGCATCAACCTTTTCAGAACTACCCGTTACCTCAATCACAAGGGACGATACCCCCACATCGACAATATTTGCGCGAAACGGCTCAATAATACCATTAATCTCAGAACGCGTGGCCGCTGTCGTCCCCACTTTAATCAGCGCAAGCTCGCGAGCTACCATAGGGCCACTACTCAGATGCTGCACTTTTAAGACGTCAATTAATTTATGAAATTGCTTCATAATCTGTTCGATTGTTTTTTCATCACCGCGCGTTACGATAATCATGCGTGACAGGCCCGGTTCTTCCGATTGGCCAACCGTAATGCTGTCGATATTGAAGCCGCGCTGACCCATTAAACTGGCTACCCGGGTCAAAACCCCCGGCTGGTCGTTTACGAGAATTGAGATCGTATGTTTCTGTTCCATGTTACTCTTCATCTCCCAGCACCATTTGATCAAGTGTGTTTCCGGCTGCTACCATCGGATAGACGTTTTCTTCCGGCTCTACCACAAATTCCACAAGAACAGGCCCTTTTGTATTCATGGCTTCCTGCCACACCCGCTCCGCTTCTTCTTCCGTTGACGCTCGCAAGCCTTTAATGCCGTACGCGTCAGCCAACTTCACAAAATCAACGCTCGTGCTCAAATCAATCTGGCTGTAACGATGCTCATAGAACAGCTCCTGCCATTGACGTACCATGCCAAGGCATTTGTTATTGATGATGACAATTTTGATCGGCAAATTATGGTTTGCAACAACCGCCAGTTCTTGCTGGTTCATCTGAAAGCCACCGTCGCCGCTTACCGAAATAACCGTCTTATTCGGATGGGCGAACTGCGCACCGATGGCCGCCGGGAATCCGAATCCCATCGTGCCAAGTCCTCCAGAAGAGATAATCGAGCGCTGGCCGCTGAACTTGAAAAACTGAGCCACCCACATCTGATGCTGCCCAACGTCAGTCGTTACAATCGCGTCGCCGCCTGTGGATTCGTACATAATTTCGATGGCTCGTTGCGGTTTCAACATCCCTGTCGGACTTGGTTTATACGAGTACGGATGTTGCGCGTTCCAAGCATGAATCTGTTCCACCCAGGCATCGCTGTCGGCCCGCTCTACCTTCGGAAGAGCAGCAAGCAACACATTTTTCACGTCACCAACAATCGGGATATACGTTTCAACGTTTTTGCCGATTTCCGCCGGGTCAATGTCCACGTGAACAATTTTGGCATTAGGTGCGAATTCCTTCGTCCGTCCCATCGTAATCCGATCATCGAAACGCGCGCCTAGGTTAATCAATAAATCCGTGTTAAGCAATGCCATATTGGAAGCGTAAGAACCGTGCATCCCCGGCATGCCCGGACAGAGACGGTGCGTTCCTGGGAAGCCGGCCAGCCCCATAAAAGTTGGAATAACCGGAATATTAGCTTTTTCTGCGAATTCTAATAATTCTTTTTCCGCCCCAGCGGCAATGATACCTCCGCCAGCCAGAATCACCGGTTTTTTCGCTTCAGAAATGGCATGGAGCATGCGCTCGATCTGTAAACTGTTCGGTTTAACAGTAGGATTATAGGTGCGAAGCTTTACCGTTTCCGGATAATAGAACGGAGCCTTCGCATTGCTTACATCTTTTGGAATATCAATGAGTACAGGGCCCGGACGTCCAGTAGTCGCGATATGGAACGCTTCTTTCACAATGCGCGGCAAGTCTTTGACATCTCGAACAAAGTAGTTATGCTTCGTAATCGGAAGTGTAATGCCCGTGATGTTCGCCTCCTGAAACGCGTCTGTGCCGATAAGATGCTGGGCAACGTTTCCCGTAATGCAAACGAGCGGTACCGAGTCCATATACGCGGTGGCGATTCCCGTTACCAGATTGGTAGCTCCCGGACCGGAAGTAGCGATGACGACACCCGGCTTTCCGGTTGCACGCGCATAGCCATCAGCCGCGTGAATAGCTCCCTGCTCATGGCGCGTCAAAATATGTTTCAGGTGACTCGAATAGAGCGAATCGTAAATCGGAAGGACAGCGCCGCCCGGGTATCCAAAAACATACTTCACACCTTCCAACAGAAGACAGCGCAGTAACATATCGGAACCCGTCATTACTTCTCCCATTTCGATAGGCGGCAACGAAGCTTTTTGATTCTCAATCATCGCCGTATCTGTGCTCATGATAGTTCCTCCTTTAAGACTTTCTCTCTCCATTGTTAAAATAATCTAAAAATTTATGCTGGACAGAGTACAACTTTATGCCTCCGCCCGTCATACCAGAAAAAAGAGTAAAAAAGAAAACCCTTTCACCCCCCTGACTCTCCTTGAGCGTCAGTCTGGGGCGAAAGAGTTTCGCGGTACCACCCAAAATTCATTGCCGCCTCACGGTCGGCAACCTCGGCGAGTCAGCGTTCGTCCGCCGACTCTAACACGTAACGCGTGTTCCACGGCCCATCCCTACTGGAATCGCTTCGTTCAGGATAGCAACTCAGGGGTGAGATATATACAGCATTCTTATCCGGCTTCCACCATCCCGGACTCTCTAGGAAGAAGAGGCCATATACGTGTCCCCGTCAACGTTATTCTTCATTATTCTTTCAATTTTCAATCTGAAGAACTATTAATCATTTATGATATTACATGCAATTATAGACAGGGATGAAAAATGTGTCAAGCCAAAAATTTAAGAAACTTTATAAACTTTTTTAAACGACTAAACTGCTGATTCCATGGAATGTTCGGCTTTTAGAATTTTACCTTCCGTCTCCTGTCTGCCCATTCCGTTTAAAATAATATTCAACACGATAGCGGTAAGACTTCCCGTTACAATCCCACTTTCCATTACCAAGCGCACGCTTTCCGGAAGCTGGGAAAATATCGCTGGCGAAATAGATACCCCCAGGCCAAGGCCTACAGATGTGGCAATAATAAACATATTCTCGATCCGCTGGAAATTTACGCGCGACAACTGACGAACGCCAGAAGCCATTACCATCCCAAACATCGGAATCATGGCTCCTCCAAGAACAGGGTTAGGAATCACTGTCGTCAGCGCCGCTACTTTCGGTAGAAGACCAAGAATCATAATAATGATGCAGGCAGCGATCACTACGCTTCTCGCTTTTACTCCGGTCAAAGCAACCAGTCCTACGTTTTGTGAATAGGTTGTATACGGAAACGCTTGAAAGATACCGCCGATAACCTGAGTGATTCCTTCTGCCCGTAACCCGCGTTTAATGTCATTCCCGTCAATTTTCTTGTCGCATACTTCAGCAAGCGCAAAGAAAACGCCCGTCGATTCAATCATACTCACAATTCCTACCAGAACCATACTGATAATAGCGGATACATGGAAAGTAGGCATACCAAAACGGAAAGGTTCAACCATGTGGAACCAGTCGGCTTTTTTTACGGTTGAAAAATCTACAAGACCCATAAACGAAGCGACTGACGTACCGATCACTAACGAAAGCAATACGGAAATTGACTTTAAATATCCTGTGAAAAAGCGATTCATCAACACGATAGATAAAAGCGTGATACCCGCCAAAAACAGGTTGGTTAAGCTGGCGAACTCCGGTGTGTTCGGTTGTCCGACAATGTTGCCCATAGCTGCCCCAATCAGCGATGCTCCAATGATAATCACCACAGACCCCGTTACCACAGGCGGAAAAAATTTGATGATTTTATCCATAAACTGAGCCAGAATCATAACGATTACGCCAGCGGCGATAATGGCCCCGTATATAGCCGTAATTCCCTGCAATTTACCGATAGCGATCATCGGTCCTACTGCCTGAAAAGCACACCCCATCATAATAGGAAGCTTAATTCCAAAATATTTTCCGCCAACAACCTGGAACAGAGAAGCAATCCCACAAGCAAACAAATCAATAGAAATAAGATATGCGATTTGTTCGGGCGTCATACCAATCGCCGGTCCGACAATTAGCGGAACGACAACCGCTCCTGCATACATGGCTAGTACATGCTGAAAACCAAGCGTTCCTATCTCCCAAAGCCCTAACTTTTTCTCCAAGAGAATTCCTCCTAAAAATCGCAAGTATGAAAAAACCTTTAAACACTTGAACCGTTCCTCAGCTTTGATGCTTTACGCATTCCTCAGCAAACTGCACTTCCCCGCCTGCAAACGTGGCGATACGGGCCAGCGATTCGACACGGAATCCGCTCTCACGCAGACGCTTTCCGCCGTCCTGGAACGCTTTCTCAATCACAATGCCGATCCCTACAACTTCGCTGCCAGCCTGTTCTACGATGCGGGCAAGTCCCATGGCCGCCTCCCCGTTTGCAAGAAAATCGTCGATGATTAGAATTTTTTCACCTGCTCCAAGAAACTTTTTCAGCACGGTTACCTCGTTTGTTTCGTTCTTCGTAAAAGAATGAACTTGCGTCACATACGCTTCTTCATTCATTAACGCCGACTTTTTCTTGCGAGCGAATACCACCTTCACATTCAGCTTCAACGCTGCGGTCAGCGCGGCCGCAATCCCTGAAGATTCGATAGTAAGAACCTTGGTCACCCCTGTATCCGCGAACCGACGGGCGAATTCTTCCCCGATTGCCATCATAAGCTCCGGGTCAATCTGGTGGTTCAAAAATGAATCAACCTTAAGCACTTTGTCGTTCAGTACATGTCCCTCTTGACGGATTTTCTCTTTGAGCAACTCCATGTGTATCCTCCCTTGCGTCATGCGTAAAAAAAATCGGAGGTCTGTTTTCGCTCGCAGGGAGCGAAAACAGACCTCCGGATCCTAAAATTGCCTGATCACCTGATCAGACCACAATCCATCTCATAAGATCAGTCATGCTTTCACCCGTAGTCAGATTGTTTACGGCAATCTGGTAGAGACTTGCGAGCCATATTCCCGCGATTATACGAGCGTCGTTAATGTTCGTTTTTTGCTGACGGAGTCATTATACATAATCCGCATGAAAAAATAAAGTCCGGATTTACAAAAAATCCGAACTTTTTTTTAGATATTTATTGAATCATTCGCTTTCTTTTCTTATTTTACCGCAAAAATCAGAACTTACTGCGATTTTGCAGATTCCGCGCGGCGCAGCGCCAGGATCGCCAGTGTGCGCACCATAGCTCCTGTGCCGCCCGCAGGGGACAAGTCGCTTGCCTTATCCGCCCATGCAGTACCCGCAATATCAAGGTGCACCCATGGCGTATCTTCCGCAAATTCACCAACAAACAGCCCTGCCGTGATCGTACCAGCATTGCGTCCACCCGTATTCTTCAAATCAGCAATCTCGCTTTTGATTTGTTCTTTGTACGGCTTATAGCCAGGAAGTCTCCAGAGCCGTTCACCAGCTTCGCCAGCCGCTTCCATTACTTCTTCCATCAACGCTTCGTCATTCGTCAGTGCGGCCGTCGTACACGTGCCAAGCGCAATAAGAGCCGCTCCCGTTAGTGTAGCAAGATCAATCAAATAATCCGCACCCATTTTTCGTGCATAGCTCATACCATCGGCAAGAATGAGCCGACCTTCCGCATCCGTGTTGAGAATTTCCACCGTTTTACCGCTCATTGTCGTAATAACATCACCTGGCTTTAACGCGGAACCGCTGGGCATGTTCTCTGTCGTCGGAATCACAGCAGCGATATTGATGGCTGGTTTTAGCGTACCAATGGCTTCCATTGCACCAAGCACAGAAGCCGCTCCCCCCATGTCACCTTTCATTTCTTCCATGCCTTGTCCCGGCTTCAAGGAAATACCGCCGGAATCGAACGTGATTCCTTTGCCGACAAGTCCCAGCACATTCTCCCACTTTTCCGTTCCGCGATACTTAATGGCAATTAACTTCGGCGGTTCAACCGAACCTTGGCTTACGCCCAGCAACCCGCCCATGCCATATACCTCCATGTCGGCTTTATCGAGGATTTCCACTTCCATACCATGGCGCTCAGCGATTTCTTTTGCTTTTTCCGCAAGCACAGTGGGCGTCAAATAATTGCCGGGCATATTCACAAGATCGCGCGCCAGGTTCGTGCCGCGTGCCAGCGCTTCGGCAATATACGCCCCTTCCTTAGCATCGTCAATGTTCTCTTCCGGGCACAGCACAGTCATTTCTTCAAGGGAGGGCCTGTCTTCCGCTTCTTTGTGATAGCCAGGAAAACGGTAATTGGCAAGTAGTGCTCCCTCCACAATCGCATGTGTCGCGTCATATGCGCCAAGCATCTGTGCCTCACCATCCAGCACAAATACAATCCTGGTTACTTGTGCTTTCAGCGCCTCCTTTACGGCGCGCGCCGCAACTTCACGCAAATCTTCAAACGTCAATTCGTCTTTCTTTCCAAGACCGATGGTCATAATGCGGCGTATGCCCAGCTTTCCAAACGTATGTATGAACTGTACGCTTTTTTGCTTGCCGTTGATTTCCCCGTCCACAAACAATGCAGACAGCGCTCCTCCCATTTTTTCATCAGCTTCTTTTAAAGAGACAGGTAGCACGGTTTGACCTTCAAAAATCCCGACGATAGCACATTGAGCAGAAAAATCTTGCAACTTTCCACTTTTCACTTCTATTTTCATCGCTTTGCACCTCCAATGAAAATTTTATCAATAAATGTAGCAAAAGAAAACGAACGAACAAAGTCACCTGAAGAATTTTTCTCCATAGCAAATGATTTATTCCTCTATTCGTTATAAAATAATAAAAGAGCTTTGAGGAAAGGAAGAAGCCAATGTCCGATTTATTATCCAATTTTCCGCTTTGGTCCGCCCTGCTTGCCATTGGCATCGCGCAGGGAATCAAAGTGCCGATTACCTACTTTGCTATCCGCAAATGGGATTGGAAACTATTGTTTAGCACAGGGGGAATGCCCAGTTCCCATTCGGCGGCCGTCACCGCGCTCACAACCGCCGTAGGATTAATCGAAGGGTTCGGCTCTACATTATTTGCGATTTCTGTTATTTTTTCCATCATTATCATGTTCGATGCAGCTGGCGTGCGCCGACACGCAGGCACCCATGCCGCCGTTCTCAATATTCTGGTCGAGGATTTCAATCAGTTGATCGAGGAACTAAAAACCATGCGTGTGAAGCCCCGCCGCGAACGCGCAAAAAAATTAAAAGAGCTGCTGGGTCATCAACCAAGCGAAGTGCTGGTAGGAGGCTGGCTCGGTATTGTGCAATCTACCCTTTTGTATTACTTGCTTGACTTGTGAAGCGCGGCCTTCTAAGACCATGTATAACACGAAAGACAGGCCGCGCTTGGCCTGTCCTTTTTATGGTATAGGTAAAGATGTTTTTCTCATTGTTTTTTCGCTTCATTTTTGCTCATTTGATTGAGCCTCGCAAACACTTCCTCATCCACTTTGCCGTTTCCACGCTCGATTACATATACGTCCAGTTGCTTTTTCCCCCACTTTTTATATACATCTTCTTTGCTGTCAAAATACAGATCAATTTTGTTTCCTTTAATGGCGGAGCCAATATCCGCAACTACACCGTAGCCATAGCCCGGTATATAAAGGATCGTTCCGAGCGGAAATACGTTTAAATCAGCAGCAATCGTTGAGAATATGTCGCGCCGTGCTTTTACGCCGGAATATGTAATCCCATACGCAGGATGGCCAACATCCTTACCGGTCGATTCAGGGCCGGGAGAATATCCGGTTGCTACTACATTAACCTTCGGGTACTTTGAAAGCATAGCCAGCGTTTCGACCGTTTCCCCCCGATGCACGAACGGAAAACGTTCAACTTCCTGCGGCTTCTCTGCGCGTTTCTCCAAGGATGTGTTTTGCTTCAGCGGTGCTGCTTCTTGATGCGCCTTTGTTCCTTCCACGGCCGGAACAACAGGTTTCGGCTCTGTTTCTCCCAGCAAAATGTACAGGCCGAGAATGATACAAACAAGCGCGATGAAAAGGTAGGTTAGAGAGCCTTTCACGCTTTTAACGATAATATCCATGAATTACTAGCCTCCTCTTCTACTCATCATCTCCCGACCATCCCCGACTTATACATCCAGACAAGAACAAACAGAGCTTGAATTTTCCTGCTAAAATTCGGGAAAACCTTCGTTCTTCACATAAGAAAAACCGGGCATGCGCCCGGTCCTTTTTACTTCTTAACATCTTCAAGCCTATAAAAATGTCTAAATAGGTATGTAAATTTTTTTAACAAATACCGATATATAACATGTATATATTTTACAATAAACAAAAGAAAGGAGTTAAATAACTCTAATAAAGACGAAATCAGTGACTGGATGAAAAAATAATTAAAGAATTAACCAATACTTTAATCAAAAAAATAGAGGAAAATAAAAAGAAGAAGGAGGAATCCATGTCTATTAGTATTGGAGAAAATCGAGCAGCATTTGCTGCCTATACGAAGTTAACACTTGTTTCTCGCTTCCAGAACCAAATAAACGGCATTCAGCCTAACACTCAGTCCAAAACATCTATGGGATTCCCTGAGTTTATGGAGCGTCTACGAAAGAATGAAGTCGTTAACGAAAAATATGCTCGTACAATCCTTAATAAACAGCGAGAAGATAGTCTTATTAATAGTCGTTATAACGGGAATCCCCAATTCGAAAGCGAAAAATTATCCTTTATTGAGAAAGCCTATAATTTAGGTATTGTAGATGAATACGGTACTTTAATCAATACAAGGTTATAAAAATGATGCATTAAGAAAAAGCGAGTGCGAACGCGGCACTCGCTTTTTCCCTAGACCCTTCATGCGTTCCAGCTCCACGGCGCGTCCGCACCTTTCGGAACAGCCAGAAGCCTGCGGGTTAGAAGTACAAACGAGTACCAGGGAAACAGAACTTCTATGAAGGAGTCAAAGCTACAGGGGGGAGAAAGAGTTTCCCTTTCTCTCAGAACATGCGGTATCCTTTCATCCGCAGCGTTTTAATCGTCCAGCCGCTGGCAATAGCACCTACTAGTCCAGAAGTCAACATCACATAGTCTACCATATGCGGGGTGCGATCATTCATAATCAAATACACCAGCACGCCGATTGCAATGCCCGAATAAAGAAATGCTGGCATCCATGTAGTCTTTATCAGCATGTTTAAAATAAACCCTATTCCAAAAAGCAATACGATAAAAAGTGGTATCCCAATAATAAATTGTGCAATATTCATCCAATCTCACCCCTATCCTTGTTCCTGGATTTAAGTGTACTTGATTCGGACAAGGAGGGTCAATCTTCTGTCACGCTTCATTACATCTGATTTTATTTTGTCTTTGTTGCCACTCTGGCCTGAGGTTCTCTTGTTTCTCTCCATTTCCCTCCGCCACATGCTGGACAATCAATTGTACCGCCTGTAGCCAATTGAAAGTATCCGACTCCTTCACAATATATACAATGCTCCTGGCATACTTTTTTGCTCATGCATATTCCTCCAAACACATATTTTCTAAATATCTATATTTTCGGAATATTATAACCAAACTCTTCTCTTCTGTAAAGAAAAAAAGCCTTCATAACGAAGGCTTCCCAGTTCTCATCCTACAGCTGTTCTTCATCATTTTTGGCACGCGTCACAATCGGATCGAGATATTCTCGGTTACCGCGCTGACGTCCTTTTTCCTGAAGCCGCTCAATAGCGGGCTCAATCAGAATTTCCAGCTCGCGCTGAATCGTGTAAGCTAAGTCGTGCCGATTTTGCGATTCAAGGTATTTGCCCACTTCGAATAATTTTTCATAGCGCAAACGTTCTTCTTCCGTCAGCAACGCGCGCACCTGCACGCTTGCGTGTCTCACGGTCGCACACCTCTTACAGTTTCACTTTCTTTAGCACAAGCGATAATCCACCCAGAATGTAGAGAGAGCGGTTGTCAATAATTTTCTTCATTAGCGCAGCTGTGCTGCCATACAATTTCTTATCCCCTACAAGTCCGATAGCTTCGCCTTTACCAAGGGAAGCAACTGTACCTTTAATATGCGGCACGAATGGTTTCATTTGACCACCGCGTACAAGGGCCAGCAGGTTTTGTGCCAAGTTCTCCCCTTGCTGAATCGCGATTTGTGCAGTCGGTGGATACGGACGGTTCGTTTCTTCGTTAATAATTAAAGCTCCGTCTCCCACGATGAATACTTCGTCATGTCCCGGCGCACGGAGATACGGATCGACTTTTACGCGGCCACGCATCGTTTCGAACCCTGCTTTTTCAATGATGGAATTACCGCGTACACCACCTGTCCATACAACCGTACTTGACTTAATCTCTTCTCCGTCAGCAAGCACAACACCTTCCGGAGTACATTCTTTAATCGGTGTATTGATTTTGAATGTAACACCTTTACGAGACAGCACTTCCATCGCATAATTTACCAGTTCAGGATCAAAACCTGGAAGCACAGTCGGTGCCGCTTCAATGTTGTAAATTTTAACAAGCGACGGATCTACGTCGAATTCTTTGCACAGTTCAGGGACGCGGTCGGACAATTCACCAACGAACTCAATGCCTGTAAAACCCGCACCGCCGACGATGAATGTCAGCAATTCTGGACGTTTTTCCATTTTGTATTTCGCAAAACAATATTCAATATGTTCGCGAATCTGGCGCACGCTATTAATGCTGCGAATGCTGAACGCGTGCTCTTTTAACCCTTGGATGCCAAACGTTTCCGGTTCGCTTCCTAAGCCAATAACGAGATAATCATAAGCCAGTTCTTCCCCGGACTCGAGCAGAACTTTCTTTTCGTCCTTTTTAATCTCAGTCACGGTGCCTTTTTTGAATCGAACTTTACGAGTATCAAGCAAATCTTCGATGCCTATGCGGCATTGATCCGGATCTTTCGTTCCGGCTGCCGGCTCATGAAGCCATGTGGTAAAATAGTGATAGTCATGCTTATTCACCAGCAAAACGTCAGCTTCGTTGTAATTCATTTGCTTTTGCAGACGAACGGCCGTCATTAACCCGCCATATCCTGCGCCCAGAATTAAAATTTTTGGTGTGCTCATTTTTTTCACTTCCACTTTCCTTATTAGTAGTTATACTCCATAAAACATTGTGCTTTTTTTCACTATATTGCCCTATAAAAAAGGGCACATGCGTGTCATTCGCCATCTTAATTTTATTCACATTTTTATCATAAATCGGTTTTTACCTTTTTTCAAGTGAAAATATGCACAATAGGTGCTTGCTTACGTTTTTCATTTTAAAACGAATATTTACACTTAATCAACCATAAATTATTCGTATTTTTCACTTTGCGTCAGCATTCTTTTTCTTTTCATTATTTTCTGTCGCCGTTATAATAGAGAAGAATTTATATGGCTTCTAAAATTTCCGGAGGTGTAGAAAATGGGTCTCACAAGGGATGAAAAGGTATACGATATTACAGTGGTTGGCGGGGGGCCAGCAGGCTTGTTTACGGCTTTTTATGCAGGCATGCGGCAGTGCAGCTGCAAAATCATCGAAAGCATGCCTCAGTTAGGCGGGCAACTTTCCGCTCTATATCCCGAAAAATTCATCTATGACGTAGCCGGCTTCCCTAAAATCCGGGCTCAGGAATTAATTGATCGCTTGAAAGAGCAGGTAGCACATTTCGAAACAGAAGTTTGCCTTGAAGAAAAAGTAATCAATGTAGAGAAGAAAGAAAACATCTTTGAAATTACGACTGAAAAAGGTCTTCACTATTCGCGCACCGTAATTATTACCGCAGGCGTCGGCGCGTTCGAACCGCGCAAATTAGAACTTCCAAACGCAGATAAATTTGAAAAAGCGAACCTTCATTACTTTGTCGACGATTTAAATAAATTCGCCGGGCAAAACGTAATTGTGTTCGGCGGTGGAGACTCCGCCGTAGACTGGGCGCTCATGCTTGAGCCAATCGCCAAAAAAGTAACGATTGTCCACCGCCGTGATAAGTTCCGCGCCCACGAACACAGCGTGGAAAATCTAATGAAATCGAAAGTGAATGTCATGACCCCTTATGAGCCGTACGCGCTCGAAGGCGAAGACAAGATCGAAAAAGTTGTGCTCCGTAATAACCAAACAGAAGAGCTGATTACGGAAGAAGTGGACGCTGTTATCGTGAATTTCGGTTTCATCTCTTCGCTCGGCCCAATTAAAAATTGGGGACTGGAATTGGACAGAGGCTCCATCGTCGTTAACTCTAAAATGGAAACAAATATTCCCGGCATTTATGCGGCAGGGGATGTTACAACATACCCAGGTAAAATTAAACTGATTGCCGTGGGCTTCGGCGAAGCACCAACCGCGGTAAACAACGCAAAATCATACATGGATCCGGACGCGAAAGTACAGCCGATGCACAGTTCCAGCATGAAAATGTAATGTATCATTCATCATGACCATGAGAAAAACTCGCAGGCGTTGCCGCTTATCCTTTTCCCACACAGAAAAAGGAAATCTTTGGCACACACTTCGCGAGTTTTTCGTCTTATTGACTCCTTTTTCTATGCATAGATAGCCACACACCCGTAAAACTTAATCAAAAAAGGGATGTGAGCATGATGACGCGCAGTGCCATTTATACGGTTTATATGTTGCTGCTTATCGCTGTTACCATCGGAATTCCTTTTATGCTGTATTACGGAAGCAACGACCCCATAGCCGGGTTCATCGCCGCCATCCTTTCATTTGGCGTCTTAGCCAGTTACGCTATTTACGGTCACTTGCTCAACCGCAGAAACTAGCAAAAGGAGGAAGCCTCCATGTCTATGTGTCCAATTTGCAACGGAATGGAACACCCGCAATATTCCTGTCCTTCCTGTGACCATCAAATGGAGGACGCGGGTAAGCTTGAATCGTTCTACGGCCCATACAGCCCTTACCAAGAGTGGGGAGATGTGGCGATGACGAACGGCTACCTGGATCAAATGGCGGAAGAATGTATGCATATTTTTAGCTGTTCGCATTGCGGCTTACAAACCACAAAAGCGATCAAGGAAATTGCACCCCTCTGACACTTCTGGCCTCAGTACGTTGACAATCTCACCTTTTCTTTACACTTCCGTTAATTTTGTATCCAAGAGCTGCGGTCGTAAAGCATAAGCCCGGATATATCTTCCAGGCTTATGCTTCTTTCCCTATTTTTTTACCGCCTCTTTATATCGCTTGCTTACATCATCCCAATTTACAACATTCCACCAGGCTTTGATATATTCCGCTCGCTTATTGTTATACTTTAGATAGTATGCGTGCTCCCATACATCCAACACGAGCAGCGGAATCACGCCTTGCTGGGTTAAATTTTGATGTTTTTCCGCCTGCAAAATTTCGAGCCTTCCAGCCTCTGGGCTCCATACCAGCAGGGCCCAGCCGGAACCTTCCACCTTTTCTGCGGCTGCCGAAAAATGAGCCTTAAATTTTTCAAAACTACCGAATGTCTTATTTATCTCTTCCGCCAACTCCCCTTTTGGCACCCCACCCCCCTTTGGCTTCATATTGTTCCAAAAGATCGTATGAAGATAATGACCTGAGCCGTTGAATGCAGCTTCGCGCTCCCAATGTTTAATAAGCGCGTAGTCTCCTGTCTCACGCGCTTTCTGCATTTCTTTTTCCGCCTTGTTTAGCCCGTCCACATACGATTTATGGTGGATGTCATGGTGCAGCCGCATCGTTTTTTCGTCAATATACGGTTCCAGTGCATTGTATGCGTAGGGAAGCGGCGGCAGCTTATGTTCACCGATAGGCACCGTTTTTGTTGCCATTTGCTCAGACACCGGCACAGTCGACGATTGGGCATTTGTGGTCGCATACGCGATTCCGGTGAGAAGTACCGCCCCGGCGACTGTACCATATAAAATTTTTCGCATGATTGCTTTATCCCTCCAATCTTGCTTGTCCATTCTCTTCAATCTGCTTTTGTATATGCAGTCCTTGATATTTCGACAGCCATTCTACGATGCGAAAATAAAAGTCATTATAGTATGTCGATATATCAAGTAAGATATATATAGTATGGGTATGGCGTAAAAAGTTATACGCCAAAATTTCTATAAAATATAAATCACAACTTGATATATATATTGTTTCGTTATCCCTCTTTTCCTTTCCATTATATACAAAAATATCCACAAAGAAGACGTTTGCGAATTTATTATACAGAATATTTAGATAACTATACATATAATCATGGTAGTAAAAGTGCAGGAGGGAGAAAACACATAAGAAAAACGCCCCCAACATACCCGAAAATACGTCAAGAGGCGCCATATATATACGTCTTTTATTCTAATATAGAGGTAAGTACGTAACCTCCACGCCATAAATAAACGTGCATCGTCTGACTGGCTAACGTGCCGAAAAGCATTAACATTCGCTTGGGCTTCCCGCTTCGTCTCGCGTGCGGAACGAAGAACCGCAACCGCAGGAAGCAACCGCATTCGGGTTATCGATCGTGAACCCGCCGCCCATCATCGATTCTTTGTAGTCAATCGTCACACCATCCAAGAAACGAAGATTGTCTTTGTTCACAACAACTTTTACACCATGTGCTTCAAAGAATACATCGCCTTCCTGCTCTTCATCATCGAGACCCATACCATAAGAAAAACCGCTACAGCCACCGGGCCTTACACCGAGGCGCAGAAACAGTTTATCGTTATTTTCATCAGCAATCATTTCTTTAATTTTTCTGCCTGCATTTTCCGTAAGGTTAATCATTATGATCCCTCCTTATGGGTATCGTAGCGTATCGCATCATACCCTCTGTATTTACAGTATACTAGAAATTACCGCTTGGCTCAAGGATAGTAACATTATTATATAAAAATGTTTACTAACCTAAAATAAGTTCTCTGGAACCCTCTTATCTTGTTAAATTACCGAATCCGCTCTATAATGAAAGAATGGTTTTGGATTAACATGCTTATGAAGAACATCATTCACGCGGCCGATTCCACTTCGGCCCACATGACGCCTTTATCAATATGAATGAAGAAGATAGGCCGTATTCCAGTAAAACATGATACACTGTATTATGTTTCGCACGTGTTTGATTAGTTTTACCTGAGGGGGAAAAATTATGACTATACTTACAAAAAACTTCGTCCAGGATGAAGCACTGCTGCCGATTATGGAAAAAGTGGAAGCAGGAGAACGGCTGACGCTTGAAGACGGAATGACGTTGTATCGTTCCAACGATTTGCTGACCATCGGACAGATGGCCAATCAGGTAAATCTTCGCAAAAATGACAATAAAGTATATTTTATCGAAAACATGTACATCAACCCGACTAACGTTTGTGAAGCGCACTGTAAATTCTGTGCCTTTCGTCGGGATCCGGGCGAAGAAGGCGCCTACACAATGAACGAGGAAGAACTGCTTGCATACGTAGAAAAACGTTACACACCTACAATGCGCGAATTCCATATCGTCGGCGGACACAATCACACCGTACCGTTCGAGTATTATTTGGACACGGTTCGTACGCTGAAGAAACATTATCCGAACGTGACCATCAAAGCATACACGGCAGCGGAAATTGTATTTTTTGCAAAAATCTCAGGTCTAACAGAAGAAGAAGTGCTAAAAGAGCTCATGAAAGCCGGATTGGATACGATGCCAGGCGGCGGTGCAGAAATCCTCACAGAAGAATACCGACTAAAAATGAGTCCGGAAAAAGCAAGTACCGACGAATGGTTAAATGTGCACCGCATCGCGCACAACCTGGGACTAAAAACGCATGCTACCATGCTGTACGGTTCTATCGAGAAATTGGAGGAACGCCTTATTCATATGATTCGCGTGCGCGAACTACAGGATGAAACAAAAGGATTCATGGTATTCATCCCATTGGCCGTGCAACCGAAAAAAGCGACCGCTTCTATCAAGCGCCGCACGTCCGCATTTGACGATATGAAAACGATGGCTATCAGCCGCCTGATGCTGGACAATTTTCCGCATATTAAAGCTTATTTCATTAACATTGGAACCCAATTAACCCAGATGGCACTAAACTTCGGCTCTTCCGATGTTCACGGCACGCTTGTGGAGGAACGCATCAGCCATGCAGCTGGCGCATTGACACAAACAGGATTGACGCGCGATGAATTGATTTGGCTCGTTAAAGGCGCAGGCAAGCAGCCGGTTGAACGCGATACGTTTTACAATATTATTAAGGAGTATTAAGCATAAGAAAAACACCAGCAAATCTGAAATAGTTGCTGGTGTTTTTTTGGAACTCATTCTCTCTCCCGTATCAAACATTCTGCTATTATTAAAATTTATCTATTCTATCTTTATAAGACGCCAATTGTTGTTCTCTGCCCATCCATCTATCCAACAACGGCAATACGTAAGTATCTAAACCGTAGTGGCCTGCATTCCGCCCGGCTACCAGGATAAATGTAGTAAAAAGAACCATTTGCGGATTAATGCTAGTTGTGCCGCTGAACAAAAACGCAAAGTTCATAATGATTCCCATCAGTCCGGCGAAAGTAGTAAACAACCCAAGCAGTAAAGCAACACCTACAAGAAATTCCCCCCAGGGAATAAGGAAGTCGAACAGCCCAGAATTCGGTAAAGCAACCGATTTGATAAAACTTGCCCACCATCCTTGCACCGCAGGATGCTCACCCGTTGCTTTAGCAACAGCCCCCTTCAAAAAGCCTGCGCTCTGAAAGCCTCCGGTAATTTTCTCCCAGCCGCTCACCAGCCATGTATAACCTAACCATATGCGCAGTAACAGCATCGCGCCTGCCGCAACTCTACTTTCCCTAAGCCATTGGACTACCATAACTTTCTCTCTCCTTTTCGGTATGGCCTAATGTGTATATTTTTTCAATGTCTCTGTTTAGTTCATTTTTATTATACATAATTTACTATCTCTATGCACCTTTATTATGTAAAATTTCATATTTATGTCATAAAAAAGTATGACTTTCTTAACTAATAAAAAAGACTGAATATAACAAAAGTCCTTTTTGTCATATTCAGCCTTAGCAATTAAAATCCAAGTTTTTTCCAGGCTTCGTCTTCTTCCTGCAACTTCTTAATATGGTCTTTAATCGCCGCAAGCAATTCCTGTGCGTCTTTGCCTGCAATCAATTTTCCATTTACAAGCGCATACGGCTGGACAAAGCACTGGCCACAGTTACCGAGACAGCCATATTCCAACACATCCACTTCATTTTCCTCTTCCAGAACTTTTTTCACCGTCTCAGAACCAAGGGATAAATTGCTTACGCAAAACTCGACCATAGGTCTCATGATGAATCATCCTACCTTCATATTTTCAATGGCCTGTTGAATATCTTTTAACTTTGGATTCCCTTCACCTATGACTTTACCGTTCAATACAACGAGCGGATACCAAAATTCTTCAGCATGAATACGCGCGGCAAACTCCGCTTCCATCCCTTCCAGCGGCTGGTCGATATCGACATAACGCACTCTGACTTCGTTCCCGTATTTGCGTTCAAGGGCGGCCTGCAACCACTCAGCCGTATCTTTCGCCGAAGGCAAATTCACACAACTGGCACACAACTGCTCCGCTCCAAAAACAAGAATTTCCATAAGCTTCTCCTTACGCTAGGGCGTGTTCTAGATCTTCAATTAAGTCTTCCACATCTTCGATACCGACGGAAATGCGGATTAAGCCGTCCGTAATGCCAAGTTCAGCGCGACGCTCCGCTGGAATGGAAGCGTGCGTCATTTGTGCGGGTACAGAAATTAGACTTTCCACTGCACCAAGACTTTCTGCCAGCGTAAAGATTTTCACCCGAGACAATACCTGGTTGGCGCGTTCCAAACTGCCTACATCAAATGACATCATGCCGCCGAAGCCGCGCGCCTGCTTCACTGCGATATCATGGCCTGGATGATCTTTTAAACCCGGATAGTACACTTTTTTGATGTCTCCACGCTGAGTCAGCCATTCTGCAATGCGTCTTGCGTTCGCTTCATGTTCTTCCATACGCACGCCCAGCGTTTTCATGCCACGCAACAAAATATAAGAATCCTGAGGCCCAAGCACGGCACCGACAGAATTTTGTACAAAATGCAGACGTTCACCTAATTTTTCGTCTTTCACAACCGCAAGACCTGCGACAACGTCGCTATGTCCGCCAAGATATTTTGTCGCACTGTGGAATACAATATCCGCGCCAAGTGCAAGCGGATTCTGCCAATACGGTGTCATGAACGTGTTATCCACGATCAAAAGCAACCCGTTTTCTTTTGTGATTTCGGCTACCGCCGCGATATCGGTTACTTTCAGAAGCGGGTTGCTTGGCGATTCTAGCATGACCGCTCTCGTATTCGGCTTTATCGCCGCTTTCACGGCTTCCACATCGCTTGTATCCACAAATGTGGTCTCTACACCAAAGCGGTTAAACACTTTGCTTAGTACGCGATACGTTCCACCGTATACGTCATCTCCTACAATGAAATGATCGCCCGCGTCAAACAACATCACAATCGAAGAAAGTGTCGCCATGCCGGAAGCAAACGCGAAGCCGCGTACACCGCCTTCAATATCGGCAATATACTTCTCCACCGCATAGCGGGTTGGATTGCCTGTACGCGAATATTCATATCCTTTGTGTTTGCCGACACCTTCCTGTTTATACGTACTAACCTGGTAAATCGGAACGTTAACTGCCCCGGTTAAAGGATCGCCGTCTACGCCGCCGTGGATCAACTTTGTTTTCATTCTCATCGTCTACATCCCTCCCTGATAAATCTTCTGACTCAAATAACGCTCACTGCTGTCAGCAAAAATGGTAACAATGTTTGTTCCCGGTTTCGCCTGCTCCGCTTCTTTCAGGGCAGCATGCATTGCTGCTCCTGCCGAACTGCCCACGAGCATTCCCTCTTTTGCGGCCAATTCTTTAACCCGACGGAATGCATCTACATCGTCAACCGTGTGAATAGCATCAAAATAACTTGTGTCCATAAACTCCGGCAAAAATTCCATACCGATTCCTTCCGTCTTGTGCGGTCCCGGCTTGCCGCCGTTTAGAATCGAGCCTTCCGGTTCCACAATCACCGTCTTAATATCCGGATTTTTTTCTTTCAAATAACGGGCCGTTCCCATAAACGTACCACCGGAACCAGCTCCCGCCACAAAGACATTCACCTTGCCATCCATCTGGCGCCAAATTTCCGGCCCGGTTGTTTTATAGTGAGCTGCGGGATTAGCGGGATTGCCAAACTGTTGCGGACAGAAAGCGCCCGCAATTTCCTGCTCAAGCTGCTTCGCTTTTTCGATTGCACCCTTCATTCCTTTTTCTGTTGGTGTATTGATCACTTCTGCACCGAGAGCCCGCATCAGTTCCTGCTTCTCCAAAGAAAATTTTTCCGGCACAACAAAAATCACGCGGTAGCCTGTACCTACTGCGGCCAGCGCCAGACCAATCCCCGTATTGCCGGCCGTCGGCTCGATAATCGTGCCGCCTGGTTTCAGTGCGCCTCGCTCTTCCGCGTCACGGATTAATTCAACGCCAAGCCGGTCTTTTACGCTGCCACCGGGATTGAAGTACTCCAGCTTCGCGAATAGGCGCACACCTTCCGGCAAATCAAACGAAGTAATTTCCACAATCGGAGTGTTACCGATAAGTTCTTTTATATTACGGTAAACCTGCATAAGTTTCTTCCTTTCAAAGCAAAATGATGATGTCTTATAAGCTATCATATTATAACATATTTTATAGGTTCTCTATAACCAAGTAAACAACTATGCTTTATGAATTATAAACGGTGATCATACACATCTTGGGAAAAACCATAGATTTCTTAACAAAAGGGTAATATAATATTAATATGTTGGAAAGGAGTGATTGCTTCATGACGGATACAAGCAAATTCGAACAAGTTCAAGAAGTTTTAGATAAACTGCGTCCGTTCTTGCAGCGTGACGGCGGTGACTGCGAACTGGTTGATGTAACAGAAGACGGCGTAGTTCAGCTTCGTCTGCATGGCGCGTGCGGCAGCTGCCCAAGCTCAACCATCACGCTGAAAGCAGGCATCGAACGTGCGTTAATCGAAGAAGTGGAAGGGATTACAGAAGTGCAACAAGTATTCTAATCGTGTAGAAACCGGAAGCCAGGCGCTTCCGGTTTTTTACGCCTTAATTCGGCTCATAAGAAAAGACAAAAACGCCTGATTGGCCTTGGAAAGGTAAGCGTTTTTGTTCCAGGCAATGCCCAGGTTTAAAAATACAGGCGGATCTAGCGAGACCGGCACCAAATGCGGATCATCAACAATCACCATACGCAAGAATAAAGTAATGCCAAGCTGCTTTGCCACTAAAGACTTGATAAGCGGAATTTGGTTTGTCTCAAACGTTACATTAAGCGGCGAGCCGGACATCCGGCCAGCCCGAGCAATAATTTCTCGCTGAAAATACCCCTCCTTGAACAAAACGAGCGGTTCATGGGCCAATTCCTCATACGTTACGGAAAGCCTGCGAGCAAACGGATGGGAAGCGGGCACGCACGCGACCATCTCCTCCTTTAAGAACGGAAGCACTTCAAGCTCGTCCGCGCTCATATCTTCAAGTACCACCCCCATATCTATCTCACCTTGTGTGATCATTTGCTGGATTTTGACCGTTCCTTGTTCATATACCGTAATCTGCAAATCAGGATACTGTTTTTTAAAATCAATGATCAATCCCGGAAAATAATATGAACCGACCATTGACGGTAGACCGACGCGCACCTCTCCCTTTTTAAGGCCACGCATTTCTTCCATTTCTGCTTTTGCGCGCGTCATCTGCTCAAGAATAAGTTCAGCATGCTTTAAAAATGCCTCACCTTCCGCAGTCAGCGATACTTTACGTTCGGCACGGTTAAACAAAAGCAAACCAAGTTCTTCTTCCAACTTTTTTATGCTTTTGCTTATGGCAGGCTGAGCTACCAGCAATTCTTCCGCCGCTCTCGTAAAACTTCTATGCTTTGCTACCTCCACAAAAAATTCCAATTGCCGTATTTCCATGGTTCACTCCATAACTAAAAGTTATCAATATGATAAAAATAATATATTTTATTTATTTTTAATCGCATGCTACCATCATGTCAAGAAAACTTTTTGTGAAAGAAGATGATGAACGATGATCAAAGCGGGAACAAAACCATTCTGGCGGGCGTCAGCAGCGCTCAGCATCGCTTCTTTTCTCGTGTTCGCCAATATTTATTTTCCACAACCTCTTCTCCCGCTATTTACTAAGGAATTTCATATCTCTCCGCTCATGTCGAGCCTGTCGGTATCGCTGACGATCTTCGCGCTGGCTATCTCGTTATTGTTCTATGGCCCACTTTCCGACGCAATTGGCAGAAAAAATATTATGTTCGTTACCATGCTCTGCGTAACGATCATTACGCTGCTCACCGCGTTCATGCCAAACTTTAAAACACTGCTTTGGCTCCGTATACTCCAAGGCTTTTTCCTAGCGGGACTTCCGGCAATTGCCGTTGCCTACATCGGAGAAGAATTTGATCAAAAAGCGCTCGCCGTCGCCATCGGTATTTACATTAGCGGAAACACCGTGGGCGGCCTGTCCGGCCGCTTAATCAGCGGTTTTATCACCGACTGGGCCGGGTGGCAATGGGCGTTCATTGTTATGAGTATTATCAGCCTTATCTGCTTGCTTGCGTTCGGTTGGCTTCTGCCCCGTTCGCAGCATTTTCAACCGAAACCACTCGCCTGGAAAAACGCGCTGCATGATTTGGGCCACCATTTAAAAAACCGCATGTTGCGTTACGCATATCTTATCGGTGGCCTGCATTTCCTCATTTTTATGGGGGAATATACTTACATTACCTATCTGCTTAGCGGCGCTCCATATTATTTGCCCGCCTCCGTTCTCGGCATGTTGTTCCTAACCTATCTCGCGGGCACAGTCAGTTCCACACTATCCGGCAAAGCGGCGCGCATCATTCCACAATCGCTATGTATCGGAATCGGGATCACCTGCATGGCGCTCGGCATTGCACTCACACTTCTGCACAGCTTATGGATGATTGCATGCGGACTTCTTTTAAACAGTTTCGGATTTTTCTTTGCTCACTCGGCGTCCAGTTCCTGGGTAAGCCGCCATGCAACGTTTGCCAAAGCAAGCGCAGCCAGCCTGTATTTGCTAGCATACTATTTCGGTGGAAGCCTCGGCGGCTTCTATCTCGGCTTTTTCTATAGATGGTTAGGCTGGAGCGGTGTCGTGCTTGGTGCTATTCTGGTTCTGCTGCTTACCGGTTGGTACATGTGGCAAATGTATCGCATCGAACACCGGAAACAACTGAGGAAGCATATTGTTCGTAGGCTATTTTATTTTTGCTTCTCCAAATACGCCCGGCACAACGGAAAAATGTTATCCTGAATAAACGGGCTCATATCTTTTTGAAACGGCATCAGCGACAACGGAAACACGGAACGCTCCAACGTTTCGAAGCCTTCCGGAATTTCGCCCCATTCCTTTACCATGCCTGTGTAAATGTTTTTCACCGCCTTTTTCGCTCCCGGGCCGCTGTCGATTATGTATTGTCCAATCCAATGCAGACTCTCCGCTTCCACCCCAGTTTCCTCCAATAGCTCACGACGGGCGGCCTCTTCCGGCTTTTCCCCTGGCTCCACTTTTCCTCCCGGCATTTCCCAGCCGCGGCATTTATGGCGGGTCAATACAATTTCCTGTCTATCCTCACCAGCAAACGCCAAAACAAGCACATGCCCCGCATTCGGCACAAAGCACTCCTGTTCAAACGTAAGAGAAATAAACTGGCCGCTTCGATCATAAAAATAATACATCATCATCTCCACCACACTTTCCGGCTTTCTACCACTTTCTTTCATTAATAACCTTAATATACAATGAAATAGAGGCTAATAAAACATTCCAAGCAGGAAGGGATGGTTTTTTGAAACGCAATCGTACGGCCCTTATCACTGGAAGCGCTAAAGGTCTTGGTGTCCGCATCGCCCATGAACTCGCTGCGGAAGGCATGGATATCGCAC
Organism: Aneurinibacillus thermoaerophilus; assembly: GCF_019603355.1. Classification (NCBI taxonomy): domain Bacteria; kingdom Bacillati; phylum Bacillota; class Bacilli; order Caryophanales; family Paenibacillaceae; genus Aneurinibacillus; species Aneurinibacillus thermoaerophilus. The sequence goes on from NZ_CP080764.1 coordinate 3,002,821, forward strand.
TTAACTATCGCACAAGTGCAGAAGAGGCAAACAAGCTACGGGAAGAGCTCATACAACGATACGATGTCAATACGCTGTTAATTCAAGGAGACGTCAGCCGGTCCGAAGATGCTGAGCAAATGGTAAAAACAGTCATAGAAGCATGGAACCGCCTTGATATTCTCGTTCTCAACGCCGGCCCATACATAAAGGAACGCAAAAAACTCGCCGACTATAAAATCGGAGAATGGGACCAGATGATTCACGGAAACCTGTCAAGCGCATTTTATTTATGTCGAGCCGCCATTCCACATATGCGCCGCAACAGGTGGGGACGGATTATCACCATCGGATTTGAAAAAGCGCAAACCGCTCCGGGCTGGATGTACCGCTCGGCGTTCGCCGCGGCAAAAACCGGGCTCGTATCGCTGACGCGCACGATTGCACTTGAAGAAGCAGAGTACGGAATTACAGCCAATATGGTATGCCCGGGTGACATCGTGGGCGAAGCCAAAGAAAAATACATCACCGATGTGCGCGGTCTGAGCGATCCAGGCACGCCGGTCGGACGCCCCGGAACCGGCGAAGACATTGCACGGGCTATCACGTTTTTCTGCAGTGAATATTCCGATTTTATTACTGGAACTGTGCTGGAAGTTACTGGAGGTAAAGATGTGCTTAATAAATACAAATTGGAGCGGGAAAAGTAAATAAGCACCAGTTTTTCAACCAGCCCCCTTAATAAGGATGTGAAGCAAATGAGCAATATGGAACATGCCGTTCATGATAAAAAAGTGCGGGAAACTGCCTATCGTTTGCTAAAAGAGCGCGGAGTAACAATGGAGCATCTTGTAGAACTAGTTATGTTCTTGCAGAAAGACTACTTTTCAGACTTAACAACTGAAATGTGCGAATACAACATTAGGAAAGTGCTAGAAAAACGGGAAATCCAGAACGCGATTATCACCGGTATCCAGCTCGACATTCTTGCAGAAAAAGGACTGCTTATGGAACCGCTACAGGAAATGCTCGCCCATGATGAAGGGCTGTACGGCATCGACGAAATTCTGGCCCTTTCCATCGTGAATGTTTACGGAAGTATTGGATTTACCAATTATGGGTACGTAGACAAAGTGAAACCCGGCATTCTTAAAAAATTAAACAAAACAGAAAAAGAAAAAGGAGAGGTGCATACATTTCTGGACGATATTGTCGGGGCAATTGCCGCCGCAGCATCCAGTCGACTTGCACACAGCCGCTTCGGCACAAAATAAAAAAAACTTGCGAGGCATTTGCCTGCAAGCTTTTCTCAACTTATATTATTTTCCAGTCAGCCAGCGTATGCGCTGTATACGTTGGCTTCACTGCCGCATGCTCTACGTCTACCTCCTGACTGAACCCGCTGTATACAAGCAGCGTGTCGACACCACTTTTCGCTCCAGCGGCGATATCAGTCTCCAGATTATCACCTATAAGCAACGCTTCATCCGCGCGTAATCCCAGCTTTTCAAGCGCCAGCCGGATTATCGTCTCTTCCGGTTTGCCAACGTATATCGGCTCTGTCTGTGTCGCGTACGCAATGGATGCGGTTAACGCTCCATTACCAGGTACAAATTCTTCTTCCGTCGGGATCGCCCGGTCACAGTTGGTGGACAAAAAGCGGGCGCCGTTATAAATGGCCAACGTAGCCTGCTTCATTTTTTCATAAGTAAACTTCCGGTCGATGCCAACAACAACATATGAAGCAGGAGCTTTCTCTACGATTTCATAGCCTGCCTCCGCAAGCGCCGTCTTAAGTCCTGTCTCACCGATCGCCAGCACCGTAACGTTTTTTTCTGTTTCGGATTCGCGTGCCATTTGTCTGATGATTGCCGCCACCGCCATACTCGAAGTAAAAAAGTCCTCCGGAGAAGCTTCAACCCCCATGTTTTGCAAGCGCTCTGTCAACTGTTCCGGTGTTAGTGACGAATTATTCGTTACGTAAAGATAAGGAATCCGTTTTTCTTTTAATGTCCGGATAAAAGAAACAGCTTCAGGAATCACTGTACCGCCCCGATAAACCGTTCCATCCAAATCAAGCAAATAGCCCTTGTAATTTCGCCTGTTCATCCTGTCTCTCCCCACTTTCTCTTCCTTCGTCAAATGCTTTATCTTTTTATCGATCATATCACAAAACAGGAGCAGAAAAAGCGGGTACCAGATTGTTTATGCTTTTCATCGTTATGCTTCAAGAGAAAAAACAGTTGCACAAATGCTGGTTGAGGATATAATTATTGATATTCATTCATGTCTACTCACATCTGCACTTCCGAGCAGTTACTAGCTCGCGACTTTCGCCGCGAGTCATTGACAGCTGTAAAGGAGAAAATATTAAGGGGGGAATTGCTTGTCATGTCTGGCTATCGTACACTTACTGAACAAGAAGCTGTTGAATACGCGCGTAACATCCCGAATTTATTTCCAGAAGACGCCAGGCTCGTAAGCCGGGAAATCGGCGACGGCAACTTAAACTATGTGTTTCACATCAAAGATGAAAGACCTTCCGGCAAAAGCGTTATTTTCAAACAAGCGCTTCCGTATGTTCGGGTTATCGGTGATTCCTGGCCGCTCACGCTCGAACGAGCGCGCATCGAAAGCGAAGCGCTTATTTTGGAAGATCAGCTTTGCCCGAGTTCCGTGCCAAAAGTATACCATCATGATACCGAACTCGCCCTGATTGTAATGGAAGACCTTTCTGTCTATCAAATCATGCGGAAAGGATTGGTGGAAAAAAAGCGGTACCCGAACTTTCCGAAGCAAATCGGAACCTTCTTGGCACGTACGCTGTTCCTGACTTCTGACCTGGCGATGTCACCGCTTGAAAAAAAGCAAAAAGCGGCTTCTTTCACTAACCCCGAACTGTGTAATATCACAGAAAATTTCGTATTTACGTATCCGTTCCATGATCATCCTTCCAATGCCTACAATCCGCTGATTGCAAACGTGGTGCAACGCATTTGGAACAACAATGAGCTAAAGCTTGAAATTGCGAAATTAAAAGAAGGATTTATGACGCGCGGACAAGCTCTCTTGCACGGCGATTTGCATACCGGCAGCATTATGGTAACGGAAGAAGATACCAAGGTCATCGACCCAGAATTCGCCTACTACGGCCCAATGGGCTTCGATATCGGCGCGGTAATCGCTAACCTGCTGCTTAACTACGCGGCACATGAGGGTCATACACCGGACCTACAGGAACGTGAATCTTATCAAACGTATCTGCTGGAAACCATCATGGAGATCTGGAACGTATTTGAAAACGAATTCCGCGCGCTCTGGAATGAGAAAGCACAAGAACCATACGCGAAAGTTCCGGGCTATCAGGATAGCTACCTGCAAAATATACTGCAAGATACAGCGGGTTACGCGGGATGCAAGATGATGCGCCGCGTGATTGGACTTGCACATGTGTCCGATCTTGAGAGCATCACCGATCCAAAGCTGCGCGCCAAAGGAGAAACACTGGCGCTTACTATCGGTCAGGAACTCGTACTCCAACGCAAAACAATGACCAGCATCAAAGACATAGTAAACGTTGTAGTCGCTGCTACACAGAACTAAATGAAAAAGCGAGACGCAAGCCGCCTTCTGTATCGCTCTATCGAAAGGTACAGAAGGCGGCTTTGTTGTCTCGTATCTTTTTGCTTTGGTTGGTGTGGATCATTTCTCTACAAAAAATCAACCAAGCACAATAAAGAAGAGGCGTATCTATTAACAAACTGAGCAGCTTACATTCAAATGATTACAGAAAAAAATCACAAATAATTATATAACACGTATTGACAATGATTGTTCTGTTATAATACAATAAAACCAAGAATAAATTCAGAATAGAAAAATAAATGGAGGGATAAAAAATGACAAGAGATCTTGAATTTTACAAAAATTTACCGCAAAAACAGTGCCGTGAATGTGGTGAAGTAATTGAAGAGCAAGCAGAATCTTACATCTATGAGTGTGAGCGTTGTTTTAGTCATAAACATGAATAAAAAGGTGATTGAATGGAGCTAGAAGACGTGAAATACCCTGCTTATTCTTGTTTTCAGAAATAAGCAGGGTATTGTCGTTCTATTATGATTCAGCTTTGTCTTCTTTTTTGGAAATGATATACACACAATTATCTCCGCCAGTCGCTATACATTCTTCCTGCTTGACTTCGGCGTTTAGCACATTCTCAAATAACATTTTTTCGCAATTACACGCGTATGTGTACTCCTTGGCAACAGATGAAATCGGACAATTCGATTCGACAAAGATGTATTTTCCTGTTTTTTCGTCCTTTTTCAATTCCACCATGTATCCTTTTTCATCCTGCATTTTCGCCAATGCTTCCAGCTTCTTCTCAAAATCGCTGTCGGAAGGTACGATGTCACGGTACAAATTCTCCTGACGCTGCTGGCGGAGCTTAAATAAAGCCTCAACCATTCCCGCACCCTGAAGTTCCTTGATATCATTCAGGAATTCTAGCGCCAAATCCTGATAGTTCTTTGGGAACATGTTATCGGCTTCTTCTGACAGGGAGTATACGTTTGTCGGACGTCCCATCGCCTGGCGAAGCAGGCGCGACTCAATCAGGTTATCACGTTCCAACGTATTCAAATGACGGCGCACGGCCATTTCGGTAATGCCCAATTCCTGAGCCATATCCCCTACTGTCATCGATCCTTTAATTTTCAACATATGCAAAATCTGGTTGCGGGTAGAAGAGGATTTGTCTTTGTTCATATTCTTTCACCTTCCTCCCCTATATTGTACCCGATTTAATGAAACAAGTAAATTTCTATACAATATAATATAAAAACTATACTAATAATGCTATTAAACTATTACAATTCACGTGCCAAGTAATCGCGTACACGCGCCGGAAATTGCTGAAGCTGGGGGGAATGGGTACGCAAAAGGGTGTACACCTCTTGACGATCCACTGTCGTATAGTGAGTAATCAACTTCTTGCGCATATTAACCACCGATTTCAACGCAGCCGCCATCTCACTGTCAATCACCTTTTCATCTTCAAGAATGTCAACAATGTCTTCATAGCTACCGGGATCACGCATGATAAAACCATCGATCAAATAGTTTCCTACGTCAGCTATCGTCTCCAAGGCAACATGAAGCGCACGTTCCAACGCTAGGTTGGTCAGCATGTCCTCAGCGGCGCTTTCCTCATGCTTGAGCACAGGTATAACTTTTTCAAGAACCCGTTCCAAATAGGATAAATGCTCCTCGATTTTTTCCACGTTAACCTGGTACATATTTATGCTCCACTCCTCATTGTTTTTTCTTCTTGTTCTTTATCTTTGAGGTAATAATCGTAATTGCAAACGTAAGGACAAGCAGGGTAAAAATGACAACCCCCTGCATGATATTTTCCATTTCCATTCCTGTCACCTCTTGCTTCCTCAGCTCTCTTGTTACAGTATACCATGACTTAGGAAAGATACACATATGGGGTATGATAAAAAACAAATAGCAAAACAACAAAAGATATGTATATAATATCCAAGAAAGTTTTTATTAAGATGGGAGGCAAAAATATGTCACAACATGGAGATTGGACTTTTCTTTATGACCATAAGGAAGAGACTACGACACGATATGTAAGCTTTATCGGGGAAGAAGGGCGCTACGATATCGCAATTATTAAAACGAAAAACTTCTACGGCAAAAGCCTGGTATTAAATATTCTTACTCACCGGATGGCCATTCTCGGTCAAAAAGATCTAGACGAGCCAGGTTATCTGGAAGAAGCCTTCAATATGACAGAAGAGGAAGCCAACGAGCTGCGGGAATTTTTGCGTTTAAGCATCTAATTTTCCTAGAATAAATTATGAGACGTTGGCATGATACTACCTTTATCCTTTATTTTATGAAGGAGGGGGTTTTCTTGTCTGCCAAAGAACCACTATCTGAGAAAAAAGAAGAAATGTTTGAACCTCTAAAAACGGAAGCGAGCGTGATCCATACACATTACCCGGAGGAATTCCCGGAAGGATCTTATGGCACCGCCGCGTTCTCCCATCCTTTCCTCGGTAAAGAATCCTGGGACACCGGCGAAAAAGCTGAATCTGCGTTCACATACGAAAACCGTTCCTTCCACGAAGGCATTCCGCGCCAAGATCCGGGCGCGCACCCGACGCATGATAATCCGGGCGAGAATGAAGAGCCGATGCTCGAGTAAAAACAAATAAAAAAACTCACGGGCGTTTCCGCCCGTCCTTTTTTGCAACGGAGAAACGGCTAACAAAAAAGCGGAGCGCCGCATCGACGATCCGCTTGTTCCTTATTCTTATTGTACTGTCATTTTTTCCTTGCCTTCCTTTAGTTTGCGGCGAGAGCGCGCACGACGTCTTGCTTCGCGTCGCTTCCCTTCTTTGCCTTTGGTCGTTTTTCCTTCCAGCCTCTCTGCCGATTCTTCCCCTTCCGGATCATCAATTTCTTCCACTTCTGGCAGATGATCTGCTTGCTTTACTTTTTTCAGCAGAAAATACGCGCATCCAAAATTGCAATACTCCATAATATACTCGTCGAAAAAGCTAATTCGCGCGTCAAAGGGCGCTTTACGGTTTGTGTCTTCAAAAAAACCTTTCAACCGAAGCTGACCGTATCCCCAGTCGCCCACGATGTAGTCGAACTTACTTAAAATGTCACTATACCGTTCTCTGAACGCTTCCTGGTTGAACCCGTTTTTATTTTCCTCAATTAGCTCGTAGACCTGATCCTGGACCCGTATCACTTCAGTTGCCTCCTCTCGGGCCATCAGTAATATGCATGGTGGCGCGCGTCTCCTATTTTACCACAATTTTTGGCGTTGCACACAAAATTCCCACGAAAACTCCCCAATCCGGCGGGCAACCTACAGGATAGGAGGTGGTACAATGAAAAAAATCTTATCCGTACTTTCTGTAGTAGGTCTTGCTGTTTCGCTGGCCGCTTGCTCTCCGGCAGCGGATAATACGCGCACAAACCAATACCGCCCACTAAGCGTTGGCCCTAACAACCCGCCCGGTACGATCTACCGTTACCACAATGTAGGGGACGGCCGCTACGATACGTACCGTAACGGTATCATTAAAGATCAAACAAATTACCGCCCGGGTGTACTGCGCGATTCAAGGGACAGAATGCTTCGCACACAAGGCCTGAATGATATGGGAATTAATAACAATGGGCAGCGCGTATACAGTACGGGTAAATACGGTACGAATACCATTGTAGGTAACAATGCATATCCGTATTCCATTTACAGACCAGACACGAAAAACTATAACGTGGGAACCCGTAGCAACCAGCCGACCATCGGCTTCGTCCACCTCGGCGACAACCAAGCCGGTAATGGCCGTACGTATAACGGTATGGGCGTGCAAAATTACAACGCACCAAACGGTAATACCTTGTATCAGGGTATACAAGCTAACTATGATACAGCTACACCAAACGTATACGTTGACCGCCAAATGCTGGCTTCCGCCGTCGCCAAGGTCGCCAAACAAATACCCGGTGTAAAGCGAGCGACTGTGCTTACGACTGATAACCAAATTTTTGTGGGCTGCGATACATCCGGTCTAAGTCCATCTGCTGCGCAAACAATACTGGAAAAAGTACAAAAAGGTTGCGAAAACGTATCTCCACGTTATTATAAAGTGTACACAACGAACGATCAAAACACCATCGACAAAGTATACAAAAACGCGATGCAAATGGGCACAAAAACCGATCAGGAGTTCGAACAAATGATTGGTCATAAAGCCAATTCCATGCATAACCTCTCCACAAATACCGAAAGCAATAAATCCAGCAGCAGCAAATCTGGAAAACCAATGCGTACGCATCATATGAAGAAATAACGCAACATAAGCCCTTCCGCATCCTGCGGCAGGGCTTGTTACATTGCTTCCGATTCACAATGCTTTAGCAGCCGACTCTACCTGTTCGTGCGCATGGTATGAACTGCGTACCAATGGGCCGGACTCTACATGCTTGAAACCTCGCTTCATTCCTTCGTCTTTTAACTGTGCAAACTCGTCCGGATGATAAAACTTCTTCACTGGCAGATGTTTCGGCGTCGGCTGAAGATATTGTCCGATAGTCAATATATCTACATCCACACGTCGCAAATCGTCCATCGTTTTCAGAATTTCCTCCATTGTTTCCCCAACACCGATCATAATGCTTGACTTTGTTGGAATATCCGGTTGGAACTCTTTTGCCTTAGCCAGAAGTTCCAGCGTGCGGTTATATTTCGCTTTCGAGCGAACACGATCTGATAGACGTTCTACCGTTTCAATATTATGGTTTAAAATATCCGGTCTGGCATCCATAACAACTTTCAATGCATCCCAATTGCCAAGAAAGTCTGGAATCAACACTTCCACACTGCAGAGTGGCATACGTTTTCGGATCGCTTTAATCGTCTCAGCAAAAATAGACGCTCCGCCATCTTTCAAGTCATCGCGGGCTACAGACGTGACGACCACATGTCTCAACCCCATCTGTTCTGTCGCTTCCGCCACGCGTTCCGGCTCAGCCAAATCAAGCTCCGTCGGAAGCCCCGTTTTTACGGCGCAAAACCGACAAGCACGAGTACACAAATCACCAAGGATCATAAACGTTGCGGTCCGATTGGCCCAACATTCATATATATTCGGACAGCGCGCTTCTTCACAAACTGTATGCAACGTTTTGCCGCGCATCATTCGTTTGAGCTCTTTGAAGTTTTCACCCGTATTTAGTTTAATTTTTAGCCATTCTGGCTTTCGTTCTGACATGAAGCGCTCATCTCCATTCTCTTATCAAGTTCCTCTTCCCTATTGTAAAAAAGCCCAAGCACTAAAGCAATCCAAACCTGCTTCCAATGGGTTTTATTGTCATATTCTTCCCGTTCCTCCCGTTATAAAATCAGTGCCTTTGCACACACTAAGGCCAAGATATAAACACGTTATCACGGGAGGGCCATATGTGGTGTAAAAGAGCATTTCTACTTATTATCGTCTGCATCCTTTGCCTTATTCCTGCCCCCGTATGGGCTGCTTCTCACGGTTCTGCGGAGGCAGAAGCACGTGAAAGGCAACTGCTGTTTGAGCATATGCAAGCCATCACCGGCGTGCCTTGGTATTATCTGGCCGCCGTCGACCAATATGAGCGCAGTATTCACAAACATGTGAAAAAGAAGGGAAAAAATGTCTCACCTGAAGCAAAGCAGCGTAAACTCGGCATCGTTTTTTCTCCTGAAATCTGGAGCGGTTTTCTGAATCCAAATCCGGAGGATACATCTCCGTCGACCATCTCATTTTTCGGCGGTCTTGGCAAAGACGGAGACGGAGATGGCAAAGCAGACCGAAACAATGATCTTGATGTCGCATATACCATGGCCAGTTACCTAACGGAGTTCGGCTTCACAGAGGATGATATTCGCATCGCACTTTGGCAATATTACACACGCGACAAAAACGTCGAGATCATTTCCAATCTCGCCACTATCTACCAGTACTACAACACACTGCATCTGACCGGCAGCGCTTTTCCAGTGCCGCTTCATTATAATTACAGCTACCGTAGCACCTGGGGTGATCCGCGCGGTTGGGGCGGACGGCGCATCCACGAAGGAACCGATATTTTCGCTGGGTACGGTACCCCCGTACGCGCTACCAAGCACGGTATTATCGAAACAATGGGCTGGAATCCATACGGAGGCTGGCGCATAGGAATAAGGGATGTGGACGCCCTTTACCATTATTACGCCCATCTCAATGGCTTTAACAAAAAATTCAAAGTAGGTGATGTGGTCAAACCGGGAGACGTTATCGGTTATGTCGGCAGTTCAGGATACGGCAAGCCCGGTACATCCGGCAAGTTCCCGCCGCATTTGCATTACGGTGTCTACCGGGATAATGGCAAAACCGAATATTCTTACGATCCATATCCAATGCTAAAACGCTGGGAGAAGGAAGAATACAAAAACAAAAAGAAAAAGAAAAAATAAAGGGAAAAGGAGGAAGTGACGATGCGCAAATATTTTCCACTATGGTTCCTCTTTTCCCTATTATTTTACACAATCCTTATCTGTCCTGCTTCTGCCTTAGAAGATGAAGTGCATATCGAAATTAACAAAACAACCAACCGCCTGACCATTTTTCTGAACGATGTACCAGTGTATGTGTTTTCAGTCGCGACGGGCAAAAACAAAAATTTAACACCTGAAGGCGAATTCAAAATCGTGACAAAAGTAGAAAACCCGTGGTATCTGCCAAAGAACGTGCCTGGCGGCAGTCCACAAAACCCGTTGGGTACAAGATGGCTCGGGCTCAACATACAAAACACCGGCGGGTATAAATACGGGATTCATGGGACGAATAATCCTGCTAGCATCGGCCATCATGTCAGTCAAGGCTGCATCCGCATGCAAAATAAGGATGTCGAATGGCTGTACAGCAACATTCCAATCGGAACCCGAGTCATTATCAAAAGTAATACGCCCTAGCCAAACTCCGAAAAAAATCTGCCCTGCCAGTAAACGCAGGGCAGATTTTTTACTGTTTGCGGCAGAAATATACAAAGGCTGGGAGAAAATTTAATGGTACATATTGAATGGAAATATGATTAAACTTTCGTTTTAAATGCTTTCGCATCTGCAACGAAAACTGGAACATGATGAAATCGCCGCCTGGCTTTAGATGGCTGTGAACCATATCCAGCAACTGTTCGATTTGTTGAGCCGAAAACCAAGAAACAGGCAAGGCCGATACAATACAATCAAGGTGCTCTATGTTTCGTTCCTGCATTACTTCAGGAAGATTAAAGGCATCCGTGTATATCCGCAGATGTGGAAATTGCTCCTGTAAATGCCGATTCAGGTTTTCCTCGTTTTCAAATACGAGCAGCGATTCAATGGACGGACATTTTCCATCCAGCGCCTTTGTCAGCACCCCTGTACCCGCGCCTAGTTCTGCAACGATCCGCGGCTTCCTTTCATTAATATAGCTCGTAATATGTTTCACGAGGAACGGGGAACTCGGAATAATGCTGGCCACTTGGAGAGGGGAGCGCAGAAAGCTTTTAAGAAAAAGAACTTTATCCATATTCTTTCTTCATCCTTTGCCCCAAATTTATTTATATCATAATGTAACAAAACGAAAAAAAGTTGAATTATGCAAGCTCATAGACATCTGTATACTTTTTCTCCAAATAAGCGATTAAATAAGTGGCATTGATTCCTTCGCCGGTCGCTTCTCTGATTATTTTTGCCGGAAGCAACATTTTACCGTGGCGGTGCACTTTCTCCTTCATCCAGCGCGTAATGATGCCAAACTCACCCTGGCGCACTGCTTCCCTGTAATCTGGAATATCCCGGGAAAGCGCTGCTTCCAATTGTGCCGCGTAAATATTGCCCAGTGAATAGGTAGGAAAATATCCGAAATCTCCCCCTGACCAGTGTACATCCTGTAGCACGCCTTGTGCGTCATTAGGAGGCGTAATGCCTAGGTAGTCGCTCATTTTTTCCGCCCATGCTCCAGGCAAGTCAGCCACCCGTAAATCACCGGTAATCAGCGCCTTCTCCAGTTCATAACGCAGCATAATATGTAAATTGTATGTCAACTCGTCGGCTTCAATCCGTATAAGCGACGGTTGTACCTGATTGACCGCTCGGTATACCGCATTCACAGAAACGCCGGCGAATGGCCCCGGGAACATGGCGGCCGCTTCCGAATAAAAGCAACTCCAAAACGCTTCGCTGCGCCCTATTATATTTTCCCAAAAACGGGATTGCGATTCATGGATACCCATGGATGCACCTTCCCAAAGCAATGTCCCGGCCAATTCAGGCGCAATGTTCTGCTCGTATATCGCATGTCCGACCTCGTGGATAGAACTATACAACGCCATTTGCAAGTCATGCTCGTAGATCTTCGTCGTGATCCGCACATCCCCAAGATTAAGTCCGGTCGAGAATGGATGGGCGCTTTCATCGAGCCGTCCAGCAGTAAAATCGTAACCGATTTTTTGCAATACAAACTTGCTGAACTCACGCTGAGCCTGGGCCGGGTAATGCTTCCGCAAGAAGGAAGTATCCGAAGGCTTGCCGTTCGCCTGAATTCTTTCCAACAATTCCACCGATTTTTTTCGCAAATCAGCAAACAACGGATCGATCATTTCAACTGTAACTCCCGGTTCATAACGATCCAGAAGCGTATTGTACCGATGACCTTCATATCCCCAAATATCAATGAATTGGTTTAGATGATCAATGATCTGCTCCAGATACGGCTGAAACGCCACAAAATCGTTGTTTCGCTTTGCTTCTTCCCAGATAACCTGCGCCTTCGCCGTCAGCACCGTATACGCTTGAAACAAATCCGCCGGAATGCTTTTATTTTTGTCGTATTCCTTTTTTAGCTCTCGCACCATTGCCTGTGTTACCGGGTCCAATGCTTCATACGTATCTGTATCGGAAAGGTTATCCAGCATCTCGCCCATTTCCGGAGCAATGCCAAGTTTAAAAAGCTCTGTGGACAGCATCCCGATAACTTCCGCCCGTTGTTCTTTACCGCGCACAGGAGCGCACGTCATTACATCCCAACTCAATACTGCGACCGCTTCTTTATAGTCAGCCATCTTTCGCACATACGTGCGAAACTTGTTCGTCATCTCCGCCTTGTTCTGCGCCATAGTTGTCCATTCCTCCCTGCCTGTTTTCTACTTATCATTATAGTAGGAAAAAGCCGTCAATCATATGACTGACGGCGTAAAAAACGGCTACAAAATAAATTTGCGAACCAGTCCATGCAATTCATCCGCCATTTTCGCCAATGAAGTAGAAGAAGCAGAAATCTCCTGCATAAACGCCAGCTGTTCTTCTGTTGCCGCGAACACGGTCTGAATGTCACCAGAGTTTGCGTCAATAATGCGTGACATCATTTCTACCGTAGCCGCAACCTCTTTGGTGCCGTTCGCCACTTCTTCCACCGCCGCCAGTACTTTCTGAAATTCGGTGGCCGATTCCGCAACAGACTTCTGGATTTGCGCAAATAATTGGCCAGCTTCATCTACAACCCGCATTCCATGTTCTACTTCTTGAGTGCCGGTGGTCATCGATTGGACAGCAGCTGCTGTTTCCTGTTGGATGGAATGAATAAGGGATGCAATTTTGCCGGCTGATTCCGTGGACTGCTCAGCCAATTTACGCACTTCATCAGCTACCACCGCAAATCCGCGGCCATGCTCACCAGCACGCGCCGCTTCAATGGCGGCATTCAACGCAAGCAAATTCGTTTGGTTTGAAAGCGTTGTAATCACTTCTATAATTTTCCCAATTTCTTGTGAACGCTGACTAAGTCCCTGCACCATTCCGGCTAAGCCCCGTACTGTCGCATCGATGGACTGCATCTGGCCCACTACCTGCTGAATCACCTGATTTCCTTTTATTGACATATCGTTTGCCTGAAGCGCCACAGCATTTACCGCTTGCACACGAGAAGCCATTTCCCGGGCATTCACAGACATTTCGTTAATCGTTCGTGCAGTTTTCTCTATCCCTTCCACCTGACGTTCTGAGCCGGCGGCTACTTCTTGCATCACCGAAGTAATTTGTTCGGTCGCCTGATTTGTCTGATCAGCGCTTGCGTTTAGTTGTTGGGATGAAGCGGCGAGCTGTTCTGATTTCTCGTGCGCTTCGCGGATCATTGCGGACAACGAATCCGCCATATAATTGAAGCTTTCGCCTAATTCGCCGAATTCATCGTTTGTATGTACCTGAATCCGTTCACGCAAATCCCCTTCGCTAATCCGATGAGCGATTTCTTTTATACTTCTCAGCGGTACCATAATAGAACGAATAACAAAGTAGCTTCGTAAAATTCCGTATAGTAGTGCAGCAATCAACACAATAAGCATAACAACGAAAATTGGGCTCGCTTCACTCTTCGCTTCATCCACACTTATCACACCGGCAAGTTTCCAACCTGTTAATTGATTCGTCGTAAAAAAGACATGGCTTTCCTGACCTTCCACCTCGTATTCAAAATCCCCGGAATGTGAAGCAAAAATAGGTTCAACCCCAGCAAAGTCAGCCTTTTCACCCGCTTTGTGTACCGGATGAGAAACAACTTTTTTCGCCTGATCCAGAATAAATGCGTAACCCTCTCTACCAATTTTAATCTGTTTAATATTGTCAGATAACGCTTTCAAATTTACATCTAGACCCACTACACCTCCTCCCTGTTGCAATGCAACAGAAATAGTGACGACGATATCCTTTGTTCCTGTATCTACATACGGTTCTGTAATAAACACTTTCCCGGGACTGTTCATTGCTTGCTTATACCAAATGCTGGTGCGGGGATCATATCCATCTGGAAGATCAAAAGGTGTAACTAGCATTTGTCCGTTTTTTAAGCCTACAAACGTGTGCAACATCTCAGGATGGAGCGACTGAAATGTGTTAATATTCTGCAACATTTGCGCTTGGTTTTCTCCAGATGTTCTCTCAAGCGTGGCGGCCAGATACTCAGCCTCCTTTATCGCAGGCTCTATCGTTCGGGTAATAAATTTATCCATTAATTCTATATTTTCTTTTGCACTGCGTACAATTTGTTCATTTACTTTCCGTTCTGCTGTCTTATAAGCGGTTATGCCAAGGACAAGCGTTGGAAGAAGCAAAAGGACGGCAAAAGCATAGATTAATTTGTTTTTAATTGTTTTTCGCACTTTTTTCATCACACTCTCCCCTATCTTCTATTTGGTAAATTCGTTTCATAATTTTATTTTTATCTAGGAATTAAGTTATCGGATTTTTTGTCTATAAATTTAGTCTTTTATAAGTTTTTTCTAACAAAGAAAAAAAGCCGCCTAAATAAGGCGGCAAAGAAAAAGGGGGAGAATATAGGGAGACACTTATTCCTATAACTACTTTTTATTCTTCCCCTTTTTACCCAGTTATAAACCTACCCCATTACGCTTTTTCGTTTTTTCATACGTAAGAATATTTTTGCAAGATGAGTTTGCTCGATTCATACGCACTGTGAAACGACAGTTCTGACAATTGCCCTTTGCCTTCGCACCAATCGCCCGCAAAGAATACATTTCGGTAATCCGGCAAATAAAGCGGCATCGGTTTCTGGGTCATCGTCCACTTAATCTCCTGCGCAGCGGCGCGCTTGGATACGCGTGGCACCACCAGCTGTTCACGCCAGCCGGCGAAGTGTTTATCATAAAGCGCTTCGATTTTTTCGTGATATTCCTGAATTTTTTCTTTATCTTTCAGATCTTCTTCTGTTAGGTATGCAATAGCCTGTAGTAATTGGCCGCCTTCCGGCACACATGTTTCGTCATAGTGTGAAATGTCGGTGATAAACATTTTATTCTTCTTATCGTAAATGTACGTGTATGGCACATCGATCCGCTTTGCTAAACCGACATCGTACACATATACATAACTCGGCTCATAGCTTGAGTATTGCTTAATAAAATGTTCGATTTTTGTACCTACTACAATTTTCTCCAGCTCTTTCGGCGGAATGCAAAACAGGAACTCATGGCCTCTGAACATCCCTTGTGTTGTCTGTACAGCTATCACGCGATCATTCTCTGCCTCCACCGCTTCCGCCTTTGCCTTCGTAATAATGGTACCACCATTTTCTTCGATAACGCGAACAAACTCATTAATAAGCGCTTGCCAGCCGCCGCCAATGTATGCAACTGGCTTGTTGGTTGTAAACAGGCGCTGATAATAATTAAAGAATACATCGGACGGAATTCGTTCCGGTTCCCGGGTAAAGAAGTTAGAGGAAGCAAGAGTTAACATCATATCCTTGACGTCAGGACTAATTTCTTTTTCCTCCATCCACTTTGCAATGGAGAGGTGCGGATGTCCTTTCTCCATATGCAGCATCGTTTTGAAAATTTCAAACGTGAATTTGATTTTACCCATGCTGTTCAATACGCAAGTGCTGAACAAACCTTGAATATTGGCAGGCACATCCGTTAATCTGTCACCGATGTCATATTTCGCCTTGTTGGGCTGAAAATCTCTCCAGTCGATGTGAATAGCTAACTCTTTCTCAAATTTGCGGAGCACGGAAGTATCGCGGCCATAAATCGCATGTGCACCAAAGTTAAACGCGAAGCCTTTAATTTTTAGCGTGACGGCCCTTCCACCAAGGTTACCGCGTTCTAATACAACAACTTTCTTTCCCTTCTTGGACAAATAAGCTGCGGCCGATAAGCCGGCCAATCCACCGCCTACAATAACAGCATCATAGTAGGTTGTTTCATGTGCTTCCATGTTGTTAACATCTCCCACTGTATGAGTTGATTTTACCCTAGATTGGTGTTGTTTTTATATTACCACCCAAGTACGTCATTTTACCTTCTTCAGATTAATTAGACAATAGCCTTTATATTATCAAATATGCTTTCGATGAAATAAAAAGCTGGAAATGTAAACACCCCAAAACCCGGTGGGCCCACAAAGAAGTCCTACGGTCTTTCCGCAGGACTTTTCCATATTTTTATGCACGGATTTCGTCGTAAATGAGCGGAGGAGCACTAACTGCATCTGGTGTAATTCTGTACGCATCCTCAATCATTCTCTTTACGTCGGCTATGTCTTCGCGATTGCTGTGAATCGCCACAAGCGGTTCACCTTTCTGTACGGTGTCGCCAACCTTTTTCCGCAGCACGGCGCCAACCGCCAAATCAATAGCTGAATCTTTGGTTGTACGACCTGCGCCGAGCAACATTGCTGCTGTGCCGATCCGGTCCGCCTGAATGGAAGCGATATAACCCTCTGCCGGCGCTGCCACTTCGAATACATATTTTGCTGTCGGCAATCTGGATGGATCATCGATAACTGAAGCATCTCCACCTTGAGCAGACAAAAATGTTTTAAACTTTTCAAGTGCCTGACCGTTCGCGATCGCTTCTTTTAATCTCTCTCTCGCTTCTTCCGGGCTTTGCGCTTTTCCTCCAAGATATACCATATAGCTGCCCAGCGTCAGGCAAAGCTCTTCCAAATCTTTTGGTCCATGGCCACGCAACGTATCAATTGCCTCTTTTACTTCCAGGGCATTGCCCACCGCATAACCTAACGGCTGGCTCATATCCGAAATGATCGCCATCGTCTGACGACCCACACGATTCCCGATATCCACCATCGCCCGCGCAAGTTCGCGCGCCTGTTCTAGCTCTTTCATAAGCGCACCGCTACCCGTCTTTACATCAAGGACGATAGCATCAGCGCCAGACGCGATTTTTTTGCTCATAATAGAACTTGCGATAAGCGAGAGCGAATTTACCGTCGCGGTAACATCACGCAATGCGTATAATTTTTTGTCCGCAGGAGTTAAGTTGCCGCTCTGTCCCACAACAGCGACTTTATTTTTGTTGACAAGCTCATTAAACTGTTGATTATCAATTTCTACATGAAATCCCGGAACTGATTCCAGCTTATCAATGGTGCCGCCAGTATGACCAAGACCACGCCCGGACATTTTGGCCACCGGCACGCCAAGCGAAGCTACCAGCGGGGCAAGAACAAGCGTCGTTGTATCCCCTACGCCGCCGGTGCTATGCTTATCCACCTTGATCCCCTCGATCGCTGACAAATCAATCTGATCGCCCGATTCCACCATCGCCATTGTTAAATGCGCTCGCTCCTCTTGTGTCATATCACGGAAGAAAATCACCATCGCTAGGGCAGACATCTGGTAATCAGGAATGTCGCCTTTCGTATAACCTTGAATAATAAAATCAATTTCCGCTTTGCTTAATTCTTTTCCGTCCCGCTTCTTTTCGATTAAATCAACCATCCTCATACGACAGACCTCCCTTTACTTTTCTTTACACAAGCATACCAGCCATTGCCGCACTTAACAGTGAAGCGAGCATACCGGCCGCCACGGCCCGCAGCCCGAGACGCGCAATATCCTGCCTCCGGTTCGGCGCTAAGCTTCCGAGCCCGCCCAAAAGGATCGCCATGGAGGACAGATTGGCAAAGCCGCAGAGCGCAAAGCTGACAATCGCTACCGTTTTCGGTGTAAGATTCTTAATTTGCGGAGCGAAATCAGTATAGGCTACAAACTCGTTTAATACAAGCTTCTCACCAATAAAGCCTCCGGCCATGATCGCCTCAGACCATGGCACACCGACCGCAAATGCAAGAGGGGCAAAAATAAATCCGAGAATCTTCTGCAAAGATAATCCTTCGTAATGAAACCAGCCACCGATAATGCCCAATCCCCCGTTAATGAGAGCGATAAGCGCAATAAAAGCAAGCAGCATAGCTCCAATATTAAGCGCAAGGTGCAAACCGACGCTTGCGCCGCGCGCAGCAGCGTCAATAACGTTAACCGATTCCGAGTCCTCATCCATTTTGAACTCCAATTTGCTTCCCGGAGCGGTTTCCGGTATTTTCGTCTCCGGCACGAAAATTTTTGCAATCACAAGGCCGGCCGGTGCCGCCATAAAGCTGGCTGCCAGTAAATATTCCAATGGCACGCCAAGCAGCGAGTAGCCCACAAGCACAGAACCCGCCACCGAGGCCAGTCCACCGGTCATCACCGCAAACAATTCCGAATTGGTCATTGTCGCGATGTAGGGACGAACAACAAGCGGTGCCTCCGTCTGTCCGACAAAAATGTTTGCGGCAGCGGACATTGATTCCGCTTTACTCGTTCCAAGCAGCCACGACAACGCACCTCCGATAATTCGAATAATCAATTGCATAATGCCGAGATAATAAAGCACGGAAATCAGAGCGGAAAAAAAGATAACAACGGTTAATACCTGGAATGCAAATACGAAAGTAATTCCGGATTGGGGCGTATATAAACCGCCAAATAAGAATTTAACTCCTTCATTTGCGTAACCCGTAATTTCTGTAACGATCATCGTTAATTTTTCCAGCCACTTTTTCCCTGTTTCCCATTTCAGGACGATAAATGCAAATACTAGTTGAATCGCCAAACCACCCAGCACGGGCCTCAGTTTAATCGACTTTTTGTTATTAGAAAATAAGAATGCGATCCCGAGCACAACAAGAATCCCCAAGAGTCCCCATAACATGTTCACGCTATCCCACCTCTTCATTTATGTAATTTTATTGAATGAGCATTCATTCTTCTCAACATACTACATATGCTTTCTTTTGCCTAGTTTTCTATGCCAGCCTTGCCGCTTTCTCTTTATCCTTCCTTTTTATGCTGTCTGTTTATTCATCTTCTATTTCCACTCTTACAACCAGCTGTGAAATCGCTTACATCCTTCTTTTCTATTTTACAATATATCACAATACTTTGTTCGATAGAATTATCTTAATTACCCATTTTATTCCTAATCATAAAGACAAAAAAAAATCCACTGCCGTTCTTGCAGTGGAAAAATAAGGGGGAGAAAGAGAGAGAGAAAAATTTTTAAAGCTAATAATTATATTATTCCCAAAAATGATTTTGGCTAAACCTATGCATCCACTATTTCTGAATTTCTATGCTATTGGTTTGTACAGGAGGCACGATACTGGGTGGTTGTACGCCCGGAATTTCGCTTCCTGTCGGCCGTCCTTTGCCGTCATAGTAAAATTGGGGCACATTTCCGACGATAAGCGCGTTTGAAACTGGGATTTCCATTTTTACAATCGCCGGCTGCGTTGCAAAAGGAATCACAATTTTTACCTTTGTCTGGATAATAATAACAACTGTAATCAATACCATGTTAATGCCTGCTTCTTTCATTCTCGGTTCCAATTCGACATGCACGCTTCCGAATGGTACAAGCGTAAGTGGCAAGTCGGGGCCTAGTTGTGCCAACAAATTGCTCTTCAGCGCCTGACCTAGCGGAAGTGTCTGCGGCACCTCTTCTAAGTTTTTCAACGCATGGGTCACATTTTCCATCGTGTCCAACGCAATACGCGTATATTCATTATGGTTAAAAATGGCGGCCTGGATTTTTCCCTCTTTATCTTCCTTTAGCTGCACAAGTTCTTTAAAGTTAACATCTTTAATTATTTTTTGACCGATAGCATCATGAATCACTTTGGTCGCTAGTTGCTCCGTCCGGATGCGGGCGATTTCACGAATGGCCGGCTCTATATTTTTCTCTATATAGTAGAATGTTTGAAAAGTAAGACCCAAAAAAATCAGGAGGGAAATTAAAAACATATATTTCGAAGGGATCGGGGAACGAACGTTTCTTCCGCGCCATCTCTTCCTTCCCATGTTTCCACCCCCTTGCTGCAATATATGCCCAAAGCCGGCAGTCTAGGACTAAAAGACATTCTATCCAGCACCGCTTTTACCAAAGTGGAGCGAACAGAATAGCTTCTTTGTGGAAAGCGGGAGCAAACAAAAAGCCTGAAAGCACCGCTTTCAGGCCGGAAGAAGTATAACGCCACAAAATATACCAATATTACTTTAGTTTACCATAGAGATATGCGCGCGCTTGTTCAATCAACACAGCCGCTTCTGCGCGTGTAATATATTTAGCTCCACGGAAGGTGTTATCCGTATATCCTTTCATCACTTTCTTGTCTACCAGAGCAGAGACGCTGCCGACCGCCCACACCGGTATTTGATTAAAATCATCAAGCTTTTGCGCGGTGTCGACTTTTGTCACATCCAGTTCTAGCAGACGTGCCATCATAACTGCCGCCTCAAAACGTGTAATGGGCTTATTCGGTGCAAACTTGCCCTGATATCCGGTGACATAACCTGCTTGATAAGCGGAAGCAACTTGCTGATAGAACCATTGATACTTATGCACATCGCTAAAATCAACAATTGCATTTTCATTGAACTTGCCAAACGCCTTGTTGGCCATTGTTACAAATTCTGCGCGGGACACTTGTTTGCCTGGTCTAAACGTTCCGTCTTTATAACCGGACACAATCCCTTCTGCTACTAATTTATCCACTGCGGGTTTCGCCCAGTAAAAGTTGTCGAAGTCTTTGAAGTTGGCCGCGGAAGCTACAGAAACCACACTTAGTGACAAACCCATAGCCAACGCTAGCTTGGTAAATTTTCGTTTCATGATGAAAACCCACCTTTCCCTTACTATTTTCATATAAATAAAGCCTGCTTACGCCGCTTTATTTCTACCAGTAATTTTTTATGTTATCACCATCCAATCTAACGTATCCTGATGGCCTTCGGAAGTTAGCAAACCAGTAAATATATGGTTCCCACTTAATTATTTTCTTCGAGCTAAATAACGTGTTTATGGGGGGCATCCGTAAAAAATTAAAAAACCCCCAACCGTCCTTATGGCAGTTAGGAGTTAATAGCAAGATGTATGTAAATAAATACTCCGCTTATTTCAAGATGCGCTTCGCGCCTACATAACGTTTTCCCCAGTAATATTTATCATTAATATCATTAATAGCAACACCACGGCCGCTGGAAGAATGAATAAATTTCCCGTCTCCAATATACATACCCGCATGTGTTACAGGAGCACGACGGGACGTCTTGAAAAATACCAAATCACCCGTACGTAACTGAGAACGAGAAACCGGTGTTCCTCTCTGATACATAGCAGCTGCCGTACGCGGCAAAGAAATCTTTTCTCTTTTGAAGAGATAATTCAAAAATCCGGAACAGTCAAAACCACTTTTGGTGGTTCCCCCCCACTTATAAGGCGTTCCTATTAAACTTTTTGCTATCTCCACAAGAGAATTTTCGGCTGCGGAAGCTGTACGGGTACCTATAGGCGCAAACAAAGCGCTAAGAGCGATTGTCCCAGAAATCGCAAATATCATAATTTTCTTTTTTTTCATAGCCTAGTTTTACTCCCTTCATGCCTACGAGGTTAGTTGACGGGTTAAGAGGAGAAGGTCTCTTTCCGCTTGCACGGATCCACCCCAAAAATAAATTGTCCCCCGTTCCACGTTACTGTGGATTCGGCAAGTAAAATTTTCTATATAATAGGCCACCTCTTATAATTAAGGAAATCTTTTTCTTTCTATCTCTTTCCACTAACAACGTTTACAGTTTATCGAATTATATCGAAAAAGAGAAGAATTAGAAGAAAAAGTTCACAATTTAGACACATTTTGTTGAATTTTTTTGCAACCTATCGAAATATATCTGTATATTAAGCTGATGTTTACTCGATATGAAAGGAAACGGGGCAAGCAACACGCTGCCACGGTCTATCCGGTATGCCTATCATGTTTGCGCCGTCTCTAGCATAGCAAAATGCGAAGGCTTTCTCTTCATGTTTTCCCCTCCCTTTCCCTCTCGCTCCTGCTCTTTCGATTCACTTTACGCAAACAAAAACCCCTGCTTCCTCTTGGTTAGAAGACACGTTTTCTGACAAAACCATATATATAATGAAAGGACATTCTATCGAGATTATCGTAAAATTACGGTAAAGCATTCTCAAAAAGGAGATGAGCATATGAAAGCTCCCTCGCGAACTGACGTTTCTCCCGCCCTTTGGACCCGGGATTTTATATTGACAACCCTATCGAACCTATTTCTGTTTACCAGCTTTCAAATGTTAATCCCAACGCTTCCTGTATATGTGGAGCAAAGCGGCGGCAACGAATTCTCTATTGGGCTTGTTATCGGGATTTTTACCGTATTCGCTCTGCTTGCTCGCCCGTTCGCCGGAAAAGCACTTGACACGCTCGGCAGGAGAAAAGTAATGGCTATCGGTCTGCTTATTTTCATTCTTTCGGTGGCAGGTTACTACTGGACAACAACCGTATTTCTTATTTTAAGTCTGCGAGTCATTCATGGCATCGGATGGGGAATTGCTACCACCTCCTTCGGAACGGTCGTCTCTGACATTATTCCGGCGCAACGACGTGGAGAAGGCATGGGATACTATGGCCTTTCTTCTACGCTGGCGATGGCGCTTGCACCGCTGTTTGGCATCTGGCTTGTAGAAAAAACCGGCTTCGGAATGCTGTTTTTTGTTTCTACATTGCTTGCTGTGATAAGCTTTCTGCTTTCCCAGATCATTCGCTATCCAGATGTTTCTGTTTTCGTTCCTTCTCCGGAGCCAAAACATCGTAACCGACTCGATGAATGGTTAGAGGTAAAGGCGCTATTTCCTTCATTTCTTGCAATAATGCTCGGGCTTACATATGGCGGGATTGTTACCTTTATTACGCTGTTCGGCAAAGAAGCAGGAATTACAAACGTAGGATGGTTCTTTCTGACTCACGCTCTCATGGTTATGATCGTCCGTCCTGTGGCGGGCAAACTGTTTGATCGGCGTGGACACGTATGGATCCTGCTGCCAGGGGCATTCTTCACAGCTGTAGGATTGCTGTTTTTATCTTATTCCAATAATTTGTTGTCACTTATTCTTGCTTCTGTATTCTACGGCATCGGGTTTGGCGCTATTCAGCCGACCTTACAGGCGTGGACGATTAACAGGGTGGCACCCAACCGGCGTGGCGCCGCCAACGGCACGTTCTTCTCCGGATTTGATCTGGGAATCGGCGCGGGTGCTATGCTGCTCGGCACCATAGCAACGGCAACCAGCTACGCGGTCATGTATCGTATTTCGATTGTATTCATGGGACTGTATCTTATAACATATTCGCTTTATCTGGCTAAGAGTGCAAAAAAAAGCGCCTAGGTTCTCATGTTAAGCAACTTATCCATTCACCTCTTCTTCCCGGGCTTGATTGATTTTTTGCGCGATTTTTCCTTTTGTACTGCAACAAAGCCGTTAAAAAGTGGAAAAGAGCACACAACTATCTTGTGTCTTAAGCGACCAAGATGTTTTGTGTGCTCCGCTTAGAGAACAGCTTTGCGATCGAGTTTACTTTTTAAGCAATTAAGCAACAGAAAGAAGGGAAAGTTCGTGAATAGCGAACGGACAAAACATGTAGCCCAACGCCCTAAGCGCTTTTTTATTTCTTCAAATGCCGATCCATCTCAAATCCAGGCAAAGAATGTTCCATATCATGGAAAATGCGTTCAAGTTGAAAGGCCACGCTGCGAATTTCATCCTGTGCGTATTCTTCCTTACGCAGCGTCACGAAATGGGCCAGTCCGTACATGTTTGCATAAAACGGCAATCGGCGCGCGTTAGCGTTCAAGACAACATATGGCGCGATGCCAATTAAGCCGTTCTCCACCAATTCATTGTACAATCGGTGCGACTCTGCCCGCATAGTCAGCAATGTATTGATGATGCGCTCCGCTTCTGGCGTGCCGGATGCTTCCACTGCTTCTTGTGGAAGAATCAAGCCGTAACGCGTATCCGGAAGTTGAAGTGAAAAGTCGAACGCACGATGCCGGATAATCTGGTGATGACAGCCTTCGGAGCATGTCACCGCCACACGCTTACCAAATGCGCGCATGATGGCGGGAAGTTCGCTGAATCGGTTCATCTTTGCCAGATCGCCCAGCACCATATCATCCGAGCGTGTAAACGCAAGCGCTGCGGCGTCTTTCGTCACTTCCACAAACGGGCCGTTATACACCGGCAATGTTTCCGGTTCCTGCACACGACGCTGATAAAACTCTGCCATATAAGAGCAAAGATACGGCGTCGCTTCCGTATGGCTGATAAGCGAAGGCAGCACTTCGGTCGTATGCTTGCGAATTTTCTGCGCTATCTCCACCACTTCGCTGCTATACCCTTCATGTGATAGCATTTCCGCAATCGCGTCGGAAATGGCACGAGCATTGCCGGTGACAGCTACGTTTGATTTAGTGGCCAGAGGCAGCACATTGCGCGCATTTTCATACGCAAGCTTTTCTACAGCACTGTCTTTCATGCCAGGGTGTTTTGCTTTAATCAAGGCAAAGAAAAGCGGAACAAGCTCTTCATATTTCCGAAAGCATTCTTTGCCAAAGGTGATATAGTGTTCCTTTAATTCTGGATGCTGATCCAATTCCCGCGGAACAACGAAGTCCTGCGGCTTCTGGTAGCGAAGGCTAAATTCCGTAAAAGATAGCCATTTCGCCGCCTGCACCGTTTCTAGAATTTCTGTAAACCAGCGAGATACACCTTCAATGCAGAATTGGGCAAAAGCATGCTCTTTAATGCTGGAATGACCGTAATCAACCCCCCACTTCTTCATGAAACCACCAGCATGTGCCGCCGATTCTTTAAACATCGAAATCATGTCAACATCCGGCAAATGCAGCATATCTTCTTTAATTAAATCGTACAAATTATCACGGAAGCTGCGCGGACTGCGGCTTACTTTCGCAAAAACAGTGCCGACAACTTCGGTCGGCACATTCTTAATCGCGTATACGTTATCTTCCGTACTTGTGACATAGTTCTCTAACTTCATATTTTGTTTCACCTCATCCTATAGCTACAAAATTGTATCACATTGCACAATCATCAGCGTTGATTCCCTAGCAAGATCAATCTCGTAGTATGGCTCCGCGCTGCTTCCATCCGGATTTTTAAGAATTCGTACAACCGGACGCCCCGGCAAATCCCGGTTATAATCTACCACAACGCCTGTAGCTCCGTTGCTCAGCGTCACTGCAAGCCCAACTGGGTAAATCGCTACTGTTTTGTGGAATGCTTCAACAACCTTCTTCTCGAACTGGGTTCCAGAACCTGTGTAAATTATCTCCATAGCCTTATGAGGAAGCATCGCACTGCGGTAGACTCTGTTGGCTGTCAAAGCGTCAAACACATCACATACGGCCAACAAGCGGGCATATTTATGAATGTTGTCCCCTTTTAACCCGCGCGGATAGCCTGTTCCATCCATCCGCTCATGATGCTGGTACGCGCAATGCGCGCTCAATAGCGGAATTCCCTGCTGATGGCGCAAATATTCAAATCCATATTCCGCATGTTTTTTCACCTGAAAAAATTCCTGATCCGTAAGCTTACCCGGTTTATACAAAATTTCGCGCGGAACCATTAGCTTTCCGATATCATGCAGCATTGCTCCCATACCGAGTTCGAGTAATTCTTTATCATTATAACCTAATTCTAACCCAACAGCAGTAGCGTAAATGGTTACATTTAAAGAATGGGCATAAACATAATGATCCTGTATGTACATATGACTCAAAAGTCCCATCGCCCTATGGTTATGCTTCAAATCACTAAGAATCGCTTCAAATGCGGTACGAAATGCGGCAAGTGTGCCGGGGGACAGGCGCGCCTTCCACTTCTGTTCCGCATGAATAATCTCATTAAATCCGCGATAAATCATTTTCGCCGCTATTTGCCTCGTTTCAGCCGAAACCGCTTCGTTCCTTTCAACATCCGCAGTTGCTTCATCGTGTATGTATAATGCATAAATTCCTTTTTGTTCTAACCTTTGAATCATACTGCCTGTCAGTATCATGTCGGTATTGAGCAATATAGTTCCCTGATCTGTGCAAATCGGCTGCGCCAATCTCATGCCTGGCCGGCAATGACGAATCGAGATTAATCTCATACTTCTTAACTCCCTATTACTATCTAGTCTCTTTTTCTCATTATACCTATCCAAAGGTAGGAAATATATTGTATAAATGACCTAAAAAAAGCTTTCCTATAGGAAAGCTTTTTTACATCATTGCAAGTATCGCGTCTTTTCCTTTCATTCCCGGAACAATTCCCTGTTCAGCCGCCGCCGTAGTCACCGATTCAAGGGGCGCCTCTAACAATTGCTCAATAGTCCTCACGTCCAGCGCGCGGCCCGCAATAATTCCCCTGCTTGCCAGTCGTTCATTCAACAGGGCAATATCAAGTGCGCCACACATAATATATCCTTTTTCTGTCGTTATGATTAACAAATTCGTTTTCGGAAGCTGGACGGAGACCGCTGTGACCTGATGGCCATTCAACAGCAAAGGCCTCATCTCAATCATAACATTTTTTTCCTCCTTGTGCCTTTTCCTTTCCCTTAATACAATATGTCATCAGCCCAAGGAGAGTGACTCATTAATGATATCTTTGCTGTCTCAACGGTTCTGGACGAACGTCTCCTACACCTTCCTCGGCCATTTTCATTCGCAGCATTTCCATTAAATAAAGGCCAAGCATCTGATAAATTTCTGTTTCCTGCATCTCCTGAATCCACTGCAACAATTCTTCTTTGCTCTGCCCGTGAAGAAGACTCATTACAATAGCCGGAACGTCTTCTTCCTCTCCTACCAGTTTGTCGCGATAAAGGTTGTAGATATTATCGACTAACTTCATGAATGAAACTACCCCTTTCCTATCTGTCCGCCGGTACAGGCAGTTCTTTTTCTATATGCACATGACTTCGTACTTGATAAACTGATACACTTTTGCCGTTCATTGTCGTAGTATAAATATGGAAACATCAAACAAGATGTATATAGTATTCCCTGTTTACTCAGCATACCAATGCCTGTTCAACGATTTTTCCAGCGCTTCTTTCGTACGTAATTGCTTCTCCAGAACATCGCGCAAAAACTCAGGGAGATAAAATTTCGTTCCCAATCCTTTTTGGAAAGTAGGAAAAACAATCCCAAAAGTAAACATATCAATTGTTCCAACAGAATACAACTGTTTTTTCCGTAACGGGCGTCCTTGTACCTCTACTCGAACGATTCTTCGGCCTACCGGTGCCAAAGGATTGTAGTAAATATCGGCCCCATCCACACACAAACATCCAAGCACTTTGCCTCGGAATCCAAATCCCTGGATTTGTTTTTTTATAATTTCCTCATTTAGGGACTCTTCCAATATGTCCAGCAATTGCTCGCCTGTCAGTTTCATCCGGCAAGGATTAATCGGATGCGGACAAAGTGAAAGAATATCCTTACGGGTTATATTTCCCTTCTCAAGGGAAAACAAAAGTGTACCTGAATTGACAATTCCGATTTCTGCATCGACCCAAGAACGCAGTCCAGCCGCAAGCAAATTCCCCAGCGGTGATTCTTCTTCCCATGATACAGGAAGATCGTATTCTAAACGAGCAACGACCTCTCCCATAACCTGCTCAGCATGCCTTCTGTGCCTATCAACAATCCGTTCCACTTTCCCGTCCGGTTTGTATAGGTGAGTGGGTAAACAACGGGCCTCAAGTTTACAAATCGTTTTTTTTAGCTTGTCATATGTAATCGTGACATGTCCTATATTCTGCCCGAACTTACCTGTCTGGCAAACAAGCGTATGGTTTATCCGTTCCCCTTCTGCAAGGTACGTATGTGTGTGGGCGCCCAGAATAACATCGATTCCATCAATATTACGGGCCATTTCCACGTCCCATTGATAGCCGACATGAGACAGCACAATAATGATATCAACATAAGGCCGAATGCTAGCCACCTGTTCGGCGACGACACGCGTGGGATCAAGCGTGATAAATCCTAATAGCTTATACACTTCGGGAAAAGAAGCGGTAACTCCAATCCAGCCAACCGTAAAATCACCGTACTTTGTAATCGTATAGGATCGTAAAAAAGGTGGAGGCTGTTTCGTTTTTGCATCCAGCAGGTTAGCACAGATGACAGAAAAAGCCGCGTTCCGATACAATTCATTAAACTTCGGTCTCGGAAATGTAAGTCCTTCATTGTTGCCGATGGTAACAAAATCATACCTGGTCTCATTCAATACGTCCACATTGACCTGTCCCCAGGTGGCTTCTGTTTGTAGCCGCATCCTGTCCATGTGGTCGCCCAAATCTACCGTAACGACGGGGTACCCTTGCTTTTGTAGTTCAAGCCGGAGCTGTTTCAAGCCTGTTGCGATGCGTGCCATCTCTTCAAAATGGCTGTGCAAATCATTCGTGTGCAATATATGCAAGGTGTTTTTTTTGTTTAGCCCCATACACTTCCCCCTTACACCAGTCCTTGCCAAAGCATGCGAACAGCGATCAGCAACAATACAAAACGAAGAATACGCTCAAGCCATTTTCCAGAAAGCTTGCGCGACAAGCGGCTTCCGAGATTTCCGCCAAGCCAGGCGCCAGGTGCGGTGGCAATAACTGCGCTCCATACAATATGTCCAAGCGTAATATGCGTTACGCTACCTACAAGCGAAGAAAGCAAAATGACAAACATGGATGTCGCCGCAGCCACATGAGGCGGAAAACGGAACAGCACAAGTAAAAACGGCACAAGCAATGCTCCCCCACCAATGCCAAATACACTGGATAGAATGCCGACCAAAAAAGCGATACCGATAGCAAGAGGTTTAGAATATCCATATGTATATACATGACCACTTATATCCGTGTATGTTCTTGTTGTTTTCCAGTGCCCATTTTTGGGCCGCAGTTTCGAACGGTACGTTAAGATGAACAACATCAACAACATGAACAGTCCATAATATATGTTAAAAGATTCTTTATCAAAAAAAGCGGATAACCAGGCTCCAATAACAGCGCCAGGCGCGCTTCCGAAAAAAAACAAAAGAGCGCTTGAAAAATCAATCAGCTTCTGTTTAGCGTAGCTGATGCTGGAAGATAAAGCTGTAATAATAATTAGTATCAGCGAAGTGCCGATCGCTAGTTGCGGCGTAATCTCGGGTGCCCCCGGAACAAGTTCCGACAAATAAAACAATGCCGGTACAAGAATAATTCCTCCGCCAAGCCCAAGCAAACTTCCGAACGTACCCGCTACCACCCCGACTAGCGTCAAGACTAACCATCCCATTTCTCAATCCACTCCACTCTTCATTACCTTCTTCTACGTCTGTGCTTTTTATTATCATATCACATAAAAAACTCCCAAACGAATCGTTTGGGAGTTTTTCTTCACAACACTCACGCCGATTAACCGATCGAGCCTTCCATTTCGAATGGGATGCCACAAACCCGTATACTTCCGCTCCTGGAATCCCTTCTTTCAACGCATGAGCGGCTGCCTCCTGTCATCATAACGCATTCAGTTTCAATAATAAACTAACCGACACGCAGCCAGGCATCGCTGTTTCAAGGAACTATTTGCTCTAACATTTCATGTAATACACACGCTTCCCTTTTGTTACATATTAACATGTAGCAAGGATGGTAAAAAATATTTCTATTTCATTAAGAAATCACATTTTATAGAATCTATAACCAGGAAGTTTGGTATCCTTAGTATGGTAGACATAATCGGGGTTAACTTCAATGGTAAAACCTTCTCTCAAACTGCCTGTAATTGTTCCCTCAGTGATATATTTACCGATTGACCCTCCCGATTGTGGATATCCTGAAACTACAATCCAATCGCCACAATTTTTGCATTTAAAGAATGTACCTGTGAATATATAGTCTCCAGTATTCTCATCTTTAACAACTGCTGTTCCTTTGGCTGCCATTCTATGAATACCATCACCATATGGGCAATCTCCCTCCTCAGCATGAGCATGATAACCTTGCCCTAACAAAAACACAGAAAATATCACAGAAAAAACAAAGGTAGACAATAGAATTTTTTTCAATTTCATAATTATCACTTTCCTTCCTTTGAATTTTTAACATATAACTAATGGAAAGCTACGTAGCTATTCAATCTTAAATCAGGTACCTATCTATAAATTTAATATATTAAGAAAATAAGATCAAATATATTTTTACATATGATACAAAAAATGATCAATTTATAATAAATTGTAAATCTTTTATGTAAATACTATAAAAAAATCCACGTCACCCAAACAAACAGCAAGGTTCATAGCTATTTGCATGCTATTGTTTGTTTCCAGCTTCTTTTCTTTCAGATAAATAAAAAACCTCCCGGATTTTCCGAGAGGCTTATGACAAGTCCCCATACCTTGCGTATCACATACTATGCAATGTGGAGAGTTTTATTGTAGGTTTCTTCCATTTCATTGTTGCTCTGCCATTTGTACAAGACGCTTCGTAATCTCCCCACCTACAGAACCGTTTTGATGTGATGTTGTATCCGTCCCTAATACCACACCAAATTCAGCAGCGATTCATATTTCATTTGGTCTAGGGCGGCTCTTGCCTGTGGAGCCAGTAATTGTACGTGATGATTAAAAACGACGCATTAGCGCTGATGATTTCAATTTATCAAACACGATCATTAACGCTCAAACCACTCATAGAATATGACAATTACACATTTCATTCATCAAATAAAATCATAGAAAGTCAGTTCATTTAGGCACAAATTAGGCATAAGACTTCTTTGAAATCTAATTGTTTAAGTTAACGTTTTCTTATTTTAACTATCCAACTTAGTGTAGCCTATCCACCAATCTGTATTTTAAAAAAGAAAGAGGCTTTTAAAGAGACTCTTCCTTTTTCTAAGAACGTCGAAGGCATTTATATATTTTTAAACCATAGTCGGAAAAATATTCTTAAATGCAAAAAATACAATTAATGTAACTGCTACCTGTCCCATAATAAAAGTTGCATACATTGCTCTTTTTTTCTTATCACTATTTTTTTCTTTATTTTCAAAATACTTTGTTAATAAATATTCAGTTGCAAAACAAGTAAAGTTAGCTATAAATAAAAATAATAAAGTAATATATAAACTATTTTCGTAATTTTTAAAAGAAGTTGAAAATAGTATAATAGTTATCCCCAAAAACACATAAGAAAAAGAAAATTTTTTAAAGAAATTCACTATACCACTCCTTTATTAACAGAGTAAACTTGCTAAGTAATATACAGTAGCAATAATGAACGGGATACCAGCAGATAATCCGCCACTAATACCAAGTAAAGCATCTGTAGCTGCATAAGCTGCATAAGAGCCACTGTAAATTAATCCAATAGCACCTAATACATCACTACAAGAAATTGCTTTAGTTGATATTACATTTGGATCAGGATATTTTCAAGATTGTATATCTTCATATTGACCTTTCACTTCATTTTAAAAATCATTCATTACACCTTCGTCATTCTCATTAACCATTATATCATTATAGTTATCAATATTTTTCTGAAATTCATCAATATCCAATGGATAGTCCAATTCTTTAAGACCTTTATCTAACTTTTCAGGAGCAACTATTTCCATTAGTATATTACCGTTTTCATCTTCATCAGTTTTCAAGTAATCAATCGCGAGTACAGCCACTTGAAAATCTTTTTCATTCCATAATTCACCTACTTCTTTTGCGTGGACAGATACTTGTCCATTAATAGAAAGTGTGAAAACGAAAGCCATTAATAATAATCCAATTTTCTTAAAGTATTTTATCATGTTCTGGTTCTCTTTTTTTCGTATTGTCCCTTGTCAAAATAATTGAACAAACTAAAAATCAAATTCAAAACTTTTAAAATATCTTATAAGAAGCACTTCTTGAATAGAAGATAGCATACAATTTTTGGATAGTCTATATAAAATCTATAAAAAATTTAATTTTATTAAAAATTCTTAATATTAAATTTTAAATGTTAATTTTAAAGTTGTATCCATTCCCTAATTTATCTACCAATTTTTGCAGGAAGATAGGATGGATGCAATCCTAGTAGATACTGAATACAATGGAAAATACTTGAAAAAATTTGAATTATTTTCAGAAAGTTATTATGCAGTGTTTCCTTTGAATCACAGATTTAATAATCAAAAAACAGTGAGGCTTGAAGAACTATGTAAAGAGCCACTCATTATTCATCAAAGTCCTTGTGACACGAGGAAACATATTATTAAACAAATGGATTCCTTAGGTCAAAAACCAAACATTTTAAATGAATTAGATTTCAGTGACTTTATTCTCGGGTCTGTTTCATCTGGAATGGGGGTAACCATAGTACCTGAACTAATTGCCAACAATATCGGACATTTGAATTTATCAGCTTTACCAATCACTAATTTTGGGAGAAACAGAACTATATCACTACTTTCTAAAAATGAACGATTAGGTTTAAAGTTGCATCAAACCTTAACTAAAAATTACAATTAAGAACAAGAAAAGGGTTATATGGCTTTTTAACGGCACAGCATAACCCTCATATTATTATTTATTTGTGAGCGATTATAATTCATCCTACATATACAAATCCTATTGTCTATTCAGAACCTTCTTTAATTTTAACATTTTGGTTTTGATTAAGCACTAGTGAAAATGCTAAAAATAGGATTCCAAGAACAATGAATAAAGAAGTTGAATTTAGGAAATTAACTCCTACAATACCAGCCCCTATTGCCATGCCACAATATCGAACGAAATTAAATAAACCTAACGCTAATCCTCTTTCGTTTGTATATTGATTACTAATCATAGTTGAAAATAATGGTGATGAAAATCCTAATAAAACTCCATAAATAAATAAAACGATACTAAGTATAATGATATTTTTTTCAAGAATAATACCAAATAAAATAATAAGAATTGGCATTAGAAACAAAGTTACATGATATAATTTTTCTAAATCGAATTTTCTCTGTAACTTTTTAAATAGAACACTACCTAAGATCATACTTACCGTTAAAGGTAAATATAATAATCCAATAATCTGTAAAGAGACTTGATAATGGTCATGCAATAAAACAGGTAAATATGTCAGTATTGAAAAATAAATCAGGAAAGTCAAAAAACCAACTCCAATGACATTTATTCCTTTTTTATTTGACCACAAAATTTTATATCTTTGATACATATGACGTTCTTTTCTATCATCAACTGTTTGTTGACCATTCAGTGTTGGAAGTTGATACCCTAGAAAAATCAATAATATCATCGAAATAATGAATAAAAATAAGAATACACCCGAGTAACCATAGTATTGCCCGATGAAACCTCCTAATATTGGTGCAAGTGCTGGGGCTAACGTTAATAGGATTTGGTATGTTCCCATTGCATCCCCTCGTTCTTCCCCTTCAAATAAAATCGCAATCACATTCACTGCGATTAACGGGATCATCGCTGTACCAATCGCTTGAAACATTCGTGCGATAAAAAATACAACGAAATTTGTTGTGAATGCACAGAATAAAATAGAGATACTTGTTAATATGAGACTAAACACTAGTAGTTTCTTCTGGTTTTTTGTATCAATGAACGTTCCTAAAATTACTTGCATGATTGCAGTAATAAAAATAAAACCACTAACCGTTAAATTCACCCAAAAAATTGTAGTTTCGAAAGTGTCTCGGATGAGAGGTATCATGGGTGAATAAATGTTTTGGTTTAAGGAAGCAAAAAAAGCAGAGATACTTAATAAAAGAAGAATAATTTTATTTTTTCGTTGATTACTCTCACTCAATTTCCTCTCTCCTCCTACTTAAGAACTTCATCTTTCAAATGACTTGTAAGAGTATTTAAAAAGATAATAATTGTCTCAAGTTGTTCTTTCGTAAAAGAATTTAGAAGCGACAAGTATTGATCTTCAGCTTCTTTATGCAATCTATCATGAATTGAAGCCATTATTTCTCCTTTTTCAGTTAAAACATAAAAAATTTCCTTTTTGTTTCCCTCATTTTGTCTTTCATCAATAATACGATGCTCCAATAGTTTTTTGATTGCCTTAGTAACCGCTGGTTTAGATACATTAAGTTCCTTAGCTAAATTTGTATTATTCATTCCGTGTTCTTTAAGAAGTGCAACGATATGAAATTGCGTGAGTGTCCAAGAAACGCCAAACAATACATTTCTCTTATTGCTTGATTCAGCCTTTCTAATAGATTCCCTTGTAGTGATTAATTCTTGTAATGCTTTTAAAACTTTCTTTTTAGTACTTTCCATTTATACATCTCTCCTTTGTTAACTGGTTAACAATATCATAAAGGAGTTTTTTATTGATGTCAAGAAATCTAAAAAGGCTTCTGTATTATTCAGTTTTTATAATACAGATACTAATTTGACTATACCGAAGCATAAATCAGACAAAAAAAATTGTCACAAAAGTTGTTGTGACAAGGATGTAAGTCAATTATCGGATTTAACCTCCTACTTCTAGTTGATACACTATATAAAAAAACTATAAAGCTTCGTAAATACAAGTAAATTAGATACTGTAACAATTAAGCAAGAGAGCAAGGTATATTTTACTCGCTTTCTTGCTTGAGTTCTTTTTTCAACAAAACTAATTCTGATAAATGACCTTTTAACTTTTCTTCAAAAAAAATAGCTTTATACAAATCTCCGCCATTTTTGATTTTTGATATTCCTTCAATAACTTCTTCTATTACTTCCATAACACCTTGCAACTCAAATTCTCGTTCTGAATATACATCAAATACCGACAGACTTGTATCAATATAATCATCTATCGTTAAATTCTTTTCACCTTTACGATCTGCTCCCCAACCCATACGCTGATATTCCGTACCACCATCTACAAAAATTGCACCGCATTGACAACTTTTAAAATCATGCGTATATTTTGATGAAATCACATCGTCACATATTTTACAGCGAATTCGATTGACGATTACTTTAGCTACCATTTCTTTCCCTCCTACATCTCATGATTATATCCTTCTAACATTCTATCAAACTCTGCAATATGACGCTCATTTTGATAGTCATGATATGTCTTTCGCATTGTCTTGCTTAAAAGAAACATTGCTTGTCGTAGCTCACTCCCTTTTGTAAGTGGATTAAAATAATAATAATACTTTCCATTTCTGATTCCACTTGTTCTTTTTTTAGGACGCTCCACTTCTTTTTGATACTCTCTCATTTGTGTAAGCACTGCATTTCCCATACGCTCATAAAGTTCATCCAGCTTATTTTCTTTATAGGAAGAATCACTACCTTCGCCGTATAAACGCTTATTTACTGCTACTTGTTCGTCTAATAACGTTTCTAGTTCCTCCATCTCTTCCGCATGATATGTTTCCAAATACAGTGTAGAGAGTTGGTCAATATAAGGACGTGCCTTATTGACGGACTGGTAGCCATAAAACCATTCTTTCCTATCATTTGGCAATTTATCTATCGCTTTTAAAAATAAGTCTTGCATTTGTTTATGTTGACGTAAATCAAACACTTTTAATTCCTTTGCATTATCACGAATTAGTCCGTCAATCTTTTTAAAAGAAGCATTCCTGTAATGAATGAAAATGCGCTTGGATAAAAAAAGTACCTCCTGTTAACATACAGAGTGTCACCGGCCGTGACCTCGAAATAGCAGAGGAGGTACTCAATTATAGCCAAAACCAACGCATTTCTCAAATTACAGAATCGACCTTGATTGTAGGCGTAGATATCGCGAAGCACAAACACGTAGCACGCGCACAAAATGACCGTGGGCTTATGTACGGGAAAGCTTTTTCCTTTTTAAGCACGCGCCAGGGATTTGAAGCATTTTGTCACTGGATGAAAAGCTTGATGACAGAACACGAAAAAACAGAGGTCATTGTGGGAATGGAGCCAACGGGACATTATTGGATGACCTTAGCGGCTTTCTTACGAAGCCGCAGGATTCCGGTTGTGGTCGTCAATCCGATGCATGTGAAAAAGTCAAAAGAGCTGGATGATAATTCACCGACCAAGAACGATCCAAAAGATGCACGCGTGATTGCACAGCTCGTCAAAGATGGACGGTACTCTGCACCTTATTTCCCGACCGGTGTCTATGCCGAGCTACGGGAAGCTGTCAAAATACGAGACCACCTCTCAAACGAGCTTCAACGTATTCAAGCCAAGGTGCATAACTGGCTGGATCGCTATTTTCCAGAATTCTTAACGGTGTTTACAAGCTGGGAAGGCAAAGCGGCATTGGAGACGCTCAAACGTTTTCCACTGCCTCAAGATATCATCCAGATAGGCACATCCGGCATTTTGACCACATGGCAGGAAAGCATCGCAAGAGGCTTACGCCCGAGACGAGCCCACGAGCTTGTAGAACAGGCGAGACATTCTGTTGGCCTGCGTGAAGGCACAAAGATGGCAAGGCTCGAACTGCGAACATTGCTTACAACCTACGAAGTAACGCAACAACAGCTTGAACAAGTGATGAAGGAAATCGAAGATTTACTAAACGACATTCCCGGTGTACAGCACATTCTTACGATTCCGGGTATGGGAATCGCCACGGTTGCCGGCTTTTTCGCAGAGGTTGGCGACTTGTCCAGATACCAGCACCCTCGTCAACTTCAAAAGCTGGCTGGTCTGAACCTTAAAGAAAACCGCTCAGGAAAGCACCGAGGGAAAACCCGAATTACCAAACGAGGACGACCACAGCTTCGCGCACTTCTCTACAAAGTGATCCGACCCTTGGTCGCCAAAAACCAGGCATTCAAGGCGCTGCATGTGTATGATACGACCCGACAGCAGAATCCGCTCCGCAAGCAGCAGTCGTTGATTGCCCTGTGCTGTCGTCTGCTTCGGATTATGTTTGTGCTGGCACGTAAAGAAGTCGATTTTGACATGAACAAGATAATGAAAGCTACGCCTTTATGTAGTCAGATCTTGCCTCTCACTGCATAAATCTTTTAGTTGTTTCTTTTTGGCATACGTTCTTATTCAATACCTTGATTAAAAACGAAGCACGGAGAAGCCGGAATGATTTTTACCATGCGGGCACTGACCCTGAAAAGGAGCATCTCTGGCCTCCACCTCATGGACAGGTTGAACGAAGGAAAGTATGGACAGCAGATCCTGAGAGACATGGGAGGGTACACCACCATGAGTCTTGTGGAGATCCAATGTGCAACCATATTTTTCAAAAAGGCGATAGATCTCTGATAGGCTACGTCCTCCACTTCCAACATTTTTAAAAGTTTCAAATGTCTAACTGAGACTTCGTTTATAAAAATCAAGATATCATGAGAATACGTGAGTATTCGTAAGAAAAACTTTAATTCATAGAGGGAGGTGTACGATCTAAAATTTGATTCGCAACAGTTGAACGCATCGCTTTTAAACTGCTTTTTTTACGCTTTCCACGATATTGTAAAAGATGCAGTCCACACTGGAGAACGCATCTCCTCTTTTTCAATCATTGCAGCCATCGCTTTACGTACCACATCTTTCATTTTCACTTCATTTAACCAATGCGTTTTTGAATCATATAGCCCTTGTTCTTCTAACCAATCATTGTCAAAGCTAACTACATCTTGCCACATTGGAGAACCTTTTTGTTCGGCTTCACTATACAACTTCGCAATCTCTTTCTTACGATCCGTTGAAATATAATCATTGAATTCATCGAAAAGTTGTCCGTTCTTCTCTTCATCTCCCATGTAGTCCATGTAACGAAAATATACTCCTTCTTTTTTATTTTCCATTGATGATTTCTCTTTTATTTTTGCATCTTCACTGTTAATGACATACTATATTGTCCATAACTTGACGGCGTTTGTTGTCCGAGCTTTGACGGAAATCTTGTCCAAATCTTATTTGAAAGAAAGGGAGAATCATGACAATTCTCCCTCAACCACCCGTTTGACCATATGGTCATCTATGATGCGATGCCCGTTCTGTACTCCATAAAGTAAACAGTGCGTGCACAGCTTGTTAATCAGCCTTGCGGCTCCTCCAGAAAAACGATGTATTTCATCGATCGCTCCATCAGAGAATATTTGCTGACTAACTCCGGCATATTGAAGATGCTTTGTTACATACTCGCCTACCTGCACACGATCAAAGTGGCCCAGCCTGCATTGGATATCGATCCTCTGCCGAATTGCGGTAAAAGACTGTAAACGAAGGCGATCCACAAATCGACGAATCGTGGTTGTTTTGCCTGTACCACAATCACCTGTTAATACCGCAAACAAATAATGGTTACCCGATACTACCTTCCATTTCAAACTGGATAAGACGGTTCATTTCTACCGCATATTCCATCGGCAGCTCTTTTGTGAACGGTTCAATGAAGCCCATGATGATCATCTGGGTTGCTTCGTCTTCTTTCAAACCACGGCTCATCAGATAGAAGAGTTGCTCTTCGCTCACTTTGGAAACGGTCGCTTCATGCTCTAACGTAATATTATTATTTAAAATTTCGTTGTACGGAATCGTATCAGAAGTGGAAAGTTTATCGAGAATGATCGTGTCACACTTTACGTTTGATTTAGAACCTTCGGATTTGCGTCCAAAGCTTGCAAGACCACGGTATGTGACTTTACCTCCCTGCTTGCTGATACTCTTCGATACAATTGTCGAACTGCACTCTGGCGCCAAGTGAATCATCTTTGCGCCTGCATCCTGATGCTGCCCTTTACCCGCTACCGCAATAGAAATCACAACGCCTTTGGCACGCGGCCCTTTCATCACAACAGCCGGGTATTTCATTGTCAGCTTGCTTCCAATATTGCCATCAATCCACTCCATTGTTGCATCTTCTTCCGCAACCGCGCGCTTCGTAACGAGATTGTATACGTTATTGGACCAGTTCTGAATCGTTGTATAACGGCAACGTGCACCTTTCTTAACAATGATTTCAACGACTG
Organism: Aneurinibacillus thermoaerophilus; assembly: GCF_019603355.1. Classification (NCBI taxonomy): domain Bacteria; kingdom Bacillati; phylum Bacillota; class Bacilli; order Caryophanales; family Paenibacillaceae; genus Aneurinibacillus; species Aneurinibacillus thermoaerophilus. The sequence continues at coordinate 3,042,042 of NZ_CP080764.1, forward strand.
CGCTATGCAACGAGTCGGTGCTGTAAATCGGTGCCGTACAGCCTTCCACATAGTGAACAAAGCTACCTTCATCCGCAATAATTAACGTACGCTCAAACTGACCCATGTTTTCGGAGTTAATGCGGAAGTACGCTTGCAGCGGTGTTTCACATTTTACGCCTTTTGGAACATAAATGAAGCTTCCGCCTGACCATACCGCGCTGTTCAGTGCCGCAAATTTATTGTCCGTCGGTGGAATCACCGTGCTAAAGTATTCTTTGACAATTTCCGGATATTCCCGCACAGCTGTATCCATATCACAGAAAATAACACCCATTTCTTCGAGCTCTTTCTGCATATTATGGTATACCACTTCAGATTCGTATTGTGCGGATACGCCAGCCAAAAATTTCTGTTCAGCTTCCGGGATACCAAGGCGATCGAATGTATTCTTGATTTCTTCCGGCACTTCGCTCCAGTCACGCCCTTTTTTCTCGGACGGCTTGACGTAATAGGTGATACTGTTAAAGTCGAGTTCCGTCAAATCTCCGCCCCACATCGGCATCGGCATACTTTCGAAGATTTCCAGAGCTTTCAAACGGAAATCCAGCATCCATTTCTCTTCACCTTTAATACGAGAAATCTCCTCAACGATTTCTCTTGTCAAACCTTTTTTTGCACGGAAAACTGAAATATCTTTATCATGAAACCCATATTTATATTCTGAGGACAGCTCAGGTGCTTTTTTACTCATTTCCATCTCCTCCTTGCTAAGACGTGTTACGCCTGCTTTTAATTTGGTTGCTCACGGAGTCCTTTTTCCATCGCTTTCCATGCAAGAGTCGCACACTTAATACGGGCTGGAAACTTGCTTACGCCTTGCAACGCTTCAATATCGCCTAAATCCGCGTCTTCGATCTCTTCTTCTGTAGCCTCACCTTTCATCATACGGAAGAAAAGGTCGGCCATTTTTAACGCTTCTTCGACTGTCAAACCTTTGATGGCTTCCGTCATCATCGAAGCGGAAGACATACTAATCGAACAACCTTCCCCGGTAAACCGGGCGTCAGTCACTTTTCCATCTTCTATTTTCATCTGCAATTGAATGCGGTCGCCGCAGGTCGGATTGTTCATATTAACCGTCAATGCACCATCTTCAAACTCACCACGGTTACGCGGTTTTTGGTAATGATCCATGATGACTCTACGGTACAAATCATCCAGAGAAGACATTGCCGAAATACTCCTTTGTTTTAATAAGTCCTTGTACCAATGCGTCTATATCCTCTTCCGTGTTGTAAAGGTAAAAGCTAGCACGCGCCGTGGACGAAACATTCAACCATTTCATAAGCGGCTGACAGCAATGGTGCCCCGCGCGAATCGCGATACCTTCCGCATCCAATACAGTAGCGATATCGTGCGGATGAGCCTCTTCCATCGTAAACGTAACAAGGCCGCTCCGCTGTTTCGGACCATAAATCTTCAACCCTTTAATTTCGCTTAACCGCTCCATCGCATAGTCCACCAGTTTTTTCTCGTGCTCACGAATTTCGTCTATTCCAATCGACTCAATGAAGTCAATCGCCGCGCCAAGACCAATGGCGCCTGCAATAATCGGTGTGCCGCCTTCGAATTTCCAAGGAAGTTCTTTCCATGTAGAATCATATAATTCTACAAAGTCGATCATTTCGCCGCCGTATTCTATCGGCTCCATTTTTTCTAAGAGATAACGCTTACCGTACAGAACACCAATGCCTGTCGCACCCGCCATCTTATGACCGGAGAAAGCAAAGAAGTCACAATCCAAATCCTGTACGTCAACTTTCAAGTGTGGTGCCGCCTGTGCGCCGTCTACTACCATAACCCCGCCGTAACGATGCACGATTTTAGCGACTTCTTTTATTGGATTAATAGAACCAAGCACATTGGACACATATCCCATCGCTACAAGCTTCGTCTTTGGCGTAATCGTTTGTTCTGCGGCCTCCACGGTAATGGAGCCATCTTCCGCCAATGGAATAAACTTCAAGGTCGCACCGGTCTTCTTAGCTATTTGCTGCCACGGGATAAAATTACTGTGATGCTCTGCTTGCGTAATCACAATTTCATCGCCTTCACCGATAAAATTGCGGGCGTATCCCTGAGCAACAAAGTTTAAAGATGTGGTGGTGCCGCGTGTGAAAATAACTTCTGCTGTTTCTTTAGCATTAATAAATTTGCGTACTTTCTCGCGCGCTCCTTCGTATTTGTCCGTTGCAAGCGTTCCGAGGGTATGAACGCCGCGGTGAACGTTGGAGTTGTATTCGCGGTAATAGCGGTCAATCGCCTCAATAACTTGAATTGGCTTCTGTGAAGTCGCTGCACTATCAAGGTACACAAGTCGATGGCCGTTTACCTTTTGGTTGAGGATTGGAAAGAGCTTGCGAATTTCTTTCGCGTTCATGATGACAGCTTCCCTTCAATCATTGCACTTAAGCGTTTTTGCATACCCTCGATTGGCAAATGATCCAGTACCGGAGCTAGGAACCCGTTAATAATTAAGCGTTCTGCTTCCTGGCGCTTCACCCCGCGCGACATCATATAATATACCTGAAGCGGGCTTACCGGCCCAACAGATGCAGCGTGTCCCGCCATGACATCATCTTCATCGATCAACAAAATCGGATTTGCGTCTCCGCGCGCACGTTCACCGACCATCAGGATATTTTCCGCCTGTTCACCGTTTGCCTTCTGTGCGCCTTTCTTTATTTCCGTAATGCCGTTGAAAATCGCTGTCGCTTCATCCAACATAACTCCACGCGCAAGAATATTGCTTTCCGTATGAGTACCGACATGCACTACGCGGGATACAAAGTTTTCTTTCTGACCGCCGCTCGCCATCGCCACGGATTTTATGTCTGTAGAAGAACCGTTGCCTTTCAAAATCGTTGTCGTGTTGGCCACGGTATTTCCGTGATTCATATCTCCCAGCAACCATTCGATCCGCGCATCGTTCGCCGTAATTCCGCGGCGGTGTGTATAATCTGTTACCTGCTCTGCCAAAGAACGCAGAGAAGCATACTGTACTTTTGCGCCACCTTCCGCGAAGATTTCCACCATGCCATTGACAACAACCGGGCGGGTATAGTTTGCCCCTATTACGTTTTCAACAACCGTAACCTTGCTATTTACGTCAGCCACGATCAATGTATGTGGTAAAAGGGCTACATCTTCATCCGTACCCCACACAATAAGCTGTAGCGGTTCGTTAACTTCCACATTTTTCGGCACGTATACAAAAAATCCGCCACCCCACAGCGCCTGATGCAGCGCGGTTACTTTGTGCCTCTCAATGCCGCTCTGGAATAAGTATTTTTTCACGAGCTCACCATGTTGACGAGCAGCTTGCTCCAGTGGCATGAACAACACGCCCTGCTCTTTTAACGCAGCGCTCAGCTCCACATATACGACGCTGGAGTGCTTCTGCACCATGACATTCCCGTTGTCTGGCGCCAGTGCGTCTTTTGCTTCCTGCGGCAATTCATCTAGCGAAGCAAGTGCCGCTTCTTCTTTATAAGGAACGAACTCATCCATATTCCATTTGTCAATTTTCGTTTTCTCTAGCTTGGGCAGAGGCAATTGCTGATAACCATTAATCCCTTCCTGGCGAAGCCGCGTCAGCCATTCTGGCTCGCCCTGAAAACGAGCAATCGCTTCCTGGTCGAATCGCACATTCGTTTGTACGCTCATTACTATGCTTCCTCCTAACCTACGCTTCTGCGCCTACTGTTTCGTCCTTAATGCCAAGCTCCTCTTTAATCCAATCATATCCTTTTTCTTCAAGCTTGAGAGCCAATTCCGGTCCACCGGACTTCACAATCCGTCCCTGCATCATTACGTGAACGAAATCCGGTTTAATGTAATTCAGCAAACGCTGGTAGTGCGTAATCATCAATACGCCCATTTCCGATCCACGCAGTTCATTCACACCGCGAGCAACAATTTTCAGCGCGTCAATATCAAGGCCGGAGTCGATTTCGTCAAGAATAGCAATGCTCGGCTTCAGCATCATCATCTGAAGGATCTCGTTACGCTTCTTCTCACCGCCAGAAAAGCCTTCATTTACATAACGATGGGAGAAGGACTGATCCATCTCTAAAATTTCCATTTGCTTTTCCATTTGACGAATGAATTTAATGAGCGAAATTTCTTTACCTTCTTCCTGGCGCGCATTTAAAGCGCTACGCAAGAAGTCAGCGTTTGTTACACCGCTGATTTCACTCGGATACTGCATCGCGAGGAACAGCCCTTTACGTGCACGCTCATCAACCTCCATCTCCAGCACGTCTTCGCCATTCAATGTAATGGAACCACCAGTAACTTCGTACTTGGGATGTCCCATAATCGCGGAAGCTAGCGTCGATTTACCCGTACCGTTCGGGCCCATAATCGCGTGCACTTCACCGCCCTTAATTTCCAGGTTTAAGCCCTTTAGAATCTGTTTATCTTCGATTGCAACAGATAGATCTTTTATTTGCAAATGCGGTGTTCCTGCCATGAATTTTTCCCTCCAATTAGCTCTTATCGACTTCAAACATGACGTAAAATAGTCGCGTATAATAAACGATTTGTCTTCAATCTTCTTATATAATATAGTATATCATAGTTGGAAATCAAGGAAAGACCTATATGCATACTTTTTAAACAAATTTGTTTAAAAAGTACCTTTATCTCTATTCCATTAGAGTATCCAATTTCCAAAGAATTTATTGGAAAAAAGAAAGCAACCCCACGATTTGCTGTATCGTTCTTTTTTCATTTTTTACAATTCTCAGGAGAAAAGGCCGGCTTTCCTAGCGCGTGAGGCAATAAATTCCGCTTTACGCGCGAATTGAAGTAACGGTTTTTCTCCAGCTCCTTTTATCGTTACATAAGCAGACTGCCCATTTCCCTCTTTTACCTGAATGGACACACTATGACGCTGATAATGCACCTTGATAATATCGCCTGCATGAATGCTAACAAACGGAAATCCTTGCGAAGCAAACCCTATAAAAATGCTTTTGCTGTACACAATGATATCCATTTCTGTGGCGTGCACGTTATCATTATGGATAACTTCCTTTACTTTTCCTCGCCAGATAGGTACATCAAAATATTCCGGACCAATGACAGCCAGATCACTTTTATTTTCCTTTTTGCCTATTAGCGCATAAAACGCTAGGATAAACAGCAAAAAAGAAATTGACATCGCGGCGCTAATATAGAATAGAATCTCTTTCATACCCATTTCTTCCCTTCATAAAAGAACCTAAGAGCCTTCGCCTACAAGTGATATATTTCCAATCTTATCACTTTTCTTGCTTTCCACCATACGCGAACATGATTTTGAAACTTTCCTTTTGCTCCCTATAGCCATCTCCTGAAAATCCAGTGTTATTCATCAAAATTTTTTGTATAATATTAGTAACTAAAATCGTGAAAACGGGGTGATATAATGGAGTTTTTCTGCCCTCCATGTCGGAAAGTTATCGATGATTCCCATCCCCTTTGCGATCAGGCACAAGCATGGTTTTACGAAGCGAGCGGCAAAAGATTGTGGCGCATTCGCCGGTTAAATGAATACGCGTATCAGTACGTGACAGATGAAGAATATAGTCGTCTATGCGCCGAGAGGCCAATCATTCTTTCTGAGGCACGAAGTTGGGAGGACTTTGATTGCAGTTCTTATACGGGAATCGATTCACGCGGCGAACGTACCTCTATTTTTGATTGAATGACTAAAATGCATAGCGTTAAAAAAGAACCGGTGCCATGCGACACCGGTTCTTTGCCCAAATTTTTTGTTGTTTAACGCTAATCATTTTCCTCCGCTTTTTTTCCGGACGACGGCTTCTTATTTTCTTCCGATTCGTTAATTGGAGGACGCGAAAAGTTTTGCTTGTTCTTTTGCTTTTCGCGTTCTTCTTTATATTTTTCGTTTCGTTCTTTTTCTTCCTCTTTAATTGCGCGTCCTCCCTGCTGATATTGCTGTTGTAGTTGACCGTATTCAGAATAGTAGCGTTCATCTTCTTTCGTCCGATTTGCTTCTCTTTTCGTTTGCTGTTCGGCTTTCCGCTTCGTTTCGGCCGCAATGATTTTTGGCACGCCTTTTGTCTTATCCCTTTTTTCTTCTTCAGTCAATATATGCTGGCGTTTTCCAGCAGACGATTCTTCTTCCCGCTGAACGACTGTCGTCTCATGTTTTTTCTTTTCTTCTTTGGTGGCGTTAGCTTTATGGTTCGTCGCCATCCGTTGTTTTACATTTGAAGCAACGGGTTTGGTTACTTGAGCTGGTCGCCGCGCTTCCGGTTTTGCCGCCATTTTTTCCTTCGAATACTGAATGATGTTTGGAATATTTTCAAAGCCTCCGATAGCGGAAGATACTTCGCTAATGCTCAACGTCTGAATTTCCTTTTCACTAATCTTTTTATTTACTCGCTTCATGGAATCATAGAGCGTGTATTTTCCCGGGGAAATACCCAGCTTTTGCGCCTGCTTGCGCATTTCTTTCGTACTTTCCATTAAAGTGATGGTAAGCTCTCCCGCGCTGTTGCTGACAAGATGCGGTATTTCTTTTTTCATAAGCTGCAATAATTCCCGCGAAGCCTCCGGATTTTTCAACCCTACAGGTACAATAAGCACATCGTGGTTATTTTTTAAAAACCCGTGTACGCGCGCGTCCGTGAGAATATCTTTCGTTACTTCCAATAAAGGACGCTTTTCCCATTTAATATTCTTCAATATGCTTTCCGCATCCTGATTAAGTGCTGTAACGCTCGTTACTACATAGTTTTTATCAATTTCAAGTTCAAAGCTTGGATTAATATCAATGGAAACGGCCGCGTAAGCAGAAGCAAAAACCATATTCCATAACGGCAGTGCAGTAATGAATAAAAGCAAACAAGCCGCCGCTACATATGTCCAGCCCTTCCAGCTGCGCTTGGCCCGTTGCGATGCTTTTTCTGCTTTGACCGTGCGTGTAAATTCCACCTCATCCCCTTCTGTAAGAGGTTTGTCCACAGGAGGGATTTTACAAAACTCCCCGTCGGACGTCATGACAATAAGATACTGATTCTGTATCTCCAGTACGATGCCCTTCCTTTTCACGCGCAAGCTTCTCCTTTCCCTCTGTATCATCCACCTGAATGTAGGAGCGCAAATATTGATAGTTCTCAATAAAAATGAGTGTAATCGCCACAATATAATTTCGATTTCTTTCTACCGTCTTGCGTGAGAAAGAAATAAACTGCAGAAGATATTTGACAGGAATTTTCTTTTTCTCCAAAAATGCTTCGCGCAGCTTCTTGTTATCCGCGATCATCCGGGCGATGTGAATCATATTTTTTCGGGCATCTGCATGCCTTGGAGTGTATTCAGGAAGCTCTTCCAGCTCAATGTCGAATTCACGCAAACGTTCGCGATAATGCAAAATTTCTTCTCGCCGCATCTCCGCGTCCTGCTTTGCTTGATGCTGTTCAATCGCCGCCTGCACATCCCAGACATTATACTCGGGTGATTCGGGGTCTGCTGTCTCATCTAACGAAACAAATAAAGCCCGTTGCTTGTTTTTACGAATAAAATCTATGACACGCCTGCGTATCACAAGATCAGCAAACGAGAGAAAGCTGCTTCCTTTATCGCTTGAATACTGTGATATCGCTTCGTTAAACGCTTCAAGTCCAACGCTGAATTCTTCATCATGGGTTTGGTGAATATATCGCTTGCACACTTTTGATACCGTCGTTCCGATAAAAGGACGGTACTGCTGAAGCAATTCATTGCGCAACGCATCTTCGCCCTGGTGTATTCTTTCAATCATTTGATGAAGGTGTTCAGTCTCTTGCACCTGCAACAACTTTTCTCTTCGGCGCCACTTTCCTAGGAAAAGTGTAAGTAACAAAGACATTCACCTCGCTTCATATGTATTCGCGCCTTCTTGCTATTTTCAGGGGGGACGCACCCGTATTTATAAACTTATGACATATATAAACAAAAGAAAAGCCGCCTGTTTCTCTATTACAGCAGAGATTCTCCGGCGACCGAACATAAAATACTCTTTTTTTCAATCTCTAGCTTGAGCTAAGGCAGCGTTTTGTTGCTTTGTGCTTCCCAACGGATCAGGCGTTTGCTTAGTTTATTTAAACGACGCTTCAATTCATTGCTCCATTCTTCATCATCCAATTGTTTGGCAACAGACATCAAATCAAGCGCATTATCAATCTGACTGCGAAGAATATAAGAGATGTTGCCGTCGTCGATCGAAACGCAATTCTCAAAAATTCTCTCTACATGCTCTCCGGTCACATATTCGCGAAAGTCGACTTCGGGAGCTAAATCGGCCTGGGCGTATTCAGACAATATATCATACTCTTCCTCGATCTCAGGGTGAACATCAATACGATTGCATACAGGGCAGTACAAAATCGGGACGTTATGAATTTGCGTCTTAACATGACGCAAACTACCAAGTGCTCCAATCATACTGGCTCCACAACAAAAGCTCATCCGGACTCCTCCTTTATCATCTATAGCAGCTACGCAACAACGTACAACTTCTATTGTAATGGTGTATATTTTGTTTTCCCATGCGTAAAATAATGGAACTTCCCTGAAAAAACTGCCTGCATTGCAATGGCTGAATTTTCTCACCTTTTTTCTATTATTCTACCACAAAACCCTCTAACCTTACATGAGAAAAACTTGTAGGCGTTATCGATCCTTCTCTCTCTCCCCATGCCACATGCTCTACATGAGACGGGCAACGTTTGGCACACGCCTTGCCAGTGTTTCCTCGTTTACAAATGAAAAGATTCCTCATAAAAAGTAGATATGTCTGAAAGACTATAAAAAAAGGGGAGCGGAAATTTCCGCTCCGAGCTTAAACGCTTTCGCTTAACACCATCCCATGTCACAATTATCAACATAGCTGGAAGGATGGACAGTGTCCGCCGAGTCAATGCGAAAAATTCTTTGCTGCTCTACCATGTATCCGGCATTCATCGTACAGGAGGCCGCGTCAAACGGAATGTGTCCGATTTCTCGGCCATTCAGTGTCAGGACAATGCAATCCTCCGTCACTTCGCCACGCACTTGCTTCGTAACATCAATACGATTTACATCTGGCTGCTGTGACATCACAATCCCTCCCGATTTACACAAGGATACTTATAGTATGCCTAAGGAAGATATTTTTTACTCGTTTCTCAAACATAAGAAAAACTTGTGGGCGTTAACCGCTCGTTCTCCGTTCCATACGCTCCACAAGTTTTCGCAATGAATGGTTTGCTTTTTCAAAGCCCTCTAATTTTATACAAAAACATCCTTCTTCTTGTGCTCCTTTTGTACAGTGACAATGTCGTTTAAAAATTGAACGATTCAAGTTATATATCCCTCTAGTTTCCATTTCATGTATAATAAACAGGAAATTTCGATATTCGTTTATTTAAAATTCGGACAGTGTAGTCAAACGAACTGAAGTAAAAGTAGCATGAATGAATTAACCTTAGTTGATACAGGCTATACCAATTTTTTGCCTTTAATTGAAAAGGAGATTTTAAAAATTGGATATGACATGAAGAATTTAAAGAATATCATTATTACACACTGTGATGATGATCACATCGGTTCTTTATACGATTTCAAGGAAAAATATCCTTCAGTTACTATTATAGCTAGTGAAGTGGAAGCGAAATTCATTAGTGGTGAAGCGAAATCTGAGAGATTAGTTCAAGCTGAGGAAATGCTAAATAATATGCCTGAGGAAGAAAAAGAGTTTGGAAATTGGTTTATACAGCAATTAAAAATTTTAAGACATGTTTCAGTTGATGAAACAGTCCATGATGGCCAATGGATTTTACATAATAAATGCAAAATTGTTGCAACACCAGGGCATACATCAGGCCATATTTCATTATATTTTCCTGAATTAAGCAGTGTCATTACAGGAGATGCAGCAGTTAGAGAGGGGAATGAATTAGTGATAGCGAATCCACATTTTTGTTTAGATATTGAGAAAGCAAATCAGTCTTTGAATCGTTTAAAAAACCTTAAGGCTAAAGATTATTATTGCTATCATGGTGGAAAATTAACATTATAATTGGGAAGCTATTATTCATTTTTCCACTTTCAAACTTAAACAACTTTATTCGTTCATTTTTGAAGCAATCATTCTTCCAAAACTTCACTTTTAAATAACTTTAAAAGCCTTCCGAACATTTGATGCTGGAAGGCTCCTGTATTTTAAAGATGAAGATGAAATGACTGTATTGTTTCTTTACACCTTTGACTTTCGACTCGGCAATTCTTTATTCCTTCACCATTTCTTCATAAGCCGCCGCATCCATCAGCTTATTCAACTCGCTTGTATTGGACATCTCAACAACAATCATCCACGCTTTTTCATACGGTGATTCATTCACGAGTTCCGGAGAATCTTCCAGTTCACCATTCACTTCTACCACTTTTCCGCTTACTGGCGCATACAGTTCAGATACAGTTTTTACGGACTCTACGCTGCCGAACGGCTCATCCTGTTTCACTTCATCGCCTACAGACGGAAGTTCGACAAACACGATATCTCCCAGTTCGGATTGCGCAAAATCAGTAATTCCTACGTACGCCTTATTTCCCTCGACGCGTACCCATTCATGCTCTTCGCTATACTTTAAATTCATCGGCAAATTCATCTCGATCGAATCCTCCCTGTTATTCTTTCCGGACTATTTCTCCGTTTCTTCTGGAGTGAGCACACGGTCCAAGCGCTTTTCAAGCATTTTTAGCCCTTTTTCGCCCGCCTGATAATGGCGCAACTTCAAATCTGCATCAAACAAATAGTACGCCGGCACATACTGATTTTTGTAGGCGTCAACCAGCTTATAGCTGTTATCAATCGCGACAGGATGTGTTAGCTGGTACTTCTTAATCGCTTCCTTCACAGGCTCAATTTCCATATCCTTTTCCGAACGTGGCATGTGGATACTAACGACGCGCAAGCCCTGTTCTGCGTAGCGATCACGCCATTCGTTCAATTGTGGTAATGCTTCCTTGCATGTATGGCAGCTAATCGACCAATAATGAACAAGCACTGGCGCTCCTTTCAGGTCTTCCTTTTTCACTTCGCCATTAACCCATTCGGTAATCCCTTCAAATTCAGGCATTTCCTCACGCAGTTTCATGCAACGCGCCTCCTTAATATAATAATTTCTTCCACTTCTACCCCCCGTCCGGTCAATATGCGCGAAACGGAGAAAATTGTAAAAAAAGGACCTAACACTTTTGCAAAAGTTAGGTCCTTTTCCGTACAAGCGAACAACGATTACTTCGCTTCCAAGTGAGCTTGACCCGGACGCCAGTTTGCAGGGCACAAACCACCAGATTGGAAAGCTTGCAGCACGCGGAGTGTTTCGTCTACGCTGCGTCCAACATCCAAGTTATGAATTGCGGAATACATCAATGTGCCTTCCGGATCGATGATGAATAGACCGCGCAACGCAACACCCTTCTCTTCAATAAGCACACCATAGTCACGGGATACTTTATGAGTAATATCGGAAGCGATCGGGAAGTTCAGTTTGCCCAGACCGTTTTCTTCACGCGGCGTGTTAATCCATGCACGGTGAGAGAACTTGCTGTCTGTGCTGACTGCCAGCAGTTCCGTATCCAGTTCTTTGAATTGCTCATATGCGTCGCTCATTGCAGTGATTTCCGTCGGGCATACAAAAGTAAAGTCCAGCGGATAGAAGAACATTACCAGCCATTTGCCTTTGTAGTCAGACAGCTTTGCAGTCCCGAAGTTCTCACCGTCACCCAGAGCTGTTTCCATTTCAAAATCTGGAGCTGGTAAACCTACTAAGCGTTCTGCCATATGTAACTACCTCCTAATATTTATTCTAATCCGGGCAAGCCCGGAATAGTAAATGTTACCTTATCTCTTTACATAATAGCAAGCCAAATGATAATAGTCAATACAAGATTGTAATTATTCTAATTAAGATAGTTCAACTTTTTTCAAAATGAGCCTTATGATGGTCAGCACACATCATATAACATACACCGTTTAGGAAGAAAGTATTCCTGATTTCTTAATACGCAGAATCACTTCCTTTAAAACGTCAACAGGTTTTACCAGCGCAATGCGAACATACCCTTCCCCTTCAGCACCGAACGCATTGCCAGGAATCACCACGACCCCCGCCTTTTCCAACAAGGCAAAAGCAAACGTCTCGGAAGTCCATCCGTCAGGAACACGCGCCCAGACAAACATGGTCGCCTGCGGCTTCGGTATTGTCCATCCGTTGTCCCGAAGTCCGTCCAGCAGCACATCACGCCGTTTCTTATAAATGGCAGCATTGTAGTTTTTTCCTGGATTTGCAATATCGTACTCCATCGCCGCTACTGCCGCTTCCTGTACGGCGAGAAACACCCCATAATCAATATTGGACTTAATGATGGCAAGCGGGCGAATAATATCCCTGTTACCTACAAGATAACCAACACGGCAACCAGCCATATTAAAGCTTTTGGACAGGGAGTTAAATTCGACTCCCACCTCTTTCGCTCCCGGCGTCATTAGGAAGCTCGGTGGACGGTATCCGTCAAACGCAAGCTCCGAATACGCCAAATCGTGCGCAACGATTAACTGGTTTTCCTTAGCAAACGAAACGACTTCTGCAAAAAATCCATCTTTTGCGATAGCGGTCACCGGATTGTTCGGATAATTGAGCACCATCAGTTTAGCGCGCTTTTTCACATCATCCGGAATTTTCGAAAAATCAGGTAGAAAATCGTTCTCTTCACGCAATGGCATCGGATAAATCTCGCCGCCCGCAAGCGCTACACTTGCAAAATAAATCGGATAGCCTGGGTCCGGAACCAATACGATATCTCCTGGGTCGACCCATGCCTGAGCCAAATGAGCCAGCCCATCCTGTGAGCCCATAAGCGATAGCACTTCATGTTCAGGGTCCAATTCTACGCTGAAACGATGCTGATACCAACGCACAACCGTTTTCCGAAATGCAGGTGAGCCCTCCGAAGTCGGATAACCATAATTCCCCACATTCTGTACCGCGTGGGTTAACGCTTCGATAACAAAGGGAGGTGGCGGCTGATCGGGACTGCCAATACCAAGGTCAATAACCCGAACACCGCGCGCCTCTACCTCTTTTTTGCGCCGGTTCATTTCCGTGAAGATAGCCGACGTCAGCCCCTGAAGACGGCGCGAAGGCCGAATAGTAAGCAACCTTTCCATACGCGCCTCCCTTATTTCCACGCTTGCTCCATTTCGTCTTCTTTAAATCCGACCGTCACTTTACCATTTCCAATGATAAGCGGACGCTTGATAAGCTTCCCATCAGAGGCGAGCAAATCCAGCATTTCTTCTTCTGACATATCCTTTAATCGGTCTTTTAGGCCCCGTTCACGATAAGATTGCCCGCTTGTATTAAAGAATTTCCTGAGATCGAGTCCGCTCTGCTGCCAATATGTACGAAGCTGCTCCTTGGTCGGTGGCTCATCCACAATCGGAATTTCGCGGTATGTGATCCCGTTTTCGTCCATCCATTTTTTCGCTTTACGGCATGTGCCACATTTATTATATAAGTAAGCTGTAACTTCCGTCATCCTGATCCTCCTTTTTCTATAGCATAGCATAAGAAAAACCATGTGCGGAAGGTGCTAGAAACAAATTGCAGGTCAACTGGATCTTTCCAGCAAAATCTGAGGAAGGTGCAAATTCGGGTGAGTAATAACCAATGGTTTCACGCCATATACACCTGCCAGCAAATTGGCTTCTATTATCTCTTCCACACCGCCATATTGCGTAATTTTTCCGTTCTCCATAAGCAGCAGGCAGTCACAGTACTGGGCGGCCAAATTTAAATCGTGCAGCACAAGCACCGCGGTGCCTCCCGTTTCTTGCCGCCATTCGCGTACCACATCCAAAATTCCAATCTGATAGCCAATATCAAGATACGTCGTCGGCTCATCCAAAAGCAAAACTTCTGGCTCTTGCGCCAGCGCGCAGGCAATAGCGGCGCGCTGGCGTTCTCCGCCGCTCAACTTTTCAAGCGGCTGATCAGCCAGCCCCGTAAGTCCTGTTCGCATGAGCGCACGCTGTATAGCTTCCGCATCTCGTGCTACATTGCTCCGGAACAAGCGATGATACGGGTATCTTCCCATCGCGACCGCTTCCCTGACGGTAATCGGCAGCGGGGCAAATCCTTCCTGGCTTACGACCGCCATTTTGCGTGCCAGCATCTTAGGAGAGTAGGCGGAGATCTCCCTGCCATCCACTGTTACCATTCCTGAAGAGGGGACAAGCAGGCGCGATATTACTTTTATCAACGTCGATTTGCCCGAGCCGTTCGGCCCGATAATGCCCAATATTTTACCTTTCTCAACACAGAAATGAATATCGTGCAAAATTTCGTGCTGTCCGATCCGCAGGCTTATATCGCACACTTCGATCATGTTCACCTATGCTTGCCTCCTTGTGCTTCATTCATGATACCACAAACCACGCCGTCGCTTACGCAACAAATACCCGAAGAAAGGCGCGCCCAAAAATGCGGTAATAACACCGATCGGAAGCTCTTGCGGCTCCATAATCGTCCGCGCCGCCGTATCGGCAATCGTTAATAAAATCGCGCCCGCAATCGCTGATACCGGCAAAAGCACCCGATGATCCGAACCAACGAGCGATCGCATAATGTGCGGCACTACCAATCCAACAAAACCAATAACGCCGGAAACCGCTACCGCCGCTCCTGCGGTAAGGGAGGCCGCAAGCAATACGATAAGACGTGTTCGCTCTACATTCATCCCCAAATGGTGCGCTTTTTGTTCACCGAGCGTCAGTAAATTCAACTCTCTCGCAAAAAGGAAAATTACGAGCGCCCCGCCTAGGACATACGGAACAATCACCATGCCAGAAGACCAATCGCTTAATGTCAAGCTTCCCATTAACCAGTACAAAATTGTTTGCATCTTTTCTCCAGACATCGACATAACTAGAGATAGACCTGCGCCAAGAAACGCCTGCACCACCACGCCCGCTAGCAGAAGTGTTTCCGGTTGGACTTTTCCACCGATATAAGCAAGACGATACACTACCAACAATGTACCCACACCGCAAATAAAGGCAATAAGCGGCAGTGTCCACCGGCCGGCAAACAAAAGCTCCTGCCCGAATAAAATAAAAGAAGCTGCTCCGAGCGAAGCGCCGGAAGACACTCCCAGCACATAAGGATCGGCAAGCGGATTGCGCAAAACACCTTGGTAAGCAACACCGGATACTGCAAGCGCCGCCCCGACCAAAACGCCCACCAAAATGCGGGGCATCCGAATATTCCATACGATAATCTCCGCCGAATTTGACCACTCTTTTGTAAATTCCGGCATAAACGGTACGTGCGAAAGAATAATTTTCCAAACCGTGCTGAAAGATAATCTAGCGCTGCCTAGCGAAACGCTGGCCACCATCACAACAAGAAGCACAAGAAGAAGGGGAAGCAGCCACAATCCTAGCTTCTTCCCCCAGCCCAATTGACCTTCTTTCAATTGCATCATTCCTTATTTATGAAATAGTTCCGGGTGCAAATATTGCGCAATCTCTTTTAGCCCTTGCGTAATACGTGGTGCCGGTCGATTTACTACGTCCGAATCAAGCGAATACACCTGGCCGTTTCGTACCGCTTTTACTTGCTGCCATTTCGGCCGTTGCTTGATTTTAACGGACGCGTCCTTGTTATAGTAACCGTATGTGTTTAGAATTACATCCGGGTTACGCTGTAGCACTTTCTCCTCCGATAGTTGCTTCCAGCCATCCAAATCAGCCGCAATATTGTTGCCCCCGGCCATCGTCACCATATCGTGCATAAATGTGCCTTTTCCTGCCGTAAATAAAGAAGGATCAACCTCAATCCAGACATTCGGGCGCTTGTCTACGGGAATGTTTTTTACTTTTTCCTGAACTTCCCGCACATCATCTTTCATGCGCTTAATGACCTCAGCTGCTTTCACCTCATTGCCGGTGACTTTTCCTATCATTTCAATGGAATCATAAATCTCGTCAAATGTTTTCGCCCCCATTACTACGACTGGAAGACCGGTTTTGCGAAGCGCCTCAATCGCTTCCCCATTTCCTGTATCTGCCAGGATAAGATCTGGCTCCAGCGATACGACTTTCTCAATGTTGACTTTCAGGTCTCCAACTTTTTCTTTTGTCTTTACTTCTTCCGGATAATTATCATAATTAGATACACCTACCACTTTATCGCCCGCGCCTACGGCATAAGCGATTTCGGTAGCGCTCGGCATAACGGACACAATCCGTTCCGGTTTCTTTTCTAGTTTGACTTCCGTCCCTGTTTTGTCTGTAATACTCAGTGGAAACGCTCCCGCCTGCGCTTGCTGTTTCTTCTGTCCGGCAGAATCATTGCCTGAACTGTCGGACGCATTGTTACCACATGCGGCCAGCACAACCAGCAACATAATAGCTATCATGATCGATACACATTTTTTCATCTGCTTCTCCGCACCCCTTTCTGTACATCTATCCCTATTTATTTGTTCCTTACCATAGGTGATTATAGGCGGTTGTATCCCTTTTTACAAGGTGGTCGATATTCTCTCCGGATTACCGCTCATATAGCGTAACCGCATTTCGCAGCTTCTTGGATACATATAATGCCTGATCGGCGTGTTTCTTCAATTCTTCCGCATTTTTGGCAGACACAGGGTATGTATCAATACCAATACTAAGCGAAGCAGGTATCTTCATCTTGTTAATAACAGGAGGATACAGCCGTAAATGCTGCTGCATGGCCTTCGCTTTTTTCCGCGCTGTTTCTCCGTCTGCGCCTAACGCCAGCACAATAAATTCATCTCCTGCATACCGATATGCTTCTTCGCGTGGACCAAGACAATAGTTGATGGATTCAGCTACACGATGCAACAGCAAATCCCCAGCATGGTGACCGTACGTATCATTTATTTCTTTCAAATTATCTGAATCAATCATTAGCAGGGAAAGCGGCTCACCGCGCAGATTCGCCTGACGAATTTTATCATGCAAATCAACCTGAAACGCGCGACGGTTTTTTAAGCCGGTAAGTTCATCCTTAATAGCAAGCTCCATCATTCGTTCATATAATTCTGTATTTTCAATCGCACTGGCCACCTGTGTACCAATAATACGCAAAAGCTCCTCATGTTCTTTTTTATAAGCGAACTCGCGATAGCTTTGCGCCGTAATGACCCCTTTCATCTTTCCTCGCAAAACCATCGGCACAAAAATGAGGGTTTTTGTATCCTGAGCGGGATTTCCCCAACAAATTTCCTCCTTTCTCTCCTGTTTTGCCCCTGCATGAATATGAATAGAACGGCCCGTTTTCAGCACTTCGGAAACAATCCCCTGACCGAACGGAATCGTCCAACTTTCATAGCGAATACCGTTATCGATAGCAAACGGAATGTAAATATTTTCTTCCCCCTTGCGGTAAAAAGCGATGAAGAATGCGTCCACATCCATTACGCGAGATACCAGCTCAAACGCTTTTTGATAAATTCTCTCTTTGTCAAACATCTGGGTAAATGTCTGTTGCAAATCATGTAGAATTTTTAGATGCTCTGACATCCAGCTTAAATTTTCAAGCTTTCCCTGTACCCTGGCCAACCGCTCAATCATCCTGTAGTGTAACTCTTTCACCTCTTCCGGCACATTCGCGTCTTCAACCTTTCCCTTCATTCTAGAAAAATCTGCATGAGTCACTGTTTCTTCCTGCAACCATTGTAAAAGTTCGGCGTAATCATCAAGCATCCGCACATGAAACAAAAGCGCACGCTGCTTTTCTTCTTCCATGGTTCTCTCCCCACTATCTCCTAGATTAAGCATGCTAGACAAACAAAGAAAGAAGCAGACGGCTTTTCTATCTGCCTCCTGCTCCTCCTT
The DNA here is from genome assembly GCF_019603355.1 of Aneurinibacillus thermoaerophilus. Lineage (NCBI taxonomy): Bacteria > Bacillati > Bacillota > Bacilli > Caryophanales > Paenibacillaceae > Aneurinibacillus > Aneurinibacillus thermoaerophilus. The sequence continues at coordinate 3,059,992 of NZ_CP080764.1, forward strand.
CTTATCTCAAGACTATCCGCTTATTTCCACCTGATATCCATAGTATTTACGTATATTTAACACACCATTCTCAAAAAGCAAATACTGTCCTTTCATTCCAATTAGCCGATCTTCGATTACAGGTTGCTTGTCTAGGTTATATGGTTTTACCTTCTGGACCTGTTCCAAAATTGGATATATAAAGTTCATCCATTCATCTTCTTCAATCATGTACTGTTTGTACTCTTCCGGAAAATATTCATATATTTTCTCGCGCAACCCAATCAGATCAACCGGCTCCACTTCACCTTTCAGCATTTTGCGCCAATCGGTTTTATCTGCCAGATACTGTGTAAGATATGCTTCCAATTCGCCTGCGATTTTCCGCGTAGGCACCTCAGCGATTGCGATCGCCTGCACCGCTCCCTGATCTACCCAACGTTTCTTTTCATTATTTTTTCTGGTCAATCCTACTTTAACGCCGCTGCTCACAGCCAGATAGACGTAATGGGGAACCATGCAGTGCGCCACTCCCCACTCAGAATCTCGGCACGTTCCCAAGTGGTAATGGCACTCATGCGGTTTTACGATACACAAATCATTTTCCGGCAACTTGACAAAGCAGGGATAGCAATATCCGTTATTGTACGTCTTCTTTATGCTTCGTCCGCAATGTACACACTTTATATTGTCCAGAAACTCAACACGGATGCTTCTGCCGATCCATCCGTTCATCAGCACTTTCGCTTCATTAAGCTTCAATATATACTGTACTGGATTTTCATATTTGTGAACAAATCCTTGCAAAAAACCTGTATGTTTCACAATATTTGTCTGTTCGATATTAATGTGCCTCCTCGGAAATATCGATGACTTTGCGCAGAAACGCACGCGTGCGTTCATTCTTCGGATTCGTAAATACGTCTTCCGGCTTGCCCTCTTCTATAATAACACCCTGATCCATAAAGATGACACGATCGCACACATCGCGTGCAAACCCCATTTCATGGGTAACCACTACCATCGTCATCCCTTCTTGGGCCAGCTCTTTCATAACCGCCAGCACCTCGCCTACCAATTCAGGGTCAAGTGCCGAAGTCGGCTCATCAAACAACATCACTTTTGGATTCATCGCCAGTGCCCTTGCAATCGCTACACGCTGCATTTGCCCCCCTGACAATTTCTCCGGATAAACCTCTGCTTTGTCACGCAGGCCGACTTTTTCAAGAAGATGCAACGCTTTTTCACGCGCTTTGTCAGGATTTTCTTTCAACACTTTCAACGGGGCAAGCATCACATTTTCCAGTACAGTTTTATGCGGAAACAGGTTAAAGCGTTGGAATACCATGCCCACTTCTATGCGCACCCGGTTCATATCAACTTTCGGATCGGACAAATCATGCCCGTTAACGATAATCTGGCCGCTCGTTAATTCTTCCAATCCGTTCAAGCAGCGCAAAAACGTACTTTTCCCCGAACCGGACGGGCCAATCACGCTGACGACTTCCTTCTCATTAATGACGCAGTCGACGCCTTTCAATACTTCCAATGAACCATAATATTTATGCAAATCTTTAACTTGAATAATCATGCTCCCGTCCCCTTTCCAACTGCCCTCCATCCTTTTTATTTTAAGAAAAAAAGGCTAATTTGTAAAACGGATTAACGATGTTTTTTCTTCCTGTTTGGTTCTCTGGAAAAAGAATCCTAAACCTATGAAAAGCAAAAACATACTACCAAGAAAATAAAACATGCTGCCCGGAGACACATATTGAATGCCGAGCCCGCCCAGATTCGGGCCAATAATGCTTCCTACGCTAAAATTAATGGAAGCGATGACGTTGGCTGCTGGCAGATACGCTTTCGGCACAAGGTCAGCCACATAAGCAAGGCCGAGGGAATAAAATGAACCGACCAGACCTCCTGCCGCAATAAACGCAAACAATATGCCCCATACATTATTGCCGAATAGCGGAACAGACAAAAAGGCCAGCCCACCTGCGAATCCGGCCAGCATAAGCACTTGCTTTCGCCCTTTGCGGTCGCTCCATAATCCGAGCGGAATCTGCAAAATCAAGCTTCCAATACCGAAAGCAGGCAAAAGCACTGACACCCAGCTTTCGCTGATCCCCATCCGCAGCCCATACACCGGAAAGTTGCTGTTCATGGACGATTCCATATACCCATAAAGAAGAGCCGGAAAAAGCGCGAACCAAGCGATTCGTATTGCCCCGATATAACGGCTTTTGGCAGGTGCATTCTTTTCTTCCCGTACCGGATATTCGTGCGGCATCTTGAGCAAAAGCAAAAGCGCAAGACCAAAACAGCCGCCGATCACAGCGAAAGGCACCCACACACCGAATGACATCAGATTGATGCCCAAAGGTCCGATACTAAATCCAATCGCATACGCCATTCCGTAAATAGAAATATTGCGCCCTCGTTTCTCAGCCGGGCTTGTAGATGTAATCCACAGCTGTGACGAATAATGCAGCGCACTGTCTCCCATTCCGACCAACATACGCAACGCAAACCAAAAGACAAGATTTTTCCAGAGGGGAAATAATAGCGTCGCCGCCATAACAAGCATAATTCCCAGTATGATGACCCTTTTATAGCCGAATTTACGCACTGGCTTTTCAATAACCAGCATGATAAGGAACATCCCGATATACAAGGCAACGGCATTCAAACCGTTCATGCCGGATGATACTCCTGATTTTTCCAAAAGAATCGTTAGGAGTGGAAGCAGTAACCCTTGGCTCAAGCCAGCAATGAGCACTACAAAGATTAAAAGCAAAAAACGGTATGATGACGAAGCGGTTCGCACTTTCTTCACTCCCCTTCCTAAAAATAATAATGCTTGTCGGCAAACGGCTCCATGCGCATTTGTACCAACAAGCTTACAATCCAACATCTATTGTACTGTACAAAAAGAAAAAAGGCGACGAATTAATTCGACGCCTTTCCTTCTTCCAAACTATCCACATGATTAGCAGGCCCCTGCTTTCGTCGACGCAACCAGCTAACGACAAGGAGCAATGCAGGCAAAAGCAACATAAAAATAGGGGCAGTCACCACGCGAATATCATTATGATACAAAGTAACATCATTTACATCATTAATAAAAATTTGTGATAGGCCAATAATCAGAAAACAGAGTGGCAACACAAGCGGATTGACACTTTTCGCTCCGGTAAGATGTGCCACTCCATGGACGAGCGTATAGAAAATAACGATAAATCTCATCAATATCATCATGATAAAGATTCCAAGGAGCAAAATATCAATCCGCTCGATAAACTCCCCAATCTTAACAAAGCGAATCGCTGTAATGTACGGATATGTGTTAGCCTGCGCTGTTCCCGGTCCAAGCACCCCAACGGTGATAATGATCTTATAGGCAATGTAGAGACCGCCCAGCACAAGCGCAATGACCGGAGAAAAAAATCGCTTATTCGATCTTTTCGTGTAAGGAAGAATACTCATGAAAAAAATAATCTCTCCAAGCGGAAGAACGTAATGCAGATACGATGCATACAAAATCTCGCCCGGTGGATGATCCAAAAACGGTAGCACATTCTCCAGCCTAAACTGACCGATCAGCAGCATATTGATAAAAACAAGCAAGATGAAATAAAAAGGAAACGCCATCTCTACGAATCGGCCAATTCCTTCTATTCCTTGGTATACCGCATACGCTGCTACGATAACCATGCTAATAATGTATACACCAACCGGCAATTCAGGAGTTAATGTCGATACGACGAATTCGGCGACACTTCGAGACAGAATGGAGCAAACTTCCACTGCAAAACAGATATACAACAAACTTACCAATTTTCCCGGCCATTTCCCGAGGATGTCTTCCGCGTATTCAAACAGTATCTTTCCAGGATGCCGCTTTTGCAGTTGTGCAAGCAAATAAAAGGTAAGGATGCTGGGCAAAATGGCAAACAAACTGGCAATTGCCCCATCCTGGCCCGCCATTATGGGGTTCTCCGAGCTTGTCATATAAATGACAATCAGGATAAACAATTGACTGGAAGAAATTCGACCTTTTTCATACATATTTTTCACCGCCTTTTACATCTCAATGCCAAAAATTGCAGGGAACACTCTGTGAGCAATCGGTCCAGTGATACTGTGTAAATAGCGGATAGGATAGCCAACGCCCCAGTTGAACATAAAGACTAACACAAAATAACTAGCTATAACGCTGAGCACCACAAAAACAAACAAATCTTTCCATTCTTTATCTTTGCTGAACTGCCTTACTTTAACCACGAAATATACGACAAACAAAAGACAAGCCAGAATCAAGATCATGACTGTTCACCTTTTTTTACCTGATTAATTAGCCCGGTACGGAACGTATTCCATGTAATGGATACATGAACAGGAATATTCGGATAAATAGTATCCCACTCCTTTCGATGCTCATGCCAGTACCGTTTATGCTGACGGTGAATCAAACTATTAAATTCAAAAATGTCGACCTTTTTCTCTTTCTGCATTTTATGAAGCAGAGTGCGAATGTCACGTTGTATTCTTTCTTCCAATCGTTTTTTCAGCTTGGCCACCGTCACCTCCTTGTTAAAATCGGGTGAAGCGCCCGACTCTAAAACGGTAGCATCCAAGCTTAATTGCACATCAATTTTGGGAACTCCATTTGTTATGCTGCTTTTTTTCCTGTCTTTTATCTTAATCTGTACCGCGGTACTTCGTCTGTTGCTCCCCGCTTCGTTTAGCGGAACAGAAAAGACTATTTCCGGCTCCTGCTGTATCGTTTTGTTAAGAAAATGAAGCGTCCGAACCTCCTCTCTGGATAAATCCGTTACCAGTGTTTGATTACGAATTACGGAAGCGCCGGTAATCGCTATAATTTGTTTTTCCTTATCTTTGGAAAGATACTTGTGAACACGACCGGTGACAAATCCTTCGTACGGACTCGCATAGCTGTTAATGAGTTCACGTAGCATCACAACTGCCGTTCGGCCCCATTCCGCCTGATTGTTAATAATTCCGACCAGTTCCTCTCCCATTGTACTCTCGCCATTTGGCTCTGCTGTTACGATATCCTCCGCCGTTCCATTGGCGACAAGAATCCAGCTGGAATAACGAATTTCCCGATTTCGCGCAAAGAAATCCACCACTTCTTTCAGTACTTTCTGTTTTACTAACGTCTCCCCTAATATGATGACCTTACTGTGAAACCAGACAAGCTTTCCGGATGTTTGAGCACGCAAGTTTTTTGAAGCTTCCATAATGGTGTCTCCTGTTGCTCTTGCCGTATATGCGCTCTCTGGCGAAATGGCGACATTTTTTTCCTTCGCCGGTTTAAGAGACTGGATAGACAGAATAAATTTTTTATGCTTCGGATCATAATCTACCCCCGTGATCATTACGACATTTAACTGGTTTAATTCCCGGACAGCAATGCCGCCCGCTACTGTGCCACATCCCTGAAGAAAGGGGACGAACAAAAGGAAAAAGAAAGCAAATGAAAGCAGTTTTTTCTTCATTCATGCGTTCCCCCTTCCTGCTCCGGAGGATTAGAAGCTACATCCATTCTCTTCAGGTCCTTTTTCTGCAAATAATTTGGCCGCGATTTTCGTAGTGAAAATGGCAAAACGAACAGTTCGCTTATCCATGACCTAGGATGCGCCGGGGCAACCGGGGACATATACGGTACGCCAAACGTACGCAGCGAACACATGTGAATACCGAGCGCGACAAGCGCAATCGAAATGCCGTATATCCCCAGGCTCGCTGCAACAATCATCATCGGGAAACGCAGCAGGCGGGTAACCATAGCCAGATTAAAAGCAGGAATAGTAAAAGAAGCAATCCCTGTAAAAGCTACGACAATGACCATTGCCTGTGAAATGATCCCCGCTTCTACGGCCGCCTGCCCTACAACAAGCGCGCCTACTATACTGACCGCCGAACCGACCGGACGCGGCAGGCGCACACCCGCTTCCCGCAGTATCTCGAACGAAATCTCCATAATTAACGCTTCAATTAACGCCGGAAACGGCACACCGACTCTAGCTGAAATAACCGTTAATAAAAGCGGGGTGGGGATAAGCTCCTGATGAAATGTAGTAATAGCAACATAAAGGGACGGGCCTAGTAGCGCGGTAAGAAACGTAATGATCCGCAATAGACGAACCGCGCTGGGAAAGTAAAAACGCTGATAGTAATCCTCGCTAGCCTGCAAGAAATCATAGAAAACAGCCGGTATCAGCAACACAAATGGCGTACCATCAACAATGACGGCTACCCGTCCTTCCGCCAGTCCCGATACTACTTTATCCGGTCGTTCAGTGGAAAGAATTTGTGGAAACGGCGAGTAGACACTATCCTGAATTAACTCTTCGAGCTCGGCGCTCTCCAGAAGAACATCCAGATCGATTTCTTTCAATCGTTTCCGCAACGTATTAAGGACATCTTCTTCTACAAGATCGCAAATATACATAAAGCAGACCACTGTTCGGCTACGATGGCCGATTTTAATCACTTCCGACTTCAAATCCGGCGTGCGTAACCGCTTGCGAATCAACCCTGTATTATCCTGTAGCTTCTCGGTAAAACCTTCGCGCGGGCCCCGCACCAGCTGTTCAGCCTCTGGTTCGGAAACAGAACGGGTTGGGAGGTTCGGCGTAACCACCGCGACCGCATACGGCATATAATCGACATGAACGACAGCACAGCCGGCGGTAATCATCTCAATCATCGTTTTTAAATTATCAACCGGCATCAATTTTTTTGCCGTAATCACCTGATCTTCCACATGACCGAGAAACGACTCCGGGCCCATTTCTAACAATGGCCGGATCACATGCTGGTCAAGAATCATTTCATTGACCAAGTCATCCAGAAAAAATACTGCCCCTTCCGGCATTCTTGCGTCATTTTTTGCGTTTGGAAATGTTAATAGATGCGTGACAAACACGTCCACATCTTTAAATATCGCTTGCAGCCGCGCGGCATTCACCGCTGTCATCGGATCAATGCCAATCTCTTCGAGCCTCTTCTGTTCTTTCACATCTTCTTTTGCCTGTCCCTGCGCAATTTCTTCTAACGTTTTTGCTTTTTTCGGCTTTTTAAATTTCCCCATTTTTGTCACCCGTTTCTTTGCAGAATCTTTAGGTAGGTTGTGTAGAAACAGGGAAAATATACAGTCTGCATTTTTTTTCATATCACTTGACAATTGTGTAAAGGGTCTGCGATAATAAATTTCAAATCCAATGGTATAAAGATACGAACGTGTTGATGGGGATTAGTAGGGCATACGCCTGCGTTCAGAGAGCAAATCATACCGCTGCAAGATTTGCCGTACGGCCTGCCTGAACCCACCCCGGAGCGCCAGGGATGAACCTGGCCAGGGTCCTCTCCCTGTTACCAAAGAGGTAAGCGGGCATGCGGCCAATGCCGCATCGCCAATAAAGGTGGTACCGCGGAAGCAATTTGCCTTTCGTCCTTTTGCAAAGGAACGAAAGGCATTTTTTTGTTAGATGGTCATGCAATGTCTGCGTGTTTTTCTTGTGATGAAGTATTTCTGAGAATAAAGGTGGAGTACAAGGATGGATGCCAAAAGAAAACATCGTGTTGTTGTGAAAATCGGAAGCAGCTCACTGACAAACCCGACAGGCGGATTGTCCCGTCAAAAGCTGGAAGAGCATGTCTCCGCACTAGCGGCGCTGCGCCGGGCGGGTCACGAGGTCATTCTCGTATCGTCCGGAGCTGTTGCGACCGGATTTACGCAGCTTGGGTATCCATCACGACCTGTTACGCTGGAAGGCAAACAGGCGGCTGCAGCGGTCGGCCAGGGACTATTAATCCAGGCATATAATGATTCATTGCGGACATACGGGCTTTCAGGGGCGCAAATTTTGCTTACGCGCGACGATTTTTCCAAACGTCATCGCTACCAAAACGCCCATAATGCATTGAACGAGTTACTGAAACGAGGGATTCTCCCGATTATTAATGAAAATGACTGCGTAGCCGTCGATGAGCTTACATTCGGGGACAATGATATGCTTTCCGCGCTTGTGGCCGGCTTTTTGCGAGCGGATGATTTAATCATTTTGACTGATACGGACGGATTGTATGACGCTGACCCGCGCACAAATCCGCAGGCGAAAAAATTTACGCTCATTGAAGAGATTACTTCCGAGATTGAGGCCATTGCCGGAGGAGCCGGCAGCCGCGTCGGCACCGGAGGCATGCGTTCGAAAATTAACGCTGCGAAATTTGCGCTTTCGCTAGGTATCCATGTTTTTATCGGTACAGGCAAAGGCGCAGGCAAACTGCTTGACATCTTGGCAGGAAAAGGGGAAGGCACATATTTTCGCAACGACATGAGAGCGCCTCTTAAAGCGCGTAAACAATGGATCGCTTTTCACGCAGAAAGCGATGGACGCATCGTAATTGATAAGGGAGCAGCCCGGGCGTTGCTCTACGAAGGAAAAAGCCTGCTACCTTCCGGAATTGTTAGGGTATGCGGGGATTTTTCAGCCGGCCAAGTCGTGGAAGTAACCGATTTATCCGGCCGCTTGCTCGGGAAAGGGGAAGTCAACTACTCTGCGGCACAACTTGAACAGGTAAAAGGTGAATCCACTGCTGTTTGTCGCGAACAACTGGGCGTTCTCCGCGTAGAAGCAGTACACCGGGATAACTGGGTGACGTTATATATCAATGAGAATAAAGAGGAACATAAGGAGGAGATTATGCAATGACACTGCTCGACAAGGCAAAACTGGCAAAACAGGCGGCAGCGCAAATGGTTACGCTGACCACCGAAGAAAAAAATCAGGCGTTGCTCGCAATGGCAGACGCGCTTGAAAACAACATGGCGCGCATTCTTGCAGCGAATGAAAAAGATATAGCGTCCGCCAAAGAAGCAGGCGTAACAGGCGCACTTATCGATCGCCTAATGTTGACGGAAATCCGCGTCCACGACATGGCAGAAGGACTGCGTCAAGTTGTCGAGTTGCCAGATCCTATCGGCGAAGTGATGGATTCGTGGGAAAGGCCGAATGGTTTGCGTATTACTAAAGTGCGCGTGCCGCTCGGTGTCATTGGCATGATTTATGAAGCACGTCCGAATGTAACCGTGGACGCAACCGGACTTTGCCTGAAATCCGGCAATGCGGTCATTCTGCGGGGCAGTTCTTCCGCACTTCATTCTAATCGGATACTCGTCACCATCCTGCGTGAAGCACTCCTGAGCACTCGCGTTCCGCAAGAGGCGGTACAATTGCTTGAAGAAGGCACACGCGAAGAAGTGAATCAGATGCTGAAAATGAACGATTATCTCGATGTTCTCATTCCGCGCGGTGGCGCGGGCCTTATCCGCTCGGTCGTAGAAAACGCCTCGGTTCCGGTGCTGGAAACAGGCGCAGGCAACTGTCATATATACGTTGACGAATCGGCAAAACCCGATATGACGCATGCCATCGTAATAAATGCAAAAACGCAGCGCCCGGCCGTATGCAACGCCGCCGAAACGCTGCTTGTTCACGAAGCTTGGGCCAAGAAACACCTCCCGGCTTTGTTGAGCGCACTAAAAGAGAAAAACGTCGAGCTCCGCGGCTGCGAACGCGTACGCGAATTGGCAAAGAATGTGGAGATCATTCCAGCAACGGAAGAAGATTGGCGCACGGAATATCTGGATTACACGATGGCAATCACCGTGGTTGAATCGGTCGACAGCGCCATTGAACATATTAACCGATACAGCACAAAGCACTCGGAAGCAATTATAACCGAATCGGAAGCAAGCGCGCGTAAGTTCCTCACTCGTGTGGATTCCGCCGCGGTTTACCATAATGCCTCCACCCGTTTTACAGATGGATTTGAGTTCGGCTTCGGGGCGGAAATCGGCATCAGCACACAGAAACTGCATGCACGCGGACCAATGGGCCTGCCGGCTCTTACTTCTTCCAAGTATGTCATCTATGGCACGGGACAAATTCGATAAAGGGGAGAATGCAATGTCTAGCCTTAAGGATAAAACCATTTGCTTTCTCGGCGCTGGATCTATGGCGGAAGCAATGATTTCAGGATTGGTAAACAAAAATCTCCTTCCTTCCAAGCAGATCTGTGCACTAAACCGCAGCAATAGCACCCGCATCCGGGAATTAGCGACGCGCTATGGAATTTCTATATTAAGAAAAGAAGAAGCGATTAGAACAGCGGATATTATCATCCTCGCTGTCAAACCGAAAGATATTGACGCAGCGATCGCAGAGATTCAATCATTCACCCGGCCGAAACAACTTTTTATTTCTGTACTGGCCGGCATCTCCACGGATTATATTTCGCACCTGCTTGGCCACCAAGCCCCGGTTATCCGAACAATGCCAAATACTTCAGCGGCGGTCGGTTTGTCCGCTACAGCGATCGCTTCCGGCGCGTTCGCTACGGAAAAGGATATGGAACTTGCCATGCAAATTTTTCAAGCGATCGGTATTGTAGAAACAGTAAAAGAAAAAGACCTGCACGCCGTAACCGGTCTTTCCGGAAGCGGTCCAGCTTATGTATACTATTTGGTAGAAGCAATGGAAGCGGCCGGACGTGAAATCGGCCTTGCACCGGAAGTAGCCCGCCGCCTGATTCTGCAGACGATCATCGGCGCAGCGCATATGCTCCGCGACCGCCAAGAAGAACCGGCACTGTTACGCAAACAAGTGACCAGTCCGAATGGTACGACCGCAGCAGGGATTGCCGTGCTCGAAGAACGCGGCTTCCAGGAAGCGATGCTTGCCTGCATCAAACGCGCGGCCGAACGATCAGCTGAAATGGGAAAACAATCAGTGTCTGCCTCCTAACAGTTGCTTCGAATTCGGCAAAGGAGACACGTAGTATGGATGTTTACGCATTGTACGGCCCAAGCGGAACAGGAAAAAGCTCAAGCGCCCTCGAGCTGGCGCATAAACATAAAATCAGTGCCATTATTGATGATGGCCTGCTTATTTATAAAGGGCGCAAAGTTGCAGGCACATCTGCCAAATACGAGCGCACAACGGTGCAGGCCGTCAAACGAGCGATTTTTTTCTATAAAGACCACGCGCAGGAAGTGCGAAAAGCGATCCATGAATACGAAATCGAGCGGATTCTCTTGCTCGGCACCTCACGCAAAATGGTAAACCGAATCGCGGACGCGCTTGAACTAGGGCCAATTTCCAAATATATCGCCATTGAAGATATCCGCTCTTCCAGCGAAATTAAGGCAGCGCTTTATACCCGGCGCACCGCCGGCAAACACGTCATCCCAATTCCTTACATTCAGGTGGAACAAGATTTCTTCCGCCGCCTGATCGCGCGCGGTAAAAAATTTTTTTCCGCCAAAAAAGAAGTAATAGGAGAAACGACAATCGTACAGCCGGATTTCGGTGGTGGACGCGTCCATGTCACGGAACATGTTTTGCGTAAGCTGATCACATTAAGTTGCCGCGATATGCAGGAAGTAACAAACATGACCAAAATTCATGTCATGCTAAACGATCTGCCTTTCGTCTCACTGGAAGTTCACCTAAACGTGCCGCGCGGAACTCCCTTAAGACAGGTGGCGCAGGAAATACACCACCGCATCTATGATGCTTACGTCCGGCATCTGAACCTCGAACTTGACACCATCAATATCACGATTGGCAAACTTACAATGCCCGACGCGTGAATGCGTCGGTTTTTTTTGTGCAAAATATGCATGTATAAATCCATATAATGAAAGGAGTTTATTCCGTGCAACAACAGCAACAAACACCCGGACAAATGCAGCAGGCAATAATGATGACACCGCCAGCAGTCATGACGACAAAAGACGTACTCTATGTCAAAGATCAAATGAGCTGGCTGCTTGTCGCTATGAAAAAGTGTAGTCACTATGCGCAAGAATGTGCCGATCCACAAATCAAGCAAATCATTGACCGCGCAGGCCAAATGCATCAACGCCATTACAATACGCTGCTTCAGCACTGCCAGAACAACAATAATAGCGCTATGGGCAATATACCGACCAATATGTCTGCACAATGATTAAGGAGGGATATTATGCAAAATAACCAAATCGCAAATCCGACCGCACCATTGCAAGGCGGCCAAATACAGCAAAGCCCGCAAATGACTGACCGCGACCGTCTAAACGATATCCTTGCAACTCAAAAATATCTGACCGACAATTTTAACATTGCGGTGCGCGAAGCAAGCCATGATGCACTGCACCGCGATATACTGACTTGCCTGACTGAAACGCACCAGTGCGCGCGTGATATTTTCAACCTGATGTTCCAGCAAGGTTGGTATAAGCTTGAAGCGGAAGAGCAACAGAAACTGGATCAGACATACCAACAGTTTAACGGTTATACCTCCCAATTCCCGTACACAGGACAAACTCAATGAGAAAAAGCTCGCGGGCTTATCCCCGCGAGCTTTTCTTTTCCAGATAAGCGGTTAACGATCCGAGTCTTACCTGCCAATACAGGTTTCAAACTTTTTATTAAGGGACTTGTGATATACTACTAATCAAGTATAAAAAACAGGTGAACCATAGGTAGAAAGAGGTTATAAACGCATGAAACGTTACAGCGAAATGACAAGAGAGGAATTGCAGGCGGAAATGCAGCGCCTGCGCGCGGAAAGTATGCGAAAATACCAGGCCGGATACATTTCTGAAGCATCGGTGCTCGAATCTAAATTTTTCATGGCCCGCTCTTATCTGCTTAACCCGGATCATTTTATGAGCGGACAGGAGTATGGGGTTATCGGATACGATGAACCGTTTTTTGTACGCTACTTAAACGGTGTAATGGCATGGGGGCATTTCCGCTCATCCACCGAAGAGCGTGCGTTCCCAATCGGCCGTCTCGAAGAATTAACACCGTTCTGCGGAAGCGGAAGCTGCGGTTGTTAATCCCGTCGCCATTCGTTTTTTAACAGGCTATAAATATAGTGATCAACATAACGGTTATACAGCCACTCTCCCTGGCGGATTCTGCCTTCTCTTATAAAGCCGAGCCGCTCCGGTATGGCGCGGCTCTTCCGATTTTCCACCGCACAACGAATTTCCACCCGATTTAATCCCAATTCGTCAAATGCGTATGTAATTAATCTTTTCACAGCAGCGGTCATAATGCCCTGACCTTCCATCCCTTCCGCAAGCCAGTACCCGATGCTTGTATGATGATTCATCCAATCAATGTGGTGCAGATTGATGACACCGATAATTCTGCCCTCGTATCGAATCATATAAGTCACACCATTTTTCATTTGCTGGAGTTGCCTGCTTGCCGCAATAAAAGCCTCTGTGTCAGACACGCTTTGATTTGCGTCTACCCAGCCGAGAAACCTTCGCAAATGTTCCCGATTGGCATCTACCAGCGCGTATAATTCGGCCGCGTCCTTATGTTCAATTTCCCTCAGTGTAATACGCTCATTCACCTTTAGTTCCATCATCCATCTACCTCCCCTTTATTTTAAAGCAAGTATATCCTATTTTTCCAATGGTTTCATGAAGGAAATGTTACCATTCTCCCCATACTATTGTTAGCTGTCCATCTTCCTTTATAAGGAGAAAATATTATGCATCGATATATGTTTCATATGATTTGCACACTTCTAACGCTGACGTTCATCATTCATGCATTTCTTTCCATCCCGAACGTAAAAACACAAAGCCGATCAACAATCGAACAAATGCTGACACCTGCCAATCTTCCCGCAACAACCGGTCATAAAAAGCATCCAGACGGTAAGATAAATCCGCGTGGGACGCAAACGATCATTATTAGTAAAAATGGCTTTGTACCTAACCGGATTGTATGTAAGCAAGGCGATACTGTTTCTTTTATCATCTATAACCTAGATGATAAAACGCATAATATTGTGTTGGCAAATTATCATATCTTCTCTCCTGATTTACGCAAAGGGGAGACAGCCAAAATCGAGTTTACTGCCGTCAAAAAAGGCACGTTTGCTTTCATCTCAAACGTGCCCGGTTATCCGGAAATAGGATATAGAGGCATACTGGAAGTCAAATGAAGAAACCTCGCAGAGCTGTTGATGAACGAAAATTTAGGATGGTTCACTTCAATAATAAAGTGAAAAGCGATATCTTCTCCTCAATCATTTACTATTGCAACTCTTTCCACAGCCCAGATACCGGTCGATCCCTGGCGCACAGGCTGGTACAATTCAATCAGAAACAGACAAGGCCCGTGCTGTGCCTGTACAAGTGCATAATTCAATCCTAAACTGTAATCCATATAATATCTCTGGAAACGAAAAACATCTGTGGGAGCAAACCCTAGCTTCTCAATTCCTATCTGGCGCGCCGTTTGTACCGGGTTCAAGCGCCAAGGGTTCTCTCCGTTATCGGCTAACTGTTGAATCATAAGAAGGTCTTCTGAAATTGATACCTGCCCTTGCTTCACTCCCATACACGGATCCTGCTGCTGTTGCCGCCTTCCAAACAAACGTATCTTTCTCATTCCTACATCACCTTTTTTGACCAGTGTATGCGGAAAAAGCGGCAGAGTGTGTATCACGCTCCATTTCCAAACCGGGTCCGGATTTTCACTTTACAACTAAAACAAGCCGCTGATGCACATCGGTTCCCGCTTCAATAAAGCTCTCTTCATCCGTTCCAATTCCTTTCCGCGAATTTCATAAAAAATAGAGAAGGCAAACCTACACAGGTTTGCCTCACAGATTTGCCTCTTCATTATCGTTTGTACGCCGGCAGGATTTTCTTCATATTAACCGTCCGCTTTTTCTCCCATGTTTCCGGCTTTGTTTCATCATACTGCTCCAAAAACGCGATGACTTCCTTGGTTAGCGGCGTCGGTGTAGAAGCACCTGACGTCACTGCTACCTTCTTCTTGCCTTTGAGCCATTCAAGGTTAAGTTCGCCCAAATCAGCGATACGGTATGCGGGCACACCCGCAATCTCTTCTGCTACCTGCGCCAGCCGATTCGAATTATTGCTGCGCGGATCACCAACAACAATAAGCAAATCAGCTTCACCCGCCTGTTCAGCTACCGCTTCCTGACGTACCTGTGTCGCCAAGCAAATCTCGTTATGAACTTCACAGTGCGGATACTTTTGAATGACTTTGTTCATGATATGCTTAATATCCCACTGACTCATCGTCGTCTGATTGGTAACAATTAACTTCTCAGACGGCACGTCAAGCTTGTCGATATCTTCTTCTCTCTCGATTAGATGAACACGGCCAGGCGCAACACCCAATGCTCCTTCCGGCTCTGGGTGTCCTTTCTTACCGATATAAATAACATGGTAACCTTGTGCGACTTTTTCCCGGATTAAATCGTGCGTCTTCGTCACATCCGGGCAGGTCGCGTCCACCACGGTTAACCCTTTTTCTCGGGCGCGCTCCTTCACTTGAGGCGATACACCGTGTGCGGTGAAAATTACCGTACCTTTATCTATTCTCTCAAGCATCTCCATCCGGTTTGGACCGTCCAAAGTGATGATGCCTTGCTCTTCAAACGCCTTCACCACATGGCTGTTATGCACGATCATGCCAAGAATATAAATCGGTCTTGGAAAATCAAAGTTTTGCGCCGTTTTCTGCGCCAGTACCATGGCATCCACGACGCCGTAGCAATAGCCGCGGGGCGAGATTTTGATAACTTCCATGTTGTGTTGCCTCCCCACTCTCGATTCAGGTAGCTTCCTATAATAGCTGCCGTCTTTTATTATAACTCAAGCGGCAGCGCCAGCGCACCCCATTCCCGCAATTCCAGCGAGCGAGCACCTTCGACGACAACCGGATCATTCTTCGCAAGTTCCATCGCTTCTTCGTATGTATCCGCAATATAAATCACCATGCCGCCCTTCCCATCAGTAAACGGGCCTGCGGCCATTATTTTCCCTTCATGGTACAATTTATTGATATACGCGAGGTGGGCCGGACGGTATTGAGCATTCTTTTCCTGATCGATAATGGGCAAAAATGCGACATATTTCATTTTGATTATCCCCTTTTCCTCATAAAATTCCATGCAAAAAAGGGGCGTCCGCTCGTCCAACCCCTTTTTCAAGCTTGTCTTTAAGCTTACATCTTAAGGCACCGCAAATCCAGTCGCCACAATTAAAACGTCGGCAAAAATGCAAACTGCCAACGCGATCGCCGTAAATACCATCCCAAACTTATTTTTCTGCTTCGTTACGTTCCGAAGACCCCACGCAACAAAAAATGTAAAGATGAACATAAGAATGTTCATCAACATGCCCCTCAACTCCTCCCATATAAAGCTGAAGTTATTATTCCCCAAACACTTTTTATTTTACCAAAGTTAAACAATGACTGGCAAATAAAGTTTTCGTATTTTCACTCAATTCTTCCGGAGAAAGCGGGCAAGAAGCGCCGCTATTCGTCGTCTTCTTCAGGTTCTGTTTCCTGATCGATTTCAATATACACAAGATCGCCTGGCTTCCATTCCGCCTGGCCGTTTGTAAGGTTTGTGATCAATTGTTTGAGCGGTTCTTCTTCCCCTTCCTCTTCACCTACCGTCACTATCACTTTATCAAGATACTGAATGCCGACGATTTGAAAACCGCGCGCATTCAATTCATTTTCCACTTTGCCAAGAAACGTATAATCAAATGAAAAGTGATGCTCACGCGTTAAAATACGCTCCACGACACCAGCCGCATGCACGCCAGCGCTTGCCGATTTACCATATGCGCGGATAAGTCCTCCAGCACCGAGCTTAATGCCGCCGAAGTATCGAGTCACAACAATAGCTGTATCCTTCAGCCCTTTTTTCTTAATCACTTCCAAAATCGGTTTGCCTGCCGTGCCGCTTGGTTCCCCATCATCATCCATTTTCTGATGCTGGTCATGCTCACCCACAATATATGCCGAGCAATTATGCGTAGCATCCCAGTGTTTTTTCTTGATTTCCTGAATAAAAGCAATCGCTTCTTCCTGCGTCTCTACCCGCCGTACGTAGCTAATAAAGCGGGAACGGTTTATCTCAATCTCAGTCTGGCCGCCTTCCGGCTTTACCGTTAAATACCGCTGCAACATCCAACTACAACTTCCTTTCCGGTTTATCCATTTTCTATCCGTAGGACGGTATATTTTTGGTAAAGAAGAATCGGGTCAAACATAGACCCATTTTGATTTTAGAGGATATAATAAGATAAATACATAATATCACAGATAAGGTTGGTGTACGATGACGTGGATTTTGTTTAGCGCCGTAATACCGGCACCTCTTCTGCTTGTCGCTGCCCCAGAAGAAGCGGGAGTTTCTTTCTGGCGGACGATTGAGCCTTATCTTACCTTTTTATTTTCATTGTCCGTATTCTTAATTGCATGCGTAATCGTGCTGGAAAACCGCAATCCTTCCCGCACCGTGGCTTGGCTTATTGTTTTGAACTTTCTTCCAGTTGTCGGTTTTATTTTTTATATTTTACTGGGCAGGAACGTACGCAAGCGCAAATTATTCCGTAATAAGTTCATTAGCAACGCGGAAGTCCTCAAAAAACTGGAAACCGTCCCAGCAGGTATGCTGGATGAAAACGATTTCTGGGACTATCCGCACCTTGCTTCCAAACGTCGGCTCCTTAATTTAATGATGAATGTCGCCGAATCACCATTTACATTAAATAACCGAAGCAAGATTCTTACCAATGGCGATGAGACGTTCCGCCAGATGATTCAGGATATGTCTGAGGCGAAAGACCATATTCATTTCCAATTTTATATTATCCGGCATGATACAACAGGTCAGCAATTCAAACAAGTACTTATAGACAAGGCGCGTGAAGGGGTCAAGGTAAGAGTCATTTATGACGGGGTCGGCAGCGTGCACTTGGATAAAAAATATATCGCCGAACTCAGGGAAGCAGGCGTGGAAGTCGTCACGTTCTTCCCGGTTATCCTGCCCTTTCTCAGCAACAAGCTCAACTACCGTAACCACCGTAAAATTATCGTGATCGACGGAAAAATTGGATTTGTAGGCGGCCTGAACATCGGGGACGAATATCTCGGTAAAGATACCCGTTTTGGCTTCTGGCGCGATTCTCACGTACGCCTTGAAGGAGAATCGGTGTATCTGCTACAAAACATCTTCCTGAAAGATTGGTTCTTTGTCACGAATGAAAATATTAACGACGACCGCTATTTTCCACCGCTTACGGAATCACCGGGCGAAGAGTTGATCCAGATCGCCGCGAGTGGCCCCGATTCAGACTGGGAGTCAATCTGGCAGATGTATTTTTCCATTATCGCAACAGCACAAGAAAAAATCTACATTACATCGCCCTATTTTATCCCGGACGATTCTATTAGTATGGCGCTTAAAACAGCAGCGTTAAGCGGTCTTGATGTTCGCATTCTCCTGCCGAGTCGACCGGATCATCATACGGTATTTTGGGCTTCACGCTCGTATTTCCAGGAACTTTTGGAAGCGGGAGTGCGTTTCTACTTGTACCAGCCCGGGTTTGTACATGCCAAAATCCTGCTCGTCGATGGCGTAGTCGCTTCCATCGGAACGGCAAATATGGATATTCGCAGTTTTCAGCATAATTTTGAAGTTAATGCTATCATTTATAATAGCAATTCCGTCTATAAGCTGGAGGAAGACTTCCTTAGAGATCTGGTGGACAGCAAAGAGCTTACGCTCGCAGAATACAACCAACGCCCCTGGCACCACCGTGTGCTTGAATCGGTGGCGCGGCTTCTGTCGCCACTTTTATAAACACGGAAAAGAGCGGGTGATTTGCCCGCTCTTTTTTGCGCTTTTTATCGTGCAAGCGAATAGTCGCCCATCTTATCCTGCTGTATATTTTCTATTGGCAAAATTTCGTACCGATTCTTATTCTGGTATTTATGAATTTTAATAAGCTTCTTTTCTTCTAAACTCTTAATTTTTCTTTCTACCGTGTTCTTGTTCATATTGCACATCGCGGCAATTTTACGGATGGACGGCATCCATTTGCCTTCACTTCGCTGTACGATTTGCAACAGGAACACATAAATCATAAACTCAAACGGATCAAGGCCCAACGAGAATAAATCATTTGGCGAATGAAACATCTCATTTATTATATCCATCGTTCCACCTCTCTTTACCCGCATTTGCTATCTTTATTATTTCTGATTTGTATTCGTGATTTCAAGTTTTTTAATATTTCTATATACATTTTCTTGCTTCTTCACTCTTCCCTCAAACCACAAAAGATAGCAATATATCAGGCTATATTTATATATAAAGTGCCAGAGAGACGTATTCTTCAACAATCTATGATTTATGAAACATACCTTTATTTAAACGCTACATTCACCTGATAGCCCACCGGCTTGTAAATCTGCTGCAACACGCGCACCGCTCTGTCTTCTGCCGTTCGCAGCACGCCGCTACCTACCGCCTCCTGACGAAGTTTATCCTGTGCCCGAATCAAGAATTCCCGCTGCTCTTCGGGCGTCATCTTTTCCCGGAAAATCCCTTCATCCGTAAATACTTTCACCTTATTGATGTCAATATTTGGAGCCTGTAGAAAATCCGCCCGCGGCAAAGTGATCGTAATCTGTTTGTTCGTCTCGTCAATTCTGATGTCGGACGGTGTAACCTTTTTCAAATCGATGCCAACCAATATCTTAGCCGGGACGTCAATGTGGAAAAAGCGCTTTGTACCCGGAAGTTCTATGTTATAAAACCGATAAACGTCCTCTCCTTCCAGGGTCGTCATCATCACCACTTCCGCCGTAGTTAAATATGATAGCTCCTGAATTTCCTGCACTACCGTTTGGCTAGTAACCCGCGAAGCGCCAAACATCCCGCTTCCCGCCCAAATGCCGCTTCCGATAATTATACAACCGAGAACAAAAAAAGCTACGATCTTCTTCCACTTATTCAGCCACTGCAACAAAGGGAACTTCAGACGGAAGCGCCCCTTTTGCTCAGGCTCTTTCTCCGCATATGGCAACCGATAGACAGTTGCCCCCCCACGCTCATTGACTGAATCGCGCGTCCGCTGTAAAATTTCGTCCTTGTTGTTCACCGCTTCTTCCTCCCAATATAGATACAACTTATGATAGAGTCTACACCAAACTCAATGCTTAACTTGAAAAGTAAAACAAGAGTATCCGCATCTTGATTCCCCCATGCGCACAATATAATCAATCTTGTCAAGGATATGTTTTAGTGTTGGGCTGAATGCCAAAAGCGATGTATATAAAACCTCTTCTATAAATAATTGGACGTCAAAACAACGAAAAAGTCGCTGAATAAAACAGGCGACTTTTTGTGTATGATCATAGTACGAATAAATTGTCATATGGTTTCTATAATACTATACATCGTCGAAAAAAGAAGGGGCTGCTATATACTATACAACAACGCGACGAACAGTATGCTACCCAGACAAGCAAGCAAAAAGAAAAACGCTGTCCAATGCATGATGGCGACCGTTTCTTTTATATCTTCCGGAGCAATCGGACGTTCAGGATCACCCATTTTCGCCCGATGCGAAGGAACACCCTGGTAATAGTTTGTTCCTCCGAGCTGAATGCCGAGCGCACCGGCAACACCCGCTTCCGTAAAACCGCTATTCAAACTCGGGTGGAGCCTCGCATCACGCAAAATGACGACCGCGCACTTCCGCCAGTTCAGGCGCAGCACCCAACTAACCAATATAAGCGTAAGAGCTGCGAGCCGGGCCGGGATATAATTGGCGATATCGTCGAAACGAGCCGACGCCCACCCGAGATTGTAGTATTTTTCGTTTTTATATCCAACCATCGAATCAAGTGTATTGGCCGCACGGTACGCCATGGCGAGCTGTGCTCCTCCAATAGCAGCGTAAAATAACGGGGACAAAATGGCGTCCACAATATTTTCAGCCACTGTTTCCACCGCTCCTCGCGAAATCTCCCGCTCGTTTAAGGAATGTGTGTCCCGTCCTACCACCATTGCAAGCGCCTTTCGCGCTTCCTTGATTTTATCTTCTTTCAGCAAGCGATAAATTCCCATTCCTGCTTCCGCCAGCCCTTTGGTGGCGATCGTCGTCGAAATCAACCATGCCTCCACCGCCCACGCCAGCCATGGATGAACCAAGCGTAGCAATTCAAGCAGCATCCAGATGAGCAAAAAGCTACCGCCGACAAGCACAACCGGAAACAAAACACCCGCCTGCTTCAACTGTTCTTCCCGTGGAAACAGACGACGGATATAATTTTCCAGCCAAACAATTACGCGGCCCATATATACGACCGGATGAGTCAACCAACGCGGATCGCCAACAATGCGGTCGATAATATAGGCGGCAAGCAGAACTAACGCACGCGCCAGCATCAAGGTTCCTCCTGTGTTGCAATCGCTTCGTATACAGCCTGATACACAAGCCGACCCACGGTATTACCTATCGTTGTCGCCGTACCGGCAAACTGATGCGGCGCCCCGTACCGTATATTCTGACTTACAGCAAACACGACCGAATCGGTCGTTGTTCCGGTCGCAATATTCCCTTGCTCATCGATTATACCCAAATCCTGCAAAGCGGCTGCTTTGGCTTCCGTAGCCGTAATAATGCTGTTTACCATGGCGGCAGACGTCAAATGCGCGTCCAACAGTAAAAAAATATTAATCGTGCCGCACTGATAGGCGGAAAACGTGCGGCGTGCTTTCCCCGCACGCGCACCGTTACTTGTTCCTGCCGTAGCACAGCAAATCATCCGGAAACGGTCTCCTTCTTCTTCCGTCACCGCGGCATGGGTCAACTTGGCTGCGGTCTGCAAGCCGATTGTCGATTCCGGGGGATACCCCCACGCCACCAATTGGTTCTGCGTCATCTGCGCCGGATCTTCACAGCGGTATGTAAGCGGTACTTTCCAGTTTACAAAATGGGTGGCCTTTGACAGCCCTCCCCCCCAGAGCGCACTGCTCAGCACAGTGAGCGGTTCAAAAGATCGCAAAAGAATATGATCTTCCTTATATTCAAGCGAAATATCAGTCCATATGGAAGATACGTACGATACGGAAGAACGAAACGGCTGGCTCATACCACAATCCCCTTCTGGCTTCTTGCGACGGAAAACGTATAAACGGTACGGGGCCAGCCTTTCATTTTCTTCTGCAACATATCTACCTTTCTTTCACACGAGGAAGAACTCGCATCCAGCAGAATTCCAGCAAGTGTTCCGCTGTGTGCCACCACTACGCCAAGGCCGCCCGCTTCACGGCAAAGCGCTTTCAATTCTTCAAAGTCCGGATGCGCGAGACGTTTTTGGTGCATTTCTGCGCTGCGCGTCGCCACATATCCGATAAGCTCGCTATCCCCCTCACGAAAAGCTTCCTGAAGTTTCTGCAAAAGCCTATCATATTCTTTTTCTTCCTGGCACGTATATACAGCCAAGCGCTTGTTAAACGATACAGTATCCACCTTCCCACCGCGGTCCACGCCAATAATCCGCAGCGGAGGAAGATATCCCAAGCTCGTAATCACCCGGCCATGATGATGTTGATAGGCAACCACTTCGTCGTACATAATCCCATCAGTCGGTTCAATTTGCACAAGTAATGAAGAAATATGCTGAGGCAAAAGACACAGCTTATATGCTTTGGATACCGCCCGACAAGCCGCTACCATATCAGCCGTACTTGTGGCGAATCCTTTGCTCTCAGGCAGCGTTTTCTCCAATAACAATGTTCCATGAAGCGAAATCTTGCATTCATTCATCAAGCGCCGCAAAACGCGATATACTTTGACTTTTTGCGGCGAAGTCATCAACTCACCTGAAGTAGCCGGATAAAATGTTGCGTTTACATAGCTTTCAATCGGCAAGGAAACGAGAAAAGGGACGCCTTCTCTCTGTCCCTGCAGCAACTCGCCAAATGTGTGACATGCTGTGCCTGTAATAGCTTTCATGATTTTCTCCTCTTTTCCCATCCGTCTATCTTTTCTGTTTTCTTTCTATAATGATCGTGCAATCCAGGTTTGTCCACACTTCTCAGCGATAAAAAATTCGCCGGGGCCGAGATTTTTCACAGACCAGAAACAAGCCGGGGTTTCCATGATCCAAGTGGCAAGAAACCAGCGAATCGGACCACCATGGCTTACCAGCACCGCGATTTCCCTCGGATGCATCCGCTCTTGTAAGGCTAACAGCCAGCGATCTACCCGTTTTCCGAGCTCCTGTAAACTTTCACCTTCAGGAGGTGTAATAGTATACGGATCATTATACCATTCTTTAGCCAATTGTTTATCCCTTTGCATAATCTCTTCGTACGTCTTCCGATCCCACTTTCCAAAATCTAATTCGCGCAATTCTTTAGCAACAAATGGATAGAGACCGTGAACGCGCGCGATAACCTCGGCCGTTTCCCGGCACCGCAGCAAATCGCTCGTATAAATAAAATCAATTCGTTCCCCGCTGAGCCTCTCGGCCACAACTTCCGCCTGCCTTCGTCCGCGCGCGGTCAGCGGAGCATCGTAATGGCCAAGATAACGACGCTCCCGATTTTCCTGCGTTTCGCCATGCCGTACCCAAATCCATCTCATGCGCAAAACCTCCCGGCGATGACAATGCATACGAGAGTCACCGCTTCCGCCCATTCCACCTGGGCTCCGTAGCAATCGCCCGTAAGACCTCCAAGCCTTCGCGCCACCATGCGCAAAAACAGCCAGTCACATACTGCCACAACAAAAGACACGAGCAATCCGGCTATGCCATACAACGCGAAAGCAAAACCGACAGCCAGTAGAAAACCAGCGGCGACCCGCCATTCGGTAAGCCCGCCGCGCAGGCCTGTACCCAATCCTTTTTCAGTTATGTACGGCCAGAACCAAATGGCGGCCGTAAGCCCAGTACGCGCCAACAACGGCGGAAGAATCAACCAGACAAGTAACCCCGAAGCGATAATCTCATAAAGCGCCGCCACCTTCACCATAAATAAAAGAATCGCGGCTGTCACTCCCATCGCACCGACGCGGCTGTCTTTCATAATAGCAAAAACCCTTTCTCTGTCACGGTAACTACCTAACCCGTCCGCCAAATCCATCCATCCGTCCAAATGCAAAGCGCCTGTGCTATAGACCCAGCCGGCCAATACGATGACAGCGGCCACCGGGACGGGCAATAGCCAGAAAGCAACAAACGCCGCTCCGCACAACAATATTCCCAAAAGCAAGCCAACCGCCGGATAAAACGCGACGCTACGCTGCCAATCTTTCATATCATCCGTCAGTCTCGGAACCGGAATGCGCGTCAAAAAAGCGACTGCATGAAAAAAAGCGTTCATATCCGCTCCCCCTTAATCTTGCACGGAATACCGGATATAACAGCGTATACCTCGTCCGCTTCCGCAGCAATCCGCTGATTGGCCCAACCCAGCATATCTTGAAACCACCGGCCTAACCGCGACATTGCCACACCTCCCAGACCGGCTTCACTCGAGACAACGATCATCGTTCCCTGGTATTGACGCACACCAGAAAGCCAGCGCTCAATCTTCCCTTTGATTTCTTCTGTCGCAGCCCCATCACGCCAGCGCCCCTCCGGAAACGTAAGCAGCAAATTGCTGAGCCATGTGGATACACAATCGAAAAGCACGACCTCATAACCGCTATACTCAGAAACAAAAGCATCGGCGTCATACGGACGTTCGGCCACTTCCCATGAAGCAGGTCGACGTTCACGGTGCAAGGCAATCCGCTGTTCCATTTCTTTGTCGGTGGCAACGCCTGTCGCAACGTATAGTACGGACACATCCTTCTCTTTAGCCAGCTGCTCCGCGAACGCACTTTTGCCAGAGCGAACGCCTCCGGTAACAAACACGATGCTCAAAATCCTCTCCCCCTTTTATCCAGAACTTCTGTAAGTGCCGCAAGCAACCGAGCATTGTCTTTGCGATCACGCACGGCAACTCGGAAATCATGCGGCGTCAGTCCCGGATACATCGCACAGCTGCGAATGAGGATGCCGCGCTGGCCCAACTTTTGCTGCAATACCTGCGCCGTCATCGTTTCAGGCAAACGAACCAACAGAAAATTTGCTTGCCCTGGCCACACATAAAAACCAAACCGCTTCGCAAGATTTTCGCTTAGATACTGGCGCTCTCTAGCAATAAGCGCGCGCGTTTCACTTTCATATGCGCCTGTCCGACAGCACGCTTCACCCGCAGCTAGCGCCAAACGGTTCACGCTCCAAGGAACTTGCTTCTCCCGCATCCGCTGAATAACCGCAGGATGGGCAACTGCAAATCCCAGGCGCAAACCAGGAATCGCGTAAAACTTGGTCAGCGACCGCAGCAAGATGACATGCGGATACGCCTGTAGTTCCGGGAGAAGCGTGGGTTGGGCCCCTTCAGGCAAGAAGTCAATAAACGCTTCATCGATCGCCAGATAGGTTCCACTTTCTTCTGCCCAGATCGCTAACTGATGCAGCTCTTCTTTTCCATACATCAGTCCTGTCGGATTGTTTGGATGCCCGATAAATAGCACATCCACCGCCTTCAGCAACGAACGTAAATCCTCCAGTGAAGGCAAAAAACCCTGTTCCTCCCTGCCAGTGCAACCGATAACCGAAGCGCCAAACCGGCGGGCCAACTGCTCATACTCAACAAACGAAGGATAAATCACACCGACCGTCTTCGGTGCAAGCGAAAGCAGCAGAAGCGCCATGCATTCGGCTGCCCCATTGCCTGCGAGCAACATTTCTTCCGTCACTTGATACTTTTCCGCAAGCGCTCGCATGAACAAGCGATGCGCCGGATCAGGATAATGAACAATATTTTGCATCTCACGCTCCACTGCTTCCAATACGACGGGCGGGGGGCCAAGCGGGTTAATATTGGCACTAAAGTCCAGCAACTTCTCCGGAGTTACTCCAAACAAAGCGGAGGCTGTCAGCAAATCGCCGCCGTGCCCAAACTGTTCAAGGTACGCCATCAAAACTCAATCCCCTGTACGGCCGGAATCCCTTCATCATAGTAATGCTTGATCGGCTTCATTTCAGTGACTAAATCGGCTTTGTCTAGCACTTCTGGTTTCGCGTTCCGGCCGGTAATCACCATGTGCATG
Source organism: Aneurinibacillus thermoaerophilus (assembly GCF_019603355.1). Taxonomy (NCBI): domain Bacteria; kingdom Bacillati; phylum Bacillota; class Bacilli; order Caryophanales; family Paenibacillaceae; genus Aneurinibacillus; species Aneurinibacillus thermoaerophilus. The sequence goes on from NZ_CP080764.1 coordinate 3,086,036, forward strand.
CCGTACGGCCGCTTCTCCATAAGTTCCAGAACTTCTGCAAGCGGCAATACATCATCAATAGGAAACGTATGAATAGCGAGCGCGTTATTTAACTCGTCCAAGATCACGACATCATATTTGCCGTTCATCACTTTTTCTTTCGTGAACGCCCAGGCTGATTTTAACGCTTCCCGGTGTTCTTCAGGTGTCTTTAGCCACGTAAAGCCAACGCCTTTCTGATACATCTCAATACCGAGCTTGTCAAATATAATTTTCTCGCCATATGTTCGCTCCGGCGATTTGATAAACTGAATCACCAGTACCCGTTTGCCGCGTCCCGCCGCCCGAACCGCCAAGCCGAGCGCCGCTGTTGTCTTCCCTTTCCCATCTCCCGTATAAACAAGCACAAGTCCGCGTTTTTTATCCGGTTGAGCCATTACGTATTCCCCCATTGATTGTGATAGATTAACGTATCAAGATCTAGTCTTTTCTCCCATTTCTCTGTTTCCAAAATGGGAGCTTCCGGATACTGTTCTGTATAGCCCAGCGATAGAAGTGCCACCGGTTCTATGTGCGGTGGAATGCCAAGAATATCACGAACATCATTTTTTTTGTAGAAGCTTACCCAGCCCATTGCGATCCCTTCGGCGCATGAAGCAAGCCACATGTTCTGAATGGCACACGCCGTGGACATGATGTCCGTCTCCGGAATGGAATTGCGACCAAGTACATGGGAGCCACCTCGCGTCGGATCACACGTAACACAGATGGTAAGCGGCGCTTCCTGTAACCCCTCCACTTTCAGCTTAAGAAATTTCTCAGCCCGCTCCCCTTCATAATGAATAGCAAGGGCTTTCCGTTCTTTTTCCACCGCCCAAGCCAGACGCGCTTTCACTGTGGGAGACGTAATCAGGATATAATTCCACGGCTGCATAAAGCCAACGGACGGCCCGTGGTGCGCCGCCTCCAAAATTCGTCGCACCGCGTCTTCCGGTAAAGGATCCGGTAGAAACGAGCGAACGTCACGGCGTGTTTCGATCACTTTATATACGGCCTTTTTCTCCTGCTCTGTAAACATACTCTCTCCCCTTCCCTTTCTTCAAACCTTCCGACTTTCTATTGCCATAATTTCTTTAAATCTACGCCAGAGAGCAGCCGCATCTCCTTCCCTTGCATCGCGCAGGAATTGTTCATCCAAAAGCCGTTTGAACAATCGCTGACGCACGGACGGTTGCTCTACTTGTTGCAAAATAACCGCACGGCTCTCAGCAAGAAAATCGGTATACAGTTCATACGCTTCATCGTATGTTTCCGTCAACTCCCCAATGATTTTGGACGCGAGCCCTGGACTTGCCCCTTCTGTAGCTGCGGCCAGAAGTAAACGTCCACGCCTTAGCTGCGCCGGTACAGTAAACATGCTCAAATCAGGTCTGTCTGCGATCGTAATCAGCTGTCCCGGCCCCAGCGCCCTATATACAGCCAGATTAATCTCCGGCTGGTTTGTCGCGGCGAATACAAGGAATGCACCCGCAATATCAGAAGGCTCAAATGTTTTCGCACACCAGACAATGCGCCCGGATTCCGCCAGCTCTTTTAGGGTCCAAGTTACTGTAGGACTTACCACCGTTACGGCAGCGGCCGCCTCAAGCAGAGCCAGCACTTTGCGCTCCGCTACGTTGCCGCCGCCCACAATAACGCACGGTTTGTCCTTTAGTTTCAATAATACAGGATATGAACGGTCGGCCATCCGCCACACCTCCTTGTTCCACTTATTTGACCGGAAGCGAAAGATTCATGATTTCGTACAATTTTTTCATATCCAGATGTTGACGCACAAGCGCAGCCAGCGCCGCATAGCTCCCCTCCCTTCGCTCCGATTCGGTTTGCACTTCGGTGTCGACCAGCTTCATGCCTTTGCGCATCCGAATGTCGTTAAGCCATGCCCTTGTAAACGCGCGGTTGTGAAACACACCGTGTAAATATGTCCCCCACACCCTTTCGTCATCGCTAATCGCACCATCCATATGCCCGTCCGCAATTTGCAACAAAGGCCGTCCTCCCGCTTCCCTTTCTGTCCGACCGAGATGGATTTCATATCCTTCTACCGTCTGACCGGAGGCGAAAGATGCGCCTGCAACGTTTCCATGAACACGTACCGTTCGTTTTCCCGCGCGGAATGTCGTATGAATCGGCAAAAGCCCAAGCCCTTCGCTTTCCAGATGGTTCGACTCCACTCGGTCCGGATCAAACAGCTTTTTGCCAAGCATTTGATACCCGCCGCAAATTCCGACTACATGGGTTCCGCTTTGTGCTGCTTCGCAGATTAAATCAGCAAGTCCTGTTTGCTTAAGCCAGAGCAAGTCATCCGTCGTATTTTTTGTTCCTGGCAAAATCACAATGTCCGGGTGATTCCATTCCGCCGCTGAACCAATCAAACGCACTCTCACTCCCGGTTCATCATATAGCGGATCAAGATCTGTGAAATTAGAAATGCGCGGCAAACGGATAAATGCCACATCAAGCGATTCGCCGGTTTCATCCCGCTTTTTCAGCTTTAAATTCGACAGCGCAAGCGAATCTTCCGCTTCAATACCTGTATCGGCGTACGGAATCACGCCAAGCACCGGAATACCCGTATATTCCTCCAGCCAATCCAATCCAGGTTTCAATAGAGAGAATTTTCCGCGAAATTTATTGATGATAAACCCTTTTACCCGCGCCCGTTCCGATTCATCCAGTAGCGAAAGCGTGCCGACCAGCGAAGCGAACACACCGCCCCGATCGATATCCGCCACCAACAAAACCGGCGCATCGGCCAGTTCCGCTACTTTCATATTGGCAATATCTCGATCTTTCAAATTAATTTCCGCCGGGCTGCCTGCACCTTCGATAACAAGCACCTCATATTCCGCTGCAAGCCGGTCAAGCGATTCGCGCAGAATAGGCAGCGCCCTGGGCACATAATCTTCCCGATACGCAGCTGCGCCCATGTCCGCGTAGTGCTCGCCCCGCACGATCACTTCGGCAATCATGTCTTTCTTGGGCTTCAGAAGAATCGGATTCATGTCAGCCGTCGCTTCGATCCGGCACGCTTCCGCCTGCACGCCCTGCGCCCGTCCAATCTCTTTGCCATCGCGCGTAATGTAAGAATTTAAAGCCATATTTTGTGATTTAAAAGGCGCCACTTTCCAGCCGTCCTCATAAAAGATGCGGCAAAGCGCGGTGCATAACACGCTTTTGCCAACATCAGATGAAGTTCCCTGCAGCATGATCGCTTTCATCTACGATTCCTCCTTATGATTGCGTACGAACAGAGTCAGGTTCAGGATTTTTGCGCGGCAACCAGAACCCGACAAGCAAGGAAGCCACCGCTAATACACACAACACAACAAACACATGGTGCAGCCCATACGCCAACCCTTCCCGCATGATGTCAAGCATCTGCGCCGGAATCATCTGCACTGCTTCCGGATTAAACAATTGGTTCATATCCGTCCCGGCCGCTAACCCGTGCCCTTTCGTATAGCGATCCAGCGCCGCATTAAACAATGTGCCGAACACCGCGATGCCAAACGTTTGTCCGAGCGTGCGGACGAACGAATTGGAGGCAGTGGCCGCACCACGTAAACTCCAATTCACTGAAGATTGAACAACAACGGTAAACACGGTAACCGAAAGGCCAAATCCAAGTCCTGCAAAAAACATAATCGCGATAAGCGCAAACTGTGACGTATCCATCCCGACGGACGCAAGCCAGAGCGAAGCAAAGATAAGGATGGCAAGTCCCAGCAATGACGTATTGCGTGTACCGATACGAAGCATCAAACGTCCGCTCAAGATCGCACCCAGCGGCCAACCGATGGACATCGGAGTTAATGCCAATCCTGAACTGGTTGCTCCTTCTCCATATACACCTTGAATCCACATCGGTAAATAGGCGTTTATCGCAATCAACACGGCGCTAATAATGAAAGAGACCAGATTGGAAACGGAAATACTGCGGATGGTCAACAGTTGCAGCGGCAGCATCGGTTCCGGCGACCTGATCTCAATCCACACGAATACAGCCAGGAACAAGGCCGCGGTCATAAATAGAACAAAAATAACCGAAGACGTCCAGGCATACTGCTGCCCGCCGGTCAAGAATGCGTACAACAACGCTGACATCCCGATGGTAAACGTAACTGCGCCCGCATAGTCGATATGTTGTTTCTTTTTCTCGAACGATTCATGCAAATATAGCCACAACATAATAACAGCCACAATGCCAAACGGCACATTAATAAAGAAAATCCAGTGCCACGATAAAACATCAACGAAAAATCCGCCCACCAGCGGCCCAACAATGCCGGAAATTCCCCAAATTGAGCTAAACCATCCCTGAATTTTGGCTCGCTCTTCAAATGAATAAATATCACCGATAATCGTGAACGTCACCGGCAGTACCGCCCCGGCTCCAATCCCCTGAATAGCGCGGAATAAAATCAGTTGCTCCATCGACTGCGCCAATCCACATAGCATCGAACCAAGTAAAAAGAAGGCGGTACCAATCGTAAAAATAACTTTGCGCCCGAATAAATCTGCCAGCTTGCCGTAAATCGGAGTTGTAACGGACGTTGTCAGCAAATATACCGCAAACACCCAACTCGTAAGCGTAATCCCCCCTAAATCACTTACGATTCTAGGTATCGCAGTACTGACGATCGTCACTTCAATAGCGGCCAGAAATGTTGCAACCAACATTGCGATTGTTACATTTCTTCTGTTTGTTTTCATATGTTCTCTCCTTCACCTTTGCTTTTACCCCCGCTATTGAAGGCGAGGGATTCTGCCTAGGTAGTATAAAGCTTCCAGCATAAAAGTCAATCGTCCGACTTACTGATACGTTCATTCTCCTGGATAAAACCCCCGCTGTGGAGGACAGCGGGGGTTGTTGATTCTTATAAGCCTAAATCAGCAAACGTTGCCATTTCATTCAACATAGCAAGCGATGCTTCCAGCAATGGGAACAAAAGCACTGCACCTGAGCCTTCGCCTAAACGCATGCGCAAATATAACGCTGGAGTCAGTTCCAAATATTCAAGCGCCGCCCGATGGGCTGGTTCTTCTGATAGATGCGATGCGAATAGATACGGGAGCACAGCCGGGCATATTTCATACGCAATCAGTGCGGCTGCGCCCGCGATCACCCCATCGACAAGAACAGCCATTCGATTGGCTGCAGCCCCTAAAGTCAATCCCACCAATCCGGCAATTTCCAGCCCGCCGACCCGCGCCAGCACATCAATCGGCTCCAGTTTGGCACGCCAATTCTTTTCAATTCCATTTATATGAAGTGCCCGCTCAATAATAGCCTCCTTGACCTTCCGCTTCTCTTCATCAATGCCTGTCCCTTTGCCTGTCAGCTCAGTTACAGAACGGCCGGTTACGGCAGCTGTCAAAGCAGTGCTCGGGGTTGTATTTCCGATTCCCATATCGCCTAAGGCCACCGCCTGATACCCCTCTCTGGCCAGTTCCACAGCGATCCGGATGCCGACTTCAATGGCGGCTACGGCTTCCTCCCGGCTCATTGCTGCCCCCTGCGCCATGTTGTTCGTGCCTGCCCTTACTTTTTCTGCTCTCACGCCCGGAGATGTTTTCGCCTTGCTTCCAACATCGACGACGATCACCTCCGCTCCCATCCGGCGCGAGAACACATTAATCGCAGCACCTCCCCGCGCAAAGTTATCCATCATCAATCCGGTTACCTCCGGCGGAAACGCGCTCACTCCTTCTTCGACCACACCATGATCGCCGCACATGACTACCACCGCTTTTTTACGCAACGTCGGCGCTTCTGTCCGTTGAATGCCAGCCAAGCGGATCACCATTTCCTCCAAGACTCCCAAACTTCCTGGCGGTTTGGTTAAGTTATCCACTTTTTTTTGCACCGCTCCCATCATCTTTTCATCCGGCTGGACGATACGACTCAATATGTCCGCGAGCGTAATCTTGGTTGTTTGTTTCACCTTCTCATCCCCATCCTTTTCTCTACCGTTTCAAGAAAATGGTAAGGACGCAGGAAAACAAAGCGCTGGTCACCATGATGAATAAAAAAGCCCAGGTCAAAGAAGACCTGGACTTGCCACATCCGGTTCAATGCTACCTGTTCCTCGAGTAGTCCGCTGCAATAGGCAGGTCTCCTGGCTCCCGGATCAATACCATGTGCCAACAGCCTTCCCAGACGAATCGCCCAGTGACTGTCAGCGGCTCCCCGGCTACAGTGGCGGGCCCGCGTGTTTTCTTCCCTATTCTCCCCGAAAATGGGGCACCTATTGCGTCCTATACACATTTACAAACAGCATACACCGGTTTGTTTATTTTTTCAATACTTGATAGATTCTCGCGATTGCCCAATCCAAATCCTCTTTAGAAATAATGAGCGGAGGCGCAAAGCGAATCGTTGTTTCATGCGTTTCTTTACACAGCAGACCAAGATCTTTCAACGCTTCGCAATATGGACGGGCTTTCTCTGTCAGCTCTACGCCAATAAACAGACCACGGCCGCGTACTTCTTTGATGATTGGATTTTCAATTTGCAATAATTTCTCTTTAAAGTATTCGCCCATTTCCAGCGAACGCTGCACAAGGTTTTCTTCTTCCAATACTTCAAGCGCTGCGATGGCCACGGCGCAGCCCAGCGGATTTCCGCCAAACGTGGAGCCGTGAGAACCCGGTTCGAAGACGCCGAGAATTTCTTTATCCGCAGCCACAGCAGAAATCGGGAACACACCGCCGCCAAGCGCTTTCCCCATAATATACATGTCCGGCTTTACATCTTCCCATTCGCAAGCGAACAGTTTACCTGTACGACCAAATCCGGTTTGAATTTCGTCTGCTACAAAAAGTACGTTATTTTGCTTACAAATTTCACGTGCTTGCTTTAGGAAACCTTCTGGCGGCATCACGATACCCGCTTCGCCTTGAATCGGCTCCGTAAGGAATGCGGCCGTATTAGGCGTAATCGCTTGTTTTAATGCCTCGATGTCACCGTACGGAATGATTTTGAAGCCTGGCGTAAACGGCCCGAATCCACGCTTATAGCTTTCATCGGAAGAGAAAGACGTAATGGTCGTCGTACGACCATGGAAGTTGCCTTCACATACAATAATTTCCGCCTTGTTTTCCGGGATTTTCTTTACATCGTATGCCCAGCGGCGCACTGCTTTAATTGCTGTTTCTACCGCTTCCGCGCCTGTATTCATCGGCAGAATCATGTCTTTTCCGGTCAGCTTGGAAAGCTTTTCGTAGAACTCGCCCAGTTTGTCATTATGAAATGCACGGGAAGTAAGCGTAACTTTATCCGCCTGTTCCTTGAGCGCCTGAATAATTTTCGGATGACGATGGCCTTGGTTGAGCGCCGAATAAGCGCTCAACATATCCATATATTTGTTGCCTTCCGGATCTTCTACCCATACGCCTTCCGCTTTAGAAATAACGATCGGTAGCGGATGATAGTTATTAGCACCGTATTTCTCGGTTTTTTCGATAATGCTTTGTGTTTTGCTCATAGAAGTCGCACCGTTCATGGTTATTCTCCCCTCTATAATAAAAATTACAATACTTCAGAAATAAGCTTCGGCTGCGTGAACTGCAACAGGTAGTCCGGGCCGCCCGCCTTGGAATCCGTACCGGACATATTGAAGCCACCGAACGGATGCACGCCAACGATCGCGCCTGTGCATTTACGGTTAATGTACAGGTTGCCCACATGGAACTCAGCACGCGCCCGCGCCATATGTTCACGGTTGCGGGTGAACACCGAACCCGTCAGACCGTATTCCGTATTGTTCGCCACTTCCAGCGCATGGTCGAAGTCGCGCACTTTTGTGAACGCCACAAACGGGCCGAAAATTTCTTCCTGCATGATCCGCGCGTTCGGAGCCACATCCGCGAAGATGGTCGGCTCGATGAAGTACCCTTCATCCCCCGCCGGCTTGCCGCCCAGCACCAGCCGGCCTTCTTGCTTGCCAATTTCCACGTATTCCATCACTTTGTTGAACGCTTTCTCATCGATCACCGGGCCCGTGTAATTGGATGCATCGCGGACATCGCCCACCTTCAGACCTTTCGTGATTTCCACCACACGGTTTAACACGGTCTCATATACATCCTCATGCACAATCGCACGCGAGCATGCGGAACACTTCTGGCCAGAAAAACCAAATGCAGACGCCACAATGTTTTGTGCCGCCAGCTCCAGGTCGGCGTCTTTGTCGACGATGATGGCGTCTTTTCCGCCCATTTCGGCAACAAGGCGCTTCATCCAGATTTGACCCGGCTTCACTTTAGACGAACGTTCATGAATGCGCAGGCCCACCGCGCGAGAACCCGTAAAGCTAATGAAGCGTGTTTTCGGGTGGTCAACCAGGTAATCACCAATCACTTCCGGACGGCCTGGCAGGAAGTTGACCACGCCCGCCGGAAGACCGGCTTCCACCAGCAGTTCATAAAACTTATAAGCAATCACAGGCGTTTGGCTGGCCGGCTTCAGGATCACGGTATTTCCTGTTACAATCGCGGACGTTGTCATTCCTACCACAATCGCCAGCGCAAAGTTCCACGGCGGAATAATAAAGCCAACGCCAAGCGGAATGTAGTCCAGATGGTTGTCTTCGCCCGGAAGATGGACGAGCGTCTGACGGCCACGGTCTTGCAGTTCGATCATTTGTCGGCCATAGTATTCCATAAAATCGATCGCTTCCGCTGTATCAGCGTCCGCCTCCGCGCGGCTTTTGCCGGCTTCGAGCATCAACCAGGCGGAGAATTCATGCTTTCTGCGGCGCAGGATGGCTGCGGCTTTGAAAAGATACCCCGCACGTTCTTCGGCCGGAACGCGAGACCATGTTTTGAACGTTTCCCATGCTGCGTTCATCGCTTTATCGGCCAGCGCCTGATCGGCAGCGGCTACGCGGCCAATTACCTCATGTTTGGCGGACGGGTTTATCGATACGATTTTGTCTTCGGTCATGATTTCCTCGCCGCCGATCACGAGCGGATAGTCGCGGCCAAGCTCAGCCGATACTTTCTCCAGCGCTTTGTTAATCGCTTTCATATTCTGTTCATCAGCGAAATTGGTAAACGGTTCAGGACGATATGGAATCATCGGAACAACCTCCTGTTAACATTCATTTTCTATATCATTAATTACGTATTTATGCAATTTACATGCCAAATTCATGAAAGCGTAGTTCCACTCATTTTGTAATAAAATCCTATCAGCCATTATTAAAAATATTTTGCAGCAAAATAAATTAGCACTATATACGCAAAATATTTTTGCGATTTTATTTATCTTCATCAATTTGAATTTGTCAAAAAACTACCTGTCATGTATCATGAAAAAACAAAACCATCATAAATGTAAAGAAAGGGCGAAAGAGATGTTTAAAGCAGGAAAGTATGAAGCATCCCGCGAACAAAATTACGAGCTAGTCGGCAAGCAACTTAAAGCGCTCATCGAAAATGAACCCAACCGTATCGCTAATCTGGCGAACGCGGCCGCCCTATTGAATCAGTTTCTCAAGCGTATTAACTGGGTCGGTTTTTATTTATATGAGGAAAATGAACTTGTGTTAGGGCCTTTTCAAGGGCTGCCGGCCTGCGTACGCATCCCGCTCGGCAAAGGCGTATGCGGCACAGCCGCCAGCGAACGCCAAACGCTATGCGTAGAAGACGTAAATAAATTTCCGGGTCACATCGCTTGCGACGCCGCCTCCCAGTCTGAAATTGTTGTACCAATGATCAAGGACGGCCAATTAATCGGCGTTCTCGATATCGACAGTCCGGAGAAAAACCGCTTTGACGAAATCGATCAACGAGGACTCGAAGCGTTTGTTCGAATTCTTTGCGAACATCTGTAATAAAAATAGCCGCCGGATGTAACCCGGACGGCTGTTTTTATTTTTCCTCTCTCTCGGCAATACACCGTTTCATCCATTCGATATTTTGTTGAAGAGATGCTATACGCTCGTCCTTTGTCCTTTCTTCTTCGCCATCCGGAGTCTTCGCTTTATCCGCTTCGTACAATCCCGGCATTTCCGCGCCCCGACCCAAGCGACGCTGCGCTTCATACGATTCAGCAATTTGTGGAGTATCAAGCGGATCCCACGCTTTTACATCCCCCAGCGTTCCTTCTTTCTTTATTTCTTCCCCTTTATTATCCTGAGCCATATGCCGTGCCTCCTTCATCGCTTCTCTGATTATCCTTTACCATCTATCTCCAGATCATAAAAAAGTTTTCTTACTGCATTTGATCTTTAAACACCGCGAGCGCACGTCGCACAAGAGAAAGCTGGGAAAACGCCGCCCCTCCCCTTAGCGCAGCGGTTACCTGAAGCGCCTCGTAAATTTCCTGTTCCGTCGCGCCTTTATGCAGTGCCTCCATTGTATGATACAAAATACAATATTCATCTTGAGAAGCTAGGCTAACCCCTAGCGCAATCAATTGCTTCTCCTTCTGTGAAAGGCTTCCTTCCGCAAACGACACCCCTGTGAATTCATTATAAGCTTGCGTAAACTCCGGGCTCATCTGCTGAAAAACGCCAACGCTTTCCTTATAATCACGAATCGCCTGCAAGCACTGATTCATTTCGCTTCACTCCATCCGTCTGTTTTTCATCAAACACCCCATAGTATGCTCCAATTAGATTTTTCTTATTGCGAATATGCATACAACCAACTTTCCTTTCCATTTAATAACAAAAAGCAAAATTTTCAACAAATTCATATGATATTTTTTGCAATTGCAAAATTAATTAGCACTATCTATATATCTGACTTGATGGTTTACGATTTATTTTGCGGTAAGAAAAAAGGAAGCGGAGATAAGAAAAAAGAAGATGACAAAACAAAAAGAAAAATATAAAAGGGCATCTATAATATGGCACTAATTTTGCAACAATAGAATAAATAAACAACAAAATGAAAAGTTAAACAAAGGGGGGCTTCAATTTGAACAATATTCAACAACGGGACATTCCATTCGGACTAGCTATTATTCCTCTGCTCGTTATGATTGGCTCTATGGCTGTAACCATTATCAAGTTTGAAGGCAGTCCTCATATTCCGCTTATTTTGGGTGCTGTTGTATCCGCTTTTATCGCATGGCGTCTTGGACATAAATGGGAAGAAATTGAAAGCGGTATCTATCACGGTATTCGTCTTGCACTTCCTGCAATCGTTATTATCATAATGGTAGGTGTCATTATCGGCGCATGGATTGGCGGTGGCGTGGTGGCAACTATGGTATATTACGGACTAAAATTAATTACACCGTCCTTCTTCCTTGTGTCTATTACACTCATTACGGCGATCGTTTCTTTAGCTATCGGAAGTTCCTGGTCTACGATGGGAACGATCGGGGTTGCAGGCATGGGAATTGGTATTAGCATGGGGATTCCGGCCCCAATGGTGGCGGGTGCTATTATCTCAGGCTCTTATTTCGGCGATAAAATGTCGCCACTGTCGGATACTACGAACCTCGCATCCGGTATTTCCGGTTCCAACTTGTTCGAACATATTCGCCATATGCTCTATTCGACGATTCCTGGCTTACTTATCGCACTTATCGCTTACTGGTTTCTAGGGCGCCAGTTTGCTTCCACTTCTATGAACAGTCAGGAAATTATAAGCATCATGTCTGAACTACAAAACCAGTTCGTCATTAGCCCATGGCTGCTTTTCATCCCACTGGTCGTTATTCTGCTCGTCGCCCGCAGAGTCCCGGCGCTTCCAGCCCTTATCGTCGGCATCATTCTCGGTTTCTTTGCCCACATTTTCGTGCAGGGTGGTAGCGTTAACGAAGCGGTTAACACACTGTATAAAGGATTTACCATTAAGTCTGAAAATAAATTAATCAACGAACTGTTCAACCGCGGCGGCATCGAAGCGATGATGTACACCGTATCACTTACGATCGTGGCCATGATGTTTGGTGGCGTACTCGAAAAAACAGGCATGCTAAAATCAATTGTCGACAAAATTCTACTTATCGCGAAAACAGGAAAACAATTGGTCGTAACCACCGTTCTTTCTTCTTTCTTCACGAACATAGTAGCGGCAGAACAGTATATTTCGCTTGTCGTGCCAGGCCGTATGTATGCGAAAGTATACCGTGAGAAAAAGCTGCATCCGAAAAACCTGTCGCGCGCGCTCGAAGACGGTGGTACGCTGACATCACCCTTTGTACCATGGAATACATGTGGAGTATTTATCCTTTCCACATTAGGCGTTCACTCGTTCGCTTACGCTCCATATGCAATTATTAACTATGTAGTTCCGATTATTTCTATAATTTTTGCAATAACTGGCTTTACCATCGTAAAATTAACCGACACCGAAGCCAAAAAAATGGAGCGGTTTGAACAGGAAGAACAGGTCGAAAACGTGTAAACAAAACATAAAAAACGGGTTAGACTGGGAGGGAGCCCCGGTCTAACCCTAGACTATTGACAAATGCATTTCCTTCGTCCCCTCTATATATGCGCATCAAAAGAAGACATACCTGATGATTACGGAAGCATCCAGGTCAGATAGTAGGCTTGGACATAAGTAATCACTCCTATAATCACGACAAACAACAAACTATGTTTAACCGTAAAGCGGAACAAATCAGACTCTTTCCCAACTAATCCTACCGCGGCGCATGCGACCGCGATCGACTGCGGTGAAATCATCTTTCCTGTTACACCGCCCGTTGTATTCGCCGCCACCAAAAGCGTCTCATTCACGCCGATTTGCTGTGCGGTTACATTCTGCAAACTACAGAATAACGCATTACTGGACGTGTCAGAACCAGTAAGGAATACTCCAAGCCAGCCAAGAAATGGCGAAAAGAACGGGAACACGCTGCCCGTGGTCGCCAATACGAGGGCAAGCGTGGAAGAGAGCCCGGAATAATTGGCAACAAATGCAAATGCTAGCACCATACCAATAGAGAAAATCGGCTTTTTTAACTCGGACAGTGTTTCTTTAAACGTGGCCCATCCTTCGCTCGGCTTCATCCTCAGCACAAACATTGTAATCAGGGCTGCAAATAAAATGGATGTGCCGGTTGCCGACAAAATATCGAATTTGAACACCGCTTCATATGGTACCGACTTCGTTACAATCGGTTCAGCCTTAATGACCAACTTATCTAAATAAGGTACGTTTATTTTGAATACTAAAGCTTCCAACGGGCCGCCTTTGCCGAATAAATCTTTAAACGGTTTTAAACTCCAGACGGTTACCATAATCGTCAAAATAATGAACGGGGACCACGCTTTAAATATTTGACCGGATGTGTACCCCTTTTCAACACTCGTCGCCGCAAATTCGTCAGCAGCTATGCCTGCTTTATCAAAACGAAAAACACGTTTGGGCTGCCATACTTTTAAAAACAGCGAAAGCGATACAAGGCTCACCAGAGCGGAAGTGATGTCCGGAAGTTCCGGACCGATAAAATTTGCCGTGAAATATTGAGTAATTGCAAATGAACCTCCCGCCACAAGTATGGCTGGCCACGTTTCACGCACACCACGCAAACCATCCATAATGATAACGATCCAAAACGGAACAATAACAGATAAGAACGGTAACTGCCGGCCCGCTACCTGACCGATTTGAAAAGCGTCAATACTCGTCACCTGGCCGGCAACTGTAATCGGAATCCCCATCGCGCCAAACGCTACTGGCGCCGTATTGGCAATCAAGCATAATCCTGCGGCATACAAGGGATTAAACCCAAGCCCAACGAGCAACGCAGCGGTAATTGCTACAGGCGCTCCAAATCCAGCCGCCCCTTCCAAAAATGCGCCGAACGAAAACCCGACAAGCAACATTTGTAAGCGCTGGTCTTTCGTAATTGAAAGAACCGATGCCCGAATGATATCAAATTGTCCGGTCTTTACGGTTAATTTGTACAAAAAGACAGCGGTTACAATTATCCATGCGATAGGCCATAACCCGTAAGCAAAACCATATCCTGCGGCAGCCAACGCCATAGAAACTGGCATCTTGTAAACCACAATTGCAATAACAAGGGAAATCAGCACGGTAAGCACGCCCACAGTATGTCCCTTCATGCGGAAGACAGACAATGCAAGGAAGAAAAATACGATCGGAATAACTGCCACGACCGCTGACAATCCGAGACTTCCCAGCGGCGCATACACTTGTGTCCATGTCTGCATTCGTTACACCTCTTCTACCCTTAATTTTGTTTTTATATGGTCAGCCTTGGCGGCTTGTACCTATTTATATATCTTTCTATATTAATCAGGTGATCTGATAGGTAAGGGTGAAAAATACATCATATCATCTGACTTTATTCTTTAGAAGAAAAGAGCTATTCCAGCATCTTTTCCTCCACTCCTCGCAGATGATACAGCATCACTTCGGCCGCCTCAGCACTGTTTTGCGCCCGTATCGCTTCATAAATTCTTGCGTGTTCCTTGTATAGCTTTTCTGGAACACCGTTGGTGCGATACAATTCCAAACGACTTGCGTACAGCGAACGCTCTATCGCCTCAGAAATCGACATCATGATAGTAGAAAGCGTCTGATTGTGCGAGGCCTGAACTACCGCATAGTGAAACTTCCAATCCGCAGCATCTCCGAGTATTCCCTGCGCGAGCGCCTGCTCCATCTCAGCTAGCGCTTCCTCGATTCGCTTAAGATCTTCCTTCGTCCGACGTTCCGCTGCCAGCCGCGCAGTACCGCTCTCGATGATTTTACGCACTTCTAAAAGTTCAATAATTTCCTGCTTTGTCGCCGGTCTCAGCGCTTCAAACGCAGAGATAACTTCTTCGGGATCATGACGGGTAACGAATGTTCCTTCACCCTGCTTCATTGTAATTAAGCCAAGGGTCTTGAGCGAACTCAGGGCTTCTCTTACTGTGGATTGCCCAACACCGAGCGTTTCCCCCAGCTCCCTGAGCGATGGGAGTTTGGCCCCCGGTTCATACTTACCAGAGATAATTTGTTCTTTAAGATAGTCAGCAACCTCTTCATACGTTTTACGTACTTTAAATTTTGACAACGCTTACAAGCCACACCCTTTCCCATCAGGTCATCTGATATGTGATAACAATCAAATCGTACTATACTTTTCAGTCTTTTGTCAATATTCGATTTAGAACATAAAAAGGAAGCAGGGGCAAATTCGTTTCTGCTTCCTAATTCTTAGTATTGATTATCAAAAATGCTTCCAATGTTTACATGGAAACCACATCTTTATCTTCATACACTTTCATATCCACATCATTTTTCTGCAGTTTTTTCTTTACGCATAGATTGTAATAAAGATAGCAAAGGAGCATAAAAGGAATACCGCAATATAACGCCATACGCTGTTCAGGAATAAAAATAAGACTAAGCAGCGCAATCGCATTAAGAGAAAACGCCAAGATAGGAACTATCGGATAAAGTGGCGTTCGAAATTTCAGATCGCGAATATCCCCGCCAGCTTGAAGAAAACGCTTTCTGAAGATGAACTGTGAAGCAGCGATTGCCATCCAAGCCAGAATGGCCGTCATTCCGGAAATAGAAAGAAGCCAGTTATACACAGTTCCTTCCGCGAATACGCTTGTCAAAAGCGACAAGCCCGCAACCCCTAAGCTTATGATCAGCGCGTTCAACGGAATTCCTTTAGCTGTCACTCTTGCTAACGCCGGACTTGCCATACCGTTCCGCGACAAAGCCCAAAGCATCCGCGTCGTCGTATACAATCCAGAATTCGCTACAGACAACAAGGCTGTTAAAACGACAAAATTCATCAGATCAGCCGCATACGGAATTCCGATCTTGTCAAAAACAACCACGAATGGACTTTCAACAACGCCCGCCTCTTTCCATGGAATAATCCCCGCAAGTACAACGATTGCCGCTACGAAGAAAACAATCGTACGCCATACCGTATTTCTAATCGCTTTTGGAATCGTTTTATCTGGACTTTCACTTTCGCCGGAGGCAATCCCGATTAATTCTGTTCCCTGAAACGAGAAGTTGACAGTTACCATGGTTAACAATACAGCTAATACCCCGTGCGGAAACAGTCCACCGTCACTAAAGAAGTTGCTAAACATAGGAGCCGTTTCGCTTCCTTTCATATCAATCAAACCAAACATAGCGGCTCCACCAAGAATGATAAACATGAGAATCGCTACCACTTTAATACCGGCAAACCAAAATTCCGTTTCCGCAAAACTCCGTGCAGAAAACGCATTCAATAAAAACAACATCGTACCAAATACTACACACCAGACCCATACTGAAACATCCGGAAACCACCTTTTCATCAAAATGCCTGAGGACGTAAGCTCAAGTCCAACTGTTGTCGCCCAGCCCAGCCAATACATCCATCCGATCGTGAACCCGGTTCCAGGCCCAATAAAACGAGTAGCATAATCCTGGAACGAACCCGCTACAGGCATTGCTACCGCAAGTTCTCCTAAACATAACATAACCAAATACATAACAAAACCGCCAACCAGATAAGCCAACACGGCTCCCCCCGGTCCTGCCTGGTTAAGGGTAAAACCTGAGCCGAGAAACAATCCCGTTCCGATAACGCCGCCAAGGGCTATCATAAATAAATGTCTGCTTTTCATTGAACGCTGTAATTGATTGTTTTCGTGATTAAAGCTCGCCATACTGCTCCTCGCTTTCTTTGTTGCTTACCTTTTATATGGCCCATATAAAAAGCAAAAGACATACCACTTTTTTTCGCCCTTTCTCTATCTAAACAGAAAATGACTTAAAAACAAATCCAACTGAATAACTATTCACAATAAAAATTAAGAAAAAATATTTTCGGAAAATACAAAATTATATTATACTTATTACTTCTTTGCTTTTTCAAAATGAAGCTCACAAATGATACCGATGGAATTTTTATGTTATTCACAAATTATTCATTTTCTATTTTTATCCAAATGTTTTTTCTCTGAAAATGGGTATGAACCGTGCGCAAAAATATTTTTCATTTTGTGCAAAATATTTTCAAAGTCGAAAAATTATTTTGCATGTCCATGTCGATTTATCAAGTCAACTGTGATGGTTAATCAACACCCTTGCTTTTCTCCAACATAAAAAACCGCTTACGAATCAAGCGGCTTTTTATGTTAAGATACTATCTTCATCCAATGTCCGTTGTAACCTCAAATATTCAAAGCACATTGCGATACGCCACGGAACAATCATACCGAATGCTAGAATGAAGAATAGGCCGGCTGTTTCCGTTACACTTATATACATACCAACATATGACTTCAGCGCCAGCCGCAGCGCAACCAACCCGAAAAGAATAAAAATAAACGCTTTGGAACGCTTCAGATAAATGTCATTACCAACTACCTCAAATCGTGATGTCATAATTAACGGGTATGACAACAGCGTTCCCACGAAAAACGCAAGCAACGCATAGCTTATATGCACATGCATGGGCGGATACAAAAACATTGTGAAACCTGTGCTCATAAAAAAGGGCGGTAAAATGATTTTCCTAAGCGAAGCCGGCTTTTTCGACACTCTCATACGAATCATAAACACCACCGTTGCCATAAGCAATCCTATAGCTGTACTTATAATCGTCATACTCACAGGTATCATCCCTTTCCAAGTAATTCCTCACCCACTGCATAGTATATTGCTTACCTTTTTTTATTATACAAAACTAATTAGGTAAATTAAATGTTATATTTACCTAATCATAAAGCAAGCTGCAACCTTCCAGATTGCAGCTTTTCTTCCTGCCTTCTATTCATAGCTCTGTTCGTTCTGTTCAGATTGGTCAACATCGACCAAATTATTGCGCTGAACTGGCGTTTCGAACGTCAATGTTTCATCCACGACTCCGCCACCTTCATCCATCATACGATCCATACCTTCAGCTACGTCCTCCAGAAACGACATGTCCTTTTTCTCGCGCGGATCGATATGTTGCTTCATTTTACATCCTCCTCAAAGAAGTTTATCCTACAGTTTTTAGGATAGAAAAATCGATCCTGTTTATACATCTCCTTGTCCCTCATATCTCAAAGTGAATGGCGCATACTAAAAGAAGCGTAAAAATCTGGATAAAAAAGGAGGACGCTGCTTATGACTACCAGCCAGACGCTGCGCGAAATGTGCCGCGCACGCCTTGACAGCGGCCAGTACTATTATCGTTTACAAACGCTTGAAGAAAAAGGAATAGGAAATGTTTCAGCGCTGCCATTTTCCATCAAAGTTCTGCTGGAATCAGCGCTCCGCACAATGGACAACAGGGCCATTACAGAAGAACACATAAGACGTATCGCCAATTGGAATCCTGCGCCCAAACCGGAAGAAATGTTTGAAATTCCTTTTATACCAGCGCGCGTCATTCTACAAGACTTCACAGGCGTTCCTGCTGTAGTGGACTTAGCTTCCATGAGAGATGCGGTCTCCCGTCTAGGGCTTGCTCCGGAAAAAATCAATCCGCTCATCCCTGTTGACCTCGTAATTGACCACTCTGTGCAAGTGGATCAGGCAGGCTCCAATACTGCGCTCAATTTCAATATGCAAAAAGAATTCGAGCGCAACCATGAGCGCTACAAATTCCTGCGCTGGGCTACCCAAGCATTTACGAACTTCCGGGCTGTCCCCCCGTCTGTCGGCATCGTTCATCAGGTAAATCTGGAATATCTAGCTTCCGTTGTCACGCAGAAAGAAAAGGAAAACGGCGTGGAAGCATTCCCGGACTCACTGGTGGGAACCGACTCACACACCACAATGATTAACGGGCTTGGGGTTCTTGGCTGGGGTGTCGGAGGCATCGAAGCAGAAGCGGCAATGCTCGGCCAACCGCTTTACTTCCTTCTGCCTCAGGTTGTCGGCTTCGAGCTAACAGGAAAACTGCCGGAAGGAGCAACCGCTACCGACCTAGCGCTTACCGTAACCAACATCCTCCGCAAAAAAGGAGTTGTCGGTAAATTCGTCGAGTTTTTTGGTAGCGGCTTAAGCTCCATGACGCTGGAAGACAGGGCAACGATCGCTAACATGGCTCCAGAATACGGAGCTACGGTGGGTTACTTCCCGATCGACGAGCAGACGCTGCAATATCTGCGCACAACCGGACGTTCCGAGGAACAAATCACTTTAGTGGAGAACTATACGAAAGCCCAGGGACTATTTCGGACAAATAACATGCAAAACCCAACCTATTCAGAAGTGATCTCGCTCGATTTAAGCACTGTAGTGCCTACGCTGGCCGGGCCAAAACGCCCGCAAGATCGTATTGATCTAACGAATATGAAAGAAGAATTTCACAAAGTGCTACGCCAGCCTATTAAAGAAGGCGGTTTCGGCCTGTCCAACGAAAAAATCGAACAAGAAGTCATGGTTACGTATCCGGATGGTACCAAAGCTCCGCTCCGAACCGGTTCCGTTGTTATCGCAGCCATTACGAGCTGTACCAACACGTCCAATCCTTCCGTGATGATCGGCGCTGGACTTCTAGCAAAGAAAGCGGTGGAAAAAGGATTGCGCCGCAATCCGAATGTCAAAGCCAGCCTCGCTCCTGGTTCGCGTGTCGTAACCCAGTATCTCGACGATGCTGGGCTCACTCCATATCTTGACCAGCTTGGCTTCAATACGGTCGGCTACGGATGCACCACCTGCATCGGCAACAGTGGTCCGCTCATTCCAGAGGTGGCCAAAGCCATTGCCGAAAACGACATGACTGTTACATCCGTACTTAGCGGAAACCGGAATTTTGAAGGCCGGATTCATCCGCTCGTTAAAGCAAACTATCTGGCCTCACCTCCGCTTGTCGTCGCCTATGCGTTGGCCGGCACATTCGACATTGATTTATATAACGATCCGATTGGACATAACGACAGCGGGGAGCCTGTATACTTGCGCGATATTTGGCCAAGTGAAGAAGAAGTACGACAAATTATGTCTTCCATTATCACGCCGGAGATGTACCGTGAAAAATATAACAACGTGCATGCGTTCAACAAGCAATGGAACGAAATCCCCGTCTCTACCGATCAGATTTATAACTGGGACAAAGACTCTACGTACATCCAGTCACCGCCTTTCTTTACAGACTTCTCGCTTGAAGTCCCCGATATTAAACCGATTGCGGGCGCTCGCCTGCTGGCGCTGCTTGGAGACTCAGTGACAACCGACCATATTTCTCCAGCCGGTGCCATCAAGCCAGATAGCCCGGCAGGACAATACCTGCAAGAAAAAGGCGTGGAAGTACGTGATTTCAACTCGTACGGCTCACGGCGCGGAAATCATGAGGTAATGATGCGGGGAACGTTCGCCAACATCCGCATCCGCAACCAGCTCGCTCCGGGAACCGAAGGCGGAGTTACTACGTACTTCCCGACAGGTGAAGTGATGTCCATTTATGACGCAGCGATGAAATACCAAGCCGATGGCACGCCGCTTATAATTATCGCAGGCCAAGAATACGGAACAGGAAGTTCACGAGACTGGGCTGCCAAAGGTACGCTGTTGCTCGGCGTGAAAGCTGTCATCGCTGAAAGCTTTGAGCGGATTCACCGCACCAACCTCGTTTGTATGGGCGTACTACCGCTTCAATTCCCGGAAGGTAAGGGAGCAAGCGAATTGGGCATTACCGGAGAAGAAACGTTTGCGATTCCGAACCTGAATAATAACATCAAACCAAGACAGACAATTGAAATACAAGCGACCCGCCCGGACGGCAGCACATTTACGTTTAGCTGTATGATGCGTCTTGATACGGAAGTGGAAATTGATTATTATAAGCATCATGGTATTCTCCAGATGGTGTTGCGCAAGCTGATTGGCGGCACGGAAGACACTGTGCCTTCCCCATCTTGAGGATCGCTTATTAACATCGTCCTAACAAAAACAATTTCCAAATCTACTAGCTAAAAAAACGAGTGCGAACGCTGCACTCGTTTTTCTCTGCTGACTTATCACGTAAATAGTTCCCAAACTCCACAAGCAACTCACGTGATATCCACTGATGTTTTGTCAAAGGTGCTAGACTCATCGCATAAGGTACACCATCAATTAACTCCCACTTTTTATCATCCGACCAATTCAAATAATCATGATAGGTGTATTTATGTTCTAGATCATGCATCGGCAAACTTATATTCGCTCACCTGCCACTACTTTTCTTTTATTGTAACATATTGGAATTTACTGTGAAAAATCTTCGAGTCAAACGCAAAGAAGCTGTACGGCATTTCGCGCTGTACAGCTTCTTTTTTCTACCTATGTTATACTTCGTTATTTCTAATCACTTTATCGATCGTCGCGCCGCCCAGGCAAGTATCCCCATCATAGAAGACAACCGCCTGTCCCGGCGTAATCGCACGCTGCGGCTCATCAAAAATAACTTCACAGCAATTGTTCGGCTTCAGGTGCACAGTTACGCCTTGATCTGGCTGACGATAGCGGAATTTCGCCGTGCAGCGGAACGTTTCCGGCTTCTGGCGGTCACTCACCCAGTGAACGTCTGTCGCTTCCAGACCGTCGCTGTACAGCATTTCGTGGTCGCCGCCCTGTGCTACGTACAAAATATTGTTCTTTACGTCCTTATCCACGACAAACCAGGGTTCCCCCGTTCCAGAGCCTCCACCGATGCCTAACCCCTGACGTTGGCCAAGCGTATAATACATCAGCCCGTCGTGATAGCCTTTCAGCTCACCGTCCACGGAACGAATTTCACCCGGATTTGCTGGAAGATAGGAACTAAGGAACTCTTTAAAATTACGCTCGCCGATAAAGCAAATACCTGTGCTGTCCTTCTTCTTCGCCGTCACCAGTCCCGCTTTTAGAGCAATTTCACGTACTTCCGTTTTATGCATAGCCCCAAGCGGAAACATCGTTTTCGACAACTGAGCCTGTCCAAGCTGATTCAGAAAATAGGTCTGGTCTTTCTTCGGATCCACACCGCGCAGCAAACGGTACTCCCCGTCATGATAGTCCACACGTGCATAGTGGCCGGTCGCCACATAATCCGCACCTAAGTCCATCGCGTGCTCAAGAAATGCTTTGAATTTAATTTCTTTGTTGCACATTACGTCCGGGTTCGGCGTACGGCCTTTTTTGTACTCATCTAGAAAATACGTGAAAACCTTATCCCAGTATTCTTTCTCAAAATTTACAGTGTAGTACGGAATACCGATTTGCCCGCAAACCCGGCGCACGTCTTCATAGTCCTCTTCTGCTGTGCAATAACCGAATTCATCGGTATCGTCCCAGTTTTTCATGAAGATGCCAATGACATCATATCCCTGCTGTTTAAGCAGCAAGGCGGCGACAGAAGAATCTACGCCACCTGACATCCCCACAACAACCCTGGTGTTTTCAGGTGATTTGTTCATCTATGATCAACTTCCTTATCATTTTGATTCATAAGCAAAAAGATCGTTTGCTCCAGTGTCTATTATGATAACAAATTCACCTTTCCAAAAACAACACAAAGAAAAAGTTACCTACCCAGTTGCTTCAATACATATTCTATCGCATGATTCAACGCGACCGCCGCTTCAAGCCTCGTCATTTTATCAAATGGACGAAAATTTCCCTGGCCATCTCCACGCATAATGCCGCGTTCAAACAGCTTATCGACGCTGGCCGCAGCCCACTCCATGCCAGGCGTAATGTCTTTATAGTACTTGCTGATCACCTGCGGTTGATTAGGGGACGGATTGTCAACGAGCGGTGATGAGAAAATCCCCATTGCCTTGGCCGCGCCGCGCGCAATCGCTTCCGCTATGCTGTCAATAAAAGTTCGGTTCCTTAATAACGTCGCGTCTTCATCCCGGTCGATAAACCCACATTCCAGAAGAATCGCCGGCATATTGGTAAGACGCAACACGGCAAAATTGGCCGTTTTCTTTCCTCTGTCTGGCAGACCTGCTTTTTCAAACGCTTCCGCCACTTCACGGTGCATGATATTTTGGCGCCTTCCTGCTTCTTCGTCAGCCATCCCCGTCATCACATAGCTTTCAAACCCGGAACCGCCACCCGCATTAATATGAATCGAAACAAAATAGGCTGCCTGTGCGTTATTAGCAAACTCGGCCCGCGCGTTTAGATCAGCGTGTTTATCCGTGCTAAACGTTCTGTCTCCGGCTCTGGTAAGCCGCACATCGGCTCCGTACTGGCGAAGAAAATAAGATGCGCGCTGTGCGATAGCCAGCGTTACATCTTTTTCTTGCAACCCGTTTCCAACTGCCCCTGGATCCAGTCCTCCATGCCCCGGATCAATCACAATCACTTTGGCCATATAATTCCCCTTTCTTTACTGTCTTCGCTCCTTATCGCCTCACCTTTTATGGTTCAAGGAACGAACTATACCATTTTTTAAAAGCTAAAATCCTTCTCCATATATAGTATGTGGATAAACTATAAACGAAATAGGTATATAAACAACCTTTTACTTAAACAACGGGCTATGGAGACCCTCTATTTCCAATTCAAAAGAAAGCTTCATGCAAAAATGTCTTCCTATTTCTTTATCCTATCCTGTAAAGGCTTTCAGGGAATAGCAATTATAACAGCATTCCAACTTTTTGCCTTCACTGTTTTTAGGATCTAAAAACGATACGCGTACTTTACGCCCTTTAAACAATTGGATAGAATTGCTACAATTATTATGGAATTCCGTATACTTAGCACGGTTTCGCTTCCCGCTCTCGGCAACATAAGATTTGACGCCTCTGCTCTTTTTTGAGAAAGTTGATGACAGCAAGTCTCTGTTTGAGGGACAAACTGTTAACAATACGGAACTTTCCAATGCCAGACTAAGCATGATTGAAGATAAAGGAGCCGAAAATTGCAAGCCTAAAAAATTACATGAAGTGGAGTAGAAAAGATGGCGACCATTCGCAAAACTTTTTTCTGGATTTTGATTCTTGCTATCGCAGTGTTTCTGATTCCTTACGCGCTACCATTCATCCTCGCGCTATTCACCGCGATTTTTCTAGAACCAATTGTTAAGTTTTTTATGCGTTCGCTAAACGCAAATCGACTGATTGCCGTTACACTGACGTTTCTGTTGTTTTTTGCGATATTCGGACTGGGTGGATACCGTCTGGGCTCCATCCTTGTGGTACAAACCGTAGAATTGGCGGGGAAACTTCCTGAGCTCTCCTCTAAAGTGATGGAATTTCTGGAGCATTATATGTGGAAATGGGAAGCATATGCTATCTCCCTTCCGTTTGATACCACTAATACCATTCAGGATGTGATACAGGCGCTAAAAACGTCGGCGACAAATGCCGCAACTGCCATCACAAAAGTGGTGCTGAGCGGCGTGGCTGCCATTCCCGGCTTTTTCATCGTGGCCATTATTTATCTCGTGGCACTGTTTTTAATCAGTCTTGACCTTCCTCGCCTGCACCGCAATTTCTTGAATTTATTTACCGACTCGGCACGAGAAAAAGTCGAGCTGGTGATGAACCAGTTATTCCGCGCAACGGTCGGCTTTTTGCGCGCACAGGTCATTTTAAGCCTGCTCACATACATACTCGCGCTTATCGGATTAATGATTCTGGGCGTAAAATACGCGCTCCTGCTTTCGCTTATTATTGTCATCGTGGATCTTTTGCCGATCCTCGGTACCGGTTCTTTCTTAGTACCATGGGCGATATACAGCTTTGCAGTCGGCAATTCGCGCCTTGCCATCGGCCTGGTTATTCTGTTCGTGGCCATTACGATCATCCGCCGGATCATCGAGCCAAAAGTTCTGGGTTCAAGTCTAGGTATCAGCGCCTTGGCGGCGCTTATCAGCCTATACGTCGGATTCCAACTGCTTGGCTTCATCGGGCTCATCCTCGGCCCCGCCCTCATCATTGTCTTTGAATCGCTGCGCAAAGCCGGGTTCCTTAAGTTTAAAATCGATTTTTAAAAAGCAAAAGCGCCTGCCGGACACAGGCGCCTTTGCTTTCTTTTTATTACTTCTCCGTTTTTTCAAAATAAACAGGATTATACTTCTCGATAATCGGCTTGATTTTTTCAAGATCGATACCTTCGTTGGCCGCCGCTTCTTTATTGATGCCAAGCTTCAATTCTTTCGGGAAACCGACAGGCAAATCGCCCGCTTTGGCTTCACCTTTCAATACTTTCACCGCCATCAAACCCGTTTGGTAACCAAGGTCTTTATAATCGGCGCCGAAGCCGGCAAATCCGCCATTGCGCACGGAATCCATTTCACCGGTAAATAGCGGAATTTTATGCTTCTCGGCTACCTGGACAATCGTTTTTAACGCGGCGACCGCCGTATTGTCTTTCGGCACATAAATAACGTCCGCTTTGCCAACCAGCGATTCTGCCGCCTGTTTTACTTCCGTCGTATTGCTCGCATTTACTTCCACAGCCTGCATTCCATTTTTCGTTAGCGCTTTTTTTGCATTCTCCACGTTTACAACGGAGTTAGCCTCGCCAGAATTATAAATAATGCCTACTTTTTTAGCATCCGGCTTCAGTTCCTTAATAAGTTGGATAAGTTTATGAATCGTCTCGGGATGCGTATCGGAATAGCCAGTTATGTTTTTGCCCGGCTTCTCCAAACTATCCACCAATTTGGCGCTTAGCGGATCAGTAATGGCCGTGAAAAATACCGGGATGTCCGTGCCCTGCGTCGCTTTGACCATTGCCTGTGCGCTCGGTGTAGAAATCGCCAGAATAGCATCTTTTTTATCGGCCGCAAACTTCTGCGCAATGGAGGCTACGGTGCTCGGATCGCCCTGCGCGGATTGATAATCAATGTCCGCATCCGCAAACCCGTTTTCTTTCAATGCTTTAATGAATCCTTCCCGCGCCGCATCCAGCGCCGGATGCTCAATCACCTGGGTAATCCCAATTTTGACCTTTTCTTTTGCCGGGCTGGCTGTCTCTCCACCGGATTCAGACTGCTGCTTATCCGACGACGCCGGTGCGCCACACGCGGCCAATGCGAAACATACAAGTAGCATCCATACTCCCAGCGCGTGTACTCTCTGTTTCATACCTAGGCTCCCCCTTTTTGATTTTTTTATATTTTTAGATAATTTATTATACACTAACTCTGTATTACTTTAAAATACGAAAATCTTGCCTGGATTTAAAATGTTATTCGGGTCAAGTGCACGCTTTACCGCATACATAACATCCAGCGCATTTCCGTGCTCCATTCGCTGATATTTCGCCTTGCCAAGTCCTACGCCGTGCTCGCCTGTGCAGGTACCACCGCGACTTAGTGCATAGCGCACAATCTCGGCGTTAACCGCTTCCGCCTGCTGCATTTCCTCTGGTTGATCCGGATCTATCATTAGCAAGGAATGAAAATTTCCGTCGCCTACATGGCCGACAATACCGCCTACCATCCCTGTTTTCTCCAGCAACCCGCGCGCGTGTTCAATCGCGCCCGCCAGTTCGGATAGGGGCAGACATACATCCGTTGTTATCGCCTTTTTACCCGGATATCCATGAAGAAACGCATATGCGAGATGATGACGCGCTTCCCAGAGCGCTGCCTGCCTGAGCGAATCCGTCTCAAACACAAAGCCCCCGCACCCATTTTCCTCCGCCAATTCTCTTGCAAACGCCAGATCGTGTTTCAATCCAGCCTCATTACCATGAAATTCAAAGAAAAGCGTCGCGCATTCCGGATAGTCGGTTCCTTTGTACATGTTCACCTGCCGCACCGATTGTCCGTCCACTAACTCCATACGCGCCACAGGAATCGCCGCTCCCATGATGGCGCACGCTGTCCTCACCGCGTCGCCGACGGTTGGAAAACTGGCCCTCGCCGTCACCGACATTTCCGGAATACCATATAGACGAAGCGTAATCTCTGTGAATACGCCCAATGTTCCTTCAGAACCAACAAACAGCCCATTCAAATGGTAACCGGAAGACGATTTAGCAGCCATGCTACCGGTACGTATCATTGTGCCATCAGCCAGCACTACTTCCATATCGCGCACTTGATCTCTCATAATACCGTATCGTACCGCTGTTGTTCCGCTTGCGTTGGTAGCGGCCATGCCGCCGATCGTCGCATCCGCCCCCGGGTCAACAGAAAAGAACAGCCCGTATTTCTTCAGTTCCTTATTTAACTGCATCCTAGTTACCCCCGGTTGTACGCGAACGAGAAAATCTTGTGGCCGTACTTCAACAATCTTATTCATCATTTGAAAACTAAGCGAAATCCCACCCTGCTGTGGAATAACCTGCCCTTCTAATCCCGAACCGATCCCGAACGGCACGACCGGTACCCGGTTCTCATTGGCCCATTTCAAAATGCGGCTTACTTCTTCTGTCGTCTTCGGAAAAATCACCGCGTCAGGCAACTTGGGCGTATGATAGGATTCATCCTTGCTATGCTGCGCGAGCATCGTCGGATTGGCAGTGACTCTCTCCGGCTCTACTATCTCTTTTAACGCTTCTACAATATTCACTTCATTCTCTCCTTTTTTCTAGTTTACGCCATCTGCATCCAGGCTCTCTCGTTGCGCCATGTCACATCAACTTTCGTGCCAAAGAAACGGGATAAGTTTTCAGACGTCATCAAACTTTCGGTTCTGCCCGCTCCATATACTTGTCCTTCTTTCAATAACAGCACATGCTGGAACACCGGAACAATTTCTTCGATATGATGAGAAACATAAATCATCGTTGGTCCCCCCGGTCGGCTGCCCATTTCCTGTACCCGATCCAATAATTGCTCACGCGCAAAAATATCCAGTCCCGTGGCAGGTTCATCAAGAATCAACAGATCCGGAGATGCCATCAGCGCCCGCGCGATTAACACGCGCTGCTTCTCCCCTTGAGATAAACTCTCGTACACGCGTTTCTCCATACCACGGCACCCCATCTGTTCGAGCAAATGATACGCCTTCTCATAGTCTTCTTCTTGTGGCTTTTCATATAAAAGCCCCATAGAAGCTACTTTACCACTCAATACGATATTTTCTACCGTTTCGTTTTTATATAACTTTTCCTGCATAGAAGAGCTGACCCAGCCAATCAACTGACGAAGTTTACGCAAATCGTATTCACCAAACTTTTTGCCGAGCACGCGAATCTCGCCTTTAGTCGGCCACATGTAGCCGTTGATAATGTTCAGCAAAGAAGTCTTTCCGGAACCGTTTAATCCCATGATGACCCAATGCTCTCCAGGTTTTACCGACCATGTAATATCTCTCAATATGTATTTATTTTCCCGCTTCCAACTCACATTTTTAATCTCGATAACCATTTCTTGTCTCCTTTCTGTATACATCACTTTTGCTTTTTTGGATCTTCTTTTGTGTCACTTATCATCATCTCATCATCTATTATAACTAAACAATAGCCCCAAATGGTGAGAATTGTCGGAATTCAAATGCACATTTTATTTCACGGTAAAACATGATATGCTAAGGCAAAAATAGAAAAAAAAGGGGGGGGAGACGTGTGTCTGACCAACCAGACCAACCAGCACGGCTGAAGTGTTCTGTCTGCGGATTTTCACTGCAATGGTGGCTCGGCAAGTGGAAATGTATAAATTGCGGACAATGGAATGGCTGTTGAGGAAACCCAGCCAGCAAGCCCGCAGGTCTGTGGAAAGAAGAATCATAAAAAGGAGCGTACCCCATATGAAACAAATCATCAAATGGTTCTTAAATGGACTGCTTATCGTGGCGCCAATCGGCGTGACGCTTTATCTTCTAGTTTATCTTTTCAAATTGGTAGACAGCCTGGGGAAGCGGATTCTGCTTTCCATGAATTTGCCTTCGATTACCGGATTAGGAATTACTATTACGCTTGTCCTTATTGTGCTTATCGGATGTTTAAGCCAGCTCTGGTTAAGCCGTAAGCTACTTGCATGGACAGAACGATTGATCACGCGTTTTCCAGGGCTGAAGACAATATACAGCATGGTTAAAGATACAATAGAATCTCTCATCGGGGAAAAACGTTCTTTTTCGCAGGTTGTGCTCATCACACACGAAGACGGCGGAAAGCGAATCGGATTCCTTACCGCCGAAAACGTAACTGCTTTTCATTTACATACATCTTATGTGGCGGTATATGTGCCGCACGCCCTCCAAATAAGCGGCGAACTCCGACTCTACCCGCGCGATCGAATCGAATGTATAGATACTTCGGTGGAAGAAGCCATGCGCTTCTGCCTAACTGCCGGCGTCACTGCAAAAAAAGAGGGAGGAAAGCTTCGCGATTAAACCCGCGCACCTTTTCTTCCTTTTTCTTTTTGGTCAGTGTGTTTCAATACTCTGCTCTGCCGTAGGGCCTTTTCGTTCTTTGTCCGTGCTGCTGAAGCTGTTGACCGCCAGATTGACAGCGATAAACAAGATAATAACAAGCCAGAACCACCAACGTCTCCAAAAAGGCTTCACCACCGAATGTCACCTCTCACGAAAAATTCAATCATCTATAGCCTAACAAATTTTTTAGAAAAAACAAAATAGAAGTAAACTCCTGTTCAATGATAAAAAATGTAAGACTCTTCACCTATCCTCCTTTTCAAGAAAACACTACGTAAAACCGTTTTATGTTACTGCGAAAAAAGGTAATGTAAAAATAAAAACACATATTATAAAAGGGGGAAAAATGTTATGTCTCGTGTGGATCGTATAGAAAGAAAAGTATCCGCAAGAACATCTATCAGCCTTAGCTTGTTTTTTTGCTCTTTGGTTTTATCACTTGTCTCATTTTTTTCTTCTTTTACCTCATATATTAAGCTGCTGGTGATTTTGCAATGGCTCACCACGCTCACCGGACTAACGCTGGCCGCGACAACGGTCAGACCCGCCAAAAAACATCTGGCGCATAATTCGTTTTTCCTACAACTATCAATTACGACCATTATGCTTGGGTGCTTCGACCTTCTCTGGATTAGCTTTATGTCTTATATCCTGTCTATTCTGAGATGAGAAGAAAAAACTCGCGGGCAAACACCTCGCGAGCTTTTCCTCTCCACTAAAACAAATTCCCCTTAACAGGAGGAAATTTCAGTCTATTAACAAATATACCTCTTCCTCAGCAGAGGGTTATTTTTTTCCTATCATCAACCAAACATATCGGTTCAACTGCCGAGCAGAAAAACGTAAACCTACATCTTCAAAAGCTTCCTTTACCGTGGATAACAACGGATAATATTCTGTTTGCAAATCATTCAATAACGTAAGCGCTCCTTGACTTCTTACTCGTTCATGAATAGCGTCTCTAGCCTCTTCATCCGCATATGCCGTATCCGCAAATACAATCATACCTTTCTCTGTCAAGCGATCGGCTAGTTCTTGGATCGCCCGCGCTTTTTGAGCATCCGTCAAATGATGGAACGCATATGTACTGACAATACCATCTACCTTTCCGATCTCTTCCGGAATGGAAAGAAAATGGCCGTCAGCAACGGTAAAATGCGGCAGCTTTCGCGCTGCAATCCTTCGCATATCCGGCGAAGGATCTACTCCATACACATCCCACTCTTTTTCGAGAAGATGTGCCGTTAAATTCCCTGTTCCGACTCCGATTTCCAGTACGCGACTTCCAGCCGGAAGGTTAAGTTCCTCGACCACTGTCCGCAAAATCTGCTCATATCCTTGAAAGACCTCAGCATATTCATCCTTTTTTTCAAATACCGTTTTGTCATACTGATCTGCCCATTGTTCAAACACATGGTTGAACTGTACTTCACACTCTTTCATCGCTTCCGACTCCCTTTTTTAATTTACTATATGCTTCATTAAGCAAAAAGTCAATTATTCCAATTAATTTAATCTATTTAATTCATCATTTTTAAATAAGGAAGAGCCTGTTTAGCTAAAACTTCCCTATTTCTTTTCCCTTTCCTTAACACATGCCCTCTTAGCCGATATCCCTATCTTTCTGTTCCCACATACCCATTCATGTATGTTCTCCCAGTACCGCTGTAATTTAAAACGTATATATCGCTTTAAATCAATAAAGCAACATATATTTTCCTTCTGAAGTGCAAGCAGGAAAAATTACCGATGTGCTAATCGCATAATATCACTTCGATGCGGAATTTTAAGACTAGGAATCACCAAAATTAACCTCAGGAGGCGATACATATGCAAAAAACTCAAGTAGCACCGGAAGCTCCTTTCATCACAAGAGCCCAAAAAAGCGACAATACGAATCAGCCGGTTGCTCCGCAAGCCAGAGCGGCGCTGGAACAGATGAAGCATGAAATCGTCGCCAAGCTTGGTATCACGCTTGGACCAGATGCTACTGCCCGCCAAAATGGCTACGTCGGTGGAGAAATTACCAAGCGTCTTGTGCGGATAGCGGAGCAACAGCTTAGCAAGGGCATCCATTAAACGTTCACATAAGTGAAAGTTACGCGATTCTTTGCTTGGAGCCGGATCTCATCTCTTCGCTAAAATAAAGAAGCGTTCTCACTTTGTTGGAGTAACATACGAAGGCACACTATTGGCACACAAGCACAAAAAAAGACTGTCCTTTTGGACAGTCTTTATCTTTTGCAACCCCAGTAACATCGAGGGTTTCAAATTGATGCCCCCACGCGGAATCGAACCACGAACTGACCATTACGAGTGGCCTGTTATACCGTTTAACTATAGGGGCAAATTCACTTTCTTCTATGCATGCAACCTTTATTGGCTGAGCATATCAACAAAGCTTTATTAAATTATCAACACAAATCATTTTATAAAAAAGGCATCCAGCAGTCAAGCATTTTTTATCAAAATTAGCAGTAAAGGAAGCAAACAGAAAAAGGGCAACCACCCGGTTGCCTTTTTCATGTTTGCTTTTTTTGATTAAACGGCTACGGTTCCGTTGTTCAGTACTTCATTTACATCCACATACGTATAACCAAGCGCTTCAGCTACCGCTTTGTATGTTACTTTGCCGTCCACCACATTAATGCCGCGAGCAAGGGCGCAGTTTTCCAATGCCGCTTTCACATATCCTTTATCCGCGATTTGCAGCGCATACGGTACCGTTACGTTAGTCAGCGCCATCGTGGAAGTTCGTGCTACAGCACCAGGCATATTCGCTACTGCGTAATGTACCACTCCATGCTTTACATATGTCGGATCGCTGTGTGTTGTCACACGATCGATGGTTTCGATAGACCCACCTTGGTCGATCGCTACGTCAACGATTACAGATCCCGGTTCCATCGCTTTCACCATGTCTTCCGTTACCAGACGCGGAGCGCGTGCGCCCGGAATAAGAACCGCGCCAATAAGCAAGTCCGCTTCTTTTACCGCTTTTGCAATATTATAACGGTTGGACATTAGCGTCTGCACACGCCCCTGGAAAATTTCATCCAGATAACGCAGACGATCCGCATTAATGTCTAGCAATGTTACTTTCGCACCCATACCAAGGGCAATTTTCGCCGCATTCGTGCCTACAGTACCGCCGCCAACAATCGTTACGCGTCCGGCCTCCACACCTGGTACACCTGCCAGCAGTACGCCTTTGCCACCGTGGGATTTCTCTAGGAATTGCGCCCCAATTTGCACAGCCATACGTCCGGCCACTTCGCTCATCGGCGTCAGCAAAGGCAGCGCGCCATTATCCAGTTGAATGGTTTCGTATGCAATTGCCGTTACTTTCTTTTCAACCAGCGCCTTGGTCAGCTCCGGCTCCGGGGCAAGGTGTAAATAAGTGAAAAGTACAAGGCCTTCGCGGAAATACGGATACTCTTCCGGCAGCGGCTCCTTTACTTTCATAACCATGTCAGCGGCCCACGCTTCTTTAGCGGTCGCAACAATTTTCGCACCTTCTTTTACATATTCCTCGTCTGTGAAACCGCTACCAAGACCGGCATTCTTTTCAATTAGCACTTCATGTCCCGCGTGCACAAACGCTGCCACCCCGGCAGGAGTAATAGCTACCCTGTTCTCGTTATTTTTTATCTCTTTTGGTACGCCAATAATCATGTTGATAAACCTCCTCTTTATTGGTAAAAAAACGGCTACCTATGCTTTTAGGCTATGTGTTCGTGCATGTTTATCTGTTTCTTTCATTTTATGCTTTTTTTATGAATTTTTCTTTGTCTTAAAGCTTAAAATCATTCGTTTTTATTTGTGGATTTCCACAAATGATTTTTCATTAACGTGAATCCCCTTATTTATAGACTATCCAGCTATCAAAAAAGAATCCCTCAAAATTGAAGGATTCTTTTTAGGGATTATACTTTCTAAGCTTTACATCAAGAAATAGCATAATATGATCGTTTGGATCGTCTAAGTCAATGCCACCCACCTCACCAATCCGTTTCAGCCGGTATCCGAGCGTGTTAGGATGAATGTGCAATTGGTTAGCCGTCTGATTTACTTTCCCTGAATTATCAAGAAACGCTTCCAATGTCTCCAGAAGATTGCTCTGATTTTCCTGATCGTATTTAAGCAGACGCTCCAGCTTCGGGTTTCGGTACTTCATCTCCCGGTTCCACTGCTTTAGCTTGGGAAACAAACGGTATATACCGAGTTCATGATATCCTTCCACCGCCTCTAACTCGTCGGGTAAGGCTTTTTTTATCTGCATCACTTCAAGCGCCTGCTGATAGCTAATCCATATTTCTCCCGGGTCTTTCACCGGCTCGCCATAAGCTGCGATCATATTTTCGCCACCGAAACGGCGCGTTAATCTTTTTCGCAGTTGATGAATAAATGCTTTGCTTGCGTTTTCCGCCTGATCCTGCTCCCATTCGTCCAATCCGGCCAATACAATTAACTGGCGGCCATCAAATGTCCATAGCGGCAAATAACGGAATGAAAAAAAATCCCTCAGATTAGCAAGCAAATATGCCAGTTCTTTTTGCACATCGCTCCATACTTCATCCGAACAACGCGCTTCCCATACGAGCACAACAAGAACAGAAGGAAGAGTAAGCCGAAGCTGGGCCGCCATTTTTTCGATATCGACCGCTTCGCCGCTATTCGCGCCACGCGAAAGCAGTTGCCAGAAAAATTGGTTTCGTTTCTCTTCCTGCTTGGCGTGTCGATCCTTCCTATGCAACAGGCGGGGCAAAGCGAGACGAGCCGCCCTCTTCAGCACAGCAAAGTCTTTTTCTTCAAGCGGACGTACCGCTTCCTGCACCCAGATATACCCGAATACTTCATGACCGCGCCGGATAGAAATAGCTACTCGGTTATCAAGCCCCACTTCCCGGACGGCTGGCACACGTACCGGCTCATCACTATGCATTAACGCCTGAATAATGCCGTCTTTCCAAAAACGAATCAGCACTTCTTCCGGCACTTTACGTTTCATAATGGTTTGAATGCGCACCGGATCTATGGCGCCTCCGTGCGTACTGTATGCGACCACATGATGATTCATGTCTTCGATCGTAATCGGATTGCCAACACGTTCCGTAATCATATCGGCCAGTTCCATTAAATCCGAAAATTCTTCAAACGGCTCCATCCTTTTCCCCCTTCTCCCTATTTATCATCATAAAACATATGTGTACATAAGAAAACACACAGGCATGCTGCTTGTCCTTTTTCTGCTCAGAAGAAAGTACATATCGCTTTATTATGGTAAAGAAATGTATGATCCTTAATATTTTCTGCAACCGTCAAATGCCCCGTTCCGTTTTTCTGAAGAAATGCGCAAAAAAACCTCCTATCGCCTGATAAGAGGTTTTTGCTTTTAATCCTCAAGCAAATTGTTAATATCTTTGACAATCTGTTCGTTATCCATACTGCTACCCATTTTGTAAATGGCACGAATGTTCTTATTGCCATCAAGCAGAAACAATTCATTGGAATGTACAAAGATGCCATTGCCCTGATCTTCGGCGAATATTTTAAAACCATCAAGCACCCGTTTAGTCTGCTCCGGCGTTCCACGCAGAAACAACCAGCCGTCAGGCTTAATGTTCCGTATCGCCGTATACTGTTGCAAAACTTGTTCTGTATCCCGCTTCGGATCGAACGTAATTGTCATCAACAATACTTTATCCTGGAGGACTCCCTGTTCCTTCAGCTTTTGCTGCACCCGAATTAAATTAAAGTTCGTTGCCTGACACACATCCGGACAATGAGTATAGTGGAAAGAAACAAGGCGCACTTTGCCATCGGAATCACGCAATGAGACCCGATTTCCATACATGTCTGACATGGTGAAGGAAGGCGCCCGGTCAAGAACCGGGAGTTTGTTTGAACCCCACCATATTTGATAGACAATAATGAGAAGAATCGTCACAACGAGCGCCCCTGTCAGCACGATAAACCAATGGCGCCTCAAAGCTGAAGACATGGCTCCTCAACTCCTTCTCCCCTATCTTACTCTCTGGTCGTCAATTTCGAGAGGTACATGAAGCCAAAGAATAAGGCGATCGGAAACAACATATATCCTAACGCGTACAAAATCATGCCCATGTGAATCCCCCTCCCGTCATTACTTGCCAAACTGTGATAGCTTGATACCGCACCACTCGGCAAACTGGCCAATCTCGATTAAATCACACTGGATGAAAACGAAAAGTCCCATAATTACCGTATACATCCAGACAGCTGTCGCACCCGGAATAAAACGGTTCAAAGACTTTTCCTGGTTCCGCATCTTGAAGTAAAACGCACGGAGATAGAGCACGATGCAGATAAGAACAAGGATTTCCATTATCGATTGCACAATCAAATGCGCCGTCCAAGCTGCCGGACCAAGCGCCCGGTAGCTCTGGATGAGGGACCAGTCAATTACGCAGTAGCCGATCGCTGCAATTGTCGCAAGAGCATAAAGGATAAACGCTACCCCATCCTTGCGATTTTTGTAGCTAATACCTGCAACAAGCGTCAACACTCCCAATGCCAACAGCAGAAGAACGTTATAATTAACAAGATCCTGTACGCCTGTCGGCAACGTAATATTAAAAACGTCCGGCGACCACCCTCGAAGGTATACATTCGATACAATAAATACGGCGAACATGAACGTAAAGGAAATCAACCCGAGCCATATACCTAACAGGCCATTATCTTTTATGCCCTTTTTTGGTATCTGCTCTTCCTGAGAATGCACAGCCATGCTCATACCTCCTTCACCCCGCTTAGTAAAGTGGAATTACACGCGGTCAATCAAAATAAATACCGTAAACATTACCAAATACACCAGCGAGTAAATAAACGATTTACGAGCGAATTTAATATCATCCTTTGTAAAAAATCCCATCATATTTACGATAACATAGCCGATGCCAAGCACAGTCATACCAATCAGATAAACCATACCGACCTCGCCCAGCGCATAAAGCATAACGGAGACGAGCACAAGAAAAGCTGTATAACGAAGAATATAGCGTTTTGTCACCGCGAACCCGTGGACAGCCGGCAGCATTTGAAATCCTGCAATGCGATATTCATCGGCACGGCGCATCGCCAAGGCTAAGAAGTGCGGACACTGCCAGATAAATAGAATTCCGAACAACATCCAGGCTGTCAGGTCAATCATACCGGAGATCGCCGCATAGCCCATCATCGGAGGCATCGCTCCGGACACGCTGCCTATGAGCGTATTTAATGTCGTTGTGCGCTTTGTCCACATCGTGTACACCACAACATAGAAAAATAGGCCCACAAGACCGAGCACAGCGGTCAACGTATTAACCAGCAACAGAACAATTGAACCGAGAATGCCGAAAATAATGCCCATCATAAGAACGGATTGCGGATTCAAACGCCCATCCGGCAGCGCCCTCTTTTTCGTGCGCTCCATAAACTGGTCAAGATCGCGGTCAATAAAATTATTTAAACATGTTCCAGACATAATGATAAGCGCCGAGCCTAGCATGGCCATTAGCATTGTACCTAAAGGCAGAGGGCCATCAGCAGCAAGCCAAACCCCCACAAAAAAAGTCATTAAATTTGAAACGACAATGCCGGGCTTCGTCACCGATACATAATCGCGCCATTCACCTTTTACTCCAGACGTAACGCTTGATTCGATGGAGCGATTCGCCGGATTTTCACATACGTCTTTTTCAGAAATAGGGGTACCCATTTCAAAACCTCCCTGAATATAGTCACGTTAGCCAATAACTAGGACAAATTTTTTACTGCCACGTTACCGCGAACAACACTTTCTTTTTGATTGTCGCGATCAAGCAGATCGACGCCCAATTTGGCCTGAACCATCATAAATACGCATGAAGCCATCATCAATACACCAAGTGCCAGATGAATGACATCGGAGATAACCGCTAATTTCATCGCCATCGTCAAATATCCAGCGGCTACCTGCAACACAAGTAATGCGGCCAGAACCAGCGCCTGTCCGGTCAAGGCTTTCCGCAAACGCGCATGAAAGAACAACCAGACGGTTATGATAACTACAAGCGCTGTAGCAAATACATGCACATACATAAGAGCAGCGGCAATTTGCGGTGTGGAGATCACCTCATTAAGCAGCGTGACTTCGCCTTTTACCCAGACGGCTCCAGCGTCGCTGTGCTTAATAAACGCGCCCAGCACAAACTCGGCGTACACGGCAATCGTTGCTATCAGGGTTGGTTTGAACAGGGATTGAATTTGCTTGTTCTGATGAAATGCGCCCTGCTTTCTGCGATGATGTGCCAGCGTCACACCTGTAAGAGCGACAAACGTCGCGAACAGGAGCGTGGCGACGCTCGTATCCATCGTCGTGAAGCCGGGCGGCAGTTTTTCTAAGACATTAATGCCGCCCAACACAGCAGCCATCATCAGCAGCACGAAAGAAAGAATGACCAGTTTCATCGCAATGGGGCTTTCCTTCCGTTTGCGCCACCCTGCGTACAAATTTGCAAGCACTAAGAGCCCCACACCAGTGGATAGCATGCGATGCGTATATTCTATGATGATTTTCCCCTCTAACGGCGGGATAATGTGTCCGTTGCACAACGGCCAGTCGGAACACGCCAGCCCGGCGTCGAATCCTACAACAAGAGCTCCAGCAATTAGCAGCAGGAAGATGGCGATTGTCGTTACGAAAGGTAAGCGATATCCCATTGTTACATCCCTCTTCTCCTACGCTCCAAACGATTTCTTGGACGTATATTTTTCCTCCACTTCACCAAATTCATACGGCGCAGCGGTTACATAAGGCATTTCAATAAAGTTGTGTTCCGGTGGCGGCGAAGATACCGTCCACTCGAGTGTTTGTGCCCCCCACGGATTGGCGGGAGCTTTTGCTCCAATTCTAAGAGATACAATAATTGTAACCACCATCATAATTGCTGCTATACCAATAAGATACGAACCGAATGTCGCTATTTGGTTGGCCACCTGCATTCCGGCTGCCGGGTCATACTGGAAAACACGACGCGGCATACCCATCATGCCGATATAGTGCATCGGGAAAAATGTCAGGTTTGTGCCGATAAAATAGAGCCAGAATACAGTTTTACCAAGCTTCTCGTTGTACATACGGCCGGTTATCTTCGGGAACCAGTAGAAGATACCGCCGAGCACCGCCATCATACTTCCTCCAAACAATACGTAATGGAAATGAGCCACAACAAAATATGAGTCGTGCATGTGTATATCAATCGGTACCGCTGCGAGGTAAATACCGCTCAGTCCGCCGATAGTGAACAGTCCCATGAAGCCAAGGGTCACAAATAGCATCGGCGTAGTGAATACGTTCGATCCCCGCCACAATGTTGCAAGCCAGTTGAAAATTTTAATTGCTGACGGAACCGCGATAATCATCGAAGTTACCATGAATGGCACCCCGGTTGCCAGCGGCATGCCGGCTACAAACATGTGGTGCGCCCAAACCAAAAAGCCGAGGAATCCGATCGCAATGGAAGAGTAGGCGATCGCATGATAACCGAAAATCGGCTTGCGCGCAAATACTGGAATAATCTCCGATACGATTCCCATCGCCGGAAGTACCATAATGTACACGGCCGGATGGGAGTAGAACCAGAATAGGTGCTGATACAGCATCGGATCACCTCCGGCCGCCGCATCGTAGAAATGCGTGCCGAAATGGCGGTCAAACAACAGCGTCGTGATAGCCCCAGCAAGCGCAGGCGTACCAAACAGCTGAATAAATGCCGTAACGAGCGAAGACCATACATACAAAGGCAGACGGTTAAATGTCATGCCCGGTGCCCGCATATTAAACACTGTAACAATAATGTTTATCGCACCAAGAATAGAGGAAAGCCCTAAAATATGGACACCCGTTACCCAGATATCAAGCCCCAGTCCTGGAGATTCGATACTATATGGCGGATACGCGGTCCAACCGATATCTGGCATTCCGAAATAAAAACTGCTGAGGAAAACCACGCCACCTAGCACATAGAGCCAGAAGGCCAGGTTGTTCATCCGCGGAAACGCCATATCGTGCGCACCTACCATAATCGGTATCAGGTAGTTACCAAACGCAGCTGTAAGCATCGGAATCATAAACAAAAAAATCATGATAGAGCCGTGCATGGTGAACATCTGGTTGAATGTATCAGCCTGCGGCACCACATCCGGCATCCCGGGCGTCAATAGCTCTGTCCGGATAACGAGAGCGGCTGCTCCCCCGAGGAAGAAGAAAAGTAAGCCCACAACGCCGTACATAATTCCGATTTTCTTATGGTCAACAGTAAGCAACCAATCTCTGACAAACGACGGTTTTCTCGCTGCGGCAGTGGCAGTAGCACCCATACGATTCACTCCTCCCTATTTCAAGGTTTTAATGTATTCAGCAATTGCCTTCGCTTCTTCTTCTGTTACCTGCTGCGACGGCATTGGTGCAGAATAACCTTGCGGAGTTTTCGCTGCAGGGTTCATAATAGATTCGATGATATATTTCTCATCATATTTTACCGTGCTTCCGTCAGACAGCTTTATGTCTTTACCAAACATACCGCCCCATCCCGGGCCGACAAGCTTCGTTTGGTCAACAGCATGACAGCTTAAACAGCCTTTCTGCTCAGCCAGCGCTTTGCCTTCGCCGCCCGAGCCGCCTGCGGAGCCACCGCCGGCTTTACCGCCGGATTGCACAAACTTATTAAATTCATCGGCACTTACCACATGAAGTTTTGCAAGCATCATTGAGTGCATTGTTCCGCAATACTCGGCGCATACGATAGGGTATTCGCCTTTTTCCGTTGGACCAGACCAGAACTGAGTTTGGCGTCCAGGTACCGCGTCCTGCTTTATCCGCATCGCCGGAATCCAAAAGCTGTGCAAAATATCTCCGGATGTAATCTTGAATAGGACGTTTTTATCTTCCGGAATGACGAGATTGTTTGTCGTCTTGAACCCTTCCGGGTACTCAAAGTCCCATCTCCATTTGTAACCGGTGACATTAATGGTGTATACATCTTTCGGTGGAGTCTGAATTGCGTAAGTCATCTTAGAACTAAACACGCCAATAGCAACAAGAATCAACGCTGGAACCAAAGTCCAAATGATTTCCATTTTCGTGTTCCCGTGCAACGCAACTCCCTGTTTGTCCGGTCGTTTCCTTCGGTAACGAACAAGGAAGATGAACAAAAGCATTTCAACCAGGACAAAGATGAAGACGGCAATAGATGTGATAAACCAGAACAAGGAATCTACCTGCTTTGCCATGTCATTAATGGCCGGGGGAAACAACCAACTGAAGTCCACACAATACACTCCTTTCTTTACTATCATTTGCCCTTCATACAAATGAAATTTTTAGTATCAGAAAAGGCGTTCACATGGTAAATACCATCTAAATCGTATCAAGTTTTGACCCGTTTGTATAGTGTTTTGAGAATATGCGGAGCTCGGTAAATTTATGTATGAAAGCAGGGAAAAACCTTGATAGAAGTGAAAAAAGTAAAGACGTGGTTTTGTCTTTACTTTTACCCAAATTTCATATATTTGACACATTTTTCAGCAGTTTGATAATTTTATTTTACGACAACGACGAATGAGTTCCAAACCGTCAATATTCTTGCGTTTTGGGTCTGATCACCGCTACTATTTCACAATGGTAATAAACTCATAAAGAATTCTTGCCGTCAGCCCCCATATGATTCTCCCGTCATATTGATAAAAAAATTCAGGCAGACGACTGCTGCGCCATTTGTAGTTTTTACCCTGGGGAATAAGTTCAAAAGGAAAATTTTCCTCCGGTTTTACCGCCAGGTGAATATAGTGTACATCCGGTTCTTTTTCCAAGAAGAAATCAAGTGGAACATAGAATATTTCTTCTACTTCATTCTTATTCGGCGAAATTTTCCGATAGTCATGAATTTTACCGATAAATGAATAAATGGACGAAGAATACGGGGGAATGAGAATACCAAGCGTCTCAATAACCTGGATATCTTCTCGCACAAGCCCCAGCTCTTCGCATGTCTCCCGAACAGCGGCATCTTGTTCGCTTACATCGCCATCCTCAATTTTTCCGCCCGGAAAGCAAATCTCCCCGGGCTGGCGTTTTAGCGTTCGGGCGCGAACTTCGAATAGTACGTGCAGCTTTCCATCTTTTTCGACCAGCGGAATCATCACCGCCGCGCGCATCAGCGGAGCGAAACCAAATAGATTAAATGAACGCTGGCTTATCCGGCTCTGAATTTGTTCGATCATCCGCGTTTCCACCACTCCTTCCGTACTTTCATAAGATAACAGTTTTGTTGATTTCTATATGGGCGTCCCGTAATATTTTCGCAAGGTACTCGTATGGGGTACGCGCAATTTCAGTATAGCTTCTGCGAGTGTATAAATGATACGCATTCGGAAACTCGTTCCTGAGCTGGGAGCGCAATTTCCTTCCGGAAGAGTCTTCGTCTACAAAAATGTAGATGTCGGCATCGCCCGCCTGGTGATAGATATCCTCCAATTTCTTGCTGCTTAACGTGCCGTGTGTACAAATAATTTCCACAGGTTCTGCGATGATTTTCTCCAGACGTTTCTTATCCGTCTTCCCTTCCACGATAATAACCTTATTTACGATCAATGCTCATCACCTCGCAGCGATTATGCCGGCTTATTTTGTTTTTCACTCTATACCTTTATTATATGGCTATTTCGTCCGTTAGTAAAAACGAAAGCTTTCTCCACCCATTTCGGAAATTCCTTCCATTTATCACGTGAATATGGTTCTCTTCTTCTCCTTTGTCTATAGATTCTGTGTTTCGCGAAACCTCATGCTTTGAAAAATTGCTCCCTGTGTACTAAGCTAAAGATACAGATCTTTGCCAGAGTTACAGACTGTATTCTATACACAGAAAGGATGAATAAAAAATGAATCAGTCATACCGCACTTATCTGGAAAAAAACAGGGATGCACATCTGAGCGAATTAAGGGAATTCTTAAGCATACCAAGCATTAGCGCGCTGTCGGCCCACAAATCTGATATCAAACGAACCGCCGAATGGCTTGTTAATGCATTGCAGGCGGCGGGGCTTGAAAACGTGCAAATAATTTCGACCGAAGGCAATCCGATCGTATATGCCGACTGGATGCATGCCGAAAACGATGTCACCGCACTTATTTACGGCCATTATGATGTACAGCCAGTTGATCCGCTTGAATTATGGCAGACACCGCCATTCGAACCGGACATCCGGGACGGAAAGATTTACGCACGGGGAGCTACCGATGATAAAGGTCAGGTATTTATGCACATTAAAGCAGTGGAAGCGCTGCTAAAAACGGAAGGAAAGCTACCGGTCAATGTTAAATTCTGCATTGAAGGAGAGGAAGAAGTCGGCAGCCCAAATTTGGAACCGTTTGTGGAAAAACATAAGGACATGCTTGCGGCGGATGTACTTGTCATCTCCGATACCCCTATGCTGGAGAAAGGCAAACCGGCGATTTGCTACGGATTGCGCGGCTTATGCGCCATGCAAATTGATGTAAAAGGCGCGAATGGTGACCTGCACTCCGGTATATATGGTGGCGGTATAGCCAATCCGCTTCACGCACTGTCCGAAATTCTCGCTTCGTTCCATGATAAAAACGGCAAAGTTGCTATCGAAGGATTCTATGATAAAGTAAAACCTCTAACGAAAGAAGAGAGACAGGCGTTTCGCGATTTGAAGTACGATGAGGAAGCGCTCAAAAAGGAACTGGGCGTAAACGAGCTATATGGTGAGGAGGGATTCAATTTTCTTGAGCGAACATGGGCGCGCCCAACGCTCGAGATCAACGGTATGTATGGCGGCTTTCAGGGCGAAGGTATTAAAACGGTGCTCCCGTCCGAGGCACACGCCAAAATCTCCTGCCGACTGGTGGCGGATCAAGATCCAGCAGAAATCCAAGACTTAATTGAACGGCACGTACATAAACATACGCCGCCGGGCGTGCAAGTTTCGCTCACCCGAATGGATAGCGGCCGTCCGTTCCAGATGCCATATAATCATCCTGTTATTCAGGCGGCAATGCGCGCCTATGAAAAAGCGTACAACGCCACACCCGCTCTAACCCGAATGGGCGGTTCCATCCCAATTGTTGAAGGGTTCAGCCGACTTCTCAACATTCCGGTTGTACTGATGGGCTTCGGATTGCCCGGTGAGAATTTCCATGCACCAAACGAACACTTCCATCTGGAGAATTTCGACAAGGGCATGATCACCATCTGCGAATACTGGGGCGAGCTTTCGCAAATAAAACAATAAGAAAAAAGGGGCTGGCTCATGATTTTTGAGCCAGCCTCTTTCGGTAATATGATTTAGAGGAAGTATATATCGCTTTTCCACTTTATAGCAACATATCTTTTCTGAATCTTTATGATCATTATTTTGCCCGCACGCGCGACAAGCCCATGGCTTCTTCCACCTTGTTAAGCGTCTCGTCGGCTACGCGCTTCGCTTTTTCCGCGCCTTCATCCAGCACGCGATCCAATTCCGGGGAGTCGATTAACTCCGCATAGCGGGCCTGAATCGGCCGCAGCGTTTCAACTACGACTTCGGCAAGATCCGTTTTGAATGCTCCATACCCCTTGCCTTTATATAACGCTTCGATTTCCTCCATCGTCTTGCCAGAACATGCCGAATAAATCGTCATCAAGTTGGAAATGGCCGGTTTATTGGCTTTATCAAA
This sequence comes from Aneurinibacillus thermoaerophilus, assembly GCF_019603355.1. Lineage (NCBI taxonomy): Bacteria > Bacillati > Bacillota > Bacilli > Caryophanales > Paenibacillaceae > Aneurinibacillus > Aneurinibacillus thermoaerophilus. Next base: position 3,130,013 of record NZ_CP080764.1, read on the forward strand.
ATGCACGCTATTATCGGAGTCGGTTTGCGCCCGTTTAATTTTCTTAACAATGGCACTTTCATCGTCCAGCATCGAAATAAATGCGTTTTGATTCGGGTCGGATTTACTCATTTTTCTGGTCGCATCCTGCAACGACATAATTCTAGCCCCAAATTCCGGAACCCGAATGTCAGGGATTTTAAATAATTCACCGTAACGCTGATTAAAACGTTCGGCCAAATCTCTGGTGAGTTCGATATGCTGTTTCTGATCCTCGCCGACAGGGACGAAATCCGTGCGATAAAGCAAAATGTCGGCAGCCATCAGCGGCGGGTACGCCAGCAATCCTCCGGGGATCGCTTCACCGCGGTCACGCGCTTTATCTTTATATTGTGTCATCCGTTCTAATTCACCCACATATGCGGTACACTGCATAATCCATCCCAGCTTCGCATGGGCAGGCACTTCCGACTGGATAAATAGCGTTACTTTCTCCGGCTCCAATCCGACGGCAAGATATAGCGCGGCAAGAGTCCGAATGTTTTTCCGTAATTGTTCAGGGTCCTGCGGCACGGTAATTGCATGCTGGTTAACGATACAAAAATAACAATTGTAGTCATGCTGAAGTTCAACGAATTGGCGCATGGCGCCAAGGTAATTTCCGAGCGTAATGACGCCGCTCGGCTGAATCCCGGAAAAGATGGTTTGCATCTTTACCACTCCTTTACAACATTTTATAAATAAAAAAGGCCCATCCGTCCGCTAAAGGGACGAATAGACCGTGGTGCCACCCTTATTATTTCGACATTTGTCGAAATCACTCATACCCGTACGACAGTTCAAGCTGTGATACGGTGTCCATTGTATCGTACGGACATACGCCAAAGCCTACTTGAGCCGTTCGTTCGGTTTGGTGCTCGGAAGTCCATTCAGCATTCGTCCGGCGCTGATTCACACCACCCATCAGCTCTCTGCAACCCTTCGATATGCCTACTCTTCTTCCTCATCGCATTTGCATATTAATTTTCTTCATTATTTTACACTTCACTGAACTATATGTAAAGACTCCGTATCCGTTTAATCCGTGCCTGTTCCAATCAATCTGTACATGCGTATATAAATAAATCATATTTGAAGTCACATTTTTGCGTGAGTGGTTTCAATTCCTCATAGGTAAGCTATAAACCCATTTTACATGAAAACATACATAGGGAAAACCCTTGCGGCATAACACTTTTTTCAGCTTTCACAACAAAGCACAAAAACACGCTATATTATATGTCATTATTTACATAATATCGCCAACCTCAATGTTTCTGCGTATTTAAACCAAAACAAAATGTCGTCGATCCCCTACCATTTTTGCAAGATTAGAGGTCGACGACATAGACGATGACAGTGATTCATTTGAACACTCTCACCACTTAAAAGCTTACGATTTTTGAAGCGGGGAATAAATCCAAAATAGGCGTTTAGTTTTGTCGTGAGCGTGAGAGAATACATTTTGTTCCACTAATTATTACGACGAATAACGGAAGAAAAAAATAAGTATAACCATTAAAAAACCAATTGTTTATAAATGGACCAAGTGGGGTAATTCTGCTAACCCTTGTATTAGGATAATACGGATTTCCTAACTCAACTCGTTTTTCCTAAACATAGCAATACTCACCAATCATTGCACAGACAAGAGCAAACAGAGAAAACAAAGTGTAAATTACGATCTCATTTTTACTATTTTTACTAAAAAATAGTAAAAAGTAGTATACAGTAGAATGGAGAAGTAAACATACAAGGGAACTGTAGGTATCATAAATAGCAAGGCAGGATTACCATTTCCACCAGTCATATGCGGTTCAAATGTAGAAATATTAATTATATAAAAGAATCCACCTATTATAATTCCCATAATAAGTAAAATCATGATTTGTTTTTTCTTCATCAAAAACAACTCCTCCTACATCCTGTCTTCCTTCCAACGATCAAATCGATAAACTCCTCCACCTCCGCTTTGCTTAGAGGTGAGGCTTCTAAAAATTTTAAAAGTCAAACAATTCTCTCAGTAGAGCGATATATTTTTCTTATTTTTTTCGTGATAGACTAAGTTAATAAGCTCATCACTTAAAGTGCATATCGTCTGGATTTTATGTGAGGGTAGAGGGACAAAACCGATTTTACGTAAATCTTGTTGCAAAGATTCGGGCAGTTCATAAAAATAGTCTTCAAACCAATCGTTTTCGGACGTTTCTGCATATAGACAAAACGCTTCCCCATAACATTGCCATAACAAACTCATATATTCTTTTGACTCTAACAAACGGGCTGCTTTTTTTCGTATAATAGGTCTTGAATAGGAGAGAGCCCGAACTCAAACGAAAATCCCTGTTTTCGCAAATAACTCCGAAAACGCTTTAAAATAGCGGGAATCTCTGACCATTGTCCATTCAAAGTAAAAGGACAAGCAGTTTTAAATGCCGCAAAATGGCGCTCTAATTTTTGAATAGAAGGAATGAGATCATTGGTTGAGAGTGAGCCTTGCGTCAAAAATAAATATAAAAAAGCTGCTTCTGTCCATGCTCCCAGCGCGGCATGCGTAGCAGAATACATATTGCCTTGATTCATACAGTGTAGAGCCCAATTTTTTCTTTCCTCTACAATGCCCAAAACTTGTTCGCTTATTCGTTTTGTCCCTTTTGCGGAAGAAAAATACTGTATCGCCCAATTCTTAATTTTTTTAAACTCCCCATCACTATCGTAAATAATGCAAATTTCTTGTAAAAACCTGTAATCCCACGGATTGTCTATGATATTTTTTTGTTTCGGGAATTCGCTGCAATGTTCAATTTCTAATTGGATAATTTCATCTTTGTACATAACATTTTTTGCGTCGGTCAACGAAATATCATCCGTATAAATAACAAGGTCCAAATCGCTGTATTGATCCGCTTCCCCTCTGCCCGTTGAGCCGCCTACACTAGCATACACCACATTGAATGGTACTTCGCTTACAAATTCTTGCGCCAAACGAATGAGTTGCTGACTTCGGCTGGTCAATTTTATTCCTCCTCATATAAAAGATAGCTACATAAAGTCTTTTTAGTTTATGACTTATATACATCGTCTTTGATGTTTCGACATTTGGATGGTGGGAGAAGGATAGGAAGAGGAGAGAGAGGAAGCGTTGATGGGCCCTGCCCACAGTCCAGAAGAAAGGGAATGGCAAACATCTGCCCTTATTCTTTTACACAGGGGGCTTCTCCTTTCTTTTCTCTGGATGTTCTTTCCTCTTCCTTCCAACTACACAAGGATGTCCATGTATCAAGTGTGATTTATATAGAGTAAAATTCGCAGATATGTCCCCCATCAATAACAAAAAAGTCTATCCCGCTATTATTTTAAGGGGATAGACCTACATTTTCTATTTTATTGTCCGAAAAAATTTTTTATTGAGCTTTATTTTTACGCCAGAAATGCTTTTCCCACTTGCTTTTGCATTGCGGAGTCGCAAAAGGAAGGATGTATTGCTCCACCAATTCCTTTATGGCCCTCTCTGAGATTAGGTTATAGTAGCAAAAGTAATATCGCTTATTATGGATCGTTTGAACCGCCAAATCGGGAAATATGATCCCGCCGAGCCGTCCTTGATTCCAGCCGAATGAGACTTCATTGATTTCCGATATCGGCACCTTCTTCTTACGGTCCATCAGGTATCCATCGCGGACTTCGATCAGAACCGGATTTTTTCTCCTTATAATCATCAGAATCCTCAAAAGTATACCGCCAAAGAGAAGAAAGGCCATAATCCCGATAATGAGCCCGATCAGTCCTTTAATAATGCCAAGCTCAGGAAGAAAATAAAAGATAAGGAGACTTACAGCAACCATAATTCCCGGCAAGACGGTCATGCAACCGGCATCCATATTGGTGTACACAACCTGAACCCCATGGTCTGTCTTCTTTAAATATTTCATAATAGAAAACTCCTCTGCTACGTGTAAATTCCTAGATGTCACTATACCGACTTCAATGCTGCGGTAACGGCATGGCTTGTTTTTTTCATGAGGACGGCCAAACTGGACAGATTACACTTCCTGACTTCATACCGCCCTTTCTCCGGTCTGGTTATGATCCAAGTATCCCTCTCTCCGTTCACCACGAAGATAATATCCAACAATACCGGCTCTCGATTCTTGTCATACTCCAAAAACAGAATATTGTCCATCATCCCTTTATTCTTTACCATATCACTCGCAAATGCCTGGATGTTTTCAGTGTCTCCCCCCATGGTTCGGACATAATCGGCTACACGATCCGAATTTTCATCGATGAGTGTTAGCATCGATTCGAATTCCGATTGGTTTAATGGCAGCACAACCCCTTCATCCTTCCCTTGGATTGATACCCCCAAATAGCTGCCGATGGTGGCATAGGATTCTTCCGGAGAAATCGTACGAAAAACATGCACCTGTCCTTCATAGCGGAGCGAATGCTCGTACGTTCCTTCCTCAGAGAAATGTACAGACATTGTATCCTGATATCCATCATCCAAGAACTTGGAAGCTTTCAATGTAAACGATGAACCGTTTAAGCAGGAAATAATACGGGCAATTTCCTTTTTCAGGGTAAAGCGCCGCTGTTCATATATAAGGTAATCTTTGGACAGGAGAGAGCGGCAGGCAGCCTGAAAGATAAGGTTCATCTGTTCATCCGACAAATCCTGGAAATAGACTTGCTTCAGTCCCAATCCCTGTTCAAACAGTCCCTCACTGTAAAAGCAATAGATAAGTTCTTCAACGCTCAATGTTACTGTCATGTGCTATCCCTCCTTATGTGAAAGAGAATTTTTTAGAGAAGAATTCTCCCGCATTTTTCAGCAATTGGTCGGCTGTATCCTTTACTTCCTTGAATCCCGCCTTGATGCCTTCTTCCGCTTTCTTCATTCCTTTTCCGACCGCTCTCAGGCCGTCCCCGACCTTTTCAATGCCGGCATGTATCTCATCTTTTAAATGGAGCGCCGCTTCGTCTACCCAGGCCGGTGTATGCTTCGCGATTTTATCGCCGACTATACTGCCGATAAATCCGCCGGCAGCGGCGCCGACAACAGTTCCCACACCCGGTAGGATCATAGAACCAATCGCGCCTCCAATAACACCACCGACCCCTGCGGTAGCCGTTTTTACTCCCGTATTATATACGGCCCGACCCACTGCTTTTGCGTTCTCACGTTTTAATACCGCTTCGTTGTTTCCATATTCTTTGTAATTATTCAGGATGTTCATGCCCAATCCGATTGATTCCTCAACCCCTGACGCTATGAAGGCGGTCACAAAGTTGGTTTTCAAAAACCCTTTGCTTGCTTTGAGCAAATCGCCGGCATGGCTTTTCACCGCACCGAATGCACCTTTGAACGTATCGGCATTTCTGGCTGCCTCCCGTAATCTAGCCAAACCGCTATCGAACGAAGCAACATGGCCTGGGAAGAAACCCACTCCGGCCCTGTACATAACTTGTCTGAGTGGCTTATCCATATATCGCACAAGGTATTTCGGCCCAAGCAGATATCTGGCCACCGTGCGCAACTTCGAGTTATCGATAGCCCTCGTCAAGTGTGCATACCTAGAAAGATAGCGAACCCGCCATGCCCCATTTGCGAACTCAAACCTCGTCAGACCGGTTAGAGCAAAAGCAACGCCAAAGAGCGAATGCCCGGCCGCTTGTAACACCCCATTCCAATAGCCGTGCAATTCAAACAAGTTTCCAATGACATTATCCTCCTCCTCGAGGCGGTCAACGGTGGAGCGAATGTAAATCTCGTTCTCAGAGAGCTGATTTATCAGACGCTCGCCTGACCCTTTCGTAAAATCATTTGCGACTACGCCTGTTATGCAATTTATATAGCGCGGGTCCCCGTACGATATATCGGACAATAACTGTTGCATCTGTTCGTTCAATTCATTGGTGAGATTCTCCAGGACAGAAATTTCCCGGACAAAATCGTCTGCCATCGTGCGCCCTTTATTTATATCCATTGAAATCTCGTTTGCCATTGCACTGCTCCTTTCTTTTGCAAACTACAGATTATCCCTTTTGTTGCTGTTTCGCCAATTCCTTTTTGAGCTCTTCAATCCGGACTGCGGCCTTTTCCAATTCATCACTTGTGATTTGCAAGTCCCGTACATAACGCTGAAATGCCTGGATCGTCTCCTGGTAATCAGAATTAAATCGTTCCCTTCGCTTGCCTTTCCACTCCGCTCCGTTCCACTCGACTGTACCTTTTATTCTTCCTTGAATTTCCATAACCTGATTAGCGGCCTGACGATAACGATTGGCTAATGCCAATACTCGGTGAGAGTCCATTGTTATCCTCCAATCTTCATGTTTTTTGGTTGCTTTCATCTAGCATGCTTTTCGCGCGTTCCTTTATCTCAACATCGACTCCAGGTGTCTGTGCCAGTGTTCTAAAATAACGGGCGGCTTGTTTAGGATTCTCATTTCGTATCGCGTTGGCCTGCTCAAACAGCGTGCGACTTTTTTCTTTTAATAGAGGTTCTACCAATTTCTGCAAATTTGAATGTTGCCAGGCAGAACTTAAATCTTGAACAGCCTGTTCAAGATTTGACTGATTCATCGCTTTTCTATAGTCGTCGATCGCTTTTTGCAGGAAAGTCGCTTGCTGTGCATACTCATAAGGTACGCCGTTTGCGCTGGTAATACTTCTATATATCGCCAGCTGAGTATCCAGATCTTTTTCTTTTGCTTCTTTTAACATCTGTTCGACCGCCCGCTTTATCACCCTGTCGTTCAAATCACTTTTATCGTATAAACGTTTGGATTCACTAGCATAATACAGAGCTTCTGCATACTTTTCAGCGCTTAACAAACCTTCTGCTTTTTTCGCATATGCGAAGGCTTTTTTTCGATTGGTAGCGGTATGAGCAATCGTCTTATCAATACTCGCTCTTGTACTTAAAATTTCATAAGCCTGCTCTTCCGCATCTGGCTCAAATTCCTCCGCGGCTTCGAGCAATTTCTCCGCTAATCTGTGCAATTCTTCCCTCGCTTCCGGAGCATGATTACCGTTTTCAACAGCTTCAGCAGCCAGAATGACAGCCTTACTTATATCCGTTTGTGAAACTTCCTTCACCTGCAATAGCAAATCCTTTTTTTGTGTGCGTAATTCCTCGGCAACATCTGGCGCATACTGACTTGCAATCTGATATTTGTTCAGTGCCTCCACCACGCTGCTAGAATTTCGGGCATCTTGATCAGCGGACTTCATTAAATTACGGTCAGCATTCCCATATTCACTCGGGTTCAGCGACTTATTCGCCTGTTCATTGTACTTACCAATAAAATAAACAATATGTTTGGCATCCTTAGAATGGCGTTCCTTATCAGCTGCATATGCATTGATTTCCTCATCCACATACTTCATGAACATATTTTTTTGGATTTCTTCTTGCAAGCTCTGAATTTCCGGCTGATTTATCTTTAGTGAATGAATGAGCTGTAAATTTGCCTGCCCCTGGTAAGAAAGTGAGGGACTTGCATAGGCCTCCCCTTTAAGACGATCCGCTGATTCTACAAGCCATTTCATGATGGTATTATAGCGTTTATCATCCGTTCTAACATTTTGTCCATAATAAACAACATTGTAGGAATCATTCATTATGACATAGTCATAAATGCTATTATATAAAGAGCCAGGTACTAACACAGGGCCACTATCAATAGCGTCGTCTTTACTATTATTGTCTGTCTTCTGATCGCCTACATTTTCCGACCGATTTTGCTCATTGTTTAAATCCCCGTCTGTTGTTTCTTCCTCACCTGATAGCAAGTCATCAACTGGTAAAAGGGGAATATCTTCAATGAGTAACGGCGGCTCTGGCAAAATGATATCACTCTGATCCACTGCCAGGCCTGCAATCGGAGCTCCCTTATTAGAGCTATCTACTAGATAAACCGCATCGTCATAAACTTCCCAATCCACATCATTTTTTAGGGAAAAAGCAAGCAAAGCTTCCTCCTTTTCCAACGATGAGCGAATCTTTTTCCCAGACTCTTCCGCACTGTGCTTGACAGGTACTTCTATCCGTTTGCCCCTATTTTCCTTAAACTGGTTAATAGCTGTATTCTTCACCTGATTGTCGTCAGTATTGAGACGAATCGCTTCCCCTGGCTTTTTTTCCTTACTTTTCGTGTTTGCATGTTCAGCCCGCTTGCCGCTTACAGGTGCGTCATGCTGACTCCACTGATAAGTAGCGACTCCGCCAGCAGCGACCAGCAAACTAAGTGAAACAGGCAGGACGACCTGCCGAGCTTTTGCACTATTTTTGTCTTGCTGATTTTCAGGTGCCAACTGTACTCCCCCTCACTTCATCCTACTTATATCAACTTTTTGGCTTTCATCTCTTTCATACGCTCTTTTGCAATCGCTGCTTCCGACGGATTTTGGTTCAATTGCACCACTTTTTGCAGCATAGTCAACGCTTCTTTATACTTCTTCTCCTTCAATTTAAACAGGCCATAAACGAAATAGGCATGCCCGCTATTCGGGTACTCTTTTAACACTTGCTTGTAGATACTTTCGGCCTTAACCTTTTGATTAAGCTTGTCATATAAAATGCCTATGTTGAGGAGAATCTCCTCATTCCGGATGCCCAAATCTATAATCTGGTTATAAGAGATTAACGATTGCTGAAAAAGATTGATATATCTCCGATTTCCTTTAGCCTCATAGTAAAGCCCATAATCATAATATGCCTGTCCTAATCGGTTTAAATAGTCAATGTTAGTAAAATCCTCTTTTAATAATTCATTCATTAAAGAAATAGCTTCTTCATACGTCCTTGCCTTCGTTGTGTCATCGACCTGGTTCGTTTTATTTTTTTTAATATAGAGATCGACTAGGTTTTTGATGTACCGCTCATTGCCTTTATGTAAAGCCACAGCATTCTTAAACTCTTCGATTGCTTCGCTATCTTTCCCCTGCAATTCAAAGAGCTCTCCCTTCAAATTAGCAATAAAAGCTTTAGAAACTAAATCACCAGCTTTCAGCTGATGTACCATATTGTTCGCCTTTGCATACTGATTGGTGCGGGCGTAAGAGACAACCAGATCGCGGATTACATCTTGCTCATAAATGCTTTTCTCCCCTTTTCTTGCTTTCTCAAAATATGGAATAGCATTCGAGAAGTCATTCAGCAAAAAATAGGCGCGACCTATTAAATAGTGAGCTTCTTGATTTTTTTCGGACAGCTTCTTCTCATAGAATAAATCTTCCAAATACCGGATCGCCTGTTCATGATAACCTCTGCTGATATAAATCGTTGCCATTTTGGTATATAAATCTTCGGTTGGCTTCTGATCCATCGCTTTTCGGATGAATCCTTCCGCTTCAATATAGTTCTGTCTGGTAAAAGCTTCCGTTCCCTTCTGGATCAGTTCCCGCCATTTCTTTTCTGCTGTATAGTTATAAAGCCAGATGAGCAGGCCACCAATTAGGAAGGCACAGCTAAGAGATAACAACAGCTTCCATCTTTTCACCGAGAACTGCCACACACGTTCCATAAGGAAAGGCCCTTGTTTTTTTGTTTTACCGGAAAAATTCGGAACACAGGCCGGGGCTTCTGGCTTTTTTTGTTTTTCATCAAGTATTTTTTGCAAGGCGGCTTCAGTGGTTATCACTTGCTGCCTGGCCCGGATTTTCTCTCTCAGTTCTTCTACGATAATTTCTAACTCTTCTTTTGTAGCAAAATCAATGGAAGGAAGCTGGGCTCCTCTTGCATAGAACAATAGCGCCTTCTCCCATTCTTCCAGCTTCTCCATCTGGTTGGCCGCTTCAAGATAATCCGCCAGATCCCACCTCTGTGGTTCCATGTTTACTTTTCCCTCAGAGAGCAGCAATTTAATTTCTTCCACGACCGCTTTCTTCTCAGGGAAGTGCGAAACAATATAACGATACTCTCTTTGAGCGGCAACTTTGTTGCCAAGTCCTTCAAACGTTGAAGCAATGTCTAACAGGGACTCTACGCTCAAGAGAGAGGAGGTAGGCTGTTTTTTTGCCTGAAAAAATGCCTGCTTTCGATTGATAACCACTTCTTTTATCGACCGGGGAAAAACAGAAAACCATTCAGCAAACGAAGGACATTCCTTTAAGTTTCGGCTTTCCCACGCCCGTGTAAAAAGCTCCGCCGCCGCTTCTCCAAGCGTGTCTTGAACAACTCCCTTTATTTTCCGGTAACGTTCCGATTTTTTTTGCATTTCTTCAGCTGCAAAATAGCTCATATCATCGGCTTTTTCTATCCGGATGCTGTCATGATGCCACGCTATCATTTCTGCCAGCAGCACAGCGCCTGCAAAGCGGTCGGCATTCGCCGTCCACACTCCATCCCGCACATAATCCGCAGCATAACCAGGCGATCCTCCCGGCAGAACAGGCGGCTTCCTTACATCAGGCGCATATAGCTCTTCAATATCTACCAGTTCAATATCAGCAAAAGAATGATCTACTTTCTCTTTGCTCAAGTAGGGAATAAGAACGTTGCTTGATGAAAGATCACAGTGAGCAAGACCTGCTTCTTCCATCTCCTTCATGATATAAGCAAACGTGCACGCGATTTGTAAGCATTCTTCACGAGTAAGAGCCCTTTCCTCCAGTAGGATATCTGCCCAGGTTGGTCCTTCGATCCAAGGCATAAGAACAGAGTACTGCAAATCTTCATATTGACTGACGAGCTTCTCATGACTCTGCTGTTCAATAACGGAGCGCAAGCAAGCGGAAAGACCATATCCTCCTGCATATTTTTGGAATTTTTTCGCCAACTCTATCTGACGCTCACTTTTGAATCGTTCCCTAAACACTTTAAAAGCCACATAGCGGTGGAGAGTTCTCGCCTGTTCATCAACCAGTTGATAAACAGTCCCCTGTCTCCCCTCTTGCCCGTATGGGATATCAATCCCCTCTACCGCTGGATGTTTGGAGAAGGTATATTTTCTGCCAAACAAACGAATCGTTTCTCCAACTTCCGGCTGAAAATTCATACTTATGAACCCCTGTTCTAAAACTTTCACAATGTACAAAAGACCAGTCAGCTGTTATGACTAGTCTTTTTTCTACTCTTTTATACTTCATACTAAAATATGATTATTGAGCATCTGCCTGACGGAAACGCGTAGCAATAGCACGAAGTTCCTGATCAATAGAATCAAGAAGTTGAACGTAAGCTTCCATATGACGGCGAGATTGTTCGAACTGATCGAAGAAACGCTTCTTCGTTGCACCATCCCACTTGCCTTCTAAAGATTGAAGTGCTTGATAGAGCTGGTTGGTTTGCTGGCGGCTTGCATCTGATCCGTTTCTAAACTGCTGGGCAATTCCTTCTAACTCTTCCGGCGTAACAAGAATTCTCATTGACATTGGCTTACACTTCCTTTCTTTTCTTTGGACAAAGTCAATATATTACAAATTTTCCGTATCGTACAGTCCTGTAATCATTATCATTCCCAGGAACTACTATATTTGTATAATGAAAAGTTAATCGCTACTTTCTCACCATGTATTTTTATCTATTATTTACCTTTTCATAAGGCCTAGCAATTTTTACTTTCATATGTTTCCCCTTAATCACAAAGCCGTCACCGGCCGGCAGCTCTTTATCTGTTTCCGCATGAGGAAGCCTCATATTAAAAAAGTATAAATCACTGTTTAAAGTTGAACCCAGCAAAAATCCAACAAACTTCTTCTTAATGTTAATAAACCATGCTTCATGCAAATAGCTGTTCATGCTTGCCAGTAATCCAGCCATGATAAAATGAATATTTTTTTGCCGTGCTTCTTTTGTCAGCTTTTCAAGATCGTTCTTTATTTCAAAATCCATGTTCATTTGCTGCATGAAGTTTTCTACATCGTCAATAATAATGACGATCGGATTGTACATGCCCTCTTCCTCATTATTTCCCCAGCCAAAGATTGAACTTGTTTGCTTTCTTTCCTCGGTAATAGCTACTACTTCTTGCAGGAGCTTTTTCGCTTCTAGGAGGTTTGTGGCGTATCCTTTGACCTGAGGCAAATGAGCAAGGTTCATAATTCCTGTACGCTTCGGCTCTAATTCAATAAAGAAGATATCAATTTCATCAGCAGCGTATTGGTGCTCCATAGACAATATCAAAGTCTGTAAAAGGGACGTTTTACCCGATTCTACACGCCCTGTTACCAGAACATGATCGACTTCCTCCAGACGAATGGATTGCAGAGCCAGCTCTTCAGTATCAATCCCGTATGGAAGCTCCCTCGTTGCCTGCGGCGGAAATTGATCCATCAGTTGTTCTAATCTGATTTCCTTCGGTAACATCGCAATTTCTTTCGCTGGTTTCCCCTTCCATTCCTCCTGCATTTTGCTGGCCCAGTGCCGGAGGAAGGCAGTCCTTTCCCATTCATTCGATCCATCGTATGGCAGCATACACTGAAACACATACGGCGGGTTATGCCCTTTTACAAAACCGCGTCCCTCCGGAAGGTTTGACACAGTAAAGCCGGGTCTTCCTACTGCAAAGTAGTAATCGGTCTGATCCGCAAGTTCGAAGGAAACGGCCGAAGCAAAAGTATTGCGGTATCGATCATACATATCACTTGTCTGGTGGGCTGTCGCCATCACAATAATGCCGTATGCTGCCCCCTCCCGCAACAGTACCTCAAGCTGTTCATTTTCATTTATAAAATTTGTCCGAAACTGCTGGTATCCGTCAATAATCAGCATAAGGGCCGGTAAACGTTGATTAGTAACGGTACGGTAATTTTGGAGCGAGCTTACCCCTTCATTGGAAAACAACTCTTTACGCAATGCCAGTTCTTTTAGCAAAAAGCGGAAGAGCCTCCGCATCTTTTCTGTCTCTTCTTCATGCACCACTCCGCCTACATGAGGGAATCTGGCCAACTCTTTCATCTGACGGCTAAAATCAATAATATATACATGCAAATCAGCAGGTGCAAGATCGAAAAACAATGAAAGCAGCGTAGACTGAATAAACGTGGTCTTCCCGGAGCCTGGCATACCATAAGCAATAAGATGCCCTTCGCTCAAATCGAGCCGCAGAGGATACTGGGCTTGATTGCTTATATCATCAACGATTCCTACTGTCGGCTGGAGCCATTTCTCCACGCTGCTCCAGTCTGCCGGTGTCCAGTTATCAATGTCAATCATCTGCGAAATTGGCAACTGTTCAGGAAGAGGCTCCAGCCATGGTCCTGGAAGCGGATGAATCGCATGCTTTTGCGCTTCTTCTTTTATATAATCAATGAGCACTTGGATTTCCTTGCGCTTATTGTTCTCATCCGCTTTTACGGCTTTTTTCCGCACTATGGAGCCGTCTAGCTTAACCTCCGCAATTTCAATGTGCTCTGCCTCTGTTTCTTCTTTAGGACAATAATCCGCGCCGCTCCAGGCAGATTGGAAGTATTCGAGCACTTCATTGTTACCAACTTGGAAATAGGCCCGTCCAGGGACATTGATGGTAGAAGCATTTGGGATTTGAATCATTTCACGACTATCGCTGTCATCCTGAACACGCAGGCAAATGCGAAAACGGGAGTTACTCCATATTTTTTCATCCACAACTCCCGCCGGCTTTTGTGTGGCCAGCAGCAAATGAACTCCCAGCGTACGACCAATCGCCGCTATGCTGATTAATTCATCCATAAATTCGGGCTGATCCTTTTTTAATTGTGCAAATTCATCAATAATGATAAAAAGATGCGGCAGCGGCTCTTTAAAACGCCATTCCGAGCGGAAATATTCATCAATATGCTGTATGTTGCCCGCCATGTTAAATATCTTCTGCCTTCTTTCCAGCTCTGCCCGCAAAGAGACTTTGGCACGATTAATCAGATTCGGGTTCTCCAGATTAGTAATGGTCGCCACTACATGCGGTAGGCCCTGAAAAGTATTTGACATTCCTCCACCCTTATAGTCAATAAGCATAAAAACCAGTTCATGCGGATGATAGGTAACCGCCAGCGACAAAATAATAGATTGAATCACTTCACTCTTACCGGATCCAGTAGTACCAGCCATCAATCCGTGCGGCCCATGGCCGTTTCTTTCGATTTTGTCATGAATGTTTAACTCAACGACCTTTCCCCCTTCACGTACGCCTATCGGAACAGGAAGCGTAAGCGGGTAGCGGTTTTGTTCCCATCTGGAGATCACATCCAGTTCTTCTACCCGATTCACCCCATACATCTCAAGAAAGGTAAGAACCCGGGGAATGACTCCAGCAGTTGACTGCTTTACCCGCAGCGGAGCGAGAGCACGGGCCATCTCCTTCGCTTCCGGTAAAGTAAACCGATCGAGTGCAACTTTTTCCTGACCAGTAAACGATCGAGTCTGATCATCGGCTGAAAAAGTTTCATAAAGACGAGCGATACCGTCCTTTACCTCGATAATAACTTCACATTCCATCGGCAGGCTTTCTTTCCTGGATGACATAAGAAATGCGCAGGCTCCCACCGTATCGCCTTCCTTGAGAATTAAGGGCAATAGGGCATCATTCTCAAACAGGGAAAGGCTGGGCAAAAAGAATACATATTCAGGAACATCATACTCTTTGTTCTTTTCTCCCCCTTTTTTGAGTTTTCGAAAGTTTAATGTGCTATAAAGTTTTTCGGACAACGCCCGCGCCATATGTTGTCCTTCCGCTATATACCGGGATTCACGTTCGTTGTCCCATATATGCGGAAGCCATCTCATCCAGTTCCATTCCTCTTTTTCCTGCTCAGAGTAAACGCAGACAAGCTTGACTTCTTCAGGAGAATGGTGAGTAACAAGCTGCAGGGTCAGCACGCGTGCCAGTTCTAAAATATCCTTTCGCTCCCCTACCAAACCAACCACTCTTTTTTCCCGCAGCGAAATCGAAACAGGTACGTTCGTCAGCTCACTATAATCGGCGCCCAGCTTCTGCGCCTTTGCAATTAAAGGATGGATGTCATAACCATCCTGTGTCGGAAGCTGAATCGTAATGACGAAAGGACGCATGCCGAGTCCAATTCGCAAATGAAGAAAATCCTCCGAATCTGTCGCACGCTCCCACAATGAGCTTTGCCGTTCGTAAATTCTACGGACGCATTCTTCCGGATTCGGATCTTTTTCTCGTAAAAATTTAGTTTGCTGCTCACGAATTTTTTCTATCTCTTTTCTATGATTCTCTAACTGTGCGAGATATTCTTCATGAAGTTGCACTACCTCTTCGCGATGCTTTTTCTTTCTTCTAAAGTACAAAATGATAGTGGCAATGTAAGAACCTAACATCGGGATGCTCATGGCCAGCATGAAGATGGCATAGGCAGCACTGTTATACATCGTTTTAGACAGATAATACATAATCCCTACCGTGGCAATGGTTAGGAAAATAGGAATAATCATCGTTTCAAAAGAAAACCTCGGCTCCATCGGCTCCGACTTTGGCCGATGAACCATAATTTTTCCTGTCGGTAGCGCAAGCTTTACCCGCGGTGATCGTGTAAAGTATGGTGATTTCCTCATATCTTCTCCTCTTCTGTTTCCCTTCTTTACTCAATAATCTTCCATACGTAATCAAGCTGCTCTACTTCATCAGCTTCGGTAGTTGTTTCCTGATTGCTAGGATACATCTTTTCGTATGCACTCTCCGTTGGTAGGGTGGAAGCTGGCTCTTTGCTGAAACGCAAAAACGCGCCGTCCCAAATCCCGGCGCGTTCCAGCGATTGCTGTTTTTCGAGCCGGAACCAATGCTTTTGGTCAAACGAATATTCCAGATCATGTATTCCTTGTGTCCAATCATATTCATATCCGAGCCATTCATTTAAGGCGATAACCAGCTTCTCGCTCTCCACCTGATTTGGCAGGCGTAAATCGCTCTCCTGATGATGATGAATAAAGGTAACAATAATTTCTTCCACGTTTTTCACTCCTTTTTCTACCAGGCAACATCCAAAAAGGAAATATCGTCACTTGTAGGGGAAGAAAAACTTTGGCACATCATCTCCTGAAGACGGTCAGTAGATGGAAGAACATCAAGAGAATCGAGTACAAAAAAGCCGTCAGAGTACAGCGTCAAACGATCTAATGGCCGGTTTACTTCTCTTGATGTCATGACATTCACCCCACCATGAATCAACCCGTTCTTCGTTGACCAGCGCTGCTGTGTATTCACGGAAAAGCCAGAACAATGGGTGATTTCCGTCCATCCGTCCCACAGTCGGATACGCAAATCACCCGACCAGGCCAAAAAGACATGGGCTTGATTGGACCATTCCTCCAAAATATCGACTCTGCCGCAGACAAACATCGTTTCACTTCCATTTCTCCTTTTTTCTTCCAGCACATCTCTCAGTAGCGGAGAAAGCGGACGAGGCAGCTCATGCTTTTCTACAACTTCTGTCGCTTCGTTAATTAACTGCTCCAAATATCTATCCAGCGCTGCTGTCATATCGTTTTTTTGCTGAATCTCTTCTTTTGGGATTCCACAAAGCCACTCTATTAGCTTGGTGGCTAAAAACTGTGCTGCTATATTTCCGCAAAAGGATAAGCTTACCCCGTCACAAAGCACAAAAGTAAACTTTTTGTTCTCTACACGAAAAACCAAATAATCCTGGCCCAGGTCATTAGCCTCCTGTGTCTCGCCGGCACGAGCATAACCATAACGAAACGAAAATGGCTCCTGATAAATATGGGTAATGGGTGTTTCCAGCTTTTGATCACTTGTAAATGAAAACATGTGACACCTCTCTTTATTACCGAACCGGGGTCGCAGCGGACATTTGAAAGCCCAGCGACACAAGGTCAGCATTCGTACCCGGAAGCAGCATTAATGCCCCAGACTCAATTCTATATCCTGTTTCCATCATCATCTCCCGATAACTTTCAGGCAGCGGGCTGGAAAGCCTTTTCAGCTTCTCTCCATACTCATCATCGAGCAGGGTATCCGGCATGATTCCTGCCCACTTTTTTGAATTTTCAATAGGGGTTTTCAGGATTTCATCGGAAATGAAAATGTTTTCGACTAATACATTTCCGTCCGGGATTTTGATATCCATAATTCGCTTTACAATCGGCTCAGGGTCTTCCCCGGTAAAAGCGCCATCCGTCATGTGACAGATAAGGGGAGCCGGACAGTCCCTGAGGTTCGGCAATTCCTGATGAAGCATCTTCTCAGCTACAGCAAACGCTTTGGCTGTGTTCGTCAACCGCTGGGTCTGTACGTTTTCCAGCGGTCTCATTCGTGCCACTTCATCAATCCCTTTCACTCCTCCCAAAACGTCAAACACGTTATCACTATACGCGAGAATTGATAGCTTATAACGCGGACTAAGCCGACTCCCCTTTGTGGAACGAAAAACCATTTGTCGGATTGCAGCGTTCAACGCTGTCGTTACAACATCCATCCTCCTCTTTTTTTCTCCCCCGGCATCCATCAACAGATTCATCGATGCACTAATATCCAGCAGGTAAATAATATATGCCGGGGTTTGTTGTGTTGCTTGAATTTGATGGCTCATTCTACGCAACTCCTATTAATCTGAATCTATCGCCAAAAACGCTATACATGTTTTAGTAAATCTTGTATATTGTGCTTTCTCCATTTTAAGTAAGAACTTATAAGAAGTGTAGGGACTGGATGTCCATTCCTATACTCGTTTTGACCTATTATTAAGAATGAATTCAGCTTGATACCGTCTCAATATCATCATCATAAACCAAAATAAAAAGCCGGCCATCCTGAACATACAGGAAACCGGCTTTTCAAAACGGTTGTTAAAGTAATGCACAAATTACTTCTGCAACACAACCCGTGATCTGTCCCGTATATACCGGGTTAACTCCACTGTCATCTCATAGTAGAAAAACGGTGTAATCAGATAAATGCCTTTAAAGTACTCCATTGCGATATCTACCAGCTCACGGGCGATCGCTACCCCTTCACGGCGCGCTTCTTCCCCCGGTTCATACCGGCGCATGCGGGTGCGCGCCTCGTCTGATAGCCTAATACCCGGTACTTCGTTATGCAAAAATTCGGCATTGCGCGAACTGGTCAGCGGCATAATACCGATAAAAATCGGGATATCGAGATGCCTGGTTCCTTCATAAATCCGCTCAATGCTCTCCCGGTCATACAACGGCTGGGTCATAATAAAATCCGCGCCCGCTTCCACTTTCTTTTCCAGCCGGCGCAGCGCGGCGTCAAACTGGCGCACATGCGGATTAAATGCAGCACCGACCACGAAATTCGCCCGCTGCTTCAACGGCTTCCCTGAGAAAGAATATCCCTCGTTCAACTGTTTAATCATCCGAATTAAATCAAATGATGAAACATCGAACACGGAGCTTGCTCCCGGCAGATCGCCGAAACGGGCCGGATCTCCTGTAACAACAAGCACCTGGTTAATACCGAGCGCATGCAAACCCATTAGATGCGATTGCTGGCCGATCAGGTTGCGGTCGCGACAGGCAATGTGCAACAGTGGCTCAGCGCCGAATTTCGCCTTCATAATCGAACCAAGAGCCATATTGCTCATCCGCGTCGTCGCCAGCGAATTGTCAGCGAGCGTAATCGCGTCCGCCCCAGCGTCCTGCAATGCCGCCGTGCCCCGTAAAAACTTTTCTGTATCTAAATCGCGTGGCGGGTCTAACTCAACAATCACCGTATGCCGATGCGCCACCGTTTCCACAATTCCCTGTTTCCGGGTCGGAGGAGCGATGCGAATCAGCGGCTCCGCTTCTTCTTGCGTGTCTACAACAGGATTCACGCGCGGCAACGGCTCTCGTTCCGCCAGCACCTGCGCCATTACCCGGATATGTTCCGGTGTTGTTCCACAACAGCCCCCAATCAAGCGTGCGCCCTGAGCACGGAAACGAAGCGCGTTTTCCCCGAAATATTGTGGCACAGACGCGTATGAATACTGGCCATCTGACATAGCCAACCGCCCGGCGTTCGGAAAGACGGACAGCGGCGTGTCCTCCGGAACCACTGCATTTTCAATCGAACGTAAGATTTCCGCCGGTCCAAGCCGGCAGTTTAACCCGACAACATCCGCGCCCGCTTTTTTCAACTCGGCAAACGCCCGAGTTAGCGTGTGACCATCTCGCGTCCGTCCGACCTCAATCGTGGCCAGTTGAGCCACGATCGGCACATCGGTTAACGGACGAATCACATCCAGCGCCAGCAGCAATTCATCCAGATCAAGAAATGTTTCCAGCAAAATCGCATCCACACCGCCCATTAAAAGCGCCGCTGCCTGCTCCTCAAATTGTTCGCGATAATTTTGCATACGCACATCTCGCACACGTCCTGCGTTAATAGAGCCGATACCCCCGACCACATACGCGTCATCTTTAACCGCTTCTCGCGCCACCTGCACTGCCACCCGATTGATCCGTGTCACTTTGTCCTGCAAACCATGGCGCGCCAGCGCGTCCCGGTGCGCTCCGTATGTGTTAGTTTGAATAAATCGTGCGCCCGCCTCATAATACGAGCGGTGAACCGCGCGAATAAGCTCTGGATTGGATAAATTCAATTCCTCATAACACACGCCAATCGGAATGCCCAATTGGTACAGCCAGGTCGCCATCGCGCCGTCCCCGATAAGCAAATGATCCTTAAGGTATGTTTTCAAGCTTTCTTTTGGCATGGTCATCCTCTCCCCTTTCCTTTGTTTATTCATCAGCATTAAAATAACGGGCTTCCGGGTGAGAGAACACCATGGCCGAGACGGAAGCTTCCGGTTCCATCATGCAACCGTCCGTCAATTGAACACCGATGTCTTCCGGACGTAACAAATCAAACAGCAACTTTTGATCTTCCAAATCCGGGCATGCCGGATAGCCAAAGGAAACGCGGAGCCCCTGATAACGGGCACCGAAACGCTCCTGCATCGTCATATTAGCCGGGTCCGGAAAGCCCCACACGTCGCGCAAAATATGATGCAAACGTTCCGCGAACGCTTCCGCCAGCTCCAGCGCCAGTGCCTGTAAAACATGAGAGCGGAGATAATCGCCTTTCTCTTTCCACTCTTCCGCCTTCTCGCGAATCCCTTCGCCGGCGGTGACTACAAGAAATGCCACATAATCCATGACGCCGCTCTCTGTCGGTTTAACGAAATCAGCCAAACAAAGGTACGGTGCCTTTTTCTGCCGTGGGAATCGGAATGTTTTCAGCACGTTGCTGGAATCATTCGGGTCGTAAATATGGATTTCTTCGCCTTTCGACTGCGCCGGGAAAAAACGGTATACGCCCTGCGCTTTTATGAGCCCGGTTTTTTTCGCTTCCGCCAATAATTCGTCGACAATTTGTTTTACTTCCACTGTCTTCGGGTCACCTTCCGCCAGCAGCTTCTCCACATTGCCGCGGACGCCAAGATGCTTACCAAGCAACATGCGCAAGTTTACGTACGGTTGCAGGTGCGTAAGTGGATAGTCGCGCAATACGTGGCGCTCGAAATCCGGCGGAATAAATACCGGCGCATTCACGCTGACATCCGAACGCTTGGGCGCGCTGATGTCCACCATGACTTCTTTCACTTCCGTCGTCGCAGCCACCTGCTCCTGTCCTTTCGCCTTGGCCGCTTTTTCCAGAACAGCATACTCCTTTGGATTCATGAGCTTATTGGCCAGTTCCAATCCGTTCATCGCGTCTTTAGAATACAGCACAAGACCATCGTACTCAGGCGCAATCCGAGTCTCGGTGAACTTCCGCGTCAGCGCCGCGCCACCGACAAGAATCGGAACATTGATACCGGCTGTTTTTAGGTCTTGCGCGGTTGTCACCATCTGTTGCGCTGACTTCACCAGCAGTCCGGACAGTCCGATAATATCAGGCATCTCCTGACGGCAGGCTTCAATCAGCCGTTCCGGCGGCACTTTAATTCCCAGATTGACGATTTTATAGCCATTGTTGCCGAGAATAATTTCGACCAGGTTTTTTCCAATGTCATGCACATCACCTTTTACTGTTGCGAGCAACACCGTTCCCTTGGTGGACGTCTCTGTTTTTTCCATAAACGGCTCCAAATACGCCACCGCCGCCTTCATTACTTCCGCGCTCTGCAACACTTCGGCGACAATAAGCTGGTTATCATTGAACAAGCGCCCTACTTCATCCATGCCGTTCATCAGCGGCCCATTAATAATATCCAGTGGGGCATACTTTTTCAGCGCCTCTTCCAAATCCGGAATCAATCCTTCTTTCGTTCCTTCCACTACATAACGTGCCAGTCGTTCTTCCAGCGTCAGGTTAGACTTTTCCTCGTTCTTTTCCACTTTTTTCGCGCGGTAAAAATCCGTAAACTTCGCCAGCGACTCATCTGTTGTCTCGAACAGTAACGCTTCCGCCAGCTCACGCTCTTCTTCCGGAATGGAAGCGAAGCGCTGCAATTTCTCCGTGTTGACGATAGCATAATCAAGTCCCGCTTTCGTGCAGTGATATAAATACACGGCGTTCAGTACTTCCCGACCCGCGGGCGGCAAGCCGAATGACACATTGCTTACGCCCAGAATGGTCTGGCATTCCGGATATTTTTCTTTAATCAGGCGAATACCTTCAATCGTCTCGCGCGCAGAACCGATGTATGCTTCATCGCCCGTGCCAACTGGAAACACGAGCGGATCGAAAATTAAATCCCGCGGGTTCAGGCCATATTTATTTACCAGTAGATGATACGAACGCTCGGCTACTTCCAGCTTGCGGTCACGCGACACTGCCATTCCTTTCTCATCGATCGTGCCAACGACCACCGCTCCGCCAAACTTCTTCAATAAAGGCGCTACTTCAGCGAAACGTTCTTCACCGTCTTCCAGATTGATAGAGTTAATAATTGCTTTTCCCTGGGAATACTTCAGCGCCAAAGCGACAACTTTAGGGTCTGTGGAATCGATCATGAGCGGAACCTTAACTTTACGTACAACAAATTTCAAAAAAGCCTCCATATCGGCCGCTTCATCGCGATCCGGATCGGCCAGACAGATATCAATAACATGCGCGCCCCGCTTTACCTGTGCACGAGCAATTTCTGAAGCTTCTTCATACTTCCCTTCTTTGATCAAATCGCGAAATTTCTTCGAGCCGATTACATTCGTCCGTTCTCCCACAAAAAGCGGGCGATTGTCCTGTTCCAGATATACAGGTTCAATGCCGGAAACCGCGTGCGTGCTTAGTCCCTGCGGTCTGCGCGGTTGATAATCTTTGAGCGCTTCCGCGATGGCACGAATATGATCAGGCGTCGTGCCACAACAGCCACCCGCCACGTTAATCCAACCTTGCTCGGCGAATCCGGCCAATTTGGTCGCCAACGCCTGCGGGGACTCGTGGTAATGCCCGTTCTCGTCCGGAAGGCCAGCATTTGGATAACAGCTGACCGCGCAATTCGCCATGGCGGATAACGTTCGAATATGATCACGCATAAATTCCGGGCCTGTCGCGCAATTCAATCCAATAGACACGGGTTGCAAATGCTCTAAAGAAATATAAAAAGCCTCAATATTCTGACCAGCAAGCGTAGTACCCATCGGCTCAATTGTGCCTGAAATCATAATAGGGAGCTTACGTCCCGCCGCTTCGAACGCCCGCTGTACGCCAATACCGCCCGCTTTTACATTCAACGTATCTTGAACCGTCTCCAGCAGTAGCACATCCACCCCGCCTTCAATCAAAGCCAGCGCCTGCTCATAGTATGCTTCCACCAATTCTTCAAAGGTTACACCGCCGGTAACGGATAAGGTTTTAGTGGTCGGCCCGATCGAGCCGGCGGCATAACGAGGCCATTCCAGCGTAGAGTATTTATCTGCCGCCTCCCGTGCCAGCCGAGCTGCTGCCAGGTTAATTTCCCGGGCACAGTGCTGTAAATCGTACTCCGCAAGCACAATGGATGTGGCGCCAAATGTGTTGGTCTCAATGATGTCCGCTCCTGCTTCCAAATAAGTTTCGTGAATGTTACGAATCACGTCCGGGCGCGTTAGGTTCAGTATTTCATTGCATCCTTCATACTGCTCACCGCCAAAGTCTTCCGGCCCGAGCCCCGCCTGTTGCAGCATCGTGCCCATCGCTCCATCAATAATCAAAATTTTTTTCTGAAGTTGATTTTCAAGTGCCGGTTTCGTTTTTACTGCTGTCACTCCGCTCATCATCATCGTCCCCTTTTCTGACACAAATTCGCTCACGTACAAAATAAAAAAGACCTCCTGAAAGAAGGGAGGTCTCTGCATCTTCATCAAAACGCGAAATCCTTATCTTTCAGGAAACGAATCCTGCTGGAATTGGCACCGTGTATATAATATACCGGTTGCCGGGCGTCATTGGGCCAGTCCCTCAGCCTACTCTGGATAAGAATCGTTTTTATTTTCACTTTTCTAACTAACTTTTAACTAATTATTAATCAATATCTGAAAAGAGTCAATAGAAATTTTTATACATCTCGTGATTTCTTTCATAACGTACGTGTAATCACAATATTAGTATGGGTTTTTAGATCAATTTCATACGGAGCCTTTACTACCGTACCATCACGTTCTTGCACAATCCGAACGATTGGTCTATGCACAGCATTCGGATGAACATGAGATACGACCCCAATTTGTCCTGTATTCAATACGACGGTAGACGCTATAGGATAGGCGGCAATATGTTTTACGAACAATTTCACCAATTCTAGGTCAAACAGGGTATTTCCGGAAGCAAACAAGTATTCCAGCGCTTCATTAGGTGTATAATGCTGACGATGTGAGCGATGGGAAGTAAGCGCATCATACACATCGGCTATACCGACAATTTGCGCGTATTCATGAATTTGATCTTTCTCCAGTTTGCGCGGATAACCGGACCCGTTATACCGTTCATGATGTTGCAGCGCACAATGAGCGGAAAGAAGGGACATATCGTACTGGTAACGCAAAATATTAAATCCGTCTTCTGTATGGTTTTCAATATACGCCCGCTCTTCCTCAGTTAGCATCGTCTTCTTATTCCACAGATCCTTCGGTAACATAATCATACCTATGTCGAACAGCAACGCTCCCACGCCAAGATCCATGAGCTGCTCCCGATTGTACCCTTTGGCCAACCCAATAATTCCAGCCAGTACCGCCACATTGACCGAATGATGAAACAGGTAACCACCCAGCGAATGAAGATTTACAAGATTTACCATAATATCCTTTCTTCCGCTTAAATCTCCTAGTATGTTGCCAAAAACATTCCGGAATACCTTGCCCATATCTGGCATCGCTATCCGTCCTGTTACCTTTGGTTGATCCATAAGCCCTGTCATCATTTTGTATACAGTCTCCACCGCTTTTTTGCGCGTCGTATCACTGAGCACATCCTCCGGTACAATATCGTCCGTATGCTCATCTTCAATATATACCGTATCTATGCCTAGCGCTTTTAACCGGTCAATGTAACGTTGGCTTAATTCAAGTCCGGCGGCCAACAACACCTGTCCTGCTTCCGATAAAATTGTCTTTGCAATTTTATCCCCCGGTTTTACAGAACGAATATGCACTTTTTTCACGAACAAACCCTACTTTCTTAATTTTCATAGGTATTTATGCTTATTTTTGTTCTGATTAAATTTTATCACAGGAAAATGGTTTTAAGATAATAGATTTATGAAAACGCATAAATTTTTTTGAGCTTGATGATATTCGTTCTATACGCTCTTCCTGGAAGAAAGCAACGACGAGCAAGCCGCAAATTCTTCCTACAAACAGCAAAAAAAAGAAGGAAAAAGCATTCGTTTTTTCCTGCTTTTTCCTTCACCCGATTGTTTATCATCTTTTTCTACTTTCTCTTAATATCTCACTACATTGACTGACGCTTATGTCTATTGCTTTCATGTCAGAGTTATAACTCATAGCTATGTGGGTTTCTATTTATCCACCCTCATATTACTCTGTGATGATTGCAGTAAATCTTTAACCGCTCCTACACTTCCCATAAGGCCGGTAGCCTCATATGGAATAAACACTTTATTGTCGCTTTCAGCCAATTTTTCTAAGGCTTCAATATAGCGTAGCGCAATCACGCTATCGTCGGCCTTCACTTCTTTCAAAGCAGAGAACACTTCATAAATTTGCTTTTTCTGGGCTGCAGCAACCAATTCAATCGCTTTCGCTTCCCCTTCTGCACGGCGAATGCGGGATTCCATTTCCCCTTCTGCTTCAAGGATTTGTTTTTGCTTATTTCCTTCCGCGTTCTTGATGGCGGATTCGCGATCCCCTTCCGCTTTCAGGATTTTTGCCCGTTTCTCACGTTCTGCTGTCATTTCTTGCTTCATCGCTTCTTCAATATCGTGAGGAGGAATAATTTCTTTCATTTCTACGCGCTCGACTTTTACTCCCCAGTTATTCGTTGCTTCATCCATTTTGATTTGCAGCGCTGCATTAATTTTATCCCGGGAGTTTAGCGTCTCATCAAGGTTCATATTTCCGATCTCATTACGCAGCGCAGTCACTGCAAGGTTAGCAATTCCTTCTTTTAATCCGTTAATTTCATATGTTGCTGCTTTCGCATCAGTAATTCGGTAATAAATGAGTGTATCAATCTTCATTGTTACATTATCTTTTGTAATTACCGGTTGCGGCATGGAGTTAATGATTTGTGTTCTCATATCCCAACGGGCTACTACACGATCTAAAATCGGCACGATAAAATACAGGCCGGATCCCAATTCCCGCTGAAATTTACCAAGACGCTCAACAATACGCACTTCTGACTGACGAACAAGTTGAACGGATGAAAAAGCAAGGGAAACGACAACACCAATAATAATGATAGCAAACAATACCGGAAACAAATTCTCTACTATCATTTTTCTCCCTCTCCTTCCTTTTATTTATTGTTTATCTACAAACAAAGTAACTCCTTGAACCTCATAAATAACGACCGTTTCCCCTTCAGTAAACGTTTGGTTTCCGACGCTGGCCGCTGTCCATGATTGTCCTCCATACTTAACGATTCCTTTTTCAGTTGGAGAAATTGTCTTTGTAACGATCGCCTTATTTCCGATCATCGCATCCACATTAGTACGAATAACATCGTCATTCACTCCAAACCTGTCTATAAGAACTTCCCTTCCTAATATAATGCCAATGATAGAAGCGATGAGCATAACGGTCACTTGTATCACTAAGTTCGGGGTAAAAATGGCGACGATCCCTGCTAGACCTGCCCCTAATGCAAAGAAAAGGGCCACAAATCCTGATAAAGTAAATTCAGCAATAAGGAGTCCAAATGCAAGAAGAAACCACATCATCCATACTGATAATTGACTTACCAGCCACTCCATTTCCCACCCTCCTTCCAGCTCCGTTACTTACATGTACGTAATTTTTTTACAAAAGTTTCATTAATTCAAAAAATAAGGACCTGGAATGTTGCCGTTCGCATTTCGTACACCGATCCAGCTACCCAAAAGCAACGAAATCAAATGAATATTCAAAACCTGCGCTGTTATACCATAGCTACACGTAAGAAAAAAAACTGAATATTGACCTTTGATAATCCGCGCAATAATATTCTATTGTTCATCAAATTCAGCAAGATTGACATCATAAGCCAATGTCTTTTGCTGTGACGAATATGTAATGGTCACGGCTGTGTTTTTTACATCTGCCGAGCACAGCGTGACAAGCACTTCTCCTTTCTCTTCATTTGCCTCACGATATCGATCAAGCAGCCAGCTCAGTGCCGCTTCCGTCAGCGGTAGGCCGGCCAATTCTCCATTCGCCGTCGGTACATGCAATAACTTCTTGTTATCCACAAAACCGCGCGTCGTATCCAGCAGCACTTCCACCTGCAATGGAGTCAGGTTCAACCGATACGTCTGTTCCATGTTTGCCTCCTCGTTTCTGTTTGAGTGTGCTTTCCGTTTTCATTTTAGCATAGACCCCATTCGTTTGGCCGCCACCATAACATAGGGCAAATTTTCCATCATCCGCTCAAGCGTCAGGCGATTCGAAGGTCCTGATACAGATAGTGCCGCTACCAGTTCACCTCTTCTGTTAAACAACGGCACCGCCACCGCTGCCGCTCCTTTCTCCCGTTCCTCATAGCTTGTGGCATATCCTCTCTTCCTGATCTCCTCCAATTGCTCCATATAAGCTTTTTTATCAATCGAAGAAGGCCAGGATGGATCCGCCAGAACTTTCTGTTGAACTTCAGGGGAAGAATAGGCAACCAACACTTTGCTAGAAGCGCCGACCGAAAGTGGCAAATGTGCCCCAATAGGAGCCACCCGACGGATCGTTTCGTTGCTTTCTACCGCCTGCACGCGGATTCGTTCATTCTCGTTGCGAACATATAGGCTGATCGTCTCACCAACCTGATCACGCAACCTAATCATTTCAGGCAACAAAATCTTGGCCGGATCATCTTCCTGCGGCAAATTAGCCGACAGCTGCCAGATGCGGAATCCCAGTTGATATTTTTCCGTATCAAGGTTACGCGTCAAAAACCCTTTATTCTCCAATGAACCTAATAGGCGGTATACCGTACTTTTGTTAAGTTCGACTTTGCGGGCAATTTCCGTAAGCGTCAGTTCTTTTTCATCAATAAAACAAAGCAATATATCAAGGGCGCGGTCAGCCGCCCGCACCGTCATCTTATTTTCGGAAGCATCCATCCTGTTCACCTTCCTGCTAAAGTTTCATTTGACGAAACCGTGTTGCAATATATGACATTATACCTTATTGCCCGCTCCCTCGTAAACTATGAGCCCGTTTCAAAAAAAAATCGAAAAATATAGTGTACGTTTACGAAAAAAAGAAGTATAATGTTATCGGAAACAGAAACTCAGTTTCATTCAGTGAAACACAAGACAAATCTTATGAAGGAGGTTATTAACTTGGCAAAGAAAGATGCTTACTCTGTGCGTTCGACTTTGCAAGTAGGCAACAAGAAATACGCCTACTATTCCCTTAAAGCGTTAGAAGACCAAGGGCTTGGTCCGATTTCAAAACTTCCTTTTTCTATAAAGGTTCTTCTTGAAGCGGCTGTCCGCCAATTCGACGGCGTAGCCATTACGGAAGAACACGTAAAAAAACTGGCAACTTGGACAGAAGAGCGCGACCCAAATCAGGAAGTTCCGTTCACTCCTGCGCGTATTGTTTTGCAGGACTTCACCGGCGTACCGGCAGTGGTTGACCTCGCTGCAATGCGTCTGGCAATGAAAGAAATGGGTGGCGATCCTGAACGCATTAATCCGCTCGTTCCGGTTGATCTCGTTATCGACCACTCCGTAATGGTAGACGACTTCGGAAACCCGGAAGCGCTGGAAAACAACATGAAACTTGAATTCGAACGCAACGCTGAGCGTTACCGCTTCTTGCGCTGGGCACAAACCGCATTCAACAACTTCCGTGCGGTTCCTCCGGCAACCGGTATCGTTCACCAAGTAAACCTTGAATATCTTGCGTCTGTAGCTGCTACAAAAGAAGTGGACGGCGAAGTAGAAGTCTTCCCGGATTCTCTCGTAGGTACAGACTCCCATACAACCATGATCAATGGTCTCGGCGTAGTAGGCTGGGGCGTCGGTGGTATCGAAGCAGAAGCGGGCATGCTTGGTCAGCCGCTGTACTTCGTAACACCTGAAGTTGTCGGTTTCAAGCTGACAGGAAGCCTAGCTGAAGGCGCAACAGCTACCGACCTGGCGCTGACTATTGTTAACATTCTGCGCAAAAAAGGAGTAGTCGGCAAATTTGTTGAGTTCTACGGCCCTGGCTTAAGCAACATCAGCCTGGCAGACCGGGCAACCGTTGCGAACATGGCCCCTGAGTACGGCGCAACAATGGGCTTCTTCCCAGTGGATGAAGAAACGCTCAATTTCCTGCGTTCCACTGGCCGCAGCGAAGAGCAAGTCGCGCTGGTTGAAGCGTATTACAAAGAGCAAGGGCTTTTCCGTACGGATGACACTCCGGATCCGGTATTCTCTGAAACGCTTGAACTCGACCTCGGCTCTATCGTCCCGACCCTTGCCGGCCCGAAACGTCCACAAGACCGCATTGAACTGACAGCAATGAAAGAAGCGTTCAACAATGCGCTGCGTACACCAATTGACAAA
Source organism: Aneurinibacillus thermoaerophilus (assembly GCF_019603355.1). Taxonomy (NCBI): domain Bacteria; kingdom Bacillati; phylum Bacillota; class Bacilli; order Caryophanales; family Paenibacillaceae; genus Aneurinibacillus; species Aneurinibacillus thermoaerophilus. The sequence continues at coordinate 3,159,078 of NZ_CP080764.1, forward strand.
GGCGGCTTCGGTCTGGACGACAAACAAATCGAAAAGAAAGTTACGATTACACATAAAAACGGCAAAACTTCTGAACTCAGTACAGGCGCGGTTGTGATTGCGGCTATTACAAGCTGTACGAACACATCCAACCCGAGCGTAATGCTGGGTGCAGGTCTTGTAGCAAAGAAAGCTGTTGAGAAAGGGCTTGTAAAACCTGAATACGTAAAAACAAGCTTAACACCTGGTTCCCGTGTTGTTACGAAGTATCTTGAAAAAGCAGGGCTCCTGCCATACCTTGAAAAAGTTGGTTTCTACATCGCAGGTTACGGTTGTGCAACCTGTATCGGTAACAGCGGCCCGCTGCCGGAAGAAGTTAGCAACGCCATCGCGGAAAATGACCTAACAGTAGCCGCTGTGCTTTCCGGTAACCGTAACTTCGAAGGCCGGGTGCATGCCCAAGTAAAAGCGAACTACCTCGCTTCTCCGCCGCTTGTTGTGGCATACGCGCTCGCAGGTACGGTTGACATCGATTTGTCTGCTGAACCGATCGGAACGGGCAAAGACGGTCAGCCGGTATATCTGAAGGATATTTGGCCGACAAATGACGAAATCAAGGAAGCGATTCATTCCGCTGTTCAACCGGAAATGTTTGAAGAAGAATACAGCAACGTATTTAAAGCAAATCCGCGTTGGAACGAAATCGAATATCCGGAAGGACAACTGTATGAGTGGGATGAAAACTCCACGTACATCGCGCATCCGCCGTTCTTCTCCGGCTTGAGTTCCGAAGCGGGCGAAATCAAAGAAATCGTGGGCGCACGAGCGCTTGCCTTCCTTGGCGACTCCGTAACGACGGACCATATCTCGCCTGCCGGTAACATCGCTCCAACAAGCCCGGCTGGTATCTATCTGTCTGAACGCGGCGTAGAGCGCAAAGATTTCAACTCTTACGGTTCCCGTCGCGGTAACCATGAAGTAATGATGCGCGGTACATTCGCAAACATCCGTATCCGCAACAAAATGGCACCGGGCACCGAAGGCGGCGTAACAACGTACCTGCCGACCGGTGAAGTTATGCCGATCTACGATGCCGCTATGAAATATAAGGAATCCGGCACTCCGCTGGTTGTTATCGCGGGCAAAGAGTACGGTACCGGAAGCTCCCGTGACTGGGCTGCCAAAGGAACATTCTTGCTTGGCGTAAAAGCGGTAATCGCGGAAAGCTTCGAGCGTATACACCGCAGCAACCTGGTAGGCATGGGCGTACTGCCGCTGCAATTCGCGGAAGGCACAAACGCGGAAACACTAGGTATCACAGGTACGGAAACATTCGATATTACTGATCTGAATGATAACATTAAACCGGGTCAGATCATTAAAGTAACAGCAACCCGCCAAGACGGCTCAACATTCGAGTTTGATGTACGCGTACGTCTGGACAGTGCGGTTGACATCGAATACTACCGCAACGGTGGTATCCTGCAAACCGTTCTGCGTCAAATCGCAAAAGAAGCAAAAGCTGAAGTATAATTCCGTCCATCTACAAAAGAGGAGGGTTCTTCCCCTCTTCTTTTTTTTTATGGAAAACCCATCAGTTCAAAAAAATTGTATAAAAAATATGTTACTGGATATATATTGTGATTAAAATCATTTATATAATCCTTTTATCAATTCTGATGAAAAAAGGAGGGAAAATATGCTTACAGTCTCAGACTTCTATCGTATAACAGAGCAGCAGTTACTCTACAATCAAAACAAGAGTCTTTTTTACACGTTAACAAATGGCAGAACGGGATTGAACGCTTCCGAAGAAACGACCAGGTTATTCAAAAGAAACCTGAAAGAAGTCGCGCAATTTATAAGAGCGACAAAGTCAGAGGGTACATATCAACAATTGCTAGAGGATATTGCAGACAAAGTTATCAGATTATTTATACAAGCGAATCAATATTTGGATTTTAATCATGAAGATCACCGTAAGCTTCAAAAAATCTATGGGGATTTATTTGAACAAATTTATGTTATAGGTAATCAAAAAGAGCAAATGTCTAATAAAGAAGTGGAGTGTTTGTTTCATTTACATTACCAAAATTTGAAAATTTTCTTATTAGAATCGAACGGGACTGAAATCTTTAAAAAGTATAAAGAAAGTCCCTATTTGTTCACAATAAAATGCGCTGAATATACTCCTGAGTTCCAAATGAAATTATTAAACATTCATTTAGATACAATTAAGCAACCCGTCTTAGATATCGGTTGCGGTTCACAAGCAAATTTAGTCCGTTTCCTCAGAAAGAACGGGATTGAAGCGTTTGGAATAGATAGAAATGTACATACAATGAATTACTTATATAAAGCGAACTGGCTTGAATACACTTTTACACCAAATACTTGGGGGACTGTTATTTCTCATATGGCTTTTTCAAACCAGTTTATGCATCATCATTTAAGAGTCCACGGAAAGTTTGAATTATACGCAAAAAAGTATATGGAAATTCTAGAATCGCTAAAAATTGAAGGAAGTTTTATTTACGCGCCAGGTCTTCCGTTTATGGAAGAATTATTAGTATCATTAAACAAAGCATACGTTGTAGCGACTCAAGAAATAGACACCCAAAATTTGTCGAATAACAAAACATCATTTTCTAATGTAAACAGAAAACATGTTACTAAAGTCATTCGAGTAACATGAGGCAACGGATGCACCATGAAAATTTGGGATGCCAGAAGTAGCCGTTTGATTGCAGCTTGATGACGATGTGGGGTTCCCCCTTTATGATAGGCAACCCCATCTTTTTACTTTTTATCTTTATTCTCAAGCATATCATCAATTTGTTTGAACAGCTTTGCAATCGCTTGATCATCGAAATTTTTCTTTGCTTTAAATGTCTCAAGCATCCCGTAAATCTCTTTGCCAAGCGAATCGTCGTTCGGATCCGCCGGGAGATCGGTCGGATCAAACCATACGTACGGATCTACATTGCTGCCGCGGAGATATTTTTGCTTCCATTCTGTAGGATACGTATAATCCTGCTCTCCGAAAACAATCGCCAGCACATCGTCCGTGCTTACGGGCAACAAATGATCGAATACATCTTCAACTCCGCCCTCCATGATGTTCAAATGACGCTGCGTATAACGGACATAATGTTCTCCCGTCGTACGATCCTTCACCAAAACATATGTTTCGTATTCCTCTTTCCTAAGCTCCTGTACATTTTCCAGTCGCTCTTCAAGTTCTTCCGACATAATGACTTTCTTAGCGCGCAAAGACGTGCTCATCTTTCCCTGTCCTTTCCTTTATCTTCTTTAATACGATATCATAAAATAGTGGTTAGCTTCTAGTTTGAACGATATGTACATAAGGAGGAAGTCACATGAAAGCAGTGCTTGTTGAAGAAAAAACGCGGCGTCTTTATATCGGGGAAGCTGAAGATCCTGTTCCGAAAGAAGACGAACTGCTCGTCAGCGTATATGCCACCGCACTGAACCGTGCCGATCTCGTACAAAAACGTGGTCTCTATCCCCCGCCTCCAGGTACAACGGACATCCTGGGACTGGAAATGGCCGGAGTTGTTGAAAAAGTGGGAAAACATGTAACTGGCTGGAAGCCGGGAGATCGTGTGTGTTCGCTTTTGCCTGGCGGCGGTTATGCGGAAAAAGTGGTCATTCCCGCCGAAATGGCCATCCGTATTCCGGATTCTTTCTCTTTTGAAGAGGCGGCCGCCATTCCGGAAGTATTTTTAACCGCCTATCTTAACTTATTCTGGCTGGGTGGCCTTAAGGCGGGGCATACCGTGCTGATTCACGCGGGTGCAAGTGGCGTTGGCACAGCCGCCATCCAGCTTGTACGGGAAGCAGGAGCAATTTCTATTGTCACTGCTGGGACAGAAACAAAGCGAACAACATGCCTGGAGCTAGGGGCCAGTCTCGCGCTCGATTATAAAGCCGGCCCTTTCGCACCAGCAGTGAAAGAAGCGACAAATGGCAAAGGCGTCAATATTATTCTTGACTTTATCGGTGCGCCGTACTGGGAACAAAACCTTTCCTCTCTCGCCATAGACGGGCGCCTCATTATCATTGGTATCATGGGCGGTAGCAAAGTGCCAACACTCGATCTCGGACAACTCCTGCGCCGGCGCCTGCAAGTCATCGGAACCGCGCTCCGCTCCCGTTCAGTCGCGGATAAAATCGCGCTCACAAAAGAATTCACATCGTTCGCTATGCCGCGCTTCCAAGACGGCCGCTTAAAACCGATCATCGATTCTGTCTGGGATTGGGAGCAGGCGCAAGAAGCGCACGAGTATATGGAAAGCAACAAAAACACCGGAAAAATCGTTTTACAAATCAAAAAGTAGTGGAATACCACATACAAGGTACAAACAAAAGCGCTTCGGTTATTGTGCCGAAACGCTTTTGCCTGCTGTCGTTGTCGACCTCGATTATACTGTTTCTTTCGTGCGCTTGTCCCGTGGAATTTTGCGGGCGACACCTGTCTTAATGGCCGCATCCACTACGGCATCCCGCACTTTCTTTACAACTTTTTCATTAAATACGCTTGGGATAATGTATTGCTCGTTCAATTCTTCATCGCTGATAATCGATGCAATAGCGTGCGCCGCCGCGACTTTCATCTCTTCGTTAATGTCTGTCGCGCGGCAATCAAAAGCACCACGGAAAACGCCCGGGAAGCAAAGCACGTTGTTAATTTGGTTCGGATAATCAGAACGCCCGGTCGCAAGTACACGTACGACGCCTGCTGCTTCTTCCGGATCAATCTCCGGCTGCGGGTTGGCCATAGCAAACACAATCGGATCTTTTGCCATTGTCTGTACCATCTCTTTGGTAAGAATGTTACCACGCGATACCCCAATAAATACATCCGCACCTACGAGCGCATCCGCCAATTGTCCCTGCATATTATCAGGATTTGTCATTTGCGCGATCTCTTCCCACACAGGGTTCTCATAAGAAACGGAGCGGGACAAAATACCATCGCGGTCTACGCCAATAACCTGCTTGGCGCCAGCGTTGAGCAAAATCTTCGTGCACGCTACACCTGCTGCTCCCATGCCTGTTACAACAATTTTTACGTTTTCAATATCTTTGCCAACGATTTTCAGCGCGTTTAATAGGCCGGCCAGAATGACAACCGCCGTACCATGCTGGTCATCATGAAATACCGGAATATCCAGGCGCTCGCGCAGCGCTTTTTCGATTTCAAAGCAACGCGGCGCGGAGATATCTTCCAGATTAATTCCGCCAAATGCTGGTGCCATGCGGGCGATCGTTTCGATAATTTCATTCGTGTCTTTCGTATCAAGGCAAATCGGGAATCCATCCACGTTTGCCAATTGTTTAAACAGCATCGCTTTTCCTTCCATTACCGGCATCGCCGCATAAGGGCCAATGTCACCAAGACCGAGAACGGCGGTACCGTCGCTTACAATCGCTACCGTATTGCGCTTAATGGTCAGCTTGTACGCTTTATACGGATCTTCTGCAATCGCTTCACACACGTTCGCCACACCCGGCGTATATACGCGGGACAGATCTTCCCGGTTTTGAATGGGGATCTTCGGTTTTATTTCGATTTTACCACCGATATGGCTCAAAAACGTCCGATCCGATACGCTTACAATTTTCACGCCAGGCAACATCTCGATACTTTTGATGACTTCGCTCACCTGAGCTCTGCTTTTCGTATTAATTGTATAGTCACGCACCGTATCTTCATTGGACGAGTGAACAACGTCCATTGCCACAATGTCGCCGTTCGCTTTGCTTACCGCTGTCGCAATATCCACGAAGTTTACCTTGCGCGCATCCATTTCCAGGCGCAAAATAATACTCGTTCCTAAAGATGTAAATGGCTTCATAGTCTCCTCCTTTTCCCGCCAATGCTGAAAAATGACGAGATTGTGAACAATAATACAACAGTTTATTTTAACCTTAAATCTCGGAAAAAGAAAAGACCGGAAGCATTTTTGCAAAATTCGTACCGTACTTTATCTTATGTCTCCACGGTTATAAATCGGATTCATACCCGCTTCCTCCGCTCCGTTTGCCAGTGAATGCAAACTATTTATAATGGAAGTAAGCCGGACAAGATGCTGCTGTACTTGCTCCGGTGACTGTGTCTTTTCTTTTAGGCTTGTCGCACATTCGATCAACTGATCGGCAAGCCTATGCGCCAGCGTAATATCAAATGGCTGATACATACTTTTCACCTCACGTTACGGTTCTCTCTTTTAGTATGAAGGAAAAAAACAAAAGCATACCCTTTCCTTAAGCGGAAAAGCTAACAATAGTGCTGTTACTTCTCGCTTGGCTGCGACAAAAACGGTACAATATATAGCACAATAGCGGGGCAATCCTACGTGATGTAATCATAAAAGGCGATCCATCCAGATGCAGAACTTTTCGTCTTTAGTCGTTTAACTTCTTAAACCAAGATGGTATAATGCAATGAGAAACAAACAGCTCATTGCATTTTTATTCTTTGAAACAGGCAAGAAGGGAGAGAAAGCATTCATGAAAGAAATGAACGCTCAGCAAATTATCGAATTTATCCAAAAAAGTGAAAAGAAAACTCCGGTTAAAGTACATATTAAAGGTAATATTGATGGAATCGACTTCGGGGCAAATACTAAATCTTTCATTACAGGCAATGTAGGCGTACTGTTCGGTGACTGGAAAGACATCCAGCCGGCACTTGAAGCTAACAAAGACAAAATCGAGGACTACGTAGTGGAAAACGACCGCCGCAATTCCGCCATTCCTCTACTTGATATGAAAAACATCCAAGCGCGCATTGAACCGGGCGCGATTATTCGTGATCAAGTAGAAATCGGCAACAACGCCGTAATCATGATGGGCGCCATGATTAACATCGGCGCGGTTATCGGCGAAGGAACAATGATTGACATGAACGCTGTTGTCGGCGGCCGCGGCACCATCGGAAAGAATTGCCATATCGGTGCCGGCGCAGTCATCGCAGGTGTGATCGAGCCGCCATCCGCAACACCAGTTGTTATTGAAGATGATGTCGTTGTCGGTGCGAATGCTGTAATTCTTGAAGGTGTACGTGTCGGAAAAGGCGCAGTTGTTGCGGCTGGCGCAGTCGTCATTGAAGACGTGCCGCCATACACGGTGGTAGGCGGCACACCGGCGCGCGTCATCAAACAGATTGATGAAAAAACAAAGGCAAAAACAGAGATCAAACAAGAACTTCGCCAGCTGTAATGTACCCATGAGGTAGCAGTAGGAGGTGAGAGGAACATCACCATGAACGCGCAGCCCTTCATTGCGATTCGCCGTGAACTTCACAAGATCCCGGAACCGGGATTTGCGGAGTTTAAAACCCAACGCTTTTTGCTAGACTATTTGGCCACACTTCCACAGGAACGAATGGAAATTAAAACATGGCGCACTGGCATTCTCATCAAGGTAAAAGGGGCAAATCCTACTAAACGACTTGGATACAGGGCCGATATGGACGGGTTGCCCATCCCAGAAGAAACATCCTATGCATTCAAGTCTACACATCCGGGCTATATGCACGCCTGCGGCCACGATATGCACATGGCTATTGCGCTTGGTGTACTGACATACTTTGTGGAAAATCAGGTGAAAGACGATTTAATTTTTATTTTTCAACCTGCGGAAGAAGGCCCGGGAGGCGCGCAGCCGATGCTCGCAAGCGAAGAATTCAATGAATGGCGCCCGGATGCTATTTTTGCCCTGCACATCGCGCCAGAATATCCGGTGGGTACGATAGCGCTAAAACCGGGCATCCTGTTCGCCAATACATCCGAGCTGTTCATCGATTTATACGGCAAGGGCGGTCATGCGGCGTTCCCGCATACAGCCAACGATATGGTCATTGCGGCGGCCCATCTGGCAACCCAACTGCAAAGCATCGTCTCCCGCAATATTGATCCGCTCGACTCCGCAGTTGTTACAATCGGAAAAATCGAAGGTGGCACAAAACAAAACATTATCGCTGAGAAAGCCCGCCTTGAAGGAACGATCCGCACCCTTTCAATGGAATCAATGCAAAAAGTAAAGTCGCGCATCGAAGCGCTCGTCCGCGGTACAGAAGCTGGCTTTGAATGCCAAGCTGCGATTGACTATGGAGCGAACTACTGCCAGGTATACAATGATGAAACGCTGACCCACGAGTTTATGAACTGGGTAAAAGATACGGGTGTCGCCGCCCTTATCGAATGTAAAACTGCGATGACCGGTGAGGACTTCGGCTACTTCCTCGCCGAAATTCCAGGTTTTCTCTTCTGGCTCGGTGTCGATACGCCATACGGACTGCACCACGCGAAAATCGAGCCGAATGAAAGTGCGATTGAAGTCGCCATTCGCGTGCTTACACAATATCTTTCGTGGAAAGCTTCGTAAAAGTCATCAAATCCAATAAAAATAGAGCGGCACTTTTTGTCCGCTCTATTTTCGCGTTAATATTTATTATCAGGTGTCAATACTTTATGATATAATAATACTGCTTGTTTGAGATAAGAAAAAAAGCGGGTGAAACCAAACAATGGAATACAATGAATTTAAAGAGATTGTGCTGGGACGGCGAAGCGTCCGGAAGTTTACAGAACAGCCCGTTAGCGCGGAGCAAGTGAAAGAACTGATTGACTGCGCCAGATACGCGCCAAGCGATACCAACTCACAAACATGGGAATTTATCGCGATTTTAGATAAACAAAAGATTCAAGAAATTTCCGATATGACATGGGAAGAATTGCATAAAATTGCGAATGAAGCACAAAAACGAGGGCTGCAGAAGGAAGGTCGCTTGCTGACAAGATCGTTCGGGCCATACGCCACCGCATTTACCGGTGCGCCTGCGCTCATTGTTTGCTTGGCTACGCCTTATACTTCCAAGTTCCGAGACAAAATTTTTGAGCCGCTTGGAATGATCTCATCCTCCGTATGGGAAGAAGAAGGAATTAAAAGCAGTTGCCTTGCGGCGCAGAATCTCATGCTTGCCGCTCACGCGATGGGAATGGCAACTTGCCCAATGACAGGCCCTGTATTGCTAGCTCAAGAGCGGTTGCGTGACTATTTACAAATCGGGTCAGAAAAACAAATTAACATGGTTATCGCGCTTGGATATCCGGCCGAAACTCCGGCGAAATTGCCGCGCAAACCAGTGGAAGAGATTTTACATATTATATGAACAAGCAACGGCAGAAAAGCCGCTTCGCGGCTTCCTGTCGTTTTTCTGTTTTTAGTGTTCGCCCTTGCTCTATACAATAAAACAGGAGGCTTTTTCTCATGGGCGTTTCTTCCCATAATACCATTCTGCTTTTTGACGGAGTATGCAATCTCTGCAATCAGGCGGTAAAGTTTATCATTCCACGCGATCCGCAGAGAAACTTTCGTTTCGCTTCCTTACAATCGAATACAGGCCAGCGCTTACTGCAACAATACGGTCTGCCTAGCGATACACTCAACAGTGTCATACTGCTAGACAATGGCAAAGCATATACCAAATCATCCGCAGCGCTCCGTGTGGCACGTAAACTAGGCGGAATTTGGTCCCTGTTGTATGTATTCATCATGGTTCCCCGTCCGCTTCGAGATATAATATATAATTGGGTTGCTCGCAATCGCTATCGCTGGTTTGGAAAGCTAGAAACATGTATGCTACCGCCCCCGGACATAGGCGAGCGCTTTCTGAAATAAAAGTTAAAGCATGAGAAGAAGCCCCGAATTTGTTCCGGGGCTTCCGTTTTCCATGTATGATTATTCGTCTCCACCGTCAAACATATCACCGAAGAAGTCACCGAAACCGCCTCCGTCGTCCCCGCCGTCAAACGCGCTTTCGATTGCGTCTCCCCCTCCTACACCGTCCATCACTTCATCCATAATCTCAGACAAAATCATACCGCCAAGCAAACCGGCAGCAAAGCCGCCCATCGCCCCGGCAAAGCCACCATGACGGTGGTGATGATGGTCATGTTCCATCATTGAGCGTTGATGGAGATACGCGTGCGGATTGTCTACCATTTCTTCCATCACACCGCGCAAATAGTCTGCCACACTTGCAGGATCAGCAAGCAGCTCGTTGGAAAGCGCAACTTCGTGTTTGATTTCCACCTCATGTCCAAAGGAAGGCAGATCCAATTCAAGCAACAGGCGGATTTGCTCCTCTTCGATAGCAGCGATAAACTCTACTTCTTTTACCCTGTCCCGCAAAAATGTGGTCGGGAAAAACTCAAACTCCTGTGCGTAGCCGTTGAACTTGCGGGAATCATGTTTTTCGCGAAAGCCTAACTGCTCAAAAGCAGCAATAATGTTTTGGAAGCGCTGCGGCGGATTAACGCGAATGTAGTCGCGGTCCTGATTGTCTACCCCCGCTGCAATATCGAGATTGGTCACAAAATAATATGCTACCGTATGGCTTGAAATCAGCAGATCTTTCGGCAATTCATACCGAAACGGAAACACCTTTCTTTCTTCCGCCCCAATATTAAAATTGCAGGCAAACGGAATGGTAGCGATAGCCTGCCTGTATTCGTTTTGCTTCGTGCGAATGGCCATCATAAACTGAACGTCGATTTTTTTTATGTATTGTTCGACGGCACCACCCTGAATCACAAGCTCTCCTTCGACTGTATCGCCAAGTATAAACTCGCTATTGCGAAGTACCAGATCTACTCTGGCCGACCCGAATCCCAGCTTCGCCATCATCTTTTTGAACATCTCAACGACTCCCTTCCTTACCGAATGATTCTAACTATCCTGAGATTTTATGCAAAAAATACCTGGCTATAATTGTTATCCGTTATACAGCATAACCTTATTCTTCTATCCGTGTATGCTATACGTGGCAACATTATAAAAGTTTCAGCTATTTTTCCACTTTGCGATCCGGAAATGCTTCCTTAATGTTCTTCCATACGCCGCGCTCCGCTTCCCGCGCTTCCGTTTGCCATTCGCGGATCTGGTCGACGTATTTTACATTCGGCGGAAACGTCGCCAGGCGCGCCAGACCACTTCTAACAAGCGTACCATTGAAAAATTCCCCTTTACCGTCTTTCACATCAAGATATACATAACGCAGCCACCGTCCGTACCGATCCGTGGACTGGACATCTTTTTCAAGCCAAACTTCCTTGCCTTCTAGACGCCTCGTCGTATATTGCTTTGCTTCTTCTCCGAGATATCCTTTCGGCCGGTTTGGTGCTTTCGATTCCGGCGTATCAACAAGAATCAACCGTATCTTCCGTTCTTTTCCCTTCACATTTACCACAAATGTGTCCCCATCCACGACTCTAACCACTTTTGCCTTCTGCAGTTGCTGCTCGTTAACATTTACGACTGCCTTTGTTTCTTGAAAACTGTCCTGGGAACCTGTGCTACAGGCAGCAAGTATCCATACGCAAATAAACCATATGATAGACAAGCTCGCCTTTCTTCCCATGTCTCATCCACTCCACTTCATTTTTGTTCTAGATATGTTTTCCAGATAGAAAAAACTCGCGGACAAATGCTTCGCAAGTTTTTCCTAATCATCAAGATAAAAACCAGCCTATCGACATAGACTGGTTTTTATCTTAGTCATATTTTCTATTTTACAACACGACGGGCAGTTACATAATACTTTTTATACCAAGAACTGTTCAAACTGCTGATCGTAACATTATATTTCGTGTTGGCCATATGCAGAATTTTTCCACTCCCGATATATATACCAACATGAGTAATATCCCATTTGTTTTTCTTAGTGCTAAAAAATACTAAATCTCCTTTTTTTAGCTGGTTTTTTGGAACGTATGAGCCAAGCTTTACCTGTTTGTCATCATCCAGCGTATTTATGTTAATTCCGTTCTTTTTGAATATATAATAAATAAAACCGGAACAATCCATATATTTTCCAGGCACATAGGCATGTCTGTACTTTGCTTTGCCAATCAGGCCTTTGCCAGTATTGATAATATTGTCAATCACACGACTTTCGTTACTGATATTCAAAGTACTTCCGTATTTTGCAGAAATATCTGCAGCTTCTGCCTGCATGGGTGCAGCCATTCCCCCAAGCAAAATTCCTGCTGTTAATAGACTTGCTGTTACTGCTTTGAAATTTTTTTTCATGATTCCCTCTCTTATCTGCCGACGAGGTTAGCTGACGGGTTCGGTCGAAAGACGCCCGACCGCGCATGCGCGGTTTCACCCCAAATCATTGGTTCCCCCGTTCCAACGTGTATCAAAATTGGATTAGGCATATGTTTTGTTTCATGTATACCATAACGTACATAGAATACGATTTCATTATAATAAATGTGGATATGAAGCCTCTTTTTGTAATTAATTTCATATACTTACATCATATATAGACGGTCAGATAAGCCTTTCAATAGGCGAACTCAAACCAATAAAAAAACAAATAGACGGCCCGATTCTGAGCCGTCTGTTCGCTTTCTTTATTTGATTTTATGTTGAGTGACTACAGAAGGAGAGTCTGTAATGGTGTTTCTAACTGCCTATCCAGTATAATTGCAATAATAAGAATAACAAAAAAAATACTGGCTAATTTCATGTAGTTTTTCGGATCTCTGTTTCGCATAACGGAAACAATTGCTAACGTCCCAAATAAAATGAGTCCCGCAAACCCTATAAGTTCCATTAACGCCCACATAAAAATGAAGCCTCCTTTATATGTTCAACCACTTCATCCTGAGAAGCTCCGCATATTCATTAAGATAAGAGTAACATAAGTTCCTGAAAAGACAAAAAGAAAGAAGCATCAAGTATATCATGGCAAAAACAAAAGAAGGTTATCCAGTCTAAAACAGTAGGAACAACCCTATTGTGTATATCTTACTGCTAAATGTCAGCCATACGAAAAACCCCTGCACAGGGGTTTTTCGCTAACCAAATTATCCATTCAAATCATCTGCTCAGACAATTGCTGCTCTCCCTCTTTTTCTTCCCCAAAATGCACAGTCCAGGTAATCACTTTTCCGGCAACAATAACCGCCAGAATCGTATAAAAAAGTTTATCTAAAGGCAAAAAGAATGAAGATAAACCTAATACGATTAAGTCTAAAATGAGAAACACGGTTCCTATCGATATACCGGTACCTTTACTGATAAAAAGACAGAGCAAATCCTCTCCACCCGTTGTTCCGCCATAGCGCAGGACAAGTCCGGCACCATAACCGGTGATAATCCCCGAAAGAACGGAAGCCAGCACCATCATATGGCTAAAATCAAAAATCAACGGTGAATACAATTCGCACAACTCATAAAATAAGGAAAAAGCAAACGTGCCTAAAGCCGTCTTTAAGATAAACTGCGGACTTTTTTTGAAAAGAATCAGGATGAAAAACGGGAGATCAAATAGAAGTATTGTGATTGCAGGTGAAAAGTCAAATACGTACTTAAGCAGAAGAGAAAGACCGACAAAACCACCTTCTAATAAATTGTTTTGGAAATTAATGTGGTAATAGCCAAAAGCCAAAATAAACGTTCCTAACAAAATCATCAAAACCGAGCGAATACTTTGTTTCCTCATATAAGAAGCCTCTTTCCGTAGTAGTGTAATAACAACTAACTACGGCAGAGGTTCTATACGATTGTTTTGTTCGCATAATCTCCCATCCGTAGTTAGTTGTTTTGACCTATGTTCATAACAACCTGACTACGGCGCTAAATATATGAGAGATCAAACCGCTTCCATATCTGCCTGGCAGGCAACATGGTTTCGAACCCTTTCTTTATAAATTTATTTTGATAATTTGATTATATCATATTTATACAAATCATGGCTAATAAAAATAACCAGGTTCTGTTACCAAGATACAAATCATAAAAAGTGTTAAAAAGAGCTGTACCATCTATTCGGTACAGCTTTTTTATCGTATTTTCCCTTGCTTAAGGAATAACACCCGATTTCCAAGCTTCTTCGCCTCTTCTTCATCGTGTGTAACAAGCAGCACGGGAATCCTCCACATACGATGTAATTCCAGAAGCTCATTCTGACATTGCAAACGCGTGTCCTTATCCAGCGCGGAAAAAGGTTCATCCAGAAGCAACAACTCTGGCTCTGTCGCCAGCGCCCGTGCCAGCGCTGTCCGTTGTTTTTCTCCACCGGAAATTTGATGAGGATATTTGGGCAAAAGATGTGAAATCTTAAGGACATCCAACAATTTCTCGATTAAAGCGCGCTTCTTATGATCACGTTTATTTCTTACTCCATACAAAATATTTTTCTCCACGGTCATATGCGGAAAAAGGGCATAATCCTGGAACAAATACCCGATCCGTCGCGCTCTTGTAGGTAACGGCTTGGCCTTTCTGTCAAAAAACACCAAACCATTGAGCTGAATCAGCCCGGCATCAGGCTGAACAATTCCAGCGATGCTATTTAAAATCGTGGTTTTTCCAGAGCCGGAAGGACCGAATAAAATAATAATTTCATCTTCAGCTTCAAATTGAACATCCAGAAGAAAGTGCGGTAACTTTTTGCATATCTCAACGCTTAACATCTTTCATTCACCCTCTTTGCTTTCGGCGAAACGGCGCAGATTCCTGCGGCTCCACCAATTGAGCCACATCATCGTACTAAATCCGAGCGCCACAATCACGATCACCCAATACGTAGCTTTCTCTATTTGCCCTGCTTCTACCGCAAAATAGATCGCCAGCGGAATGGTGTCCGTTTTTCCCGGAATATATCCGGCAAGCATGAGCGTCGCTCCAAATTCTCCAAGCCCGCGAGCAAAAGCAAGCACCAATCCTGCCAATATTCCGGGCCATGCCAGAGGAAACGAAACCGTCCAAAACACTCGCCATTCCGATGCCCCCATCGTGCGCGCGGCTTGTTCCAGTTTTTTATCCAAAGATTGAAAAGCGGCGGCAGAAGACTGATACATCAAAGGGAAAGAAACGACCACAGAAGCAATCACCGCCCCGATCCATGTAAACACAATTTGTACATCGAACCATTCCAACAGCCAGCGACCTACCCATCCGTTCTTTCCAAATAAGATAAGAAGCCCGAATCCGACAACGGTGGGCGGCAGGACAAGCGGTAACAGGAATAGTGATTCGATCACACTTTTTCCTGGAAAATTCTTACGAGCAAGCACAAACGCAATCAATACTCCGGTTATAAAGACGATAAGCGTAGATATCCCGGCCACTTTTAAAGACAAAAACAGCGGCCCCATTGTCATGTCAGCCATAAAGTATCAACCTTGTTTATTTAAATCCATATTTTCCTAATATTTCTTTGCCTTTTTTACTCGCCAGATATTTCAAAAATGCCTTAGCCTGGTCAGCATGTTGCGTGTTCGCCGTTACCGCGCCAGGATAGACAATCGGCTTGTGCCATTCCGATTTGGCGATAGCCAGCACTTTCACTTTTTTGGAAATTCTAGCATCGCTTGCATACACCACTCCAACATCTGCATTACCCGATTCTACATACGTAAGCACTTGACGTACATCTTTTCCTAATACAAGCTTGTCCTGTAACTTGTTCCACAATCCAATATTTTCCAATGTTTCTTTTGTATATCTTCCCGCCGGAACACTCTCTGGCTCCCCAACAGCCAGTTGTTTTATGTGTTCAGGTGACAATTTGTCAAATGAATCAATATGTAAAGAACTGTCCTTTGGTGCCACTAACACAAGCTCATTTGCGGCAAAATCGACACGCGTATCTGCTGCAATCAAGTTTTTATCCTGTAATGTATCCATATCTTTTTTGCTGGCGGATAAAAAAGCATCGATCGGGGCTCCCTGTTCAATTTGCTTGGCAAGCCTGCCTGAGCTTCCAAACGTATATGTTACAATAGTATTGGGATTTTCCTTCTCAAAAGCGGCTTTTATTTCCTTTAGGGCATCTGTCAAACTCGCCGCCGCAGAAATAGTAAGTTCAACTTTTTCAGCAGGTGCGGACAACTCTTCGCTCTTGGAAGATGAGCCACTGTTCGTGCACCCTGCTAAAACAAACAATAATAATACTAACAACAACGATAAAACCCGCTTCAATATACGCCTCTCCTTTATTTTATTTTTATATAAATCACGTTTGATCTATCGACATTCTCTCGTGATTGAAGGAGAGAGAAAATAAGTCGAAATATCAAAAGCGATATATCCAATTATATCTAATTATAAATAAATATAAATAGTTATAAATAATAGGGTTGAATTTAAGTTACAAAATTGGATGGTGGAAACATGAGTAATATCTCTTATACAACCGAAGAAATCGCTAATATCCTAAAAGTATCCAAATTAACTGTATACGATCTGATTAAAAAGGGGGAAATTCGGGCCTATCGCGTCGGAAGGCAAATGCGTGTCGATGCTCAAGATCTGGAAACCTATAAAGCAAAGGCAAAAGGCGAAATCTATCCCCCGCCCCATTCGTCCCAACCGACTTCTTCTCTCGTTTCCGAAAAAAATACTGCTTTGCACTCTCCATCGCCTAGTCGCCCGATCATCATTAGCGGTCAGGATTTAAGCCTTGATATACTCGTAAAGCATTTAGAAAAACGTTCTTCCCTGTATCGTCCCTTGCGTTCGTACACAGGTAGCCTGAACGGTCTTATTTCCATGTATAAGGGAGAGGCGGATATTGTCAGCACCCACCTGTGGGACGGAGATACGGGAGAGTATAATATTCCGTACATCAAAAAACTTCTGGTCGGCCACCGCTTTCTCGTAGTAAACCTCGTGTCACGTTGGGCTGGATTTTACGTAAAAAAGGGGAATCCGAAACAAATTCAAACCTGGGAAGATTTAACCAGGCCGACAATAAAAATTGTCAACCGTGAAAAAGGGTCAGGTATTCGCGTGCTGCTTGACGAACAATTGCGGCTCCGTCAAATCATCGGCCAGAACATTAAGGGGTATACAGTGGAAGAATCTAGCCATTTAGGGGTTGCAGGAGCTATCGCCAACGGCGACGCCGACGTGGGAATCGGCAGTGAAAAAGCGGCTTCTATTGTAGGGGTGGACTTCGTTCCGCTAATTAAAGAACGTTATGACCTTGTCATTTTAAAAACTCCAGAAAACGAACCGTTCATCGAAATACTATGTGATACTTTACATTCTCCTTCGTTTAAAAATGACATGAAAGCAATCGGAGGGTATGAGCTATCGGAAACAGGAAAAATCATATACGAAACAATATAAATACACAGTTATGAAATAAAGGAGAGAGAAAAGCAGCGTATCTTTTTTCGGACTGAACTCTTTTCTTCTCTCCTATCCAAAGATATTTCATTAAACACTTAATAGAGCTTGTTTATAACTACTTCGCAAGATTAGCAAACAAATCATCTACCACGCGGTTAGCTGCCTGATAGCCCAGACCACTTAACCATGTCTCATCGGACACCCGGTATACTTTATTTTCTTTTACTGCTTTGAATTGTTTCCATGTAGGATTGGACATAATTTTGCTTGTTAAAAGATTTTCTTCGTCACGTGTAAACCAGAAGATAGCATCCCCCTCCATGTCCGCAACGCGTTCTTCGTTAAGCTTTACGCTGAATTCATTTTTATCCTGTGCGGCAGGGCGCGGAAGACCGGCATCTTGAATAATGCTGCCGCTAAAATTATCTCTTAAATAAACAGTGACATTATCTTTGCGTGGGCGCAAAATAGAGACATGAGTTTTTGTGAGACGATCACCCATCTTTACTTTGAACTCTTCAATACGGTTATTGTAATCATTCAACAATTTTTCTGCCTCTTTCGTTTTACCTAACGCTTCCGCCTGCAACTTAAGATTTTCTTTCCATGTAGCCCCCAATGTCTCAACAAACACAGTTGGAGCAATTTGACTTAGCTTCTCATAAATCGCTTCGTGCGTATCTTTTGAACCTAGAATCAAATCAGGTTGCAAAGCAGCGATCGTCTCCAAGTTCGGCTGATTAATGGTTCCCACCTTTTCGATTCCTTCTACTCCTTTGAGATACGACGGGAACGGATGATCCGCGAACACCGTAGCCGCCCCCACAGGCTTTACTCCCAATGCCAACACATTGTCCAACGCGCCATTATCAAGCGTAACGACCCGTTCTGGTTTCTTCGTCAATTTGGTTTCTCCCATAGCATGCTTAATCACCTGCTCAGAAGAGCCGGAAGATTCAGCTTTTTCTGGAGCTGATGCTGTCTGACCGCCGCATGCCGTCATCAATAGTACAATGGCTATCAGCCAAATACATAAAAAATAATATGAACGCTTTTTCCTTGCCATTTACAGGTTCCTCCCTTAAAATAAGAATTGTCAAATTTATAATTGATATAAATTATCATTTTCAGTTAAAGGGTATACTATTTTGTCTTTTTCTGTCAATCCAAATTTTACATGGAGGGTATTGTGAGCTTGTTTGCCCGTATATTTCCCGGTTTTCGGTTTACCTTTTTTCTTCTTCTGCTGCTTGTTTGCTTTTTCGCAAGCATCGTATACGGAACAAAGCCGATTTCCTATCCGACTATTTATTCGTCCTTTGTTGCCTTCAACAATGACTCCGAAGATCATGTAATTATTCAAGCTGTGCGCTTACCCCGCGCGCTCATCGCTCTGGCGGTCGGCGCCTGTCTGGGCGTAAGCGGAGCGATCATGCAAGCATTAACAAGAAATCCGCTGGCTTCTCCCGAACTGCTAGGCATGAATCACGGCGCAGCGTTGGGAGTGGTGAGCAGCCTTCTTTTTTTTCCTGCTTCTTCAACACTAAACCATATTTGGTTTGCTTTTCTAGGGGCAGGCCTTGCAGCATGCCTGGTCTATATCTTCAGCACCATCGGCAAAAATGGTATGACACCGGTAAAGCTTACACTTGCTGGCGCATCTTTAACCACTCTGCTTGTCTCGATCACACAGGCTCTTTTAATTTTAAGCGAGCGCTCCTTTGACGAGATGCGTTTCTGGCTGGCAGGTTCGGTGTCCGGGCGCAGTATCGAGCTATTTTTAGATATTCTTCCTTTTATGCTTTTCGGGCTTATTATTGCTTTATTTATCGCAAAAAAAATCGAAGTGCTCGTTTTTGGCGAAGAGATCGCTACCGGCCTGGGCCAGAGAACGGCATGGGTTAAAGTCACAGCTATGTTTGCTGTCGTGTTGCTGGCTGGCAGCGCTGTTTCCATCGCGGGCCCGATTAGCTTTATCGGCTTGGCGGTTCCTCACCTAGCGCGTTCGTTGGCAGGGGCGAATTTCCGCTGGATTTTCATCTATTCGGCAGTATTGGGCGCGACATTGCTGCTGCTGGCTGACACCGCCGCGCGATTCGTTATTTATCCGCAGGATCTCCCTGTCGGAATTATGACAGCTATACTCGGAGCACCCTTTTTTATTTATATCGTCCGAAAAAAGGATTGGAAGCTATGAACCGTACGACAAATTTTCATTTTTTAAGAACCGCATTCTTCCCCATAATAAGCAGTCGGTATTTGCTTGTTTTGCTCGTTCTGCTTCTATGCAACCTGGTGGTTGCTTGGATTACGATTGGGATCGGCGAGTTCCGTATCCCGTTTGCGGATGTGATAAAAACGCTGGCAGGATACGGCGAAAAAAAATATGAATTTGTCATCTACACACTGCGCCTGCCCCGTACGCTGGTTGCTTTTCTTGTGGGAATAGGACTTGCTGTTTCTGGAACCATTCTTCAGGCATTAACCCGGAATCCGCTGGCTTCTCCCAGCGTGATCGGACTTAATGCTGGAGCTGGCCTAGGAGCGTCCATTATGATTATCCTCTTTCCTGCTGTGTCTATCTTTTTCGTCCCATTCGCTGCCTTTGCCGGCGCTTTCATTGCCGGAGCGCTTGTCTACCTTCTCGCTTGGAAAAATGGAGACTCACCGCTGCGTCTTGTACTTATCGGGATCGGAATTGCCGCCATCGCCCAAGCATTTATCTTGCTGATCCAGACCCACGGCAAGATTCAATTGGTAACGAAAGCAACCATCTGGCTGGTCGGCAGCGTGTACGCGCGGGGATGGGAACATGTTTGGTCCTTATTCCCTTGGATTTTCCTTCTCTTCTGTGTGACGTTTGGCCTCGCGCGCCACTTGGATATCCTTCAGCTCGGCGACGACATTGCCCGTGGGGTGGGAAGCAGAGTGGAGTGGCAGCGGGGATGGCTATTGCTTATAAGCATTGCTCTTGCAGGGGCATCTGTTGCCGCTGCCGGTGTTATTAGCTTCGTTGGGCTTATGGCGCCCCATATTTCCCGTCGTCTCGTTGGCTCATCACATAGGGTTCTCCTAATTACAGCAGCGTTAGTTGGCGGACTGCTCGTTATGCTATCCGATTTGATCGGCAAAACTCTGTTCGCGCCGATTGAAATTCCTTGCGGGATTGTCACTGCCATCATCGGCGTCCCCTACTTAATATACTTGTTGATTCGGGAGCAAAAATAGCATTCTGCTCTAGATATTGGAAAATGTTCCTCTTCTTCCTAGGCTTTCGTTCATTTTCTACAAAGAAGCATGATCTGTCTGCATCGCTTCGACAAAAGCAGCGGCCGCAAAACATCTGGCAACTCAAAGATAGAGATGATTGCGGCCGCTTTCTTGCTTTTGCCTTCAGCGCTACGTAGAAGAAAATCAAAAGGCATATGTTTATCCTACGTGAACCTCTCTCCAATAAATTGGAGAGCTTCTCGCTTCATCGAGCCGACTATTGTCGCACTCTCCACGAAGGCTAGTTCCTAGCCTAGCGTGTCTTACGACACGTTTTGTAGTTGTTGTACTGCCCGTTTGAGAATGTTTTTGGCGGCATTTACATCACGGTCACATTCAAATCCACAAGAAGGGCAATGATGTGTCCGTACAGCCAATGTTTTCTTTACGATTTCATCACAGCTTGAGCATTGTTGACTTGTGTTTCGTGGATCAACCAGAACAACACGCTTACCAGCACTTTCAGCCTTGTAAGTGGTGAACTGTACAAGTTGATTCCACCCTGCGTCTGCAATACTCTTTGCAAGATGATGATTTTTCACCATGTTTGTGATTTTCAAGTCTTCAAAGGCGATCAAATCATAGCGATTGACCAATTGACGCGAAATCTGATGAGCATTATTTCTGCGCTGATTCGCAATGTACTCATGCTTCTTGGCGAGGAGTACCACAGCCTTTTTACGGCGGTTTGACCCTTTCTTTCGCCTTGATACGATACGCTGTAACTTTTTGAGTTGTCGCTCGCTTTTACGCAAATACTTGGGGACATGATAAAAATCACCATCCGATGTGATCGCCAGATGCTGTAAGCCCAAATCTACACCGATCTTTTTCCCTGTTGATTGCGTTTTTGTTTCCATTTCACAGGACAAACAAACATAATATCGTCCATTTTTAGCGATGACTGTGCACGTTTTGATTATACCTTGCACTTGACGATGTAGTTTGATTCGAACGGTTCCAACTTTGGACAGCGTGATGTACTTTCCTTCGAGTGAAAATCCTGATTGCGGATACGTGAAACTGTGATAGCGATTCATCCCTTTGAAGCGAGGAAATCCTGCTTTTTCGCCACGCTTCAACCGTCTGAAAAAGGCTTGATACGCTTTATCCAGACGTTCGACTACGTTTTGTAAGACTTGCGAATGAACATCCTTATACTCTTCACACACCTTTTTCAGCGCAGGTAACTCTTTCTTTTGGGAATAGAACGTCAGGGATACACCACACTTTTTATACGCCGTAATTCGCTGTTCAAGCAAGGCGTTATAGAGCCATCGGCAATACATGAGCGTTTCGTTTATTCTTTCTCGCTGTTCTTTGGTTGGCTCAATACGAAACTTATACGTTCGTAGCATTACGAATCTCCTTTTTTCTGATTTTCGATATAATTGCGAATTACATCTTCTGAGATCGAACCAATGGTTTCGATGTAAAAGCTACTGTTCCAAAGATGACCGCCCCATAATCTTTTTTTCAGTTGTGGAAATTTCAAAAACAGTTTACGGGCAGAAATTCCTTTCAGCATTTTCACAATATACGAGGGGGGGATCTTTGGATGAGCAGAAGCAAAAACGTGAATGTGGTCTTGTTCGCCGACTTCCATCATGACGACTTCAAACTCTTTTTCCTGTGCGATTTCTTGAAAAAGGTCTTTCAAGTAGCCTTCTATCTCGGAAGTGAGTACTTTTCTTCGGTATTTTACAGACCAAACGATGTGATAATTAACATTGTAGACACAGGTTCGAGCATGTTTTATGGTAGATTTTTTCATACATATAGTATAGCACAAAAAGCTGTTTAACATGTATTATATTGAGCGTTTTCAATTACATATAGTCAGTGAAAATAACAAAAAATTTGCCCTTGTAATCCCCGCAAGGGGGATTCGGGCAAAGCGGACTCTCATCTCTCCTCTAAAGAGGCAGAGGATTCCCGTCCGCAATCCTAAATCCTGATTAATCAACATCTTTACGGTACAAAGGGTTCCTGGCCTGCTGAATGCGCAATTCCGTATCAGGAAAGAGCCTTCTCTTAGTTAACTGCTCGACTCCAATCGTTGGGGCAAAAAAATTAAAGAGGGAAAAACGTTCTTTATGCTCCAAAAAACGTCGTTGATATGTTTCAATGATTCCGCGCACAAGCAACCAGAATTTCGTTTCATTGAATGCAAAATACTCCTCCATAAACAAAGCAAGTTCACCTATATTAATGAAGAAAAAGGCATCATGAACAAAATCACGCACAGTCTCCGGATCGTCCGTCTCAATGAAAGAGTTCCGGTTCACTCTGGCATGATATTCAGGGGGATGCAATAAAGCCGGGCACGTTTTTGCATCGACTACATGCGTCCTCGAAAAACGAATACCGTCATGAAAGTCTTTCAGAACCACGCGAGTCGGCATTCCCTGTTTGTGTAAGAGCACCATGTTTTGTGCATGAGACTCAAGAGCAATCCCATGAACATAAAGAAAATGAATAATTGGCAGAATGCTTGTAGTAAGCAATCGCGTTAACCATTGCTCTGCTCCGTATCTGTCTATCCATGAAGAAATGAATGGCCGATTGTCCAGATCAACAGAACACAACGCGTTAAACGGAATCGCTTCTTCATCACTATCCATAAAGTTCTGTAAACTTTCGCGCCAAATACAACTGAGAACCCCGTACGTTTTCTCCTGGAGATAATCCGCGAGCGGCACCGGATCATAGGAGATACCCATTACTTCGCCAAGCAGCACAAGACGCAATTCATCTTGTAAAAAGGGATCATTCTTTACGATATGCTTTAGCCAATCAGAAATAACAGGAGCGTTCTCTACTGTATGCGGAGCAAGAACACGACTTGTCGACGTATTGATAATACTTAATGAAAGTTTAAGATATGCCTTCTGCCGTGAAGTACAATTGGCTAAAGTACGAATGGACTGCTGCGGAATATATTCCTCTTTCGAGCATCCGAGAAGAAGAATATCATTTCGTCGTATATCTTCAAGAAAAACGGACACAATGATGGTTTTCCACTGCCACGGATGAACAGGCAAAAATAAATACTCTCTCGGATCATTGCCGGTTGCCTTTACCTTTTCAGTAAAAGCATAAACTTGTTCCTCCCCAAGCTCATCATCTAAAAAACGCTTATATTGCAGATGCTTGGCGATGGAGAACCGAGCCTTCCCTCTTCGTACAGCTAGCCAAAGAGGGCGAAACGGCTTTTGAAATTCAGGGCCATACATGTAGTTGTCAACATAATTAAATCCAATCCTTGATTTATAACTTGGATGATACGGATGGCCATCCATTATGTTTCCTTCCAGCTCATCATAAGAACGTTCCCGAAGCATAACCTGAGCCTGAGAACGATAGTATTGCGCTAACGTATCCTTTAACAATGTTTGTTCCAGCTCATGAATAAAATTTGCAAGCCTCGTTTCATCGGCGCCGATTTGTCCAGAAACCTCAAGAAGAAACTGGGTAATTGATTCGGCTTCTCTCTCTTCTCCATGCGCCTGACGAAGAATCGGTTGATTGCTCAAGCGTATACGGCCAAAAGTAGAATGTTGCTTTCCACGGCACAAATAAACAGTCGGTTCCCCTGTTTGACTTATCCCTCTCAAATAATAAATCTGCTCTTTTGTATCTTCTACAACCTCGGGCTGGATAATCCCTTCAAAGAATAAGGATTCTACTAACTGGCGAAAAATTCGCCGGCGCACATTTACATATTGCGGTGATGAGAGCGCCTCTTGCACCACAAGCGCCTGCTCTTCCAGCAAAACATCTACATCAAATGTTTCATTCTTTGTCTCGATCATGCTTTCACCTCCTTACGAATTTCTGTTAGCTTTGTTTGAAACATATAAAGAGGATTTTTTACGGCATGTACTCGAACCCCTGTATCGTCAAATAGACGACGTTTCGTCAACTGTTCTACTTCAATCGTTTTCGTAAACAAATCAAACAGGTAAAATCGTTCTCGCAAATGTGAAAAACGCTGTTGATACCCCGCGATGACGTCAGCTACCATCTCCCAAAAATCTTGTTCCGATAAACGATAGTGCTTTTTTAAAAACAAAGCAAACTCAGACAAATTAATGAAAAAGAAGGCATCATGCAGAAAATCTTTAATTTCTGACGGATCCTCTTTCTCGATAAAAGAATTACGATTGATTCGCGGATGGTTTGCAGATGGATACTCGATTTGTGGATAACCAATTGATGTAGACATAACAGCAGGCGAGTAGCGAATGCCATCATGAAAATCTTTGAGCGCAATTCTCTCAGGTATACCCTCCCGCATAATTAAAATCATATTTTGAGCATGTGATTCCATCGCTACACCATGTGCATATAAGAGATGAATAAGAGGTAAAACCGATATCTCAAACATCCGCTTTAGCCACTTACGAAGCCCTGCCTGTTGAATCCAGGAGTCGATGAACGGCCGCTTGTCCGCATTCAAATGGCAGAGAGCGTTGAATGGAATTGCAGTTTCACCTGGCTCCAAGTATTTATATAAACTTTCGCGCCAGATCGCCCCCAGGACGCCATAAACCTTTTGCTCCATGACATCGACAAGCCCTTGATGATGATAAGAAACGCCCATCACTTCTTTGAGCAAAACCAGTCGCAATTCCTCACGCAAATACGAATCACTTTCCATAATCTTCCCTAACCAATCAGAAATCCTCGCGGCATTGATAATCGTATGCTGACCCAGGATACGACTGGTCGAAGTATTCGTAATGCTTAACGGTAGCTTCACATATGACTTGGTACGCGAAGAAGCATTCGCTAATGTACGGATAGACTGTTGCGGGCGATATTCGTCCGTTCCTTCCCCTAAGCAGATCATCCGTTTACTCTGAATTTGCTCGAAAAATTCGTGCATAATTACGTGTCTCCACTGCCATGGGTGAACAGGTACAATCACATAATCTTCCGGCCTTTTTCCATGGCCTTGAATCACTTTCATAAACTTTTCATAATCCGCACCTAATTCCTGCTGGATAAAAGAAGCATAATCCAACGTATGAGAAACAGAAAGCCTCGCTTCCTCTCGCTGGATGGCTACCCATACGAGTGTTAGACGCGGTTTAAACTCCGGTCCAAATTCTGTATGATCCTTCAATGTAAAGCCAATCCTGGATTTATAGCACGGATGATATAGATGCCCATCCATAATATCTCCTTCCAGCTCATCGTAATCTACCACTTGTTCAGCTGGCTGTTCCCGTTTATAGCATTGCGCTATCGTATCCTTAAGCAAGGTTTGATTAATTTCATCTATAAATAAAGAAAGCTTGGCTTCTGACGCATGAATAAACGGAGCAATCTCATATAAAAAAGTAGTCAAAGACTCTGCCTCTTTTTCTTCTCCATGTATGACCCGTTTTACCGGATCAGATGATAAACAAATCCGCTCAAAACTAAATGTACGGGTAGCACGAAAATGATACTCTACTCTATTGTCCTCCCTGTCACGACCGGGCAGTATCAGTACATCTCCCCCTTTCCCTGACCGTTGTTCCGGGTGAATCATCCCTTCATAAATCAGGGATTGTATTAATTGCCGAAAAATTCTTCGTCTTACCATAACAAATGGTTCTGAATCTAAAAAGGAAAGCAGGATATCATTCATTCTTTTCACCTCAAGTGAATATTGCGCCATAATCCTGTCTTATACTTCGCAAAGATAAACGGCTTCCGCATACAATCGCAACGCGCGCGCCCACTGTTCTTTCTTTTGCTCCCACTCCGCTTGATTCAATGAACCAGCCATCAAATAAGAAAGCGGAATATTTAGATTCAATAACCTGCCATTCACGACGACGCGGGTAACTCCCGCCGGCATGACGGCTCCAGAAAGAACAATGCTTTCAATCTCTTGCAGAGTGTAAGCGGGATAACAAAGCCGTACCATTCCCTTTTCTACATGGTACTCATGACCGGATATAATACGTTTGATGCTATAATCTTTTCTATATGCGTTTACAATAAGGTGCCAAATCGCCAGCCTCGTCAATGGACTCGATTCCGCTGCGCCCTCATACACATAATATTTGTTTGTATCTGTCACAACCTGAACAATAGGAGCGCTTTTTACCCGTTCCGTTTGCCAGCGGATAGAAGGATGGTTTTTCAACTGTTCTAGCCATTCTCCCATAGGAATGACGTGATCCCACGACCCAATTTGAATTTCCTCACGCTCTATAATCTGTACGGCGATCCGCTTGCAGCCGAGATTTTGCAACGCATTTGTGCGATGCGCGCCGTCCAAGATCAAGTAGCGCCCATCTGACATTTGCATGGCCAGCGGTGGATGTCGGAGTACGCCATCAGTGGAAATAGCGGCACATGTTTGAGCAAGACGGGTATGTTCATGCTCCTCATGCAGGCAAATTTTCTTTATATCAATTAACCGCAACGATGATAAAATATCATCCACGATCGCTCCTTCCTCCTTCATACAAATAAATATGCTCCGGATGAGGGTGGCTCAGAAAATCATGATGGGAAATGGCCCAACCGTAAGCACCCGTATATTTAAACAAAACGACATCTCCAATTCTCACTTGTTCTATTTTCACATCTTTCGCCATCACATCTTTCGGCGTACATAGCTGACCGACAATTGTAATATCACTTTGCTGTAATCCATACCGCTCAAAAGGATAGTTCCAGATATCAATAGGTATAACTTCAAAAGGATGACTATGCTGCCACGAAACCGGTAGCCGGAAATGATGAGTTCCGCCACGCACGATCGCGTAATTCTTTCCATGATTCTTCTTAATATCAAGCACTTCTGTCGCATAGTAACCGGCAGAAGCGGTCAGATAACGGCCACACTCGAACAATACTGTCATCTCCGGCAAGGAATACTGTTCAAGCACGGGAGAAAGCTCTTCGACAAAATGCTCCCATGCGAATTGCCGGTGCAAATCAGCATAATTTACGCCAATTCCGCCGCCGACGTTCAAATAACGAATAGATTGTCCAAATTGCTTTGCCCACGCAGATACGAGCTGACAATAGTAGGTCACCAGTTGTACATGTTGGGCAGCATCCAAATTGTTCGATAGCGAATGAAAATGAAATCCTTCAACGGTAATATGATCTAATTGCTTTGCTAAAGAAATCGCCTCCGGAACCATTGCTTCATCAATTCCAAATTGGGTGGGGCGCCCCCCCATTGCTAACGTTGCATTCGGTAGAGGGCCGCGCAAATTCACGCGTAATAAAACAGGAATCACCGCTCCGTATTTTTCTGCCAAGTAGTTTACTCTCTTTAGTTCATGCAGACTTTCCACATGAATAAGGCTTACCCGATGCTCAATCGCTCCGGCGATCTCCTCGTCTGTCTTACCCGGGCCTCCAAAAATAATTGGAACATTCTCATCAATGGCACGAACTTTCTTTATTTCACCGAGAGACGCCACTTCAAAACCATGGACAATCGGCGCCAGCGCTTTAAGAATTTCCGCTTCTGAATTCGCCTTAATCGCATAGAAAAGCCGGCACGTTGTGGGTAACGTTTCAACGCATTTTGCAACATGCTCCCGCAAAGCGGAAAGATCATAAATATAGGCGCAAAAAGGGGTATGCTGTTCTTTTTTCCTGGATTTGATGTAATCGATAATATGATTCATCGCGTTCTCCTTATAGCTATGCCTGTTCTATAAATGTAGTTTCGTTCCGACATCGTTAGCTATCGCTTTCCTGTAAATTTCCGCCGCGCTGGCAATGTCCTCAACAGCCATTCCCATAGGATTCAGAATGATAATCTCATCTTCCGCTTCACGTCCCGGCTTTTTCCCAATCAAAACTTCGCCAAGCTCTGCGTGCAACTGTTCACGCGAAAAGCGCCCTTCAAGCACAAGTTGATGAATTACCTTTTTCTCGCGATTCGCTTGATCCCAATCGTCGACCACTACTTTATCCGCGCGCAAGAATACCTCTTTATGCAAATCCATAATCGAAATATTGCTTACAAAGGTGCCTTTATTAAGCCACTCGAACGGAATGTATGGCTCCGCTGCAACCGTCGCGGTCACTAGCACTTCCGCTTGCCGAACAGCGTTTTCTGCCATTTCTGCTACCTGTACCGTCACATGCGGAAACGTTTCCCGCAATTCAGCCGCAAGCCGGTTCG
Organism: Aneurinibacillus thermoaerophilus; assembly: GCF_019603355.1. Lineage (NCBI taxonomy): Bacteria > Bacillati > Bacillota > Bacilli > Caryophanales > Paenibacillaceae > Aneurinibacillus > Aneurinibacillus thermoaerophilus. The sequence goes on from NZ_CP080764.1 coordinate 3,187,666, forward strand.
CGGCTTGATCATTTACATCGAAGAGATATACATTCCGAATCGCGGCAAACTGCTCTAACAGAGAAGTAAGTTGCATTCTAGCGATTACACCGCAACCAATGCTCGAAACCTTTGTAAATTCCGGTTTGGCCAAATGCTGAGCTCCGATCACAGTAACAGCCGCCGTGCGCATCCCGCTAATTAAGCTTGCCTCCAATATGGCAATCGGATAATTGCTTTCCGGATCATTGAGAATAATTAAACCGCTTGCCCGTTCGATCCCTCGCCTGCTGGGATTATCATGCTTACTCCCGATCCACTTTAATCCGCTCATAGAAACATCTCCGCCCACATAGGCAGGCATCGCAATAATTCGATCCGCAATGTGGCCGTTTTTTTCATCTGTACGCAAATAAGGTTTAAGAGGCTGAACAAAATCTTTCTGCGCATGCAATTCAAGCGCACGCCTCACCGCGCGTACATAAGGATGGGATGTATTCCCACCCAGTGCTATAATATCTTGCTTGCTTAAATATAAAATAGATTGCTGTTGATTCATGGAAAAATCCCCTTTTTTCAAATTAATTTACTTATAAATACTTATAAAAGATTAGATGGACACCTGCAGCCTTAGAAGCTTTTGTACCCATTCTTCGTTATACACGCTGTCCAAATAACGTTCGCCGCGGTCAGGAAATACGGTAACAACTCTTGTCGAGGGCGACAGCGTAGGCAATAGCTTTCCTAATGCGGCTACAATTGAACCGGATGATCCGCCGGCAAGAATCCCTTCTCGCTCTAAAAGAGCCAGGCAGCCAGTGACAGATTCACGGTCATCTACATGAATGACCTGATCAATTTCATCCGGGGAAAATAGCTCCGGCACGCGACTTGCGCCAATTCCTGGAAGCTCACGCGGCAAAGACGGTGTGCCAAAGATCACCGAACCGACCGCATCTACAGCTACTACTTTGACTTGTGGAAAAGCCTCGCGAACCCTGCGTGAAATTCCAAGTATACTTCCCGTGGTGCTTACTGCGCAGACCAGATAATCAATCGGACCATCTATTTGTTTTACAATCTCACTGCCTGCTCCATGATAATGTGCCTGCCAATTCAAAGGATTCGCATATTGATTGATCCAATACGCGTTCGGTATGGTCTGTACAAGTTCTCTAACCCGCCGAATCCTCGTTTGCAAGTATCCTCCCTGCTCATCAGGTTCTTGAACCATGTCAATGTTTGCGCCCAAATAAGTAAGAATCCGAAGATTTGTTTTTGTTATTTTCGGATCAACGACGCAGGTAAACTTCAAACCGTACCGCTTCGCTGCAATGGCAAGCCCAATGCCCAAATTTCCCGATGTGCTCTCAATAAGATGGGTATGCTGGTTGATGGTGCCATCACATAATCCTTGTTCAATAATATAGCGGGCCGGCCGATCTTTCATGCTTCCCCCTGGATTCATCAGCTCCAGCTTGGCATATAAAGAAACACCTGAATCAGGAAAAAGCGACCTTAATCTTACCAGCGGCGTGTTTCCCACGCAATCCATAATAGAGTCTGCAACACGTATAGATGTACTTACCAATTGAGAAGTATACTTTTGCATTACGAGCATCTCCCCTCCAGGAAAGAGATATGGTTTTAAGAAAAGTGATAATGATAATCTATATCACTTATTGAGTATTATTATTGATAATCATTCTCATGTCAATGATTAGAAAAAATTTTAAATTATTTGTAATGTGCCTTATTTCTGATTGACAATGATTATCAATACTGTTAATATGTACACATTAATTGATAATGATTGTCATTTTCTTTTATGGAGGGGTGTGATGAAAGGTAAATGGATTCTGCCTTATGGAAAACCAATGTTCGAATTCTATGGAGCGGACGTTTTCTGGTTAGTACAGGCTTAACCGGAATTAGTCCATTTATCCCCTTTTTTATGGAATCACTCAGTCATGGTGATACAGAAAATAGGCTGCTTTGGAGCGGTTTGGCTCTCGCTGCCCCTGCCCTATCTTACGCCATCATGACACCCCTGTGGGGCAAAGTAAGCGACAGATGGAGCCGGAAATGGATGGTGGTTCGCGCCCTATCCGGCTTAGCATTAAGCATGTTCTTCATGGGGATTGCACAAACTCCCTTCCAATTCTTTCTGTTTCGTTTGTGTCAAGGAGCCTTCGGTGGAATTTCTGACGCAAGCAGCGCTTTCATCGGCGCTGAAACTCCAAAAAATCGCCAAGGATATACGTTGGGAAAAATGGAAAATGCCTCAGCGCTTGGCCTTCTACTAGGCCCATTTCTCGGAGGCATACTTGTGGAATTTTGGGGCTGTCGTCCATTGCTTTTGCTAATGGGTCTCTTAACGGGTTGCTGTGCAATCATAGCGGCTATCTTCCTTACCGAAACCCGATCCCAGACGAAAGCAGAATCCATACACAATAGTATATGGAAAACTTTTGCTTCCCTCTATCAACACCGTGCCGTGCGAGCATTCATTCTGGCCGGAATTCTAGTAAAAGTGGCTGATTTCGCTACCTTTGCGATTTTTACTCCTTATGTAGAACAAATGATCCAATCATCAGCAACAGCTATCTGGGCGGGAATTCTTCTAGCTATGACTTCATTCGGGGAACTGGTTGGCGCACCATGGTGGGGAAAGAAAAATGATTGTCAACGTATTGAGTATACTTTCATCTGGGCTGCCTTTTTTTGCTCTGTTTGCATGCTTATTCAGACGTACACTTTGAGTTTGCAATGGCTTCTTATTGTCCGCTTTCTGCAAGGCTTTTCTTACAGTGCACTCCTGCAATCTGTCATGTTATATGTGCTGCGAACATCTGATATGGACAATCAGGGCGTACGAATCGGCGCAACCAACAGCCTTCTCATGATCGGCCAAATCACCGGTCCCTTCCTCGGATCGTTCCTGGGTAGCCACATCGGCTTCCCGTTTGTCTTTCTTGTCATGGGAATCGTATTGGCATTCACTTCTATGATTATCTGGTATTCTTCTCTACTTTCAAGCAACCGGAATCTTAATGTCCATCACAAACTCTAAAACGCTTTTAATGATTCAAAGAAAGGAGCATAAGTATGACTGCGATTGCCGGACATGTAAACAAAGAAGAGGAAACGATGATGAAACTGACGGAAAAAGAAATGCTCAAGCGAATTTTGAACGCGTATCTTCGCGAAACAGGCAATCATGATCCAAGGGATCAGCAAGCGGTGCAAACTCTCTCTCTTCCGGTTCACACGGAAACCGCCATGAAAATTTTTTTGCCACACACAAAAAATACAATTCTCGGGACACTTACCTATTGGTCCGCTGGCGGCCATCATGCATATGGAGATACGTTCTTTCAAGAAACAGAGACAGGAAAAAAGACCCTGTCCTTTGAACAAATTGTTCTTTTCATTATGCAAGAAGTCTCTATTTCAGAACCCGATAAGACGTTGCGGCAACAGAAACAGGAAGAATTGATACGTATGATTAAAAACAGCTTAAAAAATATGCGTATATACAGTCAGCAGACAACAACAAGAGAAGGGCTTGCCACGGCCCGCTTCGATTTTCGATACTCGGAACAATCGCTCTACTACGGGCATCCGTTTCATCCTACACCCAAAAGTTCAGAAGGCTTTACAGCAGAAGACTTGCGGAAATACGCGCCTGAAATGGGCGCCGCTTTTCCCCTGCACTATTTTGCCCTTTCTCCCGAACTCATTATAGAAGGATGGGTCAATAAGCAAGAAGAAGAAACAGACCCTTTTATTCCAGAAGCAATCGCAACGCAAGCCCGTCAACAGCTAAACACCGAATATGAATCGTATGTATTGCTTCCATGCCATCCATGGCAAGCTATGTATCTTCTCACGCAGCCGCTGGTTAAAAAATTAATAGAAGAAAAACAACTGATCGATCTTGGTCCATTAGGTAAGAACGTATATCCTACTTCCTCCGTTCGTACGGTCTGGTCGCCAGAGCATCAATGCTTCTACAAGCTATCTCTACATATACGCGTGACAAATTTTATTAGAGAAAATACCCGCGAACAATTATACCGGACACTGGATGCGGCCAAGGTCGTGCATTGTGTGAAAGACCGTTATAATTCTGAGAATTTCACCATCTTATTGGAAAACGGATTTCGGACGGTATCAATTCCGTATGCAACCCATGCGGAAAACGAGCAAATTATGGCAAGCTTCTCCGCTATTCTGCGCGAAGCACCCGCAGAGTGCCAGGAAGAAAATACACCTTATGTCATTGCTTCTTTATTCGAGGTACCTCCTAAAGAAAAAGAACCGGCCTTATTCTATGCGATTCGTAGACAGAATGAGAAGCGCGAGTTACCTAACTTGTTTGAATGGCTAAAACAATATTTATCTATTTCTTTGCAGCCGATTTTACAGCTATTCGCTGAAACAGGGATCAGCCTTGAGGCGCACGTGCAAAATTCCATGCTTCGGCTAAAAGATGGTTTTCCATCCAAATTTTACGTTCGTGATTTAGAAGGGATTAGCGTAGACCGCGAACAAGCGAAAAAGCAAAATTGGGTTGATACGATTATTTCTGCTGCTAGTCCCGTTTTATATAGCAACGAACAAGCATGGTTCCGTCTAAAGTATTACTTTTTCGTTAATCATCTGGGGCACCTTGTTCATACGCTCGCCCGCTATAGTCATCAAGATGAGTATTTATTCTGGCAAACGGTGCGGGAATTCTTACAGTCGATGAAAATAACCACTGCTTCACCGCAGCTACAATCATTAATTGATGATCTGCTGCACAGCGACACTCTTCCGGCAAAGGCTAATTTATTCAGCTGCTTTCAAAAACGGGGTGAAAATCCGTTGTATATGGACATTCCAAATCCTATATTTACATGCGCGCTATAGCTCCACATATTAAGAAAGAAACAGGACTATCCATACTCACCACATAAAAACATGCAGTGAAAAATACACCTTTCCTTCCTTCGCGCCTTTTTATCTTTCTATTCTGTACCAAACCAGGCAAAAGCGAAAAAGCGGCCGCCAAAACATCGCAACCGCTTTTTCGCTCTTGTCGTGAAGGTATGGAGATGTTAAGCCGAACAAATTTGTAAATAAAAAGCTACACCCCCCTCTTCATTCCTCGCCCAGACTTTCGCCTGATGAAGATCGGCGATGCGCCTGACAATCGCCAAACCAAGCCCAAATTGTCCTTTCTTTCCTTTATAAAAAGGATGAAAAATGGCTTCCAGAGCATCTTGGGAAATCTTCTCTCCATCATTCCAGATTCGCAAGGTTATATATGTCTGTTCCTGCTTTTTTTCTTTTTGCGCTGAAATTATAATTTGTTTCGACGCATAACGAATTTGATTGTCCAAAATGTTCTCTAGCGCCACTTGCAACTGCTCCCGGTTTCCTTGCACCACCACGGGGATCAACTGCATCTTCCATTCAAGTTCCACACGCTGAAAACGCAAACGATTTACCACTTCATGAACCAACTCTGCCATATCGACAGGCTGAAAAACCTGCTCCTGATCAGATAAATAATCAAGTTTTGTTAAATACAGCAAATTTTTTATTTGCTTTTCTAGACGCTCCGCTTCTCCTTCAATCACATTCATTGTACCGTGCAAATCTCCTTTTGGATAAATTCCGTCCTGCACGGCTTGTATATAACTGCGAATGACCATAACCGGCGTTTTCAATTCATGGGAAACATGCTGCAGGAAAGAGCGCTGGGCTTCATCTTGCTGAATAAGTTTTTTCCGCATTCTCTCAACCGATTGCGCTAACTTTCCGATTTCGTCCTTTCTATCCAAAAGCAAAGGTTCCGACCAATCCATATCTGCGATGCGTTTTACATGTTTTTCAATCTTGATTAGTGGGCGTGATAAATATTTCGCTAGCCAAAAGGAAAAAGGAAAACTTATTACCAACACAAATCCTAAAACTCCGATTAACTGTTGAAAAAGCGATTGAATGATCCGGTTTTCATATTCTTCCCATACATAAGAGAAAAGATAAACATCCTGTCCATCGACTTCTCCCTTGCGAATTACATAAAAAATCTTTTCACCCGCTATGTTTCCTACATACCTTTGCGAATCACTCTCTTGCTCAAACGCTTCCCTTTTTACCTCCTGCAAAAAGGACAAAGGAAGATCAGTCGGAGAAACGATGACTACTCTATCCCCTAACAAAAAAACATGCTTGACTACTCGAATATTTTCAAGCTTCTGTCGTGCCCCGGGCGGAATGTTTTCCATGTCATGTATCCAAAGCAAATTTTGAGCATCCTCAATTCTCGTATAAATCTCCTGGGTTAAAAAAGGACGAACAGTTAATGGAACCAGCAAAACGACAAGCAAGGCCAACGCTACCATAAAACCGGTAAAGACGAGCCAAATTTGTACGGCTAAGGATTTATTTTTCATTGCTTTACAACCCTATACCCATATCCGTATATTGTCTCGATACGCAAGTCAGGCATTTTTTTGCGAATACGCCTTACAATGTCATCCACTACTCGATCCGTACCAAAATAGTCTTCTCCCCATACATACTTTAAAATCTGCTCCCGTGAAAATGCTTGGCCCTGATTTTTCGCAAACAAAAGTAAAAAATCGAATTCTTTGGATGTCAATTCGATGATCTGCTGATGATGCATAACCATTCTTTTCGACTCGTCTATCGAATACGGGGGCAGGGAAATTACACAGGTGGAAACAGAAGCTTTCCCGTATACACGCTCCAATAATTTACGTGTACGAATGACCAGCTCACGCGGCAAAAAAGGTTTAGCCAAATAGTCATCGCTTCCCATCTCCAACCCAATGACTCGATCCAGTTCTGCATCCCGGGCGGAAATAAAAATCACCGGAACCTCAGGGGAATCCGCTTTAATTTCCCGAATGAGCTGATAGCCGTCAATATCCGGCAACATAATGTCCAAAATCCATAAGTCGGGCCGATGATGGATGGCCTGCCTTGCTTCTTCCCCGGTTAGAAAAGAAACAACATCCCATCCTTCTTTCCGCAAATAAGAAACAAGCAATTGATTTACATTCTCCTCATCCTCAACCAAATAAATACGAAATGGCATGGTTTCACCCCCGTGACAAACAATTTTTATGGATTAAACATACCGAAAAAAGGGGATGATATGCAACATATGAGAAAAACTCGCAGACGTAAGCGCTCGTTCTTTTTCCGTAAACATTGCAAATACGACGAACAGAAAAAACCGGGGATAGACTCCCCGGTTCCGGTGGTTTCTTTACGGCATGTTTCGTTTTGTAAGTACAATATTGACGCTATGCAGCTTTCCGTCGCGATAGAACGTTACTTTCACTGTATCCCCAACTCGCTTCTGGAATAAATACTTGCGTAATTGTACCGAATTCTCAATTTTTTGATCATCGAGCTGCACAATGACATCATACTGCTTTAATCCCGCCTTCTCGGCAGGGCTGAACTGTTCTACATCTTTCACAACAACTCCGCTCTCCACATCGGCAGGCAATTGCAGCGGGTCTTGCCATGCCTCTGTCGGTACAGCCTGCAAATCGACCGGCGTAATGCCCAACTTCGGACGCTGCACAGACTTGTGCGCAATCAAATCATCAATAATTTTACTCGCGTCATCGATCGGAATGGCAAAGCCTAGTCCTTCCACTCCTGTCTTCGCAATTTTAGAGCTATTGATCCCGATCACCTGACCGGAAATATTCACGAGTGGGCCACCGCTATTTCCCGGATTGATCGCCGCATCCGTTTGCAGAACATTCGTTTCAAAATCTTGCTCCCCATCTCCATCCAGGTCAACCGGTATCGTTCTTTCCGTTGAACTGATAATTCCCTGAGTAACTGTGCGGGAGAATGTCATACCAAGAGGGTTCCCAATGGCAATCGCCGGTTCACCCACCTTAACTGCAGATGAATGACCGAATTCCGCAACCTGTTGAACTTTCGAGCCATCAATTTCAAGGACAGCCAGATCAGTCCACGGATCCGTACCTATAACTTTAGCATCAATGTTTTTCTTACCATTCGCAAGAGATACCTGAACTTTCTGCGCTCCTTCGATTACATGATTATTCGTTACAACATATGCTTTATCTCCAGCCTTGCGAAATACGATCCCTGAGCCGGTTCCTGCTTCCCCACGCGCAACTTGTCCAAAAATATTCGTTGTTTCTTGAATATTAATCACACCGACGACCGCATTTTCCACTTTCTTAACCGCATCGACAACAGCCGAATTAACGTTTACAGAATAATTGGCTATCTCACCGCCGGATGGTGCACTGGATGGTGCCACATTCCAACCTGGGAGATAGCCTGATTTTAGCAGCGTCGGCATCATCATTAACACAAGCAAACCACCCATAATCGCTGAAACAAAAGCAATAAAAACCAGCGAGGATCCTTCTCTTCTTTCTTTCTTAAGCTGACTGGAAAAACTATCATCATAATAGCCCATAGCATGACTCCTTTCTCCACTGCATTTTGCCTAATCGTTTCTATAGCTTCAGAATCGTTTTTATATCTGTTGATCAGTAATTGGTTCTTAATATCTTTTACTGTAAATAAAAAATGCGGAACAAATATCAAGGAATTGTGGGAAATTGTCAAAACATAGTCAACAAAAAAGAGGCCTACTCTCCGTTCACGATGGATGTATCTTAATACAACCTGTGTGAAACGGGAATAACCTCAACAGTTCCTGCGGTTGGCTAGCTTACGCTAACAATCTCATACTTTTTCGGCTCATGCTCGTTTGCATTCCATGTTGTCGCAAAATGGCCTGATACTCGTTCGATGCATACTGGCTCCCTTGATCCGAGTTGTTTCTATAAAATGTTTTTTAACATCGATTGCACCACCGGGTTTTGCAAAAGTTTTATAATCTGGGCAAGGTCTACATTGTCAAGTAAATTTCCCAGGCTGCTTTTTTCTGTGTCTGCTGTTTGGCTACTCTTCGGGGCGGTTTCCGGGGCAGTTTGAACTTCCGCGTTGCTCTTATCGCGCCGCTTTCTTGGTTGTCTATTGTTTCTTTTGGCTAGATACTTTTTAACCTCTGCTAGTTCTACCAGGATATTTTCAAGTTTTTCTCTATTATCCTTTGTCTCCATAATATGAGCTTCAATGTTATACAACGTATTTTCAAGTTTTTCCCTGTCATCTTTTGTCTCGATTATGTTACCTTCTATTTTACGCAGCGTATTTTTAATTCCTAATAATCGCTGGTTGATGACATGCAGCTCTTTTCTCCGGTTTGGACTGCCCTTCTTCACGACAAAACACCTCCTTTTTCTTTTGTACTGCTGGGTCCCATACTCATTGTATGTTAAAAAAGGCATAATAGAGATAAGGCATGTACCTAGTTTATAAACGTACAAAAGGAGAAAGAGGAAAGAACACGAGAAAAGTCCAGGCCATTGTTTTTGTATGGAATATGATTTGACGTTCATTTCTACATAGGAACTTTAGATTTTATTACTGTCCAATCCTATTACTTTATGTAAAAACCCACTTTTGAGCGTACAAAAATGAGGGAACGTATGATTTTTCAGTAATAGCATCTGTTAGATTTTGTTATCCTTTATTTCTTAAAGGTTGTCCTTCCTGCACGGTGAATAGGGGGATTCTTCATTCATATCCCCCGTTCGTTTTCACCCGCACAAGAAAGGCTCACGAGAAGAATAAAAAAACAAACATGAAATTAATTTCGTGTTATTCACGTGATTCCCGTCGTTCTCTGCGTCGTTCTTTGCGTGGTTCACGCTGTTCCTTCGCTGATTTACGTGTTTCCCGCTGTTCTTCACGTCGTTCACGCCGTCCTTTGGCTGATTTACGTGTTTCCCGCTGTTCTTCATCTTCACATCGTTTCCTACCAAAAAGACCCATTCTCTTCCCCCCTTTTCACATGGCATCTAATTCCATACTATGTGGAGTAAGAGCAATGGTTATATTAGTATCTCGCTTTATATGCATAATGTGAAAATTGGGCGCATAGAAGATAACGCCCGATAATTAGAGGTACTTTTTTTATCCAAGCACATTTTCATTTATTACAGAAAATACCGTCTGAAAGCCCACGGTTTGAATCGTGGGGTGAAAGACAGCGTTGCTCGATAATCCCTTCATGGGATTGCTTAGAGCAACAATTTTTTATCTTTAATTGTTGCAGTATGACTATTAAACTGGTACGATCCATAATATGGAACAAGAATATCGAAGAACGAAAACAACTGTATCTTTAATTAACTATCATTTTGTTTTCTGCCCACGTTATCGAAGAAAAGTGTTAGTGAACAGAGTGGAAGAGCGATTCAAGCAGTTAGTAGAAGAAATTTGCCAAGAGAATGATTGGATCATTCTTGCTATGGAAGTGATGCCTGATCATTGCCATTTGTTCTTGAATTGTCTTCCCTCTGATTCTCCATCAGATATTATGGCAAGAGTGAAAGGAGTGACTTCCAGACGATTAAGACAGGAATTTAAACACCTGTCTCATCTGCCAAGTCTTTGGACACGCTCTTTCTTCGTTAGTACAGCAGGGAATGTATCAAGTGAAACAATCAAACGCTATGTGGAATCTCAAAAGAAAAGGGGGTGAATCGATGCCAACGATCACACTAAGGCTAGAACTACACAAACCGACTCAAGTCAAACAGGAAATGTACCAACGAATGACAGAATTGAACACAGAATTTGCTAATTGGCTATTGCATCATCCTGAATTAAACAAAGCAACGAGCAAGATATTTAAAGACTTTTCGTCACAAAAGTTTCCTTCTGCTATCGTTAATCAGACTATTCGAGAAGTAAAGTCCCAAAAGAAAAATCAGAAGGCAAAGACGTTTAGAAAACTATGGTGTTGCTTTAATAATCAAAACTTAAAAGTAGAAAAGAAAGGAGATTTCTACACGGTTGCTTTTCCAACATTAGAGAAAATAATAGGTGTACCCGTTGTAGCACGTCCATATCAACAAGCATGGCTTAATCGAATCATTAACGGAACGGCAAAACAAGGAGCGGCTAAACTGTATAAGAAAAAGAAAAAATGGTACTTAGCCATTCCAATCACTTTTGAAGTAGAACAACGGAAAGAAACTAAAGTCATGGGAGTTGATCTAGGACTGAGATACATAGCTGTCGCCAGTGTTGGAACAAAATCATTATTCTTCAAAGGAAACCAAGTTGCTTTTATTCGTAGATGTTTTGCGGCTAGACGAAGAAAGCTAGGTAAACTGAAAAAACTTTCCGCCATCAAAAAATCAAAAGATAAAGAGTCTCGTTGGATGAAAGATCAGAACCATAAAATCAGCCGTCAAATCGTAGATTTCGCATTGACCAACGGTGTTGGTATCATTCGAATGGAAGATTTGACGGATATTCGAAATAGGGCAAAGTCTAAAAAAGAAGCTGGTAGAAACCTTCATTCATGGGCTTTCTATCAGCTACAGAAAATGATTAAGTACAAAGCAGAAATGGTAGGTATCCGCTTTGAATTAGTTAAACCAGACTACACTAGTCAAACTTGTAAATGCGGTTATAGGGATAGGGCAAACCGAAACGGTATACACTTCAAGTGCAAAAAATGCGGATACACCATACATGCGGATCTAAATGGAGCAATCAATATCGCAAAGGCCATTTCTGGGTTAGTAGCCTAGCGTACTGGTAACAGGTACGCCGCCCGTGTGGGTACACTCTAACCACATGGGACGGGGTGATGACACACCCTCGAACTTGGGCGTTGTCCAAAACGGAAACGGACTGCGGACGCTAACGAACCAAGAATCCCACGGCTTCAGCCGTTTGGAGTGTCAAATAAGAGATGCATGAGATGATGGGCACGTAGTTAGACAAGTGTTAAGGTTTATAATCTAATCTTCTAATTGTTTCTGCTATTACTCGATGACCTTTATAGTTTGGGTGCTTACCATCAATAAATAACAGTGTATTTTCATGATGTAAAAAGGCTGCATATACAGGGGCAATCTTTGTATAGGAGTCGGCTGCTTTATGGAGAATTCGATTTAGTTTTTTCACCGACTGCCGAGCCAGAGGGAATTCAGGCAGCGGATTATAAAGTTCGATATAGAAGATCATATAAGAGGTAGTGGAGGATTTTTTTATGTTTTTAATACTTTGATCAATGGAAAGGAAATTACGTTGAAAATTTTGAAGCGCTATTTCTACTGTTTTTTTATTCTTCGTTTTATCATAAACACGACCTGCCTGAATTAAATCGTTTCCACCAATGGAACATGTGATGATATCTGCTGTCTGTATGGCTTTGAAAAAGGTGATGTCATTTCTGATCCTGTGCAACAATTCTTGACTTGTCCAGCCGGGCCGCCCTAAATTACGAAAAATGACACGTGTTTTCCAATCTTTTTCTATAAAATCTCGATACTGGTGAGCATATCCATAATTAAACCAAGCTCCAATCCCTGCGGTAATAGAGTCTCCTATGGCTGTGTAACGTAGAGGTGATAACACCTTCCTCATTTCTCTTTGCCTCTTCCCTTATGATTTTATTTAAACTAATGATAGGAGAATGGGTGATTTTCTATTCGGTATATATTTCGTTCCTACCTTCATTTAAAATCCATCGGAGAATTGAGATGTGCTTCATATGAAAGATAAAGGGAGATGAAAGTGAAATTGTATATCGGCGTAATTTTTCACTTTTACCATCATTTTTTGTTCGGAAATTATTTAGCTTCGCATTTTTTTCTTAATGTCATTAATCTGTTCCATATTAACTCCGCTTTTTAGAAGCATAGATAGCAAGGAAAGAGAGCCTCCACCTTTAGAAAAACTTCTAAACTGCTGAACATATTTGTTAAGTTCAGCCTCTGAAAACGTCTTTCCATGTACTTTTCCAGCAGCTTTTATTGCTTTTTTTATCGTTTTTTCATCGTTCCATTTGTCTTTTGGAATCTTCTTAACAATTTCAATAATAGCATTTATATTCATCCAAGTACTCACCCCTATCTTGTAAGATACTATATTGTATTGTTAAAAGTTTTGATATGTAACGAGGCAATAGCATACATTTTGAATTTCACTGTCCTAAAAATGTTAAATGTAGTATTTTTTTTTTGCTTGTTTACTAATGGATACAGCAAGATTTTGTTTACATCCCTTCTCTTCTTCCATAAAATAGGGCAAAAATTTAGGTATCTCCCTTCTCCTATTACATCCCCATTCACTCAATTTTTCATATACTGGTACTACCATGTAGAAAGAGGAGGCTGATTTATGGCAAAACGTTATCTGATTCATGTAAAAGCTAATATGAATCAAGCTCGTAAAGTCTGTATGAAGCAGAATGGGATTGAGATTTTGTACTGCCACAAGCATTTCCCCTTCATCGTTGCTAATGTTGAAAACATCAAATTTTTTAGTAAGCATCCCGCTTTTTCCCTTATTGAGGAGGACATTCAAATCCGGGTACACCGGGCCGCCCCCTCTACCTTCAATCCGTCTGCATCTCCCATTCCCTGGAACATTCAGGCCGTTCATGCACCGGACGCCTGGCCCAAAAGTACAGGGAAGGGCGTTCGTGTAGGCGTACTGGATACCGGCATTGCCTCCTCGCATCCGGCTCTGCGCGGCCGTGTTGCTGGAGGATATAATATCATTGGACAAAGTCGCAATTTTGCAGACGATAACGGACACGGCACTCATGTAGCTGGTATCATTGCCGCTAACGGTCGAGCCGGTGGCCTTTATGGAGTTGCTCCAGAAGCGCAGCTCTATGGGATTAAAGTGATGGATCGGGACGGCAACGGGAGAATTAGTGATGTAATCAGGGGCATCGAATGGGCGATGGATAACCATATACAAGTGCTGAATATGAGCCTTGGAGACCGTAACTATAACGCCGCCCTGGAATACGCCACACGAAAAGCTCACCAGAAGGGAATGATTTTGGTTGCATCGGCAGGAAACGATGGGGAACGCAGCGGACTTGTAGATTATCCTGCACGTTTTCCATGGGTCATCTCAGTCGGAGCGGTTGATCAGGAGATGAAGCGGGCTTCCTTTTCGAGCACAAGAGGCCCGGTGGACATGATGGCACCTGGTGTAGACATAAGAAGCAGCTGGAAAAGCGGATATAGGACGGAGAGCGGTACCTCAATGTCAGCCGCGCATGTTAGCGGTGGAGCGGCTCTCGTGCTTAGCCGCCATCCTGAGCTGAATGGCGCTAAGGCTGAAAGTTATTTAAAGCGCCTAAACAAGCGAAGTAGAGTACGGAAGGGATACGGACATGGGCTCCTGAATCTCTCTCCCCTTTCAGAATAAGACTCTACATTAGCGATAAAAAACGCTACGGAAACCAATCCATAGCGTTTTTTTATTCAACAGGAATGCTGTTCCGTTTATACCAGAAGTCTATGTCCGTCTCGTCAATGCTTCGTAGTGGAATGAACACCGTTATAAACATATCGACAACTGGACGTATGCCTACATTTGATGCTTTCTTTTTTGAGGATATCATCCATTGTTTTCGTCCATTCGGCGAAAGGAATGTGATACCAAATCTGGACGATTATTCGGGCACTTAACTAAGACAAGACGTTGTATTTCCTCATATCCTATAGTGAATTTATCAAGAAAGGAGAAATCAAAGAATGCCTACTCTTCGTCGAACATTAACAAAAAACATAGGGAAATGGACGGTAATTAATACAAAGGCTGGTGCCCTTCACGTAAAGATTGAAAGCGTAAATAACAAAGGCGCTATTGTATTACTGCCGGACCATTATACGGTTAATGATCCTTCCGTTAAACTCCTGGAGAAGAACGTGAACACAAAAGCAGAAGATGTTCATACGGCACAAAGATTTTTTAGACGCAGACGACGTTTTTTCTTCCGTCGGTTTTTCTTCCCATTCAGCTTTTTCTTATTCCCGTTCTTGTTCATTTAAGGGGGGCTGTTGTTTCTTATCTGCCATGGATGACTCTACATCCATGGTTTTTTGTTTTGCGATAAACGAGGACAGCGTGCGTGATGGATGACAAAAAGGTTGTCTTTACTGGCAGTCTTTTATGACTTGAGCTCCTTCCCTTGTGAAAACAGACGCTCTTATCAATGACTTGGCACATGCACACACAATAATCACCAAAAGAATAAAGAAAGTAAGAAGGATTGAAAATTCGCTAAAGAAGCCATCACAAAGTCCTCTTCTCTTCTTGTTTAGGTTTAGGTGAAGACATAATTAATGCTATTCAGGTAGGTATGGACGAGTGTTAGGCGAATGCCTCTCTTTAAGAGAAACAAATACCCCTGTGAAGAAATAGGAATCATTTTTGTGGTCTGATATCCCCGTTATGTAAAAAAGGATAACTTTTAATCGCTCAAAAGTGATCCGAGGATTTGAGTTTTCTGGAAATGATATCGGGGTAATTCTCCTACTGTTTCTTAGGAGATTCCCCTGCTGCTATATAACGAACAGGGGAATCCTTTCCTACCTATTAGTCACATGCACACGCAATAATGACCAAGAGGATAAAGAGAACAAGGATAACACCAATTTCCTCTCTGTCACCAAAAAAGCCCATGTGATCACCTCCCATGTTCAATGAATTGAACGCTATACTGCATACTACGTAGATAAGTACAGACGAGTGTTAGGTCACCGTCTTTTTTCAAGGTTTCAGGCTTGTCACTTACAAATAATGAAAAAAGCCAATCTGATAATAAATACAGATTGACTTTTTTTGAATAAGCTTTTAATTTCTATGCCTGTTTTTACTTGTCCGTTCCTATGTCTCGGTCATTATTCGTGGCTTTTGAAAATTCGGTTGGCATCATTCGATATTTACATAACTTTTTTCTTTTTGTTAAAGCAATAACCTTGATAATTGAACCTCTCATAGCTAAAGCCACGAGATTCTTGGCTAGTCCGCTCTACCGAGCAGAATTAGTACATGATGTACCCCAAGCTATCCCCGCAGTTCCTGCGGTTCCTGCAATTATGCAGATAGTCGTCTTTTGCCTTCGGCAAGAATATTCAAACTTGCGTTTACATCGCGGTCATGGGAAGTATTGCATTCCGGGCATTCCCATTGTCGCAAGGTAAGATTTTTAACTTCTTTGTTTTGGTATCCGCAACATGAACAGATCTGAGAGGAAGCAAATTTTGCCTACGACAACAACAGTGCGACCATACCACTTTGCTTTGTATTCAAGCATCGTTCTGAATTGATACCAAGACACCTCGCTAATCGCTTTGGCAAGTTTATGATTCTTCATCATATTAGACACTTGCAAATCTTCAATCGCAATCATGTCGTGGTTTTTGACAATATGCGTTGAAATCTTTTGCAAGTAGTCTTCTCGAGCATTTGCAATACGTTCATGGATTCGGGCAACCTTCATCCGTTGCTTATTCCAATTTGAAGAACCTTTCATACGTCTAGAAAGAATGCGTTGAGCGCGTTTGAGTTTTTGCTCCATACTCCGTAGAAATTTTGGATTCTCGAACACTTCACCTGTCGAAAGAACAGCGAAGTCTTTGAGGCCAACATCAATTCCAACTTCGCTGTTTGTTTTCGGCAATGGTTGTACATCGTTTTCAACCAAGATAGAGACAAAGTACTTACCAGAAGGATTGCGTCTAATCGTAGCATGTAAAATCCGACCTTCCACTTCTCTTGATTTCGCAAAACGAACAAGCCCAAGCTTCGGAAGTTTAATTTTGTTTTCTACAATCGCAATGTTTCCGTTGGTGTGTTTCGTTGTATAAGACTGAACCTTATTCTTTTTGCTTTTGAAACGTGGTGCATCGTTCTGTTTCTTGAAAAATCGTGAGTAAGCATCGGCAAGATTTTTTACTGACGACTGAATGGCGATGCTGTCCACTTCTTTTAGCCAAGGTAATTTTTTTCAGATTCGGCAATTCAGAACAACAGGCTCCATATGACAACCCTTTGCCTGTTGCTTTGTACGTTTCGTTCCACTTTGCTAAGAAGTAGTTAAACACAAATCGACTACATCCCATCGTTTTAGCGATTAAGACTTCTTGTTCTTTGTTTGGATAGATACGGAATTTGTATGCTTTATTGACTACCATTGTCTTTTCACCTCACTTTCTGATTTTGAATGTATTGTCGTATCTGCGTTTCTGTATGTTCGCTAGCCGTTGCCACAAAGTAGGATGGATTCCAAAGATCCCCTCCCCATAGTTTCTTTTTTAACTGGGGAAACTCTTTAAATAGCAACCTTGCTGAAACTCCTTTTAACGTTTTGATAATATTTGGAATTAAGTGTTGTAGATTACAATAAAGCTATAGAGAGCTTAAAAGCTTTTTGTTGATTTATTAATTTCTATTTAATCTTCGATTCATCAGCTTCTTCCAAATATCCCGGAATACTTGAACTACCTCTTTTTTTATCCGTGAACCTCTCTCCAATAAATTGGAGAGCTTCTCGCTTCATCGAGCCGACTATTGTCGCACTCTCCACGAAGGCTAGTCCCTAGCCTAGCGTGTCTTACGACACGTTTTGTAGTTGTTGTACTGCCCGTTTGAGAATGTTTTTGGCGGCATTTACATCACGGTCACATTCAAATCCACAAGAAGGGCAATGATGTGTCCGTACAGCCAATGTTTTCTTTACGATTTCATCACAGCTTGAGCATTGTTGACTTGTGTTTCGTGGATCAACCAGAACAACACGCTTACCAGCACTTTCAGCCTTGTAAGTGGTGAACTGTACAAGTTGATTCCACCCTGCGTCTGCAATACTCTTTGCAAGATGATGATTTTTCACCATGTTTGTGATTTTCAAGTCTTCAAAGGCGATCAAATCATAGCGATTGACCAATTGACGCGAAATCTGATGAGCATTATTTCTGCGCTGATTCGCAATGTACTCATGCTTCTTGGCGAGGAGTGCCACAGCCTTTTTACGGCGGTTTGACCCTTTCTTTCGCCTTGATACGATACGCTGTAACTTTTTGAGTTGTCGCTCGCTTTTACGCAAATACTTGGGGACATGATAAAAATCACCATCCGATGTGATCGCCAGATGCTGTAAGCCCAAATCTACACCGATCTTTTTCCCTGTTGATTGCGTTTTTGTTTCCATTTCACAGGACAAACAAACATAATATCGTCCATTTTTAGCGATGACTGTGCACGTTTTGATTATACCTTGCACTTGACGATGTAGTTTGATTCGAACGGTTCCAACTTTGGACAGCGTGATGTATTTTCCTTCGAGTGAAAATCCTGATTGCGGATACGTGAAACTGTGATAGCGATTCATCCCTTTGAAGCGAGGAAATCCTGCTTTTTCGCCACGCTTCAACCGTCTGAAAAAGGCTTGATACGCTTTATCCAGACGTTCGACTACGTTTTGTAAGACTTGCGAATGAACATCCTTATACTCTTCACACACCTTTTTCAGCGCAGGTAACTCTTTCTTTTGGGAATAGAACGTCAGGGATACACCACACTTTTTATACGCCGTAATTCGCTGTTCAAGCAAGGCGTTATAGAGCCATCGGCAATACATGAGCGTTTCGTTTATTCTTTCTCGCTGTTCTTTGGTTGGCTCAATACGAAACTTATACGTTCGTAGCATTACGAATCTCCTTTTTTCTGATTTTCGATATAATTGCGAATTACATCTTCTGAGATCGAACCAATGGTTTCGATGTAAAAGCTACTGTTCCAAAGATGACCGCCCCATAATCTTTTTTTCAGTTGTGGAAATTTCAAAAACAGTTTACGGGCAGAAATTCCTTTCAGCATTTTCACAATATACGAGGGGGGGATCTTTGGATGAGCAGAAGCAAAAACGTGAATGTGGTCTTGTTCGCCGACTTCCATCATGACGACTTCAAACTCTTTTTCCTGTGCGATTTCTTGAAAAAGGTCTTTCAAGTAGCCTTCTATCTCGGAAGTGAGTACTTTTCTTCGGTATTTTACAGACCAAACGATGTGATAATTAACATTGTAGACACAGGTTCGAGCATGTTTTATGGTAGATTTTTTCATACATATAGTATAGCACAAAAAGCTGTTTAACATGTATTATATTGAGCGTTTTCAATTACATATAGTCAGTGAAAATAACAAAAAATTTGCCCTTGTAATCCCCGCAAGGGGGATTCGGGCAAAGCGGACTCTCATCTCTCCTCTAAAGAGGCAGAGGATTCCCGTCCGCAATCCTAAAATAAAATAAAGCATAAAATTTCCAAACGGAAATTTTATGCTTTATGTCACATAATTACTAATAAAAACTCCACACTATGTATGGTGGAGGCGGTGGGAATCGAACCCACGTCCGAAGACTCCGACCACATGAGCTTCTCCGAGCGCAGTCACCTGTGAGCATTTCACCTACCAGGCTGCCAGATGACCCACTACCCGATAGGCTAGTCTGATTGTTCTCTTCCCTCGGCTACAGACGGAAGCCTTGGGCGTAGCCCGCTAAGGTTGGCCCTTAGTCACCCCACACGGGCGATGGAGCGATAAGGGTTAGCCGCAATTAAGCAGCTAAAGCGTAAGATTCTTTTTTAGCGTTTATATTTACGCTTGCGTTGTTGACGGTTTCGCAACCCACCGGCTCGCTACTCATGCTCGAACCATCCCCGTCGAATCCAGAACGCCCCCGTGAAAAAGGGTCGCTCCTGGGAAGCAGAGCAATCATAACTTATCGCTATCAAATGCTATAATGAGTATAGCATATCTCAATATATAAAGCAACATGTATGCCAAAAAATTCCTGAAATTACCTGTTTCGGGCACGTAACGCGCGTTGCATTTCCCGTTGTGCGTCGCGTTGTTTTATCGATTCGCGCTTATCGTATTTCTTCTTGCCTTTTGCCAGCCCGATTTCCACTTTACAAAACCCACGTTTGAGATACAGACGCAAAGGAATTAAAGAATAGCCTTCCATTTTCGTCTGACCGAGCAACTTGTTAATCTCGGAACGATGCAAAAGCAACTTGCGCGTACGAAGCGGATCATGGTTGTAACGGTTACCCTGCTCGTATTCGCTAATATGCACATTATACAGCCACGCTTCTCCATTTCTAATCCGCGCGAAACCGTCTCGCAAGTTTACTCGCCCTTTGCGAATGGATTTAATTTCCGTTCCGGTAAGGGCAATCCCCGCTTCATACGTTTCTTCAATAAAATAATCGTGACGCGCTTTTTTGTTTTGCGCCAACACCTTGATTCCTTCGTTACTCATCGCCCAAACCTTCCTCCACCAGCATTTTCTCGTATTTATACATAGTACCACAAAAACTGTCTTTTGAAAAAGTCATATGGACGGTCGACACACCGCGCAACCACATGCTCCTTCGGAAAGAAATGGGCGGCGAGATACGTCCTACAAGCTTTTGATTGCTTGCAATGCCTAGGAAGAAGAAACGTATTTGTTAATCTTCCCGTTTACGCACTCCTACTTCTTCTTCTTTTTCTTTTTTATGGATTTCGGGACGCTAGTTTTCTTCTTTTTCTTCTTCTCTATAAATTCCATCCAGAACGGATTTTCCTTGCCCTGGGCAGGCTTTCCTTTGCCCCGGTGTTTGCGTTCGCTGCCTGTAGCGGTGATGACTTTTACTTTGTCTTTCCCGCCGCGGCCTGGCGATTTGCTTCTTTTCAGTCCTACGACCTCAAAATCAATCGTATGTTCGTCTACATCCACGTTTACAACTCGCACACGCACTTCATCCCCGATGCGGAACATGCGTCCGGTTCGCTGACCGATCAACGCATATTGCTTTTCATGAAAATCATAATAATCATCTGTAAGGTAGCTAATATGTACCATGCCTTCGATCGTATTCGGCAATTCAACGAACATACCGAACGAAGCAACGCTGCTGACGATGCCATCAAATTCTTCGCCCATGTGCTGCAACATGTATTCCGCTTTCTTCAAATCATCCGTCTCCCGCTCAGCATCCACCGCATTGCGCTCGCGCTCGGACGACTGTTCTGCAATGGAAGGCATCTTCATATGCCATTCTGCAATGCGCTCCGGCGTAAATCCGCCCAGCTTCAGCGATTCACGAATCATGCGGTGCACAACTAAGTCCGGATAACGGCGAATCGGCGAAGTAAAATGAGTATAAAACTCAGCCGCCAGACCAAAATGACCGCGGTTTTCCGCGTCGTATTTCGCCTGTTTCATAGAACGCAACATCACCTTGGAAATGATCGTTTCTTCCGGCGTATCTTTGGCCTGGTCAAGCAATGTTTGAAGCGCACGCGGATGGATATTATTGGCTTTTCCGCGTACAAAATAACCGAAGTTGGTCACAAATTCAAGGAATGTTTGCAGACGATCTGCGTCCGGTTCCTCGTGAACCCGGTAAATAAACGGCACATTCATCCAGTGGAAATGCTCGGCTACCGTCTCATTCGCCTTCAACATAAACTCTTCAATTATCCGCTCAGCAATTGTCCGGTCACGCAGTCGCACTTCCGTCGGATTTCCCTCCGGATCTACCAGAATTTTTGCTTCCCCGAAATCAAAGTCGATCGCGCCACGCTCCATACGATAGCGACGCAGGCGCAGCGCAAGCTCTTTCATCGCTTCAAAATGCGGGATCAATTCCTTGTATCGTTCCTTTAATTCTTGATCATCTTCCTCAAGAATCTTATACACATCAGAGTAGGTCATTCTTTCGTTTGTGCGGATGACGCTTTCGTATATTTCATAGGTAACCACATTTCCTTCGTCGTCAATTTCCATATCGCATGTTAACGTAAGCCGATCCACCTTCGGGTTTAAGCTACAAATACCGTTCGACAGTCGATGCGGCAGCATAGGAATGACGCGGTCAACCAAATATACGCTCGTACCCCGGCGGAACGCTTCCATATCCAGCTCAGAATTTTCTTTCACATAATAGCTTACATCAGCAATATGAACACCAAGACGATAGTTCCCGTTTTCGAGAATCTCCACTGACACCGCATCATCCAAGTCTTTGGCATCCGCGCCGTCAATCGTGACCATAACCCGATCACGCAGGTCGCGCCGTCCCTTCATTTCCTCTTCGCTAATCGTATCCGGCACAGCTTCCGCTTCCCGCATAACCGCTTCCGGAAACGCTTCAGGGAGCCCGTACTTGCGAATAATAGAAAGAATATCGACACCTGGATCATTTTTGTGCCCTAGAATTTCAATGACTCTTCCTTCCGGGTTCCCTCGCCCGGTCTCCGGATAACGCACGATTTCCACAACGACTTTGTGTCCATCTACCGCACCCATGGATTCGCCTTTCGGAATGAAAATATCTTTCGTAATCCGCTTATCATCCGTCATCACAAAACCGTAGTGTTTTTCATCCTGATAGGTGCCAACCACCGTATGATTGGCCCGTTCTACAATCCGTACAATCTCGCCTTCCAAACGCGGTCCCCTCGTATTTTGGTTCAGACGCGCCAGCACTACATCCCCATTCATCGCACCATTCATATCGTTGGCATGAATATAAATGTCAGGCATGCCCTCTTCTTCTGGCAGTACAAACCCGAATCCTTTGGCGTGCGCCTGCAGGCGACCGCGGATCAGGTTCATTTTCTCCGGTACACCGTAACGATTCGTGCGCGTGCGAATAATCTGTCCGGTATCTTCAAGGTGGTTTAGCGTTTTGATAAATTCTTTAAAATCACTGGCCGACGTAACGCCCAGCGCTTCTTCCAACTCATGAACCGTCATGGGACGAGTCGCTCGTTCGCGCATAAACTGTAAAATATCTGCTTCTATTGCCACATCCATCCTCTCCTTTACTTAAGATAAACGTTCCTCTTCATTCTTTGTTCAAAATCTTTTGCAAAAAATCAGACACGCTCTGAAAAACACGCTCCCGCTCTTTATCCAGTGTAATAATATGTCCGGATTTATGGTAATGTTTTATTTCTTTATATTTTGAACCAATATGGGAATAAATATAATCCCCGCTCACTGGCTCGATCGTCTCGTCGTTCGTCGACTGAATCACAAGTGTCGGAGCCGTTACCCTTCTCAACTCTTTTTTCACCAGCATCATAAATTCCCAAAGGCTAGCGATGCAGACAACCGGACTTCTTTCATAAGGGAATAATTCGGATTCAATATGCGCTTCTTTCGCTTCGGAACGAGGAATATAGGGGCGTACATAGTGGACGTACTTAGCCCAGCGAATCCGTTTGTCCCGTACATCAACCGGAGCATTTAACGAAACAACGGCCTGCAAAGGACGATAATACGAAAGCCTAAGCGCGAGAAGCCCTCCCATGGACAAACCGGCTACCACAATCTGCCTGCATCCTTCCCGAACAAGTCGTTCATATCCGTCTACCGCGCTTTGCCACCAGTCCGGCCAACGTGTTTTTGCCATCTGCTCGGGTGTGGTTCCATGCCCAGCCAAAAGCGGGGCGTAAACCGTATAACCAAAACGCTGGAAATAGCGTCCCATCGGCTGCATTTCGGCGGTACTTCCAGTAAATCCATGCAACAAAAGCAATCCTGCCTCACCGCCCGGATATAAGAATGTTTCCGGAGAACGTGGTTTAGCTTTCACTTTTTATCTCTCCTTCATGCTCGTGATGACCCGGATCTAAAAAATTATCAATAAGCGAAAGCAATTGTTCCTGTTCGCAATCATGACAAATAATATGTTTCGATTCAGGGAGAATATGCAGGTACTTCTCCTCAGAACGAATGGTGCTGTATATATACTCGGCGCTGCGCGGCTCTACCAGATCATCCTTCCCCCCCTGGATAATGAGAGTGGGAACAGTAACATGCGGAAGCTCCTGTTTCAATATTTTGACCAAATGACGAAAGTGAATCACTGCACGCGGCGGCGTGGAAGTCGCTTTACGCAAATATCGGCGATACACCTCCTTCGCGTCAGCGCCCGTTGTAAAATGTTGTTTGATAATATTGGCCGCGTCTTTAAAAAGCTGGCGCGGGTTAATATAAAACAGGCTGGCGCTCAGCAGCACCAGTTTATCGACTGGATAACGAGCTGCAAGATGGGCCGCGATAAGTCCTCCCATAGAAAAACCCACCACATAAACGCTGCGACACGTCAAGAGCATATCCTGTAGCACTTCTTCAGCGGAACGAATCCAATCCTGCCATGTGACCTGCCGCAACGACAATTCGTGACCATCATGCCCTGCCAACACCGGCGCTTCAATCCGCCAGCCGCGGCCTTCAAAATGCCGGGCGATCGGTTCTACTTCGTACGGACTTCCAGTAAAACCATGAATTAACAAGCACCCAATCATGCTTATCGTCCTCCCCTGTAGATAAAGAAAAACAGCAAGTATGCTACTTGCTGTTTCCCCCTGTATCATGTTACCTGTCCACTTATTCCCAATATGCAGACTAACGCAAAAAATACGCGACCACAATCGCAAGAATCATAAACAATGTTGCCAATATTACGGTTAATTTATTCAACAAGGCGTCAATGCCCCGCGCTTTCGCTTTACCTATAATCTGTTCAGCCCCACCCGCAATCGAACCGGACAAACCGGCGCTTTTTCCAGATTGAAGCAACACGACCGCGATAAGCAAAATCGAGATAACTACAAGTAAAACCTTTAAGAATACTGTCATTCTTCTTCCTCCCAAAAACGGAGCAATCCATTTTATAATTGTTTATCATTTCATAATGTACCATAAAGGAATGCCGTCTTCAAGGCTTGCCTTTGTTCTGCGCGCGACAAGCAGGACAAACACCCTCAAGCATCACCCGTGACTCTATCGGGGAAAACTCTTCTTCAACTTCCGGCGTTACTTGTAGTGAAATCTTATCAGGACTTATGTCGATCAGCTTATCGCATTTTATACAGTGAAAGTGATGATGCGCTTCTTCAGTAATTTCAAAACGGGAACGCTCATCTTGATAATGTTCATGTACAACACCAAGCTCTTTTAACGATTTTAGCGTATTATAAACAGTGGTAAACGACAGGGTCGGAAAGTCATCGCGCATGAAATGATATATCTCTTCTGCCGTCGGATGGTTCAGGCGCATAAGAACATTGATAATCGCCAAACGCTGCACGGTCACCCGTCCGCCCCGTTCCT
This sequence comes from Aneurinibacillus thermoaerophilus, assembly GCF_019603355.1. Lineage (NCBI taxonomy): Bacteria > Bacillati > Bacillota > Bacilli > Caryophanales > Paenibacillaceae > Aneurinibacillus > Aneurinibacillus thermoaerophilus. The sequence continues at coordinate 3,212,741 of NZ_CP080764.1, forward strand.
TAATGCGGGCAATGACCGTGTCGATGATATTCGAGTTCATCGTCCGCTCCTCCTTTATTTTTTATTATAATATACTATCTGTAAAAAATCATTACAAATAGACAATTCTGAAGATCATATAATTAAGAAAAACCAAAAAAACCTGTCACCGTCCTCCCCACAGGGAAATCCGGATGACAGGTCTCTTTTATTACGCGTTAATACCGATTATTTCTTGAGATTGTAAAACGCTGCACGGCCGGCATACTTACTAATATACGCTAATTCGTCTTCGATGCGAAGCAACTGGTTGTATTTCGCTACGCGGTCTGTGCGGGAAGGCGCGCCAGTTTTGATTTGACCAGCGTTTGTAGCCACGGCGATATCGGCGATGATGGAATCTTCCGTCTCGCCGGAACGATGGGAGATAACTGCCGTATAGCCTGCGCGCTTCGCCATTTCGATCGCGTCGAACGTTTCGGTCAACGTACCGATTTGGTTTACCTTAATCAAAATAGAGTTGGCTGTCCCCTGTTCAATACCTTGAGACAAACGATTTGTATTCGTTACGAACAAGTCGTCGCCGACCAGCTGTACACGATCGCCCAGACGTTGTGTCAGCTTGTTCCAGCCATCCCAGTCGTCTTCAGCCAGACCATCTTCGATCGAGATGATCGGATATTTGTTAACAAGCATCTCCAAATAGTCGATCATTTCATCCGTCGTTTTTGTAATGCCTTCGCCAGCCAACTCATACTTGCCGTCTTTGTACACCTCAGTGGAAGCGACATCCAGCGCCAGCATAATGTCTTCACCTGGTTTATAACCCGCTTTTTCAATAGCGGCGATGATAGTTTGTAGCGCTTCTTCGTTTGAAGACAAGTTAGGAGCGAAACCGCCCTCATCGCCTACAGCTGTATTCAATCCCTTTTCTTTTAACACAGCTTTCAGATTATGAAATACTTCCGCGCCCATACGCAATGCATGCGCAAAATTATCTGCGCCCACAGGCATAATCATAAATTCTTGAATATCCACATTGTTGTCCGCGTGTGCGCCGCCATTCAAAATATTCATCATCGGCACCGGCAAGGTCTTAGCATTAAACCCGCCCAAGTATGCATACAGCGGAACGCCCAACGCATCGGCTGCGGCACGCGCCACTGCCATGGATACGCCCAAAATAGCATTTGCGCCTAATTTGCCTTTGTTGTCTGTGCCGTCAAGCTCAATCAGCAGGTTGTCAATATCCACTTGAGCCAGTGCGTCAAAGCCCTCAAGTTCAGGAGCAATGATATTGTTTACGTTATCTACTGCTTTTAATACGCCCTTACCAAGATAACGCGTTTTCTCACCATCACGCAACTCTACAGCTTCATGCGCACCGGTGGAAGCGCCGGATGGAACCATCGCACGGCCCATCGCACCGGATTCAAGATACACTTCGACTTCTACCGTCGGGTTACCACGGGAGTCCAACACTTCACGTGCGTAAATATCTGAAATAATGGTCATTTGTTTCATCTCCTTCAATGTATGTATATCTTAATATAAAGGTTTTCCCGTCATTTCTTTAGGTTGTTCAACACCCAATAATTTTAAAATGGTCGGCGAAATATCGGCAAGAACGCCGCCTTCACGCAATTCCACGCCTTTTTTCGTCAGGATAAATGGTACCGGATACGTGCTGTGCGAAGTCACCGGATTGCCTTCCTCATCCAGCATCAAATCCGCGTTGCCGTGATCGGCAGTCACAAGCGCTACCCCGCCTTTTGCAAGGACGGCTTCCACAACCCTGCCCATGCATTCGTCCACGGTTTCGACCGCTTTAATAGTCGGCTCCATCATGCCAGAGTGACCAACCATATCACAGTTGGCAAAGTTCAAAATAATGACATCATGCGTATCCGCCTCAATCTCCTTCAAAAGGGCTTCGGTCACTTCATACGCGCTCATCTCCGGCTTTAAATCGTATGTCGCCACTTTTGGCGAGTTAATCAAAATTCGCTTTTCACCTTCGAACTCGGCTTCGCGCCCACCGCTGAAGAAGAATGTAACATGTGGGTATTTCTCCGTCTCAGCGATACGCAATTGGCGCAGATTATGCTGCGACAGTACTTCGCCCAGCGTATTATCCAGATCAGTCGGCTTGTAGGCCACATAACCGCCCACCGTCTCGCTGAATTTTGTCATGCAGACGTAGAACAAATTCTTCGGTCGCTTGTCACCACGATCAAATCCGCGAAAATCTTCGTTGGTAAAGACTTGCGACAGCTGAATGGCCCGATCCGGGCGGAAATTAAAGAAAATCACACTGTCATTGTCTTTCACTGTCGCCACTGGCGTACCGTCAGCATTAGTAATAACGGTTGGCATGACAAATTCATCGTATACGCTTCGCTCATAAGATTCTTGCACCGCTTCAATCGGATCGGTATATTTCGGACCTTCCGCATATACCATAGCACGGTATGATTTCTCCGTACGCTCCCAGCGTCTATCGCGATCCATTGCGTAATAGCGCCCTTGTACCGTCGCAATGCGGCCTACGCCGTATTCTTTGATTTTGTCCTGAAGCTGCTGGATATACATCACTGCGCTGTCAGGGGCCACATCGCGTCCATCCAGGAACGCATGAATATAAACGCGATCCAAATTTTCTTGTTTCGCCATTCTCAATAATGCAAACAGGTGCTCAATATGACTGTGTACGCCGCCATCTGACACAAGACCGTACAGATGCAGGTCGGTGTTATTCTCTTTGGCGTGTTGAATAGCTTTCAATAATGTTTCATTTTTGAAAAATTGTCCTTCTTGAATATCTTTCGTTACGCGTGTTAAATCCTGATACACGACACGACCTGCGCCAAGATTAAGGTGTCCGACTTCCGAGTTTCCCATTTGTCCTTCCGGAAGCCCGACCGCAAGGCCACTTGCACCAAGCAATGTATGTGGATATTCATTCCAGTATTTATCAAAGTTTGGAGTGTTCGCCTGCTTGATAGCGTTTCCGTACTCCTCTTCCCTGTATCCGAACCCGTCCATAATGATAAGCGCTACTGGTTTCGGTCGATTCATATTCCTCATTGCCTCCTAACCGCTTCTACCAATTGCAGGAATGAATCCGGAGCTAGACTTGCGCCTCCAACGAGCGCGCCATCAATATCCGGCTGTTCCAAATAGGCCATAATGTTGTCAGGCTTTACCGAGCCCCCATACTGAATGCGTACTTGCGAGGCGACTTGACTGTCAAACGCATCCTCTACCATGCTGCGGATAAAAGCGATCACTTCCTGTGCGTCTTCTGCTGAAGAAGATTTACCGGTGCCAATCGCCCAAACCGGTTCATACGCGATGACAAGTTGCTTCGCCTGTTCGCTCGACAGTCCTTCAACCGCACGGATAACCTGATCGCGCACCAGTTCCTTCGTTTTTCCGCTTTCGCGCTGTTCCAAGTTTTCCCCAACGCAAACAATAGGAAGTAAACCATGGGCAAACGCGGCTTTTGCTTTCCGATTTACCGTCTCATCCGTTTCAGCAAAATATTCCCGGCGCTCTGAATGCCCGATAATCACATACTTCACTCCAATTTCGACAAGCATACCAGGACTTATTTCTCCGGTATAAGCACCGGACTCTTCCCAGTGAACATTCTGCGCCCCGATTGCGGCCGGATAATTGTGCAATTCTTCCACCAGCGCGGCCAATGCAGTGAACGGAGCGCAAATAACCGTTTCCACTTTTCCTCCCGGCAGAAAAGAGCGTACCGCACGGACGAAATCGCGCGCCTCCTGTATCGTTTTATGCATTTTCCAGTTCCCAGCAATAATAGGGGTTCTTTGCATGAGTGTGTCAACTCCTTACTTATCAGCCAGCACAGCTACGCCCGGAAGTTCTTTGCCTTCCATGAATTCAAGCGAAGCTCCGCCGCCTGTTGAAATATGAGTCATCGCTTCCGTCACGCCCGCCTTTTCTACCGCGGCCACAGAATCACCGCCGCCAATAATCGTCGTTCCGTTCACTTCTTTCAGCGCGCGGGCGATCGCGTTTGTTCCTTCCGCGAACGTATTCATTTCGAATACACCCATCGGGCCGTTCCATACGACCGTCTTGGATCCGAGAATTGCTTCTCTGTAGCGTTCTATCGTTTTCGGTCCGATATCAAGCGCCTGCCATCCCTCCGGAATCGCGTCTACATCTACGATTTTCGTGTTAGCATCGTTTGCGAATGCATCCGCTACTACAACATCGACCGGAATCAGAAATGTAACTCCCTTTTGCTCAGCCTGCTCCATGAAAGACTTCGCAAGCTCTACTTTTTCTTCTTCAAGAAGCGAGCTTCCGACATCGTACCCTTTTGCTTTAATAAATGTGTTGGATAGGCCGCCACCTACAATTAAATTATCTACTTTCTCCAGTAAGTTTTCAATGACGCCGATCTTATCCTTCACTTTCGCCCCGCCGATAATCGCGGTAAACGGGCGTTCCGGCTGGGAAATCGCTTTGCCTAAGAATTCAATCTCTTTTTCCATGAGAAAACCGGCTACACCTTCAATGTAATTGGCGACGCCTGCTGTCGAAGCGTGTGCACGGTGCGCCGTGCCGAATGCGTCATTGACAAATAAATCTGCCAGCGATGCAAATTGCCTGGACAGTTCTTCGTCATTTTTCTCTTCGCCCGGATGAAAGCGAACGTTCTCAAGCAGCATAACTTCACCGTCATTCAAATTTTCGGCTTCCGCTTTCACAGCCTCGCTATAAACCTCATCCATTTTTTTAACCGGCTGGCCAAGCAGTTGAGACAGGCGCTCTGCCACAGCGTTTAAACGCAATTCTTCCACTACTTTTCCTTTCGGGCGGCCGAGATGGCTTGCCATAATAATGCGTGCGCCGTTTTGCACAAGGTACTCAATCGTCGGCAATGCCGCACGAATTCTTGTATCATCCGTAATCCTTCCCTCTTCCATCGGAACATTGAAATCAAAACGGCAGAACACACGCTTCCCTCTTACATCAACGTCGCGAACGGACTTCTTATTCATATACAGTACCCTCCTCTTTTCCATCAAACCCAATGATATCTGTATATTTTTCGCTATTTATCTTTTCTTAGCCGTTAAGAAAAAAGGAGGAGAATATCCACCTATTCCCTCCCCCTTTTCATAACCGATTATATTTTAGCCGCTAGGCACCTTTTTTTGCAACACAATTCACAAAATCAAACATACTTTTTATCTTTTAAAATCCTTTTTTGGCAACATAATTCACTAAATCAACCACACGGTTTGAATAGCCCCATTCATTGTCATACCAAGATACTACTTTGACCATATTGTCCTCGATTACCATCGTGGACAACGCGTCGATGATGGAAGAGCGTGGATCACCGTTGTAATCACGCGACACGAGCGGCTCTTCAGAATAACCAAGGATACCTTCCAGTTCGTTTTCGGAAGCGGCTTTCAGCGCTTGATTCACTTCTTCCACTGTTACATTTTTATCAAGCTCAGCCACAAGGTCTACCACAGATACGTTCGGAGTGGGCACACGCATCGCAAAACCATTTAATTTGCCTTTCAGTTCAGGCAACACAAGCGCAACGGCACGCGCGGCGCCAGTCGTTGTCGGAATGATGGACATGCCGGCAGCGCGGGCACGGCGCATATCTTTATGCGGCAAATCAAGAATTTGCTGATCGTTTGTGTAAGAATGTACTGTAGTCATTAGACCGCGTCGAATGCCGAACTTTCTGTGCAATACTTTCGCGAGCGGAGCCAAACAGTTCGTAGTGCAAGACGCATTAGAGATTACATGATGTTTTTCCGGATCGTATGTTCCTTCATTTACACCCAGCACAATGGTAATATCCTCGTTTTTCGCAGGGGCGGAAATTATGACTTTTTTCGCGCCGGCTTCTAGGTGCTTTGCTGCATCTTCACGCTTTGTAAAGCGGCCGGTCGATTCTACAACAATATCCACGCCCCACTCTTTCCACGGCAACTTTGCCGGATCACGTTCAGCGGATACTTTTATGCTATGATCACCGATAACAATAGCATTATCTTCTGCCCGTACATTCTGATGATACGTTCCATGCACGGAATCGTACTTAAAAAGATGAGCTAACGTTGCAGCATCTGTTAAGTCATTAATCCCTACAACTTCCACTTCAGGGTTTTGCAAGGCTACCCGCAATACGTTACGTCCAATGCGTCCAAAACCATTAATCCCTATTTTCACCATACTTTATCCTCCTTGTCATATTTCAAGCGCCTTCTAAAGAAAACGCTTATTCCTCTTTTCCCAAAAGAATAAACATCTCTCTCGCTGCCGCCTCATCGGTAACAAGCAAATAATTGCTGCGCTTTCTTATATACGACAGAATCGCTTTTGCCTTACTTTTACCGCCAGCGATCGCAAGCACCGTATCCAGTTTGTTCACATTCTCCATCCGCATGCCTACAGTGTTCATGCGGTACACCATCTCACCTGGGCCATTAAAATAATATCCGAACACTTCGGATACAGCCTTTCGTTCTTTTAGTATACGAACAATTTCTTCATCCAAACCGCGCCGGCGCGCCATTTCTTCTGCTGCTCCAATCCCATGCACAAGAATGCTTGCCCTGTGAATTAAATCAAGTACGTCTGAAATCACGGGATCGCGCTGTACATTCTGGAGCGTCTCCTGCTGTATAATATCTGGCAAATAAAGCAAACGATAGGAAGCTCCCAGATTGCGCGCCATTTGTGCGGTTACAGTATTCGACTCCAACTCCACCTCTTCGCCCAGTGCGCCGCGCGCAGGAACAAGAATAACATTTTCAGTGTGGGTAGGTTGCACATGGCGGGCCACCCGCGCCATCGTACTTCCTCCCGCGACCGCTACAATCTTATCGTCATCAAGAAGGCGAATCAGTTCTTGCGCAGCCTGTCGGGCCAGATCATCTTTAACCCAATCGCTTTCATCCGCATCGCCAGGCACGATAACAACTTGGCGTACCGCTAAACGATGCGCCGCCGCCATTTCCAGTTGGTTGATTCCGCCTACTTCTTTCCAGAATGACTGAAACCCTTCAATCATGCTTTCGCCATCCGGAGTTACAAACATGCCGGCACGGTTCAAATCAATTAAACGTTGCTCGCGAAGAAATTCCACTTCACGCCGGATTATCCTTTCCGTGCTCTGCATGACTTCGGCAAGCGCACGCCTTCCGACCGGCTGCAAAAGCCGAATTTGACGTAAAATTTTGTATCGGTTCTCAACGATGACCATTGCCTCGGGGGCCATCCGTTGAAGCAGAGAAGGCCAATTCGTCTCTATCACGCTTTCCACCTTTAGATTATAGGGACAAAAAATGTCCCTAATAGATATTTTTCGTCCCACAAATGTTATAAAAGAATGCCTGTCAATGCACAGGCATTTTTTATTCAACTTCATTTTATCAAAACTTTCCTTCTCTTTCAAGCATGCTTTGTGGAACGAAGTGCCAGTTCCCGACGTAACCATAACTCCGTTACTTTGGAAACAAAGACCTTTTCCCCGTTGATATGTACCACAGGGATCAACTGGCCATATGTTTCTTCGAGAGCCGGATTATCTGCAATGTCCACCATCTCAAGTTCGATGGGATAATCTCTCGCCACTCGCTCAACCTTCTCTTTTGCCTTATCACATCTTTCGCAGCCTTCTCTCGTGTAAATCGTAATGCGAAAAGGTGTTTCCATCCCCATATCCCTTACTCCTTTGCCAGCAAACGCTCCCATCGCCAGAAGCGAAGAAATTCTGGCGCAAGATTTGTTAAAAACGCTTTCTTTTCGATGAAGAATCAATATTCATCTCTTCGCGGTATTTTGCCACGGTACGACGTGAGATTTCAATTCCTTCCTTCACGAGAATATCAGTAATCTTCTGGTCAGAGAGCGGCTTTTTCTTGTCTTCTGCGTCAATCAAAGCCTTGATTTTTTCTTTAATACTGAGAACAGAAGAAGCTGCTCCTCCATCCACCCTGTTCAGGCCAGTGGTAAAGAAATACTTTAGCTCGAACAGCCCGCGCGGCGTTTGCACATATTTGTTGCTGGTTGCGCGGCTGATGGTCGACTCATGCAGTCCGACCTTCTCCGCGATGTCGCGCAACGTCATCGGTTTCAGTCCGGACGGCCCTTTTTCGAAAAAGTCTCGCTGCTCTTCAACAATGGCCTGTGTGACTTTGTACAATGTCATGCGCCGTTGCTCGATGCTACGAATCAACCAAAGTGCGGAATTTAGCTTATCCTGGATATAGCGCTGCACTGTGTCTACTTCATCTTTTTGCAGCATCCGCTGATAAAAGCGGTTAATCGTCAAATTCGGGGTGCTGCTTTCATTAACCATGACCACATACTCATCTTCGACTTTCTCTACCGTTACGTCCGGCACGATATAACGGGGTGTCCCCTGAGCGAATTCCGCACCTGGGCGCGGATTCAACGTGCGCAAATAGTCTGCCGCCTGCTGTACCTCTTGCGGTGTAACCTTCAGGGAAGAAGCAATTTTCTGATAGCGCTTTTCTGCCAAATCTTCAAGATGGTGTTCTACGATAGCCATTGCCAGCGTATTCTCTTCCGGCTTTGCCTTTAACTGAAGCAATAAACATTCCGCAAGTGAGCGCGCACCTATACCAACAGGTTCCAACGTTTGCAAAAGCGAGATCATTTCTTCAATCTTTTCGACATTCGTATTAAGAATGTCCGCTGCCTCCGCCTCTGAAATCGTTAAGTAACCGCTTTCATTAAGGTTACCAATTAAAAAATTCAAAATCCGTTTTTCGACTGGCGTCACATCTTTAAGCATTGCCACTTGCTCAAGCAAGTTCTCCTCCAGCGTAGTTCCGCCTGCCGAAATAAAATTAAACGGATCATAGTCCTGTGCTGTTCCCATACTTTTTTGGTAATACGTCTCGTCTCCTGTTGCATTGGCACGAGCATAATCTTTCCAATCAATATCATCATGATTATTTTTCTTTTTCTCTATAGCTATGTCCGTCGTCGTTAGTTCCCGGTGCCGTTCCGACATGTCAAGAATCGGGTTCTCTGTAACCTGTTGCCGCAGGAATTCAAGCAAATCGACAGCCGAGTACTGAAGAATGGTTATTGCCTGACGCAACTCAGGCGTCATGACTAACTTCAACGTCTGTTGCTGATACAAACCGAACCCCATTTGCATCTGGCATCACCTTCTTTTCTGTGAAACTTTTTCTCTTATTCATTATTATATAACAATTCTCAACAAATTTCGCTAGCAAAAATCCTGCCAATTACAAAAATGGGGCGCGGGGCATATTTCCTCTTTATCTTCCTTACTTATATGGCAATTATGTTGACTGCTTCATAACATAAGTATACAAAGAAAAAGAGCGCAAAGCTTTGCGCTCCCGCTCTTTTAGATATTTCATCACGTTCTCGGATGTTTTTCGTTCTTTATTATTTGCCACTCTTCTTTGCAACCATATCGTGGTTGCTCTGTGCCGTTCAATGAAGCGAACGCTTATAAGCACAAGAACGATCACAACCCTCTTTTTGGCATGCCATCATTTGCTCCAGGCTACACTCCAGATGGCTGACAGAGCGTTTCGCAAACACGATCGGGACGTTCCGTTTCTTGGCGTCCGCTTTTACCCGTTTAGCCAAGTTATGGTTTATGTAATCGGTAAATACAATCACTCCCTTGACCATTTGCGGCAATGAATAGGCTTGGTCCTTTTTCTTTCTTCCTGAAACATGAATCAATTCCCCATCCAGTTTCTCTTCTAGTAAAGCATTAATATTTCCAAGTCGATCCGCTCCAATTACAACGTACGCCATCTTCTGTCCCTCCTCCTGTTATGAACACTTCTGTTTTTTTTATCATAATATATTTGATAAAGATTATCAATATCAATTAAGTTTATTTAAGGAAAAAACGAGACGGCTCCCCTTTGCCGTCTCGTCTTATTATCTTCCGCTGTTATAAATGCTCTTTAAAGAATTTCGTTGTAACATCAAGTGCTTCAAGAAACTGCGGAGTATCCTCTTTATGTGGATGCACCATATTGAACGTATGCCCAGCACCTTCTATCCAATGAAGCGTTGCGTTTTTTGCATGCTTTTTCAGACTGTATGCTCCTTTGACAAGATGGTCGAAATCTTCTCGCCCCTGCACGATAAGCAGCGGTATGTCAAGATGAGCCACGCAATTGAGTAAGTCATACTGGCGAGCGTTCACTTCAATATCGTCCAGTACCACTTTTTCAATTGGCATCTGCTGGCCTGTTCTTCCGTTAATGACATAACCTACTCCTTTTTCTTCCACTTGTTTTCGCACTTCAGGGCCAAAAATATCAACATGAGCGATCCCGTTCCATGTCACAATAACCTGCACATTCTCCGGATGAGCAGACGCATATAAAATCGTATCACCGCCACCTTTGCTGTGGCCCATGATGCCTATACGGCGCGGGTTCATATGCTCGGCTAGCGGAAGCGTACCCCGCTTCACCTGCTGAACGAGAAAATCAAGATCGTTCAGTTCCTGTTGATACGTATTACGCCCAAATTTTTCAAGCTCGGTAAAATTCACCAGATCCTTGCCTATACCGTTTCCAGAAAAGTTAAACGTAATGGCGACAAATCCCTGAGCGGCGAAATACTCGCCCATACGCGGGAACATCCCCCAGTCTTTAAATCCTTTAAAGCCATGACAAATAATAACAACCGGCTTTTTGTCAAATTCTTTTGTTTCATCGCTGATAAAAACATCGCCGCGAATCGTTAAATTTTCTTCCCGTATCAGCGTAAACGATTGTTTCAACGCGCTCTCCTCCCACATTTCGCTTTCTGAATAGTTAAGCGAAGTTATCTGGAGCGATTTCCGGAGCGGTAAAAGCAGGTGGCGTGCTTACTTCCTTAATATCGAGCACATGCCGATTATACACGATAAGCTGTCTCCCTTCTTCCGCCGTTTCGAAGACGAAAGCACGATTTTTCAGAGTATAAAGAATATGACCGACCACACACACCAACTCTCCGTCCAAATCGCTATATGTTAATTGTATCATTTTTCCAATATATTTATCATATTGCATCATAAATATAACTCCTTTCAAGATGTATAACTTGAAACTATGATATGAATTTGTTGTATAAACATCACCTTCCATCTATCCTGCTCTCTCATAAATAAACACAAACAGATACATATGCAAAATTTTATTTATTATCACACATTTTATTATAATATGTCTCCTTTTCGACAAAAGTTCCCTAAAGATTACACAAATCCCCTCTTACATTCAATCGTGTTCTACCCTTCAGAATCCCCTCAAACTTTCCCCTCTTCCCGTAAACTCGGTTGCCAGCGGCATTTCCTTCTAAACTGAAATATTTATAAATCATCCGTTTATGTTGATTAAATTCCAGAAAAAAAGCATATAACTGAAGAGAAGAGTATAGTACCAAGGTTTTTATTTGACCTTTTTTGACCTTTATTGTACTATATATTTATAGAATGAAGAGAGGAGGAAGTACCAGTGAACTTAATTCCTACAGTTATCGAGCAGACGAATCGTGGTGAAAGAGCATATGATATTTATTCTCGTCTTTTGAAAGACCGGATTATTTTCCTTGGCACTCCAATCAACGATCAGGTAGCGAATAGCGTCGTGGCCCAGCTTCTCTTCTTGGCCGCTGAAGACCCTGATAAAGATATTAGCCTGTATATTAATAGCCCAGGTGGTTCCATTACCGCCGGCATGGCGATTTATGACACCATGCAATACATTAAACCAGATGTATCTACCATCTGCGTGGGAATGGCAGCTTCTATGGGCGCCTTCCTTCTCACAGCTGGTGCTCCGGGCAAACGCTTCGCCCTCCCGAATAGTGAAGTGATGATTCATCAACCACTAGGCGGCGCGCAAGGTCAGGCTTCTGACATTCAGATCGCCGCTACCCGCATCCTGAAGATGCGCGATCGTTTGAACCAAATTATCTCCGAGCGTTCTGGCCAACCGCTGGAGCGTGTAGAAAAGGATACAGATCGCGACTTCTTCATGTCTGCCGAAGAGGCAAAGGAATATGGTCTCATCGACGATGTTATCGACAGCATCGGAAAGAAAGAGCCTAACCTATCCTAAATATAAGGTAAGGAAAAAAGCCAGAAGCATCTCCTGACAAGATGCTTCTGGCTTTTTTCAGTCAAACTTTATACTATTCTTCACGTTGTACCATCTGCACAAGGCTTTTCACTGCTTCTTCCGCATCAGAACCTTCGGCACTAATGGTGATTTCTGCGCCACTTCCAACCGCAAGACTCATTACGCCCATAATGCTCTTCGCATTTACCTTTTTATTATCCCGTTCGATAAATATGTCTGCAGCGTAACGGTTTGCTTCCTGAACGAAAAAAGCAGCGGGTCGTGCTTGAAGTCCTGTCTTTAATTTAACTACAACGCTTTGCTGAGCGTGCATAGTATGATTCCTCACCCTCTATCAAACTGAATTTGTTTTATTATACCATGATCACTGAGGTTATTCTTATAGTTTTGCTTCATTTTCTCTTAATTTAGCTGCGATTTCATTAATTTTTCGTAAACGATGGTTAATACCGGATTTGCTTACTTTGCCACTCGGAACCATTTCGCCCAATTCGGCCAGGTTCATATCCCGATATTTAAGGCGGAGTTCTGCCACTTCGCGCAGCCTGTCCGGCAAATTTTCAATACCAATATACTTATCAATAAGCATAATATTTTCAATTTGCTGCATAGCTGCCGCCACCGTTTTGTTTAAATTCGCCATATCGCAATTGTTTAATCGGTTCGCGGAGTTTTTCATTTCCTTGACAATGCGCACGTCTTCAAAGAAAAACAGTGCTTGTTGCGCTTCAATAATACGTAAGAAGTCGGCGATTTTTTCGCCCTCTTTAATATACATAATATACCCTTTTTTCCGCTCAATACTCCGCGCGTTCAATCCGAAATAATTCGCCAGCTTAACCAAATCTTCGCAATGCTCTTGATGAGCTGAAAAAATCTCAAGATGGTAGCTCGACGCTTCCGGATGATTCACCGAACCTCCGGCTAAAAAAGCGCCGCGTAAATATGCACGTTTACAACACTCATGTTTTATAATGTCGGGTGAAATACCGTAGTGAAACGTGCCGTCGACCATAATGCCGAGTTCTTCGAGAATCTCCCGCGCTCGCTGCGGAATCCGGACGATATAAACATTGTTTTTTTTCAGTCTCATCTTTTTTCGAACTAACAACTCCGCATGAATATGAAACATCTTTTTGACAAGCGAATAAATGCGGCGCGCAATCGCCGCATTTTCTGTAGATACATCAAGCACAAAGCGCTTTCCGCCAAACTGCAACGAACCATTCATTCGGATTAAAGCGGTCAGCTCCGCTCTGTTGCAACAATCATAACCTTCCAATTGTGTTAATTCTTTCTTCGCTTGTGCAGCAAAAGACATGCCGCCACCACCTCATTTCTTCACACCGATTACGTTCATAATAATTTTGCTGAGCTTAGCAGCATTATGGCGCAAAAATTTGTCGTATACAAGCAGATTGTCGGCGATAACGCGGTATCCTTTGGCAGTCAGCTTTTCTTCCGAGTAAATGACCGGTGCGGCACCCTTCTCCGCGTACATGGCCAGTACTTCATCACTAATTTTTCCATTATTCACAATAATATACTGGAATAAAGAATTGCCGACATGATCATGAATCGCCTGAATATGATCCTCCGCTGTATAGCCATCCGTTTCTCCTGGCTGAGTCATTACATTGCAAATGTAAGCCTTTATGGCTCGGCTTTCACGGATAGCTTCCACAATTCCCGGCACCAGTAAATTTGGCAATACGCTCGTATACAAGCTACCAGGTCCAATAATAATCGCATCCGCCTCCTTTAGCGCCTGAATCGCCTCCGGAAGCGGTTTTGCGCCTTCATCAATAAATACGCGTTTAATTCGCTTCCCTGCTTTGGGAATAATAGATTCACCAGATACAACCGTTCCGTCCTGCATTTCGGCGTGAAGCACAATGGAATGGTTAGCAGTCGGAAGTACCCGGCCACGCACTGCAAGCACTTTGCTTAGTTGTTCAATTGCGCTTACAAAATCGCCTCCGCTAATTTCGGTAAGCGCCGCGATGAGCAGATTACCGATTGAATGTCCGGCGAGTCCGTTTCCATTCACGAATCGATGCTGCAGTAAACTTTCCAGCAATGGCTCCGTATCCGCCAGCGCGATTAACACATTCCGTACATCTCCTGGCGGAGGCATTCTGAGTTCAGAGCGCAGCCGGCCCGAGCTTCCTCCATCATCCGCCACCGTCACAATAGCGGTAATATCAACCGGTTGATTTTTTAAGCCGCGGAGCAGAACGGGCAGTCCTGTTCCTCCCCCAATCACTACTACACGGGGTTTTTCTTTATGTTTTTTCATTCTACACCTCTATGAGCGACCTCTCTCTATATCCCGATGATTTACACGGACATTATATTGATCCTGGTAACGCTGGCCCAAGTACTCGGCAATAGCCACAGAACGGTGCTTGCCCCCGGTACATCCTATGCCGATGACAAGCTGGCTTTTTCCTTCTTGCTGGTAGTGCGGAAGCGTAAAGTCAAGAAAATCGGTCAATTTCGTCAAAAAATCTTGCGAAACATCCCACTTAAACACGTAATCCGATACTTCCGCATATTTTCCTGTTTTCGGCCGCAACGTTTCCACATAGTGCGGGTTAGGCAAAAAACGAACATCGAATACGAGATCGGCATCGATTGGAATCCCAAATTTAAAACCAAAAGACTGGATAATGATCGTCAAATTCCGGCTTATCTGGCTAAAAATTTGGCTTATTTTTTCCTTCAATAATACAGGTTTTAAATATGTTGTATCAATAACCAAATTTGCAAGCCCTTTAATCTCTTCTAACAGGCGACGTTCTGCTTGGATGCCGTCCAGCGGCAAACCATTCGGCGCAAGCGGGTGGTTACGACGCGTTTCTTTATAGCGCTGCACAAGCGTCTGGTCACTTGCATCCAAAAAGATGATTTGATATGTTATATTCTCCATTTCCTGAATACGTTCTAACGATTCAGCAAGCGCATCGAAAAATTCCCGTCCGCGCAGATCGATAACAAGAGCCACCTTCTGGATACGGCCACCGGATTGATCAATCAGCTCGGCGAATTTCGGAAGGAGCACCGGCGGCAAATTATCAACACAAAAAAAACCTAAATCCTCCAGCCTTTGAATGGCTACCGTTTTTCCCGCACCAGACATGCCAGTAATAATCAGCAAGTTGATCTCATGCCCGTTCACTTGTTTTTCCATTCTGCTATTCACATCCTACCCACAAGTTATCCTTTACTGTATAGTCGCCTTTTTCTTTAAGTGAACTACCCGCCACCTACGCTTCATTTAGAGGTGGGGCTTCTAAGGTAATCGTACCTAACGGTACGAAATTTACTTAGCTATCAAGCCTGTTCCATGCTCTATTTATAGTTATGCTAACAGTCGCAATCCTTCATTTTTGATATTGGTAGCAGCATTCCAATCCCTGTTTGCCACAAAACCACATTCACAGCGAAAGGTGCGCTCAGACAGAGATAGAGATTCCTTTACTTGACCGCAACAAGAGCATGTTTTGGATGATGGAAACCACTTATCTATTTTGATAAGCTCCTTTCCTTGATCCTCTAACTTATATTGGAGAAATGTCGTAAACATCCCCCATGCATTGTCCGCAACGCTTTTGCCGAAATTCAGGGCTTGTGACATTCCTTTCATGTTGAGGTCTTCGATAACCACGCAGTCATACCGTTTCGCTAATTTATGTGATTCCTTATGAAGAAAGTCCTTACGTTGGTTTGCAATCTTTTCGTGTAGCTTCGCTACCTTCAATCGTTGTCTGTTCCAACGATTAGACCCTTTCTTCCTGCGTGACAAGACATGCTGTTCCTTGGCTAATTTTTCCAAGGCTTGGCAATAGAAACGAGGGTAATTGGCTGTCTTACCTTCTTCGCTATCGACAAATAAGCCATTCATAGAAAAATCTAAACCAACAACAGCTTTTATTTCTTTTTGCACAGGTTGATGTTCATATTCTGTAAGAATAGAAACATAGTATTTTCCTGTTTTTGTTCGAGAAATGGTGCATGACTTGATAACGTGATGGGATGGAATATCTCGATGTTGTTTGATTTTGACAAGTTTGAGTTTCGGTAATTTGATATAGCCATCCAACAGCATGATGTTTCCGTTGACTACATTCGTTGTATAGGACTGTCTCGCCTTACGGCTTTTGAACTTAGGAAATTCAGCACGACCAAAGAAAAAGTTTTGGTATGCCTTTTGCAAATTGAGTTGAGCATTTGCTAACGCAAGGCTATCGACTTCTTTGAGCCATGCAAACTCCTCTTTGTACTTAGCAGGAGTGGGGAATTTTTGCTTTTTCAAGGCTTCTTTGTCATCCTTGAATTGTTCATATGTTTCCTTCCATTCAGCCAACATTTTATTGTAGACGAAGCGGACACAACCGAAGGTTTTTGCAAGAAGTTGTTCTTGTTCTTGCGTTGGGTACAGACGAAATTTATATGCTTTGTTTGCCATATCGAATCACCTCACTTCATCCCTTGATTTTCTATATACTGCTTTATCACTTCAATGGGCGCACCATCCGTTGTAAGCAAGCAAAAGCTTCTTGACCAAAAATACTCTTTCCAAAGTTTTCTTTTTACTTGTGGAAAATGCTTTTTGATAAGTCGAGAACTTGCGCTTTTATAAGCGTTGATGAACTTTGACATTTCAGTATTTGGATGTGCTTTGAACAAAATATGCACATGGTCAATATCATGATTCCATTCAACTAAGGAAATATTATAATTTTCACCCAATCGAACAACCATATCTTTCGCATAGTCAGATATGGTATCGTCAATCACTTTTCTACGATATTTCACGACCAGAACAAGATGATAATATAATGAGAACATCGAATGATTATTATTAATTTCATTGATACAACAGCCTTTTATTTATCTAAGACTGATTATATCACAACAAAATAAAGAACCAACTTTAGGCTACGCCTAACCGAAATTCATCTCCCACTTTCACTGGTGACGAAAGCACCTTCACGTTTAGAAGTGGGAGACTTCTCTCGGAGGAAAACTAAAACATATCCTATCCGGTAAGACAAAATAGAAACGCTGCATGTTGTGCTAAGAAAAATTCACAGGTAAACGCGTTACCAGTTTTTCCTCCCCACAAAAAAAGAACGCAGACTCGTCCGTCTGCGCCAAGGGTTCTTAATTATAAAAGGGGTCAATTAATTATCTTCAATATATACCTATTATGTTTCAACAACGTTACAACGCTATTAAAAATTTATGACCGTTTGTCAATGGCTTACTTTAGACTCTTCGTGCAGCTTTTCGTTCAATTCTTCCACATAATGTTGGGCAGACAGGGCCGCATCAGCGCCGTCGCCTGTCGCAGTTACGACCTGGCGTAGCGTTTTTTCGCGTACATCGCCGGCAGCGAAAATACCTGGTACCCGTGTTGCCATGCGCTCATCGGTTTCGATATATCCCGCTTCGTTGGTAATACCCAGGTTTTTCACCGCGCTAGAAAGCGGATCCATACCTACGTAGATGAAGACACCGTCCGTTTTGAATTCAGTTTCTTCACCCGTTTTCTTATTATGCAGCAACACGGATTTGACAGTTCCATCACCGCGGATTTCTTTTACTTCCGTATCCCAGATAAACTGGATTTTTTCGTTTTCAAACGCGCGTTTCTGCAGAATTTTTTGCGCGCGAAGCTGGTCGCGGCGGTGAATGATCGTCACCTTTGTCGCAAAACGCGTGAGGAAGACCCCTTCTTCTACTGCGGAATCACCGCCGCCGACAACGACAAGCTCTTTTCCGCGGAAGAATGCGCCGTCACATACCGCGCAATATGAAACGCCGCGGCCGGAGAATTCTTTCTCGCCCGGAACGCCCAGTTCACGGTGTTCTGCTCCGGTTGCTACAATAACAGACTTCGCTTTAAATTCTTTGTCTCCCACTTTCACTACTTTATACGGATAGCCGTCTACAATCTCCTTAATGTCGCCGTATTGATATTCAGCTCCAAATTTTTTTGCATGTTCAAACATTTTAGTGGAAAGATCCGGACCAAGGATCGATTCAAAGCCAGGATAGTTTTCAATTTCTTCGGTATTTGCCATCTGCCCGCCTGGAATTCCTCGCTCAATCATCAATGTACTCATGTTGGCACGAGAAGTATACACGGCAGCTGTCATGCCTGCAGGACCCGCTCCAGCAATAATAACGTCATAAATTTTTTCTTGGCTCATGCTTCCTACCTCCTAGTTACCTATATCTTACCTCAACAGTAGAGGAGATACTCGCCTTCATCGAAAAAATTCGATTTAAAATCTTTATTTATAATAACTCTAAATAAATAAATTGTCTATAATGCGTCACTTTCGATGTTTTGATCTTCTTATCATCCTCATAATATATACAAATACACCCCGGTATGTACCGGGGTCTTTACAGAATTTTGTCTCTCTCTATTTAAGGCAATGTACATACAGCGGTGATTAACTTATAATTACGCGCCAAGGAAGCAGCAGAGACACCGTAGCGAGCCGCGACTTCTTCTTGCGTGATCGCGTAATTGTACCGCCGAGCAATGACGTATTCTAACGACGCGGCCCATGCTTCTTTTTTACGAATCGTCGGCACGTTCGGATATGTTTTTCCGATATAATCTATCCACAGCATTTGGGCTTCCTGCTGTTCCAGCACGTCATACCTGTCCTGCATATGAACACGCAAGCACTCGGCAACTTCCTGCCACTTTTCCGTCCAAACAGGTACTATTGATCGCAACCGAAAATCAATAATTCTTGTCTGCTGATTAATAATGGCCTTGTATGGTTGTTCCGCTCCCATTTTACGAAGAACGAAAATGACTAATTTTTTCAAATAGTCGTCTTCCACCGGATTCATTAAGAATCCCCGCAGCGCTTCTTCTACTTCACTGTCCGCAATATAAGCGAACGCTTGAATAACTTGAAATTTCGTATCGCGATCGCCAAAGCGAAGCGCCCAGAGAAGCGAAGAGCGAAGCAACGGATTCCGCTTCCACTCCTGGTTAATTTCATCAGACGACGTCTCTATACTTCCAAACGGAAACGTATCATGAAATGGAAGCTGATAATGGTACGAAGCTTCCGAAATCGCTTGACCGCCGATCTTACGCTGTTGTATCTGCCTTAAATAATAAGGTGCCACCTTTTCGGACGGATCAATGCGCTCGACTTTTTTCCATAAAGATTCGGCCTCGCCTATCCTTCCCGTATTGTAAGCGGCTACTGCAGTATAATGCAGTATATATAAGTCGCCCTGTCCTGTGCGGGGAACCATCTTGCGGAACAGAAAGTAAGCCGCTTCGTCTTCGCCCAGAATCCCAAGAGTGGTCGCTAGTTTGTATGCGAGATCAAAATGATAAGGTATGATCTTTTTTAGAACAGCTAATAATTGTTCCAGCTTTTCCTGATTGCGCAAATGAGAATAAAAAACGGCTAGATTGCACAGGCCATGAATATTGCATGGATCCTCTTCCAACACCTGCTGAACGGTTTCCATTGCTTTTTCAAACCGTCCCATATAGTAATAACAAAGCGCTAAATTATTGCGTGCCGCAATAAAGTCAGGATGCCCTTTAATGATCGAAAGCAATAAGCGAGCCGCTTCGTTAAACCGTCCCTCTTCCAGCAAACGGCGCGCGCGATCATGTTGAAACACAACTTCAAGGCTGGTATCACTTTCTGATTGACGAGGTCTATCCTGTAAATGAAATTCGATATATTCCCGTAAGTCTTCCGCTTCTTCCGCATAAATCGGTTCAGGAAAACTTTGTAAATATTTCAAGATATATTGTTCAGCCAGTTCGAATTCCATCATATTGGCATAGTTGCTGGCAAGATAAAAATAACATTCATCAAGTGAGGGGTCGACTTCGTCGAGCACATGCCAAAGAATCCGATTGGACTCTTCATATTTGCCGAGTTCAGCCAATATGCCAGCCATACTGCAATAATAATCTGGATTGTTCGGCTCAATTTCAACCGCCTTTCGCAAATAGCGAAGAGCTTTTTGAAAATTAAGCTTATCAAGATAGCGCATTGCCCACTCGTAATAGAAATCTGCATCCATATGAATCGGAACAATTTTGCCCTTCTTTTTCGGCGCATATTGCTGCTTGGCCATATGTCCCTCCAAATTTATCTTCCTTATTGTTTAAGTATACCACACTTAAGATAGCCTTCTCTATAGAACAAACGCCCGGAGCAAACGAATGGTTTTTTGTACCTCCTTAGAAAACAAAAAACACCACTCCCCTTAAAAGATAGGGGGAGCAGTGCTTCCGTTCAAAAATGCCGCAAAAAAAGTCAAATTTTTTTTGCGGCATTTGCTATGCTAAATTTAGCAGCAAGGGGATGAGAAAATGGTTTACGATACAGAAATTCAAAAAGCGATCAAATTTATAGAAGATCATTTACAAGAGGAGTTGTCTCTAGAATGCGTTTCTGGCGAGGTCGGATTTTCGATGTACCATTTCCATCGAATTTTTCAAAAAGAAGTAGGGATGACGGTCGCGGATTATATACGAAGAAGAATTACGAACGCTGCCAGTATGTTGCTTTATACAAAAGAACGTATTCTGGATATCGCTCACCTGCATCGCTTCGAATCACAAGATCAATTCGCTACTATGATGCCATCATTTAAAGCAAATAAATACAAAGGGAAGCGCCTCAAATTATCGGCCTTTATTAAAACAGAAACTGTTGAAGGGTTTTGTGGATTATGGAGGAGAGTTGACAACGCCTCCGATGATATTCTCCAATTTGATAATATGTCAAACCGCCCGATTACGAAAACAACGAATTGGAACCGTTACTCAATTGTATTAGATGTACCTGAAAATAGTGCGACGATTTCTTTCGGTGTTTTACTTAACGGTAAAGGGCATGTTTGAATCGAGCACGTTACGTTTGAGGAAGTAGATGAAAATGTACCAACTACAAATTTAGAATTTTGCAGTCATCTTTTAGATGAACCAGTCAATTTATCGTTTGAAGAGGAATTTAAGCGTATCTTGTAGCAAAGAAGCCAAAAAAAGGATGAAAAAAATAAAATTGTTTTTCTTTATCGTGGGGGTCAACAAACTCCTTATAAATAAAAGAGGCTGTCTCAAAGTCATGGGGACAGCCTCTTTTCTAAAATTTATTATCCCTTGATTACTTCTTATTGCATTACCTCGCGTGACGTTTCTCCAATTCTTGAAGTACCGCATCAAACGGCAGTTTCTGCTCACGAAGCAGCACAAGCAAATGAAACAGTAAATCGGCCGCTTCATATCGCAGTTCATCATGACTGCGGTTTTTCGCCGCGATAATCACTTCGCTCGCTTCTTCGCCAACCTTCTTCAAAATCTTGTCCACACCTTCCGTGAACAGGTATGTTGTGTAAGAACCTTCCGGCATTTCCGCTTCACGAGTCGCAATTAACGTTTCCAGACGGTTAATGATAGCAAAACGATTCTTGACTTCCTTCTCATCAGCAGGCGAATTTTCGGCTACACCTGCTTCTTCGCCAAGCAGAGAATCGCTAAAACAGGAATACACGTTTTTATGACAGGCGGGACCCGCAGGAATCACTTTGACAACCAGCGCGTCACTGTCGCAATCATACAACACGTCCACCACTTTCTGCACATTCCCTGACGTAGCCCCCTTGTGCCACAACTCCTGGCGCGAACGGCTGAAGAACCATGTCTCCCTTGTTTCCAGTGTCTTCTGTAGCGACTCTTTGTTCATATAGGCGAGCGTAAGCACTTCTTTGCTCTGCGCGTCCTGCACAATCGCCGGGATTAAACCACGATCGTCAAACTTAACATGATTTATGTTCATGTACTACCGTCTCCTCTACCAAACGTATCTCGATGTCTCTCTCGCACAGATACTGTTTTACTTCTTTAATGGAGGTTTCTTTGTAGTGAAAAATGGAAGCAGCGAGCGCCGCATCCGCTTTTCCTTTCACGAATGCGTCGTAAAAATGCTGCTTTGCTCCGGCGCCACCCGAAGCAATGACAGGGATACGAACCGCTTCAGATACTGCGCGCGTAAGCTCCAGTGCGAAACCATCCTTTTGTCCGTCACAATCCATACTAGTTAACAAAATTTCCCCTGCACCCAATTCTTCGACCTGTTTCGCCCATTCTACCGCGTCAATACCGGTTGCTTGGCGCCCACCGTGCGTATACACTTCCCAGCCATCGCCATCCTCACGCGCTTTAGCGTCAATTGCCACTACAATGCATTGACTCCCGAATATCTCTGCACCTTCGCGCACCAGTTCCGGACGCTTAACCGCCGCCGTATTAACAGAAACTTTGTCGGCTCCGGCACGAAGCAAACGACGCATATCGTCCACCGTATTAATGCCGCCCCCTACTGTAAACGGGATGGTTACATTTGCAGCCGTATTCTCAACAACCCCCACCATCGTCTCTCGCCCTTCATGTGAAGCTGAAATGTCAAGAAAAACAAGTTCGTCCGCTCCTTCTTCACTGTAACGCCTTGCCAGTTCCACCGGATCACCCGCATCACGCAGATTCACAAAGCTGACGCCTTTGACGACGCGCCCTTCTTTTACATCCAAGCAAGGAATAATTCGTTTCGCGAGCATTTAGACTACCTCCCCGATCCGTTTCAGTGCCTGCGGCAATTGTACTCGCTCCGTATATAATGCTTTACCGACGATGGCGCCCCCCACACCATCCTTTGCATAACGAGCCAATTCAAGCAGATCTTCCTCTCGGCTCACGCCTCCGGACGCGATCACATTCTTCCCGGTTGCACGCGCCAGTCGTACAATTGCTTCTGTATTCGGCCCCTCAAGCGTACCATCGCGGGAAATATCTGTATAAATAAAGGTTGCTGCCCCTTTAGCTATAAGCGCTTTGGCCAATTCTTCTGCCATCACTTCTGATGTCTTCAACCAACCGTGTGTCGCCACATAACCGTCTCTGGCATCAATGCCAATCGCCACTTTGTCACCGTACCTGGTTAGTACTTGCTCAGTAAACGGCTCATCCTGAATCGCTGCCGTACCAAGAATCACCCGGCTCACACCGCCTGCAATATACTGCTCGACGTCTTCCATGCGCCTCAATCCCCCGCCGACTTGCACCGGAACATCAAGCTTGCGGGCAATTTCTAATACGATTTCGTCATTTATCGGTTTACCTGCTTTTGCGCCATCTAGATCAACTAGATGAATCCATTCTGCTCCCTGGGCCGCCCACTGCTTTGCTATCTCAACCGGCGAATCGCCATACACCGTTTCTTTATTGTAATCGCCTTGCAGCAAGCGCACGCACTTGCCACCCCGAATATCAATCGCCGGATAAATAATGAAATCCATCTCCCCACTCCCTCTCTGTTGCCTGCTTACTTTACACGCGCTGTTTTGCACATCTTCGTGAAATTCTCAAGCAGTTTCATG
This sequence comes from Aneurinibacillus thermoaerophilus, assembly GCF_019603355.1. Classification (NCBI taxonomy): domain Bacteria; kingdom Bacillati; phylum Bacillota; class Bacilli; order Caryophanales; family Paenibacillaceae; genus Aneurinibacillus; species Aneurinibacillus thermoaerophilus. Next base: position 3,236,341 of record NZ_CP080764.1, read on the forward strand.
CCAACCGCTCCGCTTTTTTCCGGATGAAACTGCATGCCATACACGTTTCCTTTTCCGACTACTGCAGGTACTTCCTGATAATAATCCGCTGTCGCGAGCAGAACAGAACGGTTCTCCTTCGTCGGCTGCAGAAAATATGAATGCACGAAATAGACATATCCTTCGGGTACGCCTGCAAAAATCGGGTTAGCCTGCAAAAATGTAAGCTTGTTCCAGCCCATATGCGGAATTTTATAATCGCCCTGAAAACGTTCCACGCGTCCCGGCAGAATGCCAAGTCCTTCATGCTCGCCGTGCTCGGTGCTCATGTCAAATAGCAGTTGCATACCGAGGCAAATGCCAAGCAACGGCTTGCCATTCGCCGCCAGATCACGAATCGGCTCCACGAGACCGCGCTCCCGCAAATTTTTCATCGCGTCACCAAAGGCCCCCACTCCTGGAAGAATGGCGCCTTCCGCATGCGAAAGAGCTTCTACGTCCGACACAAATTCATACCTGTAGCCAAGACGTTCTATCGCTTTGCTAACGCTATGCAAATTGCCCATGCCATAATCAATGATTGCAATCACTATAACATCCCCTTCGTCGACGGAACACCTTTTACCCGCGGATCAATCGCTGTTGCTTCATCCAACGCGCGACCGAGCGCCTTAAACACCGCTTCAATCATATGGTGCGTATTGTGTCCGTAATGCACAATAATATGCAGCGTAATGCGCGCTTCAAGCGCCAGCTTCCAGAAAAATTCATGAAAAAGCTCCACCTGGAAATTGCCAACATTGGTAGACGGAAACTGAGCGCGGTATTCCAAATGCGGACGGTTACTAATGTCGACAATCACCTGGCCAAGCGCCTCATCCATTGGCACAAACACGCTGCTATAGCGTTTGATGCCTTTTTTATCGCCCAGTGCTTCGCGAAACGCCTGACCAAGGCAAATCGCAATATCTTCCACCGTGTGATGGTAGTCGATTTCAATATCCCCTTTAGCGTCCACCATTAAATCGAAATGACCGTGCTTCGTAAACAAATCAAGCATATGTTCAAGAAACGGGACACCGGTTTTAAGTTCCGTCTCCCCTTCTCCATCTATATTAAAAGAAAGTTTAATATCCGTTTCGTTTGTTTTTCGTTCAATTGCTGCCCGACGCATAGCTGTTACTCCCCCTATTCTCCTTCATTATCCAATCGCATCTGGATCGCCCGCGCGTGCGCTTCCAGTCCCTCCTGGCGAGCCAGCGCTACAATCTTACGACCGTTCGCCAGCAAATCCTCCCGGCTATAAGCAATTATGCTTGATTTTTTGAGAAAATCATCCACGTTCAACGGCGAAGAAAAACGCGCCGTTCCATTTGTCGGCAATACGTGGTTCGGTCCTGCAAAGTAATCGCCGACCGGTTCAGAGCTATACGCTCCCAGAAAAATCGCACCGGCATTCCTGACTTTTCCGATGTATGCCATAGGATCTTTCACCATCAGTTCCAGATGCTCCGGAGCGAGTCGGTTGACAACCTCCAGTCCTTGTTCCAGGCTTTCCACCACGCAAATCGCACCGTAATCCCGAATGGACGCTTCCGCAATCTCTCTGCGCGGAAGTTCGGCCAATTGCCGCTCCACTTCCTGTCGTACCGCTTCCGCTAGCTGCGGACAAGCGGTCACAAGGACGGCGGAAGCCATTGTATCGTGTTCAGCCTGGGACAATAAGTCGGCCGCCACATATGCCGGATTCGCTGTTTCATCCGCCAGCACGACAATCTCGCTCGGCCCCGCCACCATGTCGATATCCACGAGACCAAATACCTCGCGCTTGGCCAGCGCAACATAAATATTGCCCGGACCGACGATTTTATCTACCGGTTTGATCGTTTCCGTTCCGTATGTTAAAGCGGCAATCGCCTGAGCGCCACCCACTTTGTATACTTCCTTAACGCCCAGTTCATACGCCGTAACCAGCACGCCTGGATTTATCTTGCCATCTTTACCGGGTGGAGTTACCATCGCGATTTCCTCTACACCAGCCACCTGTGCCGGAATCGCGTTCATCAGTACGGATGATGGATACGCGGCCGTACCACCCGGCACATACAGACCGACACGGGCAAGAGGCCGAATCAACTGTCCAAGCATCGTGCCGGATTCTTTTGTAGTTAACCAAGACTGACGCATTTGGCGGCTATGATAATCGCGAATATTGGTGGCCGCTTCGCGTACAGCCTCACGTACTTCCGGGCGGATTTGCCGAACCGCCTGGACAAATTCTTCTTCTGTTACTTTCATTGTGTCCAATTTGATGCGGTCAAATTGCTCGGTAAAGCGGATTACCGCCGCATCTCCTTCCGTTTTTACCGCCTTGAGAATTTTCAGCACCGTGGCCCGCTGCGCCTCTGTCCCCGTCTCCACATCGCGTTGGGTGGAAAAATCAGCCGCATCGACGATCTTGATCATGAATTAACTCTCCTCCACTATTGAAGCAAATTTCTCATATATATAGTCGACCGCTTCGCTCTTCATCCGATAGCTCACCCGGTTTGCGATTAAGCGGGTTGTAATCGGCATGATTTCTTCAAGTTCAACAAGCCCGTTTTCTTTCAGCGTACGCCCGGTCGATACAATATCAACAATCCTCTCCGCTAATCCGATAAGCGGTGCCAATTCGATAGAGCCATTCAGCTTAATCACTTCCACCTGCTGCCCCTGTTCACGAAAATATTTAGACGCCACTCGCGGGTACTTGGTGGCAACTCGGGGTGTACCGCCGGACGGCTTCCAGTCCGGTAACCCGGCGACCGCAAGGCGGCAACGGCTGATTTTTAAATCAAGCAGCTCATACACATCGCGCCCTTCCTCCAGAAGCACATCTTTTCCAACAACTCCGATATCAGCCACACCATACTCAACGTATGTCGGCACATCCGTCGGCTTGGCGAGAATAAATTCTAAATTCGCTTCCGGTACCGGAACAATAAGCTTGCGCGAATCATCAAACTCCGGAGGAAGAGAAACGCCGGCTTTGCGCAACAATTCTGCCGCTTCTTCGAAAATCCGGCCTTTCGGCATGGCTATAACCAATTTTTCTTCTGTTTTTACCGCCACGATGCTTCCTCCTCCGTCAGATCAATAACTTCTGCATATTGCGAAAAATCAAGGGCCGCAAGCTCTTCTTTCCGCTGCGCAATGACTACTGCACTGTTTTCCTCGCGCAACTTCCGCGCCCTCTCCAGCGCTTCCATACGCTGTTCCGCACTATATAAAATCAGGAATTTGCTCGGCTGTTCCGGCTGATAGTCCACCGCCTCCAGCAGGCTATCCATCTGCACCGCAAATCCGGTTGCAGGACACGGACGACCAAAGCGCGCCATCAGTCCGTCATAGCGGCCACCCGTGCAAATCGCAAACCCCTGATTGGCGGCATAGCCTTCAAAAAGAATACCTGTATAATAGTCCAAGTTGCGCAGCAAATTCAAATCGAGCAGGACATATTTTTCAACCTGATACGCCTCAAGCGCTTCCCACAATTGTCTTAAATTAGTAACAGCCTTGCGTGCCTGCCCGTTCACTGTGATAGATTCCGCCCTGTCGATCAGTTCCTTGCCGCCGCGCAGTTTCAGCAGTTCATAAAGCCGCGCTGCGTTTTCCCGCGAAAGATGCAACCCCTGTACATAATGACGGAAGCCTACATAATCGCGGTGATACAAAAATTCTTTCAGCCTTTCGCGGTCTTCCAGTCTTTGGACAATCTCCTCAAGCAGACCTTCAAGAAAACCGATATGACCCACCGCAATTTTAAACACTTTCACCCCTGCCGCTTTTAGAACAGATACAGCGAGCGCAATCGCTTCGGCATCCGCATCAACGGATGCTGAGCCGATATATTCAATTCCGAGTTGTGTAAACTCCGCATTACGCCCCGCTTCGTTTCTCTGCGCACGAAACACGTTCGCGGAATACATCAACCGCAACGGAAGCGGTTCTTCTTTCAAAAGCGAAGATGCGACCCTAGCAATAGGCGCCGTCATGTCCGGACGCAGAACGACGGTTTTGCCTTCGCTGTCCAGCAATTTAAACAATCTGTTATCGAGCGTTGCACTTGCTTCTCCGACCGTGTCGTAATATTCAAGCGTTGGGGTGCTAATTTCCTGGTATCCCCATTGTTTCATACAGGCTTTTACTCGCTTTTCCAGCCAGCGCTGTTTTTCGAGGAGATCGGGAAGGATATCCCGCATTCCCAGCGGTTTTTCAAATCCTAACGGCTTTGACATCCTGGCTTCTACTCCTTTTCTCTATCCTTTAGTTTGGTAGCGAACTAAAGGATTTCTCGTTGAGAGTAGTCTACCATTCATTGATTTATCCGTCAATACAAAAAAGCGAACCGGATCTTTCCGATTCGCTTTTTGCTGGCTAATGCGCCTTGCTTAAAAAATATATAAAATAGCAAATAATTTCATTCAACACTCTGTATAATTATTCGGATATTTAAGCGCTTGACATGGAGCCTCTGCGGGCATGATTTCTTGCAAAGGGTCAAGCTATATTAGGGTTGGCAACGCAAAGAAATCTATTATGTCCTTCACTCTATGCAAAGTTTTAAATATACAAAAAAATTATGCATAACCTTAATTGCCAAACAAAACCATGATGTTATCCATTTTCTCAAAATCCTTCTAATCGCTATTTTTAGTTCAGCTGCATCAAGATACAAACTCATTCAAAGCATTTCTAAAACACTTTAATGTTTTTTTCAGCCCACCCATTTTTTACATTTTGCAATAACGTCAGACGTTTTTTGTCTCATTAAAATATCGTAAATATTAAATTGTGACCATGACACTTCGCTAATGGCTTTGGCAAGATTATGATTTTTCAACATGTTCGATACCGACAAATCTTCCATCCCGATAATGTCGTGGTTTTTGACAATTTCGGTGGAAATTTTGTATAAGTAATCATTCCTTGCATTTTTAATTTTTTCATGAATACGAGCAACTTTTATTTTAGCTTTATACCAGTTTGAACCACCTTCTTTTCGTCTGCTCATAATCCGTTGGGCTTTCGCCAATTTTTCTTCTAATCTACGGAAAAATTTTGGATTTAAGTAAGTCGTTCCGTCTGACAAAATAGCAAAATCTTTCAGTCCCACATCAATACCGATAGCAGAATTAGTTTTAGGTAACTCGGAGACTTCTGTTTCAGTCGCTATAGATACAAAATATTTACCTGATGGATTTCTTCTAATCGTTGCACTTAAAATGCGTCCTTCTACTTCTCGGCTTTTTGCAAAACGAACAAGACCTAATTTTGGGAGTTTAATGTAATTGCCTTCTATAGAAATGTTTCCATTGGTATATTTTGTTGTATAAGACTGAACAGGATTCTTTTTAGATTTAAAGCGAGGATAATTTCCTTGCTTTTTGTAATATCTATCGAAAGCATTCGCTAGATTTTCAACAGACTTTTGCAAAGCAATGCTATCTACTTCTTTCAGAAAGGTATATTGTTTCTTAGTCTTTTTGTTTTTGTTGTGCTAAAAAATGATTGAAGACAAAGCGTGAACAGCCAAACGTTTTATTGATTAGTTCTTCCTGTTGTTTGTTTGGATAGATGCGGAATTTATATGCTTTGTTGACTAGCATTGAGTATCACCTCCTTATGCTCTCGAACAGTCGGACAATCGAGATGGCAAGTAGCCATCCCTTGTCCGAAGGCGATTCATCCCCCACCTACTCACTGGGCTACGCTCTTCACGTTTCTTGAGGTGGGGGGCTTCTCGCCTAAGTTAAGATAAATTAAATTTCAAAACAAATTAAATAAACTTAACTAAAATGTCATTATTTTTTTAATTTTATAATTTTTATTACTCTATATAAAATTATACCTATATAACATATTACTAATATAATTTGATAAATTATTGGAAAATCTTTTTTCGCATTAAAATATGCAAAATAAAATAAACCTACAGTTAAAATTAATATAGTAATAATTTCCTTTTTTAACATTTTTATACTCCTTTAAATATACATTTTATTCAATTTTTAGTATAATTTAAGATAAAATGGAAATAAATAATTATTATGAAAAAAAGAGGAAAAAAATATGAAAAAATTTTTCGTTTATTCATTATCTAGCGCTTTATTAGCAGGTAGTATTTTATCTGGAGCAGGTGCGGTATCAGCTGCCACTCAAGAAGAATTCCCAGCGGAAAATATCACTGTAAATCAATCAGTAAGCTTGGGAGAATTAATTTCTACTGGTAAAATTAAAAATGCAACCTTAAAAAATAGAATCTATTCAGTTACTTACGAAAAAGATCAACAAGAATATAAAGTTGAATATAACGGAAATACTGGTTTAGTAACTATAAATGGAGCAATCCAAGAAGGTTTTACATTTGAATATAATCCACAATTAGCCCTTAATTCTCAAAAATCTGTTGAATCTACAAATACTGTTAGCATAAATGCTGCAGCAGCTAAATCCGGATATTCATATGTCGGAACTTTAAAAGGTCACACAGATACAGCTAAAAATGCTTATAGCTTGGCTGTTCAGTTATCTTTATTGATTCCTGGGACTGGATGGGGAATTAATGCAGTAAAAGTTTTACTATTATATACTGACTACGATTTAAATGAGAAAATTCCTTCTAAGTACTATAAATATGATTTATATCAAAAAGGTTTCATGACTAATAATTGGTATCAATATAGCGTAACAACTTTATATGAAGACAAAAACTATAAAATAAAAAGCGGTGAATCTTGGACAAGTAATCCACAAAAAATTGATTTACCAAACAGCTAACAAGATAATTAATTCAAAAGTTTAAAATGACAAATAAGCTAGCTTCTTTTAGAAGAATATAGGACATTGTCTGCCCATTTTAATGAAAATTTGCCTTTAAAAGCGACATATTTAATTTTCCGAAAAACCCATTTATATCAATGGTTTGAGATGGATTTGGGGTGTTGCATATTTGCAACACCTCTCTATTAATCTCTTAAAAAATTACTTTCCTTCCAAAATGATTAACGTACTATTTTCAACTTTTTTATAAAAATTCATCTACATCATCTGTACGCACATTAATATAATGTTGCATAATCGTTTGATACGACTTATGTCCAGACTGTTTTGTGATTGTTGGAATGTCAGCTCCCTTTTGATACATTGAAGTAATTTTTGTTTTTCGAAAAGTGTATGGCGCAAACCCCAGCCAACTACGAATCGCTTGATTATAACTGATTTCTGAAATTTGTCTACTCGTATAATTCCCCCATTTATCGGCTGCCCCCACAAAATAATCATCTGGCTGCAGCTCAAACACTTGAATATACTTCTTCACGGCTTGCACACACTCAAGCGTTAGACGTTTTTCTTTCATCTCTCCCTGTTTCTTCATCATGACATTGACTGTACGATTCTCCAGATCAAAATCGCTTATTTTTAATCGGACCATTTAGGAAGGTCGATTTGCTGTAATCAAGTTCACTAAACAAATAGCTCTCTTTCGGATATCGCTCTTTTTATCCGTGTCATATCGATCAATCAATCGCAACACATCGCTTTGTTGCTCAGCCCGTTTTCCCTTCATTGGTTTGAGACGTAAAAATTCCTCTTCATTATATAACTGACGTAACAACTTAATTTGATTGGCCTGGTCTGGTGACATAGTTAATCCATACTCATTTGTAAGCCAATATTTAGTACCGGCTAAACGTCGATTAAAGGTCGATAACTTCACACGTTTCTTTACAATTAATTCATGCAAATACAACTCCAACGAGTCGAAATCCAGTGGTAAAAGGTTCTGATCACAAAATTTCGCGAATGCTTTAAAATCCGGTTTATACATGCGTAGTTGTTTATGGCTGACGAATGATACGCATAGGATTGCCGCCGACGAAGGCGCCTGGAGGAACATCCTGATTAACGAGCGTAGCCGCGGATACAACCGCTCCATCCCCGATGGTCACGCCTGGAAGAATCGTCGAATTTGCGCCAATCATCACACCTGAGCCGATTTTTACATTTCCCAAACGGTATTCGTCAATTAAATATTCATGGGCCAGAATTGTCGTATTATAACCAATAATCGTATTGGAGCCAATAGAAATCCGCTCTGGAAACATCGTATCAATCATCACCATTAACGCAACCGCCGTATTCTCGCCAATCCTCATCCCGAGAAACGTGCGATACATCCAGTTTTTTAGCGGCAGCCATGGGATATAGCGAGCCAGTTGTACAACAATAAAGCATTTTACCACTTTCCAAAAACTTACCGTTTTGTACATCTGCCAGAGCGAGTTTGGCCCCTGAACCGGATAGCGTTCGGTTTTCCGCTTCGCCATCTTCCACCTCTTACCATTGTCGAATTGGTTTTTTCACAATCTGGATCAGCTCCGTCATGTCACTCAACAAATAAGTCGGGTTAAAAGACGACAGAAAGGATGCGCCTTTCATGCTCCAGGCTACACCGGCGGAAGCAATGCCGGCGTTTTGTGCCGCCTGAATGTCATATTGGCTGTCTCCCACCATCAGCGTCCTGGCCGGATCGGCCTTCAAATTTTGCATCGCTTTCTGTATAGGCTCCGGATGTGGTTTATGGTTCTTGGTATCCTGGTAGCAAATCACGGTATCCATATATTTATCAAGCCCAAACAGACGTAAGCCCATCTCTGCCGTTTTGCGCTGTTTGGTAGTTACGATTCCCATTTTGATGCCCATTTCAGCAAGTTCTCCTACCGTCTCAAGCACGTTCGGAAACTCTTCCACCAGCTCATCATGTACGCGTTCATTATGTTCGCGATACACCTGTACCAATTCTTCCGCCCGCTCCGGATCGAATAATGCCATCTGATCGTACAACGGCTTGCCCATATGCGGAATGAGATCCTCCCGCGTATACTTACCGGGATAAAACTTTTCAAGCGTGTACATAAACGATGTGAGGATTAAGTTATTCGTATCGATTAAAGTTCCATCAAGATCAAATAAAACATATTCATATTGATACATCAATACACCTCGTTCCCTTCAAACCAAAATTCCGTTCTATGCTTCACCGTATCTTTTGGTAGCATATCCCATTTTTCGCAATACCACCATCATAATGAGTGCAAATGCGATGAGAAGCAGACTTATAACCTGAGCCATGCGCAGCGTTTCCGTCAACATTAAACTATCCGTACGCATTCCTTCCACAAAAAAGCGTCCGATAGAATACCAGATAACGTAAGTAAGGAACAGATCTCCTCGCTTTAACGGTAACAAGCGCCGGATGGTGATTAAAAGAATGAACCCGAGAAGATTCCAGAGCGATTCATACAAAAATGTCGGATGATAATACGAATATGTATTCGTCACCGGATCAAAAATGTACATCTGATTAATAATAAACTGCGGCAAATGCAAGTTCTGCAAGAATTCGAGACTCACCGGCCCCCCGTGCGCTTCCTGATTTATAAAATTGCCCCAGCGCCCGATGGCTTGTCCGATAATCAAACTCGGCGCAACCACGTCCACCAACCGCCAGAATGAAATTTTTTTGATGCGTGAATAAATATACGCTGTCAATATAGAAGCAATAAGCGCGCCGTGGATCGCAATGCCGCCGTGCCAGACGGCGATAATTTCCTCCGGGTGGGAACGATAATACTCATCCCAACGAAAAATCACGTAGTAAATACGCGCACCAATAATAGCAGCAGGCACCGCATACATCACAACGTCCATAATCGTTTCCGGATCCATGCCAACCTGTTTCGCTTCACGCAGCGCCAGTAGCAAGCCGACCAGCGCAGCCGTCCCCAGAATAATTCCGTACCAGTGTACGGATAACGGGCCCAGTTGAAATGCAATCGGATCAATCGCCTTCGTCATGTTGTGTTATGCCTCCTCGAATTCAAATATCTTCTACTGCTTCCTCGATCGTATCTGTCAGCTTCTTGCTGAACACAACCGCGGCGTTGTAGCCCATACGCTTCAAGCGGAAGTTCATGGCCGCCACTTCTACGATAACAGCTAGGTTGCGGCCCGGGCGCACCGGAATCGTAATCTGCGGCACTTCCGCGTCCATAATCTTTAGTTTTTCCTCATCAAGACCGAGGCGATCATATACTTTCTGCGGATCCCAAATTTCCAAACGAATAACAAGTGAGATTCGTTTGTAATTGCGAACAGCCCCGGCACCGAATAAGGTCATGACGTTAATGATCCCCAGCCCGCGAATTTCCAGCAGATGCTGGATCAGCTCCGGCGCGCTGCCAATCAACTGATTCTCCTGTGTCTGCCGGATTTCCACCGCATCGTCCGCGACAAGACGATGGCCGCGCTTGACAAGCTCCAGTGCAGTTTCACTTTTTCCAATCGCGCTTTGTCCTACCAACAAAACGCCGACCCCGTATACATCGACCAATACCCCGTGCATTGTGGTCGTTGGAGCAAGCCGTCCTTCCAGATATGTAGTCAGCTTACTGGATAACTTGGTAGTTGGAAGCGACGAAATCAACACCGGAATGCTGCGAGCCTCCGATTGACGAATCATCTCTTCCGGCACTTCGCAGCCATGTGCTATGCATATGCAAGGCGTTTTCTCATCAAGCAACTTGTTAATCCGCTCTTCTCGTTCAGCTTCACCAAGCGTTACAAAAAAGCCCAGTTCCGTTTTGCCAAGAAGTTGTATGCGCTCAGCCGCATAAAAATTAAAATACCCCGCCATTTCAAGGCCAGGACGGCTAATATCGCTTACCGTAATCTCGCGCCGCAACCCCGCTTTTCCGCTCACTACCTTCAGCTGAAAGTGATTCACAATGTCGCGCACCTGGGTTTTCTTCAAGAAGCTCCACCCTTTCCCTACATCATAATATTTTAATTGTATCATACAGCCATTATGAATTTGAAAATACGAGTCAAAAAACGGGACGACCAAACAGCACACACATCCCTTTTCCGAAAAAACATACGTGAGATGGAAAAGCAATGAAAACGTTTGGCGTCCCGTTCTTTATGGATTGCCGTATCTCCTTTATGGCTGCATCTGCAAACGTGCTTCAGAGCGCTTGCGGTCACGCTCCAAAATCGGCGCCAGGAATTGTCCGGTGTACGATTCTTCAACCTTGACGACCTCTTCCGGCGTGCCTTCTGCGACAATCATCCCACCGCGGCTACCACCTTCCGGCCCAAGATCGATAATATAGTCGGCCGTTTTAATGACGTCCAGATTGTGCTCAATCACAAGCACGCTGTCACCGGCATCCACCAGGCGCTGCAACACTTTCAACAGGCGGTCAATATCATCAATATGAAGGCCTGTCGTCGGTTCATCCAAAATGTACAGCGTCTTGCCGTTACTGCGGCGGTACAACTCTGAAGCCAGCTTCACGCGCTGGGCTTCCCCGCCCGACAGCGTGGTGGCCGGCTGACCAAGCTTAATATAGCCAAGTCCCACATCATACAACGTTTGCAATTTGCGTTGAATGCGCGGAATGTTTTTAAAGAACTCCAGTGCATCCTCTACCGTCATTTCCAAAACATCAGCAATATTTTTGCCTTTGTAGCGCACTTCCAGCGTCTCGCGATTGTACCGTTTGCCATGACATACTTCACACGGCACGTATACATCTGGCAAAAAATGCATTTCGATCTTGATAATGCCGTCGCCGCGGCATGCTTCGCACCGGCCGCCTTTTACATTGAAACTAAACCGACCCTTTTGGTAGCCACGCACCTTCGCTTCATTCGTCTGCGCGAACAGATCGCGAATATCATCAAACACTCCGGTGTATGTAGCCGGATTGGAGCGCGGCGTCCGCCCGATCGGAGACTGGTCGATGTCAATCACTTTATCCAGGTGTTCAAGCCCTTCCAGCTTGCGGTATGCGCCCGGTTTTTGCTTTGATTTGTGCAATTCGCGGGCCAGCGCTTTATGCAAAATTTCATTAATAAGCGTCGATTTGCCCGAACCGGACACTCCGGTTACACACGTAAACACGCCGAGCGGCACTTTCAAATTCACATTGCGCAGGTTGTTTTCCTTCGCCCCGAGCACTTTAATCCATTTGCCGTTCGGCTTGCGACGCTCCAGCGGCACCGGGATGAATTTTCGGCCGCTCAAGTACTGACCTGTTAGCGAATGTTCATCATTCATCACTTCCTGAGGCGTACCCTGCGCCACAACCCGTCCGCCGTGGATGCCAGCCCCCGGCCCAATGTCAATAATATAATCAGCTGCCAGCATTGTATCCTCGTCATGTTCAACGACGATCAACGTGTTGCCTAAATCGCGCATATGTTCAAGCGTCTTGATCAGGCGGGCGTTATCGCGCTGGTGCAGACCAATGCTCGGCTCATCAAGAATATATAGTACACCCATCAGACTGGAACCGATCTGCGTCGCCAGACGAATGCGCTGAGCTTCTCCGCCTGACAACGTGCCAGCGGAACGACTCATCGTTAAATAATCAAGACCGACATCGATTAAGAACTGCAGGCGCGCTTTAATCTCTTTCAAAATCAGGCGGGCAATCTGCATTTCTTTTTCCGTCAGCTTGAGGTTATCGAAAAACATGTAGGCGTCGGCAACGGACAAATCGGTAACGTATGCGATGTTTTTCCCGTTGATCAGCACGGACAATACTTCCGGACGAAGACGGTGCCCTTTGCACGCCGGGCATTTTTTCTGACTCATATACATCTCCAACTGCTGGCGCACATGGTCAGATCCCGTTTCACGATAGCGCCGTTGTACGTTGTTCACGACTCCTTCAAACGTCATATACGTATCGCGCACCGTTGGGCTAAAATCGCTCTTGTAGCGAAAATGTATTTGTTCGTTACCGCTCCCGTACAACAGCACATGCTGCTGCTCTTCCGTCAGTTCTTCGAACGGCTTGTCCATATCGATGTTATAATGTTTGGCCACACAGGTCAAAATCTGCTCATAATAATTAGAAGTAGCGCTGTTCCATGGCTCCAACGCGCCTTCGTTAATGCTTTTGGACGGGTCCGGTACAACTAAATCCGGATCGACTTCTAGCTGACTGCCCAAACCGTCACATTTGGAGCAGGCACCGAACGGACTGTTGAATGAGAACATACGCGGTTCCAAATCCGGCATGCTAAACCCGCATATCGGGCATGCGAGATTCTGACTGAACAGCAGTTCTTCCTGTCCGATAATATCCACCAATACCCGTCCTTCGGCAAGGCGCAACGCTGTCTCCAACGAATCGGCAAGACGGCTCTGGATGCCTTCTTTTACTACAATCCGGTCAACGACCACTTCAATCGAGTGCTTCTTATTTTTCTCTAGCTTGATCTCTTCCGATAGATCGCGCACTTCTCCATCAATGCGAACGCGCACATAACCCTGGGTACGAATTTCATTAAGCAGCTTCACATGCTCGCCTTTACGTCCCTGCACAAGTGGCGCGAGGATTTGCAGGCGCGTTTTTTCCGGATAAGCGAGAATACGATCTACCATCTGCTCCACGGTTTGCGCCGTAATCTCCACGCCGTGTTCCGGGCAATACGGCCGCCCAATGCGGGCAAAAAGAAGACGGAGATAATCGTAAATCTCCGTGACCGTTCCCACGGTAGATCGCGGATTGCGGCTCGTCGTCTTCTGATCAATGGAAATAGCCGGTGACAAGCCGTCGATAGAGTCCACATCTGGTTTGTCCATCTGCCCAAGGAACTGGCGCGCATACGCGGAAAGGGATTCGACATAGCGCCGTTGTCCTTCCGCGTAAATCGTGTCAAACGCCAGCGAAGATTTGCCTGAACCGGACAGCCCAGTCAATACAACGAACTTGTCGCGTGGAATCGTGACGTCTATATTTTTTAGATTATGGGCGCGTGCGCCCTTGATGACAATATTTTCGCGGCTCATCTGTTCTTTCATCCCTCCGCTTTTAACTCAAGAATTAAATCGCGCAATTCAGCGGCGCGCTCAAAATTCAACGCGCGCGCTGCCTCTTTCATTTCGGCTTCAAGACGCGCAATAACGTCCTTCTTCTCCTTCTTGCTCAGCTTGCTGTACGCTTTCTGCGGCAAATATTCTTCCTGTTCCTCCGCTACCTTTGTCGCTTCAATCACATCGCGCACCGCTTTACGAACGGTCTGCGGCGTAATGCCATGCTCTTCGTTATACGCAATCTGTTTTTTGCGGCGGCGGTACGTCTCTTCCACCGCACGCTCAATCGATTGCGTCATTTTGTCAGCATACATAATGACGTGACCATTGGCGTTGCGCGCGGCCCGGCCAATCGTCTGAATCAAGGAGCGCTCATTGCGCAAGAATCCTTCTTTATCGGCGTCGAGAATGGCCACTAGCGAAACTTCTGGTATATCCAATCCTTCCCGCAGAAGATTGATTCCAATCAGTACATCGAACACTCCCAGACGCAAATCGCGGATAATCTGCATCCGTTCAATCGTTTTAATATCCGAGTGTAAATAGCGAACTTTGACTCCGACTTCTTTCAAGTAATCCGTTAAATCTTCGGCCATCTTCTTTGTAAGCGTCGTGATAAGTACGCGCTCATTCTTCACGATGCGCTCGTTAATCTCGCCTAGCAAGTCGTCGATCTGACCTTTGGTCGGGCGAATATCAATCGTCGGATCAAGCAGCCCGGTTGGACGAATCACCTGTTCCACTACGTCCGGCGCTTTCTCAAGTTCATACGGCCCAGGCGTCGCTGATACATAAATAATCTGATGGATATGTTTCTCGAATTCTTCGAATGTCAACGGGCGGTTGTCTGCGGCGGACGGCAGGCGGAATCCGTGTTCGATTAGCATATCCTTACGTGCTTTATCTCCATTGTACATGCCGCGGATTTGCGGCAATGTAATATGCGACTCGTCCACCATAATGAGAAAATCGTCGGGAAAGTAATCAAGCAGCGTATACGGCGTCGCCCCCGGGGGCAATCCGTTCAGGTGGCGCGAATAATTCTCCACGCCGGAGCAATAGCCCATTTCCTGCAACATCTCAATATCGTAGCGGGTTCGTTGTTCAAGGCGCTGCGCTTCCAAAAGCTTTCCTTTCCCTTTCAGGTAGGCAAGCCGTTCTTCCAGTTCTTCCTCAATACTTTTGATGGCCCGCCGCAGACGCTCCGGGCCGGTCACATAGTGAGAAGCCGGAAAAATCGCCACATGCTCGCGCTCATGCAGCACCGCTCCGGTTAACGTATCAATCTCAGTGATACGCTCAATCTCGTCACCGAAAAACTCAACGCGAATCGCATGTTCACTGTTGGAAGCCGGGAAAATTTCCACGACATCGCCGCGTACCCGGAACGTGCCACGCGTGAAATTGACGTCATTCCGGTTGTACTGAATATCTATCAGCCTGCGCAGCACCTCATCCCGGCTTTTTTCCATGCCGCGACGCAAGGAAAGAAGCATAGCGCCGTATTCCTGCGGCGAACCTAAACCATAAATACAGGACACACTGGCAACAATGATGACATCATTGCGCTCGAACAAGGCGCTGGTGGCCGAGTGGCGCAGTTTATCGATTTCCTCATTGATGCTGGCATCCTTCTCAATGTACGTATCCGACTGTGGAATATATGCTTCCGGCTGGTAATAGTCGTAATAGCTTACGAAATACTCAACTGCGTTGTTCGGGAAAAATTCTTTGAACTCGCTAGCAAGTTGCGCCGCAAGCGTCTTGTTGTGCGCAATGACAAGCGTCGGTTTATTAACTTTACTGATCACCTGAGCCATCGTAAATGTTTTCCCCGTTCCTGTAGCCCCAAGCAAAGTCTGATGTTTTTTACCGTTCACAATTCCTTCCGTCAGCTTCGCAATGGCGGTCGGCTGGTCCCCTTTCGGTTCGTAATCGGAGACAAGCTCGAACTTTTTGTTGAGCTTTTCCAAAGTTTCACCATTCCTTCTATTAAAATGCTGCCATTAATTATATCACATTATATTTACGAAAAAGGGGGTTCCAGAAATTTTTTTCGAACTAATGTTCCGATCAAATTTGTAAAGAATAAGAGCAACCCTCTCCTTCTCCCCAAGCGCTTTTGCCTTTTTCGCTTCATACGCAAAAATACGCAAAAGAGGCAACCCAGCAACGGGGAAAAAGAGAGGGCTGTCATCCCTACTCCGTCAAACTAATTCCTTTAAGCCAGCGATAACCAATGTACGTTCCGGCGAAGCCGCTGGCAACGCCTAATAAAATAACCGGCAGAGGCTGCTTCGGACCATCGAAGACAGCCATCATGATGCCAAGGGTCACAATGGCGCCTACCCATATATTAAGTGCCACACGCGAAATCACCGCCGCGAGAAGAAGCGGAACGAGTAAGGCAAGCACGTATTTTATGATCATAATGTTACATCCTTTCCCTGTTCAAAGGGGACTTCATACGATTCATTGTTGCGGCGCGTCCGGACTTTGCGGAATAAACCGAATAATCGGTTGTACCCTCCCTGTTCAACATATTCGTCCGTTTCTACATCAGGCGCCAAGATAAGCCCCAGTTGATGGTGATCACCCTGATATACAGAACGCTGAACATACTTAATATGTCCTTCCCTGTTCATTACTTCCATTTTACAGAAAGCCGATTGCCGCTGCAATGCCAGATAAATCGCCGCTTTATTGTTAATTTCGCGTCCGTTAATACGCAAAATTACATCGCCCGTAATAATTTCCATCTCATCCGCCGGACTTCCCGGCACAACAGCCAATACCCGGACACCTTTTTTCAATTGCACATATAGCGGAGTATACAATCGACGCTGCCATTTCCCGTAAATACGAAACGCCTCATGCCCAAGCAGGGAAAGCAGACCTCCGAATACAGCGACAGGAAGCCAATACACGCCCGCCCAGGCCAGCACAAACAGCAAAATCCCGAATAGCATGATTCGTCTGCCCGCCTGTTTCGCTTTCTCCTGCGGTGTAGACAATACCGCCAAATCAGCATATCCGATTACGGTTGGGATCGGCAATAAACTCAATGCCGCTGCTCCCGCGTAAAAAAGCGGCCACCAGCCGGATGCATCTATAGCATAAGTGCCGCCCGGAACACCTGATACAAACAACACAGCCGGGATCATCCAATATTTTTGAATCACATATGCACCAACTACCCGTCCGCGCTGGCTTTTGATCAGTACAGGAGAGAATCCTTGTTTCGGCGTCAATTGCACAAGCAACCCTTCAGCAATATGCAGTAAAGCGACCAGTGCCAAAACGCCTGGAATATTCACTGCCCGCAGCCATAGAAGCAATTGGCCAAGCCATCCATCCGCACCATCAGGCGGAACCAATCTTGCCAAAACCGACACAATCGCTAAAAAACCGCCGCTGTATGCGAATGATAAAAAGCGAATGTTTATCAAAGCAAAAAGGATGCTTATCCCCCATAACAGCACAACATCATAATAGGAAAGAGCGATTCCGAAGAGAAGCAGAAGCGCGGAAACACCCACGCCCGCAAGCGCACCCAGCAGAAGCGAGCGGAGGAGCTCTCCCGGCGCCGAAGTCAAACGCACATGAAACAGCTTGCGCTCCTGAACAACCTGTTTATGATAGTGCCAAAACAAAAGCAAAGCAAATATATACAAAGCAGGACTTAATAAAAACTTCGGAATCTGTATCAGTACATCCAGCAAGAATCCTGACCAATCACCCATTTCCCATCCTCCGATTTAAAAAATCGAGCCAACATATGCCAGTGTCCTTTGAAACCAATCATCCTGTAAGAAAAACCACTTCTATTATAGTAAAGAAAAAGCCACGACATAAAGGCCGTGGTTCTATAATTCTACAAACGGTAGGGCGAACCCTCCCTGATTTCTAATTTGTCTGTTGGGATAATACTTCGATGGCCGCCTGTAGTTGCAAATCGTTTTTCGGGTCTCGAATGCGTTTTATCAACTCTTCCTGCATCAAACCTGCCGTTTTTTTATCTACCTTGCCGGTCATCGGCAGCTGGTGCAGATTTTGGAAGATTTTAACCGCTGCTTCCGTGCGAGCGTCAAAATACCCGTCCATGCGACCCGGCGCCTGTCCAAGTCCTTTGAGAATTAATTGCAAATTCTTCACATCAGAGCTTGTCATATCGCGCTTCAGTTCCACACCATCCGGTAACAGAACCGCTTTGAAATAATCAGGTTGCTCAATTTTCACATCCGGTATTACGCCTTTTTTGTGAATCCAGGTACCGTCCGGTGTCAACCATTTGGCTACCGTGATTTTCAATTGGCTGTCATCTTCGAGCGGCATCGTGTTCTGCACGGTTCCTTTGCCAAATGTATTCGTGCCGACGACTTTATATCCGCTGCTTTGCAGCGCGGCAGCCAGGATTTCTGAAGCGCTGGCACTTCCCTTGTCCGTCAGCACAACGATCGGATATGCAGCTTTTCCTTTCTCGGAACGAAACACTTCCTTTTTACCATCACTATATTGAATTTGTAAAATAATCCCCTTATCCGGCACAAGCAAATTTCCAATCTCCACAACAGAATCCAGCAAGCCGCCCGGATTGCCGCGCACATCAACAATCAAGCCATCGATTCCTTTTTCTTCAAGCTTTTGCAATTCATTAGCAAAGTGTTTAGCCGTATCCTGTGAGAACTGGGTAATCTCCAGCTTGCCGAACGTTTTGCCATCACGCTGAATCGTTTCGCTGTAAACCGTCTCAATCGGGATATCATCACGGATAACCACGATACGCAACGGTTCGGATAAACCTGGACGCATGATTTCAAGCTCCGCCTTCGTTCCTTTTGGCCCGCGGATATGCATCACCGCGTCACTTAAGCTCATCCCTTGCAAGCTTTTGCCGTTAACTTTCAAAATTTGATCTTCTGGACGAAGGCCCGCTTTCTCAGCAGGGGAACCTTTGATCGGAGAAACGATGGTTACCCGGTCATTCTTCAGTGTTACTTCCGCACCGATACCTTCAAACGTTGATTGCAAAGACGAATTAAAGTCTTTCGTTTCTTTCTGATTCATATAATCGGAGAACGGATCATCGAGCGTCTTCACCATCCCCTCGATGGCGCCATCAATCAGCTTGGCTTTATCCTGCTTCTCCAATGCTGTATTTTCGATTAACTGATAAGCTTCGTACACTTTTGCGAAATCGGGATTTTGCGGTACTGCCTGTCCCGACGCCGCCTGTCCCTCAGGCACGCGGGTGCCGTTCTGACCGAAACCCTGTCCAAAAAATTTGGCCGCCGCTAAGGTAACAATGCTGGTGGAAACGACGACAAGAAGAAGCATCACAAAAAGCGTACGGCGTTTTACATACAATATAAAAACACCACCTTTGATCAATCCGATTTACCACCTAGTATATGACAGATATATCAGGGATATATCTGTTATTGCCAAATTATCGCAAATATGACATCGGATCGACTTTCTGACCATTACGAATGACTGTAAAGTGCAAATGCGGGCCGGTAGCACGCCCCGTAGAACCGACTTCCGCAATCTTTTGGCCCGCCTTTACCTCCTGCCCCTCAGACACGACAATTCCACCATGACGGATGTGGGCATACAATGTGCTTAAGCCGTTTCCATGATAAATAATAACAGTATTGCCATACCCATTCATATAACCTGTGGAAGCTACCACACCATCCGCAGCCGCATAAATCGGCGTTCCCTGCGGAGCAGCCAAATCGGTGCCATCGTGGAACTTACGGGTATGAAGAATCGGGTGAATACGATAGCCAAAAGAAGAAGACATGCGAGCACCGGAAACAGGCCAAACGAACTGCCCACCGGAATGAACGGGCGGCAGAGACCAGCTTCCGGCATCAGAAGAAGAGGCACGGCGAGCCTCTTCTTCTGCCCGACGTTTCTCTTCGATCTTCTGCTGTAGCTGATTGACAAGCTCAAGCGACGCATGCTCCTGTTCCTCCTGGATTTCTAGCAATTCGCCCTCTTTTGCTATCAACTCTTTCAGAATACGCTCCCGCTCCTGTTTCTGCTCTTCAAGCTGCGCGGCCAGCTGCTGGGCTTCTGCCTGCATTCTCTTTAAATTCTGCAATTCTGTTTCGATTTGTTTCTTTTTCTCCGCAATAATGTCACGGTCGCGCTTATTGTCTTCAAGAATCGTCACGTCCTGTTCAACAATCGACTTCACAGCATCCAATCTTTCAAGAAAGTCACTGAAATCCTGGGAGCCCAGCAAAACTTCCAGATAAGAGATGTCCCCTGCTTCATAAATAGCGGATACGCGTGTTTTTAGCAATTTGTCGCGCTTCTCTACTCGGATAATGGCTTCTTGAAGCTGCTTGGCCGCTTGCTTCAGTTCAGCAGTTGTTTTCTCGATCTCTTTGTTTAACTCGTCGATTTTCGCCTGGGTTTCATTCATCTTCAAATCAATGCTCATGATATCTTCTTTGGTCGACTGTTGCTGTGCTTGGATACTACTAATTTGCTGTTTGATTGAGCTTACTCTATTCTTTGCTATCTGACTCTCTCGCTTAATTCTATCAATTTCCTTTTGAACATTCGCGACTTCATTAGCCTGGCTGACCGCCGGAGTCATTCCCGTAAAAAGAATGGTAGCCGCCAGCGGAATCAGGAACTTCTTCGCCATCTTTTCCTCCTCATAATTCTTGATTTTTTATATATGTAAAAACCGTCGCACGGACATTAAGCTTCCCCAGATACCAATAAAAGCGCCGATTCCAAGCAACACAAGCGAAACTTCCAGCATAAGCGGATATATCGGCAAAAGATGCAAAAAATAAAGCGCAAGCTGTTGCTCCACAAAATCTAGCAAAGAGGCGTATCCTACACTTAAGACAATGATCGGCACAATAGCGCCAATGATCCCCATAAGTGCTCCTTCCACAAAAAACGGCCACCGGATAAAGCCGTTGGTCGCGCCAACAAGCTTCATAATCTCGATTTCCCGGCGCCGTGCTATAATGGTTAATTTAATCGTATTGGCAATCAAAAACATTGCCGTAAACGCAAGGGCAATAATAAATGCCACGATGACAAAGCGAATCACATCCGTTACGGCGAACAGCTTCTTCGTCGTTTGCTCAGCATAGTTAACCTTCTTCACACCGTCGATCGCTTCGATTTTCTGAGCCAAGGCTCCGGTTTGCTGCGGTGTTTTCGCTTTGACAATAAAGGTGTCCGGCAAAGGATTTTCTTTCTCCAGTCCGTTCAAATAGTCACGTTTATCGCCAAAACTTTCTTTCAAGTTCTTCAGCCCTTCTTCTTTTGAAACAAACCTCACCTCGGCGGCGTCAGGCAGCTTCTTAAGCGCGCCTTCCACCTTCTTCACCGTTGCATCGTCAGCTGTTACGTCGAGTGAAACACGAATCTCGACCTGTTTCTCCACGGTCTGGACAAGGTGCTGAATGTTCATCGCCATCATCAAAAAAACGCCGAGAATTAAGAGAGTAATCATCACCGCGCTAATAGAAGCGAACGTCATCCAGCCATTCCGGCCAAGATTCTTGAATCCTTCGCGCATGTGACGGGAAAGCGTGCTAGTCTTCATAGCCATACTCCCCTCTCTGCTCATCCCGAACGATCCGTCCTGCCTCAATCGCAATCACCCGCTTGCGCAGGCTATTTACAATTTCTTTATTATGTGTAGCCATAACAATGGTTGTCCCGCCCCGATTTATCTCGAGCAATGTCTGCATAATATCCATCGATGTCTCCGGATCAAGATTTCCGGTCGGTTCATCGGCGATAATGAGATCAGGTCGATTTACAATCGCGCGCGCAATTGCCACGCGTTGCTGTTCCCCTCCGGACAACTGGTCAGGAAGTGAGCGCGCTTTGTGTTTCAGCCTTACAAGCTCCAACACTTCCATTACGCGCGGCTTAATTTTTTTCCTGGACTCTTCAATAACTTCCATTGCAAACGCTACGTTTTCGTAGACGGTCAGTTTCGGAAGTAGCTTAAAGTCCTGAAAAACGACACCAATCTTCCGCCGCAGATAAGGAATTTGACGCTCTTTGAGACGATTGATATGAAAATCGTTAATCACAATTTGCCCTTTTGTCGCTTTTTCCTCGCGGTACATCAGTTTAATAAACGTTGATTTTCCCGCACCGCTCGGTCCGACGACATAGACGAACTCCCCGTCTTTGATGCGGACATCAATTCCCTGAAGGGCCACGGTTCCGTTCGGATACGTCTTCCATACATCCTGCATTTCTATCAAAAAAATCACCCAAACTATAATTTTTTCTATCGCTTCCGTGGAAATGACATCATCCAACAATAAACGCCTTTTCTATTATACCATTTGTCGAGCAAAACGCATGAAGAATCGCACATTATTTCCGACAATTTTCTAGCAAAAAAAACATCCCCTTCTTGTAAAAGGGGATGGCCTCACCGATAGTCTCTATTTCTCTTCTATCCTTCCATTTCATCCTATTTATAGGAGTTGAACGTTTATCTTCTTGATATGTTCTTCCACCCATACGTGTGTTTGTTTCAGCTGAACCTCGGCGGCAGCAATCTGAATTTCTACTTGATTCTTCGCCGTGCCACCCAGCACATTGCGTGCATTGACAACGTTCACAGGATTGAGCGCTTCATAAATATCCTCTTCGAATTGTTCAGAGAACTGTCTGAACTCATCCAAGCTCATATCCAGCAAGTACTTCCCCTGCTCAATACAATACAACACGCTTCTTCCTACAACTTCATGAGCCTGACGAAAAGGCATACCTTTTCCAACCAAATAATCCGCCAAATCAGTAGCGTTGGAGAAATCATGCGCCACCGCCTGACGCATGTTTTCTTTCTTGACTTTCATCGTGCGAATCATCGGAGCAAACAATGATAGCGCGCCATGAAGTGTGGCGACTGTGTCAAACATGCCCTCTTTGTCTTCCTGCATGTCTTTATTATACGCAAGCGGCAACCCTTTGAGAACCGTAAGCATACCGATTAGACTGCCGTATACCCGACCCGTTTTGCCGCGGACAAGTTCCGCCACGTCCGGATTTTTCTTCTGGGGCATAATGCTGGAGCCTGTGCAAAACGCGTCGTCCAATTCCACGAAGTTAAACTCGTCGCTCATCCAGAGAATCAGTTCTTCGCACAAACGAGAAAGATGCATCATCAGCAGGGAAGCATTGGCCAAAAATTCAACAATAAAATCGCGATCGCTTACCGCGTCCATACTATTCGTGTAAACGGCGTCAAATTTCAACAATTCAGCCACGTATTCGCGGTCGATCGGGAACGTCGTACCCGCCAGCGCGCCGGCTCCCAGAGGCAAGACGTTAATTCGCTTCCAGCTATCCATCAACCGTTCCGCATCGCGCTGTAACATGGAATAGTACGCCATTAAATGATGCGCGAACAATACCGGTTGTGCCCGCTGCAAATGCGTATAGCCCGGCAGAATGGTGTCGATGTTTGCTTTCGCCTGCTCAAGCAGCGACTCCTGCACCTTCACGATTAAATCAACAATTTCGACGACACGCGCACGCAGGTACAAATGCATATCGGTCGCGACCTGGTCGTTGCGACTGCGCCCGGTATGCAATTTGCCGCCCACCGGTCCAATTTGTTCAATCAGCATTTTTTCCACATTCATATGCACGTCTTCGTTCTCAACCGTAAACTCTGCTTCACCCGCTTCGATCATGGCAGCCACCTTTTTCAAGCCTTCCGCAATCGTGGCCGCCTCATCTTCGCCGATAATGCCGCACTTGCCCAGCATTGCCACGTGCGCGAGGCTTCCGGTGATGTCCTCTTTCCACAATTGCTGGTCGAACCCGATGGATGCCGTATATTCTTCTACAAGTTTATCGGTTGCTTTGGTAAATCGACCGCCCCATAGCTTCATGAATGCAGGCGTTTTCCTTCTCTCCACCTCAAGAAAGAAAACGCCTTTCCCTCCTCTCAAACCTCGATTCTCCTGTCAATCTCAAGCATTTTTATTGCTTGATTGCTTCTTTTTTATCAATAACGACCGCTTTCGGCGCATGGTCCAGTTTGTCTTTATTCGTTTGTACGAACACTTTTGTCGGCAGGCCCCACAGTTTGACAAAGCCGATCGCCGCCTGATGGTCAAACGTATCTTCCGTACCATATGTCGCCAAGTTTTCATCGTACAGAGAGGATGCCGACTTTCTTCCGACTACGATCGCATGACCTTTGAACAGTTTCACACGGATGGTACCTGTCACAAATTTTTGCGTTTCTTCCACGAACGCCTTGAGCGCATCCATAATCGGTGAGAACCACAGGCCTTCATAAATAACCTGGGAGATTTTTTGCTCAATAATCGGCTTAAACTGCGCCACTTCGCGTGGTTGTGTCAAGAACTCCAGTTCGCGATGCGCCAGAATAAGCGTAATTGCTCCTGGGGCTTCATATACTTCGCGGGATTTGATGCCAACGAGACGGTTTTCTACATGGTCAATGCGCCCCACGCCGTGTTTGCCCGCAATTTTGTTCAGTTCGAGAATAAGTTCACTTAGCGGCATCTCTTTGCCGTTTAACGCTACAGGTTTGCCCTGGATGAACTCAATTTCGATTTCCTCTGGAGCGTCCGGCGTATCTTCCAGGTGAGCCGTCAGGTCATATGCACCTTTCGGGGGCTCGTTCCAGGGATTTTCTAGTTCACCGCATTCGCACGCACGGCCCCAAAGATTTTGGTCAATGCTGTATGGGTTGTCAAGGTCAACCGGAATCGGAATGTTATGCTTCATCGCGTACTTGATTTCCTCATCACGGCTCATGCCCCATTCACGTACCGGAGCGACAATTTTCAAGTTCGGATTAAGGGCTGTGATCGAAACGTCGAAACGCACCTGATCGTTCCCTTTGCCTGTGCAGCCGTGGGCCACGGCAACTGCACCCTCTTCTTCCGCAATATCAACGAGCACTTTCGCAATAAGCGGGCGGGACAGGGCGGATACGACCGGATATTTGCCTTCATACATTGCGTTCGCTTTTAGTGCTGGCAAAACAAATTCATTCGCAAACAATTCTTTTGCATCCACAACGTATGATTTAATGGCACCAACCTGCAGCGCTTTGTCGCGTACAAACTCCAAATCCTTGCCTTCGCCGACGTCAAGCGCTACGGCGATAACGTCATAATTGTACGTTTCCTGCAACCATTTAATCGCCACAGATGTATCTAAACCGCCAGAATAAGCCAGAACAACTTTTTCTTTTGCCATTGTTCAAATCCTCCCCTTCTCTACTCGTGCATATTATGTCACGTCTCACACCATGCATTTCCTATGAAATATTATGCAATTTTATTAATAAAAATTCAATAGATTTTTTGCAAAAAAATATTAGGCTTACTGGCTTCCATTATTTTTCCTTTTTTTCTGCTTCAGTATCAACACGCTGTTGCATTGCTTTGGCATCGGCGCCGAGAATCTGGTCAGTATCATCTTTGATGGAAGCAAACATGCGGGTGAGGCGTTTGTTAACTTCACCGAATACAGTGCCTTCTTCATAGTCTCCCTTTTCATCGCAAGTCCCGGCCTCCACGCCCGTAAGAATCTCAATTCCTTCCTCAATGGTACGTACTTGCCAGATATGGAATTGCCCGGACTCTACCGCTTCGATGACTTCGGGTCGAAGCATTAAATTTTTCACATTCTGGTGCGGAATAATAACCCCCTGCTTACCGGTCAAACCAATCGCCTTGCATACCGCAAAGAAGCCTTCGATTTTCTCATTTACACCGCCGATCGGCTGGATTTCGCCCCATTGGTTCACCGATCCTGTCACGGCGATGCCCTGCTTAATTGGAATGCCTGAGAGCGAAGACAGGAGCGCATATAGTTCGGTGCTTGAAGCACTGTCCCCATCAACCATGCTGTATGTCTGTTCGAACGTAATGCTCGCTGACAAGGGAAGCGGCTTATTCTGAGCAAATTTTCCCGCCAGGTATCCGCTCAAAATAAGCAAGCCTTTATGATGTAGCTGACCACTTAGTGAGGTTTCCCGTTCAATATTGATAATACCCTGGCGCCCGATAAACGTACGAGCCGTAATACGGTGCGGCTGGCCAAACGTGTAATCGCCTGTTTGCATTACTGCAAGCCCGTTAATCTGCCCCACTTTCTCACCGTCCACATCGACCATAATCGTGCCCTCTTCAATTAATTCCCGCATTTTCTCATCCAGCCGATTGGCACGGTATTCTTGCTCCGCAAGCGCTTGCCGCACATGACGTGCTTCCACTACCGGGCTGCCTTCTTCTTCTGCCCAGAAGCTCGCCTCCACAAGCAAGCGATTTACATCGTGAAATCTGGCGGTCAATTTGCGCTGATCACCGGCCAGACGCGTACTGTAATCCATTAGCTCCGCCAGAGCGGAACGATGAAACGGCAGCAAGCCTTCTTTCTCGCAATAATTGCGAACAGAAGCCGCAAATTCCCGGTACTTTCGGCCATCTTTTTTCATATCCGTGTCAAACTCGACCTTGACTTTAAAAAGTTTATGGAAGTCCTCGTCCAGTTCAGATAACAAGTAGTATACATACGGGCTGCCAATTAAAATAACTTTTACATCCAGCGGAATTGCCTCCGGTTTCAGGCCGCTTGTAGCGATAAGCCCATATTCTTCCGCAGGGGTCTCAATACGGAGCTTTTCCGTTTTCAATACCCGCTTCAAAACATGCCAGGCCAGTGGATTACGCAAAAGCTCTCCCACCTGCACGATCAAATATCCCCCGTTCGCCATATGCAAAGATCCCGGTTTAATCATTGTGAAATCGGTCGTCATCGTGCCGAATGTACTCCGGTATTCGATACGCCCGAACAAATTGTAATGGGTCGGGTTGCTTTCAAAAATAACCGGAGCGCCGGATGTTCCGCTGTTATCGACCAATACATTTACCTTGTAGCGCAGCAAGTTCGCTTCTTCGTTCCGTTGCAATAACCGTGCCATCGCTCCCATTTCGGAAGGTTCGTCTTTAAAAAAGTGGTGATTATCAATGACGTCTTCTTGATACGCGCGCAAATATTCGCGCACTTTTTCATCTTCATACTGCGCAAACAGCGGCTGAAACAGATGCTGTACGGCCTGGCGGA
The DNA here is from genome assembly GCF_019603355.1 of Aneurinibacillus thermoaerophilus. Lineage (NCBI taxonomy): Bacteria > Bacillati > Bacillota > Bacilli > Caryophanales > Paenibacillaceae > Aneurinibacillus > Aneurinibacillus thermoaerophilus. The sequence goes on from NZ_CP080764.1 coordinate 3,263,381, forward strand.
CGGAATCTTTGTTTAACTGGGCAATTTGCCGTTCGACCTCTTTTTCGATTAGCTGAATTTGTCGTACCGACTCGGCGACTTCCTGTTCTAGCTTTTTGCTTTTCTCTTTAATCTCCTGGCGCGTAACCTCAGACAGGCGATTAAATTCCTCATTGCTGAGCGGTTTTCCGAACATAAGCGGAACCGTGATAATTCCGCCTTCGGACGTACGTTCCAGCGAGAAATTGAACTCACGCGCGAGTTCATCAAGCTTTTTCCATTGTTCCTGCGCCCTTTTCTCGAAATTTTGCAAAACTTGACGGCGTTGCTTTTCGTATTCGTCCCCGGCAAACGTTTTCCGTACCTCCCGCTCAATATCCTGAATCAACTCTTCCATTCTTGCCTTGAATTTCATGCCCTCTCCAGCCGGAAATGATAGTGCTAGCGGATGGTCAGGGCGGGTGAAGTTATATACGTAACACCAATCGTCAGGCACGGGCTTTCCTTCCGCAGCTTGGCACGCTTTCACCTTGGCGTATGTGGTTTTGCCGGTGCCCGGGGAACCTGCAACAAACAAATTATATCCATGCTTTCTGACTTTCAGTCCGAAGTCCATTGCGCGCACGGCCCGATCCTGACCGATGATTCCTTCCTTAAGCGGTTCGATTTCCGCCGTCGTCTCACATGGAAATACTTCCGGTGGTGTCATGACACGTAATTTAGATACTGGAACTTTTCTTTGTTCTAAAGTTTCTTGGGCAACACGCTTCCACATCGTTGCTCATCCCTTTCTTCAGCTATCTACTCTATACATTAATGAACCTCCCCCACTTACCATAGGTTGAAGTGGGGGTTTCTGAACTATCCATCTCGGCAGAACAGGCGATCAGCGGGTTGTCGCTGATCTCACAGACACATGCCGTCTGCGAGGGGAATCATTCAGCAACACACCCTTACGGGCGTGGGTCGGAACAAACCATCTACTACTTCTCGCTTAGGCGATCCGTAGATACGTGGGTTTCTGAATTTCAAACCGCAAGGACTGAATCCGGTTTTCATACAACACTTTGGACAGTAGATTCGCCGCACCGTGAATGTCCCGATGTTGGGTATAGCCGCACGAACAGCGATACATACGCCCACGCACGTTCTTTTTCGCCCCGCAAACCGGACAGGTTTGCGATGTATAGCGTTCCTCGCGCTTGTGGAGCATGATGCCTTTCGCCTTCAGTTTGTACGTTAGGTACTTCTTTACTTTACCAAACTGCCACTGGCTCATTCGCTGATTGTGGCAGCGAGAACGTTTCTTTTTGCGTTTACTTTTAGAAAGAAGATATTGTTTGGCTCGATTGTACCGCTTCCACTGAAGGCTGTATTTCTGGCACTTGCTCATTTTTCGCTGAAGCTCTGCAAGCTTCTTGTTACGCAGGCGGTGAATGCTTCGGATTTTTCGTCCGGTCACAATGAGACTGTCTCCAGTTGTTGCGACGGCCGCAAGCGTATGAATTTCACCCGGGTCAATGGCGCATGTATGCGAACCCGGCGGGTTCGGTGCTTGACGCTTGCCTTCCCAGATGCCGCGACGCAACGAAATGCGTCCGTTGGGATGAATGGTAAAACCGTCCGCCGCCCACTTTGTGTTGAAATACTTATTTTGCTTATATGGATAGCGGACGTTCGTGTGCCCTTCCTTTCGGGCCTGATGTGCGCTATCTCGCGCCCAAAGATATTTGTGGCACACAGCTTGTATGCTCTGGCTGTGCATTGGGAAACGACGCTTCAAGCGTTTTTGTAGTTCGGTTTTACCGATCCACTGCCCGGTTTGCTGGTGGTAGACTTTCGCTTCAGCCAAGCACGTATTCCACACTTCTGCCGAGAAGCGATTTAAGGCAAACAGGGCATCTATGGTAGAGCGGGATGCGGTAAAAGCGACTTTTGCAGTTCGAATCATTCGAATCCCCTTCTTTCTCACTACGAACGTACATTCCTAGTATACAACGAATAGAAGGGAAAAAGAAGCACGATTCATCTTCCACCTACGCCGGAGGCGTGGAGGAAGGGGACTTCTCGCGTGTTATGTTAAAATAATCCCCAAAGCTCTCCTTCTTTTCGTAAGTCCAGCCACCATTTTGGCAAAGGAAACAAGAAAGAGAAGTTTATGTAATTATTTATTCGAGGATTGTTCATTTTTTAAAACTATCCACATATATAAGTATATAATTATATACATTCCAATTGACAGTTTAACAGCCAATACGACCAATACGACGTAGTACTCGTTCTGGACAAGATTGTGTAAAGTCTAAAAATCGCTGAACCGCCTGTTCAATCTCCGATTGATTTTTGTGAAACACGTTTGAAATGACACTATCTTTAAGCCAGCGCCAAAGCTTTTCAATTGGATTTAGATTGGGTGAATACGGCGGCAAAAACAATAAGTAGAGTCTCTGATGATGCTCTTTTAGAAAAGGACGAAGGAGTTTGGCATGATGAATACGGGCATTATCGATGATCATAATGACCTTCTTGTTGGCATAGCGCTTCATCACTTTCTTCAAGAATTCCAGAAAAGAAGCGGCATTACAGGAATCTGCCGTTGTACAGAATATGTCGCCGGTTTGCGTATCTACGGTTCCGAATAAAGTCACCTGAGCGTGATGACCGTATGTTGGAATCTGCTTCTGTTCTCCTTTCGGAGGCCATGTAGCCCGAAGGGTTTGACATGGGTCTCGTCTTGTGCAATTCGATCCATTTTTGAAGCAGGCGGGTATCCCACAATTGAGACGGTTCAATCCCTTCCTGTTCCGGTGTGCTTTCCAATATCACTTTTTTCACCTCCATTTGTTCTTCTGGTGAGAGATACGGTTGTTTTCCCGGAGGGAAATTACGCTGAAGAAGTTCAGCTATCCCACCTCGATTAAACATCTTGACATACGTAGAGACAGACTGGCGACAAATGCCCAGTACTTCTGCATCTTACCGTAGAAAAACCTTCAAGAATCAGCCGAACAACCGTCACACGCTGCCGAAAAAAAGCATCAGAAATCGCACGCTCTTCCTTTCGTAACGTTTCACTCGTAAATCCGTGAGTGTTTGTAATCAGTGATTTTTTCATAACGTAATCCGCTCCTTATCATTGTGATGATAGGAGCCAGTATTGCCAAATAACCGTTTGTTAAACTCTTAATCGGTAGCTATATACAAGCTTTTTTTGTCGAATAAAAGAAGAAAAAAAAGAGAGTAAAGTAAGTACGCCGGAGCCTGAAAACGGCTATTATGTGAAAGATGAACGAGAAAAGCGGTTTGCCTAAAACCAAAAAGGGATTTTTCGCAGGCATGAATATGTGTATGATGAGTATTACGACTGTTACATCAAAAAGGAATTAAAAAAATGATGATGCAGGCGATGCTTGTTTTTGCATGCATGAACTTGAAAGAGTTAGCCACCTGGCTCTGGAAGCCGGGTGGAACGAAGCGTAAGCTTCCTGTTTTTTCTTGATTTTCCCATTAAAAAGCATACAAACTCCCTTGGCAGTGTTATCTGTAAGGGAGTTTGTCTTCAGTCTGAGGTTGCTTTATTACTATAAAGCAACATATGCTTTTTTGTTATTTTCCTATTTCATTAGTGCTACCAAAATCGCTTTCTGAGCGTGCAGACGATTCTCGGATTGATCAAATACGACCGATTGCGGCCCGTCAATAACTTCCGCTGCCACTTCCTCGCCGCGATGCGCCGGCAGACAATGCATAAAGATCGCGTCCGATTTCGCCTTTTTCATCAGTGTTTCGTTTACTTCGAACCCTTTAAACTTCATGAGGCGTTCCTGCTGTTCAGCCTCCTGTCCCATGCTCGCCCATACATCTGTGTATACGATATCAGCGTCTGCCACCGCTTCCTCCGGGTCATTCGTAATAAGCACTTGCGCGCCGCTTTCTTCAGCAAACGTATACGTCATTTCTGTTACGCCCGCATCTGGCATGTAACCTTCCGGCGAAGCGACAGCTACGTTCATACCCACTTTGGCCGCGCCGATCATCAGTGAATGTACCATGTTGTTTCCATCACCCACATACGCCAGCTTCAGTCCTTCCAGTCCACCTTTGTGTTCGATAATCGTCTGAAAGTCAGCCATGACCTGACACGGATGCTGCATATCTGTCAGGCCATTGATGATCGGAATCGAGGCGTAATCAGCCAGCTCCTTGACCATCGCGTCCGAATACGTACGAATCATAATGCCATCCAGATAACGAGAAAGCACTCTTGCTGTATCCGGGATCGGCTCACCACGGCCAATTTGCAGATCGCGTCCGCTCATAAACATCGCCATACCGCCTAACTGGTACATGCCAACTTCAAATGATACACGCGTGCGTGTGGACGCTTTATCGAAAATCATGCCGAGCGTTTTGCCAGCCAAGTGCGGATGGGGAATCCCCTGCTTCTGTTCGGATTTTAGCTTAGCTGCCAAATCCAGCAGATACATAATTTCGTCTTTTGTATAATCGGAAAGACAAAGAAAGTCTTTTCCTTTTAATTGTTCCGTTACTACCATTTATCTCATAAGCTCCTTTCTTTTTATTTCTCGCAAGTACTCTCCCAAATCGTTCACATCACCCGCTTCAAAACCGTGGACTTTAAGATAAGAAGCAAACGTATCCAGGAAAGTAAAACATGGAATGTTAAGGGCAAGTGCCAATTGACGCAGTTCAAATCCGAGGCGTCCCCGCTTATTGCCAAGCGTCGGCGTGTTTACAAACGCTTTAACCGGGCGCTCCGCGCAAATCGCCTTCACACGCTCCTGCGTCTCGACAACCTCTGCAACCTCTGCGCCATGCTCTTTTACTAAAGCGGCTGTTCCCGGCGTCGCGATAATGTTCACGTTCAGCTCTTTGAGCATTTGAATGTACGGAATGAAATCTTTCTTATCCTGATCGGACAGCGACAGAAGAATCGTATCGCCTTTCGCAAGCCAATCGCAGGCTCCCGTTTTCCATGCCATCGCCTTAGCGATCGCTTCTTCTATTGAAAAGCTAAGGCCAATTACTTCGCCCGTCGATTTCATTTCCGGCCCCAGCGCCGGGTCTACACCATTCAATTTAATCGTGGAGAATACAGGAGCTTTGATCGCGTAGAACGGAATGCACGGCAGAATGCCTGTGCCGTACCCCATATCTTTCAGCTTCTCGCCCATTTGTGCCCGCGTGGCCAGCGCCACCATTGGTACTCCAGTCACTTTGCTGACAATCGGCACCGTGCGGGAAGCTCTTGGATTGACCTCCAGCACGTAAATCTTGCCTTTTGTATCAATAACGAGCTGAATGTTAATCAATCCGCACGCTTTCATTTCTTTCACGATCAACGCGACATGGCGACCAATCTCTTTCTGCTGCGCGTCGGTTAACTGCGGTGACGGGAAAATCGCCATACTGTCACCAGAGTGAACCCCGGCGCGCTCAATATGCTGGAAAATGCCTGGAATCAAAATATCTTCACCGTCGCAGACCACGTCAACTTCCACTTCCATGCCTGATACATATTTGTCAATCAAAAGTGGGAACAGCGCGCCTGAAGACGTGTACCGGTTCCAGTCTGCAAAATATTGATCCAGTTCTTCCGCGCTGTGAACAACGACCATGCCGCGGCCGCCAATCACGTAGGATGGACGGACGAGCACCGGATACCCAAGTTCTTCTGCAACAAGGTGCGCGCCTTGCTGGCTATTGACACCCCGACCTGGAATGTGCGGGATGTTCAGCTTGCGCAGCATTTGATAAAACAATTCACGATCTTCGACCATATCGATCGCCTCTACTGATGTACCGTACACATGCACGCCGGCTTTATGCAGTTTATCGGCCAAATTGATCGCCGTCTGGCCGCCGAACTGCACCATAACACCGTCTACCTGCTCTTTTTCGATGACGTTCAATACATCTTCTAATGCCAGTGGTTCAAAATACAATTGATCAGCCGTATTGTAATCGGTCGATACCGTTTCTGGATTGTTATTGATGACAACCGCGGAAATTCCCTGCTTGCGTAAAGCTTTTGACGCATGAACAGAACAGTAATCAAATTCAATCCCCTGGCCAATTCGGATCGGGCCGGAGCCGAGCACCAGCACTTTTTTCCCGTCCTTTTTCACCGATACTTCGTCACGTCCCTGCCAGGTAGAATAATAATAAGGTGTAGCGGCAACAAATTCAGCCGCGCACGTATCTACCAGTTTGTAAGCAGGCGCAAGATTCCATTCTTTCAATCTTGTGCGTACTTCTTCAAAACTTACGCCGCACAGGCTGGCGATCGTACTATCCGCAAAACCGCGCAGCTTCGCCTCTTTCAGCAATTCCGGCGTCAACTTGCGCCAGCGTGCTTCTTTCAGTTCTTCTTCCAGACGAATAATACGGGCCAAAGCGTTGAGAAAGAAACGGTCGATCGATGTTTTATCATGCAGTTCATCCACGCTCATGCCGCGTCGAAGCGCTTCAGCGATGTAAAAAATGCGCTGGTCGGTCGCATTGACCAATTGGTTTTCGATTTCTTCATCGCTCGCATCCTTCACATAAGGCAACTCTATGTGCTGCACGCCGTTCTCCAGCGAACGGATGCCTTTGAGCAGCGCGCCTTCCAGCGTCCGGTCAATCGACATCACTTCACCGGTTGCCTTCATCTGCGTACCCAGCGTACGATCCGCATGTGGGAACTTATCAAACGGCCAGCGTGGCACTTTGGCTACGACATAGTCGATCGCCGGCTCAAAGCTAGCATATGTGTATCCAGTAATCGGATTCACGACTTCATCCAAATGGTAACCGAGCGCCAGTTTCGCCGCGATGCGAGCAATGGGATAACCTGTCGCTTTCGATGCCAGAGCTGAGGAACGGCTCACGCGCGGGTTGACTTCAATCAAATAATACTTATCGCTATGCGGATCAAGCGCGTATTGAATATTGCAGCCGCCAACCACCCCAAGCGCACGAATTACCTTACAGGCAACAGAACGCAGCATCTGGTACTGGCGATCCGTTAATGTCTGCGATGGCGCAAATACAATAGAATCACCCGTATGTACGCCGACCGGGTCAAGATTTTCCATGTTACAAACGATAATGCACGTATCGTTGGCGTCACGCATCACCTCATATTCGATCTCTTTCCAGCCTTTGATGCTGCGCTCGATCAACACCTGCCCGATCGGGCTGGCGTTTAAGCCGCGTTTAGCGACAATCCGCAATTCCTCCTCATTACTCGCGAAGCCGCCGCCCGCACCGCCAAGCGTATAGGCCGGACGCACAATAACCGGATAGCCGATCACTTCTGCGAACGCCACCGCGGCTTCCACAGTTGTAACCGTTTCGCTTTCCGGAATGGGCTCACCGATCTCCTGCATCATGCGTTTAAATTCTTCACGGTCTTCACCACGTATAATCGTTTCAAGCGGCGTACCAAGCAGCTTGACATTGTATGTTTCAAGTACGCCCGCTTTGGACAATTCTACCGCCAGATTGAGTCCCGTCTGGCCGCCAAGCGTTGGCAGGATTCCGTCCGGACGCTCTTTGGCAATAATTTTTTCTACTGCTTCTACCGTGAGCGGCTCCATGTATATGCGATCAGCCACCTCATCGTCGGTCATGATGGTTGCCGGGTTATTGTTTACAAGTACAACTTCCACGCCTTCCTCGCGCAATGCCAGGCAGGCCTGCGCGCCGGCATAATCGAATTCGGCCGCCTGCCCGATAACGATCGGGCCGGAGCCAAGCACAAGTACTTTGTTAATGTCGGGTAGTTTAGGCATAGCTTTTCTCTCCTGTTACCTGGCATTGTTGGATGAACTCGTTAAACAGGTAGCCCGTATCATGGGGGCCGGCGTGCGCTTCCGGATGAAATTGTACGGAGAAAACCGGAAGCTCTTTGTGGCGCACACCTTCCACCGATTTATCGTTCACATTGATAAACGTCAATTCAAGGGATGTGTTCGCAAGCGAATCTTTTTTCACCACATAACCGTGGTTCTGTGACGTTACATATACTTTGCCGGTGCGCAAATCTTTCACCGGGTGGTTGCTTCCACGGTGCCCGTAAGGCAGGCGTTCCGTATCGCAGCCGAACATGAGCGAAATCAATTGATGGCCCATGCAAATTCCCATCGTCGGGTAGCTTTCGACGATTCGTTTTAATTCACTCAGTTGCGGCATCAAGTCTTTCGGGTCCCCTGGCCCGTTTGAAAGAAACACGCCATCCGGGTCGATGCTGACCACCTGGTGATACGTCACATTATACGGAACGACGGTAACGCGGCAGCCGCCATCAAGCAAGTGGTGTAAAATCGACTTTTTGTAGCCGAAGTCAATCAGCACGATATGCGGACCATCCGCTTCCTCTCCATACTCCTGCATCTGGCGGACGGAGACACCCGGAACCACGTCCTTGATCGGCTGCGGCGTGAAGAAAGCAAGCTTTTCTTTATCCGTCGTCAGCAGACCGTACACTTCACCGTGCGTGCGAACAATATGAGTAATGGCGCGCGTATCGATACCGGACAGGACGCTGATACCATACTGTTCAGCAATCTCGGCGAGCGTGTACCCCGCTTCGTAATGGCTCGGCTGATGGCACAAATCGCCGACCAAAAGCGCCTTGCAGGCCGGTTTGATACTTTCGAAGTCGCGTTCGTTAATGCCGTAATTTCCAATAAGAGGATACGTAAATGTAATCATCTGGCCGGCGTAGGAAGGGTCGGACAGAACCTCCTGGTATCCTGTCATTCCTGTATTAAATACGACTTCTCCCGTGCAATCTTCCGCGCTGCCGAACCATTCGCCTTCAAATATGTCACCCGTACTTAACACAAGATATCCTTTCATTTTTTCCACTCCTTTTCATCCCGTTGCCGCCAGCTTATACCGTATGCGTCACTGTATTCAGCACATCATCCAGCGCCGCGATGGCCCGGTCAATTTCTTCCGTTTCAACCGTAAACGGCGGAAGCAGTCTGAGAACGTTCGGCCCCGCCTGTAGAAGCAGAATACCGCGTTCCCGCATTTTGGCGATTACATCCGCCACTTCAAACGCAAGTTCCACCCCGAGCATCAATCCTTTGCCGCGCACGCCGACTATCTCCGGGCGAACGGCGGATAATTGTTCCAGCTTCGCCATAAAATAAGCACCCATCTCTGCCACGCGGGCGAGATAGCCTTCTTCCTCCATCGTTTCTAATGTAGCCAGGCCGGACGAACAAGCGAGCGGATTGCCGCCGAACGTCGTACCGTGCGTCCCCGGCCCGAACGCTTCCGCAAGCTTCTCTTTGCCGACGATGGCACCGATTGGAAAGCCGCTGCCCAGTCCTTTGGCCATCGTAATGATATCCGGCTCAATATTGTAATGCTGGTACGCGAACCACTTACCGGTACGCCCAATTCCCGTTTGGACCTCATCCACAATCAGCAGCAGGTCGTGTTCCGCGCACAGCGCCTGAACTTGTTCAACGAACGCCGGGGAAGCCGGATTTACGCCGCCTTCGCCCTGCACCAGCTCCAGCATTACTGCACATGTTTTATCCGTAATGGCTGCCCTCAGCGCTGCTGCGTCATTGTATGGTACCGTCATAAACCCGTCCGGCAGCGGAGCAAAACCATCTTTGACTTTCGCCTGGCCGGTTGCGGTTAGCGTCGCCAGGGTGCGACCATGAAAGGATTGTTCAAACGTAATCACCTCGTAGCGGTCTTGCTTCTTGATCTTTTGCGCGTAGCGGCGGGCCAGCTTAATAGCTGCTTCATTCGCCTCCGCGCCGCTGTTGCAGAAAAACGCCCGGTCACCGCAAGTAAGGGATACGAGCTTTTCCGCCAGCTTCTCCTGGATCGGAATTTCAAATAAATTGGAACAATGCCATAGCGTATTAAGCTGCTCCTGTACTTTCACTTTTACCCGGTGCGGCACATTGCCGAGAGATGTAACCGCAATGCCGGATACCAGGTCAAGGTAGCGGTTTCCCGCTTCATCCCATAAATAATTGCCTTCTCCCTTGGTAATGCGAATCGGCCAACGCCCGTAATTCGGGAACAAATAACTCATTGTGCGCTCACCTTGCCCTTTTTCACGATTTTGGTTCCGACCGCATCTCCAGCCGCCACCTTATGCAAAATCCCCGGCTCATAGCCGTTAATGATCAGCACTTCCTCTACCTGCTGCTCCAGCGCGTCAAGCGCCGCCCGTACTTTCGGGATCATGCCGCCGTAAATCACGCCCGCGGCAATCAATTCATCAATTTGTTTCCGGTCAAGTTCCGGAAGCACCTGCTTAGCACCCTCCACTTCCTGCATAACACCTGGCACGTCAGTAACCATGATCAACTGCTTCGCGCCGATAGCTCCGGCCACTGCGCCCGCCACCGTATCGGCGTTAACGTTATAAATCTGTCCACTTTGATCAATGCCAAGCGGTGCGATTACAGGAATCAATTCGGAATGAGCCAGCGCCGCAATTAACATCGTGTCCACTCGCTGAATCTCCCCAACAAATCCAAGGTGTCTAGGTCCCTGCACAACCTGCAACGTGGCGCCATCAATGCCGCTAATACCAGCCGCGCGCCCGCCGGCCATCTGAATATTACTTACAATCTGCTTATTCGTCTGCCCGATCAGCACCATCTGCGCCACTTGCAGCGTCGCCTCATCTGTCACACGCAACCCGTCGACAAACTTCGGCGCAATCCCCATCTGCTTAAGCATAGCCGAAATCGCCGGGCCACCTCCGTGCACAATCGTTACGAGAACGCCTTGTCGCTGCAACATGGCAATATCTTTATAAAAAGAGGCGGGCAACTGTTCCAATGTGCTACCGCCGCATTTAATGACAAGCTGGTTTACCATCTGTCTCCCCTCTTTATCTTTTTCTTTACGCACTTCGTTGGTGGAAAAAGGACGAGTGATAACGCCCACGAGTTTTGCTTATGGATAAACCGGCGTAAACTCAAGTCCTGTTGTTTCCGGAAGTCCGAACATCAGATTCATGTTTTGTACCGCTTGACCAGCCGCGCCTTTCACAACGTTATCGATCACCGCGAGCACAATCACCCGTCCGGTACGGTCATCGACATGCCAGGCAATATCGCAATAATTGGAACCGTATACTTCTTTTGTTTTCGGATACGCACCCGGCCGCAGGCGCACAAACGGCTTACCTTCGTACGCTTCGGAAAACGCGGCCGCTACCTGTTCATTTGTCACGCCCTCTTTCAGCGTCGCGTACGATGTGGTTAAGATACCGCGGTTCATCGGCACAAGGTGCGGTGTAAAGGAGACGAGTACTTCCTTGCCTGTCAGGTGGTTCAGCGTCTGCTCAATCTCCGGCGTATGCTGGTGTTTCGCTACTTTGTACGCGGAGATGCTTTCGTTTACTTCGCAGAAATGAGTGCCAAGCGAAGCGGAACGTCCCGCTCCGGTGACTCCGGATTTGGCATCCACAATAATAGATGTACCATCGATCAGATCTTCTTTTAAAAGCGGCAACAGGCTAAGCAGTGTCGCCGTCGGATAACAACCCGGATTGGCGAGCAGCTTCGTGCCGCGGATAGCGTCCGCATTCCACTCGGAAAGACCGTATACTGCCTGATCCAAATATTCCTGGGCCGCTGTTTGCTTGCCGTACCATTTGTTATATAGCTCCGGCGTAGCAAGACGAAAGTCGCCGGACACGTCAATCACTTTCAATTTGCCATCCAAAAGCTGAGGCACTAGCTGTCCGCTAATGCCAGACGGTGTCGCGATGAACACAGCATCCGCTTCCTTCCGGATTCGTCCACAGTCGATTTTAGTCAGGCTATCTGTAAAAATATGCGTTAAATGCGGATATACTTCCTGCATTGTTTTTCCGGCTTGCGAGTTAGAGTATACAGCCACAATGTTTGCTTCGGGATGTTTTACTAACAGGCGAATCAATTCGACTCCGCTGTACCCGGTCGCTCCGATAATCGAAATGTTCACTTACGTTTCCCCCATTTTTCCTGTCTCGATAAGTTATGAATTATTATACGTAAATAAGAATAATAATTCAATAGGTTATTATGAATTAATATGCAAATAAAGTTATGCATATAAAACACCAAAAAAGTCGTAGCAAATTGACCATCCATTCGCTACGACTGTGTATTCTGTCTTCTGATTGCTAACTATGTAGAAAGCCGCTTCCTCCTTTTAAGAGAAAACGGCTCTTATAACCTTTCGTATTTCATTTCTTTGTAATTAACCAGCCAGCCAGCACTTCGGCGTCCGCTTCGCTGACAAGACCGCCTGGCATGCCGTTTCGTCCTTTTACAATGACATTCTTAATTTCATCGGCGCTCTTATACTTGCTGCCGACTTTTGTCAGATTCGGTCCGACGCCCCCCTCCATGTTTTGACCATGACAGGACGTGCAATTTGCCTGAAAGATTTTTTGCGCGTTCCCCGCAGCGCCTTCAGCCGCTCCCCCTCCGGCTTGACCGCCTTGCTTGGCCGGCGGTTGTTCCGCTTTATTCTTACTCGTTGCACAGCCCGTGAACAGAGCCAGCACAAACAGAATACTGCTAAATGACATAAGCCATTTTCTCATAAAAATACCCTCCTCTAATCAAGTCACACATTTAGTATGAGCAGAGGAGGATGTTTTCATAACATGCTATTTAGAAATTCCGAGGGAACGTAGAAGCATCCGCGAATTTCATTTCAACATTTCTTTCGCTTTTGTCGCGATATTCTCCGCAGTAAGACCATACTTCTGCAACAGCTCGTCCGGCTTGCCAGATTCACCAAATGTATCCTGCACGCCGACGCGGCGCAGTTTTGCGGGATGCTTCTCGCATAGCACTTCGGCGACAGCCGCGCCAAGCCCGCCGTAAATGTTGGCTTCTTCCGCGGTCACGATTCCTTTTGTTTCCTGGGCGGCTTTCACAATTATCTCTTCGTCAATCGGTTTGATCGTGGCCATGTTAATGACGCGCGCCTGAATTCCTTCTTGCGCCAGCAATTCTGCCGCTTCCAGTGCGATATGCACCATCACGCCCGTCGCGATAATCGCTACATCGTTTCCTTCACGAATCTGTACACCTTTGCCAATTTCAAACTCATAGCTGTCATCGAACAACACTGGCACGCTCGGACGTCCCATGCGAATGTACATCGGGCCGTGCGTATTTGCGGCCGCGCGAATCGCTTTTTTCGTTTCGGTTGCGTCCGCCGGAATGATCACTGTCATATTCGGGATCGCACGCATTAAAGCGATGTCCTCCACCGCCTGATGAGAAGCACCATCTTCTCCAAGTGTCAAGCCCTGGTGGGTGACAGCAATTTTTACGTTCAGGTTTGGATAGCACACGGAATTACGAATCATATCGGCTACACGCAACGAACCGAACAGCGCAAACGTGCTCGCGAACGGAATTTTACCGCAGGTAGCAAGGCCAGCCGCCATCCCGATCATATTCGCTTCCGCAATCCCCACGTCAAAGAAACGCTCCGGAAATACTTTAGCAAATTCCGCCGTTTTCGTCGATTTCGCAAGGTCGGCATCCAGCACAACAATGTCCGGATTTTCGTGTCCGAGTTCTACCAATACTTGACCGTATGCGTCACGGGTTGCGATTTTCTTTACCGTTGTCTTCTCCATTACTTGTCCCCTCCCTGCGCGCACAATTCAGCCAGCGCCTGCTTCAGCTGTTCTTCGTTCGGCGCAACACCGTGCCAGCCGCATGCGTTCTCCATATACGAAACGCCTTTTCCTTTTATCGTATGCGCCACAATAAAAGTCGGTTTGCCCTTTACCGTTCTCGCTTCAGCAAATGCAGCGACGATTTCTTCGATATTATGACCATCCATTTCAATCACATGCCAGTTGAATGCGCGGAACTTGTCCGCCACCGGTCCAATGTCCATAATATCCTCTACATTGCCGTCAATTTGCAAATGATTATAGTCAAGAATGGCCACCAGATTGTCCAGCTTGTAGTGGCCGGCTGCCATCGCTGCCTCCCAGATCATGCCTTCCTGAATCTCGCCATCGCCAAGCAGAGCATATACCCGATACTCGCGCTTATCAAGACGCGCCGCCAACGCCATGCCATTCGCCGTGGAAAGTCCCTGGCCGAGAGAACCGGTGCTCTGTTCGACACCCGGCAATAATTTCTTGCTTGGATGACCTTGCAAGCGAGAGTTAATGCGGCGGAATGTCGCTAGTTCCTCTTTCGGCAGATACCCTTTCTCCGCAAGCGTCGCATATAATACCGGGCTTGCGTGCCCTTTGCTCAGAATAAAGCGATCGCGATCCGGATCGTTTACCTTTTCCGGGCCTACGTTCATTTCATGAAAATACAGCACAGCCAGAATGTCTGCCGCCGACAACGAACCGCCCGGGTGACCTGAGTTTGCGGCAGCTACCATTTTAACGATTTCCTGACGAATGTGATTCGCGCGCTGCTTCAGTTCTGCAAGTTTTCCCTCTGCAATTGTACTCATTCCCTCTCCTCCATTGCCTCTCAACAGTCTATTCATTTCTTTTGGTATCGTAACATTCCGCTGTGGTGAGTAAAGAAAACCACAAGTGGATGAGCCTATCATATATCATATTGAGATCCTTCTAAAACGCGTTCAAAAACAAATTGGACGCTACGGCGACGCAAAACGTCCCGAGCGTCAACAATGCATATTGCTTCAGAGCCGCAACCTACGCGACAGGCTCTGTATAACGTATTGCAACTCTCTAACACATATGCTATCTACTTTTACGTAGTATGCCCCAGTTGCTGACGAAGATATGCGTCAATAAAAGGCGTAATGTCCCCATCCATAACGGCTTGAACGTTCCCCGTTTCGTAGTTCGTCCGATGATCTTTTACCATGCTGTACGGGTGAAACACGTAGGAACGAATTTGGCTGCCCCAGCCGATTTCTTTTTGCTCACCGCGCAGCTTTGCCGCTTCCTCTTCCTGCTCCTGAATTTTTTTCTCGTACAACTTGGAACGAAGCATCTTCATCGCCCGTTCCCGGTTTTTAATCTGCGAGCGCTCCGTCTGGCACGTCACCACGATACCGGTCGGCAGGTGGGTAATGCGCACCGCGGAGTCGGTCGTATTCACATGCTGTCCGCCGGCACCGCTGGAACGGTACGTGTCCACTTTGATTTCGTCCGGACGGATTTCGATTTCGATGTCATCGTCAATCTCTGGCATCACATCGCACGATACGAAGGACGTATGACGGCGTCCGGAAGCATCGAACGGCGAAATGCGAACGAGGCGGTGTACGCCTTTTTCAGCTTTCAGATATCCGTACGCATTATGTCCTTTAATCAGCAGGGTTACGCTCTTAACCCCGGCCTCTTCGCCCGGTAAATAGTCCAGGGTCTCGACTTTGTATCCCTGCTTCTCCGCCCAGCGGGTATACATACGCAGCAACATATCCGCCCAGTCTTGTGATTCCGTACCACCCGCACCCGGATGCAATTCAAGAATCGCGTTTCTCTTGTCATACGGCTGGCTAAGGAGCAACTGTAGCTCATACTCATTCAACCGCTTCTGCAAGGCCTCAGTTGCCTCCACGATATCCGAGATAAGCGACTCATCCTCTTCCTCAGCGTACAGCTCCATCATCACCTGAATATCTTCGTACGCTGCTTCCATCTCCTGAATCGCATTTACCGTTTCTTTCAGTGCGTTCGCTTCGCTTATAATCACCTGGGCTGCTTCATTGTCATCCCAAAAGTTCGGCGCAGCCATCTTCTCTTCCAGTGCGGCGATTTGCTTTTGTTTGCCAGGGATGTCAAAGAGACCCCCTGATTTCCGCCAATCGCTTGCCGATGGCTGTCATTTGCTGTTTCGCTTCTGTCAATGGCATACTTTATTCCTCCCGGCCACAACAGTTTTTGTACTTTTTCCCGCTGCCGCAGTAGCAAGGATCGTTGCGACCAATTTTCGGCTCTCGACGGCGCACCGGCTTTTTTGGCGCCGGTTCATCCGACGGAACAACCGCCTGACCCTTGGCTACTTCCTGGCGCTGCAGGTTGCTTCCAATGTTCGCTTTCATAATATATGTCGCCACTTCTTCCTCGATGCTGGCAATCATTTGATTGAACATTTCATAGCCTTCCATCTGATACTCACGAAGTGGATCTGTCTGCCCGTACGCACGCAAATGAATACCCTGACGGAACTGATCCATGGCATCGATATGATCCATCCACTTACTGTCCACCGCTCGCAATACAACGACCTTCTCGAACTCGCGGAAGTCCGCTTCATCCATCAGCGCTTCCCGTTCACTGTAAAGACGCTCAACAAGCTCACGGAACACTTCTATAATTTCTTCGCGGTCTTTGCCCCAAATATCTTTCACCGTCAGCTGACCTTCATGCAGAAACGTGCCGTTGCAGTGGTCAATGAGCGCTTCGAGATCCCACTCTTCCTGCACGACTTCGTCCGAACAATGCAGATCGACGAGGCGCTCGACATGCGACATAATCATCCCGATCACCACATCGCGCAGCGACTCGGCTTCCAGTACTTCGCGGCGTTGCTTGTAAATAACCACACGCTGCTGGTTCATCACATCGTCATATTGCAATACGAGGCGGCGCATGTCGAAGTTAGCGCCCTCCACCCGCTTCTGCGATGATTCAATCGCCCGGGATACCATTTTACTTTCGATCGGCACATCTTCTTCCATACCGAGTCGATCCATCATGTTCATAATATTCTCTGAACCAAACTTGCGCATCAATTCGTCTTCCAGCGAGATAAAGAACTGGGACGAACCGGGGTCGCCTTGACGTCCGGCGCGGCCGCGTAGCTGGTTGTCAATCCGGCGGCTCTCATGACGTTCCGTACCGATAATATGCAAACCGCCGAGTTCGGCAACGCCTTCCCCGAGCTTAATGTCAGTACCGCGACCCGCCATGTTGGTCGCAATCGTTACCATGCCACGCTGTCCGGCCTGCGCGACAATCTCGGCTTCACGCGCATGGTGCTTTGCGTTCAGCACCTGGTGCGGAATGCCTTTTTTCTTCAGCATGCTGGAAAGCAATTCAGATTTTTCGATAGAAGTCGTACCGACCAGCACCGGGCGGCCGATTTTGTGCATTTTCTCCACTTCGGCAACAACCGCTTTATATTTGCCGCGTTCTGTTTTATAGATCGCATCCGGCTTGTCCTCACGAATCACCGGCTTGTTGGTTGGAATGACCACCACTTGAAGACCGTAGATTTTCTGAAACTCTTCTTCTTCTGTTTTTGCCGTCCCCGTCATACCGCCCAACTTCTCATACATACGGAAATAGTTCTGCAGCGTGATCGTCGCGAGCGTCATGCTCTCGTTTTGCACCTGCAGGCCTTCTTTTGCTTCAATAGCCTGATGCAAACCATCGCTGTAGCGGCGTCCTTGCATCAGACGGCCCGTAAACTCGTCAACGATGATCACTTCGCCGTTGTCTACCACATAGTCAATATCGCGCTTCATCAGCGCTTTCGCTTTCAGTGCGATATTGATGTGATGGTTCAGGAGAATGTGCTCATTGTCATACAGGTTATCGATATTAAACGCGCGCTCCACTTCCGCTACCCCTGTTTCAGTAAGGGATACAGAGTTCGCTTTCAGATCAATGGTATAGTGCTCATCCTCTTTCAGGCGCGTGACGAAACGGGCCGCAACATAATAAAGCTCGGTCGATTTTTCCGCTTCGCCCGAGATAATGAGCGGCGTCCGCGCCTCATCGATGAGGATGCTGTCGACCTCGTCGACGATGCAGTAATGCAGCGGGCGCTGTACCATTTGTTCTTTGTAAAGCACCATGTTATCGCGCAGATAGTCAAAGCCGAACTCATTGTTCGTACCATATGTGATATCGGCCGCATATGCCGCCCGCTTCTCGTCCGGTGACATGCCGGCAAGGTTTACGGCGCAGCTTAAACCGAGAAAATTGTAAATCCGGCCCATCTCTTCGGCATCGCGTGTCGCCAGGTATTCGTTCACCGTAATGACATGTACGCCTTTGCCGGACAGGGCGTTCAAATACGTAGGCAGCGTCGCAACCAGCGTTTTACCTTCCCCTGTCTTCATCTCGGCAATTTTGCCTTCATGCAGCACCATGCCGCCAATCAATTGCACATCATAGTGGCGCATGCCAAGCACGCGGCGGCTTGCCTCACGGCATACCGCAAAAGCTTCATACAAAATATCATCCAGCGTCTCGCCTTTGGCAAGCCGCTCTTTGAACTCATCCGTTTTATTGCGAAGCTGTTCATCGCTTAATGCCTGTATTTGTGGCTCCAACGCATTGATTTTTTCGACGCGTCTCTGGTACTTCTTGATATCACGTTCGTTGGAATCGCCAATTATCTTCTTAAGTATACCTAGCATCGGGTATCTATCCCCTTCCAAATCATCGCTTCATTGCTAGTCTGAGCAGACGGACTGCTCTAAATTTTAATTTTAACAGTAGTATATGGGGATTGACAAGGAAAGAAAATGGATATTTACTATTTAGACCGTGCCCTATCGAACAACTTTATCCGTTTTTTCTTTCTAACCATACTCCGTATGAAGAGATTAAGAATTGGGTGCAACCTGATTTCGTTGTAATATGTGACAAAAAGAAAATCGTTGATGTTTACAATGCATCTGATGTCTATCTGTTAGAGGAGACGAGTTTTAAGCGTGGTGGGGTATACGTCAAGGGTGACACATTGCCAGTAAGTATTGAAGATTTTAGAATTGATTTGAATACCGTGTTTAGAGAATAAGAAGGGGCCGGGTCAAAAATCATGAGCCAGCCCCTTTGGTATGAAACGTTCCGCCCGGAGGCAGCCTTTGTTTCTTCCCTGTATTTCAAAGGTTATATATTCTCCGGTTCAATCAAACCGTAACGGCCATCTTTGCGGCGGTAGACAACGTTGACTTCTTCCGTCTCCGCATTGCTGAACACGAAGAAGTTATGCCCCAGCATATCCATCTGTAGTACCGCTTCCTCTGCGTCCATCGGCTTCAGATTAAAGCGTTTCGTTTTTACGATTTCGATCGTATCGTTGTCGTCTTCTTGTTCTCCTTTATTGGTAAATACAGGATCAGCATCCACAAATATTGCCCCTTGCTGGCGATATTTGCGGTTCACTTTCGTCTTGTACTTGCGGATTTGCCGCTCTAATTTTTCAACGACCAGATCGATCGCCGCATACATATCAC
The DNA here is from genome assembly GCF_019603355.1 of Aneurinibacillus thermoaerophilus. Taxonomy (NCBI): domain Bacteria; kingdom Bacillati; phylum Bacillota; class Bacilli; order Caryophanales; family Paenibacillaceae; genus Aneurinibacillus; species Aneurinibacillus thermoaerophilus. The sequence goes on from NZ_CP080764.1 coordinate 3,282,566, forward strand.
TATTTGTATCTTCGGCTCGGAGGATAACTCCCGGCATTGGAATGGTCACTTCCACCGTATGCTCGCCACGGATGACACGCATTGTTATGTTGCACGAAAATGCAGAAGTGTCCTCAAAGTAGCGCTCGAGACGGCCAATTTTTTTCTCTGCATAGTCTCGAAGTGCAGGAGTTACTTCAATATTTTCACCACGGGTGTTGTATTGCATATGAATACTCCTCCTTTCATCTATATTTATAATATATTCCCTTTTCCCGGCCCAAAATCCTTCTGAATCCGACATTTTCTTCCCAGGTTTTGTGAAATTTTTATGACAAACCGGAAACTTCCAGAAGAATTGTTCTTTAGAAGATAAACATATATACACACAGATAGACCCCTGAAGCAAGCACTACAGCCTGTTGTTTCAGGGGTAACGTATCGCTAGCTAAATTCAGAAGAAGGCGGCCAAAGTGCATCCAAAGCAAGAACGTCAATATACTCAAGATGATAATCGTTAATAACCACTCTTGCTGGATGTGATTCAATCCTTTTCTGCATTTTTTATATAATTAATGCCTTCTGGCAAAAGAAATACTTTGAATAAACCGTCCTTCCTCTCCGCACAGCTGATAAATCCACGTTTCGCCAGATATCTGTACGCGAGACGTTCCGTCCTCGTGCTGATTTCGACTGTTTCCGAATTTCCCCCGCTTTGAATGTGTCTTGAATAAATTTCTTTTAATAGCCCAAACCGATACTCTTGCGTCTTGCCTGCTTTCATACCGTTCCCCGCCTTTGTCTCCGTTCTTTTTACCTCTCTATAGTTTCTAACATTTACATATTTAATATCGGTAAAACAAAGAGGGGGTTGCAATATGTTTATTGGTTATTTTCTGTTTATCTCCATCTGAATAGTTCTAATGCCAGCTTCGAACAGTTTGACTCACGCCTTTTAAAAGATATGTAGCTTTCCAACCTAAAATAGTTAAGCCCTCTGGAATCAATTCCAGAGGGCGGAACGTTGCATATTTCAATCTACCTTATTCCTGTCAATCGGAAAGGAGATGCATATTACAACTTAACAACATTTGCCGCTTGAGGTCCACGAGCGCCTTCAACGATTTCGAATTCAACGCTTTGACCTTCTTCCAGCGTTTTAAAACCTTCGGCCTGGATTGCAGAGAAGTGTACAAATACGTCGTCTCCGTTCTCTCTTTCGATGAAACCGTAGCCTTTTTCAGCATTAAACCATTTTACTTTACCTTGCATGAAATACATCCCTTTCCGTCAATAAAATACTGGGAACGTGTAATCGTTTACCCATACCTCGACTATACCATTTTTATCATGTCCAGGTCAAATTAAATTGCTCGACGAAACAAGCATTTATTCGACAATTTCGACAAGATATGGTTACTCTGTAGCAAACCGCTTTTCCAAATATGTCACAAACCGGGAAATCAATAGCGTCAGCACAAGATAAATAGCCGCCATGGTCAAATAAGATTCCCAGCGCGCGAATGTTGACTTCGCGGTCGCATTTCCCGCGTACGTCAGTTCAGGTGCCGCAATAACCGCAAGCAACGAAGAGTCTTTCAAAAGCGCGATAAATTCGTTGCCAAGCGGCGGAATCATGCGTTTGAACGCCTGCGGCAAAATCACATAACGCATCGCTTGTCCGTGGTTCATGCCCAGAGAACGGGCCGCTTCCATCTGTCCACGATCAATCGACCGAATACCGGCGCGGAAGATTTCGGCTATATACGCTCCGGCGTTTAGCGAAAGCACCACAAAACCGGAAAATACGACCGACGGCGGTTCTTCAGAGAACAGGCCCCAGATTTCCGGAATTGCCGCGTAATGAATCAGCAGAATCTGCACAAATAACGGCGTACCACGAAATACGGTAATGTAAGCCACAGACGGCCAGCGCAGTATCGGATTCTTCGACAGGCGACCAAGACCGAAAAGCAGACCAAGAATGGTTCCCATAAATACGCCGACAGACGTAAACAAAATCGTATATCCCACACCGCGAATAAACATTTCGCGGTACTCGTAAATAACACCCCAATCCACAACACTCACAGCCTTTCCTCAACAGCATTCTCAATAAACAGGCGAAAAGTGCGCGTGGATTTTTTCCACAGCGCACCTTATCTTTTTGTATAACGTATTCATTATACCGGATAAAAATGCGTCTGCAAAGATATTTCTTTGATTTAGTCAGTCAATTTTTGACTTCTCTAGAAATACTTTTTATACGTTTTATCATACGTTCCGTAGCGAAACGAGTCAGATTATGCATGCTCGTCTTGCTATGATCTAGGCTGTTAGCTCAATAAGTGGACACAAATTTTTAGAACGGCGGACAGGAATCTTCTTTTCGCAAAAAGCCCCGAAAAGCAACATGCTTTTCGGGGAAAATAAGGAATATGATTCATAAAGAGCTTTAACCTTTGAGGAGTTGTAATACACCTTGCGGTAACTGGTTGGCCTGGGCCAGCATTGCTGTCGCGGACTGGTTGATGATGTTGAAGCGGGTAAATTCGGTCATTTCTTTCGCCATATCTGCATCGCGAATACGAGATTCAGCACCTGTCAGATTTTCTGTATAATTGGACAAGTTATTGACTACGTGTTCCAGACGGTTTTGAATAGCACCGAAATAGGAACGGATGCGGGAAACTTGATCAATGGCAGCCTTGAAGGTCTCGATCGCACCCTCAGGATCACTAATTACATCTACATTGTCAATTTTGAGAGAAGCCTTATCCGCTTTGCATCCTGCAGCAAATGGAGGGTCGGCTTCCGGTTGTGTTGTTAATTCCAGAGTCAACGAGTCCTCCTTTTTAGGGCCGTACTGAATTTTCACATCTTGTAACGAAGTACTATCGCTGTCTCCGATAAGTTGAATTCCATTAAATTCCGTTGTTTTAGCAATCTGATCAATTTGTGCTGTTAATTGATTGATCTCATCCTCAATGGCTTTTTTGTCCTTGTCACTATACGTGCCGTTTGCTGCTTGTACGGCCAATTCACGCATACGCTGCAACATCTCGTGTATTTCCTGCAATGCGCCTTCCGCCGTCTGAATCAAAGAAACTCCATCCATTGTATTGCGCTGTCCTTGCTCCAAACCGCGAATTTGACCGCGCATTTTTTCTGAAATGGCAAGTCCTGCCGCATCATCAGACGCACGGTTAATGCGATAGCCGGAAGACAGTCTCTCCAAAATCTTGCTCGTTCCTATTTGATTTTGCGCTAAATTACGGTAGGCGTTTAACGCGGGAAGATTATGATTAATACGCATATCGTATCCACTCCTTAAAAAACGATCTCATATTTTTAAAAGTCAAACTGCTTCTTTTCCGCATGATTCCATGTTTCCTGTTCAATTTCCCGACGCTCATATGGATTCAGCCTGGGCTTGCCGGCAAGGTGAGCCATAACCTGTGTTTTTCCCTTTTCCTTCTCCATCGCGATCGTCCAGGCATCATCCAATTGACAGATGATCTCTTTCGCTTCCTGCAAAAGCTTGATATCTTTGCGGAGATTCCCTTGTATAATCAGTTCAAATACATACTGATACAGCATTTCGAGCCGATCGGCTAAAACGCCGGCTTCGTACTTGATTCCGAAACCAAGACGGGTAACAATATCGTTGCAAAGCTGCAAAGCTGCGTTCGCCTGCGCGTATTTCTTCTCCGAAATACAAGCGATCGCTTCTTCTAATTTTTGCAGCAGTCGCTTATACAACAGGGATGTAATTAATTCGGGATGACCGTGCAAATCACTTATCTCCACATTTTCCAACGTGACCATACGCTCCATCGCGATTCCTCTCAACACAAATCATAATTGATGTTTTTATACTTCTATCATGGCAAAATGTCTACATTATAGATATCGGATATTTTTCTAGAGTTTTAAGGAAGAATCTTCAAGCCAAATCTCGTCATCCTCTTCCTCCCAATAAGGCGTACGTTCGATAGCAGGTATAAGCGGAACAGAAACCGCAGAACCGATATTCGCCCTTCGAACAAGCAACAAGATTTCCGCCACTACCTGATACAGCTGTGGTGGCACATTGCTGCCCAGGTCGAGATCCAGCAAGTTCTCCAACAACATCGCATCTTCCTGAAGCGGAATGTCATGTTCCTTCGCTTTCGCGATGATTTTTTCCGCGATTTGCCCGCGCCCATGAGCGACCACCGTAGGCGCCCGATCCTTATCCTTGTCATAGCGAATGACAGCCGCCCGGCTCGTTTTCTCTTTTCCTTTTGCCGCTTGCTGAAAATGCTTGTAAATCATACTGAAATATCGACCCCTTCTCCGGAAGTATGGGCGAACGCATGCTGCCTTCCGGTTGCGGTATCTATAGCTGGTGCTTTTCTCTGTTCGCTCTCCCGCTCCTGATGCGCCAGCGGGGAAAAGGTTACGCTCTGCACCCGGTAGCCCATCCGTTGCAATTCCTCTTTCATCCGCGGAATGTACGGCGCAAACGCCTGCTCCACAAACGGATGATCGTTCTGAACACGTATCGCCATTTCTCTTTCGACTACCGTAACAGCCACTCCCGTTTCCCCAAACTTCGGCGTATCAAGAAAGAAGAACAGGCTACAATTCTCCCAATCCATCTGTTCGCCATTTTGCCGGGCACGAACTTGCATATGAACCGAATGCATCCCCTCTTCCCAAGGTAGCGGGAGCTGTACTTGAAACGATTGGGTGACCGTCCCTGCCTCTTGTTTGGACAACAGTTGCTGCCCTGTTACATGAGATAAGGCCTGCTCCAACATCTCCCTCGCTTTGGGAGAAGCATGGCTTTCCATTCCGTTCATTAGCATCGCCTTGAGATTGTGCGGCGGTTTTTCTCCTCGCGCATCGCTGCTATTATATCCGGCTGAGCGCATGTCTCCTTCTCGACGCATCATCCATTCCACTGCCTCTCGTTCATGGCTGAACCCCATCCCGCGCATCGCTTCCTGCACTCCGCGGCCGGTCAGCGATTCTTCCCGCCATTGTTGAGCGTAAAGCTGAAGCGGATTCTGCATTCCGCCTTCTCCTGTCATCTTGGAGAAAAAGCGTTCGACTTTCGTATAGGAAGGTTGCCAGTTGAGCTTTTCTAAATCGGTTCGCAATCGTTGAAACAGCCGGAGCGCCTCATCCTGTTCGCCTTTGGCCAGCAACCCTTTGACCCGCTGTAGTTCGCCGCTCATGCGCAATAGCTCGTACTCAAAGTCCATATCAGCAAACAGGGCGAATTCTCCCTTATTCACCAGCCGATTCACCATTTCAATCGTTGGCTCGACAATCCGCTGAATATAGGAAGCGGCCTGTGGAATGTTCTGGCGTAAAAACTGGCTCATGCGCTCAACATTGTTGATAATTTCTTTTTTTGTTTGCCTGAACTTTTCTCCTACTTGATGCAAATAATCGGGAATATAGCGTGTGAGGCGTTCAAAGGTAGCCGTCTGGACAGCGGTCAGCGCCGCCATCCGCTCTCCCGAGGCAGCGAACAAGCGCTCAAGTTCATCCATACCGGCCAGCAGCCGCTCACCGTTTTGAGCCGGCTGACGCGCCGCTTCTTCTAACTGTTGAAGTATGTGTGCTGCCTGATTCGCTTCTTTTTGCGGCACTCCTTCACGCTTTATCGCATCGCGCAACGCCACAGCAAGATCTCGCATCACGATGTCCGGCTGACGCGAAGAGGTCGAACCTTCCATTTGAATGTTCCCCAGCGCCACAAGCAGTTCCTGCCGCGCCAGACTGACCAGATTGCCCAATCTTATGAATGTCTCGCTGAGCGGACGCAAAACGTTTGCCCCAGAATGATCGACTCCTTCGCCGTCAGGAAACGACATGTTCGGCGAACCGCTTTCTGTACGAGCGCCCCCCGTTCCGACTACCGGCAGTTTCAACATTTTCACCAGCATATCTATGCTCCGCTCTACCATTATCTTCGCTTCCGCATGCCTGCCTACAGCTTCATAGCTAAGCGACATCCGCAGTTCTTTCATGATTTGCCGAATCGCGCTTTCGAGGTCTTTCCGTACTTCTGTGCTCAACCTGGCTTCCTGTACCGCCTGCGCCACCGCTTCCTGCAATTCACGAAGCTGGCTGCGGGTTGCCCTGCCGGACATACGGATAGCAAGCGCCTGTTCCGCCAGTTTTTGCAAGGCCTGTTCCAGCAAAGCAGACATTCCCGCACGCGAATGATCGGGGACACTCCGGTGCGCGTCTTGCAGAGAATCGGAATTCGATAAAAAGCGCAGCTCTGGCAGCAAATCAGGCGCTTCTTTCGCCAGCTCACTCAGAATTTGATCCAGCGACGGTCCGTATAAAGCACGAAACACCGCTTCATAGCTTCTGGGCGTAACCGAAATTTTCTTCTGCGCCATAATCGAAAGCGTATCCAATTTTTGCTGGATGGTTCCTTCTCCTTTTTGGAGAATGTGCTGAAGTGACTGTAGCGTCTCCTTTGTAACCGGGATGCGCTCCGCAATCAGCAAACGTACTGCTTCCTTCATTTCTACTGTCGCTTTGATCCCGGCATCCTGCAATACCTGCTCGGCTGTCGTTTCGGAAGATAAAGAGACAGAGCCTTGTCCATTCACATGATTTGTCATTTGTCCCTGCTGGGGTTCCGTTGTTTTTCCGGACATTTGTGAGGTATGAATGCTCCGCGTAACATCTGAGACTTGCATGTGACGCTCCACCTTTCCGCACTATAACTTCTATTTAGTAATATCGGTCAAAATGGGCATGCTTTTATATACCAGCTGGAAGGAAACTGTCCCAAAACATTGCTGGAAATACGTATATTGCGTATATCGTAACGCAAAAGGGTGCCCCATCACTTTTAGGACACCCTCCATAAACAAAAGCAACGCAAGGTCGTCTAATGGGAGACTATTCTTTTCGGTCGAAAAAAATACTGGGCAAATATGCTTCCTCTTTATTATACCCTTTCTGAATGATCACTTGCCTTCTTTCCATTACCGCGCCCTGGCGCAACTTATCGCGCAACGGAACAAGCAGAGGAGTGATGTGCTGGCGCACTTCTATCACTTCCTGGAGCAGACGTCTCAACTCTTGTTCTTCGGAAGGATCTCGTGCTTCGTTTTGCGCATCCAGTTGATTAATGGATTCAATAATTTGATTGCATCTTTCCACATGATCCAGGAACGCTTCCACATCCTCCGCGCGGACGGCGCGCAATTGCTCAAGCGTTTCTGTTCGCATCTCCGTAAGCAGTCGCTTTTTCTGTGAATAAAAGTTTCCAGACATCGCGGCCCCTATTTCATTAGCTTGAGCGCCTGCTGCCACGTGTTTCGAAAATCTTCGGCATATCCCAGCACTTCTTCCATGATCGCCTGTTCTTTGGTGGTATTAGCTTTGATTAAACGCTCCAGCATATATTCATACATGGCGGCCATATCTTTTGCGACCGGGTATTCCATATTTAACGTGCACAACAGTTCCCTGAGAATGTCCTGGCTTTTGATAAGGTTCGTATTGACCGCCTGAATTTCTCCTTGTTCCGCACTTGCGATTGCCATTTTAATGAATTTGACAAGACCATTATATAATTGGAGCGTTACTTCACCCGGTGTAGCCGTAAGTACACTATTTTGTTTATATTGCTGCGCTGCAAGATTTGTCATCGTCCATTACTTCCTCCTGCGAATTGTTGCATAAGCCAGGCACTTTGGGCGTTGTACTTGCTCATCGCCTTTTCCATGGCCGTAAACTGGCGGTAATACCTATTTTCCTTTTGAATCAAGCGCCTTTCCATATCGTAAATGCGCGCATCCAGATTTTGTAACATTTTTCCAATAATACTTTGATCATCTGCCTGGTTTCCGGTCACTCCCGCTTTCTCCGTCAGCTCCTTAAAAGCAGCTCCAAAGCTGTCATTCAACCGGTGAATCAAGCCGCGCTTTGCCTGTTTCGTCGGATCGTTCTCCACATCTTCTTCGGTAATATCGCTCCCCTGAATAAACAGATTTTTCACCGCTTCCGGGTCCTCTTCCAACGCTTCACGCAGCTTATCTTCATTCACCGTCAGCTTTCCTTTGTCTTTATAGCTTTCGGATGTAATGCCGATCGCGGCCAGCGAATTGTATTTGCTGCCGTTGTCTACGATGGAAGTCATATTCAGGCGCATGCTGTTTACCAGACCGGAAAGAATGCCATCACGGCGCAAAAGACCGCTCTTCGCCTTTTCTTCCCATTGCTCAATCTGCTTTTCGGTTAACGCTTTTCGCTCTTCATCCGTCAGCGGCTGATAATTTTTGTAGACCGGTTCATCCAGCGTCTTTTTCAGCTTTTCCAGCATCTCATTATATTTGTTAATAAAGTCTTTAATATTTTTGATTTCCGCCTCGATGTCCCGCTTTACGTTCACCGTAACTTCAATCGGCGTGGCAGGCGTCGCCTGGCCTTTAATCGTATAGATTAAGCCAAACGCTTTAAAGGTGTTGGAGGTAAACTCTGTTTCCGGATACCCGTCCAATATGACTTTCGCATTTTGTCCGGTATACGTTTTCGTATCATCGACCGCTGCATCGCTGGCCGCCAATCCCAAAACATAAAGAGGGTTTTTCGTATCAGATGTAACACTTAATTCAATTTTTGTTGAAGCGCCCGTTTCTTTTGTTTTCAAAACAAATTGTTTCAGGTTATCATCATACGCAGCCTGCAAGCCAAGACTCGTTTTCCCATCGCCTGCGTCCACAGCCGCATTCAATGCAGCCACAGCGTCTTTCACGGTTTGACCAGCTTTTAATGAAATGGTCGCCTGGCGCACCTCTCCCTTCGCATTCGTTACTTTCACGACAAATTCGCTGTCTTCACTTAGCGTCCTGCTCGTGTCAGTCGTAGCGTTCACAGAAGCGGCTGCCGCCGTTTGCGTGACTTTCAATGTATGAAGCCCTTCTATCGCATCGCCATTCGCAACCGCTGACACTTTCGCTTCGTCGGATGAGGCTGTCGTAAACGTGTTGTATGTCGATGACATCTTCATATCGAATAATGTCTTGGAGCGGAATGAGAAAATCTCAGTATTCCACTTGCGATAAGCTTCGCTTTGCCAGTTGAGCTTCTCCCGGTTTTGCTTGAGCTTATTGAACGGGATACGCTCCGCATCCATCAGCTTTTTGATCAGTGTGTCCGTATCCATACCGGAGGCAAGGCCGGATATGCGATTTACATTCATTCCGTACATTTCCATCTCTCCATTCTAAATTTTTTGATCCAAGAAGAAACCGATCATTTCCTTGAGCCGCGCCCGCAGTTCAAGCACATCTTGCGGCGGTACTTCTTTAATCACTTCATGCGTAATTTTGTTCTCAATAACGGCGTACCATTGTCCACTTTTTTCATGAAATTTTAAGGCGAGACCCGTATTCAGGCTTTCAAACAGCTTATCGGCATCCTGTTTGAGCCTTTCCCGTTCTTTTTCATCACGATACTTTTGATTGTCAAACCGCTCGGTTTGCACTTGTTCTTCCCGCGCTGCCATTATCCGTGTTTCATCCATCGGCTGAGCCGATTTTTCCAGCGCAGGGCTCCGTGATGAAACAGTATGATGCATCGGAAGCGATACGTCCGTCATATTCGTTCCCTCCACATTTTGTCGTTCTCTTATTTAGATATATCGGACGGGATGGTGGGATTTTTTAGCATGAGGACATGGAAATTTACGTAAGATTGCTTTGTCAAAGAAGCATAGCAAACACAAACAATCGAGTAGGAGGGGGTGATTAGCCCCCGACCTCTCACACCACCGTACGTACCGTTCGGTATACAGCGGTTCATTATGTACGCCGCAAGGCGTGATATCGTTCTTTTAGACTCTTGAGTCGATACGATTCGAAGAATCGTTCATCAAGAGTCCGATGTAAAACAGGACTTTTGGCGATACGCCAGTATTGCCTAGCTTTTCGTACAGCGTCATGTCCGCGCCGTGAGGGGCGGAATCCATAACTATGTTCGGAAAAACAAGGGTCAAACACAGGGGTAAGTATCTGTGCAATTGCCTGTTGGATGAAACGGTCAAGCACGGTAGGGATACCTAACTGTCGGACTCCTCCGTTCGGCTTCGGGATTTCAACGCGACGGACAGGACTGGATTCATAAGTTCCCACCTCACTCAATGGAACGACGAATGTCATGCCAGTGATCCATGATATATCTACGTAGGGATTTTACAGACATACCATCCACACCATGGCTTCCTTTATTTCGTTCTACCTGTTTCAAAGCAAGTGAGAGATTGTCCCGTGCTAACAATTGTTCCATCATTGAACGTACACTCCTTGCGTGAGCGAAAGGTTCCATTTGTGCCGAAGGCACACTCTGCCCTTCCGAAGTCCCCCGTGGAATTCACCACATCCTCCTTCGGATAAGTCCATACGGATTGTCTGCCTTCATCGCGTGTCTTCGAACGCCTGGTCTTTCGTTCTCCATAATGTTCGGCCCTTCCATGTCATGTCATCACATGGCATGTACTATGACCTCTGCTGACTTCTGTCTGTTCAGCTCATTCTCGCGAATGAGGTTACCGAGGATACTCGGCCTATCAGACAGACCTCCTCGGGTAAGAGCGCCATCTTCCCCTCCATCTACCTGCCTCATTTACCTTCGCTCGCCTTCGGCAGTATGGACTTCGCCTTGTTATGCAGGCTCATCCAACGAACGCTGGCCTTATATGAGATTCATGTTCCTCAGGCCGAAGGTTTGCCGCCGGCTTCCTTCAGATTCGAATTACCTTAAAAGAAAACCTTGAAAGGTAAAAATCCAATCAAGGTAAATACATTTAACGACTATCTAACTTATCCAGAAATTTTTCTAATAAATCAACATATTCGATATAATCTTCTTGACTAAAAAAGTCATTGATATCTAGTCTTGTTTTAATATCAAAAAGTAATTCTTTTATAGATTTTTTATATTTTTTTAATTTTATTACATCAACTGAAGAAAGCAATTCTAACAATTGTCCATCATAGACATCTCCAATAAGAGGGTTTTGTTTTAGATACTCAAGAGCCCTCTCTATTGCTAATTCAATAAAAATCTCTTGTCTAAGCATTCTACAGATATCCGTAATATCAATTTCTGTAACTGTTTTCTCTATCAGGGTATTATACCATATATCTAATGCATACTTAGCTTTTAGTTCTCCCTGTGAAATGTTGTAAATATCTTTGATAGTTTTCACTAATTTATCCCCCCAAATGGTTCAAATAAATTCTCTATTTTCTTTATATTCTTATTTGCTTTATCCAAACCCTCCTGTAGTACTTTTCTTGTAGCATCATTTAAATTTGGATTTTTAAGTGACCCTTCTAAGCCTTTTCTTATCCTAATTAAACCCTTATAGGAGTCCTTCATTTCCTGTAATTGATTCCAATACCCACCACCTGGTTTAGGGACTGGATTATCTTGTAAGTCTCTTAATGAACCAGAAAAATCCTTATCAGTTAAATGTTTGTTAATAATATTATCTAAAGTGTCTAGGTTTCTTTTATGGGCTCTTGTTAGATTTACATTACTCATCCCCTTAGTTGCATTCCCAGTGGATTGTTTTGGCTTCGGCGGTTGTAATGGCTGTTTCGCTTTATCCAATCTTTTTGTAATTTTAACCGTTTTATTGATGTTTTTGACAACCTTAAGTCTTCCTAAAAACAAATTTTCTAATGCTCCGCCTGCGGCTTTCACATCATCCATCGTCCATTTATTGTCTGTTAATGCGTCAAAATTCTCTTTTGATATTCTTTTTCCGCCCTGTTGAGTGATTTTTGAAAACTTTTTGAGTTCACAACACTTTTTCCGAGCCTATACATATCATATATATTTTTTAACGATCCAAACACTTCGTCTTCACTCTTTCTTTTTTTGAATCGGACGTAAAGGAAATGAGTTACATATAATGCATGCATCGCCCAATATATACATATATTAACAATTTAAAATATTTTCCACCTAATTCATAGACCTATTTTTACAAATTATAGGATTATGCATAATTGATTATATTTACCCTTTACCATTCAACGATTATAAGTTTTGCAACACCATCGTAGACAGTAAAAAACTAGCTGAGCCACATAATAGCTCTTTAGCCCCCTAGAGAAGTTGGACACTAAGGGTGTATTTTGATTACACTTATAGTGACAGAGGGGGAAGACATCAATGACAAGAAGAAAGTATTCGATTGATTTCAAAAAACAAGTGGTGAAAGAAGCGAAAGAGACCGGTAATTTAGCAGCCGTTGCCCGCCGTTATGAGTTATCTGCTAACATGGTGGGGCGCTGGAAGCGAGAGTTCGAGAGCGGAAAACATGGAGAAATTGATTTCTCTATGGTTCCGGTCCTTGATGCCGAAGAAGTTGTGAAAGAAAACGAACAACTTAAACGGTTACTTGGCGAACAAGCATTAGAACTTGCGATTTTACGTGATTTGATAAAAAGAAAAACCCTCACTTGCTGAAAAACTTGAAGTAGCGGAACGCTATATTCAGCAGGGCTATCCAAAACGGCTAGTCTTGCGTTTTGCCCGGATTCCACGCTCCACGTATTACTACCATCGAAAACGAAAAGGGCAGAATGTGGAACCAGTGAAAAGTGAGGGACGAGCCATACCGGGCTATTCCCTAAAGCAGGACGGCACAAAAGTGTCCGATGAACAGATCAAAGAGAGGCAAAGGATGCGAGTCGTACGATACAACAGGCATTATTTAAACGGCAATTATTTGGAACAGATACGCTTCCCGTTAATGGCCCGCAGTTTACGTCTCATCATTTTACACAAGCATGTGAAACGTTTGGAATTGTTCATGAGCGTATTCCGCCACGAACACCGAATATGAATGCGCACATCGAAGCGTTTCATCGCATCCTGGAAGATGAATGTCTGGCACGTTATGAGTTTATGTCCTATGCAGAGGCGTATCAAGTTGTAACAGATATCCGCTTTTATAACGAGAGACGAATCCATTCGAGCATTTGCGATTTAGCTCCACAAGAGTTTTATGCGCTCCAAACAGAACGTAAGTTCGTAATTAGAGGAGTGCGAGTATAAGCGAGGAATTTTACGAAAAAGGATGAATAAGGTTGTTTGTGTCCAAGTAATGGGGGTTAATCCGATCTATCAACAATAGAAACGGTATGCAAAGTGTTAGACATCGACATCCAGGAGTTAATCGAGGTGGAGTAGCCTCTCGCTATAGTAATCGGAATAAGGGGCGGAAAAGTTGCGAAAAAAAATTTCAAAAGGCAAGGAGAAAGCGAAGGTAAGCTTTTGGGAGATAAAAACGGTAGTAACTGATGATTTTTCAGCTGTTTATTGTTGATGAAAATTATAAAATTGGACATCTTTTTCAAACTCATCCTGTGCGCACAAGGCAATTCTAAAAATTATCATGCAGGAGTTTCAAGGGTTATTTGTATATGTTGTACTACAAAGGGAGTTATTCGGCACTACACACCCTATAAAAAAGACCTTGAAAGAGTCATAATACTCTTTCAAGGTCTTTAAATTTATGCATTGTGTAACACATTTTTTGCAGCTTCGCTATTTGGCATTATCTTTAATATTTCTTGAGCAATTGCTTTAGCTTCTTCTTTACTAATTAACTTTTCTGGAATGTCATGGAATAACAACAAATGTTCTTTCAAGCTAACATCTTCAGGGCTTAATTCAACTGCTCTTTTAGCATGGTATAATGCACTTGCGTAAGCGTCTGGTAAATGGCACAATGCAGTACTTAATAACTCTGAAGCTAAGTAATGATAATATGCAGTCTCATTATTATTTATCAAATAACAGACAAATGAATAAGCACTTATACTCTCTTCATCAAATCCTAATTCAAGAACAACTTGCTCTAAAGTATTTCTATCTTCATTCTCAATATATTCTTTTGCTTTTTGAAAATCACCCGATGTTATTAATTGCTTTATCTTTTCCTTCATAGTTATTTCACCCACGCATCAGATATTCTTATTGTTCCATCAGGTAGTTTTTTGTATGTCACCTGTACCAATTGTCCATTAACCATTTTAACTCTAGAAGAAACAGATTTATAAGGTATATCTGCACCATTATGCATTACATCGATGATAATTTCTTTTATTTTCCCCCAATTCTTATCAGGCACAAGTTTTTCCCATTGATGATTAGATTTTTTACTTCCATTTATAATATGCTTTATCTGATTACTGTTAAGTTTCCCTATTGCATCATGTACTTTAGAAGAAGGCAATAGCTTAACTTTACCCGTACCCTTAGTTGCATTCCCAGTGGATTGTTTTGGCTTCGGCGGTTGTAATGGCTGTTTCGCTTTATCCAATCTTTTTGTAATTTTAACCGTTTTATTGATGTTTTTGACAATCTTAAGCCTTCCCAAAAACAAATTTTCTAATGCTCCGCCTGCGGCTTTCACATCATCCATCGTCCATTTATTGTCTGTTAATGCGTCAAAATTCTCTTTTCCAACTAATTCCCTGGTTAAGGGTTTATAATTTGAAAGCGTAACAAGCTCTTTGGCTCCGTGAGAAAAAGCAGGTTTGAACTCTCTTCCAAACTTCTTTAATCCAACTACCAGATCATCCATCATACTACACTTTGGTGGAGATGATGGGGAGACTGATTTTGGTTTTTGAATGGGTTTTGGCTTCTGCAACTTTTTAATAGCGGAATTTTGTTTCTTTATCACCTCAGCCTTCATGATCTTCTTTAATTTGTAAATCTGTTCAATGGGCAATAGGTTGGTTGCGAGTTTTCTAGCGGAAGTGCATACCTTACCTAAGGTCTGAAAGGACTGAGTGAACCCTTTCCACAATTGTTTTGTAGCTTTTTCATAAGCTTTTATTTCTTTTAATTGCCTTCTTCCAGCCTTTGTTCTTTTTAATTTTTCCTCCTGCTTTTTCCTTCTCTTTTGATATTCTTTTTCCGCTCTGTTGAGTGATTTTTGAAAACTTTTTGAGTTCACAACACTTTTTCCGAGCCTATACATATCATATATATTTTTTAACGATCCAAACACTTCGTCTTCACTCTTTCTTTTTTTGAGTCGGACGTAAAGGAAATAAGTTACATATAATGCATGCATCGCCCAATATATACATATATTAACAATTTAAAATATTTTCCATCTAATTCATAGACCTATTTTTACAAATTATTTGCCTTATGCAATAAACGAAACCCTTCACATTACCTATTGTTTATCGCCACGAGATTGTACGACCTCGTTAGTTTGTTAACTATTCCATGCCATAACTACTCCTGCCATGTAAAATGTCATCTCGCCTAATTCTCGTTACTGTCACTTAATCCAAGTATTTAAACAAAACTCCATGATGGTACAACCTTCATGAGCTCTCGATTCTCTAACAAATCATTTTCATTTTGTCTCACTCAAAAATCCTTACTTCCTTTTTGTTCACTAGCTTTATGTACCTGTTTGTTACCACCTTTAACAATACAAGCTTTGTCATTCTTGTATTTAACTATAAATCGAGTAGTTTTTGTGTGGTTTTTAATTTAAAAGTCACTGTAACCAATCTCGTAAGTCTGCTTACTATTATGGAATCTGGTCAATTCCGAGGATACCCTACTTTTTTGTTGCCTAAAAGACACTAAAAATTGGCTAAAGACCTTACACAAAATAATTTACGTCATCTGCTTCTTCTAAGTAGCGCATTACACGCTTTCTGGCGCCAGAAGAATTGAATCCAGCGTATCGGTATACCCTTGGTAATTTGTTATCATCCAAGATGACATTACGCTCTGTCCAGAAATTAAAAGAGGTACGTGTGTCAAATGCATCGGAAATACCTTCTCGAATCACTAAGCTTGGGGTAATAACAAGAACCCTTCCATCGCTAATTTCAAAAGGAGCGATGGCTATGAGTCCTGTTTTACCAACTCCGGTTGGCAATGTAATAATTTTGTGGGTGGAGAGGTTATCTATAAAAGATTGTTTTAACCTTTCATGAGCTTTTCGTTGAGGGGCGCGTAGAGATGTGTTCCCTTGTATAAATGCATTTGTCTCCTTAAAGTAATTATCCATTTACTTCCTCTCCTTCTTTTATGTCTACATTCATTTTTTCTGAATATAAAATAAGCCCCCTGGATAGGGAGCAGGGGCATATAAAGATAATTACTTATGATTTTTATTTGTAGGATACTCCATCGCCATCACGGTCGAGTTTTGAACGATAGCTAGGGTCACCTTCATAAAGTAGCGCTGCACCAGTTGTTTTTTGCTACTGTACAGTTTTTTGATGTTAGTGATTCGATTATGATTTTAGCATTTTCACTTTATTAATGATTTCTGCTTCGATTTGTTCGTTTAATTGGTCAATACGTTTGCCAATAAGAAATAAATCGATAATGGCCCAAATAATTGTAGGAATGAAGAAGATAAACCATCCAAGAACCCAAACAATAATCATCCCTATACCTAATCCGATATCTCCTGCATAAAATCGATGTCCACCAAGACTACCCAGAAATAACCATAAGATATAAGCAATACCTTTTGACTTTTTTCTCTTCTCGAATTCTGCATTTATCATTAGTTGTTGTTCTGTGTTTAATTCTTGTCTAGCAATAAGATTATCCATAGTTACCTCCATTACTTCTTATTTCGTTTGAAGTATAGCTTGTTACTTTGAGCATGTCTTTTTGTCTTTTATCATTATCCTTCTCATAATTAATCCCCCTCTTAATAAGATTTATATATTTTGAAGTTAATAACTCCCTAAAATGTAACGAATTTTGCATTGAAAGCATTGTACTTTCAGTCGTATCCTTTATCGGAATAAAATAACAGAAAAAGGACGTGCCTTTGTGAGACGACAGCTCGAAACTTACTTCAAAGAATGTCGAATCGAGCTTGGTCTAACCCAAGAAGAGGTTGCATAAAAAGACGGAATAAGTGAGAAATGGTATCGAAAAATTGAGAAAAACGAACGGAAACCTGGAGTCGCTACCATTCACACCATTTGTCGCGCATTACGTATAAGCAGCGCTGAATCGAGATCGATATACCTCCACTCAATAAAAAGCGAAAAGCGATTATTGAAAATCGCCGATATGTACTTTCGCAAAGAAGGATACATACTGGCTAAACGTGTTATGTCGGGTTTCTTTGCTATTTCAAAAAAGAAAGGTAAACAGTACATGATTTTGACTGGTTTATCGATCATGATTAAATGAGATTTTTATCATGACAATGTAAAAAAACGTATGCTTATATACCTTATTGAACAGGATAAAAGTATGAGTAAAAAGCAGCTTCTATTACTCATTAAAACGGTTTTTATGCCTAAAAAGGACAGAAATCGTTCGACAAATCGATTCTAATTTTGACTTATTTTGTAGAAATAGATACCTGGACGGGGCATTTTTGGAATATAAGGTGCCTTTTTATATAGCTACCGATTAAGGGTTTAACAAACGGTTATTTGGCAATACTGGCTCCTATCATCACAATGATAAGGAGCGGATTATGTTATGAAAAAATCACTGATTACAAACACTCACGGATTTACGAGTGAAGCGTTACGAAAGGAAGAGCGTGTGATTTTTGATGCTTTTTTTCGGCAGCGTGTGACGGCTGTTCGGCTGATTCTTGAAGGTTTTTCTACGGTAAAAGCTGCAGAAGTACTGGGCATTTGTCGCCAGTCTGTCTCTACGTATGTCAAGATGTTTAATCGAGGTGGGATAGCTGAACTTCTTCGCTTCAAAAATGGATCGAAGAACGGTTTTCTGTTACGATGTCACGTTCCGGTATCGCGGATATGCTTCATCGCTTAGGATTGCGTTGGAAGCGTACAACGTATGTATTGGCAAAAGCAAACAAAGAGAAACAGCAGGCGTTTGTACACCAGGTAGAGATGATAAAAAAACGTAATGGACGAAAATACGGTACTGCTTGCACAAGACGAGACCCATGTTCACTCGTATCAAGCCCTTCGGGCTACATGGTCTCCGAAAGGAGAACAGAAGCAGATTCCAACATACGGTCATCACGCTCAGGTGACTTTATTCGGAACCGTAGATACGCAAACCGGCGACATATTCTGTACAACGGCAGATTCCTGTAATGCCGCTTCTTTTCTGGAATTCTTGAAGAAAGTGATGAAGCGCTATGCCAACAAGAAGGTCATTATGATCATCGATAATGCCCGTATTCATCATGCCAAACTCCTTCGTCCTTTTCTAAAAGAGCATCATCAGTGAAGTGCCCCCTGTCAAGTAGACAGGAATAAAAAAGCACGTTAATCAGAGATGGCGCCCATGCCGGGCACACATAAAAAAGAGACTCCGGCAAAACCAGAGTCTCTTTTACGTTTATCACTGAAATTAACGGAGCAGTTGCAGCACTTGTTGCGGTTGTTGGTTGGCTTGAGCCAGCATTGCTTGAGCGGCTTGAGCAAGGATGCTGTTTTTCGTGTTCTCCATAACCGTTTTCGCCATGTCTGTGTCACGAATACGGGACTCAGAAGCAGTCAGGTTTTCAGAAGATGTATTCAGGTTGTTGATTGTATGTTCTAAGCGGTTTTGGAATGCACCAAGTTTGGAACGCTCAGCTGATACTTTTTCAATAGCTTTCTGAATGGTAGAGATAGCGGCTTCCGCCCCAGATTGGGTAGTCACATCAATATTTTTAACACCCAAGCTTACTGTATCCATCTTATTGATGTCAATGTTCATTGTTTGCGATTCATTCGCACCAATGTGCATGGTTAACGCATTATTCGTTGTTGTAATTGTTGTAGTGCTTCCAGCTGCTGCTAACGCAGTATCTACAGTCATACCGAATTCAAATCCGCCAGCATTGAACTTGCTTTGTGTGATCTTAAGAGAGCCACTATTAGAAAACTCCGTACCACCAGAAGAATTCTCTACTTTGAAATCACCAGCAGCGCCATATGTTGCATTTAAGTTAAATGTCATTTTTCCTTCTTGTGCACCAGCTGCTGCATTCAATGTAATTTTTGTAGTTGTTCCATCAGGTAAAGTTCCTGTCAAAGCACCACCAGCAGTTGAATCCCAAGAAGCTGCAGACGCAACCACTACACCATCGCTATTTTTCAAAGTAACATCAAATTTGTTTGCAACACCTGTAGCCTTTAACTCAAGAGTATAATCGCCTAATTCAAGACCAGTAACCTTTGAGGTATCAGCTAAATCAAAAGTAGCAGCTGTCAATCCGGTCGTATTTGTTTTAATATCTACACCCAATGTAGCCGCATTCGTCTGTGTTACAGTATAAGTGTCAGCTTTCAGATCGCTCTTAACAACTTCCGCAGTTTTAATGGCTACATTGTTATTGGACATGGTCGCATTATTGCCAACTGTTCCGTTAAGCAATTTTTTCGTGTTGAATTCCGTCGTATTGGCAATACGATCAATTTCATCTTTCAACTGCGTAATCTCTTTTTGAATTTCCTTACGGTCAACGTCAGTATTGGTGTCATTGGATGATTGTACCGCAAGTTCACGCATACGTTGCAAAATGCTGTGTGTTTCATTCAATGCGCCCTCTGCTGTTTGGATAAGAGAAATACCGTCTTGAGCGTTACGGCTTGCTTGATCCAGACCACGAATCTGGCCGCGCATTTTTTCAGAAATAGCCAGACCTGCTGCATCATCGCCCGCACGGTTGATGCGGAGACCAGAAGAAAGTTTTTCAGTAGATTTCGCCATGTTAGCATTGTTAATACCAAATTGACGGAATGCATTCATGGCATTCAGGTTGTGATTGATAATCATGTTCTATTCCTCCTTGATGATTTCGTGAACGTCCATGTTCACTTATTATTTATTAAAAAGCCAGATGGCTTTTTAAACAGAAAGCGGCATACTCTCAACAACTGACGATATGTGATCGCCACCAGCATTCTTGCGAAACAATACGTCCGCCTATGTCGCGCGCCACAAGCTTCCTTATTGTTTCTTACATTATCTATATCGGAGAGCAAACCGGCCTGTTTAATACTTTTTCGGAAATTTTTTCGACTTCTCATACCTCGTCTTTTCCCTGTAGCAACAAACATGTCTACTCCCTCGGAGCAGCAAAAAAATATCCGGACACAAAGAAACATGGCCCGGAAAGAAAAAACGTATTGGTTAATTATCACTTTGATTGCTCAACCGCTTCAACTGCTCAATATGAATCTCCGGCTTTTTGCCTCCAGCAAGCCGATTCTCGGCCTGAATAGCTTCATAGATTTCCTGCCGGTGAATCTGCACATGCCGGGGTGCTTCGATACCGAGCTTTACCTGATCTCCGTCTATGCTTACAATTTTTATCGTAATCTCGTCCCCAATTACAATCGATTCGCCTGCTTTGCGCGTTAATACTAACATACATTCCGCCTGCCTTTACTGGCCTGCCGCCTCACTCCGTCCGGCAGCTCCTTTCTTTCTATCATTGTACTCTTTGTTGCCCTGGTGCGAAAAGAGCGGTTGACGGACGGAATAGCTGCTGTTCTCCAACACAAGCTGCATCCCTTTACGGTTCACGGTATTCATGATCACCGGAGCAAGCAGGTTGACGGTGGAATCGGCCAGCGGTTCGCGCAGCACAACGATACAATAGCAAAGCACACTGTTACGATCCTGAATCCCAAGTTCCTCAAGCATCGGGTCTGGAATGGTAACCTCATAATCGGGAAAAAGGGGAAACGGATCAATCAGAAAGAAATATAAGTCTTCCCGAATCGAATGTAAGACCGTAAACGGGCTATCTTCAATTTTCATAAACATAAATTCACGTTCTTCAGGAAATCCAGGCAGTCCGTGTTCGAATCGATACACTTCCTCTGCCGCATATTCAAATTCACCGAATAAGCTGGATATCATCTTTGTCGCCATCGGCTAAAACTCCTTTATCGGGACTATCTCCGTTTGTTCTTTAATACATGGTATCAACATGTCCGCCGGTAATCTGAAAATGCAGTTCATTTTTCTGCTGCATCGTATAGAAAATTCGTCCTTTTTCATAATGGTGCCGGAAAGGAGTCGTTTGTACATCGACCGACGTACCGCCAATTTTCCAATCCATATTCAATTGCCCTGGCGTAAACGAAATTTTTAATGAAAAATTTCCGGGGACATTTCCGTATGCGAAACGGTGCTGGGGCAAAGTACGTTTACTGGCAGCGAGCTGGCGAATCACATTCCCCTTATTCTCGATCGCCCCCAGTTGTTCGCCCTCCTCCGTAACGCGCGCAATATATGCGAGCGCCTCCCGTTTGCCGTCCGCAGCCGCTTCGGCGATACACTGAAAAACATGTTTTAGCTCCATATCAGCCCAGCATTGCCTCTGATCAATCGTCAACTTCGACGGGGTGGGATGCAGAACCATCTCGGGCGGTTTCTGCTCCAGTTTCAAACGTGTACGCGACGGTTCAAACCTATAGACAGGCTGCTGCACATCCCAGGCAAGCTTCGCGTTTTTCTGTTGTATCTCAAGGCGTAAAACATTCATTTCTTTCCCGCTCCTCTAGCGAAGGAAATCAAGAAGGGAGGGTTGAATCAACCGCGAACCAGCAGCCAGCGCTGCTCGGTGCACATTTTCATTCGTTTGCAGGTCAATAATAACTTTTGCCAGATCAGCATCTTCCCCGTCAGAAATCATTTTCTCTGTCCCAAACGATTGATTGCCGAGACGATTTTGCAGCAGTTCAACCCGGTTCATGCGTGCGCCCACAGAAGCCCGGACTTTCAGAAAGTTATCAATATGACTTTGAATAATTTCCAAATCGTTCTGAATGTCAGCGGTCGTTGGCGGCGGATCAGTAGGAGAAGGATCTAGATGACTTATGACGTTTTTTAACACGGCAAATACGGTACTTCCACCTGTTTTAAATAGTTCGTCCGGCTGCACATTGATCGGAATTTTGACATTTGTCGATACTTCCAATGGAATTTCACTATTGTTTACATCGGATATTAAATCTTCCGCTGTTTTGTCGTAAGGAGGCGTCAGGGTGTGCGTACCGTTAAAAATGTATTTGTCGGCAAACGTGGTGTTGGCCACCGAACCAAGCTGGTCGCGCAGCTGCCGGATTTCAGTGGCAATTTTTTGGCGTTCTTCTCTTCCGTTCGTATCGTTGGCCGCTTGCGTTAATAGTTCTTTTACACGGAGCAAGATGTCGATGCCCTCGCCGACCGCAGACTCTGTTTGCGTAAGCCAGCTCATCGCTTCATCCGTATTGGAACGGAACTGTTCAATTTCGGAAAAATTCGTTCGGAAAAGCATGCCACGGCTCGCCACAATCGGATCATGGGACGGTTTTGAAATTTTTTTGCCTGTTGACAGCATCTCCTGCAGCCGTTCCATCCTTTGCCAGCTATTCCCCAAATAATAAAGCATATTATTATTTAACATGTTTTGTGTAATCCGCATCATATTCCCTCCTACCTACCTACAATTCCCATACCGTTAATGATCTTGTCAAGCATCTCGTCAACCGCCGTAATAGTGCGAGCCGCAGCATTATATGCATGCTGAAACTTAATCATATTACTCATTTCCTCGTCTAAAGAAACACCGGAAATGGATTGCCGCCTGTTCTCTACTTCCATGACCAGACTCTCGGCGTTTTCTTTCATCCGTTGTGCTTCCTCTGTTTCAACCCCTAAAGTGGCAATCATTGCACGGGTAAAACCATCAAAAGAAGTAGTTGTCCCTCCTATCGAAATAGAAGTGCTCTGCTTTAAGGCATATACAGCTAAAGCTATACTATTATCTCCGGGGTTCGCAGGGTCGTACGCAACCTTATTTGGATCAGTAATCGCAACGCCTATATTTGAAGCATCCGCTCCACTGAAAAAGTTTTCCGAAGAATGTTTTTCATTCACTTCTTTAATAAACGCCTTAGCTAAGTCATTTATTTTGGTAATATAATTATGAATAACCGTGTCGCGAGAGTCGACTAATCCGTAAATCTCTCCTGCCTTGAGATTTCCCGAATCCAACTGCGTGCCTCCTACCGAAATAAAACGACGATCATCCCCATTTGCAAGTTTTCCTGAATCAACAAGCGTAATGGACGCAGGAGTATTTCCTGTCACCAGCTGGACACCACTCGGGTTTTTCAATGTAATATTTACTGGCCCATCCACTTTTTTACCGTCTACATCTATAGGAACCGTTTCCACTTCAATGTCCAGCATTTTAGAAAGCTTATCAATCAAAACGTCTCTTTTATCATAAAGATCGTTTGGTATATAACCGTGCGGCACAATGTCACTGATTTGCTGATTTAAGTCTGCAATTTGCTTTACAATCGTTTCAAGTTGTTCCGCTTTTATCTCAACCTGTGAATTAAAATCTTTTTGTAGCTGTTTCAGTTCCCTATCAATAAAATTTAACGTTTCTGCCAACGCTTTTCCTTTTTGAATGACATATTCACGAGTAGAATAATCCGCAGAAGGTTGGGAAACCTTTTGCCATGAATTCCAAAACTCATCCATGACATAACGAAGTCCTTTATCGGATGGCTCATTCATAATTACTTCGATTTGCTCCAACGCATTCGTCCGAGCTTCATATTGCCCTACATTTTTATATTGGCTACGAAACTGTGCATCGAGAAAACGATCACGCAAGCGCTGTATAGAACTTACTATTACCCCGGTACCCATCTGCCCGGCCTGGCGCTCATTCGTTAGGCTTGGATATGGAAACGGCATTGATGCTTCCATATTTGCTCGCTGGCGTGTATATCCTTCCGTATTCGTGTTCGCGATATTGTGACCCGTAACATTCAACGCGGCCTGCTGAGCAAATAAGCCACGCTTCGCAATCTCTAATCCTCCAAACGTTGATCTCATCGCTTTATCTCCCTTCCTCTACCGATTTCTTCTATCACGGTTTCCCTTTATCCACCACTCACCTTAAAAAAGTGCAGAATAATCGACAACGCTGTACAACTATGCCTTACTGTCAAAAAAACGCACAGAACCTGCGTGATGATTACCTTTCTGCTGATATAGATACGGATCTTCCTCCGGCGCCGTCAACTCTTCCAACGTAAAATTGATAAATGCAAGCGACTGCTGAAGCAACTGCTGATTCAACCTATTCAGCGTCCGCAATTCTGCAATCACGTCTCCCAATCTCTTCTGGCAGCGGGCCAAATTCTCTTTTAGTTCCGGAGTATCGGCCAACTCGATCAACTCACTGAGATAGCATGTCTCCTTATGAATCCCCTGCCGCATAAAATAGAGCGAGATTTGTTGCTCCCGCTCTTGTTCAAGTGATTGGATGGTGTTCATGCAGCGAGATTCAACTTGCAGGATGCAAGCCAGTTCGTCCATATCGCCTTTAATCAAGACTTCCTTCTTGTACCCGGCCAGCTTCAACATCCGCTCATGTTCGGCGAGCAACCGCTCCAAAATTCCCACAACCTTGTATAATTCACTCATTATCTTGTCACCATCCGACATTTATTCCGATTTACATCCCCTTCTTCAACAACGCCTCCGCGATCAGTTTAGCGTCCACATGGTACGTTCCAGCCTGTACCTGTTTTTTTAATTCGGCGATACGCTCTGTGCGTTCTGCCTCCGTTTCCTGATTTTTCTGTAGCTCCAGCGCTTCTGTGGAAATTTCCAACTGATCGCGCTCTTTTCCTTTCTTTTTGGCTTCCTCCTGACGCATTTCTTGCTGGCGGTACGGATGGATTGGCTGAATATGACCCGTTCTTTCAATTCTCACTGTTATCACCCCGGCTTTCTTTATTACATTTATATACTTCTTATTCATTCTTTTTTATTCTTCATTGCTCCATTAATATATACATTTCGTTTGAACTTCGGCATTTGTGCCTATTTCCAGTTCATTAACCGCCTTGTTCTCGATAACAAAAAGCCGATTACTTGTTAATAAAGTAATCGGCAACTTTCACAAAAAGTTTAAGTTTTTCTTTACTTCTCCGCTGCTTCTTTTGCCGCAGCAATGGCTTTCTCATAATCCGGGTGATTTGTTACCTCCGGAACGTATTCCACATACGTTACTTTATTGTCTTTATCCAAGACGAAAATCGCGCGGGTCAGCAGACGAAGTTCTTTAATCGCTACGCCGAATGCTTCGCCGAAAGAAAGATCACGGTGGTCGGACAGCATTTTTACATTCTCAATGCCTGCTGCTCCGCACCAACGAGCCTGGGCAAAAGGCAAGTCTACGCTTACCGTCAACACTTCCACATTTGGAAGTTTGGACGCTTCTTCGTTAAAGCGACGGGTTTGCGCATCGCATACGCCTGTATCAATGGAAGGAACAACGCTGATGAGGTGCACTGTTCCTTTGCCATCATTCAAGGAGTACGGCTGCAAGCCTTGCGCCAATACAGTAAAGTCTTTTGCTGTATCGCCTACTTTTACTTCTTCACCGATAAGGGTTACCGGGTTGCCTTTAAATGTAACGGCTCCTGCTCTTTCAATTGCCATATGTAATTCCTCCCATTCAAAAGTGGGTTGTCCTAGTTACCATTCTAGTAGAGTTTCAACTAAATTACAACATTTACACGTTGTTAACATTTCTAACTTCTACATCGTTTCTTTTATTTTTTTCGCTTTTCCTTTCAACAATTTAAGTGCACCATTTTCTAACCCAACAGTATAGGTAGCCTTATAAAGCGAAATTCGCTGCTCCCCCTGCACATTTTCTTCGGCTTCAATGATCACGACCACTTCGGCTGTGGAAGAAGTAGTGGAGCCGAGCACAATATTTTTCAGCCGGACACTCAATGTATGCAAATATCCTTCCCGAAAGTTTTCATAACTGGTACCAGTCTTCCTTCATATATTAAGGATGCGAATGGAGGACACGAAAAGATGCCTTTCCACGTGTGATTCATGACGTGCTGCAAATGGTGTGGGGACAATCGAGACAAGCTGTTTTACAACATCAACACCCTCTTTACCCCATAAGCTGTAATATGCCGTATCCGACAAAAATAATGAGTATAAAAAAAGCGAGAGTCCCTGTACTGTCATCGATCTATCCCATACAGAACAGGAACCTTCGCTTACTTTTAACCTAAACGGCTCTTCAAACGGTGAATCTGCTCACGATTTTCATGCGCCGTATCAATCGCATAGCGTACTTCTGCACGCAAGTTGCCAATTTCGCGCAAAATTAAATTGTCGCTCTCCAGATTTTTCACCTGCGCTGCACTAATCAATTGCTTCATTTCTTCGAAATTTTGTTGTACTAACCGATCGAGCTCATCAAACCGTTTGTCCGCTGCCTCAAATTTCCCATCAACTTCGTCAAACCGCTTGTCTACCGCTTCAAGCTTCCGATCAATTCCGTTAAACCGTTCGTCTACCGCTTCAAGCTTCCGATCAATTCCGTTAAACCGTTCGTCTACCGCTTCAAGTTTCCGATCAATTCCGTTAAACCGTTCGTCTACCGCTTCAAGCTTCCGATCAATTCCGTTAAACCGTTCGTCTACCGCTTCAAGTTTCCGATCAATTCCGTCAAGTCGTTTATCTACCGTTTCAAACTTCTGATCTATCTCGTCGAATCGTTTGTCTACCGTTTCAAACTTCTGATCCATCTCGTCGAATCGTTTGTCTACCGTTTCAAACTTCTGATCTATCTCATCGAATCGCTTGTCTACCGTTTCAAACTTCTGATCTATCTCATCGAATCGCTTATCTACCGTTTCAAACTTCTGATCCATCTTGTCGAATCGCTTATCTACCGTTTCAAACTTCTGATCTATCTCGTCGAATCGTTTGTCTACCGTTTCAAACTTCTGATCTATCTCATCGAATCGCTTGTCTACCGTTTCAAACTTCTGATCTATCTCATCGAATCGCTTATCTACCGTTTCAAACTTCTGATCCATCTTGTCGAATCGCTTATCTACCGTTTCAAACTTCCGATCCATCTCGTCGAATCGTTTGTCTACTGCCTCGAACCTCTTATCCACTGCACAAAACCGCTCATTCATTTCTCTTCTAAGCGATTTTTGTTCGTTCTCGAACCGATCCATCCGTGAGTCAATGCCGTGTATAGCTTCAAGAATTCGCTCGAGCATTTCACCGCTCATCTTTACCGCTCCCTTTCCCGCTTCTTATAGTATCCATTCTAACATAAAAGCCCGAAACACCTGTACAACTTATCTGGCCACAGTCAACCCGTACACTTCCGCTCCCGGAATCCCTTCTTTCAGCGCACGAGCGGCCGCATTTAGCGAACTTCCTGTCGTGTATACATCATCCAGCAGCAACAGCGCCTGTACCTCAAAGCTATTCACTGCTTGCGCGTCCGAAAAATAAAACGCGTTTTCCAGCGCGTGCAGACGGGCCGCACGTTTTTTCTGACTCTGCTTCTCCGTTTCTTTTCTTCGCTCCAACAGTCCATACACAGGCAAGCCAATCCTCTGCCCCAAGAAACGCGCCATTTCTTCCGCCTGATTAAACGTCCGCTCCACTAAGCGTTTTTCATGAAGCGGAATATACGTAATCGCGTCGATCTTCATCTCTCTATAATACAAATACCAGGCACGCCACAATAGCTCCACCATCATTTCTGCCAGCCTGCGATCTCCACGATATTTATATCGTGCAAGCAACTCTTTCATTGGCTTGTTATAACGGACCGCGCTGCGCGAATAGCAAAAATGCCTGCTTTTGCGCCGGCAACAATCCGGACACGGCTCATTCGTCGGCCAAGCACGCCCGCATATCGGACAAATGGTATCTGTCAAAAACACAAATTGCGATTCGCAAACACTGCAAAACGTCAGTCCTCCTTTTCCTGCTCCAGGCTTAACAGCCGCCTCTCCGCGCTTCGGATTCCCACACAGCGTACACCGCGGCGGTGGCGGATACAAAATATCCAGAAGCCAGCCTGTCCAACGTTTCCAATGTAACAAATTCATATTCTCTCCTCCCTCTTTGTGGCCTTTAGATATCCCAGTTTTTTCGCCAGCCGGTTCATCTCCCGAATCTGTCGAATAGACGCTTTCATCGCCTCAGTCACCTCTTCCGCCATAAAAATAACCATACCATCAGGAGCGACCGCTGAACGGCCTGCTCGCCCTGCAATCTGAACGAGCGCTGCTTCATCAAAAATCGGCGCGTCCGCCTGGCACACCAATACCTGAATCCCCGGAAGTGTCACGCCTCGTTCCATAATGGTCGTCGTCAGCAAAATCTGTAGCCTGCCCTCCCGCAACGCTTTCACTTTCGCTTCGCGCTCCGGATCAGCGGCATGAACAACCGCCAGTTTATTCTGCCATTTGCTGTTGTATGCCATAATATATTCGTATAATTGAGGAAGCTGCTGAATAGCCGGAACAAAGATAAAAGCGGGCACCCCTTTTCGTTCGATATCCTTCAAAAAGGAGAGGAGGGAAAAAATCGGCTTTTTCGCGCTTAAACGTGCGTTTAATTTGCTTTCCTGGCGAATTCCTGGTTCGGGTAGCGGGTGTCCATGGTAGCGAACCGGAATTTTGACATGAGGCAGAAAATCCTTGGCATAGCTGGGTTTGCGTATTCTTTTTTGATAGTCGGGGCGCGGCGTAGCCGTCAAGTATATGATTTTCCCCGACAACGTTCGGGCGCGATTCACCGCAAACGGCAGCATCTCATCTTGGTTGTACGGAAATGCGTCAAGTTCATCAAGTATCACCACGTCGAAATGCCGGTAAAAACGAAGCGCTTGGTGAGTTGTAGCCAGAACGAACCGTGACGCATTCCACTTATCCTGCGCTTTGGCACCGCCGTATAATACGGAAAGCGGATGGTTCGGAAACGCGCGACGCAGCCTCGGAGCCAGTTCCAGCACGACATCCCGGCGCGGAGTTGCCCAAAGCACGCGCTCTCCGTTCGCCAGCACATCATGCAGCAACGGAAACATGACCTCCGTTTTTCCTGCGCCACAGACTGCCCACACCAAAAACTCCTGCATCCCCGTCTCCTGTCGGTAAAAATCAAGCATACTACGTGCCGCAGCCCGTTGCGCCTGTGTCAACTGCGGATAATAAAAAAGGGCTTCCTCGGTGCAACCTTTCGGATTCCGCTTTCTCTCATCAGCTGCAAACAAATAGTGGCTACTGCAACTACTACTGCGCCCCATTGTCAGGCAACGGCAACAGTACGGACATTCTCCCTGACAGCGATAACAGTAAACAATATGGATGTGCTCCTCTTCCGCCCCGCAACGGTTACAGCGGTACCTTATTCTTTCTTCGCTTTTCTCGCCTCGGATCAAACACCAGATCCAAGAAACGAAAAGGGAGAAGCTACTCCCTTCTCCCTTTTCTGAGACCCTTTCCACTCCTGGTTTGCGTTCGACCTTCCCGCTCTGTATCCATTCCTGCAGAAGCTCTTTCATTTCTTCTTCTGTTATCCTTCTCCTGCCATCACGAAACAGTAACTGAAACAGCCAATACACTTCCTCTTCCAAGAGTGCCCGTCCCTGAAAAAGCTTGTAGATTTTCTCCTTATCTTCCCATTTCATAATTCTATCCTGCTACTTTTAAGAATCATATTCATCGTCATCTTCCGCGACCTGCCAGAGCCCCTCATCCACTTTACATTTTCTTAGAATCACTTCTCCTTTTTCCCCCATGAAAAATTCGACAAAGTCGCCTGTCTGCAAATTCACCCTTTCTCTAATTTCTTCTGACAGAAACAAAACTCCGTCTTTCGTCACTTTCACTTCTGTAGTTTTTTTCATAGGTACTTTTTCTCCTTTCCAAAATTAATAACAAGGATGCATATTTTGTCATTCTTTGTACCTATTTAATTCGCCAAAACCCATTATTTTCCTTTTTTTATTTTTCAATTTTTTGTTTTTTTCTGCATTTAATCCCGAATTTTTACATGAAATTTTATGTCTGACAAATCTAAAACGCGGAAATACTGGAAAGAAAGAGGTGAGAATAGGTGGCTAACAAACTCTATGTATCGCACGCGCGCGAGAAATTCCGCGAACGAACAAAAAAATTAAAGCTGGGACAGTACGTTAACGCTCTATATATTAATACATACGATCCGTCCTATTATGAAAAACGACTTCGCTACAACCGCTATGACGCTCGTGCTCTCTATTATTTAGGTCAGCGTTATGAAAAAGAAGAAAACTGGGGACAGGCGCTTCATTATTATAAACAGGCAGTGCAGGCAGAGCCGCACTACGAAGCGGCCATCGGCGCGCTGATCCTGCTCCAGCGCAAACAAGAAGAAAGGTTCAGAAAACTCGCATCGCAAGCAACACGCAGGAGACCCGTAAGAAAAAAAATGTCGCTGCTCCAGATGGTAACAGCGATTTTCACAGGTTACTTTCTCATTTTAATGATCGTATTTGGTATTCTTCTTCGCTAGCGTCTTATTCGACCATTTCGTTTATGTTCCTCATCCAAGTCCGCAGCTGTTGATTAAGCAAAAGTCAAGATAAAGAATAAAACAGATTGCCCGTATGCTTTTTTAATGTGGAAAATCCAAAAACCATGTATGAAGCGGAAGCAATGGTTCTTGAGGTTTTATATTTCTGATTGGCAAATCGGGCCACGCTCTTTGAATCATTGGAAGTAAAGTGGAACTATTCACTTCTTCATTCACATATATTTGAAGTGAGACACCATGCGCTGCAGATACCCAAAGCGCGTGGCGTACCGCGTATTCCAGGTGTTCGTCCGGATTGTCGAGCAAGAGCACCACTTGCAGCGAACCGCTTTTTCTTCCGGTACGCTGCAAATGCGGCGGAAAACGATCAAAAAGGAAGCGGCCGCCCCATACGAGAACCCAAGCCAGTATCACATAGACAGCCGCCGTGATGGCAGCAACTGACCATACCCCATCATGTTTCCCCCCTTTTTTCTTACTATATGCGGAACAAAGCAGGAAGGAAACTGATAACAAACCGCTCCATTATTTATTTGCCCGTTTCTTGCTTCTAACTTTCCGGCTTCTCACACTATGACAACCGTACCCAACCGTTTTTGATCGACATAACAACCGCCTGCGTACGATCCTGCACATCCAGCTTTTGTAGAATGCTGCTGACATGGTTTTTTACCGTTTTTTCGCTGATGAACAATTCTTCACCGATCATGCGGTTGCTTTTTCCTTCTGCCATCAATTGCAGCACTTCGCGCTCGCGCGGCGTCAGCGCCAGAATGTTGCTTTCTTTCTCGCTGACACCAAGCTCGCTCACATCGCTTAACAGCACATTCTCATCATGGTTGTGCTCAATGCTGCTTAGACGACGAAACTCACTAATAAGCTTGCCAGTTACTTTCGGATGAATATAAGCTTCCCCGCGCACTACCGAGTTAATCGCTTCGATTAGCGAGTCGGAATCCATTTCTTTCAACAGATAGCCGGCCGCTCCGGAAAGAAGAGCCTTGTATACATAATTCTCATCATCATGAATCGACAGAATAATAATGCGCGATTCCGGCGCTCGTTCCTTGATGCGCTGCGTAGCCTGCACGCCGGTCATTTTCGGCATGTTAATGTCCATCAGGATTACATCCGGCTGAAATTCAACTGCCATCTGGCATGCTTCCTCTCCATCGGACGCTTCGCCAACAATATGGAAACGATCCTCCATCTCCAAAATCCGCTTAACTCCTTCACGGAATAACTTATGGTCATCTACTAACAGAATCGAAATCTTTTGCTCCGTCATACTAACCTCCATACATTCATTAAGGTTTTGTTTCTATGCTATTACCACGCTTACTGCCTTCTTCAATACGAAGAGGAATACTAAACAGGACGCTGGTTCCTTTGCCGGGGGCGGACGTAATTTTCATCTTGCCCTGCAAAAGCTTGACCCGTTCTCTCATCCCCATGATTCCAAATTGCGGCCGCTCCGCTTTTACCGCTTGGTCGAATCCCACTCCATCATCGAGCACGCGAAAATGCACCACATGTGGCTTAAATTCAAGCCTTACTTCCACATGGCGGGCTTTTGCATGCTTTGCTGTATTGTTTAGCGACTCCTGAATTAAGCGGAATACGGCGACTTCAATCGAATTCTGCAGGCGGCATTCCGGGGTAAGCAACGTAAGCTTCGTCTCGATCCCATGCCGCTTCTCATATTCCTCAAGGTATTTACGAAGCGTCGGCACAAGTCCTAGATCATCGAGTGCCATCGGACGCAGATCAAAAATAATCTTTCTTACATCCATAAGGCTTGCCCTTGTAAGTTCTTTTAATAACCTAAGCTCTACCTTAGCTTCGTCAATCCGATTTTGATTAAGCATTCTCTCAACGATTTCGCTCCGCAAGGTAACATTGGCCATCGATTGCGCCGGACCGTCGTGAATATCGCGCGCCACTCGCTTCCGTTCTTCTTCCTGGGCCTGAATGATCTGAATTCCCAGCAGCTGCTGATTCTGGGCTGACTCCAGCGCAATCCCCACTTTCCTTAAGTTGCCCTGCAGGTAGTTTAGCACAATTCCCATCTGCGCAATCAAGTTTTCCGATTTCTCTATGGTGCTTAAAATGCTGCGGTGGCGCCGCTCCAGCTCGTCCCGCCGCTGCCTGAGATGGAGCTCCTTATCCCTTGAGAGCGACAGCTTAATCTGCATCTGGCTGGCTTGCTCATACGCTTCGCGTATTTCCGCCTCACTATATTGGTGGAAACTACGGCTAATACTAGCCAGCTTCTGGCGCGCCTTTCTCGCCTGCAGTTCAAGTTCATCCGTCTGGCTAATGACCCATTCGATTTCTCTTTTTAGGGCTTCCAGTTCGAGGCTGATATAATTGCTTTCTTTATGCGCGTTTTCCGCGATATCAAAAATCTTTTCCCTACTTTCTTCCACCGACGAAATCGTCTTATTCATGACCTCATCAAGCAGTTGAAAATCAATGTTCGCCTCGGTCACGTACATCCCCTCTCTATCATTAGCCAATAAGTACCATTCGAATTGTTACCTTCTACGCTTCTCTTCCCTACTGGTTGACTTCCTTTATAGGCAAGAAGAACAAAAACTCTTTTCCTATTGTATCATTCATCCCACATAAACAAAACAAGACCCACACACTATTGATGTGTTGGGTCTTTAGTCTTATTTTTATTAGCGAGCGGAAAGTTCAGAAGCTTCTTTCTTAAGAATTTCTGCCTTATCCGTTCTTTCCCATGGAACATTTAGGTCATTGCGACCAAAATGTCCATACGCGGCAGTTTGACGGTAGATCGGTCGACGCAAGTCAAGCTGTTTGATAATGCCTGCTGGACGAAGATCAAAATGTTTGCGCACAAGCTGAACAAGAATTTCTTCATCCACCTTGCCTGTCCCGAATGTATCTACATTAATGGATACAGGCTGCGCCACCCCAATCGCATAAGCTACTTGCACTTCACACTTCTCCGCCAACCCCGCGGCCACAATGTTTTTCGCTACATAGCGCGCCGCATACGCACCGGAGCGATCCACTTTGGTCGGGTCTTTACCGGAGAAAGCGCCGCCACCATGACGAGCATATCCACCATATGTGTCCACGATAATCTTGCGTCCGGTCAATCCAGCGTCACCCTGCGGTCCACCGATAACGAAGCGACCTGTTGGATTGATAAAATACTTCGTTTGCTCATCGAGGAACTCGGCTGGAACAACCGGCTTAATCACATGTTCTTTCAGATCCTTCTGGATTTGCTCAAGCGTTATGGACGGATCGTGCTGCGTAGAAATAACGATCGTGTCCACACGTACTGGTTTGTTTCCTTCATATTCAATCGTTACCTGCGTTTTGCCATCCGGACGCAGGTAGCTCAACGTTCCATCTTTGCGGACTTCCGTCAAACGACGGGACAGTTTATGAGCAAGAGAAATCGGAAGCGGCATCAATTCTGCCGTTTCGTTGCAAGCGAATCCAAACATTAAGCCCTGGTCGCCAGCACCAATCGCTTCAATTTGCTCATCTGTCATTTGTCCTTCGCGCGCTTCGAGCGCCTGGTCAACCCCCTGCGCAATATCAGGAGATTGTTCGTCAATAGAAGTTAGAACCGCGCAAGTGTCAGCGTCAAAACCGAATTTCGCGCGAGTATATCCGATTTCACGAATCGTTTCACGAACCACTTTCGGAATATCTACATAGCAGCTTGTCGTAATCTCGCCCGCTACAAGCACCATGCCTGTTGTTACGGATGTTTCCGCCGCTACACGAGCGTTTGGATCTTTTTCAAGAATCGCATCAAGAATGGCATCGGAAATCTGGTCGCAAATTTTGTCCGGATGGCCCTCCGTTACCGATTCCGATGTGAAGAGATGACGGCCTTTTTTCAGCGCCATGTTCACGTACCTCCTTATAAACCATGAATATATAGATGGTCTTGGTTAAGATACGGTACTCCCTTCCCAAACGTTGTCGCAAAGCAGTAAAAAACCTTTTCCATTATTTTATCCTGGAAAAGGGTCATCTTTTTACTCATTCTTTGCCCTTTATCTTCCAGAATCAAGTATGTATCCATACCTGTTCTGCTGGTTAGCACCGTTCATCGCGCCGGGAACACTTGTCCGCGCTAGCTCGTTGCGCGATGTGGTTGCCGGGCTTCATCGGGCCAGTCCCTCCGCCTGCTCGGGATACAAGGGTCTTCCGTTCTCAATGAGCATATCTTATTTAGGTTTGGATGTCAATAAAGAAAAATACTTGGTTGTTCGTTCGACCGTGCTACCGAACTACATATTCACCGCGGATCATAATGTCCGCCGGGCCTTTTACAACTTTGAGGCCACGGCCGTCATCGCGCGGCAACAACAAATGGTGATTGGCTGGTACCGGCTCGCCCTGCGTAATGTTCGTGCCTGCGGTCAAATCCGGGAGACCATACCCTTCGCCCGGCGGCGTATGAGCGACCACTTTTCCGGTCCGAACAATAAATTCCGTGCCCGCATAGCCAATAATCGTCTTTCCTGCCGGAACTTTTTCCACGATCAGCTTCGCCGCAGCCGGTGTCTGCGTGTCGCTTGCCGGTTTGCCGGGCTGGGATTTCACCACATTCAAAATCTCCTGCTTTACTTTCTCCACATAGCTCTTCGTTACAACCGGATCTGCATCAGAGCCGGGCTCAGGCGTAGCTGCCAAACCGGTGGACACCGCCCCGATCACCAAGGCCAACGCGGCACCTGCCAATCCATATCCCCATTTTTTCATGTACATTCCTCCCTGCGTATACTGATCTAAGGGAAGAAGCCGGGCATCTCTCCCCGGCTTTTCCATCCTCCCAATTACGGTATAAATGGTTATCTAATTGTATATACGCCCGGGAAGGAATTTTGTTGTGAATCCATGCTTTACTTTACATAAACGAACAGATTATCCCCTCTCGTTTCGACAAGGATGGACGGAAAGTCGCTGTCCAATTTTTCAAGCGAAAGCCAGAGGACACCTTTTTCGTTGCGTACATATGCATTATTTTTGCTCGGATATTTGCGCACAGTTTCACCACAGCGCATGGTCGCTATTTCCTGGGACGCATCCCAATAAACTTGGCAACCATACAATTGGGCAAACGGGCGAAGCGCGATAAACCATTTGCCATCGATTTTTTTCGCAACGCTTTCGCCCGCAGGAATACCAGCCACCGAAGCAGTCCCGTTCGAATGTAGAACAAGAGCAGTGGAACCATGCAAATACGAAATCGCCTTGATAACCTGCTCATTCGGGTTTTCTACGATAATATCCGGCGTAATGCCGTGCCCGTTGATCTTCCGAAGTTTCGGGGAGAAATACTCTTCGATCGTCAGCTTTAAAATCCCGCCTTGTTTCAACGGTACCAATTCCTGAACCGTGCCTTTGCCGAATGTTTTGGTGCCGACGATTTTGGCAACATTGTAATCCTGTAGCGCGCCTGTCAGCACTTCGGACGCGCTGGCCGTTCCTCCGTTTACAAGGACGACAACCGGAAGCGAGATCGCTCCGGATTTGGCCATAATCGCCGTTCGTTTGCCGCTTCGATCTTTTACATATACAAGCGCGCCTTTATCGATAAATTCATCGGCAATTTCCAGCGCCGCATCCAGGTAGCCGCCGCCGTTGTCGCGCAAGTCAAGAATCAACCCCTTCATCCCGTCCTTTCGCAGCTTGGCGAGATGCTTGCGAAACACTTCTGCGCTATTTTCAGAAAATGTGTAAAGCACCATATATCCAATTTTATTGTCCAGCATGACACTATCGACCGGCGAGAATTGCAGCGCCTCACGCATGAGTGAAACTATCTGCTCCTTTCCCGCGCGTTTAATCGTAAGTTCTATGCTGGAACCGACTTCACCTTTCATCCATTCCGTAACCTGCTCGATAGACTGCCCGGCAACCCGCTTGCCGTCAACAGCAATGATTTCGTCACCTGCCCGCAAACCAGCTTTTGCCGCAGTCGAACCTTCAAATACACTTTCGATGAGCAATTTGTTATTTTCTTGCTGAATATATACGCCAATGCCTACGAACGTACCTTCTAAGTTGTTATAAAATTCTTCAAACTCCTCATTCGTAAAATAGGTAGTGTAAAGGTCGCCCGTTTCCTCCAACAGCCCGCGAATGGCGCCATCTGTGAGACGCTTTACATCCAGCTGGCTGTTCAAATGTTTTTCCATTACGGTTTGCAGCACTTCATGAATCCGTGCTTCCTCTGCGGCATACGGATTGTTTGCGGCATTCGGCACATTCTCCGCCGCCAGCGTCGGAGCGGCCATGCTTCCTGCTACGGCCATAAGCATGCTCCATACAAGTAAGTGTTTCATCGTTTTTTTCAAAGTACTCAACTTCCTCTCCCTATTCACATTTTGCTGCTTGGTTTACTTCCTTCCTCTTAACTATCATTCGACACGCGCGCCAACTATCCTTTTTTTTCCTCGTATACAGCGAGCGCGGCAAACACTTTGCGCCGCATCCACTGACGGTTGATCTGCCTCCCATGAATCACCAACTGGGAGGAACGGCCACCGTCAAGATTAAGCGCGATATGACAGCCGACCTGCCGCAAAATATGTGCCAGTTCGCGACAGGTCAATCCTGAAGGGCGGCCATCCGTCACCGCAAAAATAACATCCGTCTCTGTCAATCCAACGGCCGTGCGCGGATGAGACTCCGCCGCAATCGTCGTTTCTATATGCGGACTTGCCACAAGGCCCGGCAACAGCAGCGGCGACGACTCCACCGCCCAGTGCGCCTCCTGGAAATCAGCAATCGTTCTTCCTTTCACCGTGTCGATCCGGACGATACCTGCGACATCCCGATACAGGTAAAAACCGCCCATTGAACGGTCAACAGTCGTGCCATTGCTGTATTTCATGCCGGAGATGGAATACCCGCCATCAAGGTGGAAAAAGTTTGCGTTCATTAGAATTATCGGCACTTCCTGTCCTTCTTTTTTGAGCCTGTCATACATACGGGTAAGCCATTCCCCTTCCGGAAGACAGGGAAGCAATTCAATGGGCGTTCGTCGTGAAACCTTTACAAAATGCACCGCCTTTTCTTTCCAATATTTCATTCTACTCTCTGTTCTCTCCTTTTCGTCATCGACCGTATTTTATGGTAAAATAGAAAAGATATTTTGCGGAGGAAAGTACATAGTATTACAGAATACAATGCACTTTCCCAAACATTGAAAAAATGGGACACGCCTGTGTCTTATTTTTTCAGGCACATAAGGATGGGCATCGGTTATGTTATTTCATACGGCTGAATTCTTTTTTCTTCTTATTATTACGTTTATTTGTTATTACTTGTTTCGCAACGCCCGGCTTGTCATTTTAAGCGTAGCCAACTGCCTGTTTTACGCGGCAGCAAGCTGGGGGTTTCTCGGGCTATTTCTTGGCATGTCGTTTACTTCCTATTTAATCGCCCGGCGAATTCCGAAAGGACAAAGTCGGTTCTGGCTCACGATCGGAATTATTCTGAACGTGGCCAACCTAGCATTCTTTAAATATTCTATGTTCATCATTCAAAACCTGGAAGCGGTAACCGGCCTGACGCTGGTCGCCAAAGACGGATTTTGGGCCCATATCGTGCTTCCGATCGGTATTTCCTTTTATACGTTCCAGCTTATCGCCTATCTGACAGACGTATATAAAGGTCGTATCGAGCCTACGGATTCATATCTTCGCTTCTGGGTATTTATCGCGTTTTTCCCGCACCAGCTGGCGGGCCCGATCATGCGTGGGCATGAATTCATGCCCCAGGTAGAACGGACACATAAACTAACGCTGACACCGACGGAATTCAAATACGGTGTCTACCTCATTCTATGGGGACTTGCAAAAAAAATTCTGATCGCGGATCAAGTGTCTCCCATCGTTGATGAGTATTTCAAAAATCCAGCTGACTTGACAATGGCCCAA
This sequence comes from Aneurinibacillus thermoaerophilus, assembly GCF_019603355.1. Taxonomy (NCBI): domain Bacteria; kingdom Bacillati; phylum Bacillota; class Bacilli; order Caryophanales; family Paenibacillaceae; genus Aneurinibacillus; species Aneurinibacillus thermoaerophilus. Next base: position 3,320,899 of record NZ_CP080764.1, read on the forward strand.
GCCTGGACAGGCGCATATTTGTTCGGATTTCAAATTTACGCCGATTTTTCCGCGTACAGCGATATGGCGGTCGGACTCGGGTATCTGTTCGGATACCGCCTACCACTAAACTTCTTAAGCCCGTATATTAGCGCGAATGCGACCGAATTCTGGCGACGCTGGCACATTACACTATCGAGCTGGATTCGTGACTACATCTACATTCCGCTGGGAGGTTCGCGCAAAGGCCGCTTGCGCAAGGACGTCAACCTGCTTGCGGCGATGTTGATTTCGGGACTATGGCACGGCGCGATGTGGACATTCGTCATCTGGGGCTTCCTGCACGGAATGCTGCTGATTATTCATAAATGGTATGCAGACGGACTGAAAAAGCTGTTGGATGCGCTGCCTTCGCCAGGCAAAGCTGTCTCTCGCATAATAGCCGTGCTATACCGGATAATCGCCGTGGTTCTCTTTTTCCACATTACCACGGTTACATGGGTATTTTTCCGGGCAGAAAGCGTGCAGGACGCGTTCGATTATATAACGGCCATGTTTGACCCGGCAGGCTGGGCCAATTTCGTGCAGCAAATTTCATCGCAGGCGTTCTACCTACAGATCGTCCTGGTGCTGTACGCTGCCCACTTGCTGGAATATATCGTGCGCCGCAATGAAGAAGGAATCGCAGCATGGTGGCACCGCCTGGTTCCGTCTCCTGTGCGTGGAATCGTATACGCCCTGCTTGTGTTCGTCGTTATCGCCATGATTAAGGGTGAGAAGCATGATTTTATCTATTTTCAGTTTTAAATTAAACAAAAAAGGGAGCTTCCTTCAACTTGTCAGAAATGAGAAAGGAGAAGTTACATTAAGACGCTCAAAGAGACGTCGGAAGCAGTCGTGGTGGATGCGCGGATTTTTGTGGGCTTTGTTGCTTGTGGCGCTGTGCGAAGCGTTCATTTTCCGCAATCCGGCGCTGTACGGGATGAGCCCGGCCAGCTTTATCGGGCAAATTACAGATGTCGAGAAACGACTGGAAAGCCAGAATACAGCGAAAATCAAACTGCTTGTACTCGGCGATTCGCAAAGCATGGACGCGCTGCGCCCGCCGCTGCTCGCCGCAAGGTACGGCCTGAAACCGGATGAAGTGTTCAACCTGAGCATAAGCGGTGGCAAAGCGGTTGATATGCTGCACCTGTATGAGAAGCACAAGCAAGATCTGCCGAACCTTCAGCACGTCATTATTTCGGTAAACGAGCACCAGTTAAACGCTTCTACTGATTTTTCAGACAACAAATTCCGCTATCACGCGACGCTTGCGGAACGGTTGCAGGTGCCGCATTTCGAAAACAAAATGGATCTGGCTTTCGGCTGGCTGCTTTATTCATATGGACTGCGTGAAGTGTGGACCGAGATGGCGAAGCTGTACTGGGAAGACAAGCTGCCGCAGCCACCGCGGGATCAATACAAATACAAATGGGGGCTGCCGCCTGTGGAAGCCCGCGAGGCCAATCACCTTGGCCCAGCCTATGCTGCCGAAGTAGCCAAGCGATGGATGCGCGACTACCAGTTAAAAGGCGTGGAAACGAACGCCCTGGAACGGCTGATGAAAGAATTGTCCAAGCAGGGAGTATCGTTCACCGTAGTCCAGCTTCCGCGTACGCAGGCGTTTGAAACCATTATGAAAAAACAGTACGCTTCCGAGCAGGCCGCTTACCGTCATCTAGTCGGAGAACTGTCGACCAGATATAATGGGAGATTCATAATCATCCCGCCGACGCTGGATGATTCGTATTTCCGCGATGCGAACCATGTGAACAAGAAGGGCGCAGAAAAAATTACGGCAGAGCTGTCCTTATAGCTCTGCCGCTTTCTCACCATTTTCCGCGCTTATTGCTGCTTCATCGTGAAAATTTCCCGATCATGCTCTCCGATCTTCATATCATAGAATCGCAAATCCTTCTTCGTGACCATGTTTTCACACAAAGTTTTTAATCCGCCTTTCATATCCGCTATATCATACTGGACAGAATCGATAACTGCTCTGCTTTCAAGCTGATTGTTTCGGATCGCGTGTACCATCTGGTGCAATTCTTTCTGCCCGACTTCCAGTATATCTACGCGCTGTTCCAGCTTATCCATGCGTCCTTCCAACGTATCCATGCGCTGTCCGAGCTTGTCCATGCGCTGTTCCACTTTGTCGAGCCGATTATCTATATTTTCCAACTTCTGATTAACATGCTGCAGCTCGCCCAATATCCGGTTCAACACAGCTTCCATCCCATTGCCTCCCCGTGATTTTATGCACTCATTATACCACAAAAGCCGATCGATGCATTCAATTATTTTACATTTTTTAACAAATGGGAGACTTGTAGACTTTGCTGCTCTCCCTTTTTCCACGACGAAGCGGAACAGAGGCCTGTATTACTGCGGGCAGACAAGATGCATTCGCGTCAGAGTTGAAAACTTTTCAAAACATATGATTGAATATTCATTCACTTATACAAACAACAGACTTCTTTGCAAATTTTTATGTGTGAATAAATGTGAAAAGTTATGAGTGAATATTCATTCACAAATAAATATAAAATATCATCCAAGCCGCATTATTCAATAAACACCGTCTGACTTTCTGCATCCCAACGTGCCTTCGCGCCCAAAGCTTGCACGACATGATAAACCGGAAGCATCATCCGTTCATTTTTAATCTCTGCAACCACATCGGTCGGGACAACCGTTCCGTTTACCATAATCTTTCGTTCTCCTACCTTGATTTGTACGACCTTATCGCCTTTGAATAAAGTAACCGTATGTGCTGCTTTGTCCCAGACGATATCCTTCTCCCCTACACCAAGTACTTCGGCGACATAGCGAACAGGTAAATAGGTACGGTCATCCTTAATGTACGGAGCCGCATCCATAACTTTCTCGTTATCGCCGATTCTATAAATAGTACTGCCTATCGTAAACGAGCCGCTCATTTTTGTATCAGTCGGGGCAGGCGTGATAACGCTTGCATACTGAAACGCAGAACCTGTCGTTACATTGAAAACTTTGCTATTGAATGGATGGGATAGCGCATAGCCCGCAACTTTCGCTTCCATGACTCCTTCCGGCACGCTCCGATCCAGGCCAAGCTTAATTCCCGAAATTCTAATTTTGGAAGGTTTGGTGCTCTCCGCTTTCACATTGAATGTAATCGCATCGTATATAGATTCCGCCTTTACAATCTGCACGGAAGCTGTATCAATTTTCAAATCCCCTTCTATGACTTCAACTTTCGGCGTCGTGGTATATGTAACCCCTTTTGGAAGATAAACCACGACGAATCCGTTCTCCGTCCCAAGCGGTCCCATATCGATCGCCTTTCTAATGGCACCCGGCATTGTCTCAGCGAGGAAAATATCAGGTGCTTCCTGCCCCTGCAAACCAATTCTCAACTTTCCTTCCCCCGCCGCTTTAGGAATCACCGGGGGGATGACTTTAGCGACGAGAACTTTTTGCTTTTCGATACCCGCTCCCTCAACCGTCGCCTCGATATCGCCCAGGGTACCTGTCTTCACGGCGATGGCTGCTTCAAAGACAAGCTTGCGCTTGCTGCCGGAAGGCGTGGACGTGGAAGGAATGGTGAACGTAATCCGATTGCTATCGCTGTTGACAACGCCTCTCACGTCGCTGCCTGAATAACTGATAAGATGCCTCACTATATTGCCGGAAGGCGTAACCGTTCCAACGATTTTCACAGTGCTCGGGAACTCGACTTCAACTTCCCGCCCTCCTATGAACGCGCCTGGCGAAGTTTCTTCAATCGTCATTTTGACAACTTTTTTGTCATCAAATTTACTGGAAAGAATCTGGTTAACTTGCTCTACCTTTATATTCGCTCCCCACTTCTGATACTTCGCCACAACCACTTCCGCATCGCTCAGTTCCGTACCGGAAATCGATACGTATACATCCCCCGGAACGGCTCCGTCTTTCGGCTTCACCCTCGGTTTTACATAAAGAAAACCGCGATCCTTACTCCCTGCTGGAATATTCAACGTTGCCCGTAATGTATTCCCATCCTTAATAATATTTGTAAAAGTCGCTCCGGTAAATCCGCCCGTACCTGTCAGCTTGATGTCCCGCCATTCAAACTGCGACGGCAAGCGGAACGTAACCGGCGTAGAGGAGCCCCGCGTAATCTGTCCTGGAGAAGCCTCTTCAATCCGTACTATACCTGTGTCAGCTTCCGTTTCCCCTATCGCCTCTACCGTATCAGCAACGGCTATCGTCTTGCCTGTCCGAACAATAGCGAACGTATACTCGCCGGAAGTAATGGTGCTATCCATCGGCTCCACCTTGACCTTCAGTTCGCCTGTCGCACCATTCACTTTGATATCCAGGGGAATCCGTATCTTGTCCGCTTGATCCCCATCGTTGTTCACGATATTCGGGCCTGCCGGTGTAACGACCAGAGTGCTCTCCGTCATCAGTACCGCCGTGGCGTTTTCCAAACCCGCCGGAACTCGATTCCATTCCACTCCTGGCGGCAATGTCACACGAAATGTATCTCTAGTAGTAAAGTCGATATCCTTTTCGCCTACATACAAACTGGCAGCCGGATTGCCATCAGCATGATAATTAGACGAAAGATGTAAAATCCGGTCTACGTAATTGTTGCTGTTCGCTTCTACTATAGACATCCAGGGCATCACTGCCAGAGGCGCCGCTAGTGCCACAAAAGAAACCTGCCGTACTCCTTTATACCATTTTTTGTGACCTCTTTTCATCACTTTCCCCCTTTTATGCTCTTGTTTTTGCCTCTCACCATGCCAGAACACGATCAATAGAAAGCGCTATCATTTCCTTGAGCACTCACCCCCTAAAAAAATTCTAATATTTTCATATATTTAGATTATATATACAAAATTTTGGAATCGTCAATAAAAAATATAAATAATCATTCTTTTTAAAATATTCTTTGAGACAAAAAAATAGGAGACACTCGCAAGTGTCTCATCAAATGGTTCTGCCTCCCTTTCTCCATCACAATCAACCTTTTATCCGAAATGTTCCGCCGCCTGAATCGACCATTCACTGAAATCAGGATTTTGCTTTTTCCGTGATTCTTTATCATACACAAGCTTCCAGCGCGTGACTGATTTCGGCGCAAGCTTCACCTGCGATAAATCAAAAGCCTGCGCAGCGACGACATCTCCGGCCGCATCGCGCAGCACGAACGCCATATCTTTTTTTAGCGCCACTTCTTCCGTTCGGCCATTGCGCAGGAATAAGTCAACCACTAAGCTTCCATCTCTTGCATCATCCACCGCGGCACCAATAAAGTTGATCTGGGCCTCCGTCTCTTGAATCGCTTTTCGAATATTTTCCGTCACTTGCTGTTCCTGTTTTTCCATGTACTCACGCATCGAAAAATGTACCGCCGGTTCAAAGTCTAGCTCCGAAACGACCGGGCGAACCGAGCCATCCTCCATATGGAAGCCTACCTTCCAAGACGAAAAGTCGGCCTGTGGTACCAGAAAGTCATGGTGTGGGAACAAAAAGCGCAACGGCACCGCGCTATGCGCGGGAATCACCGTCTCCTTCATGTCAAACATACTGCGGGCCACCGTATTTTGATTGGCATCCTGTAACACCAGCGGCAGCCGTTCCAGAGAAATGTCCGCATCCATATTGTTGCGCAGTATCAGCGTCAGCTTCAGCCCGTTCACTTCCTGCTCGATTTTATAGCCGTCAATCGCAACCTGTCCTTCCGCAATCGGGGACAACTCGCTTATGAAGAACTGAAGTACGTATCCTTCCTCCTGAGAAAAACTCTTATCGTGCCCCGGCAGGAAATAAAGTTTCATTCTCGTATTTGTTTCCTCTACTTCGCCGGCCGCTTCCGCTTGTTCCTCTTTCTTTACCGTATTCTCTGCTGTCTCCGCTTCCGACGCTGCACCCGAAGAGCGGAGTTTTTTAAAAAACGAAATCATAGGTAGAATTCCTCCTTTTGTTCCTTGTCTATTATATCCTTTTTGCATGCAAAGCAGAAGGATAAAACAATGGAAAGTAAGAAAAATCTCCGGTGGCAGAACAGAACAAGCCGTTCCGTCGTCTTTTCTCTTATTTCTGTTCCCGCTCCTGCAATAACGCGCGGCGCAGCTTGCCCAAGGCCCGTTGCTTGCATTTTTTCATACGTTCATACGGCACATTCAGCCGCCTGGCAACCGCCCGCAAAGAATAGCCGTCACGAATATGCAAGGTTAGGCAAAGCGCCTCCATCTCCGACAAATATGCCATCCACGCCTCCCAGACAAGGGACGCATCCGGCGGCAATAAGTCCGCGTCTTCCCATTCCGGTGTCCCTTCCTGTTCCTCTTCATCCCCTTGTGCCGTAAGAAGGCGATGACGGTCATACCAGCGTCGTTCCTGCGCGTACCAGTTCAGTAGTGCGCCTCGCACAACCATAAACAAATAGCTGGAAAGCGAAGCGCCCCGTTCCGGATTATACAGCCCGAGCTTCTGCCAGCAGGCGATTCGCGCCACCTGTTTCGCTTCCTCACGCACCACTCCGGCAGAGTAACGGGATATCCAGCGCTCCAGCAACGGTTCATATTCCTGGAAAAAAAGTGCCCAATCTTTCTCTTCCATACTTCTTGTCCCCCATTGTGCGAGGGCCGGCCCTGCAAAGATTTCGCGCACTTTCATCCTAGCGGAAGCGCGCATTCGGCGCAGAACACGGTTATGGAATAGAGAAAAATTGTTCACCTTTTCATATGGGACATAGCGACTATCACGAGATAGGCGTCAGTTTTTACACTTTTCCGCCGTAATAGGGGAAAATTGAGCTTCTTTCCTGATGCGGGCCGTAAATTTATAATACACAAACTCGGCGTGAATCAGCTGCTTTTTCAAGCGCTGGAATGAATACGGAAGCTCCAGCGTATGGTTATCTTCAAGGACAAGGGTCACAGAGGCATCGTGCGAATGGAAACGGTAGGACTGGATGGAAGACATACTTACGTACGCTGTTCGGTGTGCCGCGTTGTCGTACCGCGGATACCAAAACGGTATGAGCGTCAGCCCGGCGGAAAGCACGAACGGCGCATGCTTACGCTGACCCAGTATCTCATAGGAAAAACGTAAAAGAAGCTTTTCGCTCATACAAAACCAGCGAATTAAACGCTTACAAAAATCCTTGCTGTTGCAGACTACATAATAAGTATCTGCACCAACATACAAAACCGTAACATCCCCCACACCCGGCTGCCGCGCTGGATAAAACGCATGGCCATGCCGCGCAAATTGCTCAACCGCTTCTGCCACTTCGACAAACTCCTCCATATAATCCCTCCCTATATACTACATTTTTAGGAATAATGTCCTTAGGTATATTATATCAACATTTTTTGTAAAATCAGGATATGATTCATCGCAAGTTTCATGATGATTTCCTAATATTTGTTGTTTTTCAACAAAAATCTATCCTGCTATCTTTACCGTCTCGACATCTGTATGATAGAACCTCATGTTCCCTGCCCGCTTGTCCTTTTCCCACAACAAAGGAAGAAGCGCTGCAAGTGTATTTCGCAGCGCCTTATGCAACAAACATTACTGGGCGGAACCGCCGCCAGCGGATGCTCCTGCGGCAACCCAAGGTTTCTCATATGCCAGCTTCAGATTATCAAGTTGAATCAATGTGTCAAAAATTTTCTTTTTCTTATCGGCTACTGCCAGCTCGGCAGCGGTCACGTCAGCTTTAATTCCTACGCCAGTATCATAGCGTACTTGCGCCATTTTCAACGTTTCTTCCGCTTTTTTAAGCTCAATCGTTAGCACTTTGTACTGTTCTTCCAGCTGCTTGATAGAATAATAGATGGAACGCATGCCGTCGGCCAAATTCTTCTTCGTATCTTCTACCTGATTAGCTGCTTTCCGCACATCGATTTCTTCTGCTTTGTACGAAGTCGGGCTGCCTGCGTTATACGTATACAGGTCCACATCCATGCGCTGAATTTTCACCTGTTCTTCCGCCATCGCTACGGCATCGCTGTTCGATACGATAAAGGTAATGTCATTTTCCAAATCAGTTTCACTTTTATCAAACGGTTTGAACTGTGGTTCATCCACAAGCGCAAAACGCGCCTCCTGCGAAGCGCCAATGAGCGCATTCAGCTTCGTCCAGGCATCATCCAGCGCTTTTTCGGCAGCAACTTTTTGTTTAAGGGCAGAATTATATTTTCCTTCTTCCTGGCTTAATTCGTACTGGCTCAGCGCCCCTTCTGATGCTTTATAAAAAGCCACATTTTTTTGCACTTCCTGGTTTTTGGCATTGGCCTCAGCCAGCTCTTTCTGTTTCTGCGCTTTTAAAACATTGTTGTAAGCTGTTTTCACCGAATAAATAATGTTATCTTTTTCCAGATCATATTTGCGTTTGCTGATGCGCCAGGCCATATCTGCTTGCACTACACCTTTCGCCTGAGCGCGCACCATTTCATCCTTTGGTCCATTACCCACGCCAACAGGATAATATTGAATACCTGAACCGAGATTCTGACGAATTTCAAACGAGCGATCGATTTCATCCCCCGCATTTTTCAGCGGAATGCTTGCGTTAAACGCCCGTTCCAGCGCCTGTTCATACGTAAGCGACTGGCTCTGGACGACCAAAGTTGTTTCAGCCGCGTATACCGGAAGAGAAAGCGGGAATAATAGAGCAGTAGAAAGGACAAAAGCAGGTAGCTTTTTCATATTTTTCATCTCCCTCTAACAAAAGGAAAATAGAGTTGTAAGAAAAAAGGAACTCCCATATGGGAGCCCCTTTTTCATGTAGTTGTCAAGCTTATTATTTCACTTGGATTGTGATTTCGCTCGTTTCTTTGTTCCAGTTGATTTCAGCGTTCAGCGCGTTAGCCAGGTAACGGATCGGAACCATTACGCGGTTGTTTGTTTTCTCTTTATTGCGCCATACCGGAACATCCATCGGAGTTTTTACACCGTTAATTGTCAGGAACTTGTCGCCGACTTTACCGGAGATTACGCGATCGCCTTTGAAGATTGTGAACGTGCTAGTTTTGTCATCCCAAATGATTTGATCGTCGGATACGTTCAGCGCATTAGCAGCGAAGCGTACCGGCAGGTAAGCGCGATCCCAGCCTACAAGCGGAGCAGCATCCATTTCGAATTCTTTACCGTCAACAGTGTATGTTTTGCTGTTGAGCTTGAATACGATGTTCTTCGCTGTTGTATCGGACGGAGCCGGCGTAATCGTTGAACCAATTTTGAAAGTTACAGCATTTTGCGTATTGAACGTACCCGGAGTTTTGTTAGACACCTTGTTAATGCTTGTTCCTACCCAACCATTAGATTCATTGACATAGTTTTCAACAACTGCAGAGCCACCGATTTTTGCTTCAATATCGCCTTCCGGAACGGTACGATCCAGAGTCAGGCGAACATCAGAAACTTTCAGTTTCATCGGCTTAGAAGTGCTTTCCCCTTTAACCGGGATGGCCAGAGCATTGTCATTGTTAATACGGCGGATGTTGCTGGAATCGATTGTGCCGTCGCCTTCTACTACTTCAACTTTCGGAACTTTAGAGAATTTCACGCCGTCAGCAAGCTTAACAACGATTTCTCCAGTTCCGCCTTTACCATTTTCGTGGTTCTTTTCAAATACGCCTTTTTTCGCTTCTGTAATGTAGAAGGTAGGACCTTCCTGATCCTGTGCACCAATTCTCAGCTTCGCTGTGTCACCTTCCACAGAAACTGCTGCCGGAGCAACTGCTTTTGCAACGACTACTTTACGTTCTTCAATGCCGCCACCTTTGATAGTTGCTTCGATATCCCCAGTTTTGTTTGCTTCTACGCTCAAAGCAACTTTAAATTCGATTTTACCAACAGTGGAACTAGATTTACCACCGTTGTTTTCCTCGATGGTAAAGCTGAATTCATCGTCTGTACCATCAACTTCCCCATTGATACCAACCTCTGGTTTGTTTGCTTTGATTGGTCCAGATACATTCCAATCAGAAACATTAACAACTTTCACCCAAGACGGGAACAACACATCAACATCACGGCCTGCTACAAGAGAACCTGGTACAGTTTCTTCGATTGTAATCTTCGCTGTCTTCGTATATTCATCGAATTTGCCAGCTACAAGTTCTTCTACCTTTTCAACTTTTACATCTACATTGTAGTCGCCGTATTTTGCAACCGTCACATCGGCATCAGAGAAATCGCCGCCGCTAATGTTAACTCTTACTTCACCTTTTGCAGCATCGCTATCCGCTTTGATGTGAGGCGTGATGTAAATGTATCCGCGATTGCCGGAATTGCTTGTATCAGGAAGATTTTCGAAGTTTATAATCAACTCGTTGTCAGAAGACGGTTCAACAGTATATTTGTCGTTACCTGCATAACCACCGCCCAGAGTGACATCTGTTTTCACCATGCCATTCCATTTAAAGTTGGAAGGCAGTTTCAATTTAAGAGATTGAGCGCCCTTCAAAGCACCAAAAGAATTTTCTTCGATGCGGATACGTCCACCATCGCCAGTTTTACCGATAGATTTTACTTCATCTACTGATGTAATTGTTTTACCGGAACTTGCAATAGCAAACACTTTCTCTTCGGACGTGATGGTGCTGTCCATAGCTTCTATTTTCAGCTTAAGCTCACCGCTTGCACCATCTAATTTAACATAAAGCGGAATTTTAATTCTGTCACTTTGATTTTTTTCTACAAATCCATCTTCTAATTTAACTTCTAAATCTTTTTCAGTTCTAAGAGTGGCTTTAACAACGTTGCCACCAGTTGTAATTTTGAATGAGTGGTCTTTTGAATCATAAGCACTAATACCATTAGAGTTAGTATCACTAGCATTTTTTATCGCTTCTTCATCCCATTTAGCACCGGATGGAAGAACAACACGGAACGTATCACCTGTAGAGAAATCAATATCGTCTTCATTCACATATAAATAGCTAGTTCCAGATAACTTGCTGTTGTTGTTCACATTCAAAATCTTATCAACAAGGTTTGAGCTGTTTGCGCTAGCAGGAGCAGCAAACGGAGCTGCCAGAGAAGCAAGAAGCGCAGAAGTCGTTAAAACTTTAAGAGCTTTATTCGTCTTCACGTTTTTTTCCTCCTAAGTTAGGGTAATATTTTTGCGGAATTTGCCACCGTGTTTACCATTCCGATTCTTAGCCGTCAGTAAACACGTGTCTTCATTGTGAAGGAACATTTCCGCTTTCGGTTCGGTTGAGAGTATTGTTTATCTATATATCTCGAGCCTCTTACTCCCACTATGTACCTTCACCCCCTTTCGAGGAGTAGAGCTCTTCTTATGTACAATGTAGTATAATGAAAGTTTCACGTGAGACTAAATCATAGAATGACTCTGGTATAATCTACTATTTCATGTCTCACAAAGCACAGTATACAATGCCCCAGTCTAAAAGTAAATAGAGAAGCTAGTAAAAAATGCATCTATTCACTTGTTAGACATATCTGCAATATACTGCATTAATATAGACGAATATTCATAGAGAAAAGTTGCGCAAAATCTAATGTATTTTTTTGTTTGCTACTTTCTCTTTGAAATATTCATCCTTTGTCATTTGACTTACATCTTATTAGACGATGAAACCTAAAAAAAGTTGCACCTGCCGAAAAAAATTTTTTTCGGCAGGTACAAAAACCTATCGTTTTTTCATGAACTGATTCTGTCTTAAGATTCGGTTCTCTCTTCTCTCAGCAAAGAAACACTAACCCCAAACAAAATCCAGAAAATAAACCCTGTCCCGATAACCGAGTCATTGAACATAGCCTGTACAAGGTACGCACACCATCCGGCAAACAAGCTGGCGAGAATCGCCTGCCGTTCTGTCTGAATTCGTCTTTTAAAAAGGAGCACATGCTGCCAGGCATGACGCACAATAAGAACGAGAAATGCCAGCAACATGATTACCCCTGAACCAAATGCCAGCCCAATGTACATGTTATGCGGCTTATCCACAATCGTGTTCGGATCATTGATTCCCGAGTTTTTATACGGATCGTCCTGCGGAAAGTAATACGCTAACGTATCCATTCCATAGCCAAGGAACGGGTTTGCCTGAATAAGTTCCAGTGTTTTGGACCATATATAGACACGCCCCGTTCCCGCTGCCCAGCCCTGCGGCGGTAAGTTGAATTCGTCGTCTGCATTTCCAGACTCGGTTGCCGCACTAGCAACATGCACAGAAAACGGGGAATGCTTTTGTACAAAATCTTTCCATCCAATTGCTTCGCCTGCGCTGTTCTTCCCTTCCATTGCCCCGCTGGAAGTTCCAAAGAAAAAGCCTAAACTCTCCTTCCATACTAGCGAATTATGGCTATTCATAGCAAAGAAAACTAACGGGAACGCAATGAGTATAACTAATGCTGGTAAAAGCGCGGCTTTTTTGTTTCGTCTTAGTAAAACCATTACAAAAATAAGCGGCAATAGCACAACGAACGTAACAAAGCCACTGGTTGACAACGAACTAAGCAAAAGAGCAAACGCAACAACGGCACAAATAATATCCAATGCCTTCTTCTTTCCTTGGCCAGAAAGCAAGGCTTTTGTCAAAAACAGTACAACAAGCATACCGGCAATCCCGCTAACATAGTTAGGATTGTTAATGGTACTGCTCACGAATCCGTTTAATGATTCTTTCGATAATCCGGCCGGAAGCAGAATCCCCTGGAAAAAGGCATTATTCAGTATATCGTAACCATAAAAATACGCGAGACCAAGCCCGGCATTGATGAATAAAAGCGGGTACAGCGCATAAATAAGAAGATCCATTTTCTTTTCTGTATACAAAATATTAGCGGCAATAAAGAAAAGAATAAAATAGCCAAGGTACGTCAGCGTTCCCTCATGTCGGTTGTACTGTCCAAACATCGCAAGCGTTTTATACTCCGCAAATACACCGGATAACAGGACAAACACAAACATGATAAGAAGCGGAAAATTTATATAGCTTGGTTGAATCTGATACCCTTTGGCCAACATCTTGTATACAAAAACACAAATAGCAAATGCAACTACAAGCATAAGCCAGATAAATTTGTAATATGTAAAAATATCCGCCTTCATCCCCGTATCAAGTGACGTACCTGTAATCACAGGAGAGAAGAAGGGAAAAATGGCGGCTCTTGTTAGCAATGGAATAACAGCAAGCGCAAACAGTAACCCCCAGATTAAGACTCGATCCGCGCTTTTCTGTCCTTCCATATTCAGCATTTGATCAATATTCATTCCCTGTTTTGTGCTCACTTTATTTCCCCTCCTTCGTTATTTATATTTCGTCGCCATCTCTCTCAGCATGGCGTCTGCCTGTGCGGATAACTGTGGATTCGTATTTACTTTCTTCGCTTCTTCTAAATATCTTTTTGCCTTTTGATAGTTTTGCTTCTTATATAGTACCTCTCCATACTGAACAAGATATTTCTGATTCCTCACTAAAAATGGCCTTTGCTTCCGCGCCTGAATAAAATATTTTTCCGCCTCATCATATTTACCCTGACCGGCAAAACTGGAAGCGTATCGCCATTGCAATATGTAGCTGTCTGAATGTGTGGCAAGCAACGGTTTTAGTACTTTCTCCGCTTCGGCAAATTGGTTTTGCTGCAAATGTTTTTGCGCCTGCATATATGCTTGCGCATCCGCTTGATACACTTTATCCTGGTTTCCTCCCATGACTATGGCAGTGATGATACCGATAAGTGTCAACCCAAGTAAGCTATATACAATATTATTTCGCGTTCGTCCTGAGACCTTTTCTTCCATTGCACTTCCTCCATTTCTCCTTTTCCTTTTACTCGCTTCGACAAATCTTGCTAATCATCCTGCCTATCCAACAAAAAACTCGTTGGCTTATCTTTTTCCACATAGAAGACGAACAGCCGCTTTGTAGTACGTCAGTTGAAAAGAAAACGACAAAAAAACAGGGAGCTTCCCTGTAAAAATGCCTAGCTTCTTCTTTTGCCCACGATTTTTCCTTGTCCTGCGGCTATTTCAAGATTCAATTTCTTGATTAGATCTTGTTCATAAAGCTGTTGATTATGGTTTACCCCGCTCGATTGTTCCCACTGAAAAACGACCCGCAATGTCTGCAACAAAATTTTAATATCAAGCGCCAGCGAATAGTTACGTACATACATTAAATCAAACCGTAACTTATCCTCTACCGTCGTACTATACTTTGCCATCACCTGCGCCAGGCCGGTGATGCCAGGCTTCACAGACATTCTATATGTGTAATCGGGTAAATTCTCCTTAAATTGATTGATAAAAAAAGCACGTTCTGGCCGGGGCCCGACCAGACTCATATCCCCTCTCAATACATTAAAAAGCTGTGGAATCTCATCCAGCCTTGTGGCCCGGATAAACTTCCCTAACGGCGTAATGCGCGGGTCGTCATCTGTCGCCAGGGTCGGGCCTGTCTTCTGCTCCGCATTATGTACCATACTTCTAAACTTGTAAATCATATATTCTTTGCCGTTCCGGCCGATTCGTTCCTGCTTGAAAATCGCCGGCCCTTTCGATGTAAGCGGAACGAGAATAAACAAGACAAGCATAATAGGGCTTAACAATACGATTAAAACCGCGGACACCACGATATCAAATGCACGCTTCAAAAACAATTGTGCAGCGGTTAATCCCGGAGGCTGTACGGACAATACCAACATGTCGTCAATTTGCTGGGGTTCGGCATCCAAAATAAACAACTCAAAAAGATCAGGAACAAGCAATACTTCTTTACCATATCGCGAATAATAACTTAAAATCTCCGCCCGTTCTTCCCCGGTTAATGCAGGACTTAATAACACAACATCTACTTCATGAATGGTCCCTATCATTTGTTTCCAATGGGCGACAGGTAGGAAACTATGAATAATAAACCAACCAGACGTATGCTGTAAAAATTTCTGGGCGAACAGAAGACCGCTTTCCAAACTTTCATCAATAATAAGCACTTTCCGCCGACCATACTTTTGCTTGGCAATCCACCAGATAAAGGAACGTATTCCAACAAACAGAATGATTTGAATGATCGCTGCAATTACAATGACACTGCGCGGAAACGAGAATCCGCGATACCAGAACGTCAATACCATGGTAAAAAGACTAAGCGTCCCAATGGATAAAATAATTGTATATATGAGATTGTAAAGACTTTTTCGACGCCAGTTCGAATATAAGTCGAACATATAAAAGATGATAAGCGCTGTTAGAGAAATCCATGGTAATACTTTTATATAGGATGACCAGTTATAAGTCGGAATGGTTTCGCCAAACTTGAACCAGAATGCCGCAACGATGCCGACATTTACAAGCAATAAATCAAAAACAGAAAAGAGCGCTTTGTAAAGTTTCATCATTGTATTCCTGCCCAATCTAATCGCTCCTTTCATAAATACCGTTTATATAGCGTAACCCAAGTACAACCACTCCTATTTTTTGTCCAACAACTGTTCTTCAGCAACTTTACGTAATTTACGTGCCGGATTACCAACAACAATACATTCAGATTCAACTGTTCGTGTTGCTACACTTCCCGCACCAATTACGCCTTCCTCTTCAACAATTAATCCAGGAAGTAAAGTTGCATTCGCACCAACTCTACCACCATCTTGAATTGTACACCCCTTAAATGCCTTAAATCTCTTTTCTGTTCTACCCATGTAATTATCATTACTTGTAACTACACCAGGAGCTACAAACACATCGTTTCCAATAGTTGAGAAAGCCGTAATATATGCATTCGTTTCAATTTTGCAACGTGTTCCTACTGTACACTCATTCTCTACTGCTACTCCACGACCAATAATCGTTTGCTTTCCGATAGATACCTTCTCACGAATCGTAGCCAAATCCGCAACAAAAACTTCATCATCCAAAAAAGCTTCCGCATAAATAATGGCTCCTGTTCCTATCGTACATCCTTCCCCGATCATTGCCGGTTTCCACTCTTTTTGCGCTTTCAAAATCGAACGTTTGGCTCTCATCGGTTTCTTTCCGATGACTACATTATCATGAATATGACAGTTATCCCCTATTTTGCTTCCTTCATATATGACAACGTTATGACCGATGATTACGTTGTCACCAATCTGAACGTTCTTTTCTATAATACAATTATATCCTAAATAAACATTTTGTCCCATAATAACTGTATTATCTATATGATTACTCATATATTCCTCTCCTTTACAATTCTTTTATTACATTAGCAAGCTGTTCAGCTTGCCTTTCTCGATTATAATACTTTTCAACAATCTCAACACCATTAATCGATTTTCCGTTTCTATTCATCTTGTTACTTGCGATTTTTTTACAGACTTCCGAAAGTTGGTACTCGTTATCTTCTTTTATATTGCCATACAAACCAATATCAAATTTTTCAAGGAATGCTTTAATTTCTCCCTTTACCGTCGTTATAATCGGTTTATTATGAAGGAGATAGTCAAACAATTTATTAGGAAGTGCCCCTTCAAAAAGCGGAATGTCTTTCAGACAAATAATGAATACATCGGCACAGGATAAATAATCATTGATTTTTGACTTAGAAACAGCCGGCAGAAATATAATATGACTATCCAGCTCCAACTTTTTTGATAAATTAATTAGCTTTTGCTTCTCTACCCCTTCACCAATGAAGACAAACTTAATATGTTTTTCCGCGCGAAGTTGTTCAGCTGCTAAAATTACTTGGGCTAAGTCATTAGCTGGTCCATGGGCGCCAGCGTACATAAATACAACATCATCCTCTTGGATTCCCATTTGTTTTCGCAAGCTTTCTTTCTTTGATTCGTTAATAGAAAAAGACACTGTTTTTAAATCAATGCCATTTGGAAGAAAGAAAATCTTATCCCGAGTAATCCCCTTTTCTTTCAAACGTTGCTCGATTCCTTTTGTTAAAACGATGATTTTTTCCGCATTTCGGTATAAAACACGTTCCATCCAAGCTAATATTTTCACAACCAGATTCTTATTGTTTTTACTTCCAATTTCAATTAAAGACTCTGGCCATAAATCCCTTACTTCCAAAATAAAATGCGCCTTCTTCCATTTAGCAAGAAGCATAGCAGCAAATGCTACGAATAGTGTAGGTGAAGAGCCAATAATACTTGTTGGACGTTCTTTTTTACATACTCCTACTAGAAACAGTGTCATTGCAAACAATAACATGTTTATCATTCTTGAAAAGCCATTATCTTTATACGGAATGGCACCTACCCATTGAAAAATGAAATTTTCAACTTTTTCCTGCTTTGAAATAACCCATGGAGAAAATCTGTATTTTTTGTTATGATGAACAAAATTACATCCCCATAGTAAAACTCGAAAATACTTTGACAAATATTTAGCCAACTCATAATGACGGGAACTGGCCGGATATTCTGGTGTTGTACTATATTGGTTAATAATCCATATGCTTTCCTTCATTATTATTCACCAAATAATTCCTTATACAGGCTTACGATCTTCCTACTTTCATGTTCCCAATTTCCTTCGTTCAAAGCCCACTCTTTCGCCCTATTTTTACATCTTTTCAAATACTCTTTATCTACTATTAAATTTTTTATCGCCTCGGCAATGCTCGTTGGCTTGGAAGGGTTAAAGAGCTCTCCGAAACCAATCTTTTTATTCAGTCGATCAATTTCGGGCAAATCACTTGCCACAACGGCCAATCCAGCCATCATGTATTCTGATAGTTTATTAGGCAAACTATAATAGTTATTTAAGCAGGTAGGCTTATATGGCATAATTCCAATTTCGCATTCACTAGCTTCCTTCACAAGTTGCTTCATGGGAACCGGAGGGCAAAATTCAATCTGTCCACTTTTGATATATGGCTCAGCCAATGAACGTAATTTCTCTTCAAGTGGCCCTTTTCCTCGAAAACGTAATATGACATGGGGAGGAAAGTACTTTACTGATTCTATCGTTTCTTCCAATCCTCTATCTTTAAGATAGCCACCATGATATAAGACGACTATCTTTTTTTTCACAGTATCTGATATGTTGCTTGCTTCACGCATATCAATAGAATTTCCTATTTTTTTTGTAAAGTTATGGACGACACAAGGTATTGTACGCAACGAATATCTTTCCATTAATTCTCTAGCAATTGATTGATTTACCGTGATAACTTGATCTACACGACGGATAAAAAAACTCTCCATTCCTTTAATAATTTTCTTAAACCATCCCGGAAAATCAGCTCGTTGCTCCACCCACAATTCATGCGAATCATATACACAATACGCCCCATGAATTTTGGAGGCGAGATAAGCAAATGGCAGCACTTCAAAATCATGAGCATGATATACGTCTGATTTCATCTTCAATGCAACCCATCCAATTTTCAATAACCCTACCATCTTACTTGCGCCTACTCTTAGCAATGTGAGTATGCTTAATTTCTCAGTATTTACTTTTCTTTTTAGTATATTGTCTACTCTATGTACCGAATAGCCATTTACTTGTTCTGTACTGGCTGTAGAAGGTGAAAAACGTGTTCCGATAACCGTAACTTCATACTTATCAGAAAGAGTTTCTGCTTCTTTTGTTACCCGTGGATCTGAAGTAACCTCATTAAAAACAAGCATGCAAACCCTTTTTTTCATCGTCGTGCAACCTCTTCTCTTGCTTTCCCATCGGAATCAACATATCTAGGGTCCTCATCAATGAAGATTTTAAACCACATCTCAATATTTATCATACTCCACAATGCCCAACTATACGCAGAAGAAGAAGCAATAAGCTTTTCTATTTGTTTATCATCAAAAAGGCTACGTTGTTTTGCATTTTTATCTAACAATATATCTGCAACAAATTCTTTGTCTTCTTCAAACCATACATTAATTGGTGTAGGAAAACCTTTCTTATCTTTACGATGCAAGATTTCATTTGGAATGATTCCTTCAATCGCTTTTTTAAAAATATACTTTGGTTCCAATCCTTTTACTTTCATATGCGGCGGGATAGTAGCCGCTAACTCTACAATCCGATAATCGAGCATAGGCACCCTT
Source organism: Aneurinibacillus thermoaerophilus (assembly GCF_019603355.1). Taxonomy (NCBI): domain Bacteria; kingdom Bacillati; phylum Bacillota; class Bacilli; order Caryophanales; family Paenibacillaceae; genus Aneurinibacillus; species Aneurinibacillus thermoaerophilus. Next base: position 3,339,940 of record NZ_CP080764.1, read on the forward strand.
GATTCCAATGATACAGCCATACTCATCCTATCTTCCACCTGCAATAAACCGGGTAAATACGCCTTCATATCATGGTACAGCATTTTATCGAAAATATCATCTGTTACATCTTTGCGTATAAACTGAAAAAACGCTTCATCAGGGTTATAGCCTGCTAATTGGGTACGTAACGTTTCACTAAATACGGAAGAAGCATTAGCAAAAGAAGAACTGTACTTCCGCCAAACATCTTCAAAACTACAAGTCCCATTGTTATGTTCCATGAGGTTTTTCCTTATCTTTTCTATCGTGGTTTTTATGCCATGCTGCTTCATGTATCCTTTTACAAAAACAAACTTATTTGCTAGCTTCTTTAATAGAGATTGCTCAATAGCTTGTTGCGTATTTATAGATTTAGTAAAACCTGTTGATTTTTCATAGGTAAAGAAATAACGGGGATACCCGCCGAAAATTTCGTCTCCCCCTTGTCCTCCTAACGCTACTTTTACGTTTTTTGCGGCTAATTGACATACAGCATACTGAGGAATAATCCCTGGTCCCACACACGGTTCATCCATGTGCCACACAAGCTTATGCAACGACTTTTGGAAAAAACTTTTGCTTGGAACGGTTTCTAGATATGTCGTATTGGCTGCTTTAGATACAACTTTCGCGTATTTTGTTTCATCATAAAATTCATCTTCCGTAAACTTACCGGAAAATGTTTTAAACGGCTTCTGAAGGTGTTTAGCAGCAAGACAAGTGACTGTACTCGAATCCAATCCGCCACTTAAATGACATCCTACAGGGACATCACTCCGTAAATGTATACGGACTGCATCATCAATTACAGAACGTAGTTCTTCTACAAATTGTTTCTCCGTCTTCTCAGCATAGTTGAATGTAATATCCCAGTATTGTTCAATTTGTAATGGTTTGTTTTCCCCTACAATCGCATAATGCCCGGGCATTAGCTTGTGAATACCTTTAAAAAACGTTTTATCACCTGGAATATACATAAAAGAGAGATAGTCCAAAATAGCAGGATAATTTGGCTCTCGTCTAATGGTTCGATCCGCAATAATAGCTTTAATTTCGGAAGCAAATATGAACCGTTCATGATCCGCGTAATAATACAGAGGTTTGATCCCCATTCGATCTCTTGCGATGAATAGTTCTCTTTTTTCTTTATCCCAAATGGCAAAAGCGAACATTCCATTCAGCAAAGATAAGCAGTCTTTCCCTTTTTGCGCAAACAGATGAAGTAACACCTCTGTATCTGATTCTGTTTTAAAGCTTACTCCGGATCTAACAAGATATGTTCTAAGCTCTACATAATTATAGATTTCACCATTGAATACAATGGTATAACGGCCATCAACCGTTGTCATTGGTTGATGGCCTAATTCTACATCAATAATGCTTAATCTACGAAATCCTAAGCCTAAATTATGGTCTATATATATCCCTTCATCATCGGGACCACGATGAATAATCATATCCCGCATTTTACACAAGCACCCTAAATTAATGGGTACTTTATTTAAATCAAAAACACCAACGAACCCGCACATATACAGAGCTCCTTAATAATTAAATTCAAGTAAACTTTATTTATCAATAAATATTTTAAACCATAATTCTAAACATAAAGCTCCCCAAATAACACGACCAAAATCTTTCTCTTCTTGTATTGTCTTCTCTAATGTATCAGAATTAAATATTCCTCGATTCTTAGCTTGCTCATCTAATAAAACTTCTTTAGCAAACTCACCTAAAGAATTTCTAAACCACAAATGTAATGGAACAGGAAAGCCCATTTTATCTTTACGATTGAACACTTGTTCTGGAAGCAAATTTTTAACAACCTTCCGGAAAAGATACTTAGGTTGTCCACCTTTGAACTTTATAGTAGGCGGAATAGTAGCCAGTAGGTCCGCTATACGATGATCCAGCAATGGAACACGCGACTCTATTCCCCACGCCATACTCGTTCGATCTTCTACATGCAACAAAGCAGGTAGATGAACTTTTAAATCAAAATAAAGCATTCGATTCAAAAAAGAAGCCGAGTTTGAACCGTGGAAAACTTCACAAAACGAATCAAATACATCCTCGCTATTATTAAATATATCATGGTTATAAATTTCTTTTACACCGCCTGAACGGTCCATTAATCTAAAATATCGACGGTCTTGAGTTTCAAACAAACCTTCACTCCAGAAATACTTCAACATAGGAACGTACTGTTTTAACATAGGAAGGCTAGGGATGATTGATGTTAATGTAGCAGCATAATCACCACTCTTATCTGTTTCTTGGATGGCACCTTTTAAACACTCTTCTAAATAACCGATCAGGTATCTTGTATAGCCAGCGAAAATTTCATCTCCACCTTGTCCTCCTAATACTACTTTCACATGTTCAGAGGCAAGTTTAGATACCATATACTGTGGAAAAACCCCCGGTCCAGCAGCAGGCTCATCCATATGGTAAATAATTTTAGATAGTGATTCTATAAAGTCCACTTCCGTAGGATAAGTCTCTAAATACTGAGCACCCACATTTTCTGCGACCATTTTGGCATACAACGTCTCATCAAACTTCTCTCCTTCATCAAAAGCACCAGTGAATGTTTTAAGACTATCTCCCGTCATATTAAACATAGAAGCTAAGCTTACAACAGTACTAGAATCGAGCCCTCCAGAAAGATGCGCACCTAAAGCAACGTCAGAGCGTAATCGAATTTTTACTGCATCATCTAAGAGAGTACGCAATCTATCTACAAAATATTCTTCTGTATGATCGGTATCAATATCAAAGCTTAAATCCCAATACTTTTTATTCTCAATAATTTTACCTTGATCATTCACAACCATATAATGTCCAGGAAGAAGCTTGTTAACTCCATCAAACAATGTCTTCTCACCTAGAACGGTCTGAAAAACTAAATACTCTTGAATTGAACTCTGATTAGGTTTTTTATTTATAAGTCCAGTCGCTAACAATGCCTTGATTTCAGAAGCAAAAACAAAATTTCCTGATCCTCGCCAATAATAAAATGGCTTGACCCCCATTCGGTCTCTAGCACAAAATAGAATTTTCTTCCGTTCATCCCAGATTGCAAAAGAGAACATTCCAATAAAGTATTTAACACATTCTATCCCGAATTCTTCATAGGCATGAACAATTACTTCCGTATCTGTATATGTACGAAAACGATGTCCCTTGCTTCGAAGGTTTTGAGCCAACTCCAAATAATTGTATATACAACCATTAAAGGTTATCCAAATGGTTCCGTCCTCATTGGATAAAGGTTGCTTTCCACCTTCAGGATCAATGATTGCTAATCGGCGATGACCAAGCCAGACATTTTCTTGTTCAGAGGTCCATTCTCCTCTACCATCTGGACCTCTATGAATCAACGCCTTCAACATTTCTACGCCTATCTGGTTTGTTGGTACAGAACCAGCTTTATTTGATACAACTCCTGCTATTCCACACATATGATTTTCACCCGCATTATTTTTTTGTGGCTATATGCTTATATATCTCCAAAAGTTTTTTTCCTTCCACTTCCCAATTCAGTTCTTCTGCCGCTCGCTTACAATTTATTCGCATGGACGATAATTTTTGATTAGATGCCAACAGTTCTGTGACGGTTCTACCAAATGCTTCAGGTGAACTCATATCAGTTACACAAATAAATCCGTACTTCTCTTGCATCATTTGAAAAAATGGTAAATCATCAGTTATTATAGGGACACCTGCAAGAACATATTCGAATAATTTATTTGGTGAGCAATAGCGATGATTCTCATCAATAGGACGATAAGGAATAACACCAATATCAGCACCTACAGAATAATATAGCATTTCATGGCTAGGCACTTTTCCTAAGAAGAATACTCGCTCTAATACGCCTAACTCTTCAGCAAGTTTTCTTAAAGTAGCCTCATATTCACCATAACCTACAAGAGCCAGACAAGTATCTTCGGGGAAAAAAGAAACTCCTTTTATTAATGTCTCAATATTTCTCTCAGGAGAAATCCATCCTTGATATAGAACAACCTTCCAATCAGATGGAATTCCCCCTTTCTCTTTTACTATGTTGCCAGTATAACTTGTAAACCTATCAGGAAGTTCTGTACAATTCATAATTACTTCAGGTTCTTTAATATGGTAGCGTTCAGCCATCAAACCAGCAATGAAAGGATTCACTGTGATTACAACATCGGGATAACGAATATATTTTTTTTCATCTTTAAAATACTTACGTTGCAATGAAATTGGTAAAACATCCTGAGCATAATAAAGTTCGTGAGCGTCATAAATAAGCTTAGCTCCTTTTTTACGGGCAGCTTGAATACCCGCTTTAAGGCATGGTAAATCATGAACATGATATACATCTGCATCAAATTGAAGTAATTTTGTAATCATGAATTGGTCAAAAGGATTAATCTCAAAAAACTTTCGAGCCAGTCTCATAAAGACTTTATTAACAAACATCTTTATTTTGTCATTATCAGGTAGCATGGCTCTAATTTTTTTGAGCCTTTCATCATCCCAGTCATATTTGTACCTGTAAATTTCTATCCCATCTAAGACATAGTGTTCTTCTTCAGGACATTCAAACCCCGCTAAAAGAATGACAGAATGACCAGCTTGAACCAATGTCTTTGCTTCAAGTAATATACGACGATCAATCATATAAGAGTCAGGGGTTATCATTACAATTTTCATTAACTGTACCTCTATAAAAAATTCATTTTATGTTCTTCAAACAAAAGGAGCCTACACTAAAATTTTGCACCTAATATCTTGTAGCATAAATTACTCGCTCCTTAGTACCCGGTAAAACATATTTTAGTGTAGACTCTCCCTTTATAATCATTAAATTATCGTTTTTCAAACTAGATGTTGAAAAACTATTCTATACTCTCCATCAGATACTTTTCAATTACAGGAGTTTTCAACTCAGCTCTTCCAATTTGCCCACCTGTTTCCGCGCCTAATGTCGAGATTCCATTATAATAAACGAAATATTTTCCATTATCTCGAAAAATATTTAAACCATAGCGAATATTATCCCATCTTCCTTCCCAATCACGATCAACATATACAGGATTATTTGAATACGGTGTTACTTTATCTCCTTGTACTATATACATATCTAAATAATGTTGGTTAATATTGGTTCCTTCTATAAATAATATTAACTTACCATCTTTTCTTACTCCACCAATAGTATAATAACCATCTGCTAACTTACTATCCTTTCTAATAACCACTGATGGATTACCCCATCTTATGCCATCATTTGATACGACTTTTTTGATTTCAATTCCGTCATTTGCATTAGAGCAATAATACATTTCAAATAAATTATTTTCTGTAATGGTAATAAAAGGATCAAGAATTTTATCTTTTAAAATTTCTCTACCTATTCTCCACTTTAATCCATCGGGAGAATATGCTATATACAGCTTGTTATATTGGTCACCTTGATTTTGAGCAACGGAAAAATACATCAAATATTTCTTTTCACTGTCGCCTTTTATCGGATTCTCTATAACAAATGGAAAAGCATAATTCCCTTTAAATTCTAGGTTTTTCTCATCAAATAATCTCCCTTGTTTTACCCAGCTATGCCCATCTTTACTAGTAGCTAAAAATATTCTCCATCTATTATCATCGCCATACGCACTATAATACAAAAAGTAAATATCACCATTTCTCATTATAGAAGGATACTCCACATGTTTTGATTCCTCTGAATTAGAAGTAAGCGAAATAACCGGCTCATTCGTAGTATTTTCAAACAAATTTTCTGGGAAACGATCAAGCCAACGGGCAGGAACCATTTTTTTAGAATGTTCCCAACGTTTTGCGTAATATAAAAATGTTTTAGAATTTGCTACTTTACCTATAATATCTACTAAAATTTGATTATCATCCAAATATTTAACATCGATTGGCGAATTCGGATTAGATGCCGTTCTTTTCAAAAAACTATCGATAAATTCAGGTTTCAACTCAAAACGTTCTTTCCGCATAGATAGAGAAGAAGGTAGTTTTCCAATTAACCAATATTCATTTTCGTCATATAATTGCAAATCAATATTCTTGTTATCTCTCGAAATATAGTTTACTTCTATAAATAACTGATTATATTTATTAAAATCATTTAAATATACAAATTTAAACGGCGAATGGTTATACTTTCCTTTAATGCCATTAACCATCCTTCCCGATATTGATTGTAAAGAAGTAGGAGACCCCCAATTCATATAAATCGGATCTGCCCAAATATAAAAATTATTATTAACATCATCATCATTTTTCGATCCTACCTTCACCTCAGATAAGATCTTTTCATTATCTTTATTTTTCCCAATTAATTTTACATTAAATATAAAAGCATTTCCATCACCTACAAATCTCCCCGTAATTTCTTTCCTAACAGGAGCTAAACTATACGAAGAAATAGGTGAACCAAAATAAGGAAGTGTTACTTCATACTCTTTCAATAAAGGTTCAAACCTTGCGACTGATTTTTGGAACAAAACTTCAGCTTCATGATTGTTCATAATGACAGAATAATCATAAAGCGCCAACATACTTACTGCTGCTCCATTTAATACTCTTGTTGGTATCTTAGTAGGATACTCTTCAAAAAAAGGACCTTCCTTTTCAAAACGAGTAAAGCCACCTTTTTCTATTGGAACTGTATAAGAACGATAAATTCTATCAGCAACATCTTTATACTTTTTTTCATTTGTTTTTTCATAAAGATAGGAAAAAAGACCAAGCGATAGCCCTTGTGTCAATGCTGAATTCCAAGGTGCTTTTAACGAATAAGGATAATATGGTGCAAAATCGAAATTAAAAGGAAAGAAGATAGCACCATCTATTTGTTTAGAATGTTTTAACAGCCACTGAGCATGTTTATCTGCCGCGGATACATTGTTGGCTAATATAAACGCTAACCCATCTGCTGCAACTTTTGTTGGATTAGCAATAGGCTTTCCATCTGTCTTCCATCCCATCTGTGGCTCTACATAAGGATTAACAATACTTTCATCATCTTTAGAATTAAAAATATTTTTATAAAAATTTCCTATATAAAACTGTTGTAAAGCTAATTTATCTAAACCACTTCCTTTATCTAATTTCACATTTGCATAGACACTAGTATTTAAAACTATAGTGCTTACCAAAACAATAGCAATAACAAAAATAATAATATACTTTTTACAGAATGATGATTCTTTATTTTTTGTCTTGAACATTATTCTATCCCTCATTTGTACCTATTTCTTGATACTGTTGACATAACTTCCGAGCTAATACTTTATAATCAAAATTATTCTTAGCATGTTCTCTTATTCTTTCCGAATCATACTTATCTATATTTTTTGCCACTTTCAAAATAGCTTCTGCTAACGAATCAACGTTCTCCTTCTCACAAAGTTCACCTAAAAATTCTTCCGTAATAATACTTTCTGGTCCTCCGCATTTAGTAGCTACTAATGGCTTACCAGAAGACATAGCCTCTATCAATACTACTCCAAAAGTCTCCACTTTACTCGGAAGAACAAAAATATCACATTCTTCACGCATCATTCGAGCAACGTCAGCCCGTGATTTTAAACCAAGCATTTGACATGAATCATTTATTCCTAATTGATTAATCTTTTCCTTTACTTGATCAAAAAGTGAGCCGTCACCCACAATTTTTAATGAAATTGAAGGAAGTACCTTTTTTACTTTGCTAAAAGCTTCAATTAAACAAAGCGGATTTTTAACATCTTCCAAAAAGCCTACATATAGCAATTCTATATTTTTATTCTTTTTCTGTTTTATAGGCTCGTAATAAAACTCACTCGTAGATACCCCATTATATAACGTTTTAATTCTGTCAATAGTATCTTGATTTGAGTAATAACTTTTAATTTCATTTGCAAGCGCATCACTTACAGCCCAGACTCGATCAGCTTTCTCAATAGCATGAAGTGTTAACTGTTTGACAATAGGCTTCCCAGTAAGATAAGTAAACGGGCCAGTATGCTCCGTTATAACAAAAGGAACCTGAAAACGATTAGCTACTTGTAAACCAGCTGTTCCATCCAAATACCCTGTGTGAGCATGTACAATATCAAACTTGAAATCTTTCCATACACGATCAATTACAGACATAACAGCTGAACTATACAACCAAGCATGGAACTGAAAAGGAATCAAAGGAACCCCAACACGATAATAAGGATATAATACTGGCACATCTTTATATTCTGTCCAAGTAACTTGTTGATTTAAATGAGGGTAATGTCTAAAAGCCCTAATTATTCTAAAGGGATTTAATCCGTTTACCCAATATGGTCTGCAAGATATCACCCTAGCATCAATTCCTTCATATTCTCTTAGAGCTTTTACTTGTTCATGTATAAATGGCCCACTAAGCTTTTGCTCAGGATGAGGGAACATATGAGAAATTATTAAAACTTTTTGGACTTTGCGTGTAGCGATATTATGCCAATACTGTTCTCTTTCCGTAGATTTTTGGTAGGCTATTTCTGCATGTGCCCTTTGCTGTTCTTTTTCCTCTAGCAATTTTTCAACATGTACTCTCTGCTTTTCTTTTTCCTCTAGCAATTTTTCAACATGTACTCTCTGCTTTTCTTTTTCTTCTAGTAATTTCTCTGTTTGACTCCTTTTTCTCTCAATTTCCTCTACAACAGCACTTAACCAATTCATTTTTCTTTTAGAAAAATTATAAGAATCTTCACTAGCCTGTAATAACTCATGTATTGAAACTGGATTATGCTCCTCAAAAGAATTCATAGTTTCGTTCAACCATGTAGGTTTAGGAAATAATCCTGCTTCTTTTACCCATAATCCCCACGAACGCTTTAACTCTTTTTCTTCCATTACCAGTACATTATGTCCCTTGTTTAATTGCAAAAAAGGAACTATACTGCTACTTTTGGTATTAGAACAATATGTAATCCTGTGTAATTTCACACCACCATATAAATACACAGAAAGAGCAAGCCCAAATTTATCTGCACTCCATACAGATTCTAATGTAATTTTGAAAGTTTGATACCTATCGGTAACATGGGTCTCAAAAAGCAACTCTACTTGACCTGTAATTCCATCAATTGCATATAAAGCTAAACCATCATCGGTTTTACTACCTGTAGCTTCGATTACAATACAATCTCCTATACTAGGAACTACAGGAAAACGCATAGGTACTTCAGTTCCATTCATCTCTAAACACGATTTTGCAATTCCTCCATCAACAAACTCTACATTTTCTGGCAATCTAAATCTTGCCCATCCCGAGCCAATTGTAAAATCAGGATGTACGGCTTGCAATTTATTTTGAAAATCAATACAGTATAAATCACTTTTTTTTTCATTAATCACACGAATCGGCTTCGATAAAGTGGTTGAGGCATTCCTGGACTTATAAAGAGCCATTATTTCACTTCTATTATTACGAATAAGGTTATTAGGATTACCAAACCATTTTTTATGCCTTGTTGCCTCAATAACTTTTATACTAACCTCATCTCTCAGCGCTTTTCCGGCTTGCTCATTTGATCCACAATTAGGACAAACAGCTCCATCCCAATGCTGATAAATTCCTATTTCTCTTTGTATTTTAATTGTAGGATCAAAGGGAGGTAACGTTGTGTCTCCACTATATCTTACTTCACTAATTTTCCAATCATTGTTTTGTATTAAACATCTTAATTTACCTTCATCAAACGCTCTTTGGTGCCAATGTATATGATAAATTGTATCACAAGAAGCACATCTCGCTTCGTTTGTCTCTATCTGCTCATTGTGAGGAACTGTAATAAGGATATACTTATTTGCTACTCTTTGCAGTTCATTTAACCCCTTATCATATATATCCTCTGGCAAATGTTCAAGAACATCATTAATCATAACAAGATCGAATGAGTTATCCGGGAAGGGAAGCTTGTCTATGGAACCAACTACCTTTTCTCTCTTCACATACTTAAGCGCTTCCTCACTTATATCAACACCTACAACACGAAGATTTTTAGGCAATAAGTTAGTAATATGCCCATCACCACATCCAACATCTAAAATGCTTTCTACGTCTTCAGGCAATATATCAATAATGTCAAAAAGCACCTGCACTTGATATTTTTCTGGAGAATTACCCCATATTTTTTCTTGCTCATAGTAAATACCTTCATCTATCATTTAAATATCTCACCTCAAAAGGTTGTACACATAAACCTTTTTCTACATTATCATTAATCGCTTGAACCACTTGAAAATGAATGCTTCTATCTAACACATGATAACTTTCTGCCTCAACACCAATGTAAGAGGATTTTTTAAATATAGCTGCACTAGCAACATATGATCCTTTTCCTAAAAACAATTGTTTGATTGAAAAAACAAAAGTTCCCTTATTAGAAAATTTCATATCACCATAACTATTTTCATCAGCAATCCACTGACTTGCACATCTTCCATCAGGTAAGTAAATACAAAAAACGAAAACAGGATTAATTAATTCAACATCAGAAGTATACTGAAAGTGAACTTCCATGGGTTTTTCTATCTCAAAAACCTTTGCTTCCTTCCCCTCATGATCAAGCATACGAACCGCAACAATACGAGCTTCTTTATTCCCGTATTCATTTATTTCATCTGTGGTCACCGCACTTTCCAAATCAGTGGATAAATCTATTATTGAATTTGATGTGGATAAAACAGACTTTTCTTCGACTTCAGAATCATCTCGTCTAACATCAAAAATATTGCAAGGAACTTCAATTTTATAAATAGAACGGCTTCCAGGAGATAAGAGCTGAATTCGCTTGTAGTCACTTCCATCATAAACTTCAATTGCAATTGTATCTTTTGTTACTTCCATATCAATTTCTAAAGTTAGGTTACCCCTACTATTAATCAACAACGATTTAGGAACAGAAAACTCGAATGGGGCATGACGATATTTACCTTTTAAGTTTGTATATTCACGATACATCTCATCTTTATCTTTACATGCTGGTCCCCAATCCATAAATCCTTTCGTATCAATTAAATGATGAGGCTGATCTAATGAGTTATCCATAGGATGACCAACATCAATTCGCCCTATCTGTCCTTCTGCTGATGATAAGGTTAATGAGTATACTCGGCTTCTACCAATAGGCTCTTTTCCATTCTCTGTAACAAAGTGAAATAACAACGGCTGATAAATATCCTCGTAACGCTCAAGAGCAGCAGCATGTTTTTTTAATACTTTCAAGTCCCTAGCACGCAAACGAATTTCTTCTTCTTTACGTACCATTGCTGAATATTCTTTAATAATTTCAAGAGGATTACCATCAGCTCGTATCCTCCCCTTATCAATCCAGATTATCCGTTCACACAACTGCAGAACACTATTCAAGTCATGACTTACAAACAGAACAGTAGCACCAGACTGTTCTGTAAGTTTTCTCATTCTTTCTACACTTTTTCCAGCAAAATATGCATCGCCTGCTCCCAATACCTCGTCAATAATTAATATCTCCGGTTCTATGGCTGTAGCAGTAGAAAAAGCAAGTCTTGCATACATACCGGCAGAATATGTCTTAATTGGCTGATCAATAAAATCCTCTAGTTCTGCAAAGTCTATAATCTCATCTTCTTTTAAAGCTATTTCCTTGGCAGAAAGACCTTGATAAGACAATGAGGCTCTAATATTTTCCCTACCTGTAAATTCGGGATGAAAACCAGTCCCTAATTCCATTAAAGCCTGAATATTCCCATTAACCTTAATTTCTCCTTCAGTAGGGGAAACATTTCCTATAATGATTTTTAAAAGTGTGCTTTTACCCGCTCCATTACGCCCTATAATACCAACCCGTTCACCTTTTTTTATTTTCAAGTCTAGATTACGTAATGCCCAAAATTCTTGATAATAATTCTTCTTCCAGAAATTCAATCCAAAGGCATCAAATATTTTATCTTTAGGATAATTATATAGCTTATACAGTTTACCTAATTTCTTTATTTCTATAGCCAAATTAGACATTATCTACAAACACCCGCTTCATTTTTATAAAAAACCAATACCCCAAAATAAATGTCAACAAAGAAACAGGAAGCAGTATCAAAAAAACATCTTTACTAGGAAAATGACCTAACATTAAAACATCCTGATAAGAAACAATTAGATAATACATTGGATTTAACGCCAAAAAAGGCTGAAGATTTGCTGGAATCATATCTTCAGTATAAGCTATTGGGCTTATCAACATTAGTAGTAGTATTAAAACAGAAACAATACTTTGGAGATCTCTTACAAAAACATTTATACTCGACAGAATCCACATCAGACCAATTGAAAACAATATTTGAAGTAACCATATAACAAGGAAAAATGGAAGCCAAACTGTCCATTTTCCTAATAACCCTAAAACAGCCAACAGCATAATCATTCCTGTAAATTGAGTGCTTTGTGAAACTAACACTGCCTTAACAGGAACTAATTCAATAGGAAATAATGTATTTTTTATTAAGCTTGAATTAGAAACAACTGATGACACCCCATTACTCAGCGCTTCAGAAAAACCAATAAAGGGAATTAGCCCACAAAAGATTAAAGCTACATACTCATTAGAATTAAACAAATGAAATTTCACTTTAAAAATAAATATATATACCATAGCATATGCTCCAAGCAACAATAGCGGATAAAAGAATAGCCAGAACATACCTAATACAGAACCTGCAAAACGTGTTCTAATATCACTCTTTGTAGTTTGCCATAGCAGATTTCTGAATCTATATAAAATCAAAAACGGTTCTATTATTTTCATGAGCTGTGATCACCAACTAACAATTCGACTATTTTATCTGATGCCTTACCATCTCCATATATATTTGATGACCAATCAACTTTAAAATCACCATCTATCACACGATAATAAGCATCTAAAATCCTTGATTTATTAGCTCCACATAATACATTTGCACCAATTTCTACTGTTTCAACCCATTCTGTTTCTTCTCTTAACGTAATACAAGGTGTTTCCACAAATAAAGCTTCTTTTTGTACACCACCGCTATCAGTTAGTATCACTTTTGCATTATGTTCCAATTCAATCATTTGCAAATAAGGTAATGGTTCAAGTATTTTTATAGAATCGGAAATATCGATATTATAATTCTCTATAAATTTTCGTGTACGAGGATGCAGTGCAACTAATACAGGAATCTGCTTAGATATCTCTTTAAATGAATCAAAAATCTGCCGAAGCGATTGGGGAGAATCCGTATTTTCAGCACGATGTACCGTGGCTAATGCAAAGCCTTTCCGTTGTACTCCAAACGGAAGAACGGAACTAGTTTCTAGCCTAGCTCGATAATATTGCATACAATCATACATAACATCTCCAACATTTTTTACACCTTCTGTAATTCCTTCACGTTCTAAATTAGTAACCGCCGTTTTTGTTGGACAAAAAAGAAGGGTAGAAACATGATCTGTTAGTACCCTATTTATTTCCTCAGGCATTCTACGATTATAACTCCTTAAACCGGCCTCAACATGAGCTATAGGTATATGCATTTTACTTGCAGCAAGAGCTCCCGCAATTGTTGAATTAGTATCACCATATACTAATACCCAATCTGGTTGTTCTTTTCGAAGAACTTCTTCAATCCCTTTCAACATATCTGCTGTTTGTTGTGCATGCGAGCCAGAACCTACATGAAGATTATAGTCAGGTTGAGGAATCCCTAGCTCTTTAAAAAAAACTTCACTCATATTATGATCATAGTGTTGTCCGGTGTGAATTATCACTTCAGCAAGAGACTTTTTGGAATTTAAATTATTAAAAGCTCGTGATACAGCGGCAGCTTTAATAAATTGAGGTCTTGCCCCCACTATCGTAACGACCTTCATTACAATAAATCACCCTTTAGCCTTTTTAGATTTTCAAAAATCATCAATTGTCATAACTTATAGTATAAAGAAGAGTTGAATTTTTTATCTTTTAACGCATTTTTTAACGCATTTCTCGTATCAAAAATTACTTTCGATTCACTGATAATCAAATCATAATCAAAAGCACTATGGTCGGTAGTTATCATAACTAAATCCGCGCTTTGTAGCACTTTTTTGCTCAATTCTACTGTTTCGATATTTTTCCCATTTAAACTAAATTTAGGTACGTGCGGATCTACTACATCAAAATATGCACCCGCTAATTCTAACCTTTTAAGAATGGATAGAACTGGCGACTCACGGACATCGTCAATATCCTTTTTGTAAGCAACACCTAATACAGTTATCCTAGAACCATTTAAAGATTTTCTTTCCTGATTTAGTATCTCCATGGTTCTATTAATTACAAAATCAGGCATACTATTATTAATCTCACCGGCTAATTCGATTAAGCGAGTATGATAATTATATTCTCTCGCCTTCCATGTTAAATAAAATGGATCGATTGGAATACAATGCCCGCCTAATCCTGGCCCAGGATAAAATGGCATGAATCCGTATGGCTTAGTCTTTGCTGCATCAATGACTTCCCACACATCAATACCCATTTTTTGACATAGTATAGCCATTTCATTGGCCAAAGCAATATTTATATGACGGAACGTGTTTTCGTAAATCTTTTCCATCTCAGCTACTGCCGGGCTTGATACCTCATGCACTTCTCCTTCCAAAACTGCACGATACATAGAAGCAGCTACTTTGGTACATTCCTCTGTTACGCCCCCTACAACCTTGGGAGTATTTTTAGTATTATATTGCTTATTACCCGGATCAACACGCTCCGGAGAGTATGCCAAAAAGAAATCTACTCCGCACTTTAAGCCTGATTGTTCCAAAATGGGCTTAACCAACTCTTCTGTTGTTCCTGGATAAGTGGTACTTTCTAGTACGATCAACGTTCCTGGTCGAATATATTTAGCAATTTCACGAGTAGAAGACTCAACATAACTCGTATCTGGTTGTTGATAAATATCCAAAGGTGTCGGCACACATATTGCTACTGCATCAACTTCATGAATAAAAGAAAAGTTGTTTGTTGCCTTTAACTTTTGATTTTGTACAATTCGACGTAAATCGTCATCAACCACATCACCAATATAGTTAATTCCCTGATTAACCATATCAACTTTATTTTTTTGGACATCAAAACCAATTACATTAAATCCTGCTTTCGCTTTTTCTACAGCCAATGGTAAACCAACATACCCTAATCCGACTACTCCAATAACAGCTTCTCTTTTATTAAATTTTTCTATTAAACTATTAGCTAATGAAGATAATCGTACAGTTGCTGATATACTCATTTAATTACCCTTCCTTGCAAAAAATTCTTTAACAACTGAAATTACGTGTTCCTGATCTTCTGTTGTTAATTCAGGATATAGCGGTAACGCCAACGTTCCTAAAGCCGCTTTCTCGGACTCTGGAAGACTTCCTGCTTTATAACCTAGGTCAGCATATACCTCTTGACGATGCAACGGAACAGGATAATAAATTCCAGATGAAATCCCATTCTCTTTTAAGTATTGAATAAGCTCATCCCGATATTCTGTTTGAATAATATATAAATGGTACACCGCTTCACGTTCTGCTTTTATAAAAGGTAATTGAATCGGTAACCCTTTCAGAGATTGGCTATAGAAATCAGCTTTTTCTCTCCGCTTTTGATTCCATTGATCAATATACTTCAACTTTACCTGGAGAGTCGCTGCCTGTAAGGCATCCAAACGACTATTATACCCAATCATCGAATGGTAATACTTAGGATAACTTCCATGCACACGAAGAATTTGAACTTTACGAGCTAATTCCTCGTCATTTGTGACAATAATTCCTCCATCACCATAGCCTCCAAGGTTTTTTGTTGGGAAGAAGGAGAAGCACCCTGCATTTCCAATTGAGCCAACTTTTTTACCTTTATATGTTGCACCAATCGCCTGACAAGCATCTTCTACAACATATAGATTATATTTATTAGCAATCTCCATTATCTCATCCATATCGGTTGGTTGCCCAAAAATATGAACCGGTATAATCGCCTTTGTTTTTGAAGTGATAGCAGCTTCAAGTTTGGTTACATCCAGATTATATGTATCAGGATCAATGTCAACAAATACAGGAGTTGCACCTAACTGGGAAACAACTTCTGCCGAGGCAAAAAAAGTAAACGGCGTCGTAATTACTTCATCGCCAGGTCCAATTTCAAGCGCATCCAATGTTAATAAAAGGGCATCTGTTCCATTTGCTACACCAATGGCATATTTGACACCACAATATTCAGCCAAAGATTCTTCAAACTTTTTAACAGTCGGCCCCATTATGTAATTTCCGCTTTCCAATACTTCGTCAATGGCAATTTTTATTTCTTCTTTAATCATTTGATATTGTGCTTTTAAATCCAACAATTGAATTTGTTTGATTACTTTTTGCATAACAATTTCTCCCTTATTTCCTATAAATGCTTTAATTTTACTGGTTTTTTTCTTTCGCTTGCTTCATATATGGCTAATACTAACTTCAAAGCATTCTTCCCATCTTCTCCAGTTACTTTCGGCGAACGATTTTGCTGAATCGCCTCGACAAAATCAGTAATAATCTGCTGATGTCCAGAAATACCGTAGGGATCAAGGTTAATCTTTTCGATTAGTGCTACTGCGTCTGTCTCATCAACTTCTTCAAAGACCCAATGCTTAATCCAATTAGCCGTTGTGCCTCCAATAACAGCACTTCCCGTTTCTCCAAATATACTAAGCGATTCCTCGTAGTTTTTAGGATAAATAGTCGATGCAGCTTCTATTACACCTAAAGCACCATTGGAGAATATAAGGGTCGCTACCGCTACATCTTCGGCTTCAATGTTACGCAAACGAGTTGCGGTATAAGCTTGTACTTCCTCAACAGGTCCAACCAGCCAGAGAAGCAAATCCAAGTTATGTATTGCCTGATTCATGAGGACCCCACCGTCCATATCCTTCGTACCACGCCATGCTGCCTGATCGTAATAGGCTTGATTTCGATTCCAGCGAACCGTAGCATTTGCATGACTTATTTTTCCAAACAAGTTGTTATCCATTGCTTCTTTCAAGGCGATAACTGCTGGCCGAAACCGATTTGGATGAACGACGGTTAGCTTTACATTATTTTTTTCACAAGCTTCTATAATCGAATCGGCATCTTCTATAGTCAAAGCAATAGGCTTTTCAACGATAATGTGCTTTCCATAACTTGCCGCTTTAATAGCTAAATTTGCATGAAGACCGCTTGGAACACATATATTAACTGCATCAATTTGCGGTTCATTTTCCAACATCTCTTCCAATGATAAGTATCCTTTTATCTTATATGTATCTTTAAACTCTTCCAAGCGAGCCGGATTATTATCACAAAAAGCAACTAATTCAGCATGATTAATACTTCTAATAGCTTCGATATGTTTTTTGGCAATATGGCCACATCCAACAATAGCAAATCTAATCATTTGTATATCTCCTTCTAAAAGTACAAAAAGACTATTTAATTTCTCCCCATACGACGAGCATCTTTTGCTGTTCAAACTTCTCTCTATACTTATTAAACTCTTCACGGCCAAGTAGTGTAACCTCAATCTTTCTGCCAATTAAACTTTCTGACTTCTTTATTAACACTTCCAAATAGTGCTCATCTATTTCCCCTACAATTGTAAAGTTAATAGTACCTGAATCAATTCCTCTTGCATAATCACCCGTAATAAACGCTAATTCCACATTACCTAAATGTTGTAATACATCATCAACCAATCGATCAATTCCCACATATTTCTTCACAATACTATGCAATTCTCCAAATAACACATGCTTTTTATTCGCCCGGTACACTTTCATCCGGCCTTCGCTTTCTGCCTCCAGCAAGCCCGCTTCTGTCAGCCGGTTCAGTTCCACGCGCACCGCGTTGGTCGACTCGCCGAACTCTTCCGCCAGCGAACGCAAATAGCCGCGCGCTTCTGCGTTCAAAAAAAACTTCAGCAAAAGTTTGATCCGCGTTTTCGACGTAATTAAATAGTCCAGCAATTTCTTCACTCCGGAACCATCCTGCAAAAATCAGCAGGAAAGGAAATCATTTTCGAGTAATAATTTTACTCGTCATTTTATTAGACGTCAACCGCAGCGGTTTGTTGCGGTCAAAAAATTTTTTCGCTTTGTTTATTTAAGCTGTATGCCCTGAATAAACGCGCATTTCACATCGAATCATAGAAAAGACTCGCGGATGAAAGCCGCGAGTCTTTCTTCATTTAATTTACCTTCTCTATTTCGTACACTTCATTATTCAGCAGGTAAATCGCTACGTTGTCACCTTTACGCAGACCGCGCAACAGCGATTGCAGGTTGACCTGACGGTTAAACAGGCTGTCCGGCAGGTAGTAGCTTTGCTTCGCGGTATAGATTCGGTCGCCCAGCGGATCAAGCGAATTAAAGGTAGTCTCGACTTTCGTCAGTACAACGATACTTTTCGCGCCATTGGTTGCCTCTGCCACCTGTACACGATCACCCGACTTCAAAACGTTGATATTCGTATATTGGCGATCACCAATCTGGATTGTTGTTCCATATGCAGCAGTCACTTCGCTGGTCACGCCGTTCAAGTCACGCACCACAATCCGGCCCGTTTCCGGAGACACAGATACAACTTGTCCATATACGTTCGGCACAATCGCAATTTCTTTGAGATCATCACCCAAATATGTGGCCCGTAGCACATCGCCCTTCTTCACATCAGACACTCTCGGGTACGGGATACCCGGAATGGAGAAGGTCACGCGGCTATCGATGATGACATCATGCGATCTTCCATTTTCATCCTGTACGGTGAGGCGATTCGAGTATGTGCCCCCATTTTCTGTAACACGGTAAACGAACGAGCGTTCCACTTCAATATCCGTAATCTTGTTTCCATTCATCTTCATCGCGATCTTGTCGCCAATCCGCAGATCGCGCAGATCCTCACCGCGCACATCGTAAATCGTAATATCTACCTTCGGATCAACTACGTATACTTTCGTTTCGCCTGTTGCCAGCTTCACTGTCAACAACTTATCATCCGTATTTACGCGTACCACTTCGGCCCGGACGCGGTTATCGGCGTTAATATAGATAATTTTGTTGTCTTCGTTCAGCTGAATCGAAACATTCATATCCTTATCCAGTGCATCCAGCTCTTTTTTCGATGAACCGTTAATCAAAATCTCCGCGTTGGAAACGACCTCGTACGCCTTGAGTTCACCGTTGGTGGTCTTCAGCGAAAGAATACGGTTCTTTTTATCCAGAGCAAAGATGCTGCCGGACAATAAGTCTTTATTGTTGTAGACGGTACGATTCTTCACAGCCAGTGACGTAATCATATCCTTCTGTACTTTAAATTCCACTTTGTCGCCGACTTTCACGTCCGCCAGCGTAGGCGCAAGCGCACCGTTTAGCGTAATAATGGCGTTCTGTGCAACCGTATATGCCTGAATCTTTCCATCTTCACCTTGCAGAGTTACGAATCGATCCTTATCGCTGATCGCCTTAACCGTTCCAACGTCTCCCCCATTTGTTTTGCCGGCTTCCGCTTCGACAACAACCTTGCTGACGATGCCGTTCGTCAGCTCCAGCTTAACCTCATCGCCCGGAAGTAAATCTTCGATGCTCGGGAACCGCTTGCCTTTGTATTCGACATACGTAATATCACTGTACTGGTACGTCTCCAGTTTTCCGCTGGACGCTTTAATCGTCAGCAATTTGTTTTGCTTGTCGACATCATAGACACTGCCTTGCAAGCTTTGTGCCTTGCTTAAGCCCGTACGGAACAATTCAGAAACCTGTCCATCCGTGTTCAATCTGAATTCTACCTCATCGCCGTTCACAAAATCGGAAAGCTTAAGCCTGTCCATTCCTGCTCCGATTACCGCATCCTTGGCGATCGTATAAGTTTGCAATTTTCCATCAGCCAGGCGCAATACAACCGTGTTGGCTTCTATAAACACTTTTTCCAGTACCGCTTTGTCATATTTCGACTTTTGTTTAAAGTTGATGACTTCCACGTATCGAGCCTGTCCATTTTCACTAATAACGAGCAATTGACTGTCCGTTCCCAGATTAGCGGATGTTGTCTTTACATTTCCGTTATAAAACTGGGTGTCGCTTGTAATGGTATAGCGGTACTGTTCCTTGCCTGACTCATCGGTCAGCGTTAACGTATTGCCGCTTACGCTTTGCAGATAACCGATGCGGGTGTTAGCCGATTCAATCTTAAGGAAACGTTCTCCCTTGCTGAGCATGGTGACCATTTCCGCGCGCGTTACGGCACGGTTCGGCTTGAAAGCCGTTCCTGCTCCTTCTTTGTATCCGGAGATTAAGTCATTCGCAACAGCTACATCTACATACCCCTTCGCCCAATCCGGAATGCTTGATCCGTCGGTAAACAAGGTGGAAGATGCTTTGCCTACTTCCGACTCCTTGTCAATCATGCGAACCATAAGCTGTGCGACCCAGGCGCGCGAAGCAGGCATATCTGGATAAAAGTTTTTCTCCGTTGGCTTAATCAGCCCTTTGGAAATCGCCAGCGCAACGGAACCTTTTGCCCAGTCCGGCACACTGTACGGAATCGCCGTACTCTCGTATTTTTTCGCTTCTTCCGTAAGTCCCATATTTCGGACAACCATCGCCAGCGCCTGCAATTGCGTTACACTTTCGTCCGGTCTAAACGTTCCGTCGTTATATCCGGCCACCACATCGCGAAGCCCCATCTTCAAAATATACTGGCTGGCCCAGTGATTGGCAGACACATCTTTAAACTGGCCGGATGCAGCATTCGACGCGGCATCAGCCACAGCAGGTAGAAGTCCGTTTACGCTAAGCAGTCCGGCAAGCGTAAACGGAACGATAGTACGTGTAATACGCTTCATGTCTCACGGTCACTCCTCTTTCTTGTTTTTGTATCATGTCATTCTCTACTATACTTAATTTTAAAAGATTTTGCAGGTAACGTATACTAGACGAAGATAATATTGTAAATGTTTCAAGAAAGCCCCGCGGTCTTTGCCCGCTTACCCTCATGTTTATATAGCAAAGGCAGAACGCTACGTTGCGAGTTTTTCAAGCGATATCATCAGAAAACAGTCCGGCTGATGGAGCAGCCGGACTGTTTCGCACTGCTAAAATGTAGGGGTTTTTGCGGGAGCCGGCTGGTTCTTGGCGGTTCCTTCCCCTAGTTGCCCTGCTCCGTTTTCGCCCCAGGCCCAGACCGTTCCGTCCTCTCCAATGGCGAAACTGCTGCCGGACTTCGCATATACTTGTTTGATATTTGATAGTTTGCCAACCTGAACAGGCACGCTGCTTTCCTTTCCTTCTGTTTTTCCTATGCCTAATTGCCCTTGATTATTTTTGCCCCAGGCCCAGACTTTTCCGTCTTCATCAAGCGCAAGCCCGTGATCTTCACTTACAGAAATCATCTTGATTTTAGTGAGGACTTCGATTTTTACAGGCATCAAACGATTTTCTCTCGTTCCATCACCCAATTGTCCTTCATCGTTCTTGCCCCAGGCCCAAACCGTTCCATCACTCTTCAAAGCAAAATTGCTGTCTCCAACCGTAAAGAGCTGCTGGACATCGGATAAAAAGTTAACCTGGACAGGAGTTTTACTAGCACCATTACTACCATTACCAAGCTGGCCGAAATCGTTATTGCCCCACGCATACATATTGCCACTCCGTTGAAAAGCGATGATATGGTTCGTTCCCATGACGATCCTGGAAATTCCTTTCAAATCATCAATGCGGACAGGGATGTAGCGGTCTTTGGTCGTGTCGTCGCCAAGCTGACCTTCATTGTTACGGCCCCACGCATAAACCGTGCCATCATTTTTTACGGCAAACGCGTGGCCCTGACCGCCAGCAATGGACGCTATGTCCCGCACCTCCAAAACTCTCGTGGGCGTTTTAACAAAGGCTCCTGCTCCTTCGCCCAATCCCAGCTGGCCGTATTTATTGCTGCCCCACGCATAAATGGTGCCATCCTTCGTTAATGCCAGACTATAGCCATTGCCATCACTGTCGTTGGCCGCTACGACTTCTATAACATCGCTCAATCCTTTTACCTGTACCGGCGTATTGCGTGACTGGTTCGTACCATCGCCCAGTTCGCCGGATTTGTTTGTGCCCCAGGCCCAGACCGTTCCGTCGTTGGTCAGCGCCAGGAAATGCTCCTTGCCATTCACAATGGTTTTTATATCGCTCAGCTCTTTAAAAAGCTGCGGGGTCGCAAGGTTTTTGCCTTGTTCTGTTGTCGGTAGGAAGTTTTCCTTTCCGCTTCTCCAAACTTCTTTTTTACCGATGAAGAAGGTGTGGTCTTTATCTCCCTGAATGCTTACAATTTCATTTTGAATTTGGAATTTCTGTGTGACCGAGGCGCTGAGTTTCTTGCCTGACTTGGCGTAAATACTATCGTTTACGCACAAAAAGTATGTTTGTCCCGATCCATATCCGTTTGTGGGCGGTTTGACCGTAATGGTTTGATCTTTATCGCCAAACACAAGCGTGACAGATACTTTATTACCGGATTCATCCTTTACGAACAAAGCGCTATCATCGACCGTATAGCGTTCGATTGGCGTATTAAAACGAATCACCCATCTTACGTCAGTCGGCTGTTTGGCTTTCGCGTCCATTCCGTTTTCGGTCTGGATGCTGACAACAGCCGGCGCTCCTGTTTTGATTTCCTGTGCCAAAACAACCGGCGCTCCGGGCAACCATGCACCAGATAGTAACCCACACGCCGTGACCAACGGAATCAACGTGTTCTTTTTATTCATCTTTGTCCTCTCCCAATTATTAATAGTCGATCTAATTATTATTCTACTTTATTATAGGTCTTTTTTAGAAGAAAATCGTTTTATTTCCTTTATGATTTGCAAGCGAACGTTTTTGAGCGGCGGGAGCGAAGCAGCCATAACGCGAGGAGAATACTATAGAAAACGCCAAAAGCGTCCAGCCAGACGTCAAGCAGCATGCTGTTGCGGTGGGCGGTAAAAAGCTGGTGGAAAAAAGCCTAATAAAAAGACGAGCGCCAAGCACTCGTCTCTTTCACTCATTGCTTTCCTGTTGTCATCTGCTTGATTCTGCGGGCCGTTTCCAGAAGCGGTTTTTTCTTCTGGCCGACCCAACCGATGAGCTCGGCGACAAGTTGCAAAATGAATAGCAACGCGCATACGATAATGAGCGCGCCCCACAGCGTTGACTGCGAGAACACAATCGCCGCAGTCGCGAATACGAAGCTGATACCGTAGATTGCCAGCACTGCGCCGCGGTGAGACAATCCCATCGCCAGCAGGCAGTGATGTAAGTGCTCCTTGTCTGCCACCGAAATCGGCTGCTTATTGAGGAAACGACGCACCATCGCAAAAATCGTGTCCGACAGCGGTACCCCAAGAATCAGAATCGGTATAATAAAAGCAAATAAGGTTGTGTTTTTGAAACCCATAATGGATAATGTCGCCAGATTAAATCCAAGGAACAAGGCGCCAGTGTCGCCCATAAATATTTTAGCCGGGTGGAAATTGTAACGGAGAAATCCAAGAATCCCGCCCAACAAGATCGCACAGTACAGAGCGACCACTGGATTTGGCATCACGAATACCGCCATAATCATCATCGCGGCCGTGGCGATGCCCGATACACCGGCGGCCAGTCCATCCAGCCCGTCAATCAGGTTAACCGCATTCGTAATCCCAACAATCCAAAAAATTGTAATCCCTATGGCAATCCAATCCCACTCAAAGCTTAGCATGCCCTGAAATGGCAAATTTACAAACTCAATTCGCAGGCCATAGTACACAACAACCGCCGCAGCCACAATCTGGCCTAATAGCTTCAACTTTGGAGACAATTCGAAACGGTCATCGAGCGCGCCCACCAGCACAATGATCGTACCGCCAATAAAGATTCCCAACGTCGCCCGAGAATACGTCTCCACCATCGCTTCAGAAGAAATGCCCATCTGCTCAAGAAACGGGCCAATTTTCTCAAGGAACGGAGGGAATACCAGCAGGTACGCCGCCAAAAAACCGAGGTAAATCGCAAGTCCTCCAAGACGCGGCATCAGACGCTGATGAACTTTACGGTGATTGGGCTTATCCACAGCGCCGACAGCAATCGCGAGCTTTTTCACAAGCGGCGTCGCTATGAGCGCCACGACAAGCGAAAGAATAAACCCGTAAATATAACTACTCTCCATGTTTCCTCTCCTTATATTTTCAATTATATCCTTCAGTCTTTTGCTTCATTTTCTACGCAGTATAACTTGATTCCACAGTACCGATAGCACGAACTTCGGCAAAAGCAACTGCCTTCTCCAACGCTTCGGCTGCGACAGAAGACGATACAGCCATTCCAGATTCAGTTTCTGCCAGACTTCAGGCGCCCGCTTGACTTTACCGGACAGTACGTCAAAGCTGCCACCGACGCCCATCGCCAGATTGACCGGCAAATCTGGCAAATGGCGGGCGATCCACTCTTCCTGGCGCGGGGCGCCAAGCGCCACAAACAACAGGTGCGGGCGTTCCCGCTTGATATGATCCAAGATGTTCTTTTCCTCTTCCTTGGAAAAATACCCGTCAAAATGCCCGCTGTAACAAGCATTAGGGTATTGTTTCTTTAGTGTTTCCGCAGCTCCCGCGCTGGATTCGGGAGAAGCACCAACCAGCATGTATTTCCAACCGTATGTATCGGCTTGCACCATCAAAGCGTGCAGCAATTCGTAACCCGCCACGCGCTCCGGCAATGGTTCGCCAATCCAGCGGGACGCAAGTACGACGCCAATTCCGTCCGGGGTAACCACTTCAGCCCGGCGCAACAAGTTCAAGTACGAAGGATGCTGGCGTCCCATCATAACAATCTCCGGGTTGGCCGTTACGACTTGTGTTTTCTTGTTGTCCACAATCCGGCGGGTGAGCAGTTCAACCGTCTCCTGCTTGGTCGCATGCAGAAACGGTACACCCAAGATGGTGACCCGCTTACATGTATCCATACCTGTATTCATCCATTCCCGTTTTTCTTCATCTACATACTAAGGCGGTACAATCCTCCATATAGATTATACCGCCTCCATTTTATATTAGATCCGACAAAAGTACAAACAAAAAAAGATCCCTTTTTCTCGACAAAATTTCACAACCTAGAGCTATTGATTATGGCGAGTGTTTCCTCGTTTACTCATGGAAAGAAAGGATATGCTGCTTTATTGGCCTGGCGGGAACGCCGACCGCCGTACAATGGGCAGGCAAAGGCTTAGTAACGACCGCTCCCGCACCAACAACTGTATATTCACCGATTTCCATACCAGGAATCACGACCGCGCCGGCGCTTATCTGCGCCCCTTCGCGAACCGTGACATTGCCGGATAGATTCGCGCCCGGCAAAACCGCCGCATAGTCTTCAATGACGCAGTCATGGCCGACCGTACAACCGTAATTAATAAGCACGTGTTCGCCGATGGTGACATTGGTCGTAATGACGCTGCCCGCGCATATCGTCGTACCTTCGCCGATCTTGTTTTCATCGCCGCATACGGCAGTCGGATGAATCAAAGTAGCAAATTGTGCGGTCGGCTGCCATTGTTTTATGTGCTCTATGACTTTCTTTTTCACCTGCGGACTTCCTATCCCGCAAATGACAAACACATCCCGGAAGCGCGGTTCCGCTAACAAGTCCAATGGACCGAGCACCGGAAATCCATTGCGTATCTCTCCGTGAATGGATGGGGTGTCATCCAGATAACCGAGCACTTCCCACTCAGGCCGGACATTGTTGATGTCTTTGATTAGCTGGACGGTTTCCCTTCCTTGACCGCCCGCACCAAGAATAATGATTTTTTTCATGTTATTCCCCCTATACTCGGTAATACTTCCGATACCATGCCGCAAAACGATGTAACCCATCCGCAAGCGGGGTTTGTGGACGATAACCAGTCGCGCGGATCAGCTCCTGCACGTCAGCATATGTATCCTTTACGTCGCCCGGCTGCAACGGCAACCATTCTTTTTTTGCTTCCCGGCCAAGCACCTGTTCAAGCGTCTTAATAAATTCAAGCAACGAAACCGGTCGTTGGCTACCGATATTATAAATCCGGTACGGCGCATAGCTCGACGCCGGGTCCGGCGCTTCCGTCCTCCAGGCCGGGTTCGGCACCGAAACACAGGACATTAACCGCACAATCGCTTCCACCGCGTCATCAATATACGTAAAATCACGCTTCATATTTCCCCGGTTAAAAATTTTTATCGTTTCCCCGGCGAGAATGGCGCGGGTAAACGAAAAATACGCCATATCCGGCCGGCCCCATGGCCCGTAAACGGTAAACAGACGGACACCTGTCGTCGCAAGACCATATAAGTGGCTGTATGTATGGGCCATCAATTCATTCGCCTTTTTGGTAGCGGCGTACAGGCTTACCGGATGATTCACGTCATCATGTTCGGAAAACGGCTGCTTGCCATTCGCGCCGTACACCGAACTTGAGGACGCATACAACAAATGCTTAACCCGATGATGGCGGCACGCTTCCAGCATATTTACAAATCCGGTTAGATTTGAATCAGCATATACATACGGATTCTGCAAGCTGTGACGCACTCCGGCTTGGGCGGCCAGATGAATAACTATTTCGATTCGATAGGCGGAGAACAAGTCTTCGATTGCCTGCCTGTCCTCAAGCGCCGCCCGTACGAACGTGAAATGGGGTTGTCCGATAAGCTGTGCAAGCCGTGCTTGCTTCAGCGATACATCATAATAATCGTTGAGGTTATCAAGCCCGACCACAGGATACCCTTCGTGCAGCAAGCGTTTTACCACATGGAAGCCAATAAAGCCCGCACATCCTGTTACAAGAATGGTTTCTTTTGTTCCCATAAGCCGTTCCTTCTCTCTATGTTTGTTTTTTACTATTATACAATAGAACATTCACGGTAGCCGGTCGGGCCGGCAAAACATCTACCACAAAAAAATGCCCCCTGCCGGCGTATATCATCCGGCAGGGGGCTGGCTTTCTTCCTAGTTTCTGTCTTTTTTGTCGTTATTCTTTTTGTCTTTCTCTTCTTTATTTTTATCTTTTTCTTCTTTATCTTTGTCCTTTTTTGGTTCAACCGTTACGTCAAGCTTACCAACATCAATGCTTTTCAATTTGGCAGTAATGGTTGTTGTACCCGGCTTGTGCGCCGTTAACTCCCCTTTCCTGTTGACCGTCGCTACTTCCGGATTCGAAGACTCCCATGTTACACCCGAGCGAATGGATATTTTGCGCGGGAATGAAACATTTACTGTAAGCTGTTTGGTCTTGCCCGGAACAAGGCGACCCGGCTGAATGGACAGCGTTACATTTTTCCGGATGAATGCCTGAAGAAAAGCATTACGTGCTACATTATTTGGATCGATCTCCGCTGCCAAACGTTTTCTCATTTGAATGACTTCATCGATAGAAAGGGTAAGTTCAGCAAGTTTGTTTGCAAATTTCTTGTATTTGCCGTGCTCCAATGTTCGCTTAACAGCATCATCAACAATGTCATCCAGCGGTTTATTCGTATCCACCATATGATCCATCATGAGGTCAGCTATAATTTGCTTGCTAATATCCTTAACAAAATCAAGTAAATCTTTTATCCCAAACTCGTTCCCAAACAATTTTTGCAATGTAGCAGAATGCTTTTGTTTAAAAGAAAGCAGGTTTTCTTGTAGATTATCCGGCGTATAGAAAAGCAGCGTAAAGTCACGAAGAAGAAAAGTCGCTTCTTCAACTGTTACGCCTTTTTGTTTTGCCGCTTCAATAAATTGCGGATTTTGAATCACGGTATCGCGCCACCAAATCAGGGACTTTTCCTGAATCGAATCGCGCACCTGGCGAAGCTGTGCCTTTCCCTCTGGGGTTAAGCCCTTAAGAACCTGAATAAACTCTTCAATATAGTCCGCTTTCATCCCCATCACAAAGTCATCCGCCTTCTCTTTTGCGTAAGAAACCTGCGGCGCAAAAGCAGCGACCGAAGGCAAGGCTACGGAAGCAGCCAGCACAGGCAGAAGCAACTTACGCGTAAACTTTCTTTCCTTCTTCATACTCAATCCCTCCATTTTCTTATTTAAGCGCATGTGGCAACCCGGCCAGCAGGGCACCAAACAGCCATACCCAGCGATTATCATATAAATCTCCACTAATCTGCGCGGCGTACAGACTGAAAAAAAAGCAAGTAATGACAGTAGCTATCAGAGAAACATCCATCCCTGAAAGTTCGCTCTTTTTCTTGCTTATCATTAACCGTACGGTTGCAAACGCAGCTACTGCCAGTACAATCAGAAATGCCGCAAGCCCAATCGCACCCAATTCGCACATCACTTCCAAAAAGATGTTGTGCGGATAGCGAATTTCTTCGGAGTACATCCGGGCAAACGAACCTGTCCCCCATCCTGTGAACCAGCGCTGCTGGAACAGATACCAGGCAGCCTCAGCAAATACAAAGCGGGCATCCACGGACGTCCCTTTATCTTCCTGAAACAGTAGAGTAAGCCGAATCCATGCGGTTCCTCCGGTAATCTTCTCCACAGGAATAACAGTAAATATGGAAACAAGAAGAGCACCGACAATCCCCAATGTCAGCAGAAAGCGGGAGCGCTTCTTGTTGCTGCTTTTCAACCAAATCAGTAAACCATACATGACAAGCGCCAAAATAAATCCAATGAACGCCTGCCGCGAGCCGGAGTAAAAAGCGGCAATTGCGTAGATGGCAAGCGCGATATAGCCGCATACCGCAAAACCACGTACTTTAATACAGTTAATTAGAAACAGCGTACTCAGCGCCCCAATAACCATAAATCGCCCGAACACATTCGGACCGCCACCCAGTGCAGAAATTCTCCCATTAGCCAAACCGCCGCTCAGGACGCCGCCCGCGATCCCCAACAGTGCCAGGCCAAATGTGATGACAGCCAGTCCAAGGAAAAAGTTCACATAATGCTGCCGTGACGTCACCATGCTTAACGCCAGCACAAGCAAAGGCAACGTGTAAAAAGCAAACTCTATCAACTTTGTTGTCCCATAGGAAGGAGAAACGGAATACATCACTCCGGCTGCCAGCACCGCCAGGAAAAGCAAACAGGCAAATAAATAGGCTCTACTAAGAAGAGCATGAAATCTGCGGCGCATGATCATTACGAATACAGTCAAACTCAAGCTGAGAGCGGCAACATAGACCGGGCCATCTATCGTTTCCAGGAAAGGAACACGATTAAAGCGTCCGCCCAGCGATGTAATAACCAGCCCCAGCTCCGGCAGCGCAAAGATCACAAGCGCAAGCAGCACGACCACCAGCAAACCAATGATTTGAATAGCCGGAATGCTTACGCTCAGAGCAGCAAGCATCACACCCAAAAGCGACATACCGAAAAAAGGCAACATTCTTTCTTTGAGCCGGGGAGCTACGGTTTTAAACGACATATACTACAACGCCTTTCCGTGTCATTTTTTATGCGACATCTTTTGCTGTTTTATCTGTTCCGCACAACTTCCGAATGCTCATTGCCGAGAGGAAAAACAGAATCACATACCCGACTGCCATAACGCCTCCGTATAAGCCAATGGCCAGCGCAGGCGGAGCTTTCCACCAGGCCGCGCTGACAAGCGCGGCGATAATCAGCACGATCCGCCCGATCTGCCAAATAAGATGAACGTGCTGGCATTCAATAATATCAAGCGTCTGCGAGAGCGGAAATACAACAAACTGAATCAAGTACATGAAAGAAAGAATCTGGATGTATCGCCCCGCTTCGTACCAGATGCCTCCAAATACGAGCGCAAACAACTGCGGACCGGCGATCCCAAGCAACAAAGAAGGAAGGAGGCCAATGAAAAACAGTTTCTTTGCTGTTTGATAGAATAGACGAAGCAACTGTTCCGGATTTTGCCGGGCGAGCCGGGAAGATTCACCCGTATAGACCTGGGCTACAGATTGCCCGATCATGGTCATGGGCACACCGATAACCCGCTGTCCAAGAGCGAACCAGCCAAGAACCTGCGGCCCGTAGAAACTCGCAAGAATAAGAGCAGGCAGCTGCAAGCCGCCGCTGTTAAGAAGCCCGGACCAGCTGGAGAATAACGGGAACCGATAATAACGACAGGCCGCCTTTCCCACACCAGAAAGTGAAATCTTCCGCAAAATATGCCGGTCATGACGCCACGATAGCAGCGCTAACGTTCCGCTGCCGCTGACCCGTCCAACTACATCTCCATAAAGCAGGCCAGCCGGCCCTTTGATAAATAATCCTGCCAATATCTGTGTACATACCATTCCGAAGCTTTGACTGAATTTCGTACGTGAGATGCTGGCGAATCTCTTATAACGAATCGCCCAATAGTTAAGAGACTGGTAGAGACCCAGCCCCAGAAAGCTGACAGGCAGCAAAAACAGATACGGCAGCATCTTCTCTGCCTTCAACGATAATAGCAGCGTATCGCCGAACAAAAAAACAGCCGTACCTATGAGCAGCGTCATACCAAATACGACCAGGACAGATAAAGCAAATACATTGGCCGCTGTCTCTTCTTCTTCCGGTAGAAGGATCGCCAGCTCATACCGTAAAGATGAAATAACTACAAGAATCGATAACATAGCGGTAAATACCGCCAGTACACCGAAACTCTCCGGCGTATATAGCCGGCTAAGAATAGGAGATGCAAGGAGTAACAAGCCCTGCGCAAGCGCCGTGCCCCCTGCCAATACCACGACGTTTCTGGCAAATTTGCTTTTCGGCAGCCTGCGCTTGATTTTTTCTACTACCCCCTGAACCCCTGCTATTCTATTCACATAGTCCGCCTCCTGTATGTTCACTCAATTTATTTGCAGTCTACTCATTGCAAATTCCGCTTGATACCAGTGTGTAGTCAGCCGGTTTCGTATAAATGGCCATACCTCCGACCACCGCAGCGCCGGAGCCGGGAGCGATCCCAAGCCACACCCTCGCCACTTCAGGCCCGACAACGAAGAAAAGAGGATCGCTGTTGTCAGAGCCTGTAATATATACACCTCCATACCTTTTTTCTGACCAGTACGGAACATTTTCTTCCTTTCCTTTCAGCCACCCTCCATGTTTCGCGTTTACGATATTGCCCCTGGCATCATAACCTCTTATTACAACTCTCCCGGCACTGTTTCCCGGAGAAGCGCGTTTAACAACAAAAGATTTTACTTTTCTTGTATCGATCATGACGCCAAGCGCCGTATCTTTCACAATAAACGTACCATCCTGATTTCTGCTAATTGCCTGGCCGCTGACGCTACCAAGCACATCATTGGATCCGTCAGTCAAAAAAGACATGCCCACAAATGAAATGTGGCCGTCTGGCAGCATGCGGAACCGCTCAGACAGGTTATAACTGGCCAAAAGGTGGCTGTGCTCTTCCAGCACCCGCTCGGAAGCGCTACTGGTAATTGTGGACGGGTACAGGGAGCGATCATCAATACGCGCCGCTCCCATACCAGTCGAAATGACATTGTCACTGCTACCGTTAACGATACGCGCTGCATACGTACCGTTTCCTTCGTTCCGAATGTATTCAAACGTATTAAGCTTTCCATGTTCGATAAGAATTGGCAGCGCTTCAGCCCCCTGAACCAGCCCACTCTGACTCAACTCAAAACTCGGTTTAATAAAAATATTATTATTGTTGTTTTTATACGTTCCATCCTGGCTTGTAATCACAACTCCGATTCGATCCTCGTTCGCATGAAGTGAGGGACGTACCGAAAATCGGCCTCCCATATACAAATTTTCGTTTATCCAGCCAATGCGACCGTTCTTTCCCTTTTGATTGGTCAGTTCCACTCCGATATGATTACCAATAAACTGACCGAGCCGTACTTCATTGTAGGCAAATCCTTTGCCAGCACCAATAAACTGGCTTCCTATGGTAAAGCAGTCGGCCTGTCGAATATCAATAAAGGAAGATGTGGCATTAAAAATCCGAATCCCGATCGCCTGCTTCGCCGGATCACTGGAAAGCCAAGCAGACTGCTTCTTTCGAATGACAGCAAGACCCGTGTAGGATGCCCGTGTCGTTTTCCCCTGCTCGCCAATTGTTACGAACGGTTCATACGCATCTCCTGTATAAATCAGGGGAGCGTGCTGCTCAACCGAGACATTCGGCGGTATCTGTATCGGGGTATCCAGGGCATAGCCCTCGGCAGGAGGAAATACCAAGACAATATTCGATTCAGGAGAAAATTGTGATGCTGACAGTTTCTCCGCATAAGCAATGGCTTGCGAAACGGCCAATGCATCATTCGTTTTACCATCCCCTACCGCCCCGAATTGCATCACATCTATCATTCGTTTTGCTTTCTGCGCGTCCTGCGTATTTCCGCCTTGAACGTTAACCTCCGGCTTTGATAGCAAAACAAACCCTACAGCTACGAAGCTCATGATAAGACTCAGAACAGATACATAGGTTGACCATCGATGCTTCATGTCTACTCCTTTGTCAGCAGTTGGGAGCCGTCTTCATATACAAGCGGTACGATAAACCTTTCTTCTTCCGCTTTGCTCTTTAGCTTGGAAGAATGTACAGGTATGGCGGCAACGGTACCGAGTACCGGAAGATCAAGATGACTCTCAATTTCTTCTTCTGTACGTATTCTCCGATCTGTTAATTCCAGCAAAAATGCCAGTCCAACCGAAACCGCCAATCCAAGAAAGAAAGCTGTACTGATATGCAACGCCAACGTTACCAACTTAGTCGAAGACGCCCGCTCCGCTTTTGCCTCCGCCAAAACTTGTATGTTTTCGATGTTCATCCGTTTAACAACTTCACTTTGGAAGGTAGCAGCGAGCATATTCGCTATCTGTGCTGCCTTTGCCGGATTACGATCTTCTACGGTAATGGCCATAACCTGCGAATGACGTATGCCGCTTACGCTGATTTTCTTGGCTAATGCTTTCCCTTTATCCGGCTCCCCCAGTTTCCCGGCAACAAGTTCCAGAAGGGAAGGGCTGATAATGATTTCATTGTAGGTTTTAATCAGTTCTACATTCGCCTCAAGCTCCGAGGCAGGAAGCAAATACATTCCGCTTTCCTGCCTGGCCTTATGAATCAGCAACTCAGCGGTCGCCTTATAAGCAGGAGGAATGAAAAAAAAGCTAAGCACAGCGCTGGTTAAGACTGCGGTTAGCGTGATGGTCACTATCATAAAAAGATATCGCTGCAAAACACGAAGAAGTCCTCGTACATCACTCTGTATCCGGTATTGTTCCATGCCTATTGTCCCTTACTGAGCCATTTACTTTACATCAAGCAAACGTTGAATGATGACAGCAACCTGGGCACGGTTGGTTTTTGACTTCGGCGCGAAATGATGCTGATCCATTCCCGTGATGATCCCTTTTTCTACTAGCAGGGCTACGTTTGCTTGCGCCCATGTTGCAATATTCTTCCGATCTGCAAACTTCTCTAACTGTTTCTTGTGCTCCGCAGCAGGCTTTATACCCATCGTTACATCCAGCGCGCGAGCGACCATGGTCGCCATTTGCTCCCGTGTCACCGGCGCATTCGGATCAAACTTGGTTTTGCTCACACCGCTCACGATATGGAGGCGCGCCGCAATTGCCACATCAGCGGCAAACCAGTCTTCGTTTTTCACATCGGTAAACGAAGGGGATGGACCTTCTGCTGTTTTCTCATTTAACTTGAGCGCCTGAACCAGCATACGGGTAAACTGTGCCCTGGTTACATGGCCAAGCGGTTCAAATTTGTCTTCGCTTATTCCATTCAATACACCCGCCGCCACAAGCGCTTGAATCGCTTCTTGCGCCCATGGTACTTCTCCTAGATCAGTAAAAGCAGGCACCGGTTTGTCTTCGGGTTTTGCAGGTTTTTCAGGTGCTGGCTGAACCGGCAACTGTTCCGGTTTTTCCGGTGCAGGTTCTGTCGTTTTCACCGGTTCCGTTACCGGTTCCTTGATCGGTTCTTTTGCCGGCTCCTCCTCTTCATTCGGAGATGCTGTGATTTGGTCTTTTGCCTGCATTACATCTTCAATCGTGATATTGGATTCGCGTACTTCCTGCTTCAGCTTTTCATATTTCTCCGTGTCAACCGTTTGTTTTACCGCTTCTTCCGCAATTTGCTCAAGCGGCTTATTCGGTGATTCCAGCATTTCCTGCATGGCTTTTTCTTTGATCATCTGCTGTTCTTCCGGGGTGAGTTGCTGCAATAATTCTTTCATTTTTTGCACTTTGCTATCCGTTACATCCTCCGTTGCCGCCTTTGCCGTTGTGGTCCATCCTATCGGCAGCAGCGTAACAGAAGGCATTGCCACCGCAGTCGCAAGCAGCGACAACGCCAGTTTATGTCGAAATCCGTTTTTCTTGTTCATATCTATCCCTCCATAATTATTCGTAGCGCAACGCTTCGATCGGGGGAATCCTTACCGCCCGCAGCGCCGGAATCATCCCGAACAGAAGACCTGCACCGATCGCAAACACAATCGTATACCCTACCATCTCCAGCGGAATATGGTTCGGCAGTATCGGAAAATACGTGTGAATGGAATAAAGAATTCCGTATGTCGCGGCCAAGCCGAGCAGGGCGCCTGTCACGCTTAAAAAAACCGCTTCAAACAAGAACTGGGCGAGAATATGCCACGATTTTGCCCCAACCGCCTTGCGAATCCCAATTTCCCTTGTCCGCTCTTTCACCGTCAAAAGCATTACATTCATAATCCCAATACCCCCAACCAAAAGCGCGATACCGGTAATCGCAAGGGTAATCACACCGACCAGATCCATCACGGTTTTGATAACATGAATCACTTCTTCTGCCTTTACCAAGTTGAAATCTTTTTTCTTATGGTTTTGTCCGATAACATTGTTGATCTGCTTTTCGACCTGCGGCACGTTTTCCGTCTTTTTCGCGGTGAAAAATAGCAAAGAAGCATTGTCCACGTTGCCTATCTTTTCAACCACATGGTATGGCGCATATACCCGATCATCAATATTGAAACCGAACATTTTCTTCTCATCCAGAACGCCGATCACCATAAAATTCTCCCGGTTAATCGTAACCGTTTTTCCGACCGCGGGCCTGTCGCCGAATATGTTGTGCTTAATGTTGGCCCCAAGTACAATGACATGCTTGTTCTGCTTGCATTCGGCATCGGTAAAAAATCGCCCATCCGCCAACCTGACATCAAGAATAGGCAGAAGATCAGGCGTTGTCCCGGTAAAAATCATTTCATATCCTTTTTTGTTATACATAAGCACGCCCATGAATTCATTTTGTGGTGCCGCCTTTTCTACGCCCGGAACCCGCGCTTTAACATCCATCGCATCCTTGTATGTGAGCGTGCTGGCGGAAGGCGCGAAGGAAGCAAAGTCGGAAATACCGCTATCAATGGCTTTCTTATTCAGCAACTTGCCCGGTACAACGGTAATCTGCCGGGCGCCAAGCCCGGAGAATTGTTGCAGCAAGCTCTGGCTAAAATTGTAGAGCACCGTCATCATCGAAATAACGAGCAGCGCGGCGACCGCCACGCCCAAAATCGCCAGCAACGAACGACCGCGATACATCCAGATGCCACGCAAGGCCATCCTCACATTACGGAATAGCATTACCCGCGGTTCGCCTCCCTTTCCGGCGCACCACGATACGGAACGAGCTTGCGATCCAGCATATACAGAATTCGTTCCGCAATCCGGGCCAGCTCGTAATCGTGGGTTACCAGCATGATGGTTTTGCCCTGTGCATGCAGACGTTGCAAAATGTTGATCACCTCTTGTTTGGATTGCACATCCAGATTTCCTGTCGGTTCGTCGGCCAACAGAAGCGAGGGCGAGGCGACAATCGCGCGGGCAATGGCTACTTTCTGCTTTTGACCGCCGGACAGGTGAACGGGTACGTCTTTTTTGCGTGAAAGCATCCCGACCCACTCTAGCGCCTCATCCACCCGCTTGCGCTTCTCCCGGGCAGACATCCGGGTATACTGAAGCGGCAGGGCAACATTCTCGCCGACGGTCAGCCGAGGAACGAGCATGAACTGCTGAAAAATAAAGCCAATATGGCGGTTGCGGATAGCAGCCAGGCGGCCCCCGCCATATTCGGTTACATCTTGTCCGGCGAGCCGGTATGTGCCTGAGTCGGGCTTGTCCAGAAGCCCAAGGATATTTAGCAACGTCGATTTGCCGGAGCCGGAAGGGCCGAGGATGGATACGAATTCACCCTGTTTCACATTCAAGTCCAGATCTTCAATGACGGTTCTTTTTTCCCGCCCATCTTTGTAGTGGCGGGAAATGCCCCGAAGCTCAATCATAGTTGCCCATCCGTTCTATGAATGGTTTGAGCTGGAACACGATGTCATCCACAATGTCACGCGTGTCCATCGTGTCGAGCTGTTCGCCTTTTTGATAGACATCCAGCAAAATATGAAGCAGAATTTTTTGATCGAGCTCGCTTTCCATGAGTTTCGCCATCACCAGATATCAACTCCCATTACTTTTCGGCGCCAAGCGCCACTTCGAGTTTCAGCCGTTTCACGATCGTCTCCGCCGCTTTCTGCTTGCTTTTCGCTTCCGCGATGTCGGCCGCCGGCAACTGATATGTTGGCACAATCTCTTTCAGCATCGCCTTCAGCTCTTCCGGCGCAACCGGCATATAATTGTTGGAAGCCGCCTGTTCAAGCTTTTCAAGTTTGGCCATAAATTCCGGAACAGAGAACGGGGTCGCCCGGCCGATAAAAATCCGGTTATGCGCTGTCGCCGTCGTGCCTTCCTCGGCGGTCAGCAGCTCCTCATACAGTTTCTCGCCCGGTCGCATACCGGTGTATTCGATTTTGATATCACGTTCCGGTTCCAGCCCGGACAAACGGATCAGGTCGCGCGCTAGCTTATCAATTTTTACCGGCTCGCCCATATCAAGCACAAACGTCTCGCCACCCTCCGCGATGGCTCCGGCCTGAATAACCAGCTGCACCGCTTCCGGAATGGTCATAAAATAGCGAACCATCTCCGGGTGCGTCACAGTGACAGGGCCGCCTTCTTTGATCTGCTGCTTGAAAAGCGGAATCACACTACCGCGGCTGCCCAGCACATTGCCAAAGCGTACCGCAACGAATTTCGTGCTGCTGCGACGGTTCAGGCTCTGGATAATCATCTCGGCAATTCGCTTGGTCGTGCCCATTACGCTTGTCGGATTGACCGCTTTGTCCGTCGAAATCAGAACGAAACGCTCCACGCCAAACAAGTTGGCGCACTGGGCCACGTTTTTCGTTCCGATAACGTTGTTCTTAATCGCTTCCGCTGGATTGCGTTCCATCAGCGGCACATGCTTGTGCGCCGCAGCATGGAACACCACCGCCGGGCGATATCGGTCAAACACTTCCACAATCCGCTGCCGATCCTGGATATCAGCGATAATCGTCTCATATTTCAGGTTTGGATATTTGCGTTTCAGCTCGTTTTCGATTGCGTAAATGCTGTTTTCACCATGGCCGAGCAGAAGCAACGTTTCCGGGTCAAACGCGGAAATCTGACGGCACAGCTCCGAACCGATCGAACCGCCCGCCCCCGTCACCAATACAACCTTACCTGTCACATAATCGGCAATTCCTTTCAGATCGACTTCCACCGGATCGCGTCCGAGCAAGTCTTCCACATTGACATCGCGAATCGTACTGATCGACACCTTGCCATGAATCACATCGCTGACGCGCGGCAAAATTTTAATATTTGCCGCCGTCTTCTTGCAGATATTAATGACTTTTGCCGTTTCCGACTTTGCGGCGGACGGCAGCGCCAAGATGATCGTATCAATGCCAAGCCGCTTTACGACAGCCGGGATGTCGCGGCGCGTGCCAACAACGGGCAACCCGGCCACTTCCATGTACAGTTTGGATGGATCGTCATCAATGAACGCGACCGGATACAGCGTCGTGTCTGGAAAACGCTGAAGCTCCTTCGCTACGAGCGTGCCCGCGTCCCCGGCGCCTACAATGAGCGCCTTTTTATGGTGCGGCTGGATTTTCACGTATCTGCCGCGCGCGATGCGCCAGATCAGGCGCGAACCGGCAATACCGACCGTTGTCGTCATCCATGAGAGAAGGAAGATCGAAAGCGGGATGACGATACCCACCCCCAGCGCGCGCGCCGTAAAATACAACGCAAAGGTCAATACCAACGCCAGTGTGGTTGCGCGAATGATAAGCAAGAGTTCGCCGATGCTTGCATACTTCCAGACGCAACGATAAAGATGCGATACATAAAACACACCGCATGTAACAAGCAAAATCAGTCCTATCGCATACGGCATACTGTTCCAGAACGGCTCCGGAATGTGTCCTTCGAACCGGAGCAAATAGCTGACAAGCACCGATCCAAGCACGATGAAAGTATCAACCGCCAACAAAAGAATTCTCTGCGCATATTTCACAGCGGCTCACCTCCGTTATTTCGTTTCGATATACAGTTTAAGCGCTCGTTTAATACCCTGAATCACCCGTTCCTGCTCCTCTTCCGTTAGGCTGGAGCCGGAAGGCAAGCAAATGCCGTTATGGAATAATTCATCAGATACACTGTGCCCTTCCGCGTGCGGATAATATTTGCAACCTGTAAACAATGGTTGCAAATGCAGCGGTTTCCAGACCGGACGCGCTTCGATGTTTTCTTCTGCGAGCACATCCACAATCTCAGCCGCGCTTACGCCGGTCTGTGCTGGATCTACCGTCAGAGCAGTAAGCCAGCGGGTCGCAAAACCGGATTCTGCTTCCGGCATAAATGCGAAACCTGGCACATCCGCAAGCGCATTGACATAGCGATCAAACACTGCGCGGCGAGCTTGTATCCGTTCATCCAGCACGCGCAACTGACCGCGACCTACTCCCGCGAGAATGTTGCTCATCCTGTAGTTATAGCCCAGCTCGCTGTGCTGGTAGTGGCGAGCCGCATCGCGCGCCTGTGTTGACCAAAAACGAGCTTTCTCCAGCGCTTCCGTGTCGTCCGAAACAAGCATGCCTCCGCCAGACGTAGAAATGATTTTGTTTCCGTTAAAGGAGTACACACCGAAAGCACCGAACGTACCGCTCTTTTTGCCTTTGTATGTCGCGCCGAGCGACTCGGCCGCATCCTCAAGCACCGGAATACCGTATTTTTCGCACAGCGCAAGCAGCGGCTCCATATCAGCGCTCTGACCGTACAAATTCACAATTACAACCGCTTTCGGCAACGCGCCTTCCGCTTCAGCGTCCCGCAGCGCTCGCTCCAGCGCGCCGGGCGACATATTCCATGTCTCCGGTTCGGAGTCGATAAAGACCGGCGTTGCGCCCTGGTACAAGATTGGATTGGCGCTCGCCACAAACGTTAAACTTGAACAAAACACCGTATCGCCCGGCCCGACACCCAACAGGCGCAGACCAAGGTGAATGGCCGCCGTGCCAGAACTGAGCGCAAGCGCTCCCTTCGCGCCGACATACTCAGCCAGTTCGCGCTCGAATTCTTCCACGTTCGGCCCGAGCGGCGCAATCCAGTTCGTCGCAAATGCTTCCGCGATATAATGCTGCTCTTCTCCACTCATGTGTGGCGGAGATAGGTAAATTCGTTTGTTCATTGTTCTCATGCCTCTTTCCGCTCATTTTGGTACGTATTCCCGCTCTGTCCCATAAACTCCGTCGTCGTCGCATGTCCTTCTTTGTTAATGCCTTCCGAGCGGATCACTTTGAAAAGCGTCAGCCACAAAATTTTCATGTCCAGCCAGAATGACTGGCGATCCACATACCAGACATCCAATTCAAATTTTTCTTCCCAGCTGATGGCGTTCCGTCCGTTCACCTGCGCCCATCCGGTAATGCCGGGTTTTACCTCATGACGGCGAGCCTGGCGCGGCGTGTAGCGCGGCAGATATTCCATCAGCAATGGACGGGGCCCAACCAGGCTTAGCTCGCCTTTGACCACATTGAACAGCTGCGGCAATTCGTCGAGGCTAAGCCTGCGTAGCCAGCGTCCGAACCCGGTCAGGCGAACTTCGTCAGGCAACAACTCCCCGTTTTCGTCCCGCTCGTCGGTCATGGTGCGGAATTTGTAAATGTAAAATGGCTTGCCGTGCAGACCGGGACGCTTCTGTTTAAACAGGACAGGCGAACCCAGCTTTATACGCACAAGCAGGGCGGTAATACCCATAACCGGAAGGGTCACCACCAGCAGAACTAGTGCGCATACCAGGTCAAATACTCGTTTTGCCATGTTCTCCCCTCCGTTTCGCTGCCATCATCGTCAGCTATTTGTCCCGTCTTACCCTTGATTACGCAGCAATTGGTCTTCAGGAACATCACGCAGCTTTCTGGCCGGAATACCCACAACCAGTTCTTCCTTCTTTACATCCCTCGTAACGACGCCGCCGGCCGCGACCGTTCCGTCCTCTTCAATCACAATGCCCGGCAGTGTAATAGCACCTGCACCAATGCGGCCACCGTCCTTGACGGTAATGCCTTTCATCTTACCGAAGCGCTCTTTGCTGCGGGCCATATAGTTGTCATTGCTGGTGACAACGCCCGGCGCGACAAACACATGGTCGCCAAGATTGGAATATGCCGTGATATAGCAATTGGTCTCCAACTTGCATTTGCGGCCGATGGAGCAATCGTTCTCAATTGCAACGCCGCGGCCTACGATCGTACCTTCCCCCACCGTCACGCGTTCACGAACGGTGGCAAGGTCAGCTACAAATACTTCATTTTCCAGAACAGCTCCCGCATAGATGATAGCCGATGTGCCAATCGTGCAACCGTCGCCGATTACGACCGGGGGATTCTTTTTCACTTCTTTCAGGGCAGAATGTTTCGCTTTAACCGGTTGTTTGCCAATGACCGCGTTATCCTGAATGACTACGTTATGCCCAATGACACTGCCCGCGTAAATGATAACGTTATGCCCGATTGTCACATTCTCTCCCAGCACAACGCTGTCCTCAATAATCGTGTTTTTACCAAATGTTATGTTCATATGTTTAGTTTCCTCCCTTCCTTGGTTGCTCCGACCTGTACCGGTGCCACCGCCAGACGATCGCAACCACCGTACGACAAATCTTCTTCTATAACATTAATGAAACGGTGTGCCAGCTTTTCCCACGAGTGATTGCTCTCTACATAGAAACGCCCCTTCTCTCCCATTTGGTGAAGAGCGGTTTGATTTATGGCTAACCATTGCAATGCTTGCGCCATTTCCTGCGGATTGCTAACTTTCAAACCAGCGCCTGAGGTTTCAATTGGCGTTTCCGGTAGCTGGCATAACAGCACGATCGGAAGCTTCGCTGCCATATAGTCATACATCTTATTTAAACTGAATCCCCATTTGTAAATTTCTGCGTCCTGCATAGAAATCAGCCCCACATCGGAACGAAGCAGAATCTCCGGAACTTCCTCTTTTTTGACAGGAGGAATAAAAGTTATATTGGTTAACTTTTCTTTTCTCGCCCGTTCTACAAGCCGCTGCTTCTCCGGTCCATCCCCAATCATAAGAAAATGAATGTGATGATTTCGGTCTTTCAGAATACCGGCTGCATCAAGCACCGG
Organism: Aneurinibacillus thermoaerophilus; assembly: GCF_019603355.1. Taxonomy (NCBI): domain Bacteria; kingdom Bacillati; phylum Bacillota; class Bacilli; order Caryophanales; family Paenibacillaceae; genus Aneurinibacillus; species Aneurinibacillus thermoaerophilus. The sequence continues at coordinate 3,381,567 of NZ_CP080764.1, forward strand.
ATCCAGATGGTTGGCAATGCCGTGCGCACCCGTATACGTAACAATCAGCTTGTTCTCCAAAGAAGCGAACAACCGCTCAAGATCCGCGGAAAGCAAAGCCTGCTGCTCATACCGCTGCAGGTCGGCACCATTCGGAAGATACAGCACTTTTTCTGTATCAATCCCCTGCTGGGCCACATACTTATCCGCCTTGTCAAACAGGACGATAATACGGCGGGCATTTCTGTATAAAAAAAGCTCTAACTGACGGAGCATCCAAACGACCGGATTCCGTTCAGAAACTTTGCCGAGATCGATCAAGGTTTGTGGCCATAAGTCTCGCTCTTCAAAATAAAACGTACAATTGAACTTTTTGGCGAGCAAACAACCAACAAGCGCCGCCAGCGGGTGCATGAGTGTTCCGATAATTAAATCCGGTTTTTCTTTTCGTTTTTTGCCAAGCAAATAAGCATGGATGGTATAGCTCAGCATGTTGGCGACCCTGCGCCAATCGTTCTTCTTATAGGCAGGTGTTTTGATCCAGACGAAGCGGACGCCATTATACTGTTCTTCCTTCCATCGCAGATGCTTTTCCGGAATATAACGCTCCTTTCTCTCCTGATGGGTAAAGGAAGAAGCAAAAATCGTGACGTTATAATTGTGTTTGACAAGCTCTCGAGCTAAATCGTAATGACGCGTACCACCGCTCGCACCTGGTGCAATCGCATAATGGTTAAAAATCCAGATGTTCACCTCTTGCTCTCCCTCCTTTCAAAATCGAAAATTCCAGGCAATTCATTCCTCCATCCCATCGATAAACCACTTGCTTATCGGTTTGCATGGAAGAAATAAGAAAACAGCTGGAAAGATACAGATACTGTAACCTTTCCAGCCAATCTTTCACCGTTCCCTTTTCTGCAAGCTTTTTTCCTGATTAATTCACGGCGAGAAAAGCCAAAAGAATAAGGTGCTGAAAAGGGAGAAAACGACAAGTCAAGAGAGCGCAAATTCCAGTCATATAGCTCGATGTTTCCATATGCCTTTCATCACACCCCTTCAATATTCTTATAAAATTTCATATCGTTTCGGCTTGACCGCATTTTTCAGTGCATTTCTAGTATCAAGCACAGCGTACGCGGTACGGCCGATAAAATCGTAGTCAAAAGCGGTATGATCCGTTGTAATCACCACAAGATCTGCCTTTTTCAACGTTTCCTCCGTAAGATCGACCGACTCGTATTCCTTGCCATGGCGTTTAAAAGACAGAACATGTGGGTCGCTGTAAACGACATGCGCCCCTCTCTCCTCCAGGATGTCAATGATATGAAGCACTGGTGATTCACGAATATCGTCAATGTCTTTTTTATAAGCTACGCCAAGCAAATGGATCGTTGAGCCCTTCAGCGGTTTACCATCCTGATTCAACAGATTGGCAGCGCGCTCCGTCACGAATTCGGGCATGCTTCTGTTAATTTCGCCGGCCAGCTCGATCAAGCGTGTATGGTAGTTGTATTCTCTCGCTTTCCAGGTCAGGTAAAATGGGTCAATCGGAATGCAGTGTCCGCCAAGACCCGGCCCCGGGTAAAACGCCATGAACCCATAGGGCTTCGTTTTTGCCGCATCGATCATTTCCCATACGTTGATCCCCATCTTGTTGCACAGAATCGCCATTTCATTCGCCAGCGCGATATTAATATGACGGAACGTATTCTCATAGATTTTCTCCAGTTCAGCGACTGCCGGGCTGGATACTTCATGCACGTCGCTGTCCAGCACCGCACGGTACATGGAAGCAGCAACTTTGGTGCAATCCGGCGTTACGCCCCCGACCACTTTCGGTGTATTCTTCGTGTTAAACTGCTTGTTACCCGGGTCAACACGTTCTGGCGAATACGCCAGGAAGAAGTCCTTGCCGCAGACAAGCCCCGATTCTTCCAGAATCGGCTTGAGCAATTCTTCGGTCGTGCCCGGATATGTGGTACTCTCCAGCACAACGAGCATGCCAGGATGAAGATATTTCGCCACTTCACGCGCCGACGATTCCACATAACTTGTGTCTGGTTGTTGATAGGTATCCAACGGTGTTGGTACGCAAATTGCCACCGCGTCTACTTCGTTGATAAAAGAGTAGTCAGAGGTTGCACGCAGCTTTTTCCGCTCTACAATTTCGCGCAGATCATCGTCCACAACATCACCAATGTAATTGATACCTTGATTGACCATCTCGACTTTACTAGCCTGCACATCGAACCCAATGACGTTAAAACCGGCTTTCGCTTTCTCAACCGCAAGCGGCAAGCCGACATACCCGAGGCCCACCACACCGATAACGGCCGTTTTCTGTTCAATTTTTTGAATAAACTGCTCGACTAACGAAGTTGCGAACGCTGCTGCTTGTGTCATACTCTCTCTCCCTTCGCTTCGAAGAATTCGCGGACAATAGAAATGACATATTCCTGATCATCAATCGTCATTTCAGGATAGAGCGGCAGCGCAAGCGTACCGGCGGCCGCTTTTTCCGACTCAACAAGACTTCCGGCCACATATCCGAGGTCTTTATATACTTCCTGCCTGTGCAACGGTACCGGATAGTACACGCCGGTCGCGATACCGTGTTGCTGTAAATGACCTATAAGTTCATCGCGATACTTGGTTTGAATGATATAAAGATGGAAAACCGCTTCGCGATTTGGCTTTACGTATGGCAACTTGAGAGGCAGGTCTTTCAGCGCGTTGTTATACATCATGGCTTTTTCACGGCGTTGCCGGTTCCACTGGTCAATGTATTTCAGTTTTACCTGCAACATGGCCGCCTGAAGCGCATCGAGCCGGCTATTGTAACCGATCATGGAATGATAGTATTTCGGATTGCTACCATGTACGCGCAGAATTTGGATTTTGCGCGCCAGTTCTTCATTGTTTGTCACTACGATTCCGCCGTCCCCGTATCCGCCCAAGTTTTTCGTCGGGAAAAAGGAGAAGCAACCGGCGGTTCCAAGCGATCCAATCTTTTTCCCATTGTATGTAGAACCGATCGCCTGGCACGCGTCTTCGACTACAAACAGGTTGTATTCATTCGCGATCGCCAATATTTCGTCCATATCAGCGGGCTGTCCGAAGATATGAACAGGCATAATTGCTTTTGTACGCGGTGTAATGGCTGCGGTAAGTTTTGCCGGGTCGATGTTGTATGTGTCTGGATCGATATCGACGAATACCGGTGTCGCACCCAGCCGCGAGATCACTTCCGCGGAAGCGAAAAACGTAAACGGAGAAGTAATCACCTCATCTCCCGGCCCGATTCCAAGCGCGTCCAACGTCAGAAGCAACGCGTCCGTACCGTTGGCGACGCCGATTGCGTATTTCGTGCCGCAGTATTCCGCCATAGCCTGCTCAAAATTTTTCACGAATGGCCCCATAATGTAGTTGCCGCTCTCAAGTACGTTGTCCACAGCCTGCTTAATTTCCGGTTTAATGTCCTGATACTGGGCGGTTAAGTCCAGCAGGGATACTTTGCGCATTGTCTTTGTCATATTAGTAAACTCCTCTCACTATTGTACTAACTACTTCTTTGTGATGGCTCCATTTTACGGGAGCGTGTTTTTCCGCCGCTTCGTATATGGTTAGTACGAGCTGAAGAGCATTACGCCCATCCCATCCGGTGACCAGCGGTTCTCTGTCTTCTCGAATCGCTCGGATCATGTCGGCGATAATATGCTGGTGACCCGGCGTACCATACGGATCCTGCTCTACCTTTTCCATGATTTTAGCAGTCTCTTTTTCCGGTATGTCTTTAAAAATAAGGTGTTTAATCCAGTTGGCAGTCCGTCCTGAAATGACCGCTGTTCCAGTTTCGCCGAAAATGCTAAGCGATTCTTCATAGTTTTGCGGGTACACCGTCGCGGCCGCCTCGATGATGCCAAGTGCGCCGTCTGTGAACCTCAACACAGCAACCGATACATCTTCCGCTTCGATATTGCGCAGGCGGGTCGCGTTATACGCCTGTACTTCTTCGACCGGTCCGGCAAGCCAGTACAGCAAGTCTAGATTATGAATCGCCTGGTTCATTAATACGCCGCCATCCATCGCCTTTGTACCGCGCCATGCCGCCTGATCGTAATAACTCTGGTCGCGGTTCCAACGCACGGTGGCATTCACGTGGCTAAGCTTGCCAAACAAGCCTTTGTCGATAAGTTTTTTCAGTTCTGTCACAGCCGGGCGAAAACGGTTTGGGTGTACTACAGACAGCTTGACATTGTTTTCCGCGCACGCCTGAATGATGCGATCCGCATCTTCCAGCGTCAGTGCGATCGGTTTTTCTACAATGACATGCTTTTTCGCCGCAGCAGCCTGCACGGCCAACGGAGCGTGTAGACCGCTTGGCGTGCAAATGTTGACTACATCAAGATCCGGTTCGTTCGCCAGCATCTCTTCCAGTGAAAGATAGCCACGAACGTTATGTTTTTTCATATATTCCTGAATTCGTGCAGGGTTCGTATCACAAACCGCTGCCAGCTCCGCTTGTTCAATATTACGAATTGCTTCGATATGCTTGGTCGCAATATGACCGCATCCAACGATAGCAAATGAAATAGTAGACATATAAACAAAAGCCACCCTTCATCCAAGAGATAAAATAAATTGAATGATTTCGGGATTGGTTATATAATAGTAAGAAGTAACATTTTGATAAAAAGATAGAATAGGTGAATTATGGGCATTCAACCCGACCTCACACCATACCCTCGACGATAAAACGTCTAAGGCATTGTTGCATGCCCACAGCATGGCCGAGTGCCTGCAGTGATAAAGGTGCAGCAGACTGTTACCTTGGCCCCGGCATTTAGAAGAGGCCGAAAAATTTTTTTCTTTTCTTTTTTGGTTCAAACGAGCGCGGCGGGGGCGCTATAATATCTTTTCCCGCAAGAACGAGACAGGCATTTTCCCGAAAGAAATGCGTGTACTGTTCTCCGATATTTCTATTAATCCATTCATAAGCCGCTTGCAGCGCGAATCCTCTTTTCGTTACATGGTGTGCGTCTGAAGCAATAAAGTGAATTAAATCGTGTTCAATAAGTTTGCGGGAAATGTTTTGTAAACGGCTGCCAAATTGACCGATGACGCTGGCTGCCGTCAACTGGGCAAACGCGCCTTCTTCCACCATGCGATGCAGGATAATGGGACGTTCGCATATTTCCTGATTTCGTTCTGGATGCGCAATAATGGGAAGATAACCTTCTACCTGCATATCAAACAACAGGCGGTACGTATAAGCTGGAACATGATCACATGGCAGTTCAATCAATACATACAACTGTGTTTCATTCATTGTTAACAACGTACGTTCTGCCGCCCGAAAATCCCGAAGAATGTCGCCATATAAATGCAGCTCCATTCCCGGAAAAATTGTGAGCGGAATCACATGTTCTTTCAATAAGCGATTCGCTTCATCCGTTTTCTGCAAAATCAAGGGAGCAGGGTTTTCATATTTTCCATCCTTATGGTGTGGCGTAGCGATCACATGCGTAATGCCATTCTGCACAGCATCTTTTGCCAGCGCCAGTGTATCCTCCGGACACTGCGCCCCATCATCCAGCCCCCATAAGATATGATTGTGAATGTCTACATTCATTCTGTTTTTCCCTTCCCTATCTAAACCTTTTTCTGCTAGTTCTTGTAATAATAGTAGTAATTGTTATGTTTTATTTGCTTATTATTAAGCACGACACCAAGCAGGCGCGCGTTTGTATGCTCAAGCTGCTGCTTGGCCCTAGCGGCCAGGTCACGGTTCGTTTTGCCCGCGTTGACAACCAGAATGCATCCGTCCACTAGTCTGGAAAGAATCGCTGCGTCTGCAACCGCAATGACCGGTGGTGTATCAAGAATGATCGCTTCAAATTGGCTATGCAATTCTTTTAATGCCAGCTTCATCTTCTTTGATCCTAATAATTCGGCAGGATTCGGCGGAATGGGGCCTGCTGTCATAATAGCAAGGTTCTCAATTCCGGTTTCTTGCACAGCATCTCGTAGCTGGATCTGACCTGCTAAGTATGTAGTCAGGCCCCGACGGTTCGGCACCTGAAAAATATGATGACCGGCTGGCTTCCGTAAGTCTGCATCTATGTATAGAGTGCGCTTAGCTGCCTGCGCCATCACCACAGCCAGATTGGTGGCAGTGGTTGATTTCCCTTCTGCCGGACCCGTGCTCGTAATTAAAATTGTTTTGATTTCTTCGTCTACACTCGCAAATTGAATGTTTGTACGTAACGTACGATATGCCTCTGCTATCTGCGATTTCGGGTTCCAGTAAGCAATTAATTTTTCATATCGCTTTTTATCAATTGCTGTATTCATCTGTTCTCACCTGCCGCTGCCATCCTAACTTTCTTTTCCTCTTTCAGCCTCGTGTGCTTCGCGCCGTTCTTTGCATCAATGACGGCAATCGTACCAAGCACAGGTAATCCGAGATGTTTTTCGACATCTTCTTCCGTTTTCAACGTATTGTCCATATATTCAAGCAAGAAAGCAAGGCCGACAGAAAGCATGGAGCTAATGGCCAAAGCAATCGCAACATTGACCAGAAGTTTTGGCTTTACTGGCGTGGCTCTCTCATCTGCCTTTGCTTTAGTAAGTACCTGAACGTTGTCCACTTTCATTAGCTTCACAATTTCCGAATTGAATGTCTGCGCTACTGTATTGGCGATAAGTGCCGCTCTTCGCTGGTTCGTATCTTCAGCCACAATAGAAATAATCTGTGAGTTTTTGACTGCGGAAACCTTAATCTGTTCAGTTAAGCTGGCTACTTTATCCGGTTCCCCCAGCTTTTGCGCTACAATTTCCATGATCCGCGGGCTTTTAATGATTACGCTATACGTTTCTATCAATTGCAGATTAGACTCAATTTCTGACATCGAAATGATTCCTGTCTTGTCTCCATCCTGTGATTTGTTTACAAGCAGTTCCGTTTTTGCCTCATACACAGGGGTCATCAGAAATTTGGTAACCCCCGCGCTGACTCCCACAACTCCCAGCGTAATCAGAACAACCATCCAAAGTCGTTTGCGAAGAATAGTGACCATTTCTCTAATATTGAGCGTTTCTTCTTGCAATGACATCCTCCAGTTCCTCTCTCAGATTTTCAATTTTTGTCGATGGCCTTCACGTAAATCAATATATAACAAGGTTTCGAAATGAAAAATGATACAAAAATTGTATTTTATTACGCTATTCTTGGTTAATTCATACCAACTTACTATTTTGAATTTTCAGTTTTAAACTTTACAATGTCACTTTTTTTAGAAGGTTTCATTATTTTTCTGTGATCAATTTATTAAAAGTATATGAAAAACATTATCATTTCGATTTTCATTTTTTCTCACTCTTTTCCTTATATATCAAGCGTTTCAGCCATTTTAATGCAAAGAGGTATGAAGTAAAAAATAATAATTCCTTCTTTTTTCCTTGACAATAAAATTTCTATGAATTTTCACCCAGATCAATCATATCTTTTTTTGTAGTAAATTATATGTCTTCCTATCAAACCCGCCTATTTTTCGAGTTTTTTCGTCATTTTTAAATAAGAAAATCTCGCGGACATTGTCGGTCTTTCTCTCCTTCCGTGCCACACGCTCCACATGAAAAAAAGAAAACATTTGGAACACACCTCGCAAGTTTTTCCTCACTTACTTATGAAAAGAAAGCATATGTTGCTTTATTACTGTAAAGTAACATATGCTTTCTTACTACAAAAAAAGAGAGGCATTCATAGCCTCTCAATCTATGAATATTTATTTGTATACCCGCAAAAAAGCATCCATACGATCGATAGCCACTTCCAGATTTTCGAGCGATGTAGCATACGAGCAACGGATGTGCGTCGCTCCACCTTCGCCGAATACATGACCTGGAACGACCGCCACCTTCTGCTCAAGAATCAGTTTTTCCGCGAACTCTTCCGCCGTCATACCGGTGGAAGCGATAGAAGGAAACGCATAAAAAGCGCCCTCCGGTTTGTGGCAGGGCAAGCCAATTTGCTCAAATGCCTTTACGACGTAATTGCGGCGTTGCCGGTAGCTCTCAACCATTCGCTTTTTCGCTTCCATACCGTGGCGCAGCGATTCAAGCGCCGCCACCTGTCCCATAATCGGGGCGCACAACATCGTATATTGATGAATTTTTACCATAGCCTGGATGATATCTTCCGGTCCCGCAGCGTATCCAATACGCCAGCCAGTCATCGCAAACGCTTTGGAAAATCCTGATAGCAAAATCGTACGCTCTTTCATTCCCGGCAGCGATGCAAAGCTCGTATGGCTTGTATCGTATGTCAGTTCCGCGTAAATCTCGTCGGAGATTACGATTAAGTCATGGCGTTTGACCACTTCCGCAAGCTTTGCCAGTTCTTCTTTCTTCATAATGGAACCGGTCGGATTGTTCGGAAAGCAAAAAATGATCGCCTTGGTTCTGTCTGTCACCTTTTCTTCAATATGCTGGGGCATTAATTTAAACTGCTGTTCAATGGATGTCTGCACCGCCACGGGCACGCCACCCGCCAAGCGCACGACCGGATCATACGATACATAGCACGGCTCCACCACTAATACCTCATCGCCAGGATCAAGAATCGCACGCAGCGCCAGATCAATTCCTTCACTCGCTCCGACTGTAACCACAACCTCTTTGTCCGGGCTGTAATGGACATCAAAAGCAGCAGCAAGATATTTGCAAATCTCTTCCCGCAGCTCATACAGACCGCTATTAGACGTGTACGCGGTATAACCTTTTTCAAGCGAAGCGATCGCTGCTTCCCTTGTATTCCATGGCGTCACAAAGTCCGGCTCTCCTACCCCAAGCGAGATAACGCCTTCCATAGAAGACGCCAGTTCGAAAAACCGGCGGATGCCGGATGGCGGAATCAATTGGATCGTACGTGACAATCTACGGTTGGCAACCTGCATCGTACTCATGGCGTCACAACCATCCTTTTGTCATCCTCGGGCTGTTCTAAAATTACGCCGTCATGCTTATATTTTTTAAGAATAAAGTGCGTTGTGGTCGAAATGACAGAATCCAAAGCAGACAATTTCTCCGATACAAACTGCGCAACCTGACGCATCGTTTTTCCTTCAATAACGACCGACAAATCGTAAGCACCGGACATCAAGTATACGGACTGCACTTCTGGAAAACGGTAGATTCGCTCCGCTACATCGTCAAATCCGACATCGCGTTTCGGCGTTACCTTTACGTCAATCATCGCAGTCACCAGGTCATTTTCATCGACTTTTTCCCAGTTTACAATTGCCGGATACTTAATAATGACTTTCTCTTTCTCCAGCTTGGCAATCGTTTCTTTTACGTCTTCCACCGTCGTATCCAGCATCGTAGCGATAGTTTCTGCGGAACGGCGGCTGTTCTCCTCCAAGATGTGCAGCAATTCGCGCTGTTTCTCTCTCTCCATATTCATCCAACCTTTCTGCATAAACTTACTTTATTATTTTATCCAACAGCGCAGCTCGAAGCTTCTCTTTATCCTTATCCGGCTTCAGACCGCAAAGTTCTCCCCTGACTTATAATAATTTTTAAATAATTCCTATCAAAAAAAAGAAAAGTGTTCTTTTATCCGAACACAAGATCATACATGTGCTTCCATGTTTTTATATCAAACACTTCAAAGGCGTTGCCGTCGCCCAGAATGCTGTATCCCGTAATTAAGCCCGCCAACAGAGCGATAAATAAGAGAAAAGGCACAAGTGTAATTTTGAGAAGTAGCGGCATGCTTTCCCTTCTCTTTGCTCTTTTTTTCCGGGATGCTCTATTTTTCCGTGGATACTCCCGGGCGGCCGCCGCAGCTGAAACTGCGGAGCTAGACGGCTGTTTATGTTGTTCTGGCATCTTATCAACCTCTAAAAATTCGATTAGTAATATCCATCATCTGATCGTTGTATGAAAGCGCCCGCGCGTTAAATTGGAGCGCCCGCTGCGCCTCAATAAGCGAAGTCATCTCTTTACGCAGATCGACGTTGGACATTTCAAGGCCGCCCTGGCGAACCGCTAGGCCCGCTTGCAGCGTCATGCCCGCCGGGTTGCTCAGCCGCGCGTATTCGTTAAGCTCCGCCCCAGCCGGTATTGCATAGTAATTCTCTCCGACCCGTTCTAGTATATTCGGGTTCTGCACCGTGTATACCCCGAGGCGCGGTCCCTCCTGCTCCATACCGTTCAAACGATATGTAATCCGTCCATCCGCCTTCACTGTAAAATGCGTAGCGCCGACGGGAATACGGATCGGCTGGGGATCGCCGCCATCATCCATTACGAAATCGCCGGAGCCGGTTACCAACTGAAGCCAGTTTCCTGACGGTATAAGCTTAAAATTGCCGTCCCGGGTGAAAAGCGCCTGAGCACCGTTGGGCGACAACCGCTGTACGCGGAAAAACGCCTCTTCCCCCTCAAGGTACAAATCAGTAGGCACATCCGTCTTCTTGATGGCTCCTGAAGCAAAGTTGGTTTGCAGCATCGCTTCTTTCGTTCCGAATCCCGGTCGGGTGCCAAACGGCGTTAAGCGGCTAGGCTCATATCGCGCGTAAGGCTGATTGTTCAATCGACGAACCAAGAGCGTTTCAAACGTCGTATCCTGGCTCTTGAACCCCACAGTATCGGAATTAGCCAAATTATTCGCAATTGTATCAATGCGCAGCTGCGTCGCCCGCATGGCGGAAGCAGAGTTAATCATAGAATGGTTCATCACTTACACCTTCTTATCCGATTTTCCCGACTTCATTCAGCTTCTGCAACGTAATGTCATATGCCTGCAACACGCGCTGATTCGCTTCATAGCTGCGAAGCACCGCCATTAAATCAATCATCGTTCTGCCGGCGTCAACATTGGAACGTTCAATGTATCCCTGCTTGATGGAAACAGCCGGATCAACCGCCGGATTGTACAAAGTCGGCGCTCCATTTCCTGTATAACGAAAGGTCGTATCCGCCTCTTTCACAAGATCTGCTGTCGGATTATCGATTCGATAAATACCCAGTCGTGTGGGAGCAGTGCCCGGATTTCCCAGCGCGATCAATCTCCCGTCGGACGTAACCTGCAAGTTCTCCTTATTCAACGGCGCGTCCCCGAGAAGCGCGCGCAAGTTAATCGGCTGACCAGCCGCATTCAGTACTGGATATCCTTCCATTGTGGTTAGTTGACCAGCGGCATTCATCGTCCAATTCCCGCTACGTGTATAGTAGACTTGTGGAGGACCTCCGCCTTCACCCGGCTTTTGAACCGCAAAAAACATGCGGGGCTGTACCTGCCTGCCGTCCACTTCGATAGTCGGAATTCCCCCGTCAACCAAAGCGATATCCAGCACTTTTCCTGTCTCAAAGATATCTCCCTGTGCAAAATTAGGCACTAATTCCTGATTGTATACTCCATGCGAAAGGCGGCCAATCACCTGCTTCGAGCCCGGAAACGCGGGCAGCCCCGCCACTCCACCGGCCGTGTCGCGAATGCGTTCCAGCAATAGCTCGGGGAACGTGCGGAATGTGGAGTTATCCGCTTTATACCCCGGTGTATTCACATTTGCCAAATTGTTCGTTAACGCGTCCTGCCGCGCCTGATTAGCAATCATGCCTGAAGCGGCAGCGTCTAGTCCACGCAGCATGTTCTTTCCCCCTGTTTTCCTCCATGACAGATAAAGGCAAGCGACGTAAATACGTCTTATTTATTATAGCAAATCAATCTCAAAAAACCTACGGAATCTATACTTACGAAAAAATCTTTTTACGCATTTTCCGCTGCGGAGACTTGTCCAAATTCTCCAGCATAATGCCTGTCCCTACCGCTACGCAGGCCATCGGACTCTCCGCGATGAGCACCGGCACTTTTAGTTCTTCACTCAGCAAACGATCCAGACCATGAAGCAGCGCTCCGCCCCCCGTCAGCATAATGCCGTGGTCAATAATGTCAGCCGCCAGTTCCGGTGGCGTGCGCTCCAGCACATTCTTCGAAGCCATCACAACAGCCTGAGCGACTTCCTGTAACGCTTCGCATACCTCTTCAGATGTGACAGTGAGCGTCTGCGGTAAACCTGTCACCATGTCGCGGCCGCGAATATCGATCTCTTCCTTGCGCGATCCGGGAAACACCGTGCCGATTTGGATTTTAATATCTTCGGCAGTACGCTCCCCGATAAGAAGCTTATACTTTTCTTTAATGTATTTCATAATAGCGAGATCACACTTGTCCCCCGCCATCTTAATAGAAGAGGCGGTGACGATGTCTCCCATAGAAAGCACGGCTACATCGGTCGTCCCGCCACCCATGTCGACCACCATATGACCGTACGGCTGGAAAATGTCCATCCCGGCGCCTACGGCGGCCACTTTAGGTTCTTCTTCGAGGAACACTTCACGCGCTCCGCATTTTTGCGCCGCTTCCCGAATCGCTTTTTGCTCGACGGAAGTAATATTGGTCGGTGTACAGATCAAGATACGCGGCCGAGCCATGAAACCTTTGACGCCTATCTTCTTAATAAAATAATTAAGCATCGCCTCGGTAATCTCGAAGTCCGCAATCACCCCGTCTCTTAGCGGGCGGATAGCTACAATATTTCCCGGCGTGCGACCAACCATGCGGCGGGCTTCTTCCCCGACGGCCAGCACCCGTTTCGTATAGGTATCAATCGCTACAACCGATGGTTCATCAAGCACAACGCCATTGCCCTTTACATAAATGACGACGTTGGCCGTGCCCAAATCAATTCCGATATCTCTGCCCATCATGTGAGAGCCTCCCTGTAACTATTATATCATCAGAATATTGTACTACGCATATTGTCCTGTCACAAGGAGAATTTTCTCCTAGGCAAGCTCTTCGGCCTCCTTCTTCCGATATGCCTTGCTTTTGCGTTTGTACTTAATCTTAGTCGCTTCTCCCCCTCTTAGATGACGTACCGACTTATGATATTCGAGAATTTCTTTAACTTCATTGGCCAGTTCAGGATTGATTTCAGGCAGTCGTTCCGTCAAATCTTTGTGCACCGTACTTTTCGACACGCCAAACTCTTTGGCAATCTTGCGAACGGTATTTCTCGTTTCCACAATGTAGTGGCCGATTTTCATCGTCCGCTCCTTGATGTAATCGTGCACGCTTCTCGCCTCCTAATGCTAATTGGTCAGTGGTCTGATACATTATATTGAGGCAAGTGCGCATATATGCGAAAAAAGGCTGATAGCATGTACTATTCAGCCTTTTTTCTTCATTTTCTTTTATTTTCGTTTTATTTTGCCGAAGGCGTGTCTTCTTTTTTCAGCAGATATTGTTCTGGCGGTACTGTTTCTCCATTTTTATGCACCTCAAAGTGCAGATGGATGCCGAGTGCTTTTTCGAATACGTTGCGACCCGCCATTCCAAGTATTGTACCCTGATCGACCGTATCGCCAACCTTCACTTTAGCATCTTCAAGGCTGGCATATACGGTAGAAAGTCCGTTCTTATGCTCGATTTCTACCTGGTAACCAAGCATCGGGTCACGCTCCGCTTTTACAATTTTACCGGCGGCTGCGGCCATAACTTCAAAAGATTTCTTATCTTTGCTCGCAATCGCGATGCCTGTGTTCGGCCAGTAAGAGTTGTCATACTGAATAAGCGCGGCTTCCTGTTCTTTTTTGTCAGATGTGTCATCATAGAACCCCATAACTTTCTCGGTCTCATCCGCTTTTGCCGGCCAAGCGAGCGGTTTGTCGGATACGCTCACCGGTACAGCAGACGGTTCATTCTGCTTAACCTCAGCCACCTGCTGCGGCTGTGTCACTTCCGGCGTAGCCTTCTGTGGCACCCCTGTATTGTTTGAGAAATCTTTGCTGTTTTGATACCACATTACGCCCGCAAGAATAATAGCTGCAATTCCCATATACATTGCGGGAAAAATCCATTTTTTGCCCAAGATACGTCTCCAGCCACCGGATTGTACTTTTTGAATTGGAGAGGATGTTTCAGTAGCTTTTCTTTTTTCATCCATTGTTTATCACCTCAGCATCCAGTTTTGACAGGAATATGAGGGAATAAACATAAGGAGAGAAGTTTTTTGCATAAAAAAGACGAAAATTGGGCACAAGCTTTACTCTTTTTTGCTTATTTTATTACGCTACTTTATCCACTTCTCTCCATTTTCAATGTTAACGCCTTTATAAAAATATTTGACAATTTCCTCTACCGTTTTTCCTTCTTTCGCCATACCATTGGCGCCCCACTGACTCATCCCGACTCCATGGCCATATCCAAACGTGCGGATGACGACGTTTTGTCCTTTAATGCTTAATGAAAAGTGCGAAGAATTGAGGCCGAGAAGCTCACGCACCTGGCGTCCGGTAAATACTTTGTCCCCGATTTTGATCTCTTTTATGCGCTGTCCGGCAGTACGGGAAATAGTTTTGTTCCAGGAATCATTGCCTGCGGCGACAGGTTGGGCAATCTTTACTTTTAACCTCTTTTCAAGTTGGTCAATAGACATTGTTACCGTCTCCTGATAGCGCGGCGCATTGGCGTCCCAGGGCACTTTTACACTGCGAAGATACGGAAGTTTGTATCCCCAATAGTCCTCGGAATTTTCGGTATAACCATTGCTTGTGGCAAAAAAAGTGGCATTAATCGGTTCATTTTGATACGTAAGAACTTGTCCGGATGTCTCCTCAACCGCCTGCCGAATACGCGCCTCCTTCCACGTATATGAACTCCCCCACCGCTCCCTTTTTTGTTTTTCGTCGATATACACTTGATGTTTTACCGTATCAGTCACATGTGCGCCTTTTGGAACATCGCTGAAATCTTTTTTGGCAAGACGGAGCGCGATATACGTGCGAGCGGCAAGAGCCTGGGCTTTGAGCGCTTCCATTTCAAATTCGGCGGGCATTTCGCCCGACACAACACCGCTCACGTAGTCTTCAAGCGGAACTGATTCAATTTTTCCGGTTTCGACCCGGAACACTTTAATCGAAAAGTTAATATGCATAACCGGCTTCTGTGTCGTATGTGAAGTCCTTGGAGCTGCGCTTTTTCTGATAGCAGACGCGGGCCGGGGTTGCTCATCAGATCCAGAATAAATAAGGACAAGCGTCGACGGAACCGCAAGCAGAATGATGACAATAGCAAGGGCGATATAGAAAATCGGCTTCATGTTTCTCCCCTTCCGGATACCAGTTGGACAACTTTTCTTTCTCTACAAAACTATGCCGCAAGAAGAGAAATATGCATCTAATAAAAAGAACAGGCTTATCTTTCACATGCCTGTTCCTTTTTTTCTTATTGTTCATCAAGTAATGCCTCTAGCTTTTTACGTAAAGCCCGTTCGCCACGTTTTCTTTCTTTTTCCTCTTCCTGAAGTGCCTTCATAATAGAAAAACACATTGCAGCTAAAATAACGGCGAACGGCAATGCCGTTACGATGGATGCCGTTTGCAATCCTTCGAGCCCTCCGCTAATAAGCAACACAATGGCAACCACAGATTGCAGAATCCCCCAAATCACCTTGACTTTGTTGGATGGATGCAAATCGCCATTAGAAGAGAGCATCCCTAGGACAAACGTTGCGGAGTCTGCAGAAGTAATAAAAAATGTAATAATAAGCAACGTCGCTATCCCGGCAAGAATAGAGCCTAGCGGCAAATTCTCCAGCATGACAAACAAAGGTCTCGTCACATCTGTTTGGACAATTTCGGCTAAATGTGCCCCCATAAAAATTTCTTGATAGAGGCCCGTTCCACCGAAAACAGCAAACCAGAGAAAGCTAAACAAACTCGGAATAAGCATAACACCAAGCACGAACTCGCGAATCGTCCTGCCTTTGGATACACGCGCAATGAACGTTCCGACAAATGGAGCCCACGCAATCCACCACGCCCAATAAAATAGCGTCCAATTTGCCACCCATGTGCCTTCCGTAAATGGTGTAAGCCGTAAACTCATCTGAATTAAATTTTGCACATAATTTCCTAGCGTAGTTGTATACGTATCAAAAATAAACGAAGTCGGTCCTACCAATAATGTAAAAACCAACAAACTGAACGCCAGTATCAAATTGGTATTACTCAATAGTTTAATCCCACGATCAAGCCCTGTTGTCGCCGACAGCAAATACAACACGGTAACAACAGCAATAATGATAATTTGTGTGGTGGTCGTATTAGCTATCCCGGTAAGATGAGTAAGGCCACCATTAATTTGCAAAACGCCAAGACCAAGGGAGGTGGCGACTCCGAATGCGGTTGCAATAATAGCCAGAATATCAATCAGCTTACCCAAAGGCCCCTTTACTTTTTCGCCTAATAACGGATAAAACGTTGCACTGATCAATCCTTTTTGTCCTTTACGAAATTGGAAGTAGGCAAGCGATAACGCAATGATGGTATAAATCGCCCACGGCTGCAAACCCCAGTGAAAAAAAGAATAACGCATCGCCTGACGCGCCGCTTCCGCTGTTTGCCCTTCTCCGGTGGGTGGAGTCACATAATGACTGAGCGGTTCCGCAACCCCCCAGAACACAAGTCCAATCCCCATCCCGGAACTAAACAGCATTGCAAACCATGTCAGATTGGAATACTCTGGTTCATCATCATCATTTCCCAATTTCACTTGTCCATATTTTCCAAAAGCCAAATAAAGCGCAAATACTAAGAACGAAAAAGCTGCCAATAGATAAAACCAGCCGAAATCCCTGGTTATGACTTCTAGTGTCTGGTCAGCCGCTTGCGAAAGACTTTCAGGCAGCAGACCTCCCCAAACAACAAAAGCAACGATTACTGCAATCGAAATGTAAAATACCAAACTTTCCACCTCTTCTTTTAGTTTTGCAATAGGGAATAGCCAAACAACGCTTCTTTCCCTATTATTCACACTCCTCCTCTCCTGTTTTTAGATAAAAAAATCCCTTGAAAACTGTGAACTTTCAAGGGACTTCTTTTCTCCAATAAAACCAGAATCAAATAAGTACAAAAATGCGCTTAGGCAAGGGACGCTTTTGTAGAAGAAGCAGCCATAGCTATTCCTTCGCTCACTTCATCCTTTACAAGCTGCACAACCGGTGTGCTGTGGCGCTCAATATCCGCGCCCAGCGCGCGAAGCTTGCCTACGATATCCACATATCCGCGGTCAATATGGTGCAGTTCCGTCACTTCTGTCTCACCTTCCGCGATAAGTCCGGCAAGAATGAGCGCCGCCCCGGCCCGCAGATCAGTCGCTTTTACTTTCGCACCCGTCAAGCGCGCCTCGCCGTTTATGATTGAGGTACGCCCTTCAATCCTGATATTGGCACCCATACGCTTAAATTCGTCGACATGCATGAAACGATTCTCGAATACCGTCTCGGTAATCATGCTGGTACCTTTGGCGGACAGCATCATCGCCATAAACTGTGCTTGCATATCAGTAGGGAAGCCAGGGTGCGGCAACGTTTTGACATCGACACATTTCAGTTCCGGGCCGCAGTACACGCGGACACCGTTTTCCAGTTCATCAATAATGACGCCCATTTCGCGCATTTTTGCTACAACTGGTTTTAAATGATCGGCGATGGCGTTCTCGACAAACACATCGCCACGCGTAATCGCAGCCGCCACCATAAACGTGCCGGCTTCAATCCGGTCAGGAATTACAGTATGTACGGCACCAGTCAAGCGCTCCACACCATCAATGCGAATCGTATCCGTTCCCGCTCCACGTACGCGTGCGCCCATCGCATTCAGATAATTCGCCAGGTCGACAATTTCCGGCTCCTGCGCCACGTTTTCGATAATCGTGGTACCCTCCGCAAGCGTCGCTGCCATCATAATATTTTCCGTGGCTCCAACGCTCGGAATATCCAGATAAATTTTCGTACCTTTCAGGCGGCCATCCGTACTGGCAAAAATGTAACCCTGACCGATTTCCACCTTTGCGCCCATGGCTTCGAAGCCTTTCAAATGCTGGTCAATGCCACGCGAACCAATCGCGCAGCCACCCGGAAGCGGAATCTTCGCTTTCCCTTTTCGGGCTAAAAGCGAGCCCATAACAAGGAAAGAAGCGCGCATTTTACGAACCCATTCGTACGGCGCCTCCACTTCTGATAAATTCTTCGCATCTACTTTCAATACTTCAGCTTTACTGTCGTATTTTACATCTACATTCAGTGCACGAATCACTTCGCTAATTGTATAAACATCATCCAGTCCAGGAACGTCATGAATGACACTTACTCCCTCTTCTGCCAGAATCGATGCTGCAATGATGGGCAATACGGCATTTTTTGCGCCGTGTACCCGTACTTTTCCCGATAGACGTCGTCCACCGCGGATAATAATCTTGTCCACGTTACATTTCCCCCCGCGTCCTATGCTAGTATTCCACTGTAATAATTGGTATTCCTGCTATTATCATCGTTTCTTGATTGTTTTTATCATAATGGGTTGCAACTTGCAAGTTCATGGAGCGATGGTTTGTTTTAATAGCTGTATTAAATAGGGGCGAATAAACTGAATAGCTAAGGACCGTTTCTTCTTCCAAGCTTTCAACCATTGTTCCGTCGAGAAAAGCCAGTATTTGTCTGACTTTCTTCTTTTGCAAGTCATTTTCCAGTTTACCATTATAAATTCCCCTAACACAAGAGATAATTTGCGGTAGCTCAGAACTATTTGCAGGAATTTGCATATATTCCGCGATCATGTGCTTCATGACCCGTACCTGGTTTTCTTTACCCCGGAACGTTAGCCCCAAATTACCGTGCATGTCTTTCCCCTGCGCGGAAACATACACGCTCACATATGCAATTAGTTCAATGTCTTCATTGCTCTTTCGCTCACCACGGTATATACGCACGCCGTCGTCCCGCTGCTCTTCCCTCCAAGATACTAAACCGACCTGTCTGGCAATGGCTTGCAAAAAAAGCTCCACGTCCTGCTCATCTTGAAAACGAAGGCCGACCTGCTTATATCGTATCTGTACCTCACGAATGGATGCGCCTGTGCTTTCAACAGCCGCAAGCAATGTCTCCGCATCGGAAAAAGCCCGCTTAGCAATCGCTTCTCGTGATGCTAAAGATACAGACATCCCCGCTAATACAGGGTACGCCAGTAGCAAAAATAACATAAAAATTCCCGCTACCCCGATATATTTCCATACTTCCGTCATTCTCATATATTTTCCTCTCCCGTTTCTCTTGTTTTACTACTCAGTCTGCGCGAAAAACGGGAACCCTATACTGTCAAATGTTTAGAAAAATTGACGAAGCAACTGTGTCCAGCCGAAATAGTCGGTGAAAAAAGACGCAACACCATGCCCGATAAAGATGGACAAAAAAATTTGCAGCAACTTGGCGCGCGCGCCTTTCGGATTTGCCACAAACAGATCAAACCGAAACGCCTGTAGCGCCCAGAAACTCAAGCCAATGCACACAAGCGACAGTAAAATGTTGATCATTCCTGCTACTGCCATGTTCGTCTCACTTCCTTGATATAATTATAATAAACAAACTCACAGGCGTTGCCGCTCTTTCTCTCCCTCCGCCCCACACGCTCCACATGAAAAAAGGCAACGAAAAAAAAATGTCCCCCGCTTATTGTATCACAATAAGCATAGAGGAACATTCTTCAATGACTTATTCTCTATTCACTGCCCACCAGGTTGAAACATTTGTTGCAGCGGAAACTTATGGTGAATATATTGCATGACCGGATCTGGCATAATGCCAGCTGCAACTGTGCCAACAAGCGCAATCAATACAACCAAACCAATGGAAGCCGGAACTTTCAAAGGAGCTTCCGTTTTGCCTGGACGCATATACATCTGGCGAATCACACCAAAATAATAATAGTAAGACACTACGCTGGTCGCGAGCATAATACCTGCCAGCCAGTAACTACTGTGCACAATGGCGCTCATGAAAATGTAAAACTTGCCGAAGAATCCAGCCGTAATCGGGAGACCAGCAAGCGAAAGCAGGAAGAATGTCATGGCAATAGCCATCCACGGCGCCCGATGATACAAACCCGCGAATGATTTTAAATCTTCCGTTTTCTGATCGCGATTCACGAGCATAATAATCGCAAACGCCCCCATATTGGCGAACAAGTATGCAACCAAATAGAACATTGTTTGCTCAAACATCAGCACCGTTAACGTAGCAAATGGTACAAGCAGATAGCCAGCCTGAGCAATGCCCGAATAAGCCATCATCCGCTTTATATTCACCTGACGCATGGCCAGCGTATTGCCGATAATCATGGATGCCGCAGCAACAATTGCAATGTAAACACTAAGCGTATTCACCAGCACGGAACCTTGCTGACCCGTCTCCATGTCAAAGCTAACTAAACTGCCAAAGCTAATGAGGAAAACACGCAAGACAATCGCAAAGCCAGCCGCTTTGGAAACAACCGATAGAAACGCAGCAATCGGCGTCGGCGCTCCCTGATATACGTCGGGCGCCCACATATGATACGGCACCACAGATATTTTGAACGCGAAGCCGACAAACATTAAGAAAAACGAGAAATAAACCAAAAAGTCGAAGCCATCATAAAAGACGCTCGATAACCGTTCAGCAATCACATACAGATTCGTTGAGCCTGTCAATCCGTAGATAAATGACATGCCATACAACGTAATCGCCGATGCAATGCCACCGGAAATAACGTATTTAAACGCCGATTCATTGGAATGGATGTGCTGTTTTCTTGTTCCGACCAAAATATAGGAAGAAATCGAAAGAAGCTCAAGCCCTACAAACAACGTAATTAAGTCGGAAGAAGAAGCCATCAGCATCGCGCCAAGTAAGGCGGTCAGAATTAAATAATAGTATTCACCTGAATATCTTATGTTTTTACTTTCATCGATATAGGTAAGCGAAATAAGAAACACAAAGGCTACACCGCTTAAGAAAAGCAACTTGAACGCATTGGCGAACCCATCCACACGGTACATATCGTTAAGAATAGATACAACATTTTGGCCGGTGTTTCGTACTACAAAATATCCCGCAACGATGATTCCCAAAAATCCAATCCAGGCGAGAATGCGCCGGTCGGCTTTTTTATTCATGAATAAATCAAGCAGCGAGAGGAGCGTAGCGACACCCAGTATAATAAATTCAGGGCTCATCACCGACCAATCGTATTGAGCAAGGTTCCCCCATTTACTAACACTACTCATCGGCTTTTACCCTCCTATCCTTGGCACGATATTTTGCAGCGTTGTCTGCAGCGGTTCGCTTAGTACGGCAGGATATACACCGATTAAGATAACCAAGCTTAACAGAACAACCATCGGAACAACTTCAATCGCCTGTGCGTCAGACAGCGACTCATGCTTCTGCTGAATAGGGCCAAACGTTGTTCCAAGTATCGCGCGCAGTAAGTACGCTGCCGTCAGGATAAGACCGAGGGCGCCAACAGCAGCGATCACCGGCTTTACGCCGAACAAGCCGACAAAGGAAAGAAATTCACTAATAAATCCGGACATACCTGGCAGACCAGCTGAAGCCATCATAGCGGTCAATAAAACCCCGCTGATCATCGGCATTGATTTCGCAAGCCCGCCCAGCTCACGAATATTGCTTGTGCCCGTACGTTCATGCACAAGCGACACCATATAAAACATGAGGGCTGCGATAAGACCATGCGATACCATTTGGAAAACCGCGCCCTGAAAGCCCTGAAGATTCGTGGCGGCAAGACCAAGCAACATAATTCCCATATGGCTTACGCTGGAGTATGCCAGCATCTGCTTGAGTTCATCCTGCACAAGCGCAAGTACGGCGCCGTACAAAATATTAATCACGCCCAATACTGCGATAAGAGTGGACAGTTGATTCATCCACTCAGGGAAAAATGCTGCGTTCATACGAATAAGCGCGTAGCCACCAATTTTAATAAGCACGCCGGAAGAAATCATAATGACCGCCGGATGCGCTTCCTGGTACGCTTTAAGCATCCATGTATGGAACGGAACGACAGGAATCTTAATCGCAAACGCAATCAGCAAGGCCAAGAACAGGCCGAAACGAATAGAATCCGGAATATAGCCTGGCAGATTGGGCACATTACGCGGCGACATCGGATCGGTTAACAGTTGCCTAATCTCTTCCATGCTCAACGTACCTACAAGAATAAACAGCGTTACGAATACGATAAGCATAATCGCCGAGCCTACGCCGTTATAAAGGAGGAACTTCATGGCCGCCCTCTCTCGATCCATGTATCCCCAAATTCCCATCATAAAGAATAGCGGAATAATAGTAAACTCAAAAAAGATAAAAAACTGAAACAGATTCGTTGAAGAGAAGACACCA
The DNA here is from genome assembly GCF_019603355.1 of Aneurinibacillus thermoaerophilus. Taxonomy (NCBI): domain Bacteria; kingdom Bacillati; phylum Bacillota; class Bacilli; order Caryophanales; family Paenibacillaceae; genus Aneurinibacillus; species Aneurinibacillus thermoaerophilus. Next base: position 3,403,856 of record NZ_CP080764.1, read on the forward strand.
AGCATTCCCATCTCAACGATTAGAAATAAAATGTAAAACTCTTTCCAGCGCTTATTAATGCTCAGTGCCGCTACCGCTGCCATTGTACTAATGACAGTCGTCAGTACAAGCAATGGCATGGACAGACCGTCCACCCCGACCTCAAATGTAATCGGAATTGCCTGTTCGCCGATCGGAATGCGAATCCAGTTCCATTGCTGTGACAATTGCATGCCTTCCGCTACCAAGTTAAAGTTAGCATACAGCATGAAAGTCAGCACAAGCGGAACGAGCGTCGCCAGAATCCCGATCGCTTTGACTGTGCCAGGCAGGCTTTTCGGGATAAAAGCGAGCAACAGCACACCCAAAAGTGGTGAAAATGTTAGGATTATAAGAAAATAGTTCGCCATTGCCCAACATACCCCCCTGCTATTGTTAAACCAACAATTAGAAGCACGAGCCCGATAAAGGCGATTGCTCCATATGTCTGGATTTGTCCGTTTTGCATTCTTGCGCCCACACCGCCGATTCCCCTTGTAAACGCGGCAATGAGACGCACGAGTCCATCAATAACCCATACGTCAAATATATGGAGTCCTTTTCCGATCGCGCGCAACGGTTTTACAAATACGGTATCGTATATTTCATCCATGTAGTATTTGCGGAACGATACCCGGTACAGCACGCCACCTGTACCTTCCGCCGGCATTTTGCCCCTGCCGTACATCATCCAGGCCAGCGCAATACCTGCAACAGACACCGCAATTGCCACAATCGTTACCCATCCAGCACCGTGCGTACCACCATGAAACGCGGTCATATCTTCCGTCAACCATTCTCCCAGGACAGGTTTCCATGGCGTATTAATAAATCCAGCAATAACAGCTAGCACAGCCAGCACAATCATTGGCAACGTCATAACGCCGGGTGATTCATGCGCCTGACTTCCGCCCCTCGACTGCCCACCGAATGTCAGGAAAAAGAGGCGGAACATGTAAAACGCCGTAAACGAAGCAGCGATCAGCGCAACGACAAACAAGTCAATATGCCCGGAATCCAGCGTTGCCACGAGAATTTCTTCCTTGGACCAAAAGCCGGCAAAAGGTGGGATACCGGCGATAGCAAGACAACCGACCAAAAAGACGGGACCTGTAATGCGCATTTTCTTCCATAGGCCGCCCATTTCAAAAATATCCTGCGTATGCACGGCGTGAATCACACTGCCCGCCGCAAGGAATAATAGAGCTTTAAAGAAAGCGTGCGTCATCAGGTGAAATGTCCCTGCCACATAGCCGGCCGCGCTCGCCGCGCCAAGCGCCAGCATCATGTAACCAAGCTGGCTCACGGTAGAATATGCGAGCACGCGTTTAATATCCCTTTGCGTCAAACCTATAGAAGCGGCAAAGATTGCGGTAAAGCCGCCTATATAAGCGACAACCTCCGTTGCTACCGGCGAGGCGAGGTACAAATCATACATCCGCGCCACCAAATACACACCTGCTGCCACCATTGTCGCGGCGTGAATTAACGCGCTGACAGGCGTCGGACCTTCCATCGCGTCCGGCAACCACGTATGAAGCGGGAATTGACCGGATTTACCAACCGCACCGACAAAAATCAAAATGCCAAGCAATGTAAGTTTCCATTCTTCAATGGCGCCCGCCGCGATCTTATTGAAAATTTCGCTGTAATCGAAACTGCCAACCCACCAAAAAATAAGCGCAAGCGCAATAAATAGCCCAACGTCTCCAATACGTGTCACGATAAACGCCTTCTTCGCCGCCGCTCTCGCTTCCGGTTTATAAAAATAAAAACCTACAAGCAAGAATGAACATACTCCGACAAGCTCCCAGAATATGTACAGCTGAAGAATGTTCGGCGAAAGCACTACGCCCAGCATGGAGAATGTAAAAAGGGCAAGATACTGATAAAACACCGGAAAACGTTCATCGCCGCGCATATAGCCGCGAGAATAAATGTGAACCAGCATACTAACGAGTGTGACAACAACCAGCATCATTGCGTTCAGCTGGTTTACCTCAAAGCCCATTGTAATTTTCTCCCCGGCAAATGTTAACCAATGAAAATCTGTATTGATATAATCTGTGGCTCCCTCGACAAACCGCTCAAAAAAAACCAGAAGGGCGAACACAAACGACGCAGCTGTCGCCAGAATCCCGACGTACGCCGCTCTTTCTTTCCATTGACGACCAAAAGCCACAAGCAGCACGAAAGCTATAAGCGGGAAGAGCGGTATGAGCCAGGCATTCGCTATCATATCCATATTCACCAGTCCTTTTTCCATTCTATCGCTTCATCAAATCCATCTCATCAACCTGTACAGTATTACGGTTACGGTACAGGGAAATGAGAATGGCCAGCCCTACTGCCGCCTCGGCTGCTGCTACCGTAATGGTGAACAACGAGAAAATCTGCCCTGAAATATTTGGAAACATGCCATACTTGGCAAACGCGACAAGGTTAATATTGACCGCATTTAGCATAAGCTCGATCGACAACAACACAATAACGGCGTTCCGCTTGGTCAGCGCGCCATACAACCCGATGCAGAAAAGAATTAACGCAACCAGCAAATATGAAGTAACCGGTATACTCATTCGTCCTCCGCCTCCTTCTTAGCCAAGATAATGGCTCCTACAAGCGCGACCAGCAAAAGAACAGAGACAGCTTCAAACGGAATGACGTAATGGGTAAATAACTGAATTCCAATTTCTTTCACATTGTTCTGCTTTGTGAAATCGGCCTGCTGATCGCCCCAATGTGCGCTTTGAATACCTAAGAATGCAACGATAAAAAACACGGCGATCCCAGCAAACGCAATGTATTTAAAAGGCCCTTTTCTCTCTGTTACTTCCGTCGCATCATGGCGTGTTAACATAATACCGAACAGCATCAAAATAGAAATCGCCCCGGAGTACACCAACACTTGCGTCACACCGACAAATTCGGCTTCCAGCAGCACGTAAAGCCCAGCAATACCTAAAAACGTAAACGCCAGCGCCACTACCATATGCACAACCCGGGTAAAGCTAATCATAAAAACCGCTCCCCCGATGGTCAACAAGGCGAGAACAAAAAAAGCGATGAATTCTCCGCTCATCTATGCGTTCCCTCCCCGTACATTCGTATTATTAGCGTCCAGCCACTTGAGGTTCTTGAACAACTCGTCACGGCTATACGCTGCAAGCTCAAAGTTGGTTGTCATCACAATCGCCTCAGTCGGACACACTTCCGTGCAAAGATCGCACAGAATACAGATTTCAAAGTTAATATCGTACGTATCAATGACTTTTCCTTTTTTGTTCGGATCATCGCTTTTTTTCCCGACAAGATTAATGCAGTCTGTCGGACAAATCCGGGCGCACTGATTGCACACAATGCACTTATCAGGTGAGAAATGCTGAATGCCGCGAAACCGTTCCGGCCACACCATTTCCTGGTCCGGATACATATGGGTCACTTTCTTTTTGGTCATCTGTTTAAATGTGTAAGCCATCCCCTTGGCAAAGCCTAGCATAATATCACCTCTTTTATAGCACTGTTTTTAACACCGCGGTGATTAAAATATTGACAAGCGCAAGCGGCAACAGTACTTTCCACCCCATCTGCATAAGCTGGTCAACGCGCATCCGCGGGAATGTCGCCTGTAACCAGAAAATAAAGAAGACAATAGCGCAAAACTTGATGGCGAACCAAACGATGCCCGGAATAAATCCGAGGAATTCAAACGGCGGCAACCATCCACCTAAAAACAATACTGTTGTCAGCGATGCCATCGCAAAAATGTACACATACTCGGCCAACATGAAGAAAGCCCAACGGAAGCCGCTATACTCAACATGATAACCGGAAATAAGTTCCGATTCTGCCTCCGTTAAGTCGAACGGTGTCCGGCTTAACTCCGCAAGCTGCGCGATGATGAAAATCACAAACCCTAAAAACTGTGGAATAAAAAACCACATACCCATTTCCTTTTGCTTCTCAACAATATCAATCAAGTTGAGACTGCCGGTCATAAGAATAACGCCGACGACAGACAGGACGAGCGGAATTTCGTAGCTAATCATCTGCGCCGCGGAACGCATGGCGCCAATGAGCGCCCATTTGTTATTGGATGCCCACCCACCTGTAACAACCCCCAGCACTGTAATACCGGAAATTGCAATATAATACAGTAGTCCGACACCTAAATCGGCGAAATGAAGCGATTCGGTAAACGGCATCACCGCCAGCACAGCGAACGCAGGCATAAATGCAAGCACCGGGGCGAGAATAAAGAGCGGTTTGTCCGCCGCTTTCGGAATGATATCTTCTTTTAACAAAAGTTTTAGCACGTCGGCAACCGTTTGCAGAAGGCCGAAGGGACCAACCCGGTTTGGACCAATACGAAGCTGCATCCAGCCAAGAATTTTACGCTGAAAATAGATAGAATACGTTACAAATCCAAGTACGATAGCCAGAAGAATGACCGCAGACAAAACAAAAATAAAGCCGTTCTGCCATCCCAGGCTCTGTTCTAGATAAGCGCCCATCAGCCGTCTACCTCCCCTAGCACAATATCAATGCTTCCGAGAATCGCCACCATATCGGCAATGTTTTTGCCTATCAGCAGTTTCGGAAGAATCTGCAGGTTCGCGAAAGACGGTCGGCGGAACTTTATCCGGTACGGCTTATCTTTGCCGTTGCTGGCGATATAACAGCCAATCTCTCCGCGCGGCGATTCAATTCGAGTGAACGCCTCTCCCTGCGGCGTACGAATGACGCGCGGAACTTTCGCCATGATCTCGCCGTCAGCCGGGAATTGCTCAGCCGCTTGCTCAACGATTTTTAGAGATTCTTCCATCTCCCGTAAGCGGAGCTTATAACGGGCATAGCAATCGCCCGCCGTCTCGGTCGGCACTTCAAAATCAAACCGATCATAAATAGAATAGGGAGCATCTTTGCGCAAGTCCCATTTCACGCCAGTGGAGCGAAGCAACACACCACTTAGCGAATAATTGATCGCCTCTTCCTGCGTAATCACACCAATGCCTTTCAAACGGTTTAAGAAGACCTCATTTCCGCTGACAAGCTGATGGTAACCTTCCAGTTGTCCGCGCATGTATGAAACGAACTCTTTCACTTTATCAATCCAGCCTTCCGGCGCGTCCCATTTCACACCGCCGACACGCATGTAGTTATACGTAAGGCGGGCGCCGCACAATTCGTTGAAAAGGGCAAGAATTCGCTCTCGGTCCGCGAACGCGTACAAAAATGGGCTTAACGCCCCGATGTCGAGCAAGTATGTGCCAAACCATACCATATGACTGGCGATGCGCTGCAATTCCATCACGATTACGCGCAGATATTCGGCACGCTCGGGAATTTCCAGCCCCATGAGCGTCTCCACTGTATGCACCATCATATAGTTATTGGTCATCGCGGACAAATAGTCCATCCGATCTGTATAAGGAATGATTTGGGTGTAATTCAAGTTTTCTGCCAGCTTTTCCGTACCGCGGTGCAAATACCCGATCACCGGAGTCGCCCCCGTAATTGTTTCCCCATCAATTTTGACAATCAGACGAAACACCCCGTGCGTACTCGGGTGTTGAGGACCTACATTGAGCAGCATTTCTTCGGTTCTGATTCCCGACTTGGTGCCCACCTCCTCACACCTCCTCGTCATATTGTACATAATCTTTGCGAAGCGGATGTCCTACCCAGTTATCCGGGAGCAGAATACGCTTCAAGTTGGCGTGACCTTCGTATGTAATGCCAAGCAAATCATACGTCTCGCGCTCAAACCAATCGGCGCCTGCCCAAATATCCATAACAGATGCGACTTTTGGGTTATCCCGAGCCAGTTTTACCTTTACGCATACATTGTACCGCTGTTTGTAGGAATAAAGGTACACAATCGACTCCATATACGTTTCATAATCCACGCCAAGACTTAAAGATAAATAATCGAATGCCAGTTCTTCATGGTCATGCAGCAAGCGAGCTACGTCATGCCATTTCTCTTTCTTGACGATTAAGGTTGGCATATGCTCGCTCAACTCGTTAATGTACGAATCCTCAAGCACATCGGCACCAAAGTTTTCTGTTATAACTTTCACAATCTTATCAAGTACCGGCTGCTTTGGAGACGGCTTTTTGGAGCCTTCGTCCGCTTCTGCTCTGCCCGTTGTACCTGCTGCCTTTGCCTTGGCCGCGGCTGCGGCGGCGGCTTTCGCTTTGGCAGCGGCAGCGGCCTTCGCCTTAGCAATTGCATCTGCGTCCCCTTCAGCGGCTTTTCCTCCCGCTCCTTCCGCTTCCATGCGTTTGCGCTTTGCCTCCGCAGCAGCTTTGGCTGCAGCAGCGGCTTTCGCTTTTTCTTCCGGTGTCGGCTTCTTCTTCTCTTCACTCATTCACCGGTCACCCTCTTCCCCGTCTTTGCTTCGTATCTAATCTTCTCTTGTAGTTTGTTAATGCCGTAAATAAGCGCAGGCGGGCTCGGCGGGCAACCCGGAATATACACATCAACCGGGATGATCTGATCCACGCCCTTCACTACGGCATAAGAATGCACATATGGCCCTCCGGCTGTAGCGCATGACCCCATGGCAATCACCCATTTTGGCTCAGCCATCTGGTCGTATAAACGGCGCACAAGTGGAGCCATTTTCTTTGTAACGGTACCAGAGACAATCATACAGTCAGCCTGACGCGGTGAAGCCCGGTAGAACACGCCAAAACGATCCGTATCCCAGTTGGCACCGCCTGTGCCCATCATCTCGATCGCACAACAAGCCAGACCGAATGTTAACGGCCAAATGGAGTTGCTGCGGGCCCAAGCCTTTAACTGTTCAAACGTACTGAAAAAAACATTGCGTTCAAGCTCTTTGCGTTCTTCCAGACTGATGTCCTCCAAGTTCAGTTCCATTCTAACACCTTCTTCTTCCAGGCATAGATTAACCCTATTACAAGCAGCACAATAAAAATAACCATTTCGACCAGTGCGAATAACCCAAGGCTGTCATAGGCGACCGCCCAAGGATATAAGAAAACCGTTTCTACGTCAAACACTACGAACAAAAGAGCGAAAATGTAGTATTTAACGTTAAATTGTACCCAGCTTGACCCTACCGGCTCCACCCCGCTCTCATAAGTTTTTCTCTTTTCCTCCGTCGGATTGCTAGGGCGCAGAAAACGCGCCAATGTAAGCGCACCCACGGGCAAGAGAATACCCAAAAAGAGAAAAATAGCAACAATCAGATAATTATTCATGTATACTGTCGCCATACTTTTCCCCCCTACCCTAAATTATGAATTTTTTATAAATCATTGATTAAAAACTTTAAATAGATGAAAACTCCATACAATTATATCAAATGGTACAGGTACTGTCTAATAGTGGAATTTCAAAGCTTATGATATATTGGGAACTGCGCCGTTTGGTATAATGGTAACGAAATTTTATAGATAAGGAAGTGATTCTTTTGGAGACAAAGAAAATAGGCGTCATCTTCGTCTGTTTAGGAAATATATGCCGCTCTCCACTGGGAGAAGGAGTATTCCGGCATCTGGTGAGAGAAAAAGGAATTGAGGATTACTTCGTCATCGACTCGGCAGGCACTGCGAGTTATCATGTTGGAAAATTGCCGGATCCAGGTTCCAGACGCGTCGCGGAAAAACACGGGATTTCGCTGGCCGGACAATTCGCCCGGCAGTTTACCACAAAAGATTTGACCCAGTGGGATTATGTCATTGCTATGGATGCTTCCAACCAAAGCAACATTCGATGTTTGGGCGCAGTAAACGGAAACTTGCACCTGCTTCGCGAATTTGATCCTGAAGGCCCCGGTGACGTTCCCGATCCATGGGCGCGCGGTGATGAAGCGTTCCTTGAAACGTACACCATTATCCGCCGCTCCTGCGAAAAATTGCTCGAGCATATTATCAAAGAGCACAATCTGCCTAGCTAACTTTGCTTTGTTTGTCTTTCCTTCATTATAACATACGATGCAAACTTTAGTCTTAGACATGAAAAAAGCTCCTCCGAAACTTATGGAGGAGCTTTTCCTTCATAGAATTAGCATATTATTTTCCGGCAACATCTAAACGCGTCATGGCGCGTTGCAGCGCCAACTGTGCACGTTTAAAGTCAATGTCTTCTCTCTCGTTTTCAGCGAGGCGGCGCTCTGCGCGCTCCTTTGCCGCTCTTGCGCGGTCTACGTCAATCTCATCAGGAAGCTCGGCCGTTTCCGCAAGAATGGTGACTTTATCCCTGCGTACCTCCATAATGCCGCCGCTCACTGCGATTTTGTCGTCTTCGCCTTCGTGCTTCTTTACCAGAACCGGAGCAATCTTAAGCGGTGTAACCATCGGAATGTGATTCGGCAAAATACCCAAATCCCCTTCAACACCTCTGGCTACAACAATGCGAGCATCGCCGCGGTAGACAACCCGTTCTGGAGTGACGATTTCGACTGCGATTGTATTCATTTACGAAACCCTCCCCATTATCAGGGTTGAACCACTACATTTTCTTAGCTTTCTCAACCGCTTCTTCGATTGTTCCTACATACAGGAACGCTGCTTCCGGAAGATCGTCGTGTTTACCTTCCAGAATTTCTTTGAAGCTACGAACCGTTTCTTTAACCGGAACATATTTGCCCGGGAAGCCTGTGAACTGTTCAGCAACGTGGAACGGCTGGGACAGGAAGCGCTGAATTCTGCGTGCGCGTCCTACGATCGTTTTATCTTCATCAGACAATTCGTCCATACCGAGGATGGCAATAATGTCTTGCAGTTCTTTATAACGTTGCAGGATAGCCTGAACGCCGCGCGCTACTTCGTAATGTTCCTGACCTACAACGGCAGGAGTCAGAATCCGAGAAGTGGACGCCAGCGGGTCTACCGCAGGATAAATACCAAGCTCGGAAATACCGCGGTCAAGGTTCGTTGTCGCATCCAAGTGCGCAAACGTTGTTGCCGGTGCCGGGTCGGTGTAGTCGTCCGCCGGTACGTAAATCGCTTGGATAGACGTTACGGAACCTTTCTTCGTAGATGTGATACGCTCTTGCAGTTGCCCCATCTCCGTAGCCAGCGTCGGCTGGTAACCTACCGCAGAAGGCATACGCCCAAGCAGCGCGGATACCTCGGAACCTGCCTGCGTGAAACGGAAGATATTGTCAATGAATAAAAGTACGTCACGTCCTTCTACATCGCGGAAGTATTCCGCCATGGTCAAACCTGTCAGCGCTACGCGCAGACGCGCTCCCGGCGGCTCGTTCATCTGGCCGAACACCATGGATGTTTTATCGATAACCCCGGAATCTACCATCTCGTGGTACAGATCGTTACCTTCACGGGTACGTTCGCCTACGCCCGCAAAGATCGAGTAACCGCCGTGCTCCTGGGCGATGTTGTTAATAAGCTCCTGAATCAATACCGTTTTACCTACGCCGGCACCACCGAACAGACCGATTTTACCACCTTTTGCGTATGGCGCAAGCAAATCTACAACCTTAATACCTGTTTCGAGCATTTCATCGGCTGTGGATTGTTCTTCAAACGACGGCGCTGCGCGGTGAATCGGATAATATTCAACATCCTTTGGCGCTTCTTTCAGGTCGATTGGCTCTCCAAGCACGTTAAATACACGACCCAGCACTTTCGGTCCTACCGGCACAGAAATCGCTTTGCCTGTGTCTACCGCTTCCATTCCACGAACCAAGCCGTCAGTGGAAGACATAGCAACCGTACGAACAGTATTGTCTCCTAGGTGAAGAGCTACTTCCAAAGTAAGATCGATAACCTTGCCGTTATCGAGTGTTTCGTTAATTTTAATAGCGTTATAAATCTCAGGCAGGTGTCCGCGTTCGAACTGAATATCTACGACCGGACCCATAACCTGAAGTACGCGTCCCTTGCTCATCTGTTTCCCTCCTATCTAACGCATCGAAGCTTATTCGAGCGCGCTCGCTCCGCCTACGATTTCGGCGATTTCCTGTGTGATCGCCGCCTGGCGGGCACGGTTATAAAACAGTGTCAGGCGTTCAATCATATCTGTAGCGTTATCCGTTGCGTTGCCCATTGCGGTCATACGGGCCCCTTGCTCGCTCGCCTTAGCGTCCAGCAGCGCGCTGAAGATAAGGGTTTCCGCATATTTCGGCAACAGGTCGGCAAGCACTTCGTCTGCAGACGGTTCAAAATCATATGTCGGCGTACCTTCTACCTTCTCGATCTCAGCAAGCGGCAAAAGACGCAGTTCCGTCGGCACCTGCTGAATCGCGCTGACAAACTTATTGTATACAAGGTATAACTCGTCAATTTTTCCGTCGGCAAACAATTGAACAGCATTGCGTGCTATGCTTTTAATGTCAGCAAACGTCGGAGAATCGGACAGATTCACGAACTCGTCCGCAAGCGGATATCCGCGTTTTTTAAAGAAGTCACGACCTTTACGCCCCAATGCGATGATCGTGTATTCATCTTTGCTGTTATGCCGTTCGGCGATGGTACGCGCTACGAGACGAAGAACGTTGGCGTTGTATCCGCCCGCCAGCCCCCGGTCAGACGTAATGACTACATAACCCGTCTTCTTTACGGGACGACTTTCAAGCATTGGATGCTTCGCTCCTGACGTACCAGCCGCAATACTCATTACTACTTCGCGCATTTTTTCCGCGTAAGGACGAGCGGCTTCCGCTCTTTCCTGGGCGCGACGCAATTTCGCGGCAGCGACCATCTTCATCGCCTTTGTAATTTGCCGCGTATTCTGCACACTCTTAATGCGCGACTTGATTTCACGAAGTCCTCCTCCGGCCACGATTGTTCACCACCTTTATCCTTCATCTAAATAAAGCTTCTTTCGTTTATACAACATACGAATTACTCAGAAGTTACGAACGTCTTCTTGAACTCTTCAATGGCTGCGTTCAATTGATCTTCTGGTGGTAACTCTTTCGTGTTCACAATCGTGTCGAAGATTTCTTTTTTGTTATGTTCGATATAAGCAAGCAGTTCTTTTTCAAAGCGGCGTACGTCTGCTACCGGAATGTCGTCCATGAAGCCGCGCGTAACCGCATAAATAGAAACAACTTGCTTCTCAACCGGCATCGGTTCGAACTGACCTTGCTTCAGAATTTCAGCCGTGCGCTCACCGCGCGCCAGACGCGCTTGCGTTGCTTTGTCAAGGTCAGAACCGAACTGGGCGAACGCTTGCAGCTCGCGGTATTGCGCCATGTCAAGCTTCAGAGAACCGGCAACTTTCTTCATTGCTTTAATTTGCGCGGCACCACCTACACGCGATACTGAGATACCTGTGTTAACCGCCGGACGTTGACCGGAGTGGAACAGGTTCGATTCAAGGAAAATTTGACCATCCGTAATCGAAATTACGTTCGTAGGAATGTATGCAGATACGTCACCTGCCTGTGTTTCAATGAACGGCAGCGCAGTCAGAGAACCGCCGCCAAGATCGTCGCTCAACTTAGCTGCGCGCTCCAGTAAGCGGCTGTGCAAATAGAATACGTCACCCGGATACGCTTCACGACCCGGCGGACGACGAAGCAACAGCGAAAGTTCGCGGTATGCTGCTGCCTGTTTGGAAAGGTCGTCATAAACACACAGTACATGTCCGCCTTTATACATGAAGTACTCGCCCATCGCTACGCCCGCGTACGGAGCAAGATAAAGCAGCGGAGCCGGATCGGACGCTGTAGCCGATACAACGATCGTATATTCAAGGGCGCCATGCTGGCGGAGCGTTTCCACCACACCTGCAACCGTGGATTGCTTCTGGCCGATTGCGACATAGATACAAATCATGCCATTGCCTTTTTGGTTAATGATTGTATCTAAAGCGATGGCTGTTTTACCCGTTTGGCGGTCACCGATAATCAACTCACGCTGACCACGGCCGATCGGGATCATCGCGTCGATCGCTTTGATACCTGTTTGCAGCGGCTCATGTACGGATTTACGTGCCATAACGCCGGGCGCCGGGCTTTCGATCGGACGGAATTCAGTTGTTTCAATCGGGCCCAGACCATCCAGCGGCTGACCGAGCGGATTCACAACGCGGCCGAGCAGCGCTTCTCCTACCGGAACCTCCATGATGCGACCTGTGCGCTTTACTTCGTCGCCTTCACGGATTTCTGTATACGGACCAAGGATAACGACACCTACATTATCTTCTTCAAGGTTTTGCGCCAGCCCCATTACACCGTTCTGGAACTCAACGAGCTCACCGGCCATAACGTTTTGCAAACCATGAACGCGCGCGATACCGTCACCAACCTGGATAACAGTGCCCACATCCACAACCTGGATGTCAGATTTATATTTTTCAATCTGTTGTTTAATCAGAGAGCTAATTTCATCTGGTCTGATTGCACTCACCTTATGGTTCACCCCTATCTATCATACTTGGGCTTGCTTAATTTGCTGCGTAAAGCGAGCCAGCTTTCCTTTGATGCTACCATCATAGAGGCGGTCACCGATGCGAACAATCATGCCGCCGATAATGGAAGGATCGACCTTTGTCGTTACACGCAGCTTTTTATTTAATTTTTGTCCGAATTGTTCAGCGATCTTTTGCACTTCAGCTTCTGTCAACGGTTTTGCGGTAGTGACTGTCGCGTCAGCAATGCCGCGCGCCTCGTTGGAGAGCTCCGTGAAGTGCTTGAGGACGTCGTTCAGTTCGTCTTCACGTCCCCGCTCAATAAGAATATGAACAAAGTTCAGCGCGATGTCAGAAATTTTACCGGCAAACAAAGCATTCACCATTTCCTTCTTTTCATCGGCTGTCACTTTCGGATGAGCCAAAAGCATGTTCAACTCATCATTTCCTTTAATGATATCCGTAATCTGGATAAGTTCGTTTTCCATTGTTTCGACTGCCTGTTTTTCACTGGCTACTTCATAGAGGGCGCGGGCATAGCGCTTTGCAACAGCACTCATACTTGACCGCCCACCTGTCTCATAAACTGTTCAATCGTATCTTGCTGTTCTGCTTGCGACATTTCTTTTTCAATAATTTTAGAAGCAAGAAGCACGGAAAGACCCGCTACTTGATCACGTACAGAAGCAAGCGCTTTTTCCTTTTCGCGGTTGATTTCCAGCTTCGCCTCTTCAACCATGCGCTCCGCGCGCTCTTGAGCTGCGGCGATGATTTGCTCCGCTTCGTCCTCCGCTTGCTTTTTCTTCGTTTCTAAAATGCTCTGCGCTTCTTCACGCACCTTTTTAAGTTCAGCCTGCTGCTGTTTTAAAAGGGCTTGCGCTTCCGCATTCGCTTTCTCAGCAGCCGCGATTTGTCCTTCGATATGTTCCTGGCGTTTTTGCAGTACCGACATTGCCGGCTTCATTGCAAACCTGGAAACAAGCGCCAGAAGAATTAAAAACACAACCACTTGGAATAGCAGCGTGCCTAATTGAGGTAACACAGTCCGTCAACTCCTTTCCTGTAGCAGGAGAATTCACTTAGGTACAAAAGGAAGGCGAAGGATAACGGCCCTCGCCCCGATAAAAATATCCAATTGCTGAACGTTTTCTTTACCTATTAGCCGAGACGTCCGAACAGCATGAAACCGATAGCAACTGCGATAATCGGAACCGCCTCTACCAGACCAAGACCAAGGAACATCAGACCCATCAGACCACCGCGTGCTTCCGGTTGACGAGCAACACCTTCAATAGTACGAGAAACTACAAGACCGTTACCAATACCTGCGCCAACAGCGGCCAGACCAAAAATTAAACCTAATGCAATTGCGAAATCCATTATGATTTCCCTCCTCAGCAAATTATCAAAACATGCATTTTTATAAGATTAAAAGGGTTCATTAACAAAAGTAAAGATTAGTGTTCATCCACAACTTTTTGGGAAATGTACACTAGAGTTAATGTTGTAAAGATATACGCCTGAATAGTGCCAACAAATAAGGAATAACCTAACCAAACGATAAGCGGAAGGCTGACAACCGCAACGGAACCTGCAAGCAGAAAAGCAATCAGAACCTCACCCGCGAAAATGTTACCGAAAAGACGGAGCGGGAGCGTCAATGGCTTGATAATAAATTCTTCCATAACATGCAGGATAAACATCAAAGGATGCGGTTGGAACCAGTGTTTCACATAACCTGCCGGGTCTTTCTTGATGCCCAGATAGTGCGCGTAGAGAAGCACCATCAGTGCCAAACCGAACGTTACGCTCGGAGAAGCGGTCGGTGACTTGAACCAGTTCACAGTTACACCTTTTACCGTTTGTCCGTCATGTACAACTTCATGGCCATGTTCATTGATGACCTCCTGAGTGATACCCAGGGCCGGATTCGGTTCAGTATACAGCACGCTGAAGTTGGCCATGACCCCCAGCTGGTTCCCGATAAAAATGTACAAGAAAAGAGTTAAGGCTAGCGTTACAAACTTGGTGCTAGTCTTTGCGTCCATAAATTGGCCAGCAATTCCACGAACGAAATCAATGACCCATTCAAAGAAGTTTTGCCATCCTCTCGGTACGCCCGACGTCATGTTTCTGGTACTAATCATAACGACAATAAATACAAGGACAGCAGTCAAAACAGTCATAAGCATGACAGGAATATCAAATGTCATACCCAAAAACTCAAAGGTTGGAGAGTAGTGTTCCATCTTCTCATTCACCCCTTTCGTAAGCGCGTTATTTTTGTATGGATAAATATTGATAGATAGCGAATAGAAGTGTAACGACTGGAACTGTCATTAACCCAACAATCACCCCGTAGAAGGAAAAGATATGGGGCATTCTAAAGGAGACATATACCGCAAACCCCGCAAGCAAAAAACGGGGCAGCATTCCTACGCTTCTCATCCTCCTGCCGGGGTGCAGCGCCACATCTCCAGCCTGTAGCGTTTTCACAAAAAGGATAAATCCGTTTGCCATGCTGACCAGCATCCCAAGAATTAACCCTTGAAAAAATACTCGCTGCGGCATAAATAGCCACAACAAGACAACACCCGTAAACAGAAGAAATATGTATCGGGCCATCGTTTTAATTGATGAAGTAAATGGTTCCATGCTATTCTCCAAAGAACTGTTTCACCAGAAAGAAAACTCCCATAATCCCTAACCCTAAGCCGAACAATAAACCGATAAGCATAAACCACGGTTCGGTTTTCAGCCAATTGTCGACCGCACGTCCGACCCAGAAGCCAAAAATAACAGAGGTAGCAAGTTCTACCCCTATTGTTCCAACTAATGCAAAAGCTTGCAAAGGTCCGTTTTTCCTATCTTTCACGCACGGTGCCCCTCTCGTTACTCGCTTTTACACACTTCCAGCTTTCCACAAAAAAATTCGACATAAACTATCGATTTTTTCAAGAAAAAGGTTAGGAACAACATGTCATAACGATGTATGATCTATTGTCCCTAACCATAGTACTTAAGCATTTATCGTTTGTCAACAATATGCAAATGGATTGTCACTTTTTCGACAAAACCGACACGTTTTATACGGTTAAATTGTGGTATTTATCTATTTTCTACTTGACAGGATTCAATTTTTTCCATTTCAACAATCGTTGCCACACCCTGTCCACCACCAATACAAAGTGTAGCCAGCCCGTAACGGGAGCCCCGACGTTTCATCTCATGAAGCAACGTTACAAGCACACGTGCGCCGCTCGCGCCAACCGGATGTCCAAGCGCCACAGCCCCACCGTTGACATTAAGTTTCTCATCCGGAATGTTAAGCTCACGCCCAACCGCCAGCGATTGGGCGGCAAACGCTTCATTCGCTTCTACTAGGTCAATGTCATCGATGAGCAGGCTGGCTTTTTCCAGCGCCTTTTTCGTCGCTGGAACCGGACCGATCCCCATGATCGCCGGATCTACACCCGCGCTAGCATTGGCGCGGATAACCGCCATCGGCTTAACACCCAATTGTTCTGCGCGCTCACGGCTCATGAGTACAAGCGCAGCGGCTCCATCGTTGATGCCAGACGCATTGCCTGCCGTTACCGTTCCGTCCTTTTTAAATGCCGGCTTCAGCTTAGCAAGTTGCTCGACCGTTACGCCTGCGCGCGGAAATTCGTCTCTGTCGAACAGAATAGGTGCCCCTTTGCGCTGCGGAATTTCCACCGGCACAATTTCATCGGCAAATTTGTTTTTCTTCATGGCCGCTTCCGCCTTCTGCTGACTCCAAGCGGCGAATCTATCTTGCTCTTCGCGCGTGATGCCGTATTTCTCGGCAAGGTTTTCCGCCGTAATGCCCATGTGATAGCTATTAAACGCGCAGATTAGAGCATCTTTCAGCATGCTGTCTTCCACTGTCTGATCGCCCATGCGGTAGCCTGTACGCGCTTTCGGCAGTAGATAAGGCGCAAGGCTCATGTTTTCCATACCGCCGGCCACCACGATATCAGCATCTCCCAGCATAATGCTTTGCGCGGCAAGATGCACAGCTTTTAAGCCGGAACCACATAATTTATTGATCGTCATGGAAGGAACTTCGTGTGGAAGACCTGCTTTGATCGCAGCCTGACGCGCTGGGCCTTGGCCGAGGCCAGCTTGCAGAATATTTCCCATGATTACTTCATCTACTTGATCGCCGGATACACCTGCGCGATTCAACGCTTCTTTAATCGCAATCGCTCCTAACTCGGTTGCGGAAATGTTGCTCAGTGACCCCATGAAGCTTCCAATCGGCGTGCGGACAGCACTTACAATCACGACATCTCTGTTACTCATGACATCTACTCTCCCTCCGCTTTTTTGCATACCTACTGCATACCCGTACTATATTCGATGATAAAAAAGTGGATTCCTGCCAAAAAGAAAGAATTTAATAATAAATTTGACAACAAATCAAATAAGAAAAATTCATAAGCGCGGAGGAAGAAGCGCCGTATCATCTACACCAGAACTTGTTGTCAAACCGAGCTACATGCTTTTCATCATTCGGTCGATGACAACAAGGGACTCAGCGCGGTTCGCCGTACGATTCGGGCCGAATTTGCCGTCTTTATCCCCGCTCAAGTACCCACGTTCTGACAGAAAGCGAATGCTTTCCGCAGCATAGATCGGAAATGCAGAAACGTCTCCATACGACGGCTGGGCAATAACCGGCTTATCTGGGTTGCCATATCCTTGTTTAATGGCATTATGCATAATGACAGCCATCTGAGCGCGGGTAATCGGCGCATCCGCTTTAAACGTACCATCGTCAAAACCGGCAACAATTTTCTTCTCTACTGCCGAAAGGATCGATGCTTTCGCGTAGTCCGGCAGCTTGTCCCTAAACGGCGACGCAGCAGATGATGATTTGCCTTTTGTCCAGCCAAACGCTCGGTCCATAAATGTCACAAATTGGCCGCGCGTCACAGGAAGAGATGGCCCCATCTTGGTTGGCGTAATCCCGCTGACGATGCCTTTCTTATGCATCTCAAGCAATATCTGTTCTGCCCAGTGTCCTTTAATATCCGTAAACCCGACATCATCCGGCGCCGGTTTGACCGGCGGCGGAGGAGGAGCAGGCGTGGTGCCTGCAGGATATTCAAGCGAAAATTCATCGAAATAAATAACGCCTTGTGTCTCCAGCGTGGAATCTTCCTCATCCACTACATATAGGCTCTTAAGCGAAACAGGATACGCGACATCGGCCGGGAAGCTTGCCGTAACCTCTTTCCAGTCTGTCCAATCGATTTGCTTCGCCAAATCTACATAATGAGTTTTACCTTTAGCATCCACAAGCTCAGCGCGCAGCCAATGCAAGCTATTATCACCATATACCCACATCTTCATGCCCATCGGCCTACCCGGTAGCACGAGTGGCTTCGAACCGAAGCGTCCATAAGCGAAACGCATATCAACATTGGAAGATCCTGTAAAATCGTACTCCAGACGCAACGCTTTTCCGGAAGCTTTCACCGGTTCACCTTCCATTGTCTGGCGGAAGGAGCCATTCGCACTAATAGAGGCTGGGATGGTTGTATAGCTTAATGAAGTTAAATCATCCGTATTGGTCCAGAATGACCATCTTGTTCCTACACTCACCGGCACTTTACGAATAATGTTCTTGTATGTCACAACAAGTTCGCCCGCTTTGTTCTGCTGGCCTGCTGTAATGGTAAAACCCTGCAATGTGCCAAGTCCCGGAGTCAGCGAAGCTTTTACCATACTTGGAGAAGCCGGGATAAGCTGCCCGGTTTTTGTTTTAAGGGAAACGGAGAAATCGATCTTTCCCCCTGACCGCAACGCCAGCGGCGAAGGTGAAACAATAACATCCGTAACATCCTTTACTTCCGGGCTTGCTACCGTCAGATTGAGACTTTTCTTCACGCCTTTGTATTCGCCTGTAATGGTAATCGTACCGCTGCGTTTTGGTGTGAATACATTTTTATTAAACGTTCCGTCTGCCGGATTCGCTGTCCATGTGATTTCGGCCGGGTCCAGCTTATACGGATTATAGTGTTTGTCATATGCCTTCACCGTAATAGCAATCGGTTTGCCAAGCATCGTTTTACCGTCCGTCGTAAACAGGAAGTTCGCAAATTCTCCCGGAGGAGCGGTATTGAAAACGGCGAGACCCGTCGGTACGGCGCGCATGCTGCTGCCAAGCTTCGGCGTATTTAGGAGCGTCGTCTGCGTGTCTCCCGGATAACGTGCCACCATGGTTGTTGAACCGCCGCCATCCAAGTTCGCCGCGTTGTAGGCGCCAAGTTGCTTCATTAACTGTGCCAATTCATCCAGCGTAACCCCACGGCTTTTCGATGGGCCTTCCACGACAACCATGTACAGTGTCTTGCCGTCTTGCGATACGCCGAACGCGGTGCGCGGCTGGTATCCTCCAATATAATCAGACGGAATTTTGCTCAAGGCTTGTCCGTTTTTCACGAGCAACATGTGTCCGCCCACCGCGCTATATAATTCGCGGTCACCGATCGGAAAATCAGTCGTCGTCTGTAATGTAACCTTTACCGGATCGCCAACTTTAAAATGGCTCATCAAGTATTGCTTGCCGACCCCGTGTCCCCATAAAACATATCCGCCCTGCGGAATTGTATAACCGACCGGATTGCCGACACGCATATCTTTCACCTGATCATTAACCACCAGAATCTCTACAGCATCTTCGTATCCCTTAATAGCGCCAAGGCTTGTATAGCCAAAGTCAGCGGTATACAGGTTGATTTTGTTTAAATGGCTTTTATCATTCGTCGGATTGTATTCTTCTTTGTTGACCCCCTGAATAATGGCGGTTGTCCCATCCGGCGCCTGTACTGTGCCCTTGAATCCAAGATGAGATACAATCGCTGTCTTATCATTCAGCAGGCCAAAAGAGTACCAGTTGTTGATTTTCCCCATGGATGACACAAGCTTGCCCCGGTCAAGCACAATGCCAAACGGAGCGCCTTTGCGGTCCATGCGGAAAAAATCGGCGTTAATCGCCGCAATAGCCCCTCTTTCATCGGCCATTTTTTTCACATTCTGTCGAACCGTAAGCTTTCCATTTGTCCCATATATAGGCCCTACTTCCGTATATGGATTGTTCAGATCGACTTTTGTAACAAAAACATTCGAAGCTTTTCCTCCAATTACAAGCCGATATTTTAGAAGGGTTGTCCCCTCTCCGAGCGGAGATTCGGACAGCTTCTGTAGGGACATGCCTGCAGCCATTCCCTGATACGGCATCTGCAAGGTAATGAACGCAAGTGCAGCCACAAATGCGACAATTACCTTGCTTATGTAACTTTTCATCATCCTTCTCCTTTCTTCTAAAAATTAATGTCATGTTTTCCCCAATTAGTTTAGACGCCGCGAATCAGGGAATGTTTCTACAAAGATTCATTTTTATTTACAGGTGCAAGTACCTCCATAAGCCGGGACTGAAAAATCCGGAAAAACAAGACAGCATTTATTTGCAAATATAGAGAGGCTTTTTTTACCTGTTCGAGCGATGTAATATGCACAGCATTCAATTCGCATATCGGCTCTTCATGCTTTACAGCATAATACTCGCGCTGCACGACTTCCGGACTTTCCCGGAAAAAATATTCCGCTTTCCTTGCCACCTTCGGCTGACGGAGGCGATCCGCCTTCGCAATCGGTTCAATTTTATGAAAAGGGATAGATGTTTTCAGACTGTATACCTTTCTACCTTCATCAGCAGCCACATATTGAATATCCGCCGTAAGCATACCGTGAACAAACAAGTAACGGGAAGGGAGTAAAAAGCGACAAGAAAGCGATGAAACTTCCCATTCAATGTCTATCGTTTCTTCCACTCGGTGGGGCAACGAAATCGTTTTCGCTATATTCATGTCTACCTTTTGTCGCGCGATAAGCACCGGAATTTTTATTGCATGCATGCTTCCTCTCGATACACTAAATGAGGAATGCGCTCCCCCCCTATATTGTTGAGCAGGAAAAAGAGCGGCGGTTTTTTTCCTCAGCGAATGTTTCCGCTTCTTCTTTTTCCGTTTTTTTTTCTTCGGCTGCTTTATGGTGGAAGTAAGACGGTAACTATCTAGCATGCTGGCCCCCCCTTTCTCTCCTATTCATCAGGATATAGACGAAATCCTGTCCTCGTTCGCCTATTTTATCGGAGAAGCCAGCTGTATACCCGTTTAAACGCAGCCTTTCAGGCTATTATTCTTCGGGAGGAGTTGGAGGAACATTAACGTGCACCTGCTGATTTTGCAGCACTTTAACGGTAAGATCGAGCACCATTTTTTGAATAATTTCCCTAAATACCCCTTCTTCAAATGGGCCACCTTGCAGTGGCTCACGATCAAGCGCTTCATCCCATTCGGTAATATCAGCGCGTACTAGCTCACAAAAGACTTGCTCATTGAAGAATTCAACGCTTTGTTGATGGAACTGCGACAAGTCCGTAGACATGAGGCGGTCTTTGGATGGGAATCCCTGAGGCAGCGGCCGTTCTACCAGAAAATCAAATTCTTCGCGCACATTGAAGAATGGGCCAACCGGTGGCGTGAGGAATTCGGCAATTTCCGCTACGCAATCGAAAGGAACATCTACCGTCAGAGAATTAATAACAGAGCGCACTTCGACCGCATCACGCGGAGAACCCGAAGGTGTTACGTACTGAATATTCTTGCGCACAAAACCGCTCAGGAACAACTTGGCGCGCAGTTCCTCGCCCGGCAGAATACGCGGCTGGATCAGACGGCATTGCGTCAGTTTTACACGCTTTTTGATTTTCTTGATTTCAAGCACATCTTCTGGAAACGTAATACGCGCTCTTATCGGCAACTGTACCGATACTTCCTGTAACAGCACCGGAACTTTGATAATGGGGTTACCCCTGGTTAGGTTAGGTCGAACCACGCGCGCATCACATTCATTTACGCTAGCCGATTCATCGAAATTGATGGGCATTACCAATTCCCCCCTTGAAATTTGACATACTGCATATTATGAGACAGGACGAACTCTGTATAGACATAATACCTAGGACATACGTGGATTTTTTATATAAACAAAAAAAGCGCGCCCTATGACAGGGCACGTCCTATATTATGGTAAAAACGGCATTGGCTTTTTGTCTCGCAATCCAAAATAGTAAAGAATTGCTTCACAAATACGGCGGGAAGCTTCACCGTCTCCATAAGGATTGACCGCTTTTGCCATTTTTTCGTATGCTCCCCGGCTTGTCAACAATTCATCGGCCAAGCTAAAAATCGTCTCCTCATCCGTCCCAGCCAGCTTCAGGGTGCCGGCCGCAATGCCCTCCGGGCGCTCCGTCGTGTCACGCAATACAAGCACAGGCACGCCAAAAGCCGGCGCTTCCTCCTGTACACCGCCGGAATCAGTCAAAATCAAATAGGAGCGGGACATAAAATTATGGAAGTCCACCACGTCCAGCGGTGCAATCAGACGAATGCGTTCATGTTCACCCAAATACTTGTTAGCCGCTTCCTGAACCACCGGATTAAGGTGTACAGGATATATGACAGCAATGTCCGGGTGCTTGTCCACAAGACGGCGAATCGCTCGGAACATACGCGCCATCGGCTCTCCTAGGTTCTCGCGTCGGTGCGCCGTCATGAGTACCAACTTCTTGCCGGCCATCTCTTCCAGCACTGGGTGCGTATAATCTTCGCGCACCGTTGTTTTTAAAGCATCAATCACCGTGTTCCCGGTTATGTAAATCGCATCGTTTTTCTTATCTTCCTTCTTCAAGTTTTCCGCCGCCTGAGCGGTCGGTGCAAAATGAAGATCAGAGATTACTCCCGTCAATTGCCTGTTCATCTCTTCGGGATACGGCGAATATTTATTCCATGTGCGCAAACCCGCTTCTACGTGTCCCACCGGAATCTGATTATACAGCGCGGCCAGGCTGGCGGCGAATGTCGTCGTTGTATCGCCGTGGACAAGCACCATATCCGGCTTTTCTGCCTTCATAACCTCATCAAGGCCTTCCAGAACACGGGTTGTAATCTGTGTAAGCGTCTGACGTTCTTTCATTACATTAAGATCCGTGTCGGGCGTAATTGAAAAAATATCAAGCACCTGATCCAGCATCTGTCTGTGCTGGGCCGTTACGCAAACAAATGGTTCCAGTTCTTCATGACACTGCAATTCATGGACAAGCGGCGCCATTTTTATCGCTTCCGGCCGTGTGCCAAACACGGTCATAATTTTCTTTGTGACCAAGATTTCACCTCATTTGTATTACTTTGTACCGAACAAGCGGTCTCCAGCATCTCCAAGGCCCGGAACAATGTAGCCATGGTCGTCCAGCTTTTCGTCTACCGCAGCCACATAAATGTCGATTTCCGGGTGAATTTGTTGGAATTTTTCGATGCCCTCCGGCGCGGCAATCAGGCACATAAGTTTCATGTTTTGCGCACCGCGGTTTTTCAAAGCGGTAACCGCAGCAGCCGCAGAACCACCTGTAGCAAGCATCGGATCGATGACGATCAATTCACGTTCGTTTATGTCAGTTGGGAGTTTTACGTAATATTCAACTGGCTCCAGCGTTTCCGGATCGCGATACAAGCCAACGTGTCCCACCTTGGCCGCAGGGATGAGCTTGCGCATGCCATCTACCATACCGAGACCAGCTCGCAAAATCGGAACAAGACCTACTTTTTTACCAGCGATCACTTTTGTTTTACAGGTTGTAACCGGCGTTTCGATTTCGATCTCCTTAAGCGGCATATCGCGCGTGATTTCATACGCCATCAACATCGCGACTTCATCAACCAGTTCACGAAATTCCTTCGTACCTGTACGCTTATCACGAATGTATGAGAGCTTATGTTGAATTAATGGATGGTCTAATACGTATACTTTACCCATCAGGGAAGCCTCCTGTCTGCATAACATAAAAAAAGTCTGATTACTGTTGACTGCTTTTTGCACTGCGTTATATTATAGCAGACTGGAATTGGAGATGCATCTGTGAAAAGGAAATCCAACGAGGCAATTTATTAACAATTAAAAGGGATGAAGCAAACACTCCATCCCTTTTCGCATGTGTAAACTTAAATTTCTAGGTGCGGATACATCGGGAATTTTTCGCAGAGAGCAACGACACGTTGTCGTGCTTCTTCCTGTTTCGTTCCATCCTGCGGATTTTTCAGGCATAGCGCCATAATCGCAGCAATTTCTTTCATTGCTTCTTCATCAAAACCGCGGCTTGTAACCGCAGGCGTACCGATACGGATACCGCTCGTCACAAACGGACTTGCCGGGTCATACGGAATGGTGTTCTTATTGCATGTAATACCTACTTCGTCCAGTAAGTGCTCAGCGTCTTTACCTGTCAGGTTCATATTACGCACGTCGATCAAAATCAGGTGGTTGTCTGTGCCTCCGGAGATCAGATTGAAACCTTCGGCTTTCAATGATTCAGCCAACTGTTTCGCGTTGGCGATAATGCGTGCGGAATACTCTTTAAATTCCGGCTTCAACGCTTCACCAAAAGCCACCGCTTTGGCTGCGATAACATGCATCAGCGGACCGCCTTGAATACCAGGGAATACCGCTTTGTCGATTGCTTTTGCGTATGCCTCTTTGCACAAAATCATACCACCGCGCGGACCGCGGAGCGTTTTGTGCGTCGTCGTCGTCACAAAATCGGCATACGGCACCGGGGTTGGATGATGACCAGTCGCTACAAGACCCGCAATATGCGCCATATCCACCATCAGGTATGCCCCCACACTATCGGCGATCTCGCGCAGTTTTGCAAAGTCAATGACGCGTGGATAGGCGCTTGCGCCCGCTACAATCATTTTCGGCTTATGTTCTTCCGCTTTTCTGCGGACATCTTCATAATCAAGCACCTGTGTGTCTTTGTCCACACCGTATTCCACAAAGTTATACAAAGTACCCGAGAAGTTGACCGGGCTTCCATGCGTTAAGTGGCCTCCATGGGAAAGATTCATGCCTAGCACAGTATCTCCGGGCTTCAAGAATGCAAAATATACCGCCATATTTGCCTGTGCGCCAGAGTGAGGTTGCACATTGGCATGTTCAGCCCCGAACAGTTGCTTCGCACGGTCGCGCGCCAAATTCTCAACAATATCCACATATTCGCATCCGCCATAGTAACGCTTACCCGGATAACCTTCTGCGTATTTGTTCGTTAGTACCGTACCCATCGCTTCCATAACCGCTTCACTGACAAAGTTCTCGGAAGCGATAAGTTCGATTTTTGAACGCTGGCGGCTCAGCTCCAATCTAATCGCTTCCGCTACTTCCGGATCATGCTTTTTCACTTGTTCTAGCATCCTCTCTTCTCCTCCTATTATACAATTGGCTTAATCAGTCACCATCCTTTTGCGATTTGAAATCATTGGACGAATGACAAATATTAAAAATAGTAGGTATTGTTAATGACAGTTTTCTTCTAGCGAGGTGCGTTCATACACCGCGCGCGCTCCCCCGATTAGTTTCGGACGCGTAACGGCCATCGTTACGTGCGCTTCCCCAATTTGTCTAATACGAGGACGTACCGGTACAGCCACCGGTTTTAAATGCATGCCGATGAACGTATCACCAATATCAACGCCAGCATCAGCCTGAATCGACTCCACGACAACGGCGTTCCGCATTTTTCGAAACGCACAAGCCGCCATCGCTCCACCCGCTTTGGGAACAGGAACAACAGTGACTTCAGACCAGCCGAAGCGCTCGGCTGTTTCCTTCTCTACCACAAGCGCCCGGTTTAAATGCTCACAACACTGGAACGCGACGGAAAATCCGAACTTCTTGCGCGTATCTTCAATCGCTTCATACAGCGCAGCCGCTACTTCTTCGCTGCCTGCCGATCCAATCTGTTTGCCAATAATTTCACTCGTGCTGGTTCCAAATACAAGGACATGCCTTTCACCAAGCGGCCTGACCATCAGCAAATCTTCCAGAATCAAAGTAAGGTCTTGCTTCATTTTTTCTACATTCACAGGTCTTCACGCTGCCTTTATCAGAACGGATGGTAACAATCAATATTTCTCCTCAATTTCTTTAATTTTCTCTATCCGACGCAGATGACGCCCGCCAGAAAATTCAGTTTCGAGCCAAATTTTCGCAATTTCGAGCGCCAATCCTGACCCGATTACACGCGCACCCATTGCGAGAATATTGGAGTCGTTATGCTCGCGCGTCGCCTTTGCGGTGAAGCAGTCGTGCACCAGCGCACAGCGAATGCCTTTCACCTTGTTCGCGGCAATGGACATACCAATACCGGTACCGCAGATAAGAATCCCGCGATCAAATTCTCCCGCTGCTACCTTCTCAGCAACCGGAAGGGCATAGTCTGGATAATCGACAGAATCTTCGCAGTTACAACCAAAATCTTCATATTCAATACCTGCTGATTCAAGATACTTCTTGATTTCTTCCTTCAATGCGTAACCGCCGTGGTCAGCAGCAATCGCAACTCTCACGTATGACTCCTCCGTTTCTGTGTATCCTTTCCATCTCCTATGTATTATACCCGATTCGGAGCAAATGCATAGAGGATATTTCGAACGCAACATGAAAAAACTGTACATTTTTGATTATACATCATAAATTGTTCGGAAATAAAGCGTTTCTTTTGTCGACATCTGCCTAAATGTTTCCCGGGAAATCGACAGCATTTTATTTCCTGCTTCGACATCCCGGTTTTCGTAACACAAGAAAAACTCGCGGGCAATGCCCACGAGTCCTTTTTCCACTCTTATATCTGGAATTTCGCTACATGCTCCTTCAACTGTTCCGATTGTGTGCGCAATACCTGACCCGCAGCCGCCACTTCCTCCATAAATGCTGTTTGATCCTGCGTCGCCTGATAAATGACCTCTGCGCCATGCGACGTTTCATTTGCTACCTTGGCCACATTGCGAGCGTCCTGCATCATTACTTTCATGTTTTCACTCTGTTTTTCGATAAGAGACGCAATATGTTCCACGGAAGCTACCACTTCATGTACGGAACCGGCGATATTTCGCAACGCTTCCGTCGTTTGTTCCCCTCGTTCTGACTCTGCATCCGCAATCGTTACTTGTTCTTCAATTTGCTTTACTGCATTCGCTACTTCACGCTGCATCTGTTCAATAAGCGCAGTAATATTCGCAGCCGCTTTGCCGCTTTCATCCGCAAGTTGTCTTACCTCATCCGCCACGACGGCAAACCCTTTTCCATGCTCACCAGCCCGGGCCGCTTCAATACTAGCATTCAGTGCCAACAAATTGGTCTGTCCGGCCAACTCGCTTACTACTCGCGTAATGCTGCCGATCTGTGCCGCATTCTGCTCCAATCTGCGGACGGTCTGAATAGAATGTTGGTTTTCTTTCGCTAACTTGTGCATTCCCTCTACAAGCGATTCCACGACTTTACTGCTTTCTGTAAGCGTCGTGAGCATTTGCTGTGACAATTTGCGAGAATGTTCAGCGTATTCATTCGCTTCTCGGCTTAATTCTCCCGCCGCTTCCACCGACTCCGCCATCGTCTTTGTATGCCGTGCCTGACTTTCAGCGCCGCGCGCAATTTGATCCATCGTAACGCTAATTTGCTCAATTTGCACTGCAGCCTGTTCAGATGCAGCAGTTAATTCATTTACGCTCTTTGCTGCATGCTCGGATGAAAGATCGATATCTTTAATCATGGTTCGCAAATTGGTAATCATTAAAGCAAATGAATGAGAAAGAGCCGCGATTTCATCGTCTGATTTTGGCTCTTTGATTTCTACTCGCAAATCGCCTGCGGAAGCGCGCGCAGCGGCCTGCTCTAACTCTACAATTGGTTTCGAAATCCAACGTGCTACCATCCACCCAAATATGCAGGACCAGAGCACACCTAGCACGAGCGTCAACAGCGTAAACATCCAATGCGGGATGATGTGAGTCGCATAATCGCTTAACACAAAAATAAAAAATGCACTTGTGCCGTACGTAACGGTGGACAAAGCACCAATCCCTAACACAAGCTTTTTTTCCAAACTAAACGAATAAGTCCGCTTCTTGTCCATACTGCTCCCCCCTGCAATTATAAGAAACGCATTACATCTATTGCATTGCCCCTATTATTTATTATTATCGGATAGAAGCAGGGCAGTTATTGACTAAATTTGTATTTATTTACGATGAAAATTTCGTATTTTTTCAATCATGTCAAGCAAGCGTATAAGTGACTCTTCGATTTCCTGAGCGCACTTTTCATATGTCTCCAACGTTCCACCGAACGGATCAACAATATCATAATCAGGCTTCTGGCTTTCAAGAATCGCGATTTGATTACGTTCCTCGGCCGTTGCCTGCATCATTTTCTCTTTCCAATTATCCAGCTTCTCGCGCACGAGTTCCAGTTTATGATAAAGTTGCTGATATTCTTCCTCAAGCTTGTTGATCTCTTCATAATGTTCTTTCATGAATTGCGTTTGTTTGGCTTCCAATTGCTCATATAAACGATTCAGTTCTTGAAGCCTCTTCCGGGCGCTCTCTGAAGTATCCGTATATTCCTTAAGCGTGTGTACTTTCCCCTGGAATTCAGGGTATCGTTGTATTAATGTATGTTTATGGGATTCCGTCATTGTTACGATAAGGTCGGCCCATCGCAGCAAGTCCTCATTGACCGTCTGTGAAGTATGTTCTTCTTCGATTCCTTTCTTCTCAAGAACCTTTACAGCATTGGGAGAAGCGGCCGAACCTTGCACGGCGAACAAGCCTGCTGATTTTGCTTCCGCTTTCACTCCCCGTTCCGCAGCCAATTTTTTGAATATTTTTTCTGCCATCGGACTGCGGCAGGTGTTTCCGGTACAAATAAACAAAATGCGCATTCAATTCCTCTCCTTTCTTTCCCGCTTTTCTCCTCCATTGTTTTCCGAATGCCATGAAATTGCAAGATCGCAGGAAAAGTTTCTTCTCTATATTATCTTACCTTTCCTCTTTCCTAATAAGTCATTTGAACCTCTCATGGCTAAAGCCACGAGATTCTTGGCTAGTCCGCTCTACCGAGCAGAATTAGTACATGATGTACCCCAAGCTATCCCCGCAGTTCCTGCAATTATGCAGATAGTCGTCTTTTGCCTTCGGCAAGAATATTCAAACTTGCGTTTACATCGCGGTCATGGGAAGTATTGCATTCCGGGCATTCCCATTGTCGCAAGGTAAGATTTTTAACTTCTTTGTTTTGGTATCCGCAACATGAACAGATCTGAGAGGAAGCAAAGGTTTTGCCTACGACAACAACAGTGCGACCATACCACTTTGCTTTATATTCAAGCATCGTTCTGAATTGATACCAAGACACTTCACTAATCGCTTTGGCAAGTTTATGGTTTTTAAGCATGTTCGCTACCTGCAAATCTTCAATCGCAATCATGTCGTGGTTTTTGACAATATGCGTTGGTTGAAATCTTTTGCAAGTAGTCTTCTCGAGCATTTGCAATACGTTCATGGATTCGGGCAACCTTCATCCGTTGCTTATTCCAATTTGAAGAACCTTTCATACGTCTAGAAAGAATGCGTTGAGCGCGTTTGAGTTTTTGCTCCATACTCCGTAGAAATTTTGGATTCTCGAACACTTCACCTGTCGAAAGAACAGCAAAGTCTTTGAGGCCAACATCAATTCCAACTTCGCTGTTTGTTTTCGGCAATGGTTGTACATCGTTTTCAACCAAGATAGAGACAAAGTATTTACCAGAAGGATTGCGTCTAATCGTAGCATGTAAAATCCGACCTTCCACTTCTCTTGATTTCGCAAAACGAACAAGCCCAAGCTTCGGAAGTTTAATTTTGTTTTCTACAATCGCAATATTTCCGTTGGTGTGTTTCGTTGTATAAGACTGAACCTTATTCTTTTTGCTTTTGAAACGTGGTGCATCGTTCTGTTTCTTGAAAAATCGTGAGTAAGCATCGGCAAGATTTTTTACTGACGACTGAATGGCGATGCTGTCCACTTCTTTTAGCCAAGGTAATTTTTTTTTCAGATTCGGCAATTCAGAACAACAGGCTCCATATGACAACCCTCTGCCTGTTGCTTTGTACGTTTCGTTCCACTTTGCTAAGAAGTAGTTAAACACAAATGGACTACATCCCATCGTTTTAGCGATTAAGACTTCTTGTTCTTTGTTTGGATAGATACGGAATTTGTATGCTTTATTGACTACCATTGTCTTTTCACCTCACTTTCTGATTTTGAATGTATTGTCGTATCTGCGTTTCTGTATGTTCGCTAGCCGTTGCCACAAAGTTAGGATGGATTCCAAAGATCCCCTCCCCATAGTTTCTTTTTTAACTGGGGGAACTCTTTAAATAGCAACCTTGCTTTTATTGATTTCAAAGTTAACATATGTCGGACAATTGGCGTGTCAAAAGACACGCCTTGTCCGAAGCCCATTCATCTCATGACTGAAGTCACGAGTGTTCTCGGCTAAATCATAAAAATATGAAGCAGCAGCATCCCCACCAGGCTAACCAGCATGCCAAACTGGGCGCTTAGCGTATGCATTCTAAGTCCGGCCGGTCCAAGCTCTTTCCAAATAAGATAAACCATCGCCCCGGCGGCGAACGCCATACCAAATGTGACAGCCTGAGGACTGGAAGTAAAATAAAAGCCGCCTATCCACGCCCCCGCGGGAATACATAAACTGATAAAAAAAGCGAATAACAAGATCCATCGTTCCCGCATACATCCAAGCAAAAAAGGAGCAGCCAATCCCATCCCTTCCGGAATGTTGTGCAATGACATGGATAAAGCAATCATAACTCCTGCATGATGGTGTGCCTGAAATCCGGCACCAATCGCAATGCCTTCCGGCACATGATGAAATGCGAGCGCCGCGGCCATCATCCAACCGGCTCTCCTCCACTCCTGCACATCATTGTGGCGCGGCCGGGCTTGAGTGCTGTCAGAACCTGCACTCCGCATGCCCATTAGATGATGAAGAAGCTTAAGCAACATGAACCCCATGACCATTCCGAGAAAAGCGCCATATACCTCTCCTTTCCAGAGAGTGGCTGGCAATAATTCAACCGCTACAACTAAGGCCATAATCCCGGTGGAAAGCCCGAGGTAAAACGCCATCAGCTTACGCCCTGGCGTTCCAATAAACAATGTTATCAACACGCCGATAACCGTTGTAAGGCCAGCAAGTGTGCTTATAAATAAAAGTTCGCTCATCTGCCTGACCTCTACAGCAAAAACTTAAGCCCAAATCCAAGCAAGATGAGCGCACCAAAAACCTCGCTGTACTCTCCGAACCATCCTCCGACCCTTCGTCCAAGCAAAAGACCGGTTGCCGCCAGCACCGTACTCGTTACGCCAAAAATCAAAACGGCCAACGCAACGTTAACGCGAAACAGACCAAATGAAAGCCCAACCGATAACGCATCTAAGCTGACACTAAAACTAAACAACAAAAGGCCCCAGAATGTTTTTTTTAAGATAGGACTTTTCTCTTCGCCATCAAAAAAACAATTCCACAACATATGCAGTCCCAACACGACAAGAATGAGACCGCCGATATAGACGGCAATATAGCCGACATACGAAGTCAAAAAAATGCCAAAGGCAATGCCGATAAGTGGCATGATAATATGAAACACGCCGATCGTTATACTAACTTTTGCGATCGTCAAAAGACGTATACCGCCCATTCCCATGCCTACGCCAAGCGAAAAAGCATCCATGCCCAGCGCAACCCCAATCATTAAAACCGTAATTAGTTCCCCCCACTGCAACGCTCCCCATCCCATGTCCACATACATCCTCCTTATATACATAGCTTTTGACCTTTCGATACTTGAGGAAGAGGTGGAGTCTCTTACCACAAAACCAATGTCGAAATTTCAAAATTTCAAAAGATCATGTATATAGACAAGATATGCGGAAACGGACAGGATATGCGGGGAAGCGAAACGCTATAGATAACGGCCGCCTGCCGCCTTTGCCAGGCGGTTCATAATCGCTGCACCAACGCCGCTTTCCGGAAACGTTTCAGAAAAAATCATATCCACTCCCTCCTGATCAAAACGGCGCAGCGCATCATAAAGATGACGGGCTACGCTAATCAAGTCACTGCGCTTTCCGCAAGCAATGACTACATAGTCTTCGCCGTAACATAATTTAGACTCCGCCGTAGCAAGAATCCCCACTTTTTTACCCTGCGCTTGGGCTTCGTGCGCCAACTTCCGAATGCGCCGTACCATCTCTTCCACACTATTTTCTTTTACTAATCTCATGTCTCCTGCAGGCGCATAGTGGCGATATTTCATTCCCGGTGATTTCGGAGCCACACCTTCTTCCAGAATTCCCGGATCCATCCTCACTTCGCCCGTAATCTCAGCAATTTGTTCGGCCGTTACCCCACCTGGTCTGAGAATCATCGGCACATCTCCCGTAACATCCACTACGGTCGATTCCACACCGATGCCGGTCGATCCTCCGTCCAGAACGCCCGCAATTCGGCCATCTAAATCTTCCAGTACATGCTGCGCCGTCGTAGGGCTTGGACGACCAGAAAGGTTGGCGCTCGGCGCTGCAATCGGCAAACCTGAAGCGCGGATAAGTGCCAACGCAAGCGGATGATCCGGCATCCTGATCGCTATTGTATTGAGCCCTGCAGACGCCCGCATTGCCACACCAAGCTGTTTAGGAAATACAATGGTCAGCGGTCCTGGCCAAAACGCCTCCATTAATGCTTCCGCTAGCGGTGGAATCTCGGATACAAGCTCGCCCAGTTGTTTGCGCTCGGCAATATGAAGAATCAGTGGATTATCGCTCGGTCGTCCCTTGGCTATGTATATCTTTTCCACCGTCTTATCCACGAGTCCATTACCGCCGAGTCCATATACTGTCTCTGTAGGAAAAGCAATAAGTTCATTTTGCCGCAAAAGCAACGCCGCCTCGCGAACTTGTGGATAATTTTCTAATCCATCCACAAACTTATCCACATTCCAGTACTTCGTTTCTTGTTTCATTGAATAACCCTCAATTCTGCTAATTATGCTCTTTTTTTAGTTATACCTGTTCTTTTTTCCGTTTGCAATAAACAACATATCCACATGATGTGAATAATTTGTGGATAATTATAATTCGATTCATTGTGTATAATGCTTTCTTATAGAGAAAATAAAAAAGAAAAAACTCCGCCGCATAGACAGAGTTTATTCAAGAAAATAGTTTGTGGAACCATTCAACCAAAAAGAATCGGACTTTAATTTGGCTTTTATCTTTGCCCTGTTCCTTCGCTTGTTCGGCATGTGCCGTGTCCCCATTTGAAATATCCACAAAGCAAAGCGGAGGGAACAGCACGCACCACCAATTTTGTCCTTCAGCATTGCCAATAGCAATGCGAACCGCTTCGTACCTTCCGGCTGGAAATACTTGTGTGCCGTACATCTTTGTTGGAAACTCGGTCGGCCGCAGCTCTACACGCGCAGAATACGAAAAACCTTTTTCCTTAATTGCATTGTTCACCAGTTCCTGCAACTCTGGTAAATGGTTGCTAATAACAGCACGCGCCTCTTCCATTGTTCCCGCTTCACCAGCCCATTGCTTCACTGACTCGATTACGCGGTCGCGCACATAGCGCTTCAATTGCTGATCTTTTGGGCTGTCGCTATTTGCTAGAATCCGCAGGCGAATCGAATGCTCCGGAACGAAATGATTCGTAAAGACAGCCAGCGCTTCCTTCTGACTTTCCCAGCTCATCATTAAAAGAAATAAGGCGAAAAATAGCAGATAATATTTTTTCATCATTTCGACTCCCCTTTCCTCTCCCTGTTCACCAGTATGGACAGAAGAGGCCGGGGATAAACTCGCTATTTTCGTTTCTCGTACATTTATCTTTTTGCGAAAAGGTAGAAAAGGAACGCTCACTATCGGATCGCGATCACGTGACGGCCAATACCTGCCAGATCACGCACAATATACGTTTCTAGAAAAAGACCTGTCTCCATAAGCCAACAACGAACCGTATCAGCTTGGTGAATACCGACTTCAAATCCAACCAACGCCCGCCGCGTTAGCACAGAATCCAATCCTTCTATTATGCGCCGGTAAAAATCAAGGCCATCTTCTCCGCCATCTAACGCGCGGCGCGGCTCATGGTCCTTAACCTGCACATCTAGATCGATAATATCGGCGGAAGGGATATAAGGCGGATTGGACACAAGAATGTCTACGCGCTGCCCGGCATTCAGCAGCGGTGCAAGCAAATCTCCCTGAGCAAACGAAACCTTGTTTTCCACATGATGCCGCTTCGCGTTACGGCTCGCTGTAGCAAGCGATTCTTCTGCAATATCGGTCGCGGTGATCCTCCAGTTCGCTCCACCAATAACCGCCAGCGTAACCGCAATCACCCCACTGCCTGTCCCGATATCCGCCGCGAAAAGCGCCGCATCAGCAGGCCATAATTTAAACGCTTGTTTAACAATCTCTTCCACAAGCAATTCCGTTTCCGGGCGGGGAATTAATACAGAAGGATTGACTTCGAATGCCAACCCGTAAAATTCTTGTTCACCGACAATGTACTGCATCGGCTCCCCAGCGGTGCGCCGCAGCAAAATTGCTTCAATTGCTGCCCACTCTTCCTCTGTTAACGTGTAAGACATACCCGAAATAAACCGGGTACGATCCCAGCCCAGCGCATGCCGGATAGCATACTCAGCCAGAAACGCGGCGTCTTCAATGCCCTTTTCACGTAAAAAACGAGAAGCCTTCTGCAAGGCTTCCCGTACCGTTATTCCTTTCATCTTTTACGCTCCTTCAGCGTTGCGCATCAATTCCGCTTGTTCATGCAACACAAGCGCATCAATAATCTCATCCATCTCCCCATTTAGCACCTGATCCAGCTTGTGCAGCGTCAAACCAATGCGATGATCAGTTACACGGCTTTGCGGGAAATTATACGTACGGATGCGTTCGCTCCGATCGCCGGTTCCAACAGCGGAACGGCGTGCGTCCGCATATTCCGCCTGCGCTTCCTGCTGGTATTTGTCGTATAGGCGCGCGCGCAATACGCGCATTGCCTTTTCTTTGTTTTTATGCTGAGATTTTTCGTCCTGACATGTTACCACAATTCCGGTCGGGATGTGTGTCAAGCGAACAGCCGATTTGGTCGTGTTAACACTCTGTCCGCCGGCGCCGCTGGAACAGAATAGGTCGACGCGTATGTCATTTTCATTAATTTCAACTTCTACTTCTTCAGCTTCTGGCAGCACAGCTACCGTTGCGGTGGATGTATGAATACGTCCGCCCGATTCGGTGGTCGGCACACGTTGCACCCGATGGGCGCCGCTTTCAAACTTCAGGCGGCTGTATGCGCCTTTACCATTGATGGAGAAAATAATCTCCTTATAACCGCCGATATCGGTCGGTGTTGCTTCGAGCACTTCAACTTTAAATTTGTGCTTTGCTGCATAGCGGGTATACATTTCAAACAAATCGGCCGCAAATAAAGCGGCTTCATCGCCGCCGGCTGCGCCCCGAATTTCAACGATAACGTTCTTGTCATCATTTGGGTTCTTCGGCAGCAAAAGAATTTTGATGCGCTCTTCCAGCTCCTGTTTCTTGTCTTCCAGCTCGCTGATTTCCATTTTGACCATTTCACGCATGTCGTCATCGAGCTTTTCTTCCAGCATCTCTTTGGCGTCTTTCAGTTGCTGGGCTACTTCTTTATATTCGCGATACGCTTGTACCGTTTCTTCTATGTCTGATTGTTCTTTCGAATACTCACGCAGCTTGTCCGGGTCATTCATGACCTTCGGGTCGCAAAGCAACTGCGTCAAACGTTCATACCGTTCAACAACCGCTTCCAATCGCTGTAACACGGCGCTTCACCCCCATTTCAAAAATGCGTAACATTATAATTATAATGGGGGATAAACCAAAAAGTCAAAGCAAAAAGATAATACAAAAAAGAGGAAGGCTTGTTAGACCTTCCCTAGATTATTGATAAATACATCTTTTTATTTCATGCGTGTATCCAAATCATTCATATGGATGCGGTAGTTATTAAGCGGAGTTCCGCTACGGATGCCGTCGCCGATGTCCTGAATACGGTTGAAAATACCCGCGTCAGAGCTAACACGCACTTCATAGCGCGGCATTTTTTGCTGAACGAGCACACGAACTCTTTCCATAATGTCAGCCGCTTCTTTCCTGCTGCGTACTGTCTCGGCAAGCGTAAGTCCCACATACGCACGAGAGCCATTAATCACTACGCTGGCCCGCTTCACTTTCGGAACTTGTACCGCCACATTCGCCATGCTGTCGGCTTCCGCCTGAATATCGCGCACATCGTTGCGCCCGGTTACAATATTCGGATTCAAATCGCTCCCCACCAGGACGCGGGTCTTCCGCTCCGGCGTCGTGCGATTATATTGATTAATCTGAATGCCTTTTCTTTCGGGGGCCGCTCCTTGGTTGTTCTGGCCGCAGGCCGCCGTCAACAAAAGGGTCACGCCAAGCAGCGCGATTCCGATAATTTTTCGCATACAGCCCACCTCCTCAGTTGTATTGTTTCTGGGAAGAGGCGGACTTATGCGCCCGCATTAGGCAAGGGCAATTTTTCCGCTTATGATTTTTGGATGCTTATAACATTTACGACAAACCGGTATGTAACTGTCATTGCCGCCGATTTGGATTTGCTCACCTTCATATACAGGTTCCCCATCTTTAACGCGCAGCACCATCGTCGCTTTACGGTCGCAAAACCAGCACACCGTTTTAATTTCTTCCAGCTTATCCGCATACAGCAAAAGAGCCTCGCTGCCTTCAAATAAACGATTAGAAAAATCATTTTTTAAGCCATATACGATAACCGGAATTTCCAGTTCGTCTACAATTTCTGTCAGCTGCAAAATATGATGCCTTTTCAGAAACTGCCCTTCATCCACAAGCACGCAATTCGGCAAGCCTTGTTCATTCATTTCCACGATCGTTTTTATATTTGTAT
Organism: Aneurinibacillus thermoaerophilus; assembly: GCF_019603355.1. Classification (NCBI taxonomy): domain Bacteria; kingdom Bacillati; phylum Bacillota; class Bacilli; order Caryophanales; family Paenibacillaceae; genus Aneurinibacillus; species Aneurinibacillus thermoaerophilus. Next base: position 3,440,221 of record NZ_CP080764.1, read on the forward strand.
CCTCTTCAACAGCAATCGCTTCGCGCTTCAACCCGATCCGGGAAGCTACGTATCCCTTACCGTATCGATCATCCAATACAGACGTAAAAATCATTACCCGCTTTCCCTGTTCTTCGTAGTTATGCGCCACCTTCAATATTTCAACCGACTTGCCACTATTCATTGTACCGTATCGAAAATATAACTGTGCCATGTTTCCTCTCCTTCTAGCTCATTCATGAACAAAAAAACCTTGAGCCAAGCGAACAGCCGCATTTCTCATATACTTTCTTATACGAAAATAAAAACAGACAGGCATACGACCTGTCTGCTTTACTTTTATACAATTACTTGAGATTGTATTTCTTTTTGAAGCGGTCCACACGTCCACCGGAATCTACAAACTTTTGTTTGCCAGTGAAGAAAGGATGACACTCGGAGCAAATCTCCACGCGCAGGTTTTCTTTCACTGAACCGGTCTCGAATTCGTTACCGCATGCACAAGTAACTTTTGTTAACTTGTAGTCAGGATGGATAGCCGGTTTCATTACATTCACCTCTTTCTGCCCTGAATCTTTACGAAACAGAGTTACACTCAAACACACATGAATGCATTATATCACGGTTATACCCTGTTTGCAAATAGTATTCAGAAAAAAATCATACATTCAGCGTCTGGCGCCGCCGTTCCTGAAATTCCAGTGGCGGTACATGCGTATAGGAGCCGATCACCACATCAGGCAGTTCCTGACGATAAATCTCCAGCGCCTGCTTCATGCCGAACACCTGGCCTTTTGCCGGCGGAATCATCGCTAGATAACTGTCCGGATCAATATTAAGATTGCGCATTTGAATCAGACGAATGCCATTCTTACGGATAAAGTCAATCATTGCTTCCATCTCTTCCTCACGATCAAACACGCCTGGAAAGACGAGATAGTTAATGGAGGTGTATACCCCTTTCTCGCTGGCATAGCGCGCCGATTTCGCCACGTTCTCTAGCGTATACGCGCGCGGGCGATAATAAGCGTTGTAATGTTCATCTATAGCGCTAATTGTACTAATGCGCATTAAATCAAGCCCGGCATCGACGATCGCTTTGATATGGTCCGTTAACCCGGCATTTGTGTTAATGTTAACAAAACCCAGCTTTGTCTGCGCCCGCACCCGGCGCATCGCCTGTGTAATAATCGCTGCCTGGGTGGAAGGTTCTCCTTCACATCCTTGACCAAAACTAATGATCGACTCCGGCGTTTTCAGATGGTGCAGCATGACTTCTACTAGCTCGTCCACTGTCGGCTTAAAATTCATTCGTGTCTGTGGCGCCGGAAACCCGCTGTCTTCCGGTTGCTCAGAAATACAGCCATAACAGCCCGCGTTACAGGAATACGATACCGGAAGCCCTGCTTCCCAGCGGTTAAAAAATGTGTTGGACGCAGTTAGGCACCCGTATCCTAGCGTGCAGTTGCTTAAATGATGAAACACACGGTTTTCCGGATATTGTTTCAATACGCTTTTTACCAGACGTTCTTTTTCATCCTCCGGAAAGTTCAAAGGGTTCCATTTGTACGGATCGTCCGACTGTTCAGCCGCCACGTAAAAACCGCCATTATGCCAGACAACCGCCGTGTAGCCAAACAAAGGAAGTTTTTCGTTCTTATCAACTTTTACATAGCCGGGCAACATAAGACGGGTAAACCCTTGCGGCATGAGCGCACCGACCGCCTGATATTCAGTCAGTCGAACCATCTCGCCCGTTTCCGGATCCATACCGACGGGATGACAGTTCGGCAGGCTTACTAAAGTGGCGCCCTCCGGCAGCGGAATCAGCTCTTCTTCCAAAATTTCTATCAGCAAGTCACCGCTGCGGCCCAAGCCGTATAACTCGGGATGATCATATACCTGTCCCTGCTCATCTGCGTAAACCAGATACATATATCAAAGCTCCTTATCTAATTCGTTCGCAAGCACAAAGGGTCGCTACATCCGAAATATTATAATTCACGACGAATCAAAAAGTCAAAGATTGTGCTCTAAAAGGAATTCTCTATAATAAGATTAGCTTGCTAAAACAGGCAATGAACCGGAAAGGAAGGTAGGCGCGAATGCAAATACCGCAGCAGCCCCGCAAAGGCAAAACATCTTTCTCACCCAATATCATAAGCCCGGCCAGAATTCTCGTTATCGGATTTGCCTCCATTATTTTCCTTGGAGCGTTTCTTCTCACACTGCCTGTCGCCACTGTTGATGGGCAAGGGCTTCCATTTGTAGACGCTCTTTTTACGGCCACTTCCGCTACCTGTGTGACTGGCTTGGTAGTTGTCGATACCGGAACAACGTTTACTCTGTTCGGCCAGCTCACAATTCTGGCTATGATCCAGGTTGGCGGGCTGGGGTTTATGACATTTGCCACACTTGTGACGCTTCTGCTGGGAAGAAAAATTTCACTGCGCCAGCGCATCCTGATTCAGGAATCAATGAACCAAATAAACTTAGAGGGAATGGTGCGGCTCGTTAAAAACGTGGTATTGTTTACTTTCATATTTGAAACGGCGGGTGCCATTTTGTTGGCGTTGCGCTGGTCGTTCGATTACGATTGGTCACACGCCTTGTATCTTGGGATTTTCCACGCCATATCTAGCTTTAACAATGCCGGCTTCGATATATTGGGCGGCTTTAAAAGCATGACCGGGTACGTCAGCGATCCGGTTATCAATATCGTAATTATGTTGCTGGTCATTTCCGGTGGTATCGGCTTCATTGTTATCGCGGAGCTTGTCGAGCTTCGCAAAAGAAAAAAGCTTTCCATGCATACCAAAGTCGTACTTACGGCTTCCGCATTCTTAATTCTTATCGGTGCCTTCGTCATCTTTAGCATTGAATACAACAACCCGAAAACAATGGGGCCGCTCAGCTGGACGGGTAAAATTCTGAGCGCGTTTTTCCAATCGGTCGTAGCACGTACAGAAGGTATGAATTCGTTGCCGATTGGCGATCTCCATCAAGCGTCCTTATTTTTCATTATTATCCTGATGTTCATCGGCGCCTCGCCCGGTTCCACCGGCGGTGGTATCAAGACGACAACGTTCATGACACTGCTTGGGGCCGTGTGGGCAATGATCCGCGGCGAAGGGGATGTTGTGTTTTTCAGGCAACGAGTGGACGAAGATAAGGTGTATAAAGCGCTGACAATAACTATGGCATCTGTCCTTCTCGTCATTAGCGTAACCATGATTCTATGCATTACCGAAAAGCAGAGCGAATTTCTTACCATTCTTTTTGAAACGACGTCCGCCTTCGGCACGGTCGGATTATCAATGGGACTGACCCCTCATCTTACAATGTTTGGCAAGATTCTATTGTCGATTGTCATGTTCGCAGGACGCGTCGGACCGCTTACTGTCGCATTCGCGCTGAGCTGGGATCGCAAGAAACGGCGCTTTCGCTATTCTGAGGGTAAAATCATGATCGGATAGAATTTTGAGAGGTTTTTGGCAACCGCTTCTAAAATACTCCAAACCACTGCGCCCCGATAATCAATAACCCCAATATCCAGACATATATCGCAAACGGGCGGAGTGAACCTCGCTTCAGTAAACCTATCATCCAGCGCACAGCAAGATAACCAAATACGGCGGAAAACAACGCACCAAGAAGAAGCGGAGACAGGCCAATTGCCTCTCTGCCTTCCCCGCTAAACAGCTTAGCTCCCTGCAGCATAACCCCGCCTCCAATCGCTGGCAACGAAAGCAGGAAAGAAAAACGTGCAGATGCCTCCCGATTTATACCGCGGAACAATGAAGCAGCGATTGTAAGCCCTGATCTCGACAGTGCAGGCATAATGGCCGCCGCCTGAAAGCAGCCGATAAACAAAGCATCCCTGTATGTAATGTTCTCAATCGGCGCTCCCTCCTTATCTTTCCACCGTTCCGCCATCCAGAGTATAGCTCCCGTCAGAAGAAACTCATAGCCTATCGTTACGCCAGTACGGGAAATCTCTTCAAAAAAGTCTTCAAATAAAAGCCCTGCCCCTGCTGCCGGAATGGTTCCGACCAGCAAAAGGCCCATCAAACGGCTAAACGGTCTTTTTAACATTTCAACCACGTCGTCTCCATAAACTGCCAGCACGGCAAATAAAGTGCCGATATGCAGCATCGTATCCAGAAACAATCCGGCCTCATCCAACCCAAAAAGATGCCGTCCAAGATATAAATGTCCGGTGCTGCTAATGGGGAGAAATTCCGTCAATCCTTGAATCATCCCAAGAATCATCGCCTGAAGTTCGTTCATACTTCTTGTCTCCTTTCTTGTACAATCCTATGAACGAACCAGGTTGAATATAATAAAAAAACTCGCGGGCACGCCTCGCGAGTTTTTCCTGCCTGTACTTCAGAAAGTTTGCATCGAATCTATAATTAAGCCCGCGCTTTAGTTGCGCCTATTTTTTTAATGTCATCAAGTACAAGAGAATCAAGAAATTCCTGGTTGGTTTTCGTTTCGCTAAGCTTTTTAATGAAGGCTTCGGTGAAGTCATTGTTATCATGAATAAATTTGCGGAGCGCCCAGATTTTATCAAGCTCTTCTTTGCTGAATAACAATTCCTCGCGGCGTGTGCCGGAACGGCGGATGTCAATCGCCGGATACACGCGGCGCTCGGCCAGCTTGCGATCCAGGTGAAGTTCCATATTACCCGTACCTTTAAATTCCTCATAGATTACGTCATCCATGCGCGAACCCGTCTCTACGAGCGCGGTGGCAAGAATCGTCAGGCTGCCGCCTTCTTCCACGTTCCGCGCCGATCCAAAGAATCGCTTCGGACGGTGGAATGCAGCAGGATCGATACCCCCGGACAACGTACGTCCACTCGCCGGCACGGTTAGGTTGTACGCGCGCGCCAAACGGGTAATACTGTCCAACAGGATAACTACATCTTTTTTGTGCTCAACTAGGCGCAGGGCGCGCTCCAGCACAAGTTCGGCCACCTTAATATGATTTTCCGGTAATTCGTCAAATGTGGAACTTACGACTTCCCCTTTGACTGAGCGCTGCATATCAGTTACTTCTTCCGGTCTCTCATCAATTAGTAGAACAATCAATTCGACTTGAGGATGGTTGGTTGCGATGCTGTTCGCGATTTCTTTCAACAACACCGTTTTCCCGGCTTTCGGAGGAGCAACAATCAGCCCGCGCTGTCCGAAGCCGACAGGCGCTATTAAATCAATAATACGGGAAGAAATGCTGGTAGGCGATGTTTCGAGCACCATCTTCTTCTGAGGATAAAGAGGCGTTAGCGCCGGGAAATGCAAACGTTCGGGTGAGGTTTCTGGAGGCTCGCCGTTGACCGCGTCAACATGCAGCAATCCGAAATACCGCTCATTTTCTTTCGGCGGCCTTACCTTCCCTGATACTTTGTCGCCGGTTCGTAAATCAAAGCGCCGGATTTGCGAAGCCGAAATATATATATCCTCCGCGCTTGGAAGATAATTGATAGGACGTAAGAAGCCAAAGCCGTCGGGGTGCGTATCCAGCACCCCTTCCATAAACATGTGACCTTGCCGCTCTGCCTGCGCTTGCAAAATCGCAAAAATTAGTTCTCGTTTCTTGAATGTTCCATAATAAGGAATCTGGTATTCTCTCGCCAGCTTATAGAGTTCCGTTAACTTCATTTCTTCTAATTGCGCAAGGTTCATTTCCATATAATGCTCAAACACCACACTTTTCTTAATTAATCTTCATTGTATCCGATTTGGAATTCTATTAGTCTTTCATAACAAATTGCGGTTTGCGTTCAAGACGATGCTGACCCTCGATGAAACGAACCGTTCCTGATTTTGCACGCATAACAATCGATTGGGTAACAGCTTTCGTACCGTCAAAACGCACGCCTTTCAACAATTCGCCATCCGTAACACCCGTCGCTGCGAAAATACAATCGTCACCTTTTACAAGATCTTCCATACGAAGCACCTGCTTCGGATTTTTTAGTCCCATCTTTTTACAGCGCTCATATTCCGCTTCATCATACGGAACAAGACGTCCCTGGAAGTCACCGCCAAGACATTTCAGCGCCACTGCCGCGATAACCCCTTCCGGTGCGCCGCCGATACCGAATAAAATATCCACACCAGTATGCTCAAACGCTGTATTAATGGCGCCGGCCACGTCTCCATCAGAAATCAGCTTAATTCGAGCGCCAGCTTCGCGAATTTCTTGGATGATTTTCGCGTGACGTTCACGATCCATTACACATGCTACAAGATCGCTAATGTCTTTGCCATTCGCCTGCGCCACCGCTTTTAAATTGTCGATAATCGGCGCATCAATGTCAACCTTTCCCGCCGCTTTCGGACCTACCGCCAGCTTCTCCATATACATGTCAGGCGCATGCAACAGATTTCCGCGATCAGCTACCGCAAGCACAGTAAGTGCGTTCCACGTTCCTTTGGCAACGATGTTCGTGCCTTCCAGCGGGTCCACAGCCACGTCCACTTCCGGGCCAATGCCCTGGCCCAACTTTTCCCCAATATACAGCATCGGCGCCTCATCCATTTCACCCTCGCCAATGACAACTGTTCCTTGCATCGGCACGGTGTCAAACACAGCGCGCATAGCAGATGTAGCGGCTTCGTCAGCCTCTTCTTTTTTTCCGCGTCCCATCCAGCGCGCGGATGCCAAAGCCGCCGCTTCTGTTACACGTACCAATTCAAGAGTTAAACTGCGTTCCATACTTTTCATCTCCTATTTCTTAGTAAGCACTTTTTATCGGTTTCTCGCGCCACATATCGGCACCCAAACTTCTTAACTTCTCTTCAAGGTTAGCATATCCGCGATCAATATGGTGTACCCCAGTAATTTCCGTAACGCCCTCGGCCATTAATCCGGCCACAATAAGGGCTGCTCCAGCGCGCAAGTCAGTCGCTGTTACCCTGGTGCCTGTAAGTAGCGTCCTTCCCTCAATGACAGCCGAACGTCCCTCTACTTTAATTTTCGCACCCATATTTAATAAATGGTCCACATGCTTAAACCTTGTGTGATAGATGTTATCTGTCACAATACTGGTACCTGAAGCTGCTGTTAAAAGAGAGGTGATAGGCTGCTGAAGATCCGTAGCAAATCCAGGATAAGGAAGAGTTCTTATATCAATCGCTTCATACTTCTCATTACCAATGACGCGAACGGCATCATCGTCTTCTTCCACCCTGACGTTCATCTCCCGCAATTTGGCGATAAGAGATTCAAGATGTCGGGGAATAATATTGTCGATGACGACATCACCACCTGTCGCTGCGGCAAAGATCATGTATGTTCCGGCTTCAATCCGGTCGGGGATAATAGAATGACGGCACCCATGAAGATTTTTCGTACCTTCGATCCGAATTACGTCCGTCCCAGCGCCTTTAATATTTGCACCCATGGCGTTTAACAGCGTTGCGACATCAATAATTTCGGGCTCTTTCGCTGCGTTTTCAATCACGGTTTTACCTTTTGCTCGACACGCAGCCAGCATAATATTAATGGTTGCCCCGACGCTGACCACATCTAGAAAGATTTTGTTACCGACCAATTGTTTCGCTTCAATATGTAAAGCGCCATGCTTATGGAAAAGAGTTGCTCCCAACGCTTCAAATCCTTTAATGTGCTGGTCAATCGGGCGGGGACCAAGATTGCATCCACCTGGCATGCCAACCGTCGCCTGTCCAAACCTGCCCAGCATTGCTCCCATCAAATAATAGGAAGCACGCAGCTCTTTTACTTTTCCATTGGGCATTGGTTTCGCTTCTATATGGCGGGAATCAATGCGCAGTGTATCGTTGTCACGCTCTACTACCGCGCCTAAGTCCTGCAGAATTTCGCTATAGATATGGACATCACTAATATCGGGCACATTGTCCAAAATCACTTCCCCATCGGCCAAAATCGCCGCAGGAATTAGCGCAACCGCGCTGTTCTTTGCTCCGCTGATTTGGATTCTGCCCGCAAGCTTTTGTCCGCCTCTAATGAACAATTTTTCCACAGTTTGATTCCCCTTACTCAACGGGAAAAAGCACCTTTTCTAACACAATTTTTGAAAAGGTGCTTCTTTCCGTTATTATTTTTGTTGCGCTTTTTCCCAGTCGGCAAGAAAGCGTTCAATTCCAATATCCGTAAGCGGGTGCTGCACCATTTGTTTGAAAATCTTGTACGGAATTGTGGCAATGTCCGCCCCCATCTTCGCACACTCTACTACATGCAACGGATGACGAACGCTCGCCGAAATGATCTCTGTTTCAATGTTGTGGACGCTAAAGATCTGAGAGATATCCTTAATTAGCTGCAAACCTTCATGTGAGATGTCGTCCAAACGCCCAAGGAACGGAGAAACGTATGTTGCGCCTGCGCGCGCCGCAAGCAATGCCTGAGTCGCAGAGAATACGAGCGTTACGTTTGTTTTGATCTTCTTCTTTGTAAAATATTTTACGGCTTTTAAGCCCTCTATCGTCATCGGTACTTTGATCACGATATTTTTAGAAAGCGAAGCAAGCTTTTCACCTTCTTCGATCATACCTTCAGCATCCAGGCTAATGACTTCCGCGCTGATCGGGCCATCGACAATATCAATGATCTCTTTCAGCGTTTCTTCAAAGTCACGCCCTTCCTTTGCCACAAGAGACGGGTTAGTTGTAACACCGGCCAATACGCCCCATTCGTTTACTTCACGAATTTCGTTTACATTGGCTGTATCAATAAAAAATTTCATAATGCACTCCTTCTGTTTCCGTTCCATGCTGGCAAAGTCGGCTTACGCTTTATGGCTGCTGCCGAACTCGCGCATTTTCGCTTTAACGGTTTCTTTAATTGTATCACGCGCCGGACCGAGATATTTTCTTGGGTCGTACAACTCGGGCTTTTCTTCTAGAATTTGACGAACGGTCTTGGAAGCTGCGATTTGGTTTTCCGTATTCACGTTAATTTTTGCTGTACCAAGGGAAATCGCACGCTGAATATCTTTTGTTGGAATGCCTGTACCACCATGCAGCACAAGCGGAACCCCGGTCAGCTTCATAATCTCTTCCATTCTATCAAAACCAAGCTTCGGTTCGCCTTTGTAAGGTCCATGTACAGAGCCGAGCGCAGGTGCGAAGCAGTCTACACCAGTCTCACGCACAAGCTGTTCACATTCAGATGGAACCGCGTACATTGCTTCCGCGTCTTCTACCATCAAATCGTCCTCTTGGCCACCGATGCGGCCCAATTCCGCTTCCACCGATACGCCGAGTGTGTGCGCTACATCCACTACACGCTTCGTGAGCGCAATATTTTCCGCGAGCGGATAGTGCGAACCATCGATCATAACGGATGTAAAGCCTGCATACATCGCTTCCACGCATTTTTCAAAGGAAGAACCATGGTCAAGATGAATCGCCACGGGCACAGTTATTTTATACTCTTCCATCAAAGCTTTTACCATGGCCACAACCAATTTAAATCCGCCCATATAACGAGCAGCACCTTCACTTACTCCAAGGATGACAGGAGACTGTTCTTCTTCCGCCGCTTGCAGGATAGCCTGGGTAAATTCAAGATTATTCAGATTAAATTGACCAACTGCATATTTACCTTCCACGGCTTTATTTAACATTTCTGTCATCGAAACTAATGGCATATGTAAGAATCCTCCTTATTTTCGTGCATACTCTCAAACATTGCTTATTATATCACAATGCAGGATTAGCATGCGAGTTGCTTATTAACCGCCATCCGCAGTTCATCAATATCAAACGGCTTCGTAAAATGCGTCAAAGCTCCTAATTCTGTCGCCTCTTTAATCATATCCAATTCGCCGTAGGCTGTCATCATAATGACTTTCGTATCAGGAGCAATTTTTTTAATTTCTTTTAAGATTTCAAGTCCATCCATGCCAGGGATTTTCATATCAAGAATGACAAGATCCGGCGACTCGTGAATCACAATCTCAAGTGCCTGCTTTCCATTTGCGGCCTGGAACGTTTGATACCCCTCTTTTCCAAATACCTCAAACAACAGCACACGAATCCCATACTGATCATCTACAATTAACACTTTCTTGTCTTTCATGTTACTCCCCCTTCCACCCTTTAATCATGCAACTTACGTAAACTTGACATAAACCTTGTGTAAATCTTGCTGCAACTATGTACGAGATTATGTTTCAGCATTTATTTTACAAATTCGTGGAAACATAAAAAATTCCTGCTTATTTCACAAATGATAAAAAGGGACGAATTTACAACTCGTCCCTTTTAAAACTCATCACTTTTTTAACTGCAACGCAGCGCTTATAAAACCACGGAACAGCGGCTGCGGGCGGTTCGGGCGAGACGCAAATTCCGGATGGAATTGGCTTGCCACAAACCATGGATGATCCGATAGTTCAATTACTTCTACGAGACGTCCGTCCGGAGAAGTACCACTGAATGTAATACCGGCGTTTTTCAATATTTCCCGATATTGGTTATTAAATTCGTAACGATGACGATGGCGTTCGTATACAAGCTCTTCGCCATATGAAGCGTGCGCGATTGTGCCTTTCTCCAGTTTGCACGGATACAGACCAAGGCGCATCGTACCGCCCAGATTTTCGATATCTTTTTGGTCCGGCAAAAGGTCAATAACCGGGTGTGGCGTAGACGGATTAATTTCTGAGCTGTTTGCATCCTTCAGACCAGCAACATGGCGGGCAAATTCAATCACCGCAACCTGCATACCAAGACAAATGCCAAGGAATGGGATCTTATTTTCGCGCGCATACTTCGTTGCGATAACTTTTCCTTCTACGCCGCGGTCGCCAAATCCGCCCGGCACGAGAATACCGTCCACATGACCAAGCAGATCTGCCACATTATGTTCATATACTTCTTCCGCGTCCACCCACTCGATATTTACTTCAGCATCGTTTTCATAACCGGCATGATATAACGCTTCAGCTACGCTAAGATACGCGTCGTGCAATGACACGTATTTTCCGACGATTGCAATCGTTGTTTTGTGGGAAAGATTTTTGATTTTGTGAAGCATTTCCTTCCATTCTGTCATATCCGCTTCCGGGCAAGTGAGGTTCAAGTGATTGCACACGTATTCATCCAATCCCTGGTCTTTCAGCATCAACGGAACTTCATACAGGGAATCGGCGTCCGTCGCTTCAATTACCGCTTTCGGATCAATATCGCAAAATAGCGCGATTTTTTCTTTCATATCCTGCGACATCAGATGTTCGGTGCGACATACGATTACATTCGGCTGAATTCCCAGGCTACGCAGTTCTTTTACGCTGTGCTGGGTCGGCTTGGTTTTCATCTCACCAGCCGCAGCCAGATACGGAACAAGCGTACAGTGAATGTACATAACGTTTTCACGGCCTACATCGCTCTTGATCTGGCGAATGGCTTCCAGGAACGGAAGGCTCTCGATATCGCCCACAGTACCACCGATTTCCGTAATAACAACATCCGCGTTCGTTTCACGGCCGGCGCGAAATACGCGTTCCTTAATTTCATTGGTAATGTGGGGAATAACTTGCACGGTTCCACCTAAGTAATCGCCCCGACGTTCTTTTGTAATAACGGAAGAATAAATTTTACCCGTTGTCACATTGCTGTTGGAGTTGAGATTAATGTCGATAAAGCGTTCGTAGTGTCCAAGGTCAAGGTCTGTCTCAGCGCCATCCTGGGTAACAAATACTTCCCCATGCTGGTATGGGCTCATGGTACCCGGGTCTACGTTAATGTAAGGATCGAATTTCTGAATGGTCACTTGGAGTCCGCGATTCTTTAACAAGCGGCCCAAAGATGCGGCCGTAATCCCCTTTCCTAAAGAAGAAACTACACCACCAGTCACAAATATATACTTTGCCATACGAATTAAACCCCTCTTTCTTCGCCCATTCAATACTTTTCCACAAACCAATTGGCTGTATGAATCTATAAAATAAAAATAAAAAAAACAAAAGCACTCCCCGGCCGAATATTCGGAGGGGGCACTTTTGTTTTTCATTATATGACATGCACAACGTTTACTTTTAAAGCCCAAAAAGTATTTTATCGTCGTATGTATTACATGTCAAGTTCTTCATCTTCATCTTCCGTATCCAAATCTTCGTCTTCGAGAGCCGACTCGAACTCTTCATCCGCATCTTCATCATAATCAGCGTCTAAATCGTCATGCTCATCATCCGAAGCTTCGATATCATCGTCATCCAATTCATCGTATTCTTCTTCCAGTTCTTCTTCGTCCTCGTAATCATCATCGTCGTCAAGCGCAAATTTGCCGCGGAAACTGCCTTCTGCCGATTCCTCCTGCGTTTCGACGAGATACCAGCGCTTCAATCCCCACAGGTTGTCACCGAGGCAGATAAAACGCCCATCGAGATTGATCTCGGTATATACCTGAGCGATCATGTCCATCGCTTCGGACTCGGACATGTTTTTCATCTCTGTGAGCTGTTTGTATAAATCGCGGTAATACGCCGGTTTCTTTGACTCGTTTAAAATTCGATAAGCGAGATCTACCATCGCCATTTCTTGAATTTTTTCCGCTTCCAGGTTCAAAGCATTGCCCAACCTCGGCACTTCCCTTCTTTAACTTTGATTCAGAAACAAGACGCAAAACCGCGTCCCGGACATACTATACCCTATTATTTAGCATTCCTTATTTTAACCAAATTCATGCACAAAAATCAAGACGGATGTTTGGCGGAGCAGTTCTACCCTCTGAAAAAAGACGAAGGGAAAAAGACAGCGCTTTTTCCCTCATCTTTCAACTCTACATATTCCTACGGTACTGACCGCCTACTTCATAAAGCGCGCCGGTGATCTGGCCCAAGCTTGCGACTTTGACCGTTTCCATCAGCTCCGCGAAGATGTTTCCGCCGCTGCGAGCCACTTCTTTCAAACGCTGGAGTGCAGGGCCCACCTTATCTTTATTGCGTTCCTGGAATGCGCGCAAGTTGTTGATCTGCTGAACCTTCTCTTCCTCTGTTGCACGGGCAAGTTCAATTTCATAGTCTTCTTCAGACGCGTTCGGATTCAGGAATGTATTGACCCCAATAATTGGAAGTTCGCCGCTATGTTTCAATGTCTCATAGTAGAGCGATTCCTCCTGAATCTTGCTGCGTTGATACTGGGTCTCCATCGCACCCAGCACGCCGCCGCGATCGCTTAGGCGCTGAAATTCCGCCAGAACAGCTTCTTCTACCAGATCGGTTAGTTCTTCAATAATAAACGAACCTTGCAGGGGATTTTCATTTTTCGCGAGTCCCAACTCTTTTGTGATAATCATCTGAATCGCCATCGCACGACGCACAGAATTTTCTGTTGGTGTCGTAATTGCTTCGTCATACGCATTTGTATGCAACGAATTGCAGTTATCGTAAAGCGCCATCAATGCCTGCAACGTTGTGCGGATATCGTTAAAATCCATTTCCTGGGCATGCAGCGAACGTCCGGATGTCTGAATGTGATATTTCAGCTTCTGGCTGCGCTCATTCGCACCGTACTTGTACTTCATAACCGTTGACCAGATGCGACGAGCCACCCGTCCAAGCACGCTGTATTCCGGATCGAGACCATTGCTGAAAAAGAATGATAGATTCGGCGCAAAATCATCAATATGCATACCCCGGCTTAAGTAATATTCCACATACGTAAAGCCGTTGGCCAGCGTGAAAGCAAGCTGGGAAATCGGATTCGCGCCCGCTTCGGCAATATGATAGCCAGAAATACTTACGGAATAGTAATTGCGCACTTTGTTCTGAATAAAGTATTCCTGAATATCACCCATCATCTTGAGCGCAAACTCTGTAGAGAAAATACACGTATTCTGACCCTGGTCTTCCTTCAGAATATCGGCCTGCACTGTACCTCGCACGCTTTGCAACGTCCTGGCTTTAATCTGTTCTGCTTCCTCGGCGTTCGGCTCGCGGCCGTTTTCCTTCCTGAATTTCTCCATTTGTTGATCGATAGCCGTATTCATGTACATCGCCAGAATGATCGGCGCCGGGCCGTTAATGGTCATGGACACGGATGTGGACGGATGGCAAAGATCGAATCCAGCATACAGCTTTTTCATGTCATCCAGCGTACAGACGCTAACTCCACTTGTGCCAATTTTTCCGTAAATGTCCGGACGGTAATCCGGATCTTCGCCATACAACGTGACGCTGTCAAACGCAGTGCTGAGCCGCTTCGCTGTGTCTTCCTTGGACAGATAATGGAAACGGCGGTTTGTCCTTTCCGGGGTTCCTTCGCCCGCAAACTGGCGCTTCGGATCTTCACCATCACGCTTGAACGGAAATACTCCAGCCGTGTATGGGAAATGGCCAGGCAGGTTCTCTTTCATCACCCAGCGCAAGATTTCGCCCCAATCTTCAAACTTTGGCAACGATACTTTCGGAATACGCGTACCGGACAGAGAAGTCGTGTACAACTTTGTCACGATTTCCCTGTCGCGTACTTTCGTGACGAACTCGTCCTGCTGGTACGCTTCCTTAAGCGCTTTCCAATTATCCAAAATCTTTTTGCTTTCCGGGTGCAATTTTTCTTCATAGTGTGCGATAAGCTTATCAAGTTCCTTTTGAAGATCGGTTGCCAGTTCACCTGTTTGTTTTGCGAGTTCTTCTTTTGTTCCATTCAGTTGGAACAATTTACGTGCGATTTGCACTTGTTTCTCTGTGAAGTTATTGTACTGACGAACCGTATTTGCGATTTCGGCCAGATAATGTACGCGGTCAGACGGAATAATATACTTTTTCTTCGACATTCTGTCTCTGGAAATATCGAGAGTAGTCGGCCATTCCTCACCCGTTTTCTCAGAGATGATCCGCATCAGGTTAACGAATAGTATATTTGTGCCTGGATCGTTGAATTGGCTGGCAATCGTACCGTAAACAGGAACGTCTTCGTCCTTCATATCAAACAGATTGCGACTACGCTTCCATTGCTTCTTCACATCGCGCAGCGCATCTTCTGAGCCACGGCGCTCAAACTTATTGATCGCGATAATGTCCGCGTAATCAATCATATCGATTTTTTCAAGCTGGGTCGGCGCGCCGAATTCGCTCGTCATTACGTACATCGCGACATCACATACCTGCGTAATGCCAGCGTCGCCCTGGCCAATGCCGGAAGTTTCGACGATGATAAAATCATAGCCTGCTGCTTTTACGATATTGATGGCGTCTTCGATCGCCTGGCTAAGTTCACTGTGAGATTTACGAGTCGCCAGCGAGCGCATATATACGCGCGGAGAATGGATAGCATTCATGCGGATACGGTCGCCCAGCAGCGCGCCGCCTGTTTTTTGCTTCGATGGATCCACTGACAGAATGGCAATTGTTTTATCCGGATACTGTTCCAAATAACGGCGCACTAACTCGTCTGTCAACGAGCTTTTGCCAGCCCCGCCTGTTCCTGTGATGCCAAGCACCGGAACCGTTTTTACCATTTCGTTCACTTTTTCAAGCGTGGTTGCTACTTCTTGATCCTGCTTTTCCACGTTTTCCTCCGCCAGTGTAATCAGGCGGCCGATCGCGTTCCAGCTACGATTTTTCAGTTCATGAATTTCTTTTTCTACTTCTTTTGGAGTCGGATAGTCTGTTTGCTGGATCATGTAATTAATCATGCCTTGCAGACCATACTTACGTCCGTCATCCGGAGAAAAAATTTTCGTTACACCGTATTCATGCAGTTCGCGAATTTCAGAAGGAACTATGACACCGCCGCCACCGCCAAACACCTTAATATGGGAGGCGCCCTTTTCTTTTAGTAAATCAATAATGTACTTAAAATACTCCACATGGCCGCCCTGGTATGAACTAACTGCGATTCCCTGCACATCTTCCTGAATGGCGGCATTTACGACTTCTTCTACTGAACGGTTGTGGCCAAGGTGAATCACTTCCACCCCGGACGCCTGCAAAAGGCGACGCATGATGTTAATGGAAGCATCATGACCGTCGAACAGGCTGGCAGCTGTGACAAAACGGACATTATGTTTTGGACGATAAATATTCGTTTCCATTTTGTTCTCCTCCTTCAAGGTCGCGAATCGGACGCGCTTTTTCAATCATAAGGTCTAAGGAAGGTTTCTCCTTTCACTAGGTGTCTTCCCAATCACTCTTCTGTTAGCTCGCGCAAAATCAGAGACGTCTGCATTTCCATATACTCTTCCAGCGTGTAGTGCTTATGCAAACTCCAACGCCGGAACGTCCACATTTCTCCCAGCACAACAATGTTATGGGCCATCAGCTTAATGTACTTCTCATCGATTTTAAGGGAACCGTCTTCCCGGCCCCGGCGCAAAATTTCTTCAAAAAAACTCGTAATTTCTTCTTCTTTGGCCAAAACGTACTTCATCGCTTCTTTCGGCAACGATTTAATTTCCTGATAAATCAGAAGTACACGATCCTGCATTTCATCCATTACACGCAGAAAACCTTTGATCGCTGCCTTTAGCATCACAGCGCCGCTGACGCCGTTTACCAGCACTTCCTTTAATCCTTTTTCCACACCTTCGTGAATCGCATCGCATACAAGATAGAGAACATCTTCTTTTGATTCAATGTATTCATATAATGTACCTATGCTGAATCCTGACGCACGGGAAATTTCACGGGTCGTTGTCTTGTGAAAACCTTTGGAGATGAAAAGCTCAACCGCAGCTTCGATAATTTGATCGCGCCGCTTTTCGATAAGTTTCGGATCTTTTACCATCGAAGGAATCGATTTTCGATGTTCCATTGTTTCATTACTCCTTTCCTCACGCCGACTGAGCGATTGCTCAGAGTGCAGGGAAAAAGAAAAGGCACACGGCCTTCTCTTTCTTCTTGATTTTATTATACGCGTGAAGAAATCGAATCCGCAACATTTTTCAGAAAACTATTTTTCTTTCACCAATTGTCTAAGCAAGCGATCGGCTACTTCATACGGATTGACTTCGCGGCGGGCCACCTGTTCCATCGTTTCTTTATACGCTTCACCGCGCAGGTTTGTTACGACAAGCCTGTGCACCTCATGTTCGACGATTTCCGCCACTTCTTCTTTTAAATGAGATGCACGTCGCTTCTCCCATTCTCCGCTCTCTTTGAGGTATTCGTTATGGTCAAGGAACGCCTGCCACGCCTCAGCAATCCCTTTGTTCTGCAGGGTAATCGTTTTAACGATCGGTGGACGCCAGGGGGCGTTATGCTTGACAAGATCCAGCATTTGTTCAACTTCACGAAATAGCTTCTCTGTACCCGGCAAATCTGCCTTATTCAGGATAAACAAATCCGCGATTTCCATAATACCTGCTTTGAACGCCTGCACAGTATCACCGCCGCCTGGATTAAGCACAACCGCCGTCGAATCAGCAATGTTCATAATATCAAGCTCCGATTGGCCAACACCGACCGTCTCAATGATAATTACATCCTTGCCGTATGCGTCCAATATGCGTACCGCTTCCTTCGTGGAACGAGCCAGCCCGCCCAGACTACCGCGCGTGCCCATACTGCGGATAAACACACCTTCGTCAAGAAAATGATCCTGCATGCGGATACGATCCCCCAGAATGGCCCCCCCGGTAAACGGACTGGTAGGATCAACCGCTATAATTCCGACGGTCAGGCTCTGTTTACGCAAATACCCGATTAACTTATCGACAAAAGAACTTTTTCCTGCACCTGGAGAGCCAGTAATGCCGACAAGAAACGCTTTTCCCGTGTATGGAAACACATCTTGTAGAATTTCTTTTTTCTCTGGATGATCATCTTCTATATAGGAGATCGCACGGGCAACCGCCCGACGATCTCCCGCCAAAATCCGTTCTACCAGTGTATGCAATGCGTTCACATCCTTAGTCTTTAAGCAGATAGTTCGAGATAACAAGACGCTGGATTTCGTTTGTTCCTTCATAGATTTGCGTAATCTTCGCATCGCGCATAAAACGTTCGACCGGATATTCACGCGTGTAACCATAGCCGCCGAAAATTTGCACGGCGTCTGTCGTCACTTCCATTGCAATATCGCCCGCGAATAGCTTTGCCATCGCCGATGCTTTGCCGTATGGCAAGCTGTTGTCTTCCAAATATGCCGCTTGATATGTCAACAGACGCGCTGCTTCAACTTTTGTCGCCATATCAGCCAGCTTGAACGCAATTGCCTGCTGCGCGGCAATCGGTTTGCCGAACTGATGACGTTCCTTCGCGTACGCAAGCGCGTGCGTCAGCGCACCGTCCGCAATTCCCACAGCCTGCGCTGCAATACCGTTACGGCCGCCGTCCAGGGTCATCATTGCAATCTTAAAACCCTGACCTTCTTGGCCAAGCACATTTTCCGCCGGAACGCGGCAATCTTCGAAAATGACCTCAGTTGTCGCAGAAGAGCGGATACCCAGTTTCTTTTCTTTTTTGCCGACTTTGAACCCTGGCATATCTTTCGTGACGATAAACGCCGTTTGGCCTTTATGCTTCAACTCCGGCGTGGTCGCTGCAAATACGATATAGATATCCGCCAGGCCACCATTGGTAATGAAAATTTTGCTGCCATTCAGGATATAGTGATCGCCATCTTTCTTCGCTGTTGTCTTCATGCCAGCTGCATCGGAACCCGACCCCGGCTCCGTCAAACAATACGCACCCATGCTTTTGCCTTCCGCAAGCGGGCGAAGATATTTTTGCTTTTGTTCTTCCGTACCAAATTTGTAAATCGGCCAGCTCGCCAGCGAAGTATGCGCGGATAAGGTAACGCCGACGGAAGCATCAACCCGGGACAGCTCCTCCACCGCGATCACATAGCTTAAATAATCGAAACCTGCGCCGCCGTATTTTTCATCCCAGGGAATTCCGGTAAGTCCCAACTCAGCCAGCTTATCAAACACTTCCATGTCGAAACGTTCCGCTTCGTCGCGTTCCGCAGCTTTGTCAGCCAACTCGTTTTCCGCAAACTCGCGCACCATTTTGCGTATCATTTTGTGTTCTTCAGATAGTTGAAAATCCATGCGTCTCCACTCCCTTTATTATTTATTTAACAAGTGTTTGGAAATTACAATGCGTTGAATCTGGTTGGTTCCCTCATAAATTTGCGTAACTTTGGCGTCACGGAAATAGCGCTCTACAGGATATTCGCGTGTATAGCCATAGCCGCCAAAAATCTGCACAGCTTCTGTCGCCACTTTCATTGCAGTATCCGTCGCGAAACGCTTGGCCATAGAGGCTTCCATCCCACACTTAATACCCTGGTTACGCAGAGAAGCCGCACGGTATACAAGCATGCGGGACGCTTCAATTTGGGTCGCCATGTCGGCCAGCTTAAATGCAATCGCCTGTTGTGCAGCAATCGGTTTGCCGAATTGATGACGCTCTTTTGCGTACGCGAGCGCGTGTTCAAACGCACCTTCTGCAATCCCTAGACCTTGCGCTGCAATGCCGATGCGACCCACATCCAGGTTTGCCATCGCAATCGTAAAGCCCATGCCTTCTTCACCAAGCAAGTTTTCGGCTGGCACTTCGGCATTGTCAAAAATGAGTTCTGTCGTATTAGAACCTTGAAGGCCCATTTTCTTTTCTTTTTTGCCTACCTGAAATCCCGGCGTATCCTTTTCTACGATAAAAGCAGAGATTCCTTTGGGCCCTTTCGACGGATCGGTGACAGCGAATGTTATATAAGTGTCTGCTACACCGCCGTTTGTAATAAATATTTTCGAACCATTCAGGATATACTTGTCACCCTTTTTCACCGCAGACGTCCGTATACTTGCCGCATCGGAGCCGGCATTCGGTTCTGTAAGTGCAAACGCGCCAATATATTGTCCAGAAGCCAACTTCGGTACGTATTTTTTCTTCTGTTCCTCGCTTCCAAAATAAAGGATCGGATTCGTGCCTACCGATGTATGAACGGACAGAATAACGCCAACGGTCGGGCTGACTTTGGAAATCTCATGAATGGCAATGATGTAAGAGACAAAATCCGCTGCCGAGCCACCCCATTCCTCTGCCACTGGAATTCCCATCAAGCCGTATTCGCCCATTTTGCGGATGAGCTCGAGCGGGAATTCATCGGTTTCTTCCATTTTTTCTACCTGCGGCGCGATCACTTCACGAGCAAAATCACGCACCATACGACGCATCATTTCCTGCTCTTCTGTAAACTGCAAATGCATGGTTTCTCCTCCTAACTCCTGTTCTCTTTACTTTATGTTTGCTGTTGTATTTCCCTTATTTACTCATATACATAGAATCCACGTCCGGATTTGCGGCCTAGCCATCCCGCTTTTACATATTTGCGAAGCAACGGGCACGGACGATATTTGGAATCGCCAAATCCTTCATGAAGCACTTCCATGATATATAGACATGTATCCAAGCCGATAAAGTCGGCCAGTGTTAGAGGCCCCATCGGATGGTTCATACCAAGCTTCATTACTTCATCAATCGCTTCCGGTGTCGCCACGCCCTCATATACGCAGTAAATCGCTTCGTTAATCATCGGCATCAGTACGCGGTTGGATACAAAGCCCGGGAAATCATTAACTTCCACCGCTACTTTCTGCATCTTCTCAGATAGTTCGGCCACTATACGGTACGTCTCATCGGAAGTCGCCAAACCACGGATAACTTCTACTAGCTTCATAACCGGTACCGGGTTCATGAAGTGCATGCCAATCACTTTCTCTGGCCGTTTAGTTACCGCTGCAATTTCCGTAATGGGGAGCGAAGATGTATTACTTGCCAGAATGGCGTGCTCTGGCGCGATTTCATCCAGTTGCTTAAAAATCTCGGTTTTGATGTTCATATTTTCGACAACCGCTTCCACAACGAAATCAACATCTTTTGCATGGTTCAAATCAGTAGAAGGCTTAATACGCGCTAAGATCGCTTGCTTTTCTGCTTCTGTTTTACGTCCTTTCTCCACATCACGGGTCAGATTTTTTGTAATGACGCCAAGGCCACGGTTTACAAACTCTTCTTGAATGTCGTGCAGCACAACTTCCAGACCCGCCTGTGCTGCTACCTGAGCGATACCGCTTCCCATCTGACCTGCGCCGACAACCATAAATTTTTTGACTTCCATGCATCTCCACCCCTTTTTTAAATTCCTTCATAGTATGGTTAGATTTTGTTTTGAACCTCTCATGGCTAAAGCCACGAGATTCTTGACTAGCCCGCTCTACCGAGCAGAATTAGTACATGATGTACCCCAAGCTATCTCCGCAGTTCCTGCAATTATGCAGATAGTCGTCTTTTGCCTTCGGCAAGAATATTCAAACTTGCGTTTACATCGCGGTCATGGGAAGTATTGCATTCCGGGCATTCCCATTGTCGCAAGGTAAGATTTTTAACTTCTTTGTTTTGGTATCCGCAACATGAACAGATCTGAGAGGAAGCAAAGGTTTTGCCTATGGCAACAACAGTGCGACCATACCACTTTGCTTTGTATTCAAGCATCGTTCTGAATTGATACCAAGACACTTCACTAATCGCTTTGGCAAGTTTATGATCTTCATCATATTAGACACTTGCAAATCTTCAATCGCAATCATGTCGTGGTTTTTGACAATATGCGTTGAAATCTTTTGCAAGTAGTCTTCTCGAGCATTTGCAATACGTTCATGGATTCGGGCAACCTTCATCCGTTGCTTATTCCAATTTGAAGAACCTTTCACACGTCGGGAAAGAATGCGTTGAGCGCGTTTAAGTTTTTGTTCCATATTGCGCAGAAATTTCGGATTTTCAAACACTTCTCCTGTCGAAAGAACAGCAAATTCTTTGAGTCCAACATCAATTCCAACTTCGCTGTTTGTTTTCGGCAATGGTTGTACGTCTGTTTCTACTAACAACGAAACAAAAGCCCATTCATCTCATGACTGAAGTTACGAGTGTTCTCGGCTAAATCATAAAAAATTATTTGGCAGCCTGAACTTCCACCAGAATCGCGTCACCTTGCGCCGCGCCGGAACAAATTGCGGCAATGCCGAGACCGCCGCCGCGACGTCGCAATTCGTAAATCAACGTCATTAAGATACGGGCTCCGCTTGCACCAATCGGATGGCCAAACGCGATGGCTCCTCCGTTGACATTTACTTTTTCCGGGTCCCATCCAGCAATTTTCTGGCTTGTAAGCACAACGGCTGCAAACGCTTCATTCACTTCAAACAAATCGATCTGGTCAATTGTATAACCGGTTTTCTTAAGCAATTTATTAATCGCGAGGCCCGGCGTGGTCGCGATATACGGGGCTTCTTGTCCGACGGCCGCATGCCCAAGAATCGTCGCCAGCGGCTTAATACCAAGCTCTTTCGCTTTTTCGTCAGACATAACAACCATAGCGCCTGCTCCATCATTTACGCCTGGCGCATTGCCGGCCGTAATTGTACCGTCTTTTGTAAATACAGGAGGCAGATTCTGTAGTTGCTCAAGGCTCGTCTCACGCGGTGCTTCATCCTGCTCGACGATAACCGGATCGCCTTTGCGCTGAGGCACTTCCACCGGTACAATTTCCTCTTTCAGCCTGCCAGCTTTTATCGCCGCCGCCGCACGCTGCTGACTGCGGAGCGCCCACTTATCCTGTTCCTCGCGCGTAATTTTGTATTCTGCGGCTACATTGCTGCCGTGTACTGCCATATGCTTGCCATCGTACGCGTCGGTTAACCCATCCCTAAGCATCAAGTCCACCAGTTTGCCATCCCCCATGCGCATGCCCCAACGCGTGTTTGGCAAAGCATACGGTGCGTTGCTCATGCTCTCCATGCCGCCCGCAACGATAATGTCCGCATCTTGGGCACGAATGATCTGATCGGCTAACGTTACGCTGCGCAGGCCGGATGCACATACTTTGTTAATCGTCTCCGTCTGTACTTCCCAGGGCAATCCTGCCTTGCGCGCCGCCTGGCGAGAAGGGATTTGTCCTGCTCCTCCTTGCAGCACCATGCCCATGATAACTTCATCGACCATATCGGGAGAGATTCCAGCGCGTTTTACGGCCTCTTTAATCACAATGCCTCCAAGCTCAACCGCTTGCAGCGAGGAAAGGCTACCACCAAATTTACCAAATGGAGTCCGGGCCGCACTTACGATTACGGATTTTCTCATCTTGTTTTGCGCCTCCTTATATCTCTACGTATTGATACATTCATATGCTTTCGTGAAAACAAGTAAGAAGCAGAAAAATTTCCGGTATCCTAATTTGAGCGATTGCTCGGTCAGTTTGATCGCGGAAACGTACCCGGCAGTTCGACTGCCGGGTCTTTATTCCTTCTCCTTCCATCTTATCAATATTCACAAAAATTAAAAAGAGTAATTTATAATGATTTTTCTAAAATCTCTACCATATCCAAAGTTTGCACTTTGTCTTCCACTTCTTTCGCTTTCGTACCGTCAGATAACATCGTCAAGCAGTACGGACACGCACTTCCGATTGTAGTCGGATTTACCGCCAGCGCCTGTTCGGTACGCGCGATGTTAACGCGGGTGCCTTGATGCTCTTCCTGCCACATCATTCCGCCACCGGCACCGCAGCACATACTGTCACAGCCGGAACGTTCCATCTCCACGATCTCGACGCCAGGAATGGCTGATAGAATTTCGCGCGGTGCATCGTACACTTCGTTGTAGCGGCCCAGGTAACAGGAGTCGTGGTAGGTTATGCGTTCCTTGACTTCTTTGGTCGGCTTCAGGCGGCCGTCTTTGATCCATTTCGCCAACAGTTCGGTATGGTGGTACACTTCCACGCCTTCCAGACCGAATTCCGGATACTCGTTCTTGAATGTATTGTAGGCATGCGGGTCCATCGTAACGATTTTCTTCACGCCGTATTTCTGGAAGTTCGCGATATTTTCCATTGCCAGCTCCTGGAACAACAGCTCATTGCCGAGGCGGCGCGGCGTGTCGCCAGAGTTCTTCTCTTCATTGCCAAGAATCGCGAACTTGATGCCCGCTTTGTGCATCACACGCACAAAGGATTGCGTAAGTTTGATGCTCCGATTATCAAACGAACCCATCGAACCAACAAAGAATAAATATTCAAAGTCATCCGTTTCTTTGACGGTTGGCACCAGCTCTTCCATGCCTTCGCGCCATTTGATCCGATCCTTGCGGTTAATCCCCCATGGATTGCTCTGGCGCTCGATGTTGCTCAGCGCACGCTGCGCATCGGACGGCATGCGGCCTTCTGTCATCACAAGATAGCGACGCATATCGATGATATGACCTACATGTTCGTTGGCGACCGGGCACTGGTCTTCACAGTTGCGGCACGTCGTACAAGCCCACAGTTCTTCTTCCGTGATCACATCCCCGATAAGCTGCACATCATAGTCGATTTTCAGTGCGGCCGTCCCTTCCGTCGTAGCGGCCACCTCACTGCTGGCTTGTCCGGCTCCGGCTTCACGCGCCTGCATCGCTAGCACGTTACCTTTCGACTCTTTAAACAACCCGGCCGGCATCCACGGTGTACGTCCCGTGATCGCCGCCCCTTTTTCCGTTAGGTGATCCCGCATTTTAGTGATGAGATCCATCGGTGACAGCGTCTTGCCCGTTCCTGCGGCTGGACACATGCTGGTGCATCGCCCGCACTCGACACAGGCATACAAGTCAATCAATTGCGTTCGCGTGAAATTCTCGATTCGTCCGACGCCGAACTCTTCCGCACCTTCTTCTTCCAGCTTCTCAAAGTCGATGGTGCTCAATCTTCCCGGCGGGCGTGTTTTGTCTTTCACCAGCCAGTTATACGGCGCAAATATCAGATGGGCGTGCTTGCCCTGTGGAATGTATACCAGGAAGAATAAGAGCGTAAGCAAATGAATCCACCAGAACACATAGAACGCCGCACCTGCTGCCGTCGAACCGATGCCTGCAAACAACACTGCAAGACTGGAAGCGATCGGTTGCGTCGAGCGGAAGCCGATCTCATCCGGATGTAACCAGATGATTTCCATTCCTTCGGAAAGCAACGTACTCACCATGAGAATCGTAATGAGCCAGACAACAAGGTTCGCTTTCCAACCTCGTTTTAAGCGCTTTAATTTCTCAACATTCCGACGATACCATGCATAAAAAATGGCGATAAGAATAGCCGTAACAACGACTTCCTGGAATAAAAGAAAATACGGATATGCCGAACCGAACGGCAGATGTGAACCCGGCTTTAGTCCTTTCCAAATTAAATCAATGGCTCCAAACTGCACAAGCAGAAAGCCGTAGAACAAGACAATATGCATCACACCGCTTTTGGAATCCTTTAACAGCTTCTTCTGTCCAAAAACGTTGACCCAAAACGCATTCAGGCTGCGTGTCGCGTCTTCGCGCAAGTCCGCCGGGCGGCCAAGCTTCATGTAGGTGATGCGGCTGTACACCAGGTGCGCAAACAAGTATACTGCATAACCTACGACCGCAAAAAACGCAATGAGGTTAACTAGCGACAATACATTCATTTGTTTCTCCTCTCCTTCGCCGAAATTATTCTGACTGTACGGAAAATTGTTTATTCTATCATAGCATGTTTCACTCAAATTATGAATGACTATTCAGTCAGAATATATTTCGCGAAAAATAAAAAATCCACTCCTTTAGTGAGTATTCTACCTCTTTTTATAAATTTCCGCTAGATAGAAAAATGTAATAAAACTGAAAAAAAGGTCGCTTTGCTACATAGAAAAAGCAACGTTTGGCACACGTCTCACGATTGTTTCCCCGTTTACTCATGAAAAGAAAGCATATGTCACGGGTGCTGATTAGGCAGTTTTTTACAAGTGAATAGTAGTACATGAAGTGGAGGTTTCTGAACGAGCCACCTCGATAGAACAGGCGATCAGCAGGTTGTCGCTGATCTCACAGACACGTGCCGTCTGCGAGGGAAATCATTCAGCAACACACCCTTACGGGCGTGGGTCGGAACAAACCATCTACTACTTCTCGCTTAGGCGATCCGTAGATACGTGGGTTTCTGAATTTCAAACGGCAAGGACTGAATCCGGTTTTCATACAACACTTTGGACAGTAGATTCGCCGCACCGTGAATGTCCCGATGTTGGGTATAGCCGCACCACGCACGTTCTTTTTCGCCCCGCAAACCGGACAGGTTTGCGATGTACTTGTATACACCAAAAGGTTTAGGGTAGGAGGGATTAGTTCCTGTCTTATCGAACCTCGCGGGTTTAGTCTTGGCGAGTTTTATTTTTATTCAATATATACCACTATGGATATATAAATTAGTTTAAGTAGCAGGGGAACTCCCTGTTTTTTTATTTAGCACGAGTATTTGCGTTTATTATGTTTGATTGGTAGTTGGGGTATCGCTAACTTTTTAATGAAAATATACGCTAAGATCATTTTGGCATGAAAGAAGCCTGTTTTTCCTACTCTAAGGCGTTGTCAATGCAATTTCGTATCAGTAAGGTACGGTTATAATGAGACAGTTAAGAAACGACGGTACGATAAGGGTTTGTTGCGTCCCATTTACTTGTCCTAAAAATATTATCATTCAAAAAAGATGAATTTGTTACCCGTCCATTATCACTGACTTCGTGATAAAATAACAAAAAAATTGAGGCGAGGGACGAAAAATGGAAAAATGTTGAAGAAAATTCTTTCTGAGTTACAGTCACTTAGAGAGGTCCAAAGCAGACTTGAAAAACGGATGGAAACACTTGAAGCTGGTCAAAATGATTTAAAAAATAATATAAGAAATAAAATAGATGGATTAGCAGAGAAGATTCTTGAAAAACTTGATCACACTCTACAAACTGTACACAAGGTTAAAATTTCCTGAAAGGCAAAAACCCGGATTTTAGCCGATTTGACCGAATTACGGTTTTTTGGCGTTGGTGAGTTTACTATATGACGATTATCGGACGTACATCCAAAAATAAGTGGACTGAACACTTGTCCATAACAAAGATAAAGGGCGAGCATATGATAGAGGGAATCTACATGTTGGGGGGAAGTAAAGGAATGGGTACAAAAAAACCAAATATACAAAGGATACACAGTGTTTTTGAAAAAAACATATCTAAACAAGTAAAAATAAAAACCAAAGATAATCACAAATCTACAAAGGATATATTCAAAAAGTGGATGATGGACATGTTTATTTAGCTGTGCCTAAAACCAAAAAAGCAGCTGGTATGGTAAAAATAAACTCGTTTGGTCGTAGACACTTTGGATTTATTGCGATACCTCTAGCTCTCATTGCCGCTCTATTCCTGCTTTAATTCCATTAAGAAGACATCAATAAGAAACAGAACAATAGCACAAAAATAGTAAGCATAAAATAAATTTCTGAATAAAGGCAGTAACCTAACACTTGTCTGTACCCATCTACATAGTATGAAACGTAATTCAATCCATTGTACATGGGAGGGAATTGTATGAGTTTTTGTGGTGAGAGACGAGAAATTGGAGTTATTCTTGTTCTCTTTATCCTTTTAGTTATTATCGCATGTGCATGTGACTAATAGGTAGAGCAGAATTCCGTTGTTCGTCATGTAGCAGCAGAATTACCACGGATCACTTTTCGCTGTCCAAAAGTGATCCTTTAGTCGGGTAAGTCGGGGGCATCACTGCCCCTTTCTCCCCTCAGAACCATACGTGAGCCTTTCAACTTATATACTGTAGTTGCCCAAAAACACTTACACAAATTTACAATTGAATAGAAAAGAGACATATCTCTTCACCCTGTGTAAAAATAGAAGTACCACCAACCACTTTTACGCAAAGGAGAAGACTATATGCCTCTTACGTATAGGGTAGCACATCAACAGGAAATCAACAATATTTTACGTACCTGGCGTTTCCCACTTTATTTTTCTAAGCCGGTAATGAACCATATGGTTCATTTTCTCGATGGTGTGATGACCAGAGGTTTTTCTGGAACGTTAACCGATATCCATCGTGAAAGCTGCCATTCACAAGACCGACGGACACTGAGCCATTTTCTTACTCATGGGAAGTGGAATGAGCAGCATTTGATGCGTATAATTCAGCAACAATCATGGGAGAGCATCAAGAGGGAAGCGAAACATACACAAGAGCCGATTTTCGTTATTATCGATGATACGGTCTGTAGAAAGACAAAGCCCTCGTCACAGGCATTGTCCCCTATGCAAGGAACAGATTTTCACTATTCCCATACCGAAGGTAAGTCAGTATGGGGGCATGCAGTAGTTCAGGAATTCATTCGATGTGGTGAAAAAGCATTCCCTTATGCGTTTAGCCGATACGAATCAGAGCAAAACAGCAAAATTGATATTGCATGTGAACTGCTTTCTATGGTGCCAAAAAGTTCTTTTTCTACTTATGTTCTTATGGATACATGGTATCCTGCTCAATCTGTACTCGAAACCTGCGCTTTATCTGGATTTCACGTCATTAGCGGTATAAAAACCAATCGTATTATTTATCCATATGGTATTCGGCAGTCAATAAAGGAATTTGCCTCGCACATCCATAAAGAAGATACCGACCTTGTGACCGTCGGTCACGCTTCTTATCACGTCTATCGTTATGAAGGCAAGCTAAATTTCATTGAAAATGCTGTGGTACTACTGTGTTGGGATGCGACCCAGCCAATGACTCTCCAAACTATGCGGGCATTCTTAAGTACAGACGTTTCCTTATCTAATGAGCAAATTCTAACGTACTACAGTAAACGTTGGGCGATTGAGACTTATTTTCGTACCATGAAAAGCAACTTTTCCTTTAACGGTTATCAAATACGTAGTACCGTTGCAATTAAGCGGTTTTGGACATTGCTTTCTTTTACAGCCATGTTCTGCAGTGTAACAGGACACGGTGATATCTTAACAGGACTACGAAGTTGGCAAAACAAAAAGACAGAGAGTTGGATCGAATTTGTTTACTATGAAGCAAAGGCAGGAACGCAGCTGGATTTGATAAAAAATCAGTTACAAGCTGCCTAGGAGAACCTTCGGTTCTTTCTACATGGTAAATTTTGTATCAAATTTTGGGCAAGTCTAGTTATATATACAACTCAAACCTTCTTTTTCCTTGTATCGTAAGACAACATTTTGCGATACAGCACGTTGTTTCGGGCGGAGATAGCCCTTGCGACTAGGCTAGCAACATATCGACTGAATCGACGTTGCACTGTATAAAAAGCGACTTTCTTGTCGCGCCATAATTGACATTATCGGACGTAAGAAGCTAAAATCCCGAAAAAAGTAATCAAAACGGAAGCTTACCCATATCATAAAGTAATGCAAAAATAGGATAGTCCCTCGTAGCGACCCTTATCTCCTTTGGATAAGGGTTTTTTAGATAACAGAGATTATTGGATGTATCCAGATTTATATTCCTTAATCCACCGTTTTACAATCAACGGTAACAAATTAATTCATTCGCAAGAAGCACAGGCCCAGTGTATTTTTTGCCTTTTTTATTTCTATTAGGTACCTTAAAATATCCCATCTGTTGTTTTCCATTCTTAATTCGAGTAATCACCCATATAGAGCTGCTCCTTTGGGGTCGGGAAATTTTTTGCATAACCCTCCATCCATCTATAAACATGTATCCTCCACTTTACTCCGTCAAAGTGTAAAAGAAAATACACAATAAGTGAAGATATACTCCTTCATTTATTGTGTATCGGTTACTGAATCACATGGCTTGTTATTGTTTTTGTTAGACGATTTTGATCGAATGTGTATCTCTTCACTGTACATACTACATGTAAGTTCATTTCTGTCTTTATCCGGTTTTCCAATTTCATTTACGATTTATATCCGCTATGATACGTTAAAGAATTTGCGTAAGCTGGAAATCCGCATAAAGGCAAGTAAGAATACTACCTCTTACTTAAACGGGCAGTTAGATGGCTGAACAGGCAGGTTTAACTGTTGAGTAGGGAAGTTAAACTGCTGTGCAGGTGCAGTTTGAGCATTATTACCAAATAATGATTGGAATAACTTTCCAAATCGTCCGCAGTTAGCGAATTTTGGTTGTTGTGCTACAGCGTTAGTAGCTGGGTTTTGGAATCCAGTTTTGAATGGGCAATTTGCTGCACTTGCACTTCCCACATCAAATGTTAGTAGGGATGCACCAAGAATAGTAACGGCTGCTAGTAACTTTTTCAATTTTCTTCACTCCTAAACTAAAAATTGTTGTTGCTAACTCCTATTCCACTTTAACATACATGAAACCGGAATTTGGCTGGTAAATATTTTTTCTGGCCTGGTAAATATTTTTTATTGAAAATTCAAACGAACGGAGAGAAACCAGATGATTGATTCACGTCAAAATGAAATTCAAGCCTTGCTTGCATTGATGAAAACAACAAAAGATATACGAGTGTATGGACGTTATCAAACCATCTATTTCTATTTACAAGGCTATTCTTAAAAAGAAATCGGATTAACCCCCATTACTTGGACACAAACAACCTTATTCATCCTTTTTCGTAAAATTCCTCGCTTATACTCGCACTCCTCTAATTACGAACTTACGTTCTGTTTGGAGCGCATAAAACTCTTGTGGAGCTAAATCGCAAATGCTCGAATGGATTCGTCTCTCGTTATAAAAGCGGATATCTGTTACAACTTGATACGCCTCTGCATAGGACATAAACTCATAACGTGCCAGACATTCATCTTCCAGGATGCGATGAAACGCTTCGATGTGCCCATTCATATTCGGTGTTCGTGGCGGAATACGCTCATGAACAATTCCAAACGTTTCACATGCTTGTGTAAAATGATGAGACGTAAACTGCGGGCCATTAACGGGAAGCGTATCTGTTCCAAATAATTGCCGTTTAAATAATGCCTGTTGTATCGTACGACTCGCATCCTTTGCCTCTCTTTGATCTGTTCATCGGACACTTTTGTGCCGTCCTGCTTTAGGGAATAGCCCGGTATGGCTCGTCCCTCACTTTTCACTGGTTCCACATTCTGCCCTTTTCGTTTTCGATGGTAGTAATACGTGGAGCGTGGAATCCGGGCAAAACGCAAGACTAGCCGTTTTGGATAGCCCTGCTGAATATAGCGTTCCGCTACTTCAAGTTTTTCAGCAAGTGAGGGTTTTTCTTTTTTATCAAATCACGTAAAATCGCAAGTTCTAATGCTTGTTCGCCAAGTAACCGTTTAAGTTGTTCGTTTTCTTTCACAACTTCTTCGGCATCAAGGACCGGAACCATAGAGAAATCAATTTCTCCATGTTTTCCGCTCTCGAACTCTCGCTTCCAGCGCCCCACCATGTTAGCAGATAACTCATAACGGCGGGCAACGGCTGCTAAATTACCGGTCTCTTTCGCTTCTTTCACCACTTGTTTTTTGAAATCAATCGAATACTTTCTTCTTGTCATTGATGCCTTCCCCCTCTGTCACTATAAGTGTAATCAAAATACACCCTTAGTGTCCAACTTCTCTAGGGGGCTAAAGAGCTATTATGTGGCTCAGCTAGTTTTTTACTGTCTACGATGGTGTTGCAAAACTTATAATCGTTGAATGGTAAAGGGTAAATATAATCAATTATGCATAATCCTATAATTTGTAAAAATAGGTCTATGAATTAGGTGGAAAATATTTTAAATTGTTAATATATGTATATATTGGGCGATGCATGCATTATATGTAACTCATTTCCTTTACGTCCGATTCAAAAAAAGAAAGAGTGAAGACGAAGTGTTTGGATCGTTAAAAAATATATATGATATGTATAGGCTCGGAAAAAGTGTTGTGAACTCAAAAAGTTTTCAAAAATCACTCAACAGGGCGGAAAAAGAATATCAAAAGAGAAGGAAAAAGCAGGAGGAAAAATTAAAAAGAACAAAGGCTGGAAGAAGGCAATTAAAAGAAATAAAAGCTTATGAAAAAGCTACAAAACAATTGTGGAAAGGGTTCACTCAGTCCTTTCAGACCTTAGGTAAGGTATGCACTTCCGCTAGAAAACTCGCAACCAACCTATTGCCCATTGAACAGATTTACAAATTAAAGAAGATCATGAAGGCTGAGGTGATAAAGAAACAAAATTCCGCTATTAAAAAGTTGCAGAAGCCAAAACCCATTCAAAAACCAAAATCAGTCTCCCCATCATCTCCACCAAAGCGTAGTATGATGGATGATCTGGTAGTTGGATTAAAGAAGTTTGGAAGAGAGTTCAAACCTGCTTTTTCTCACGGAGCCAAAGAGCTTGTTACGCTTTCAAATTATAAACCCTTAACCAGGGAATTAGTTGGAAAAGAGAATTTTGACGCATTAACAGACAATAAATGGACGATGGATGATGTGAAAGCCGCAGGCGGAGCATTAGAAAATTTGTTTTTGGGAAGGCTTAAGATTGTCAAAAACATCAATAAAACGGTTAAAATTACAAAAAGATTGGATAAAGCGAAACAGCCATTACAACCGCCGAAGCCGAAACAATCCACTGGGAATGCAACTAAGGGGACGGGTAAATTTAGTAAGTATGATGTAGGATTATATAAAGAAATAAAAGGTGTACCGGGGTTAGATGCACATCATGTTGGACAAAAAGCAATTATGAAAAAATTCATTCGAAATTATGATCCAAATAATGCACCAGCAATATTAGTACCAAAAGCTGGACATACAAGAAAAGGTCCTAGGGGAATAGTTTCGAGAAGTTCAAAAGGAATTGAGAGTGTAAGACAATTATTAGCAAGAGATATAATGGAATTAAGAAGAGTATATCCAGACATTCCTAATTCTCAACTTCGAAAATTAATTGAATTAAATAAACAATTGTATCCAGAGATGAGAAGGAGATGAGATATATGAATAAAGAAGAGTTTGTTAAACTTTTACATCAGTCAATTATAAAAGAAAATCGTAATTTTTATCGAGATATATTCAATAATACTGATATTAATGAAGTTACAGACCCCTATTGGAAAGAAGCATTGATGTTTTATTCAGAACTATCAGATAAAAATAAAGAAATATTATTTAAAATAATCGAACAAGTAGAAGTGGATGCTGTATCTAATATTTTAGGGGTGTTAGATGGGGTAGTATCAATAGGAGAAGAGGATATTGAGTTTAAAGTGACAATTAACGATAATAATGAACCAATTAATGGAGATTTACAAGACCTATTTTTGGAGTATGATGAAGAGAATAGGTAACAAGTTTAGAGATACGATTTTGTATTTGCTAAAATACCATTTATAACTTTCTTTTAAAGTAATTTGTGAATTTGAGATACAATGTATCAGTGGAACAAAAAGAAGGCTTCTAATAAATTATATTACCTTGATTGGCTTTATGCCTTTCAAGGTTTTTATTTTAAAACTAACAGATGTGTAATGCTACCCTCAAAAAGCGACGAAAATCAAGCAGCTTTTGTAGAGTATTCTCCCATATATACTTCCAATGGCGCCCGATATCCCAAAGCGGAATGAGGGCGCTGTTCGTTATACAAGGTAATATAAGTGCCGATGGAAGCTCGCGCTTCTTCTAGGTTCTGGTATTCGTTTGCCCAGACCTCTTCTTCTTTTAATGTGCGATACCAACGTTCCATCTTTCCGTTGCTTTGTGGATGCTTGTATGACGTTCGAATTTGCTCAATTCCCAATATCTTCAACGTGGAGACAAAATCACGACTGGTAAACTGACTCCCGTTATCCTGCACTAATTTTATCCCTTGCTCTCTCACACCATATGGAAAAGCTTCATTCACCGCTTTCTCCAGCACACTGATAGCTTCATCATCACGGCAGTAGTTGTCGAGACTCCAGGCTACAATACGGCGGTCATAGGCATCGATGATGCTCACAAGATACTTCCATCCCTCACTTGTCCAAATCTTCGTCATGTCAATATGCCAAACTTGATTGGAGGAGTTGATTTGAAAATCGACAGGCTGATAGGTGCGCTTGGCTTCATATCGCTTTTGCTTTTGTGTTAAGCCTTCGGCTTTCATCACAGAGTAAACGGTTTTCTGGTTTACTTCGATTCCCTGGCGCTTTAGTAAAGCCCAAATTCTACGATATCCGTAGGTAGGATGCTGTTGACAAAGAACACGCACTTTCTCTTGAATCACTGCCTGTTTTGGTCGTTGACGAGCACTTGGTTGGGAGAAAGTTGCCTTTGCTTTTTGACGGTAAAACGTACTTTTGTGCACACCAAGAAGACGGCATACTTCTTCCACCGATAGGTGAGAATCTTCCACTACCTCAAAGATAAATGCCCAGTGTTCTTCGCTTAGATGTCGAACGTTTTTTTTAGCTTTGAAAGTTTTACAGTCAACTTACCAATAAGTTGCTCATACTCGTCCAACTTTGCTTGAACGGCAGCGTCTTCTTTTGCTGTCTTACGTTGTTTACCCGAAAGGGCAGCCATTCCTCCTTGGATGAACTCATCTTTCCAACGGTAATACAGAGTCTGGCTAATGTTATGTTGTCGGCAAATCTCGGCGATGGATTGTTCCCCCTTCAGCCCCTCCATCACAATATTCATTTTCTCCTCTGCTGACCATTTGCGACGTTTCATGTTCCGTTCCCTCCTGTTAGCTATGATTATATCAAAAGGGATACCTCTACACATCTTATCGTCGCATTTTAGATTGGGGCACTATAGATGTATCAAATAATAAAGTGCAATTACGAGAAAATTTATATATCGTTTTTACCAACATTTTAATTCAGACTTCATAATGGTTCCGCCTACTATGAGTTTGGCTGTGATGCATGGTGAAACTATTAACAACACTAATACCCTTCGAGTATGCTTTAAAACACGAGAGAAAGCTTTCTCGTGGCGAGAAAGAGGGTATAAACTTTTAACTGACTGTGACAATAAAAAGCTGGCAAATTACTTTTGTATTGTATTTTCACTAGAGACAGTCGTATAATACTCGTCATTGTTAACAAGCGTTACATAAATTGTAATTTTCGTAACGGGGGGATGTAACATTGAATGTTGTCGGGTATATACGAGTCTCGACACAGGGGCAAGCAAAAGATGGATATAGCTTGAAATACCAAGAGGAGGAAATACAAGCGTATTGCGAAAAACATGGTTGGAATTTGATACATATATTTAGAGATGAAGGAATCAGCGGGGCAAAAATGAATGAAGAAGCGTTGGAAGTGGACAGGGTGGGCTTACAAGAGATGTTAGCCCACCTTTTTGCTTTCCAAATTAAGTATGTCGTGGTGTTAAACACAAGTCAGTTGTGGCGCTCTGACATGGTGAGAGTGTTGATTCATCGAGAGTTACAGAAGTATGGGGTGGATATTAAAAGTATTGAACAGCCAAATTACAGTATCTACAAAAAAGACCCAAGTGATGTATTAGTCAATGGACTAATGGAGTTATTAGACCAATATCAGCGATTGGAAATTGCTTTAAAACTAAAGAAAGGTCGGCATAAAAAAGCAAAAGAAGGAGGATATGCCGGAGGAAGAGCGACTTTTGGTTATAGGAAGTTAAGGGGAGAAAAAGAGTTAAGAGTCGACGAGGATAAAGCCAAAGCCGTACAACGAGTGTTTGAGTTAAGAGAGCAACATCCTACATGGTCTTTTACTCGAATTGCTGATGTGTTAAACAAGGAAGGGCATTTGACGACACAAGGTAAGCCCTTTACCAAAGTACAAGTGAAACGGATTTTAGACCGAAAGGACTTTTATAAAGGGATGTATACCTATGGATGCATACAGGCGAAAGGGAAACACCAAGCCATTCTTTAAAGCGGTCACTTAAAAAATACATGAAATTTCTTATATATCCGTATAGATGATACATCCATGGACAGGCTGATGTACCAATGCGCACCAGAAGGTGAACGCTCGAACTAAGGTTGCCGCCATGGGAGTCATCATCAAACTCAATGGATTGGGGGAGGATGTATGCATCACAAACAACGGCATATTTACGTGGGGATTGATTTACATAAACACCATCATACGGCGGTTATCATCAACTGTTGGCATGAAAGATTAGGAGAGATTCAATTTGAAAATAAGCCCGCGGCTTTTACGGATTTTTTCATCAAGGTTCATCAATTAGTACCTGAGAATATGACACTGGTCTTCGGTTTAGAGGACGTTGGTGGATACGGACGAGCATTGGCAACGTTTTTAGTCGATCATGGGCAAATGGTAAAAGAAGTGAATCCCGCTTTGTCTTATGCCGAACGTAATAGTTATCCTACGATGCAAAAAAGCGATAGCTGGGATGCGGAATGTGTAGCGAGAGTTCTTGTAAACAAACTAGATTTTTTGCCGGATGCAGAGCCAAAGGATGTATATTGGTCTATTAAACAGCTAGTCACAAGAAGAAACGCCCTTGTGAAAGCCCAAGAGGCGCTGAAAAACCAGCTTCATGTACAATTAAGCCATCATTACCCCAGCTATAAGAAATTTTTTGCGGAAGTAGACGGAAAAACAGCATTAGCATTTTGGGAAAGATATCCGTCACCATCGTGTTTAGAGGGAGTAAGGATAGATGAGCTTACTGCTTTTTTACAAGCTGTTAGCCACAACACTTGTTCAAGAAAGAAAGCAAAAGAAATACTAGAACTTGTGAAAACAGATGGAACGACCACCAAACAATACCAAGAAACACGGGATTTCCTCGTGCAAAGCATGGTGAGAGATTTGCGCTTTAAAAAGCAGGAAATGGCATTGGTCGAAGGAGAACTAAGAAAATTAATGAAATTACTCGATTACCAACTGGAGACAATGCCGGGGATTGATGTAGTGACAGCATCCGCCTTGGTTGCCGAGATTGGAGATATTCAGCGTTTTCCAAATGCCAATAAACTTGCTCGTTATGCGGGAATTGCGCCTGTGCATTTTGGCTCTGGAGGAAAAGGAAAAGACCACAAAAGCAAACAAGGCAATCGAACGTTACATGCGTTATTTTATCAATTAGCGATACAACAAATACAAGTGGCAAAAGAAAGTAAAAAGCCAAGAAATCCTGTATTTTATGAATACTACCAACGCAAGCGAAAGGAAGGCAAAACAAAAGGACAAGCGTTGGTTTGTATCATGAGAAGGCTGGTAAATATTATTTATGGCATGATGAAGAATAAGACCGCTTATATCATGCCTGACATACCTAACAGCAAAGTAAGTTGATATAATGAGTGGTAGTTACTGAACTGCCACTTTTTTTATAAAGTACATGTTTAGAACTTCCTAAGGGTAAAGGAAATCCTGCACATAATGCTGCTCAATACCAAAAATTAAAGGAACAACTAGCTTTAGATGAAATACAAAGTGTTGTAAATACAACTAAACATGGAGCAGAGAGGTTAATAGAAAGAGGATTTACACCAAAAGATATAAGTGACTTAAAACTTAGACCTGATATTATTAAAACTCAATCAGATGGTGCACAAGTATTTATAAAGCAGGTTAATGGCAAGTATAATGTTATTGTTGAAGGAGAGAATGGTGTAATTACTTCATTAAAAAACATTAGTGAAAAAGCACTAAATAGACTATCAGACAACTATGGTTGGAGGTGATTTTATGGAGAAAAACTCGTATCAGTGTTGTTTTTGTGA
This sequence comes from Aneurinibacillus thermoaerophilus, assembly GCF_019603355.1. Taxonomy (NCBI): domain Bacteria; kingdom Bacillati; phylum Bacillota; class Bacilli; order Caryophanales; family Paenibacillaceae; genus Aneurinibacillus; species Aneurinibacillus thermoaerophilus. Next base: position 3,477,677 of record NZ_CP080764.1, read on the forward strand.
TGAACAAATTATTTCAGATGTTACTGAATTAGTTGTAGTTGCAAATTGGGACAAAGATAAAAGTATCCAACAAGAACAACAGATGTTCTGTCATATGGAATGTCTTAAAAAAGCAGTATCAAGTAAATTTCCTCTATATATCGCTGATTTAGTGGATTAAGAGGCATATTTTATCCTAGGAAGAAACAGTAGAAAATCTTCCTAGGATTTTTGTTTTTAAGGGGGTGGAGTGCCGAATAAAACGCTTGTTATTGAGAGAATAGACATAACGGTCGTAAGCCCTATATAATATTTTCACGAATTTTAAAGGACGTACAACAACTGTAAAATGTATGCCCTATTTAATGTAATGTACCTTTTAAAAATAATCACAAAATCATTAGTTACCACCATTTCTATTCTTCAAAACCCTACCTTCGATTTCTCCCTGCCTTTAAATTTTTTCGCAACTTTTACGTACATAAAACGATTACTAGAACAAGAGGACTACTCCACCTCGATTAACTCCTGAATGTCGATGTCTAACACTTTGCATACCGTTTCTATTGTTGATAGATCGGATTAACCCCCATTACTTGGACACAAACAACCTTATTCATCCTTTTTCGTAAAATTCCTCGCTTATACTCGCACTTCTCTAATTACGAACTTACGTTCTGTTTGAAGCGCATAAAACTCTTGTGGAGCTAAATCGCAAATGCTCGAATGGATTCGTCTCTCGTTATAAAAGCGGATAAACTCTGTTACAACTTGATACGCCTCTGCATAGGACATAAACTCATAACGTGCCAGACATTCATCTTCCAGGATGCGATGAAACGCTTCGATGTGCCCATTCATATTCGGTGTTCGTGGCGGAATACGCTCATGAACAATTCCAAACGTTTCACATGCTTGTGTAAAATGATGAGACGTAAACTGCGGGCCATTAACGGGAAGCGTATCTGTTCCAAATAATTGCCGTTTAAATAATGCCTGTTGTATCGTACGACTCGCATCCTTTGCCTCTCTTTGATCTGTTCATCGGACACTTTTGTGCCGTCCTGCTTTAGGGAATAGCCCGGTATGGCTCGTCCCTCACTTTTCACTGGTTCCACATTCTGCCCTTTTCGTTTTCGATGGTAGTAATACGTGGAGCGTGGAATCCGGGCAAAACGCAAGACTAGCCGTTTTGGATAGCCCTGCTGAATATAGCGTTCCGCTACTTCAAGTTTTTCAGCAAGTGAGGGTTTTTCTTTTTTATCAAATCACGTAAAATCGCAAGTTCTAATGCTTGTTCGCCAAGTAACCGTTTAAGTTGTTCGTTTTCTTTCACAACTTCTTCGGCATCAAGGACCGGAACCATAGAGAAATCAATTTCTCCATGTTTTCCGCTCTCGAACTCTCGCTTCCAGCGCCCCACCATGTTAGCAGATAACTCATAACGGCGGGCAACGGCTGCTAAATTACCGGTCTCTTTCGCTTCTTTCACCACTTGTTTTTTGAAATCAATCGAATACTTTCTTCTTGTCATTGATGCCTTCCCCCTCTGTCACTATAAGTGTAATCAAAATACACCCTTAGTGTCCAACTTCTCTAGGGGGCTAAAGAGAGATGGACTGATTAAAAAATATGATAGTTTAGATTTTATTGGTTCATACAGAAATAAATCAGAAGATAATTATACAGTCTTTGCTCTTGCGTATAAGGGAAAACAAATTTTCCGTTTGGATGCAAAATATTTGAATCACCCAACAGATGGTAAATCAATCTGGTTCCATTATCATATTGCACCGAATATGAGCACGCATAACGATCTTGGTAAAGTTTCTATTCCTTCCTTTCCAGGATGGCCTTTTTAATTCAATAATATAGGAAAAATGGTAGAATCATAGTATAAGTGCTATGATTCTATTTTCGGTTTACATGGAGAGGAGGCATATCAAAAATTATGAATAATGAACACCAACCCATTTTTTACTATCCTAGCCACTTTACAAATTTTCAGGATCAACAAGTACTTACTATTGATTTTGGGTATAAGCAAGGTAACCTAGTATCGGATGAAAAAACTATAAATAAACTAGTAACTATTATGGAAAGGATTTTTAATGAAAACAGCTATATTTTTGTAATTTCTTGCCTAGATAAGGATATGGTTACAATACGTGAGGATTTATCTCATTTTGACTTGCTGAACCACGTAAATTCTATTGAACCTTATGGTCATATTCATACTCTTCAATATAGGATTCCTAAAGAAAGACTCTGGGAATTTCTTCAATATACTTGGAAAGGAGAATATGAGTACGATATTTGGTTATACTCACCAAAAGAAGAAGTATCCTTTGATTTAGCAAAGTTCTATCCCACGAATCAATCTTGTTTATCAGAAACAATTATATTATTAAAAAAGCTCGATTATATACTAGTTAGAGATATGGATGGTTTATACGTTCATATATTATTTTCTAAAGATAAGAAGGATTCCTTTATTTCTAGAATTTCCGATTTACATAGTATAACCAATGAGTATTAGTATTATATTTTGATTCGAATGTTCACCTTGATAAATAGGTACTACAACTTTTACTCATGTATTTATTGTAGTCAAAAAAACTTTCTCGCGACGAGTGTTAAAAACCGACACTTCCGACACTTTTTACTTGTCTAGATTACAGCATGATAAACTAAGGACAACCGAATAAATCAAATAGCCGCTTCCCTTTGGATGCGGCTTTTTTATTGGGAGGGAAAATGCGTTGATAAATGCAGTCGGGATGCAGACGCATAAACAAGAAAGGAATGATTGCCATGAAGTAGTAAGAGGTCAATATATTGTGTTTACACGGTGTTGGAGTACCTAAACAAAAATTCCTGTTCTGCTTTCAAATGTTTAGTATGTGACTTGATACATTTGCATAAAGCGCAACCGAGATACGTGTAAAAGGGGTAGAGGTAGCATTCGTCCATTTTGAGGCCATGCGTGAAAAAGAAATAGCACCAGCAAAACGCAGATTTACCACGTTAAGGCCGACAAAAGCTACTAACGAGGACTAGCGTGGTAAATTAGCGTTTTACTAAGGAGATGGCCCCAAAATCAATAGATGCTACTTCTACCCCTAAAAATAGGTCATAACCTTGCTTTTATTGGAAATAATCCTGCGGACTAGAGCAGTTTCCTTTTTACACTTTACTCGTTTGTGGAAACTAAACCTTTTGCCGGCTGAAGTGAGAATAAGTATTTTTGAATTTTTATGCATAGAACAAAGAAATAATCCAGCGTATATCGAAAGGAAATGATTAGTTAATCAACGCTTGTGACATATGCTTTCCTATACCAAAATAAAAACAGGTAGAACGATAAAGTCCTCACTCCTTCCATTTGTTACATCATTTTGCGGTAAAAGCGTTACCTCTTTGTAGAAGAAATGCAGACAAATGTTTCTACCTGTTTTTCTGGAATAACTTACATTCTTTCCGGTGCGGAGACACCGATTAAGCGCAGGGCATTGACGAGCGTAATTTTTACTGCTTTCATCAGCGCGAGACGCGCGTGCGTTAGTCCTTCATCGTCTGTAATCACGCGTTCCGCGTTGTAGAAACTGTGCAACAGAGACGCCAAATCATGCGCATAGCGCACAACACGATGCGGCGCAAGCATTTCTGCGGCTCCGGCCACTTCTTCCGGAAATTCGCCCAAATGCTTCAGCAAATCAATCTCTTTCTCGCCGGTCATGCGGTTAAAGTCAGCTTTTGTCGTATCGAGCGTAATTCCCTGCTCATCCGCCTGGCGGAAAATGCTGCAAATGCGAGCGTGAGCATACTGTACATAGAATACTGGGTTTTCGTTCGATTTTGATACGGCCAAATCCATATCAAAATCGAGGTGAGCATCCTGGCTACGCATCGTAAAGAAATACCGGGTCGCGTCCGTTCCTACCTCTTCCATCAAGTCGCGCATTGTGACTGCTTTACCAGTACGCTTAGACATCTTTACTTTTTCGCCGCCCTGATAGAGACTTACCATTTGGTTGATCAATACGACAAGCCGCTCCGGATCGTAACCCAAGCACTGCATGGCTGCTTTCATCCGTGGAATATAACCGTGGTGGTCAGCACCCCAAATATTAATCAGCTGATCAAAACCGCGCTGGAACTTATTTTCGTGGTATGCAATGTCCGGCGTCAAATATGTGTACGTGCCGTCCTGCTTAATAAGCACGCGATCTTTGTCATCACCAAACGCAGTTGAACGCAACCAGACCGCCCCGTCTTTTTCGTATACGTATCCCTTTTCACGAAGCATCTCCACGATCTTTTCGACTGCACCGCTCTCATACAGTGAAGTCTCACTGAACCATTCATCGAATTTCACACGAAAATCAGCAAGGTCTTTTTTAATCTTTTCCAATTCTTTGTCGCGGCCCCAGTTACGGAAAAACGCAAAGCGCTCTTCCGGGGACATTCTGGCATATTTGTCGCCGTCCTTTTCCGCAAGCTCTTTCCCAAATTCAATAATATCCTGACCGTAATAGCCGTCTTCCGGCATTTCCGCATCCATGCCAAGCGCTTGGAAGTAACGCGCCTCAAGCGAACGCGCTAAATTAGCAATCTGGTTGCCAGCATCATTAATGTAATATTCGCGCGACACATTGTAACCCGCCATCTCAAGCACATTGCATAGCGCATCGCCAAACGCCGCGCCACGGGCGTGTCCCAGATGCAGGCTGCCGGTCGGATTCGCGCTCACAAACTCGACCTGCACTTTCTTGCCTTTACCGGCATTCGTGCGGCCATAATTGTCTCCTGCTTCAATAATCTGGCCAATCACGCCGGTCAAATAGCTATTATCCATAAAGAAATTAATAAAGCCTGGCCCCGCAATTTCAATTCTGGAAATGCTGGCCGCCTGTTTATCGAACTGCGCTACGATTTCTTCCGCAATCTGGCGCGGGTTTCTCCGCGCAATGCGCGTCAGTTGCATCGCCACATTGGTCGCGTAGTCGCCGTGCTGCTTGTCTTTCGGCAATTCCAAAACAAAATCTGGAATTTGCTCCGCTTCTGCAATGCCGGCTGCAACAACCGCTTGCTTAATCTGATCAATGATTTTACTTTTCGTTTGCTCAACTATACTCACAATAATCCTCCTTAGATATACGTGTAACTTATTGCTTAAACACAATTTTGCAAGTTGATAACATAATCACTCTTTTTAGGAACACGATTATGAGGCTTGGAATGAGCCTTCGAGGAGGGCAGGACGGCAGACCATCCGATGACGAGAAACTCAGCCAATTTATTGGCGAACAGTTCACAATTTATCATATACGCATAAGGCGACAGCTTATCCTATAACGCCCGACTTTTTGCTCATTTAAATACAAATCATATGTCCAGACAACAGCGGATAAATCCCCTTCTTCGTCATAACATACTTGCATTTCTTTCGTTGCTGTATCCATCCACATCATACCCCCAGGGCCGGCATACGAACCGCTCGTTCTTATTCCGGGGCGGTAAGAATGACGCATGGTAACCAGCCCGTTGCGAATGACCATGATTTCGTCTTCTTTCACTTTAAGCGTAGTATACGTCTGCCCATCTTCTTCCTGCTCAACATATTTTATGTACCAGGCCCCATTCACAAAATACAATTGACCTGAATAGACGAATTGAGACATATCGGGCGGCGACATGTTCATAGAAAAAGCGCTCGTAAGTTCAATTTTGATCTCCTGTACAGGGGCCACATGTATCACCTGACATCCATCGTTACTTATCACCTTATTCTACGACGTTTCATCGAACAAAACAAATGAGAAAAATTCCTGACCTATCTGTAAGAATAATGCCCAAGTCAATCGACAAATTATCGAAAATACTGATTCTTATCATATCTATTTTTTATATTTATTTTATCATAAGAAAAATGCGCGAGCATTGTCTGTTCGTCCTTTTTCCGCCGCTAATCATGGAGAGAAAGTAAAGCGACATTAGCAACATTATGCTTTCCTATACCTAAAAAGATGCGGCCAGCAATTTGACCGCATCTTTTTTATTTATGTTTAAATTTCTTACTTCACCATTGTCAAAATCACTTCGCGAATCATTTTGGAAGCCAAAATCTGCGTTCTTTCGGACTGGTCAAGCACCGGCGCGACTTCTACAAGGTCAAAGCCGACCACATTCAGTTGCGACAACAAATAAATCGATTCAATCGCCTCCGCAGCCGTGATACCGCCTGGCTCGGCTGTACCCGTTCCTGGAGCGTAGGCCGGGTCAATCGCATCAATGTCGTATGTTACGTACACTGGACGGTCTTTCAACTCTTCGAGGCATTCTTTCAGCGGTTCAATCACTTTGAACTTATACAGATGCAGATGCTTTTTGGCAAACTCAAACTCTTCTTTCAAACCGGAACGAATTCCGAACTGGTATACGTTTTCCGGTTTTACATAGTCGAGCGCGCGGCGAATAACCGCCGAGTGAGATAGCGCCTCCCCTTCCATTTCTTCACGCAAGTCTGTGTGCGCATCAATGTGGATAAGGACAAGGTCAGGGTACTTCTCAGCCATCACTTTAATCGGTGCAAGGCTTACAAGATGTTCACCGCCAAGGCCGATCGGAAACTTGCCATCCGCTACAACCTTGCGTACATATTCTTCAATCACCTGAAGGCTGCGCTGTGCGCTGCCGAACGGAAGCGGAATATCGCCGGCGTCAAAATACGCTACTTCGCCAAGTTCGCGATCCGCATATGGACTGTAATCCTCCAAATTAATCGACACTTCGCGGATGCGGGTCGGACCGAAACGGGAACCTGGACGGAAACTGGTCGTCCAGTCCATCGGCATACCATAGATAACCGCCCTAGCATCTTCATATGTACTCTGGGCTTCAAAAAACGCATGTCCACTGTAAGACGGGTTAAAGAAATGCACAAGAATCCCCCCTTACTTCACTAGATCTTCCACAAACTTCGGCAGCACAAATGCCGCATGGTGGAGGCGAGGTGTATAGTATTTCGTTTCACGTTCCGGAATACTGTTTATATCCACCGCTTCAGGATCATATTTTTTGGAACCGATCTGGAAAATCCATATGCCGCTCGGGTACGTTGGAATATTCGCATGGTACGCTTTCGTAATCGGGAAAATTTCTTTAATATCTTTGTTTACTTTACGAATTAAATCCGCCTTGAACCACGGGTTGTCTGTCTGCGCGACAAACATGCCATCTTCTTTCAACGCCTCGTAAATACCTTGATAGAAACCGCGCTCGAACAACGGAACAGCGGGCCCTACTGGCTCCGTGGAATCAACCATAATGACATCATACATGTTTTTGCTTTTAACAATATGCATGAAGCCATCGTCCACTTTCACTTCAACGCGCGGATTATCAAGTTCGCCCGCGATTTCAGGCAGGTATTTTTTGGAATACTCAATCACTTTGCCATCAATTTCAACAAGTGTCGCTTTCTTTACTTTCTCATGCTTCATGATTTCGCGGATAACGCCCCCATCACCGCCGCCGACTACAAGCACGTTTTCCGGATTCGGGTGCGTGTTCAAAACCGGATGCGCCATCATTTCATGGTATACGAATTCGTCTTTTTGCGATGTCATTACCATGCCGTCAAGAAACAACATGTTGCCAAATTCGGGGGTTTCCACCATGTCAAGTTTTTGAAATTCAGTTTGCTCTGTATGTAAAGTTTTGTTAACTTTTATTGTAATACCAAAGTTTTCCGTTTGCTTTTCCGTAAACCATAAGCCACCCATCTTCGCCTAATCTCCTTTCACGTTTCATTGCGCTTTGTTACGCAAAGAACTTCATTTTCTCGACCTGTGTTCACGACAATACTTTACTTTAAAACAAGTAAATTATATAGGACTCATCTCAAAAATCAAGCATCCATTTTTTTAGTATTCCCTATCCCTTTTCATTATTTCAGGCGAATCAACATTAAAAACGACCATATTTTTTCTTTATTTTACCAGTATACCATTCATTTTGATAGAATAGTTAAAAAAAACAATATAAATTGATAACCTGCTTGATTTTATAGAAGCTCAATTATTTTTGCTTTTAAGCGCAACTTTAAATAAAATAAAAACGTTCATAAAATATGGAGATTAAGGAATAAAAAGGAGAGGATATTGTGTCTAATTTGATTGCATCTACATCAAATTATACAATGGTTGCTTTACTATTAGCCATTGTAAGTTTAATCGCAGCCGGAACTGCCATCTCTATAGCAAGCCGTGCATTTAAAAGGGGAGTATCTTTGCTTGAAAAGTATAATGAAGTTGTCAACAAGCAAAGTGAATTAGCTTCTCAACAAAGTGATATGCTTAGCAAGCAAGAAGATTTAGCCGAACGCCAAAGCGATTTAACTACAAAGCATAATGAACTAGTCTCTCGTCAAAACGAACTAGAGGCCAAACAAAGCGAATTCGCTACTCGCCAAAACGATATAATCGCCCGACAAAATGACTTGGCTTCCAAACAAAATGAAGTAATCAGCTTACAAAATGATTTGGTTGTCCGACAAAATGAACTGGTAGGAAAGTATAATGACTTAATGTCTAAGCAAAATAGCTTTGCTTTAGAACAATATAATTTAATTGAAGGACAAACAGAGCTATTAATCAGACAACATATATCCTCAAGCAAAAAAGCAATCGAAGATTTTCTAAACGAGATATCCAAAACCGAGGCAAGCTTAGAGCAAAAAGAAAAGCAAAATGAGATTTTGGTATCACTTATCGAAAATAGCATTAGCGCATATGAAGAAGCCTGCGCCAAATACCTTGAGAACAAAGTGAATAAAGAAAGATTTAAGAAAATGTATAAATTCGAAATTCTTAGTCTGGTAGAAAAAGAAGAATTCAAACAGTATTTCGAGGAAGGAAAATATAAATCCCTATTGCAAGTCTATAATGAATGGCAAGGAAGAGCAGCGGCAATAGGATTTTTATCTTAAGAATTTTGCGTCCAACATTCCGTTTTCCTGTCTTTTTGCGTAACGTATAGATTTTACTAGATTTCCCTATACTGATACTGCAAGATAGTAGAAGGCATAGGGAGGTCTTCACAGTGGAAATTAAACAGGAAGATCAGCTTATCCGCTGGCTAAAAATTGTCGGAAAAACAACGAAATACTTTTTTATCGCTCTCATCGTTCTCGCGGCTTTATTCGCGTTGTTTATTCTTTATTTGCGTTCCCAGCCTTTGCCCGAAACAACCATCAATGAAACGACAACCATTTACGGAACGGATCACTCGGTCATCGCTACGCTCTATAAAGGCGAAAACCGCGTTTTCCTGCCCCTTTCACAAATTCCGAAATACGTGCAGCAGGCTTCCGTTGCGATTGAAGACCGGAAGTTCTACGAGCATCCCGGCTTCGATATTAAACGAATTGCGGGTGCCGCATTAACAGATTTGCGCCATATGAATAAACGCGAAGGTGCCAGCACGATCACCATGCAGCTCGCTCGTAACCTCTATCTTAGTCTTGACAAGACATGGACACGGAAATTTAAAGAGGCGATCTTGACCATTCAATTAGAGCTGAATTATACGAAACCGCAGCTTCTGGAAATGTACCTGAACCAAATTTATTACGGCCACGCTGCGTATGGTATTCAGGCGGCGGCAAAAACATACTTTGGCAAAAACGCAAGCGAATTGACGCTCGCGGAAGCAAGCATGCTGGCTGGATTACCGAAAGGCCCGCGTTTCTACTCACCGTTCCGCGACATGAAAGCGGCTAAGAGCAGGCAACGTATCGTTCTGCAAGCAATGGTAAGCGAAGGCTACATCACTCAACAACAAGCGGACGCCGCATTAGCCGAACCGCTGAAACTGGCCTCGCCGGAAAGCATAAAAGGACAAACGATCGCACCGTATTTTCGCGATTATGTTGTAAAACAGGCAAAAGAAAAATATGGGATTGACGAAGAGCTTATCGAACACGGCGGACTGAAAATCTATACAACGCTCGACCCGGTTATGCAACAGAAAGCGGAATCGGCAGTGCACAAGTATCTACCAAAAGATCGCCCGTTGCAGGCCGCACTTGTAGCCATTGAACCACAGACCGGCTATATTCGGGCTATGGTCGGAGGTCGCGATTATAAGGAAAGCCAGTTCAACAGGGCGCTTGCCCGCCGCCAACCCGGTTCATCCATGAAACCGGCGCTGTATATGGCTGCGCTGGAAAACGGTTTTACACCGCTAACAAAAATCAAAAGCGAGCCGACCGTATTTACGTTCGGCAACGACGAAACCTATATTCCGAGAAACTTCGGTGAGCAGTATGCCCATGATTACATTACGATGGGCGAGGCAATCGCCCGCTCGGACAACATTTACGCCGTTCAAACCCATCTGGCAATTGGACCGGATAAAATGGTAACAATGGCAAAACGATTGGGTATCGACTCGCCGCTTAAGCCACTTCCTTCGCTGGCGCTCGGCAGCTATCCGGTTACGCCCCTAGAGATGACCCGTATGTTCGCAACCATTGCCAACCAGGGGCAAAAAATTGAGCCACTCGCTATTGTCAAAATTCTGGATCGGGAAGGCAAGCTACTGGTCGAAGCCCACCCCCAGGTTCAGCAAGTCGTTAGCCGGGAAAATGCGTTTATCCTTACACATATGCTGGAAAAAATATTTGCGCCCGGCGGCACGGCCCATCGGGTCAGCCCGCTGTTACACCGGCCAGTAGCCGGGAAAACCGGAACAACCGACTACGACGCATGGCTGGGAGGATTTACGCCACAGCTGGCTGCCAGTGTCTGGGTTGGCTATGATGATAACCGTCGCATTGATAATTTCGCTGACGGGCGACAGGCCGCTCCAATATGGGCCGACTTCATGGAACAAGCACTTACCGGGAAACCGGCTGCTGTCTTCCCCGTCCCACCTGGAGTCGTGCCAGCATATATCGACACTGCCAGCGGCAAGCTGGCAGGCAAAGATTCAAGAAACCCGGAATTAATGTACTTTATTCCGGGCACAGAGCCAAAAGAATACTATGAAGCACCTAAACAGGAAAAATACGAGGAACCAAAGAAAGAAAAGTCGTTCTGGGATAAGCTGAAGTTCTGGAATTAGCAAAGAGCGGGCAGTGTGCCCGCTCTCAAACTGAAGGGTGTCCCTCACTTTTGGGACACCCTTTGTGCGTCTTAGTAAAAGATGTATATAATAAACCTAGCCTTACTAAACCAATCAATAAAAAAATTCACACCATGTTCATTCTTAAAACAAGCTTAAAAACGATCGTAAATTACGCGAGTTTTTCCTTTAGCTCATCCGGCGAATTCTTCCACATATTTTCATTATGCGTCATCAGCAATTCACGCAGATTTTTCTTTTCTTTTTCATTCATACCATCTAAGATGTAGCGACGTTTCATCGCGTAGTCCATCTTATTTACATGATCGGCAAGAATTTTCCAGCCGCGGCGCGCTTCTTTGTCGATCAACATTTCGCAGGCAGTTACGCCCGCATAGTATGGACCATTGTCACCAATGTCCACCGCAACCCACACAAGCCAGTATCGTTTGCCGTTCGGAACGTCTTCTTTGTTGATGGAAAATTTCACGCCCTTTTCCACTGCACTCTTGGCATGTAAAGCACCAAGGTCAATCACAGCAGATTCTTCATCCACAATAATAGAAGACACGTTACTCAAATCAATCATGCCCGCGCCATAGCCACCGTGTACCTGGTTTTTGTTGCTAATGATATTGAACCCGCCCTGTTTGCCTTTAAAAATATCCATAATACAACCCTCCTTATATTTACTGAACACGCAACCGCCGTTTGATCTCGCGAACAACATGCGGCTTACGCGTGCCATCCTCCAGAAAATCAAGCGGATAATAAAGCTTGTGATCATACCGTCGCTTGCCGGAAATCGACTCCACAATGACAGAGCATTTCGAAAGCTCTTCTAAGCCGCCGTCCGGCATCAGTAAATAGATCGGCATCTTGTCTCCATCTTCACCGCTTCGATAAACATCATACGGTAAATCGGAGGGAGAATCCACTCCGAGATAGTATGTCGGGTCAATGCCAATCTCTCGAAACAACTCATCAATCTCCTGTTTCCATTCCACGCTTCCGACCCGCTCGCCGTATTCTGCATACTTAAAGAGACGGCGGTTCATAAACCGCTGCGACAAATCACGCAAAATATCATCCTTTTCCTTACACCATTCGCTCATATAAAACATAACCGTCGGTTCATCCAAGTCCAAATACTGTTCTAATGTAATATCTTGCTCGAACAGTGGAATAAAGTGTACAGGCTCCCACCGGAACTTATACCCTCTCCAATACAGATCGCGGGCCCGTTCAAAGATCTTGCGGAGAACGACCTCCGCGCTGCGCGTCACCCGGTGAAAATATACCTGCCAGTACATCTGATAACGCGCTACAATATAGTCTTCAACCGCGTGCATTCCCGTATGTTTCACGACCACTTTGTTTTCATACGGCCGCAGCACACGCAGAATACGTTCCATATCGAAAAATCCGTAGTTCGTGCCTGTGTAGTATGTATCCCGCAGTAAATAATCCATCCGGTCAGCATCAATCTGGCTGGAAATCAGGCTTATAATTAATGGATTTTCATATGTTTTTCCAATAATGGCCGCTACTTTGTGCGGAAAGTCCGGGGAAACTTTCCGCAAAATGCGATTCACCTGCGTATCCCCAACCAAAATACGCCGCGTCCATTCTTCATGGTCTGTGTGAAATACTTTTTCAAACGAATGTGAGAACGGGCCGTGACCGATATCGTGCATCAGCGCTGCGCTTAGGCAAAGCAGGCGTTCCTCTTCAAGAAAAGCAAAGGAAATCCGCTGCTCAAACTGCTCCAAAATGCGTCGCATAATTTCATATACGCCGAGACTATGATTAAAACGGCTATGTTCCGCGCCGTGGAACGTTACATAAGAAGTGCCAAGCTGACGAATCCGACGCAGGCGCTGAAATTCAGTCGCGCCTATCAAATCCCAGATTAACTTATCCCGTACATGTACATAACGGTGAACAGGATCTTTAAATACTTTCTCTTCATGTAAACGTCCCACCATATAGACACCTCCTACATTTGGCGGAAGCGCTTCAACAAGCGCTCCACATCTTCCGGCAATGGCGCCGTATATCCTTGCCTTTCCCCCGTTACCGGATGACAAAACTCAATGCGATGCGCGTGCAACGCCTGTCTTGCTAAGCCCTTGATCCGCGGACCGCCGTATAATGTATCGCCAAGCAACGGAAAACCATGATGACTGAAATGAACGCGGATTTGATGGGTGCGCCCCGTCGCTAATTCCACTTCCACCAGGGAAACCGCATGTTCCGCAATGCCCGGAAAAGCGACAAACTTCTCCAGCACCCGATAATGAGTAACTGCTGGATCACCTCCGGCATCGGCTCTACGCCGGATCGGGTGATGCGGATCGCGCGCAATTGGTTCCGAAAATGTGCCTGTCTCTCCTTGTCCACCCGGATAGCCGGACACTAAGGCAAGATATGTTCTCCGGATCTTATGTTCGCGAAGTTGCTTATCCAAAAGGCTATGAACAAAGCTATTACCTGCGACAAGTAATGCCCCGCTTGTGTCCTTGTCCAGCCGATGCACGGGACGGATCGCCCGCGCTTTGCCTTTCGCCTGCCAATAATAAGCAATACCATGCGCAAGCGTATCGTTCTGCCCTTCCCGCACCGGATGAACAACTATACCGGCCGGTTTGTTCACGACAAGCACCGCATCATCCTCGTATAAAACGGAAATGTCCATCGGCACCGGATCGAGCGACGTCTCCGCCTCGTCTGCAATCAGTACCTTTACTCGATCACCCGCCTTTACTTTTCTCTGCAAAAACGGTCGCTTTTTATTCAGGAACAATCCGTTCTTTCTTGTCAACCGCTGGAGCATACGGCCCGACACCATAAGCCGCTTCCTTAACAAAGATTCCAGCGTCATGCCGGCACACGCCTCATCCACCTCATATTCCAACCATTTTCCGTCCATTCTCCATGCTGTCACACTTTTCCCTCACTTTTCGTTTCGCACGCTGTTATCGGCGAACTAGCGCTTGACGAATTCTCCTCTCCAATTCACCCGGAATGACGCCGCGCTGCCGGTCAATCGTAAACCGCACGTACTGCTCATCCAAATCCAGCATTTCTTCAAAAATGCCGCGTAAACTCGATGGGCGTCTGTCCACCTGCATCAGCACATCTATACCTTCAGGGTATACGTCAAAAATTAATTCAATCTCATCCAATTCATTACGGAACATAGATGTCGGCTTTAATTCGAATTCCTGTACGAACGGTACCATCCTATGAATATGCTTCTTATATTCGCATATACCGCTGTCATATGAATGGCGGAAACCCATGCCTTCCATCTCGGCCAGCAATTGAGCCGCCAGCGGGTCCGGCAATACTGTCACCACATCCGTATCTTTCGGATCAACTGCCATTTCGATATCAAGCCCGGTACTCAAATACACATTCTGACGGCCGAAAGAAATGGGAGCATGATAAGGAACACGCAACTGGAAGGGAAGGATCTTCTCCTCCCCCGGCCTAATAAGCAAGGAGTCCGCTACACGATAAGAGGCAAGCACTTCTTTATGCTTCGTCTTAGTATCATTCGTTTCTTTATAGTATTCAGTATACAAATACATATAAATCTGTGAAATCGTTTGTTCGACATTGCCCCCCTTAACATGCACTTCTCCGCGTAATTCGCCACCGGGGTGAACCTTTGAATCAGCCAGGCGGGCATCAACTTTCGCTGCTCCAATTCCAAAACTCGCAAGAAACTTATTTAGCATAATGTCCATCCTTCCTATAAAGTGTCATTATCTGTATATACGAAACCCGGCAGCGATCGATTCATACATATGTATTTCTCTGGTCGCCCTTATTTTTCCTTTCTCCCTGACATTTTTGACGCTTTCGTCATTTCATGCCCCTTTTTTATGCGGAAAAAACATACTAACAATGCGTTACCATGAATAAAAGAGAACGGGTGAAACAAAAAATGAAACCGATTGATTAACACTACTCGGTTCAGCAATAATATGGCATAATGGTAAAAGTTATTCGTACACTTGTCTTTACAGCTATGCGCGTAGAACATTATTTTTAAGCATAATACAAGGTAAAAGAACCAACACATTCTTACCGCTTGTTTGTCTTTATCATATACAGCTTTCCTGTGTGCCGCGCGACGCGCAATACATATACAGCGTACACATCATATACAAGAAAGGAGCGGTATAATGGGCGAAAATGCGCATTCTCCGATTTCACTGCTCATCGTCATTTCCGTCGCGTTTCTAATGCCGATTTTGCTACAACGCCTACGCTGGACAATGATACCGTTTGTCGTGGCGGAAATTCTGGCCGGTATGATTATCGGCAAGAGCGGATTTAACATTGTACAGGAAGACAACTGGCTTTCGATTCTTTCTTTGCTTGGGCTCATCTTTCTGATGTTTCTAAGCGGGTTGGAAATCGACTTTGACACCTTCTCGCAAAAAAAGAAAGAAGGCGGAAATCCGTTCGCGATTGCGTCTTTTGCGTTTTTGCTCATATTCGGTGCTTCTTATCTCGTCTCACTCGTGCTAAATGGTCTTGGCATTATTGAGCAGACCTTTTTTATGACGCTGATCATTTCGACCATTTCGCTCGGTGTAGTCGTTCCGGTATTAAAAGAACGGCGATTAACCGAAACGCTTCTTGGGCAAGTCATCCTGCTTATTGCTGTTATTTCTGATTTCATGACGATGATTTTACTGGCGGTGTTTATATCTCTGCGCTCGCAAGACTCTACCAAACCGCTGCTTTTGCTTGCGCTGTTTGCGGTCACTTTCGTGCTATACCGGATTATCCGGCGAGTCCGCAAATTGTCCAGCTTTGAACAGCTATCTACCGGAACTGTACAAATCGGTACACGCGGCGTGTTTCTGCTGATTATTCTTTTCGTAGCCCTTGCGGAAAACATGGGAGCAGAAAACATTATCGGCGCTTTCCTCGCAGGCGTTATCGTTTCCATGCTGGGACCACGCAAACAGTTCGTTCGCCAGTTGGACGCGTTCGGCTACGGCTTTTTGATTCCTATCTTTTTTGTAATGGTAGGAGTCAAACTTGATCTATGGGCGCTAATTCGCGATCCAAAAGTATATATTTTCATTCCGCTTCTGTTGGCGGCGCTGTATGTATCCAAAGTCATTCCGCTGCTCATACTTAAGAAGTGGTTTAATTGGCGGGAAACTATCGGTGCTGGCATGCTGCTGACATCAACGCTCAGCCTTGTTATTGCGGCAGCCGCGCTGGCGCTGGAGGAAAATCTGATCGTGCAATCCCTGCATGATGGATTGATTTTGGTCGCGATTCTTTCCTGCTTTATTTCTCCTGTAGCCTTTAACCGATTGGTTCCTGCAAAAACGGCCGACCGCACCATCAGAGTCGGCATTGTAGGCCTCAATACCATTACGATGCCGGTAGCGCTTGAAGTACAACAGGCCGGTTTTGATGTGGAAGTATACACACAGAGACGGCAAATTAAAGAGAATAAGGATGTCATTGAAAACAGCCAGACTTTCTACAACAAATTTAAAGCGGTGCATATCGTTGACGATTTCTCCGAGGATACATTGACAGAAGAAGGCCTGTTTGAACGCGATGTGCTGGCATTTGTTTCAAACGACGATGACACGAATATGAGACTTGCCCGGCATGCGCAAGAACTGGGCAAAAAAACAATCATCGTGCGCATGGAAAACCCGACGCGGCATGATGAAGTGCAAAAGAACGGCTTCATCTTATTTTCTACCCTTTTCTCGGCAAGTACGCTGCTTAAAGCGCAAATCGAAGCACCAAACGCGATTGACCTCATCGCGCGAACGGAAGACGCTATACAAACGATTATCATGGGCAACCGTTATTACCATGAGACCCAACTTAAACAATTGCCGTTTCTCGGTGACGCACTTATCCTGCGTATCTACCGCAACAATGATTCCATCATTCCGCACGGGGATACCAGGCTTCAGCTTGGCGACCGTCTACTGGTAACCGGATCGCTTGAAAGCTTGGCCTCTCTGGAAAATGAGCTGTCATAATAAGCTCTTTAGCTTCTTGGCATCTTTTTCCTCCAGTCAGGGAAAAAGATGCCTTTTCAATACTTAAAACAGAGCTCCCATCATCACTATGCCAGAAAAAAATGGATGGCAAATAAACCTCTGAACCCATATCAAATGAAATCATCATCCAAAAAACTTATTTCTCATAAAATTGTCAAAAATAATTAAAATTTTCATCCGATTATTGTATGATATAATTAATTATTTTTCACAACCACATAAAACTACGTACAATAGCCGTCGCACTTTAGCAGTAATATATATGCAAGCGCTTTCTTACATTTAAAAACAAAGAAGGAGGAATTTTCGGATGGACTTATTAATGATTAACCTGCTCTTTG
The DNA here is from genome assembly GCF_019603355.1 of Aneurinibacillus thermoaerophilus. Lineage (NCBI taxonomy): Bacteria > Bacillati > Bacillota > Bacilli > Caryophanales > Paenibacillaceae > Aneurinibacillus > Aneurinibacillus thermoaerophilus. The sequence continues at coordinate 3,495,189 of NZ_CP080764.1, forward strand.
CCAGCGTAGCACCGTTATTGTTTTGGCGCTGGAACCAGAAAGTCCTGAGTGTACTGCAATTGCCGTTCATTGTCGCGATGTGGATGTATCTTCCAGAAATACTTCCATTAGGCGCACCAAAAACAGATTCTACATTCGCTTGGTGGGTGCTGTTTTACTTTAATCTTGTCTTCAGTAATTTGGCCCTCGGAATGGGAATGTTCTGCTGGGCAAACTTCGTCTGGGGAAAAGAAAGCAACACTTCACATTCCTCTGACGAACGATGTTCGACCTTAACTTTGTCTTCAGTCATTTGGCTCTCAGAATGGGAATGTTCCGCTAAGCGAGCCTCATCTAAGGGGAAAAGAAAAAAAAGGGCAACGTATTCCAGAAGATAAACAAAAACGAATAACAGAGCTCTGGCAAGTAAAAAGCCAATGCCCACGGCACCGGCTTTTTGGGTTTTGGTTTATTTTTTCAAATGCTTCCTTACTTTCTCAATCAGCTGGTCCTCCGTTACCCCTGTCAAATAGCGTCCGTTCACCACAGCAAAATGTTTTTTGAATCCAATCCCGCAATACGATTGGCATCCCGTCTCTATTTCAGCGTCGGGATCAATTTCTTTTAGCCGCGGTACCAGTGTTTTTATGTTAATCATCTTACACTCATCACATACGCGAAATTCATTGCCCATACCCATGTTCCTTTCCTTGCTCAATACTGCCTTAAGCATGCTTTGTTCATTTCATCATCATACCACATTTGCATCCATTTCTGCACGCTCCGTCCACTTTGCAGCTGACAAAAAAATACGCGGACGCAATTGCTCATCCTTTTTCGCCAAGGAGGAGCACGGTTCTGTTCCTATGCAATAAAAAATCAGGGCAGGCAAAAGCCTGGTTTCCTTCTTCATTCAGAAGAAAACGATGGCTGTGCCTACCCTGATGCTTCAATCTTTGCGATAACTTACGTCCTTGGTCGGATGCATGAACCGCCCACTCTGTGGCACATAACCTTCTTCAATGTAACCTCCTTCAAGAAGCTCTTGGTTAGCCGGAGTATTCCAGCCGATATCATTGGTCGGGTGCACCCACTCGTCTCCAGCCATAATGGCCGGATCTGTATCTTTGCTCCAATTGTTCAAGGGGGAATTTGCTGAATCGTAGAAGCTATCGCCAATCATAACACCATATCTGTTTACAAACGGTTTCTCAAGCTTTTGTTCGGCTTCCGCCCGCTCCGGCGCGTCTATCTGATGCGGCATCGCCGTTTCAGCCGGCTCCTGCCCGATTGCTTTTTTATTCTCATTTGCCACTATCTCGCCTCCTGTCTAGAGTAAATTTGAATATACATAGTGTTTACCTTTTTCCGTCCGCTTACTCTTCGATTGTTTTTGCTTGGTCAGGCACCCATCGATCCGTTCCGGGCATAGTGTAATACTGGGCTATATAATGAGAAGTGGAGGGATTACTATGTGCGGAATCGCAGGATGGATCGATTGGCAGGTGGATATCAGCAAGCAACAAGCCGTACTTCAAGATATGGCCCAAACACTGATTCCACGCGGACCTGATAGCGAAGGAATCTGGACATCAACGCATGCCGGGTTTGCTCATCGCCGTCTCATTGTGATCGACCCGGAAGGAGGCGTCCAACCTATGACCCGGACGCACGCGGGCGAAACGTATACGATCGTATATAACGGAGAACTTTATAATACAGACGATCTACGCAAGGAACTTATCGCACGCGGTCATCGCTTTCAAACAACGTCTGACACAGAAGTATTGCTTGTCTCATACATCGAATGGGGCCCGGAATGCCTTAAGTACCTCAATGGCATTTACGCCTTCGCCATCTGGGCGCATCACACAAAAAGCGTGTTTTTGGCGCGGGATCGCCTCGGCGTCAAACCTTTATTCTACACGCAACAAGGTACCAGTTTTATTTTCGCTTCGGAGATTAAAGCGCTACTCGCGCATCCAGCGATAAAGCCAGAAATTACCCAGGAAGGACTCGGAGAAATTTTCGGACTCGGTCCAGCGCGTACACCCGGTATTGGTGTTTTTCACAATATATTCGAACTGCTTCCGGCTTCCTGCCTCCTGTATACACGTTACAACATGAAAATCAAATCCTACTGGGCGCTAGAAAGCCACGAACATCCAGACGATTTGGAAACGACAATCGCTACGATCCGACACCTGCTTGGCGACAGCATTAAACGCCAGCTAGTGGCTGACGTTCCGGTTTGCACCCTGCTTTCGGGGGGAATTGACTCCAGCGCCATTTCCGCGTTTGCAGCGCAGGCATTCAAAGAAAAAGGCTACGGGCCGTTGCACACCTTCTCCATTGACTATGTGGACAATGACATTCATTTTCATCCGAATGAGTTCCAACCGAACGCAGACGCTCCCTGGGCAAAGCGCGTCTCCGAATATCTTGGCACAATACATCACAATGTATACTTCGACACGCCACACCTTATCGACTCCTTGCAAGCAGCATTACGCGCCCGCGACCTTCCTGGAATGACCGACGTCGACGGTTCGCTCTATCTGTTCTGCGGTGAAATTAAAAAAGAAGCAACGGTAGCTCTATCCGGTGAATGCGCGGACGAATTGTTCGGCGGTTACCCTTGGTTCCACCGCGAAGAGGCGCTAACGGCAACCATATTTCCGTGGGCGCGAAACCTCAAAGAAAAAATGCAATTCTTCTCGTCTGACCTGCTTTCGCAAATCGACCTAGAGGACTATACAAAAATGCGGTATCAAGAAGCGCTCGACGAAGTGCCGCACCTTAAGGGGGAAAACACGAAAGACGCACGAATCCGCGAAATGTTCTATCTCAATCTAACGCGCTGGATGCCAACGCTGCTGGATCGTAAAGACCGCATGAGTATGGCTGTCGGCTTAGAGGTACGTGTGCCATTTTGCGATCACCGATTGGTGGAATACATGTGGAATGTGCCATGGTCAATGAAAACGTACGGCGGGCGTGAGAAAGGTATTTTACGTCAGGCACTGCACGGCTTGCTGCCGGACGATGTACTAATGCGGCGCAAAAGCCCGTATCCAAAAACGCATAATCCGTCCTACTTGGCCGCAGTATGCAAAAAAACGCTGCAAATTCTGGACGATAATACATCTCCCATTTTACCGTTCATCAACGTACGGGCAGTAAAAGAATTTGCGGCGCTCGATCTGGCTTCAATCCATATGCCGTGGTTCGGCCAGCTCATGAACGTGCCGCAGTTCTTCGCTTACCTCATCCAGCTTGATCATTGGATGCGTGAGTATAAAGTAATTGTAAAATAACGGAAAGCGGTGAACTATGTGTTTCACCGCTTGCTGCCTATCATTTATGAACTGAATTTTCCTTGTTTATATTCATGAACCCAACGATAAATCATTTTGCTGTTTAATCTATATTTTCTCGCCACCAGGCTCAAGCTTTTTTGCAAGAGTGCGTCTTTGACCACTTCACGTTTAAACTCCAATGAATACTTTTTTCTCATTTCTTTTCCTCCCCCTTCAGCTAGCAGCCCATCAATGTTGATAAGGAAGACGAAGCATAACGGCTGAGGGGTCCTGAGCATTTTTTACTGATTCTTTTTCCACTTCTTTGCTATTAAAAATTCCGTTAATACTAATAAGTAAAAGGGCCGTCATTCCTAGTGAAAAAATTTTCCTCTTCACTGTCTTATACCCTCCTTTCAACTTGGAAAATTATGAGACATATGTTAGTACTATCATAATATATTACATATATTTACGAATTTAGGCTAATAGAGTATTTTTCGAGAAAAAAATAGTTTTTTTTAGCTTTTTCTCAAAAATACGCGATAATCTATAAAAATATTTATATAGGAGCTATGCATGAGTACTCAAAGAATCGGAGAAGTCGTCCGGGAAATCAGGAAGTATCTTAACATCTCACAGACAGAGCTAGCGAAAGGAATTTGTACTCAAGCACTTATCAGCAAAATCGAAAAGGGAGAAGTGATTCCTTCCGCCGAAATTCTTTACTATATCGCCAAGCGATTAGGAATTACGCTCGATTACTTTTTTGACCGAATGGAAAATCCAAGATTTACTTATGTTCAGGAGTTCTTCTATCAAATTCGCAAACTTATCCGAGAACGAAATTATGAGGAAGTGGCTATCCTTATTAAAGCGGAAAAAAACAATCCGATTTTCCAAAATCGGAAAAACCGGCAATTCCTCGTCTGGCATGAAGGAATTTGCGCCTATTACACGGAACAGAACACACAAAAAAGTTTGGATTTACTGCATCAGGCGCTTAACATGGCTGTAAGCCCGGATAACTATACGGAAAAAGAAGTGGAAATTTTGAATAGCATCGGCATCATTTACAGTGAAGAAAAACAATTCACAAAATCAGCAGAAATCTTCTCGACCGCCATCAAACACATGAGCAACGTGACGCTTGTTCAAGATTATACGATATACATCAGACTATTTTATAATTATGCCAAAGTACTTACCAAACTAGGCAATTTCTCTTCATCACTGGAATATTGCGAACGGGGAATTTCTCTCTGTCTACAGCATGAATATTTGTACCTATTTGGAGAGCTACATTATCAAAAAGGAGAGAACTTGTTTCATTTGTGCAACAAGGAACAGGCCATTGAATTCTTCCGCAAATCTATCATCATTTTTGAACTGCAACAAAACAATATTTTTGTGGATTATGTAAGAAAAAGACTTGCAGAAGTTGAGTCTATATCAAAGTAAATGTCCCCTTTATTCTAATGCATTGAAAGAACAGGAGAAAAGAAAAAGACGGAAGGCCTCTCTCTTCTCCTGTCCAGCCTCATCCCCCCAAACACTGCTCACGAATTACATCGCAGGTCGCCTCCCTGGTTCTTATTTCTCCCACGGCTCGACATGGACATGCACACTGATAATGCCATGTTCCTCCTGCATTCTTTTCTCAATCGCTTCCGTAATATGATGACTCTCTATAACGTTCAAATCAGGGTCAACATAAATAACCACATCTACTAGCACATTGTTACCGTGCACGCGCGCTTTTATATCGTTTAGCGCTTTCACTCCCGGTATTTCTTCAATGGTCTGGCGCAATTTCATAAGTTTTTGCTCATCGAAACCATCCGTCAGATTGTGTGTCGCATCCCGAAAAATTTCCCACGCTGTACGACAGATCATAAACCCGACAACGACCGCCGCTAGCGGGTCAAGCCAAGGCATACCAAACTGAGAACCAAAAATACCGACAGCCGCGCCAATGCTTACCCAAGCATCTGATAGATTGTCTTTCGCCGCAGCCATCATAGCCTGACTATTAATCCGCAAAGCGAGCCTGCAATTAAAACGGTACACACCATACATCACCAGGGCGCATCCTACAGCCGTCCACGCCGCCAATGCATCCGGCGTCTCTGCCCGAAAATCCACAATGGAACGCCCGGCGTTGTACAATACCTGCATCCCTACCACCATCATAATGAACGAAGCCATCAATGAAGCAATTGTCTCCGCGCGCCAATGGCCGTAAGGGTGATCCTCGTCCGGCGGTTTGCGGGAAAAACGAAGGCCGATTAGCACCGCAACCGACACTATAATATCAGTCGTATTGTTTAAACCGTCCGCCATCAACGCCTCTGAGTTGGATAGATATCCTATAATCAGCTTAAGAGCAGATAGCGTAAGATAAGCAATAATGCTAACCCAGGCACCTCGTTCCCCTATTTTCAAGTTATTGTATTGCTCTTCCATGCAACTAGACCTCCAGCCATTCCTGTATAAATATGCTACCAGAAAAATTTTGTGTGGGTCTAGAGAAACCTTTTTGCCGAGGTCTAGCATTGTAGGGTAAATAAAACTTATTGCGTTTAAGGCAAATAATTTGCCTAAAGGAAACAAATTGTTGTCTTGCTTTCCGTTATTCTGCTTACACCTTTTTACGTAACACTCTCCAGCTGTATACATAAGAAAAACTAACGCCAATAACAGGGGCAGCCAGCCAGTGCCACCCCGGCATAAACGGGATAAACACCGCAGTATACAAAACCAGCGCCTGTACAAGTAAAAGCATAAATACCACACGCACAACAGCATCCTGCCTTGTCCCAGCCGGAACAGGATAAATATGGTGCCAGAATACATACCGATAATACTGGCGTAGCATCGAAAGCTGCGCCCCTGTCAGGGACAAGATGATAAAATAGGCAGCCACTTTTCCCCAAGCTTCGCCAATGAATGCGATCACGATCCAGCCGATAACTGTCAGACGAAGAAACATCGGCAACAAATCGGAACGCGCGAACACTTTTCTATACAGATAAGCATATGCATTTCCCCTGGTAAACGGCAGCTGGTCTGCCCAAGCCGCTGCCCAGGAACGGCGTTGCACCCGGTTTGCAATGTGCGGCACATCGACAAACTGGGTGATAAACGTATAAAATCTCGCCTGCATTCTTTTTTCGATCTGTACAAGGCGCTCCCAGTGAATCGCCTGATGCGCCAAGCCCCTATAACAGAAAAAAGCTGCCAAAAGAAACGCGCCTGTAACCAGCATAACAACCGGGATAAACCCGTGTGAGAACAGCATAAATAAAATAGCCGCATTCGCTATCCAGCGAACGAGCATGCATAAAGCTCTCCTGCTTTGTTCTCGCAGGCGCTCCTCCTGCCACTTGCAAAGCAAGTTTACACCCTTTAATACAAGCGAGAAAACAAGCAGTGCAAGAAACGACTCCGCTTTTTCCCCCATCCGATGCGTATATAAAGGCCACACCGCAAGCAGAAACAAAAATATATACAGCGTATGCCAAAACAATGTATATATGATAGAAGCCCGGAAATACGAGCCCATCCGGCTCTCTATCGGCAATAAAAAGACCAAATCCGCTTCTTTCAAGAACGTACGTACCGTCCCTGCTGTCATAAGAACAGAAAACAAGAACGCAATCAACCATTCAACCGGATACGAGCGCGGAATTTTCCCAAGTGCCTGTGAATAATAATACGCCGCTAAAATAAACGCGAAGACAAGAAAAGCAATCATTCCGCTATTTGCAACATAACGAGCATAGCCAAGCGCTTCCTTCTGGAACGCTTCTATCCGCCTGCGCCAAAGATGCCTAGCGTCCATCATTGGCCCCATCCTTTGTCAGTTCGTAAAACACATCGTCCAACGAAGCGGCTGCCATTCCCGCCTGTCGGCGAATCTCTTCCAGCGTACCTGCAGCGCGGATACGGCCATTATGAAGTACGATAAATTTGTCGCAATACCGCTCAACGGTTGAAAGGATGTGCGAACTCATCAGAATCGCCGCGCCCGTATTCTTCATTTTCACCATTAATTCCAGCAGCGAACGGATTCCGCGCGGATCAAGTCCGACAAACGGTTCATCGATAATATAAAGCACAGGACGGACAAGAAATGCATTCATGATCATCATTTTCTGCCGCATCCCTTTGGACATATGCTGCGGAAACATCCTTTTTTTGTCCTGCATATTAAATTCTGCAAGCAATGACTCGACCCGCTCTTCAAATACCTTGCGTTCCAATCCGTACGCCATCGCTGTCAGCTCAAGATGCTCCCACAGCGTCAAGTCATCATACACAAGCGGTGTCTCTGGAACGTATGTGTAAGACGCGCGGTATAACTCCGGCGCTTCTTTCAGCGTTTGGTTGTGAATACGAACCGACCCTTCCGCCGGTTGAAGCAACCCGAGAATATGCTTAATTGTTGTGCTTTTGCCCGCGCCGTTCAAGCCAATAAGTCCAATCATTTCGCGCGGATAAATATCAAACGTAATATTATGGATGACCGGGCGTTTTCGACTATACCCACCCGTAAGGTTTTGTACCTGTAAAATTGGATTCATAGCCATCTCCAGACAATTTTTCTTCCATTATAACAAATCGTCCGAAAAGCTATACAAACGAGGAAAAGGTGAAAAGGATAAAATTTGGAAAAAGCAGGAGGGGAAAGATTAAACGCTCGGCTTCGCCTGTGGAGGCATTCACAAACGGTCCGTAAAAGGACAAGAAAAAGAAAGGCCTGTCTTTCGTTCAACCTGTATCCCAGTACTCCATTCCTGCCTTCCCATAAGCTTCCACTGACACCATGAACCATGCTATCTCTTCACCAGCTCCCCGTCTGTCCGTCCGCATCACGCAAGACTCATATGTTGCCTTTCGTAAGTCTTCACTATAATTCAGGTGCAAATACAACGAATCATCTCCTTCACGGCTAACCCTTCCATTCAGACCAATCTCGGTCAGTACACCTTCTTTGTAGTAAGTAAAAACTTCCTCATTGAAATCGTGATTCATTTTTCATTCCTCCTCTAAAGTATACTTCATCATAACGTTTGACTTATCCCTATCAAAACTGTCGCATGACGGCTTATTATCGGTCATATTATCTATAAATAAAAGGTACGGGGGAATATACCTGTTTTTTCGTTGTTTTTATATAGTCTCAGTGATAGGTTAGACATTGCTTATTTGTTGTTGGTGACTTTAGTATAAAATAAAAGGAAGCGAAAAAAAACAAAAATCGTGCGACAATTCACGCAATTGTAGGCGCTGATCTTGTTAGATTGCGCGATCAAGAGAATTTTTTGTTGGAAGAAAACGAGAAATATGAGAGAATGTAAAGAAATGGAAAGTTATGTCGAAGGAGGAATATGTATGAAGCAGGTTCGCCAAGAATGTGATGTACCCGCTGTTCGCGTAATGTAACGGGGACAGCGATACCCCGTTACGCGAAAAAAGAAATAAGCGAACGGAGGTATTACCATAATGAACAAAAATAAGCAAGCATGGCTAGGATATCTCGCTTTAGGCACCGCCGCAAGCATCTGGGGCGGCATGTACGTTGTCAGCAAAATGGTTCTCGATTCTCTTCCCCCATTTACACTGCTGTGGCTGCGTTATGTAATAGGATTTGTTTTTCTCTGGTATTTTGTAGCGCAGCGCGGCGAGAAACAGCCGCTATCCAAGGACTGGCGTCTATTTTTGTCGATCGGATTTGTCGGATACTTTTTGTCCGTTGGGTTACAATTTATCGGAACCTGGCTGTCTTCGGCCCATATGGGTGCGATTTTGACATCCGCAAGTCCCGTATTTATCGTGCTGTTTGCGTTTCGGATGCTGAGAGAGTCCATCACCTTGCGCAAATTGGTATCGCTGCTGCTTGCGATGATCGGTGTCGTTATTGTAGTTGGCTGGGAAAACAATCTAACCGGAAATGTAAAAACGTTTATCGGGAACCTCTGCCTCATTGGAGCTGCGATTACGTGGGCGCTATTGTCAGTACTGGCAAAGAAGGCATCGCTTCATTATTCACCGCTTGTGGTAACGACATATTCCATTTTTTGGGCAATTACGTTCACGACGCCGGTGATGGTGGTAGAGTGGGGCTTCTTGCCAGTGCAAAATCTGGATGAATGGTCTACATGGTTTGCTGTGTTGTATGTTGGGATTGTGTCTACGGCGGGCGCATTCTATTTATGGAATAAAGGGCTTCAGCTCGTGGAAGCGGGCACCGGTTCCATGTTCTTCTTCTTTCAACCGGTGGTCGGCGCGCTGCTAGGCTGGTTATTGCTGAAAGAGGATCTGAGCCCCTCTTTCTTCATTGGTGGATCGTTAATTTTGTTCGCTGTGCTTTTCATGTCGCTCCCGGTGCGGGAAAGCTTGCACGAACGAAGCGACGCAAAGCCAAAAAAGAATGTATGAAAATCAAAAGTCGAAGTACTAATCGTAAAGTCTAAGAAGAAATCAGAATAGACTTACAATGAATAAAGCCCGGCACATTACTATATGCCGGGCTGCTTCTTTAGCGCTAGAAACTTCATTTCTTCATATCCTCAAAAAATCCTTCTTATTCCACAAAAACAACACTTCTTTTTTCGCATCATCCCCTTTCTTTCTCACACATTCTCCTGTCTTCTTTCTAAAGTAAAAATGTCGTCGATCCCCCGGAATTTTTGCACGACTCCCGATCAACGAAAATAAAATGTAACTGAACAACCAAGAAACCCCCACTTCAAGCGATAGCTAAGTGGGGGAGCGTTCACAACCTATAGTAATGTGATATTAAGCTATATTAGTATCTCCTTTTCGTAATATAAATTTTGCCAACTTCTATTCTACGTGAATTTCTGATGATGGCTCTTCTTTTTTGAAACTGATCATTTTTACACCATTATATGGACTCAACCCAGTAACAAAAAAGAGCTAAACATTAGAAAAGTATAAGAAAAAGTAGGAGCATACATTTGTAGATCTCCTCATAAATCTGCCAGTGAAAGCTTAAAGTAAATGTAAAAAGTGGAATGGGAAAAGCCCTATACTCTTGACCGTACTTCGTAAATGGCAAATTTCAAATAATCGCCTTCATCAGCGCCCGTCAATTTCGGATGATCAACGCCTGCACCGCTCCAACGCAAAAGACGGAGAATTTTTTTCGCATCCATCGCCGCCTCCTGAATCGTCTCCTCGAACAATTCTAGACTCATATGGTAAGAACAGCTGGCTGTTACTAAATAGCCGCCGTCCCGCACAAGCTTAAGGCCGTTCAAGTTAATATCTTTATAGCCGCGCAGCGCACCTTTTACCGCACTGCGCGATTTGGCGAACGCGGGCGGATCGAGAATTACAACGTCCCACTGCCTTCCCTCTCGTGCCGCTTCCCGCAGGTAGTCAAACGCATTTGCCACGACAAACTCGACCCGGTGCAGGAACCCATTTAACTGAACATTACGTTTAGCTGTCTCAATCGCGTGATCCGAAATGTCAAGCGTGGTTACTTTTTTGGCACCATACTTGCAAGCATTCAATGTAAAAGAGCCAGTGTGTGTGAAACAATCCAGCACCTCGGCACCGTCCCAGAACGGATTTTTTACAATCTTTCCGCGGCGATCCACCGGCCACATTTCTTTTTTGCCATCAATCTCCACTTCCTGCATGCGGATACCGTGCGCCTCTCCCCAACCGGTCATGAGCGGAGCGATGGAGGCGCGGTTCTCACGCTGGTCGAAGAAATAGCCGGTTTTCTGACCGTGTTCAATATCAACGATAAGCTTCAACCCGTTCTCTTCGATTTGGATTTCCGTTTCCGATTCGCCGTACCAGAACCCTTTTTCCTGTTCCAACCCTTCAAGCTCGCGGACATACACATCATTGCGCAAATATATCGCTTTCGGGGAGAATACTTCCAAAAGTGCATGTAAAATCCACTCTTTACGCACTTCCATTCCAAGAGAAAGAATTTGGACAACAAGTACGTCTTCGAACTTGTCCACTACAAGACCTGGCATAAAATCAGCCTCTCCGTATAATACGCGGCAGGAACGAATGTCCGGAAGAAACCGACGGCGGAAGCTCCATGCCTGCCGGATGCGAGATATGAACAACTCCTGATTGATTTCTTCTTCCTGCTTTGTCGTAAGTAAACGTACAATCATTTGCGACTCGGGGTTGATATATCCTCTACCGAGGAAGTGACCCTGATGATTTACCACTTCAACAATATCACCTGGCGTGAATTCCCCTTCGATTCTTTCCACTTCACTCCGAAAAATCCAAGGATGTCCCTGTTCTAGGCGTTTGCGGCGGTTCCGCACAAGAAACACTTTTGTCACGATAATGTCCCTCCGTATTTATCTTCTACCCTGTAACCGAATAGCATAATAATGAACATAAACCTAATGGCATAAAATGAGCATAGTGGTAAAATAACTATAAATAACCCTACATGTCAATGGAGATCGGGTATGGATAAAAAACGAAAAAAACACCGGCTTATCCAGTTTGGCCAGGAATTGGTGGACCGTTTTATAAAGGACGATGTTTCCGGTATGTCCGCTCAGTTGGCCTATTATTTTTTGCTTTCTATTTTTCCTTTTTTTATTTTTGCCTTTACGCTGATCGGATATATGCCAATTTCAACGGAAAATGCGCTGACAATCATTCGGATTATCGCCCCGGAAAAAGTGACCGAACTGCTGGAAAGCAATCTGCACAGTTTTTTAAACACACGGCGCGGCTGGCTGCTGTTTCTCAGCCTGGCAGGCACACTATGGACATCGTCGAGCGCCATACATGCGATTATTGTGGCGCTGAATCGGGCATACGGAGTAGCCGACGAGCGCTCTTATTTTACGTCGCGCCTGCTGGCAATTCTATTTACCATCGGCATGGTGTTGGCTATCTTTATGACGCTGATTTTACCCGTATTCGGAAAAATGATTGAGACGTTTTTTACTTCGCGAATGCATATACCTTACTACATTTTGTTTACCTGGCGTTTGTTGCGCTGGGTCGTCAGTCTTCTATTCCTGTTCAGCCTATTCGCCTTCCTATACTATTTTGCACCAAAATGCAACGTGAATGGGAAAGTAGCCATTGTCGGTGCGCTGTTCGCCGGTTTTGGCTGGCTTGCCGTATCGTACGGTTTCTCTTACTACGTAAATAACTTCAGCAACTATTCGCTAACATACGGCAGTCTCGGGGGCGTGATTATCTTAATGATCTGGTTTTACCTTTCGGCAATGATCCTGATTTTAGGCGGACAGATTAATGCGATGCTCCAAAAATATATGGACGAAGACCGATGCTAGCTAACTGTGCCATTTCAACAGCCATGTTCCTAATCTATTAAGAAAAACTCGCGTATGCTGCCTATCTACCTTTTCTCTGTTCCACACGTGTCGCGTTTTTTTCTATATCCAAAAGGAGGGAACACACATGCAAAAGCCAATCCCAAAGCTAGGCTTCTATTTCACGCCCGAAAACATTACGATGGCGCAAAAAAATAGCCAGAATCATCCCTGGGTAAAGCAGCGGCTTGAAACGTTACACAAGCATTGCGATCATTTTCTATCCGAATACAGGGATGAAGACATTTACCGGTGCGTGCTCTCTATGCAGGGACAGGCATTTGCTTATGGCATATCCGGCTGTCCCTACTGCAAGGGAGCGTTTCCTTCCTCTCCGGAAATAGGCGGTGGCTTTCTTTCCCGGTTTCCAGAAAAAAATCTGACCTGCCCGTCCTGTGCTTCCATTCTGCCGAATCAAGATTTTCCGGATGATGGAGAAGGATTCCTGCGGGAAGGTAAGGCTTACTATCCTATCGGGGTGTGGAATTTTCACACTGCGGGATGGTTGCTTGGAGGCGTGCGCGATCATGAAGGAATGGTCACCAAGCTGACATATGCGTACATGCTGACTGGAGAAAAAAAGTACGCTCAAAAAGCGCTCGTCATTCTGGATGCATTTGCGGCCATTTTCCCGGAAACGATCGGCCCGCGCGATTTTACTCCGTTCCAGAGCAAGGCGGAAATGGGGCGGCTGCACCTTTTGACTAGCGTGGTGCATCGGGTTAAAGTTTTTCTCGCCCATAATTATGACTGGCTCTATCACCTGGAAGAAATGGATACCCCCTCTCCGGCACTCGCGTTGCTCGGACGACCGGGAACATTCCGGGAAAACATCGAACGAATGCTGAATGATTATATGTTGACAGAACCCGGAGGCCCAGCATACGACCTGAAAGGAGGAAATCTAACTGAACTGCATAACCATGAAGCCGACGGTGTCCGGGCAATGCTAGCAGTAGGACTTGTCACGGAACAGCCAGATTATCAAAAGTGGGGCATCAAAGCGACGGAAGTCTTCCTTTCCAACGCGGTCGGTCGGGACGGTATGTACTTCGAAGGCTCCTATGGCTATTCCATGTTTACGATTACCGTCTTCCTCGACATGGCGCTTCTTGCGATACGGGCCGCCTCCCCGGAGCAATTGCGCGCATTTCATCCTTTTGCCAGTGAACGCTTTTTCCGCTTCGCCGTACAAAATCCCGCAGAAATGCTGTGTCAGGGCCACCTGCCCTGCTACGGCGACTGGGGACAGGACCGGAGACGCGACCGCAAGCTTGATCCTAAGACGGCCGCTGACATATACCGCGCCGCGCTTCACTTCTATCATTATTCTCCGGATCCGGCCATCCAAAAAGAAGCTTTTGACATGTTGCAGCGCACTTGTACATCTGCCCGCCCAGAGCTGGGGGACAAAGGGATGGATTTATTTTTGTTCCACCCGTGCTTAACACCTCGACGTTTTACTTGGCCTGCTGGAACAACGCTCGCAGGGCAAGCAGGCGTCGGCATTCTCAGGGACGCCAATGACACAACCATCCTGATGAGAACGGGCGCCAATCATACGCACGCGCATGACGATGTACTCGCCTATAATTATTATGTGTACGGAAAAGAAATCTCTGCCGATATCGGCTACAGCACATACGGTTCCAACGGACATTACGGATGGGCAACCAAATCCATCGCCCACAATACCGTTGTTGTTAATGAAGATCAAGAGATGAAAAAAGGGCAACTTTACAAACCTTTTCCCGGCGGAGAGGTTTCGCTTCTCTACGAATCGCCGCACGTAGCGGCATACGAAGGAAAAGCGCCCGGTCTCTATGGACTGGATGCTTATCAGCGCATGGCAGCGCTTGCGCCGCTGCCTGACGGTTCTTCCTACCTGGTTGACTTATTTTATATTCAGGGAGCTGAAATATGCGACTATACATGGCGTAGTTTTCATGAAAAGGCGGAACTGCGGCTCGACGGCGTAAAAGAATGCAAAACGAATGACGCTTGGACGCTTGCCGGGATAAATGCCCGGGAAAAACCGTACTTCGACACACCCGGAAACAGCTTCGGAGAACGACTTACAATAGGAGAGACGTTCTCGCCGCTGCTCGAAGAGGAAAAAGCACAATACTGGACACCAGCGCCGAATAACGGATACGGATTTATCTATGGAATCCGGCAATACGAGCCACTTCTCCCCTGTGTAAAGGCCTGCTGGGAATCTGAAGAAGGGTTTACGTTGACTTGGCACGGCCTCACCGATCCGGACGATCATATCATTATCGGAACGTATCCGACGCTGTCAGGAAAAGAACACCATCCTGTTCTTATCGTGCGCAGTCGCCGCCCTGCCAAGCAATACGTCGCCCTTATCCATACCAGAAAAACAAAGAGTGCTTTACGTATTCAAACTATACACAGATTAGCCACGCGCGGAAGTGCAGTTATGGCGTTTGCCACTGAACTTACAAATGGCTGGCTTGACTTCTGGGCCTATAGCCCGCTGACGCAGACGATGTGCATCCACACGAGATTCGGAGAATGGCGGATTCGCGGACGTTGCGGCTTTATCCGAACCGACCGCACCGGCAAAATTCTCGCCAGCGCCTGCATCGAAGCCGACGTCATGACATTCCAGGGTCTGAAAATCGAAGGAAACGCCCGACCATGGGTACAAGTTCAAGAGCTAAACTACAAAAAAAGAACGATCCGGCTCCATCCGCATTCTCCGCCGAAGAATGCGAAATATATCCGAATCGCTCCATCGCCTGAAGCTCCTGCTGCTCTCTATTCGGTAAAAGAAATTTTGCAACGCGAAGACGGCATACTCGTCATCACAAGGGATTCTTTCAGCCTTTCGCAAGGCGCGGTCGCCACCTGTCAAAAAGATGTCATCCGTTCTTTGTACCCGTTGCCGCTCGCTGCCTCTTTCCGCGGCAAACTCCTGCTCGGGAAAAACGGTGGACGCGCCGTTATCGAAGACATACCCGATGTAAAAACGATACGGGCCCATATTCTTGCCCCATTCATGGTCGGAGAAGCATTCGATATTGTGGATGTGGCAGAACATTACTGGGCACAATGGCTATAGGCTATTTTTTTGCTGCGGCAACCGCCAGAAAAATCCAGCCGATCAGGAAGCAAACGCCGCCGATAGGCGTAATCGCTCCGAGCCAGCCAATATTAGTCAAGGCTAAAGCATACAAGCTAAATGAGAAGAATAAAATCCCGGCTTGCAAAAACCAGCCGGCAAGCCTCAACTGCTCCATCCCGGCGGTCAGGCGTTCTCCGAACACACCGACCGCCAACAGGCCAAGACCATGTACCATATGATAATGGACACCTGTTTTGTAAACTTCAAACAGTCGTTCTGCGATTCTTCCTTCCAATCCATGGGCGCCAAACGCGCCGAGCGCTACCGATAAAAATAGGTTTATACTGCCAAGAATAATAAAAATACGTGCCATGGCTCTCTCCTTTGCTTTAGAAAATCTTATTCTCATTATAGCAAACGTTATTACGAAGTTTTTGACAGAGCCGGTACATTTCGCGCAAATAAACTCCGGCTTATCAAAACACCGATGCAAGCTATAAGAAGCAGCCCTCCCATTACCAAAAGCGAAAAGGAAGCGCCTGTATAGGAAACCGTCCGCGCAAACAACCCGATTAAACTAATTCTAAGTAACATTCCTATCGCCGAGAAAAAGCTATTCACCCGTCCCATAAATTCATTAGGTACTTCATTCATCATAATCGTGTTCCGCGCGACACGAGAACCGGCATTTCCCCAACCTAGAATGACATCCAGCGCAAGAAAAAGAAGAACCGCGGGAAAAATAGCGATAAGAATCGTACCAGCCGTATAAGCGCAAACCGTAAACAAAACCGTGCGAAAAGGCCCTATTCTACCTAGCATCAGTGGAATGATACATCCGCCCAAAACCGCACCAACCGCATCTATCGCATCCGCCAATCCCATTACCGTACCGTCCGCTCCGAGCGTCTTCGCAATATACACCGGGTACAGATAATTGCCGACCATAACACCGACAAAGGGCATAAGCGAGCTTACGTAAAAAACAATGAACAGCGGCTTATCTTTAAGATAAAAGAATCCTTCTTTCATCGTTGACCAAACAGAAGCCTTCGATACATTCATTTGCTGTCCGGAAAGCCTGTAGGGAACAAGGGAAAGCAGTGCAAATCCTCCGGCATAGGTCAACGCATTCGCGAATAAAATCCAGAAAAAATCAATCCTTTCAATGAATACGCTCGTCAGGCCGCCCGCCAGCATGGAAGCGACCTGATTCTGAATTTCCATCACGCTGTTCAATTCTTGGTACTGCTCTTTCGTGAAAATCTCTTGGTTAAACGCGAACTGGGCCGGATAATGCAACGCATAGTAAAAAGAACTGACGGCGTATATGCCGAGAAGGTGCCATGTTTCATAGGCTCCAGCTCCAAAACCCCATGCTGCAAAAAAAGCGGCGGCTATGAAGCCAAATCCCTCGCTAAACAGCAACACCTTCTTCCGCGACATTCTATCAATAAATACACCGATATACGGTGACGCAAAAAAAAAGAAAAGCCGTCATGCAGAATGCCGCATATCCGTAAATCTGAGCGCCGTCCTCCCGATTTACCAGAAGCCAGGGAACTCCGATCATAGTCACACCTGAGCCGATAGAGGAAAGAATATTAGCGAATATTAATTTTTGAAAACGTGAATCCCGCAACACACCCTTCATTCATGTCACCCCATGATTCCACAGGATATTTTTATAAATATTATTTGTAATCATTTTAATTTATCATCTTTACAATGTCAACAAATTTATAATAATTTTAAATAAAAAGAAAAGTTTGCAGGAATTGCCGGTTCGACCGACGTGCTACACGCTCCACATGAAAAAAGGCCATGACACAATTTGTCATGACCTTTCGTATCTTAATCTATAATGAAAATCAGTGCGTCTGTCCGCCCACCTCTACTATATCTTGCTCATGAGTAAGAGTCGTTTCGACAGCAAGTTCCAGTCCTTTTACAATCATATTAAGCGGCATACTTGGCTGTCCTGGATGGGCGACAGCCTGTTGTGGAAGATATGGAATATGAATAAATCCTCCGCGCGCTTTTTTTTCCGATGTATTCAGAATATGCATTAATCCATAAAATACATGATTACAGACGAATGTACCTGCCGTTTGTGAAATCGAAGCCGGAATCCCCTGCTCACGTAGCCTTTTAACAATAGCCTTAATTGGAAGCGTCGCCCAATATCCAACCGGGCCTCCCATCACAACCGGCACATCCACAGGCTGTTTGCCTCTATTATCTGCTATTCTCGCATCATCCACGTTAATTGCTACACGTTCGACCGTAATATCCGGACGACCACCTGCCTGTCCCACACAAATAATAACTTCCGGCTTTAACTCTTCTATATATTTTTCTAATTCGGCTATTGATTCATGAAATACAGTAGGAAGCTGACGGGCCACCACTACATAATCATCAATCTTCTTACCGTCTAACTGTTTCACGGCTTCAAGCGACGGGTTTACCGTTTCCCCACCAAAAGGCTCAAAACCTGTAATCAACACGTGTTTCATTGCTGCATCCCCTTATCGCCTTTTATTTAAATGACTAGAAATGATAAACAAGATAATACATTAACAGCATGTTAATAATAAAAACAGGAATTGCCGTCATCAATTGCGTTTTTACAACCGCATTCTTATCTTTCAGTTCAAGCAACATCGCTGGAACAATATTAAAGTTAGCAGCCATCGGTGTCATCAGCGTACCACAATAACCGGCAAACATACCAAGTGCAGCCATAATCGCCGGATTTCCACCATGCATATTCACAATAAGCGGAACTCCGATTCCCCCGGTGATTACGGCAAAAGCCGCAAACGCATTTCCCATTACTATTGTAAACAGCATCATGCCTAAACAATAAGCAGCTACAGCAACAAACGCATATTGAGTAGGCAGAATATCGCCCACAATACCGGATACTACTTCACCGATGCCCGCCTTCGCAAAAATACCACCAAGCGCAGCCAGCATTTGCGGCAAAATAACTGCCCAACCTACTGCCTGCATCAAACGGCTTCCTTCTGTCACTGGAACAGTCGCTTTTGCGCCCGTAATGCGCAACGCAGTTATCGTCGCAATAATCATAGCCAATCCCAGCGCAATCAACGTCACTTTTTTCGGATCAACTAACAAAACAGAACCAAAATTAATTTTATCAAGTGTAAATGTTCCGACAACTGTAAGAAGAGGAATTAAAATAGCAGGAATAAAGACCTTATTCTTCAAACGCTCAGCATGCCCTGCACGCTCTTCTACATCCGCTTCTTTTTCATTAGATTTTGTTACTTTGCCAATAGAGGCGAGTACAACCATGACTAAAACAAGATACCCAACATAAAGCGGCGGAATCTGATTGCCGAATAAAAAGGTTACAGCAAAAATTCCCCAGAACATACCCGAACCTATACGATTCGGATGATTTCTATCTAATGCTACACGAATCGCAATAAACGCAATAATAAGACCTGTCAAATAGTAAAGCGTATCTAATGTGAGCAATTTCATATTTACGCCCCTTTCTCATCCTGCTGAACAAACTCAGCATGACTGTTTTGTGCATCGTTTGCAATTCGTTTATCCAAACGATGAAAACGAATCCAACTTACAAAGAAAGCGGCCAATGCGGTAGGGATTCCCCATAACGCCATGTCCCATATGTCTACATCCATACCCAGAGAATCGAAAAATCCCTTCATGAGTAAAATGGCCCCTGTTGCAATAAAAATATCTTCACCAAAGAACCACCCTGTGTTTTCAGCTGTAGCTGCATAAGCTCTGATTTCACTTCTCGTCTTCTCTGAGATGTTACCATACCGCGCAACAGCGGCTCCTTCCGCCATTGGTACAATCAGCGGTCGTACCGCTTGTGCATGTCCACCGATATTCAATCCAATAGCCGCTGATGCTTCACGAATAAGCAAGTATGTTAGGAGTACACGACCTGTTGTCGCATTTTTTGCTTTTCTAATTAATGCTTCAGCCCTCTCTTTTAACCCGTACCGCTCAAGTACTCCAATTACAGGGAGTGATAACACAATGGCTAGGGACATGTACCGGTTTTCAACGAAAAACTTACCGAATAAGGCCATAACTTCATTCAAGGACATCCCTGATACTAAACCGGTTACAATGCCGGCCACCATAACAACTAGCAAGGTATTAAAACGAAAGGCAAACCCAAGTGCAACAACCAATATCCCTATTAACTTGATCATACGGTTACTCCCTTCTATGTTGTTATTAAAAAATAAATGTATCTACACCTCTCCAATAGCCTTCGCAATGACACCCGCATCCCCAAGAAGAGTGTGGAGCTGTTTCGCAAATTCATACGCATGTGCACCATCCCCATGAATGCAAACCGTATCCGCCTGAATATCAATATCCTGCTGCTGAACAGTATGCACTTTCCCTTCTTTAACCATACGGATAACCTGATATACAGCTTTTTCTGTATCTGTAATCAGTGCATTCGGTTCGCGTCGTGAAGTCAAGGAGCCATCAAGTTGATAGGTACGATCGGCAAATACTTCATTGGCTGTACGAAGCCCGATTCTTTCCCCCGCTTTCACCAGTTCGCTTCCAGAAAGCCCGAACAGAATCAAGTCAGGATCTACTTTGTATACCGCTTCAGCAATCGCTTCCGAAAGTGTCGGGCTTTTCGCGGCCATATTGTACAATGCTCCATGCGGTTTCACATGCTGCATCTTACCTCCTGCCGCTTTCACAAAGCCATACAGCGCACCCACTTGGTATACCACCATGTCATACGCTTCCTGCGGCGTAATATCCATATTGCGGCGGCCAAACCCTTCCAAATCCGGCAAACCCGGATGCGCGCCGATCGCTACACCTTTCTCAAGAGCCATTTCTACCGTCCGGCGCATAACAGCAGGGCCGCCGGCATGAAATCCGCAGGCGATGTTTGCGGAGGTCACAAACGACAGGATTGTCTCATCCGCTCCCATCTCATAAACGCCAAAACTTTCGCCCATATCACAATTGATATCTACTCTATACATGGTATTCCTCCTTACATCGTGTATCGTGCTACTGGTAGCGCAGGGCAATTCCCTGTTTTACCTGCTGAATCTGTTCCTCGCGGGTAAGATACAGCATCTCCGCTTCTTCCAAAGAAACTTCTTGAAACCGAATTTTCTCCCCTGGCTTTACCTGCGCAATAACGGGTAGGTCTACCGAAATAATCTGGGCGATCTTTGGATATCCGCCAACTGTTTGTCTGTCTGCCAGCAAGGCAATCGGTTGGCCTTCAGACGGTACCTGTATCGTTCCCGGCGCCACCGCTTCTGAAATCATTTCAAGGGGATCAGCAAGCGAAAGTTGCGGCCCCTGCAACCGATATCCCATCCGATCCGATTGTGGCGTCACCCGAAACGCGGAAGCAAAAAATTGCTGCCGGCTTTCCGGGGTAAAACAGTCAAACTGCGCGCCGCGGATCACCCGTACCACTGGATTTTTTCCGTATGCGGGAAAAACCTCAGAGCTTATCGTCCAGTCCGCTGATCTTCCTCCTGCCGCGGCCAGCATCCGCATTTGCCAGGCCCCCCATTCGGATGGCTCCCCAAATTCCAACCTATCTCCTTCCTGCAATGCCCTACCCTTATATCCTCCAATGTGCGCACGTAAATATGTACTGCGGCTTCCTAATACCTTCTCTACATTAAAACCGCCTGCCACCGCCAGATACGCTCGGCACCCGGACGTGCAACCTCGGAATGCAAGCACGCTTCCACCTCTCACATATACTGGCCGCCATAACAAAATCGGCTTGCCATCTACTTCCGGTGACAAATCAGCGCCGCAGATCGAGATAAGTGTATCGGATTCAAATTCCAGGCGCGGCCCCATCAGCGTAATTTCCAGTGCGGCAGCGTTTTCCTCATTGCCAACAAGCAAATTCGCCATTCTAAGCGCAAACGGATCCATCGCTCCGCTTGCAATAATCCCCTGCTTCTGAAATCCGTAACGACCTAAGTCCTGAATGGTAGTCAACAATCCGGGCCTGAGCACTTTTATCCGCATGCGCCCCTCTCCTTCCATTCATCATACTCCTGCCGGGAAATAGCCCGGAAACGAATCCGATCCCCTGCCTTAAGCGGTGTCGGCGGATCACTGTCCGGCATGAACAACGGAAGCGGCGTACGGCCAATAAGCTGCCAACCGCCAGGTGTTGCAATCGGATACACGCCTGTTTGCTTACCAGCAATGCCAACAGAACCGACCGGAATTGACAGGCGCGGCGATGAACGGCGCGGTGTGGCGATTTGTTCCGGCATTCCCCCAAGATAAGGAAATCCTGGCGCAAAACCAATCATGTATACAAGGTACTCAGCACTGCTGTGAATACGGATAACATCCTCCTGAGTCAGCCCATTGTGTTCGGCTACAAACCCCAGATCCGGCCCGAACTCACCGCCGTAGCATACCGGAATTTCAATAACGCGCGTTTTTTCCACTGTCTTATCCTGTAATTCAGATAAAATATTTTCCAGCATGGCACGCATCTTTTGATAAGGCGAAACAAATGTCTTCGTTTCCGCTCCGCTGTTAGCCAATACGCGGCATGGATCATAAAACACCGTCACCGTCGTAAATGCGGGTATATATTCTATCATGCCTGGAAGCGGATGCCGCGTCAGATATTCGGATAACGCCCGAACTTTACAATGGGTTTCTTCATTAATCACACTACCCAATTCAACGACAATAGCGGCGTCTCCGAGGGGAAATAATTTCATGCGTTTCACCTCGCTCGTTATTCATCCCTCCAGCCCAATTGCAGGGAAATCTCCCGGGCGGTTTGTTTAATCTTTTTAATAAGCGGAGGTAGTTTATCAGGCGCATAATGGGCCTCAAGCCCAGCCATGCTTAATCCGGCCACCACTTCTCCTTTATGATTGTAAATCGGGGCCGCCACAGCCGCTGAATGATCCTCTAATTCCGAATAGCTAACGGAGTACCCGTTTTTCTGCGACTCGACAATCACCTGGCGCAAACGCTCTTTATCTGTAATTGTTCCGGAAGCAATCGCTTTCAATTCTGTTTGTGCAATATATTGTTCAGCTTCTTCCGGTGGCATAAACGCCAGCAAGATTCGTGAACATGCCCCGGCGTACAGCGGAGAGCGGCGCCCTACACGCGTATAGAGACGAACCGGTTTTTTTGTATCCACTTTCTCGATATAAATCGCTTCATTTCCTTCACGCACAATTAAATTGACCGCCTCTCCCATTTCATCGCGCAACTTGTGCATAAAAGGAAGCGCAACTTGCCTAATATCAAGCCGATCAGCCACAAGCTGTCCAAGTTTTATAAAAATTAGCCCCAGCCTGTACTTACCGTCTATGTCGCGCGTAAGCAACCCCATTTCTTCTAACGATTTCACCTGACGATAAACGGATGTTTTTGGGATATTTGAAATTTCTACCATCTCTTGCAGCGTAAGCCGGTCATGCTCATAAAATAACTTTAGAATTTCAAGCGATTTAACAACTGTTTTGTTTCCGCCCATCAAATCCCCCTGTTCCGAATTTCGGAACTACAATTCCGAATTTGTTTATTTATCTGTTATCATAAAATTATCTGAATAAAAACGCAAGAGGTAAATTTTCTTTGTATAATCCATAGTTGTTGGTATAAAGCAAAAAACTATAATAAATAACAAAACAGAGCGGGAAAGCTGCTATGTCAAAGTCAACGTGACTCTATGCTATCTTTTTATGAGAGGGAAAGATACAGTGACAATTACTACGCACTGGAGGATGATTTTGAGGACTTGCTGGATGTACAGAGGAAAGCGTTTCCTCCGCCTTTCCCGGAAGAATTATAGTAGAGCCGTGAACAAATCAAAGCACATGTCGAGATGTTCCCCGAAGGGGCTATGCTAGCAGAATGGAAAGGCAAAGTTGGCAGATCAGCCACATCCCTTATCGTTCAATATGACGGTGAACTTCATGCGTGGGCGAAAGTATCGAATCATGGATATATAAGAAATAGCCATAATCCAGACGGGGACAGCTTGTATGGTATCGACGTTTGCGGACACCGCTTTTGTCAAAGCGGTGCCGATAAAAATCGCTTCTTTGCAGGAAGTCAACAAAGCCCGGAAAGAAGAGACGTACTTGTTAGCAATCCGCGAAGGAAAAGGGATATTTTACCCAGCAAAAACCCGGTAACGGATGACGTAGAAGCTCCACACCAACAAAAACACTCCGATACCTGCCAACGTTCCAGCAGTTTGTGTAACCTGGCCTATACTATAATCATTAACGAGCAGCGCCTTCATCCCGTCCAACGCCCATCCCTGTGGCGTCAACAGTGATAACGTTTTAATCCATCCATTCAACGGAAGAAAAGGCCAAAAACAACCGCCTACAAAACCTGTCAGCAAAGCCAGAAGCGGTGCGGTGGTCTGCAATTGCTGCGGCGTCGGCAGCAACGTTGCAAAAAGCATACTAAGTCCAATAACAGCAAGAATATAAGCGCCAAGAATAATAGATTGCAGCGGATGGTATAGCAGGCTTGCATCAAACCAAAAACGCGCCACAGCTTCGCACAGCGCCGCTAGAAATACAGATAACGTGAACAGCATGGCAATGTTGCCCAGATAGAAGGTTCGAAACATGCCCGGAACGGACATCATCCGTTTCAGCGTACCGTTTTCTCGTTCTTCGATCAGCCACCTGCTGTGCAGCGCCACGAACATCATCATAAACACCAAAAGTGCGCCAATTCCAGTTAATGCCGCTACGGATACACGGGTCAGGCGCGTAACAGACTGCACACCCCCGGCCTCCATCTCTTTGTAATTAATTGTCATCAACGGTTTCGGAGTCCACTGGGAATCAGCATACTTCCATACCCGCTCCCATAACCTCTCCGGTTCATTACTCGTCAGCCCGTAGAGCCTGTACCATTCCTCTGCGCGATTTGCCGCGCCTGTATTGGCAGACAGACGCATAACTTCACTGCCTAGCATCTCGCCAAGAATCCCATAAGACAATGAACCGGGGTTTTTTACCATTTTGATCGTCTTATCCGTCTCTTCTTCCAATACCGCATCCTGAAAACCTTTCTGTATGACGAACGCCGCTTCTACCCGGTAGTTTTCTACCAGACGATAGGCCTCGTCACTGGTCACGCGAAGTACTCGAATTCCTTCTTTTCGGGCAAAGCGATCAACGATCAGCCTGGAATATTCACTATTGTCCTCGTCCGCCACCGCTACTGGAATCACCGGCTCTTTCCGAAAGCTCTGGGTCGCCCCCAAAATAAACACAAACAGAACCGGAAACAAAAGCAATAACACAAGAAACATCTTATCCTGTAAAATCAATCGCATACGCAACCATAAAACTTGTAGTACCCCGTACATCTATTTCCTCCCGGTCAGGGGCAACAGCACGACCGCCGCCACAAGCAATGCTCCGCCTATGGCTAACAGCATCATTGTTTCGGGCCATACCGATAAAGAATGATTCCCCGAAAAAACTTTTAACATCCCGTGCATCGCCCACTTGTTAAATGTAAAGTCACTCGCTGTCTGCAGGCTTTCCGACAGGGAAAAAAGCGGATAAATATTACCGCCGATCAGCGCCAGAAAAAACGTTCCCACATAACCGAGCAATTCCGCTCCTCTGGAAAAAAGGCCGATCACCGCAAGCAAGAACGACCATGCCGCAACCGAAAATGCCGTACCGAAAAACACAAGAATAAAAGACAACGGCGCCGCGCCAAGATAATTTTTAAACATGAGGCTGGCCATCCCTACAATGAGCGCCGTTTGCAACAAAAGCAAAAGAAACATGGCGATAAATTTTCCGACATACAAAGATAAAACCCCGCCCGGAAGCGTCCGGAAGCGATCCAGCACACCCAGTTCCTTTTCTTCCGCAAGCAAACGACTGCCGCGAACGCCAAGAAAACTGACAAATACTATGGTCAGCGCCGCCGTAAAATACTCGGGAAAACTCACATCGGGGATCGTGGCGAGCGTCACCTCATCATAAATTTCATTGCGACCTAGCGCCCTCGTCATAAAATCAAACACACTCTCTTTTAAAATGCGGTCAAGTTGCTGGGGGGTAGCACCTCCGTCACGCGCCGCATACCAGACCGCCTTCACGCCGCTCTGTCCGGCCGACAAATCATTCGTCGCACTGATTAGCTGATTCTTTGCCTGATCGGCTTGTACCTTTTGGCTTCTATTTCCAATAAAGGTCACCGGGAAATTATCCCCGCTGTATAGGCTTGCTGTAAACCCTTTAGGAATAATAATGCAGCCAGCGATTTGGTTCTGCGCCAGCATATCCATTGCGCGCTTCCTGTCCACACGGTGCACAGTAATAAATCCTTTCATGTAGTCCAATTCTTCTAGCTGCTGGCTAATCATCTGCGTGTTTAACGTTTGGTCTTCGTCGACAAACGCGATCGCAAACGTCTGACTGTAACGGCTGGAAAACAAGTATGGAGACAACGCCTGCGCAAAAAGCCAGATAAAAAAAAGCGGCATCAGGAAAAGCAGCAGGGCCGCCTTTTTATCTCTCCAGTACAACATCCATTCTTTCAAAATAATGGTGATAAGTCGCAAGATGAAAACCTACCTGTATACAAATTCGGGAAGGCACCTTATCGGTCCCTTCCCGTTGCTCTTTTTTCCTTACTGTACCATATTTCCGGCCCCTGGCGGCATAATGCCAAGTTGCTGGAATAATTGCATGTTCTTCATCACGTACTGGCCGACACTGCTCTGGATTTCCTGCTGAATTTGCATCATTTGCTGATCCGTCAGCGTTGCCAGATTAATGCTATTCTGTACACCCAGCGCCGGAAGCTTTACTTCTCCTACATCGAACTTCTCATCGTTCTTAATAGTAAACCCTATTTTTTTCGGCATCGTCGGCGGCATCGTCGGATCATTTTTCGGCAGATTGATTTCTACTTTGTAGTCGGCTGCACGTGTTTTATCCTTGTCGTTCTCCGTTGTCGCTCCTTTCCATGCCAGCGCGATCGGATCCGTATTGTTGCCATTGACATACAGCTTAATATTTACGTCCTGATTTTCCTTGTTTCCATCTTTGGCAAGCGTAAAATCAGCATCCGCTTTAAAATCGGACATAGGAGTGTTGCCCATTTTTTCGGTTACATTCAATTTTACATTGCCTTTGCTGTTGTCACCGTCTTTTTTGTTTACATATGTGATGGTAAAGATGCTTTCCCTATCTCCTGACTTCGTAGAAGACACGTTAAAAACAACACGATCCTGCTTCTCGTTGTCTTGGAAACTAGCAAGTTTTAGGACATCTTTTTGGCCGGCGTTTTTGTTGTTAAATTCAATCGTACGGCTCAAAATATTATCATTTCTGTCCACGTATACGATCATTTTTACCCCGTCACCAAAATCAGCCTTATTAAGGGAGCGATCCGTTTCCTCTTTAAACTCAGCGAACTTCTTCTTGAATTCTTCTTTACTCAGCTTTGGCAGATCCTCTTCCGATCTCCCACTACCTGTTAATTCAACTAATTTTTGATAACGAGGATAAAGAAGATCCTGTAATTTTTCGTCCTTGGAAATTTTTTCAACAATGTTTTTCATAAGCTGTTTGTATTGTTCAGGAGTGAATGTTACTGTAATTTCTCTGGCAGCCAATTTCACGCCGTTCTCTTCGAACGTCGCGCCTTTTTTCACGCTTACTTGCTCATCTTTAATGCTATCAGCGTAAAGCTTGGCATACTCACGTATAATCGGCTTTAATTCTTTGCTCGGAATCTGGATCAGTTCCACATATTCTTTTTGGGAAGGTATTTTATCCGGAATGTCCATGTCGTATTTTTGCTTGATAACTGCTTTGTCTTTCCAGTTGAAGTAACCGTATTTGTTATACAAAGCCGGAGCACCAAAGGCTAGTTTCTCAGCATCATAGAAAAATTCGGCACCAATAAGATTGCTGTTTTTAACGTTGAAATTAACTTTCACGTAATTTTTCTTGTTTGTGTCATCCATCTTCGATTCCATGATCAACTTGGAATCTTTGAGAAGGTCCATGACTTTCTGAACTTGCGGATCCGGAACTTCCATATCTATATTTAGATTGGAAATTTCCATCTTCTGTTCCACGGCCCCTTCTAGGTAAGGAGCGATGTACTCATTGTATTGCTTGTTGTACTCTTCCACTTTCTTGGATAGGTTGTTCATCTCTTTCGCTTCTGCTTCTAAATAAATCGTTTTGTTGCTTTTGAATACGTCAAAAAACGCATACGCGAAGTAAGCGCCGAAAGCGACCAGCAATACGACGACAACCGCAATAATCACTGATTTTTTACTCTTTTTCTTCGTCTCCATATTGTTCCCCCTCCAATTCATGTTGCACCTCTTGTGGTGTACCAACGGCGACCAATCGCCCCGATTTCAGAACGCCGATTCGATCACAAGCCTTCATTTCTTCAAGATGGTGGCTTGTATACAAAATCGTGCACCGCCGCTCGCTTATTTCCTTTAAAGCTTTTAAAATGTGTTTCCTGGAGCCGACATCTACTCCCGCCGTCGGTTCGTCAAGAATCAGCAGCTTAGGCCGATGCAGCAGCGCCACACCAAGATTAAGCCGTCGCTTCATACCGCCGGAGTACGCTTCGACGCGCTCACGAATTCTGTCGCGCAAATGGATGATTTCCGCCACCTCATCCATGCGCTGTGCAAGTTCTTTTCCACGCAGACCGTACATCCTGCCCCAAAAGGCCAAGTTATCAATGCCACGCAAGGAAGGATACAGCGCCAGTTCCTGCGGCACATACCCGATTTGTTGTTTGGCCTGAGAGCCAAGCACATGGACGGACTGTCCGCCAATAAGCACTTCTCCACTGTTTGGCTTCATGACAGCCGCGACAATAGAAAGCAATGTCGACTTGCCCGCACCATTGTGACCCGCGACTCCAAACATTTCTCCTTCTGCAATTTCCAGATTTACCTCTTGCAGCACTTGTTTTTTTCCATACCGCTTGCTTACATTGCGAATGTTTACAAACACACTGTCTTCCTCTTCCCTCTCAAAATCTGTGCATGGCTAGTAGTTGCACGGCCGCCTGCCCCGACCAAAATTGGCTTTACTGCATATGATTCTTTCCCGGTAAACCGGTTCTCGAAATAGGTCGAAAACATATAGCACCCAATCGTGTTTTGCTCTTCTTCTGTGAAGAATTCTCCACCCCTCGTACAGGCTCTATATCAGTCTCTATAGCACTTTCGTCTAGGCGATACATGCGGAGAGTGGATTGCTAATACTTTCATAAATACCATAACAGAAATCTTCTACTACACAAGATGTCTTTTCACAGACCATCCCATCTTTCACAAAATAATCGCAAGCTTATCTTTAGCGATTAAATCATACAGTAAAATACCGAGAACCTCTTCGTCTCATCCAGCATTCAGTATTCCAGTCGACTCCCTCTATTTCCTCCCTTCTCTTTATTTACAACATCATATACGGATACGCGCAAGAAAAAGTTCCTCATTTTCCCTCTTTTAGTAATTTAGACAGAAAAAGAAAACGCCTGATAAACACCTATTTTCCTAGTAGCTTTTAGCCTATAATAATCTTTTCTTTTGGATAATGGACGTCCGCTGTTGATTTGCCCGAAGTAAAACTTGACAAGAACGGCATCATGCCAATTCGGCCTATATACATCAAAAGCACCAATATTATTTTGCTGCTGTAAGACAAACCGCTTGTAATCCCAACGGAAAGGCCACATGTGCCAAACGCGGAGCATACTTCAAATATAACATGTACCAACTCAAACCTTTGATCCTCTAACATATGCACAACTAACGTGCCGCCTGTCACAAGCATCAAGGCTGTTACAAAAAACACAAAACTTTTAATAATGTCCTCCTGTCGAATGGAACGGCCAAACACACGCACCTCGCTCCGGCCACGCGCAAACGTAACAATCATCAAAATCACAACCGCAAGCGTTGTTGTGCGGATGCCTCCTCCCACACTGGAAGGACTGGCCCCGATAAACATCAAGATGGAGGTGACAAACTGGCTTCCCACGCTTAACTCCGATACATCAACCGTCGTTAATCCGGCACTACGTGCAGTAACTGAAAGAAATAAAGAATGGAAAAACTTCTCATACCAGGACATTTCAGCAAAATATCGTGAATCTTCTGTAATCCAGATTACAAGCATGCCCAACACAAGCAGCACCAGAAACGTCACAGTCGTAATCTTCGTATACAAGGAAAAGCGAAACCGATTATGGCCACCGAACAAATATTCACGAACTTCAACCAGTACCGGGAAACCGATGGCACCAAGAATGATGAGAAGCATGGTTACCGATTGAACAAAGTAGTCGTGAGAATAGTCAATCAGCGAATTGCCAAAAAGATCAAACCCTGCGTTCGTATACGTCGAAATCGAATGAAAAACCGCATAATAAAAAGACGCATAAAACGTATCGTAATAACCAGCAAAATAGAAATACAGTCCGAAAATCAGTGTTCCTACCGCTTCAAACAACAGCGTCATCCCAAGCACCAGCTTCATCAGCTGCACCAAACCAGACAGATTGTACCGGTTCTGGTCGATCATAATCAACCTGCGCTGCGAAAGCCCTATGGGCGCACCGAACAAAATCCAGAAAAATGTGCCCAGCGTCATTACGCCGATTCCACCGATTTGAAAAGCTAGTATCAAAACAAAAGAACCGAATGTACTAAATGTGTCCGCTGTGCTGACTGTCGTAAGCCCAGTCACGCTCACCGCACTTGCAGCGGTAAACAAAGCATCTATCAATGACAGGTTGACCCCCGGTTTTACACTGATAGGCAACATCAATAGCCCGGTAATGATCACAATGGCTGTAAAATAAGCGCTGACAATAATTTGCGTTGGAGAAAGTTTATATACGTATTTACGCAGCATGTCTTTTGCCCCTTATTCCTGTTACATCAGATGAATATTACAGATTTTCCTCACGCTTGTCAAATCAATACGCTTGAGCGTCATGAGAGAGAAGCCTCCGACATACATATCTAAACATAAGCGTTCAGAGAAACGGAGGCGACCCTCATTAGAAACGCGATTACAGTCGGTATCGTCTTTTTTATGTTGTTCATTCTGTACGCGTCCGTGCAGGCAAAGGCACACTATGACACACTGCGCATGCTTGAGCAGATCCAGCTCGAAAACCAGAAATTACAACGGGTAAACGAAAATCTACGAAATGAACTGAAAAAAAAGCAGCAAGAATTAGAAAAAGCGAAACAAGCGCAAAACAATAACACTAAAGTAGCATACCTTACATTTGACGACGGTCCATCCACCAATACAGAAGAAATTCTCGCAATTCTGGATCGCTATAAGATAAAAGCGACATTTTTCGTTATCGGCAACAACAGCGAATTCGGTAAGCAAATGTATCGGCGCATCGTAAGCAAAGGGCACGCGCTCGGCCTGCACTCCTACTCGCACGAATATCGTAATATTTATACTTCTGCCACCGCTTTCCACAGTGACATGGAAAAACTCAGACAGCTGATATACAAAGCAACCGGCCAAAAGCCCAAAATTATGCGTTTCCCCGGCGGTTCCAATAATCACATTAGCCGCAAATACGGCGGACATTCCTTAATGCAAACCCTTATCCAACAAAGCGTACAGAAGGGCTATAAGTACTTCGATTGGAATGTTGATTCCCAGGATGCCAAACGAAAAGTCCAACCACGCGACGTTATTATTCAATCCGTGATGAAGGAAAGCCGAAACAAGAAAAAAATTATCGTCTTAATGCATGATTCGCAGATCAAAGTCACCACCGTTCAAGCGCTGCCAGCTATTATTACAGAGTTAAAAAAACAGGGCTTCTCGTTTGATATATTAAGCGATACATCTTTTACCTATCATTTTACTTTAGAACCCCCCTACTTCTAAGCGAGGTGGAAGTGGTAGGTAGTTCACTAAGTCTACTCATTTGCTTATTATCCTCCTTTACCCGGCATACGTAAGAGCCAGACAATAAATAAGCGCAAGGAATATGGTACAATAAAAAATACACGCATTGCCGCAAAACAAAGGAGGCATGAAGCATGAAGCTAATTATCGACCCTGCGGCCATGGAATGGTTCCGCAAAGAAATGGATGTGAAAAAAGGGGACGCCGTCCGCTTTTTTGTCCGTCTAGGCGGTTGCAGTACTGTGCAAAGCGGATTTTCGCTTGGCATTGCCAAAGAACAGCCGAAAGAAATCGGCGTTTCTACCGTGGAAGGCGGCATTACATTCTATATCGAAAAAGAAGACGCCTGGTATTTAAATAATTCCGACCTTGTCGTAACATACAACAAAGAACGGGATGAAATCGAATTCCGTTAAGAAACGGCCGGAATGCCGACTTCACGGGCGGTCACCGCGCCGTACAACAACAAACTGCCTGACCCTATAGTCTATCCTCGTTTACTACATGGAAAAAAAGCATATGCTGCTTTATCACTGTAAAGCAGCATATGCTTTCCTACTATCTATCACAAAAAACAAAAAACCGAAGCTCTTTGTTTATTCTTGCGGTGTCAATTTGTGTCCAGAAATCTTGTTAACCATAAGCGCAATCGCGCCGTCGCCCGTTACGTTGCACGCAGTGCCAAAGCTATCCTGTGCAAGGTATAGCGCAATCATTAATGAAAGCAGCGTCGGATCAAAATGCAGCATCGATTGGAGCAAGCCGAGAGCCGCCATCACTGCACCGCCTGGCACGCCCGGGGCTGCTACCATAGTTATACCAAGCATCAAAATAAACGGGAATAACGCACCAAACGAAGTATTCATGCCGTTCAGCATCATAACCGCCATCGAGCAACTGACCAGCGTAACCGTACTTCCTGACAAATGAATGGTCGCGCAGAGCGGTATTACAAAATCAGCAGAGCCCTCATGCACACCGTTCTTTTTGGTCTGGCGTAACGTTACGGGAATGGTCGCTGCGGACGATTGGGTGCCGATTGCAGTAAAATACGCCGGCATCATATTTTTAAGCATTCTAAGCGGATTGGCTCCCGCTATCGCGCCACCGAACGTGTACTGCAACAACAGGATGACAATATGCAGAATAATAATCATTACAAACACTTTGGCAAATACGGACATAATCATTGCCACTTGTCCAGCGTATGTCATATTCGCGAAAATTCCCATAATATGCAGAGGAAGCAGCGGAATAATAATATTCCGGATCAATTTCTCCACAATTTGCTGAAAGTCATTCATTAGATTCTTTAGGGTATCGCCTTTAATTGCGGCGATACCGAGACCAAGCGTAAACGCGAGCAGTAGCGCCGTCATTACTCCCATAACAGGAGGCATGTCCACTTTGAATAACGGCGGTACCAGCGCTTCTTCCGGATTTTTCGCGTTCAAGTGCATGCTGCCGACTTCCAAAATGTTGGGAAGTACAACAGCGCTCGTAACATAGGCGATAAGTCCAGCCACAATCGTAGAAACGTAAGCGATCCCTGCGGTAATCGCCAGCAGCTTGCCTGCGCCTTTTCCTAATTCGCCTATGCCCGGTGCAACAAATCCAATAATGATGAGCGGAATGACAAATCCCAGAAAATTACCAAAAATACTGTTAAAAGTCGCGGTAATTTTGATCACCCACTGCGGACTAACCATTCCAATAAAAATACCCAATAGAATTGCCGCAATTAACCTTGGTAAAAGACCGAATCTTTTCATTTTTATGTTCCTTCCAAACTAATTTACATATAAAATATTATTTATATAATTTGTTCTCCCACAGTATACAATAGTTTATACAGGAAGGACAATAGATAATTTATTGATTTAATAATATTATTTATATATGAACCTTCCCCACTTACCATACCATAGGTTGAAGTGGGGGTTTCTGAACTATCCACCTCGGCAGAACAGGCGATCAACGGGTTGTCGCTGATCTCACAGACACGTGCCGTCTGCGAGGGGAATCATTCAGCAACACACCCTTACGGGCGTGGGTCGGAACAAACCATCTACTACTTCTCGCTTAGGCGATCCGTAGATACGTGGGTTTCTGAATTTCAAACGGCAAGGACTGAATCCGGTTTTCATACAACACTTTGGACAGTAGATTCGCCGCACCGTGAATGTCCCGATGTTGGGTATAGCCGCACGAACAGCAATACATACGCCCACGCACGTTCTTTTTCGCCCCGCAAACCGGACAGGTTTGCAATGTATAACGTTCCTCGCGCTTGTGGAGCATGATGCCTTCCGCCTTCAGTTTGTACGTTAGGTACTTCTTTACTTTCCCAACCTGCCACTGGCTCATTCGCTGATTGTGGCAGCGAGAACGTTTCTTTTTGCGTTTACTTTTAGAAAGAAGATATTGTTTCGCCCGGTTGTACCGCTTCCACTGACGGCTGTATTTCTGGCACTTGCTCATTTTTCGCTGAAGCTCTGCAAGCTTCTTGTTATTTTTTTCAACAAGGTTCCACAAACGAATGTTTTTGGCGATTTCCGTAAGACATTTTTCTGGTCGTTCTTTGGGTAGTTTTCTCATATCCAAAAGTTAGACCAAAAATAAATCACCAAAACATCACTATTCAACCGTTTTTGGTTATATCAATTTACATTATTTGTATTAATGTATAAAATCCACGAAATGTCGTCAGTACCCCTACATGTGGTTCCACCAACAATACATGAACATGTGAAGTCTATTTCAGTTGGTGAGGAAAAAGCGAAAAGAATATTGTGTTGTTGAAATCCATAGGCCGGTCGTTTGATACATTCTGTAAACAGAACCGAATCCATAAAATACAGAAAAGAAAACAATGTGAATTTGTAATTTTGGAATGAGAATATTTTCATTCCAAAAAAATACAATTTTTTTGGTTTTTAAGTTAAAATATTGGTAGTACTCTATTGTATATTATTAGTGTACAGTTTACTCAGTTTTTTGAAGGGTCATCTTACATCCTTGAAATATCTCAAAATTGGAGTAATTATTATGCGATGGATGAAATTAGCAATTATTTCCATTATCTCTTTTTTTGTAGGCATTTTAACTTATTATGTAATGTTATCAATTATTTGGAATCAACCTATCCATGATTTAATACCAGTTTTATTATGGGGTGGAGGATCGTATATCATTATTGTGTTCCCACTATATCTTTTAACTTTCTCATTAATACAGAAGAAATTTCAACCTGCTATTAGTCAAACTGTTTGGATTTATCCATTGGCAGCAGCTTTGCTATGCATCATTCCGACTTCTTTGATTTTCTGGATGTTTGGGAATGTATGGAGTTTTAAAAGTATGTTTTCCTCAGAAGCAATACTATTTGATTCATTCTTTGCTGTTTCGGGAATTGTTTTTGGATTTGGCTGGTGGATGATATGCGGTAGGACAAAAAATCTCAAAAATCGAGTAGGAGGGGGTGATTAGCCCCCGACCTCTCACACCACCGTACGTACCGTTCGGTATACGGCGGTTCATTATGTACGCCGCAAGGCGTTGTACCGTTCTTTCAGGCTCTTAAGTTGATACGATTCGAAGAATCGTTTATCAAGAGTCCGATGTAAAACAGGGCTTTTAGCGATACGCCAATATCCCTTACGGGAATTTCCCCATTCATAGGCTTTTCCTCTAGGCACGCCTAAAGCAATAAGTCTTTTCACTTTTGTTCGGGGAAGTTTCCACTCTTTCCATAAGCACATTCGCAATCGTCTGCGAATCCATTGGTCAAGAGTAAGAAACACGCTTGGCGTGTCTACTAATGTAAAATACCTCATCCATCCCATAAGGTATTCATTTAGCTCCTCGATTCTGTCCGGTAAAGATATGGGTCGAGAAGTAATGTCACGGATTTTCTGTTTGACGCGTTGTAAGGACTATTTCGCTATGCGAACTTTCGGCTCCAGATGTTGAGTAAAACTGAAACCAGGGAATTTTCGTTTCCAAGGTCGGTCGACAGCACTTTTTTCCTGATTGACTTTTAACTTTAGTTTCTTTTCGATATAGGTAGTTATCGATTGTATCACACGTTCTCCTGCTTTGCGGGATTGTACATAGATATTGCAATCATCCGCATAACGAACGACTTGTGACCTTGTTTTTTCTAGTCCTTTATCCACCTCATCTAATACGATAACAGACCTCCCCGGGTAAGAGCGCCATCTTCCCCTCCATCTACCTTCCTCATTTACCTTCGCTCGCCTTCGGCAGTATGGACTTCGCCTTGTTATGCAGGCTCATCCACCGAACGCTGGCCTTATATGAGATTCGTGTTCCTCAGGCCGGAGGTTTGCCGCCGGCTTCCTTCAGATTCGACCTCACGGTCGACACCCTTGCCACAAGCTAATGGTTACTACTGCCTTCACCACTCGGGACTTGAACCCTAGAGATGACGCCCATGCCGGGCACACGTAGATAAAGAGCTGGCATATTGCCAGCTCTTTATTATGCAACAATTCTGTTTACACCTGTAACATCTTCTGGAGGAAACAGGTTCATAAGACTGTTCCCATGAGCTTCAGCATCAAATTGATAAACTGTTTTCCAAGCTCCTCCATCTACTTTTTTATAGACCTCATAGTCTGGGAATCCATCATGTGCTCCTTGAATTTGTACTTGACCATTATCCCATATAGAAATGTGAAAATCATAGTTTATAGCCGGGGCTGCCGTTACTAAAGGATTACTTGCATCTACAATCGCATCAAATTGAACAGAATGTTGTCCCCATTGAACATTTGCAAATGAAATACCGGATAAAGGAGCAATACCATACTTGGTTGTAACAGTTCCATCAGTCTTAGTAATTCTGTTTACAGTTTGACCCATATCTTCTCGATATGTCATAGAGCCAGTAGAAAAATCAATTTCAAACTCTTGCCATGTCCGATAACGTTTATAATATGTTTCTGATGCTCCGGTATATGGGGTAAATCCACGATTATCCCCTTGGAATTCTGAGTAGTCACCACCAGGGAGATCAGTAGGGTCGTGAACCCATGGAGCTCGAATAAATGTAGCTAATCGTACAATCACTTTAGTAGCCATAATATCATGTTCCCTTCTTTATTTAAAATTTCAGAGAACAAAAGGGATGCAGAGGTTGAAGATTCATCCCTAACCTTTTCCCTCTGTTTCGTTCTATACAATAAAGAGAAAGAGACATCTCTTTTGGCAACCCTAGTTTAAAAAATTCTTTATAAAAAAGATTAACGCACCTTTATTCGGTGCGTTTCTTTTCTATCTGTTCGATAAACTCAAAAAATCCAGGTGTGTCATCCAAGTTGTAATTACAAACGGTTTCCATTACCTTTATCGTTAATTCTTGTTCTAAATCCTCACGCTCACTTAGAGAGGTTTGATAAAGAGAAGATTTTAATTTCGGCTTAAATGTTTGAACGAAAAGTAACACGGCCTCCGTGTCTTTATTTTGTGCATCTTTAATCAAAGAAGTTAAATCATCTATTTTAGACAACATATTTTTCCTCCATATGTCTACGAATTTTAGTAATGGCTCTCTTACGCGTTTTACATATTGCTTGATGTGATACCCCTAATTTTTGGGAGATTGTACGATCTGACATAGCATGGATATAAGCAAGCTCCACAATTAACTTTTCTTTTGGGGTTAACAGTTTGATCGCTTGATTGAGGAGAGGATCACTAACAACTTCCTCCAAAACATTATTTTTTTCAATCATCCATTCATCGGGAGTTCGTTCACTAGAAGGAACTAAATCAATAATGCTTATTCCGTCATCTTCTGGTGTATTCTGAACCGACTTGTCCAGTATTAGCAAATACCTTTGCTTATGTTTGCGAATTTTTTTATTATAATTAATTGCACTATAATAAATAGTTTTGAAAATAAAGTTAAGTAATCTAATTTTTAGATAAAAGGTTTTGAAAACTTCATCTAACTTTTCTTGATTTTCTTTAGTAGGGAACATTATTGTTTTACCGAAAAGCAGTAGATTATTCTCTTCCTTTAGGAAATTTTTAAGAATAGGATTTGAAAATTAAAGTCATTTACACCTTCTTCAAAATGAGGATGTTGTTTCAAGAAATTAGTAAGTGTCATCATTTCCCCTCCCTCTTTATGTATAAAGAGGGATTTAAATCCAAAATGGAAATCCTATATAAAAACAATTGTTCTGTTTTTGTGAATATTTTACTATAATTAATTGATAATTAAAATAGGTTGCCACAAATATAGCTATTTCTTCTTTATATCTCTGAAAGAGAGGTGAAGAAGAAAGTATGCCTGATTTGAAAACGGCCCAGCAAATTGCACAATCTCAATATGTATTTAGTATCCTTTTTATCTTTTTATTTTTTTCCGTTATTGGTGCATGTGTATGGTTATTTAATAACTTACGTAAAGAAAACGGGGAACGAGAGAAAAAAATCATGGAAATGCACGAAAAAAGGGAAAAAGAATTGCTTCAAACAAACTTGGAGTACAAGTTAGAAAGTAAAGAGCGAGAACAAAAGCTCATGGAGCACTTGGAACGAACAACCGAAGCTCAAAAAGAAATGTCACAAACAATGGAAAAAGTCCAGCAAGGTCTTTCCACATTAGAAACAAATATTAAAGACGTTTGGATGGAGATCAAACATTTGAAAAAGGTGAATTAATTATGGCTAAAATTGTTGCACTAGGGGCAGGGCATGGATTACCTGATCCAGGAGCCTGCGATTTTGTTAAAGAATATGAAATTATTATGCAAATGACGTTAAAAGTTAAATCCGTCCTGGAAAGACATAACGTAGAAGTAGTTTTAACGCGCACTAGCGATCATTCACTTTCTTCAGCATCTGATCTACAACAAAATAAGCGAGAAGACTTGGAACGAAGAGTAGAAATCGTAAATAAGTCAGGTGCTGAACTCTTAGTCGAGTTTCATATGAATGCTGGTGGTGGAACGAGATATAAAACGCTTTACTATAGTGAAAATGACCAAATCCAGACCATTCATATGACCGTTAGTAACTACCTGCGATTGTTTGACATCCGTGATCGTGGCATCAAGGTTCGAAAGAATTTACGCGTACTACAAGTTAAACCAAAGGTAGCTTATTAGAAATGCTTTTTGTAAACCACCCTCAAGATGCAAAATACATGGCTAATTCTGTTTTTCAAAACGGATTAGCAGAAGCAATTGCTCATGGGATTCTTACTGCTATTGGTGTAGCCTATATTCCACTAAAAAACTAACCTGCCATAATTACAAATCTTACACAATTATATTTTGTAAGATTGAACGAAATGCCTCAAACCCTTGGTACATAAGGAGATGAGGCGTTTTTTGTTTATTCGAGATAGGAAAAAAATTGAAGCGATCAAAAAATATTATCCCAAAACAAACGGAACAAACCATCTACTACTTCTCGCTTAGGCGATCCGTAGATACGTGGGTTTCTGAATTTCAAACGGCAAGGACTGAATCCGGTTTTCATACAACACTTTGGACAGTAGATTCGCCGCACCGTGAATGTCCCGATGTTGGGTATAGCCGCACCACGCACGTTCTTTTTCGCCCCGCAAACCGGACAGGTTTGCGATGTATAACGTTCCTCGCGCTTGTGGAGCATGATGCCTTCCGCCTTCAGTTTGTACGTTAGGTACTTCTTTACTTTCCCAACCTGCCACTGGCTCATTCGCTGATTGTGGCAGCGAGAACGTTTCTTTTTCTTCTTTCGCTGGACGCCTTCGACGTCTCCAAGGTAGACTTCGTTCACTTACTGGGCGACCACCCATTCGACAAACTGTTTCGTCGTTTTGTGCAAGGCATCCTGTAACTGGCGTTTACTTTTAGAAAGAAGATATTGTTTCGCCCGGTTGTACCGCTTCCACTGGTGGCTGTATTTCTGGCACTTGCTCATTTTTCGCTGAAGCTCTGCAAGCTTCTTGTTACGCAGGCGGTGAATGCTTCGGATTTTTCGTCCGGTCACAATGAGACTGTCTCCAGTTGTTGCGACGGCTGCAAGCGTATGAATTTCACCCGGGTCAATGGCGCATGTATGCGAACCCGGCGGGTTCGGTGCTTGACGCTTGCCTTCCCAGATGCCGCGACGCAACGAGATGCGTCCGTTAGGATGAATGGTAAAACCGTCCGCCGCCCACTTTGTGTTGAAATACTTATTTTGCTTATATGGATAGCGGACGTTCGTGTGCCCTTCCTTCCGGGCCTGATGTGCGCTATCTCGCGCCCAAAGATATTTGTGGCACACAGCTTGTATACTCTGGCTGTGCATCGGGAAACGACGCTTCAAGCGTTTTTGTAGTTCGGTTTTACCGATCCACTGCCCGGTTTGCTGGTAGTAGACTTTCGCTTCAGTCAAGCACGTATTCCACACCTCTGCCGAGAAGCGATGTAAGGCAAACAGGGCATCTATGGTGAAGCGGGATGCGGTAAAAGCGACTTTTACGGTTCGAATCATTCGAATCCCCTTCTTTCTCAATACGAACGTACATTCCTAGTATACAACGAATAGAAGGGAAAAAGAAGCACGATTCATCCCCCACCTACGCCGGAGGCGTGGAAGAAGGGGACTTCTCGCGTGTTATGTTAAAAAACTTATTCATGGCTGGAAATCAATCAAAAATAAAGAATTGACTACAGAAGCTTCCTGTTTTACTCTAAAAGTAGAAATCCAAAGGGGAGTAGCTGGACAGCAAAGTCGTCATTTCGAGGTTTACAGCCTCCGGCTTTGTTGGCAACATGATTTGTTGTTAGCAAGACCTTTGCCATAACGGGTGAAGGTCTTTTTATATTGCATTAAGTATTAAAGACCTTTATCCGGTTGGGTAAAGGTCTTTTCCTTTGGTGAAAATATTAAAATGAAGGGACTGATGTATAATGGAATTCTTCTCAGCAGAATTTTTTTCCGCGCTGCTGGCCATTCTGGTTATCGATCTGGTGCTTGCTGGCGATAACGCTATTGTTATCGGTATGGCGGCCCGCGATTTGCCGAAAGAACAACAGAAGAAAGTAATCGTATGGGGTACAATTGGCGCGATCGTTATTCGCCTTATTGCGACGCTACTCGTCGTCTGGTTGCTTAACATTCCGGGATTATTGCTGGCCGGCGGGTTACTGCTTATCTGGATCGCTTACAAATTGTTGGTACAAGAAAAAAAGCACGAG
This sequence comes from Aneurinibacillus thermoaerophilus, assembly GCF_019603355.1. Taxonomy (NCBI): domain Bacteria; kingdom Bacillati; phylum Bacillota; class Bacilli; order Caryophanales; family Paenibacillaceae; genus Aneurinibacillus; species Aneurinibacillus thermoaerophilus. The sequence continues at coordinate 3,536,127 of NZ_CP080764.1, forward strand.
CATATTAAAGCGGGCGAAAATACCTGGATGGCTATTCGCACCATTATTATCGCCGATGCGATCATGGGACTGGATAACGTACTGGCTGTCGCCGGAGCTGCGCATGGCAGCTTCCTGCTCGTCGTGCTTGGTCTTATTATCAGCGTTCCTATCGTTGTCTGGGGCAGCACCGTTATCATCGGGTGGATTGAACGTTTCCCTTCGCTGATTTATATCGGCTCCGGTGTAATTGCCTGGACCGCCGCCAAAATGATTACGGAGGAGCCTTTTCTGGCCGTCTATTTTACCGCTAACCCAGAATTTAAGTGGTTTTTCTCCATTCTTGTTATCGGTTGTGTGCTCCTAATCGGCAGACGCAAAAAACAAAAGAAATCTGCTACTTATTCGTAAGGTGAGAAAGAAGGCGCCACATTACGCTCGGCGCCTTCTCACTATAAACTCGTTCTAATTTGTAATCTTACGTATATTATCCAAAAAATATCGAAAATTATAAACCAAAATTTCCGCCCCTCATTAAAGTTCAAACGTATCTATACATATGTACACATTTCCCAAAGCATATCGAACAAAACAGTAATCAGGATTACAATATAACGCACTGTTGCTTTTTTTCTCTCCGTTCCCTATTATAAGCAACGAATGTAAAATGATCTGTGAACAAAGGAGATTCAAATGCCAAAACGAGAACAAGAACTAAAGCTTATGGTGACAAAAGAGACGTATGAAAAACTGCTGGCATACGCCGATCCAGAAAAGCCTCTCCTTCAGCAAACCAATTATTACTTCGACACTCCCGACTTTTATATGGGTAAGAATGGGGTTATGTTGCGTGTACGAGAAGAAAACGGCACCTGGATTCTATGCGCAAAAATTAAGCAAAAAAGCCAATCTTCCGCCATATCTGCCATTGAATTAGAAACAGAAATATCCCCAGATATGTTTGTGAAAGGCCGGGGAAAACCGGAAATTCTAGTAAATTTGCTACCTCCTGAAGGTCAAGAAGCCATCTACCGTCTGATCACACCGTCAGAACTTGTTCTGCGCGGCACGCTGCACAACGAACGTCGAATCTTGCACATAATAGACGATTATACATTTGAGCTAGATCGCACATTCTTTCCGAACGGCCAGGAAGAATATGAGCTTGAAATCGAAGGAATGAAGGATGAAGCCGCCTGCCAGCGCGTCATGCAGATGTTAACAAAGATGGGATATTCGTACTCGGTAAACCAAAAAAGCAAGTACCAGCGCTTACAAGAAGCCATTGTTCAAGAACTCAAATAAGCATACCAACTTTTTATTTCCCAGGAAAATATTCGTGCTTATCAACCGACTGTTTCTCCCACCCTTCTCACCTATCGCTACACAAAATATCGAGCCATAGGAAAATAAGCATATGTTGTAAATCACTTTCCTTGTGGATGAACAAAAGCAAGTATGAAAATATTATCGCAATTCATCCCCACCTACGCCGGAGGCGTAGAGGAAGGGGACTTCTCGCGTGTCATGTTAAAAAAACGAGGTGCAAAACGCTGGCGCATAAACATATCATGATACAATCGGTTGTCTAGCACCTCATTTTCTATTTAACTGTTATATATGCCTGTTTCGGGTGATTCACTTGATCCGGGTATTTAAGACGAAGCTTGTTTTCCTTAAGCAGTTTCCCTAAATAATTGTTTCGTAAACCATCTGGCGTCCGCTCCAGCATATCCGCCAATTCTTTAAGGCGTAATGGTTTCTGCGCACATAAACGCAAAATAACTTCTTCCATCACTTTAGGGCTGAGACGTTTCCGCTTTCTGGCGATTTCAGCCATTTGCCAAAGCTCTTCATCCGTTATTTCCTCTTCCTTTACTTCCACTTTTTCCACCTCTCCCGTAGCTCCTTCTTCCGCTTCTGGACCCACATGCTCCTCAACATTATCTTCTTGCAGCCACTCTTTCGATTCTTTTTCAAAAGAAGCCAATGTTCTCTTATTTACGGACTTGTTTACAGAGTCAATCTTTTTATTATAGGAGTTTAGCCAGTTATTTAATGAGTTCCATTCATTATTATCGGAGTTAATACCTTTATTTAGGGAGTTTTCTCTTTTATTTATGGAGTAAAACTCGTTATTAAAGGACTTAAACTCCTTGTTTATGGAGTTGATTTCTTTATTTACGGACCACCCTTCCTTATTTAAGGAGCTTTCGATTGTTCGTTTTTCTGCTTCTATTTCGCTCTCAGAAGCGGATATCATTCGTAAAATAAACGTCGTCCTGGCCGGTGATTCTTGCTGCGAAATTTGCGGAATTTTCCACTCTTGTTCCCGCCATGTTTGTCGAATGTTGGAAAGCCCGGAGCCGGCACGCTCGCCCAGACCTATAAGCAGAAACATCTTGCACACATTCGGATTCCGCAAGTCGCTCACACCGCCCGCAAACGCCTGATGCGGCGGTACGCGAAGCGTTCCCGGATTTGAAAAGACGAATCCATCGCTCTCTTTTGTCACCACGATACCACGCTCACCGCTATAATCAGCATGCACAATTGCGTTTACCAACGCTTCGCGCAGAGCAGTATGAACGGCTGTCTCATCCTGCCGCAGCGTTCCCTGCAACTGAAACGGTACTTTAAGTCCTGCGATCAGCCGCGGCATAACCATAAAATAAAAATCGAATAAGTTGCCGGACCATGTACCATCCTGTGAAGTGATTCGGTCCGTCCATCGCTCATCATAGGCCGTCCCAGTTTCATCACGATACTCAAGAAAATAATGAGGCAATACCTCGGTAATAATTCTTTCCTCGCTGAACATAAGTAAGCCCGCGAGTGTCAGTCCCTCTTTTCCTGTTTCGCGCCGCTTGCCCCAAGCTCCAATCTTATAGAGAAATTCTTTCGTTTCTAGTCCATTCCAAGGATGATTCGGCTTCACGGCCAGAAAGCGGTTGCGGTAATTCTTGACGGAATCGAAATGAAGCTCGTTTACACCGTAATGTTCCAGAATCATTCCGTCCTGAACACCGAACGATGCTTCACCCGTATGATGAATCTCTTCTCTTTTGTTCACTGCCAATCTTCCTTTTCGCATAATCTACGCCTTTTTATGCTTGCCTGCTGCCTTTTATTATACGTTCTATTCTATCATTTTTAAGAAATGGCTACCCGGTTGCCGGAATAAAATATTTTCCGCCGGATGAATGGATAAAAAACAAAAAAGTTTGTTTGCAAATAAAAATATCACGACAACTTCTTTACTTCTTTTCAACTCTGTTATAGTTTCATTTTGCTAGAAATAATATAACACCCTTCCTATTTTGCTTCTACATTTTTAAAAAATGTCCACTTCATGTGGAATTTGCATAAAATTCTCTATTCCTCCCCTCTTTTCAGCAACTTTATGTATTGCCATCACAGCAAGAATTTCGTTGCAATAAACAAAAACAATGCTCAATAAGAAGAAAAAGCGAGGCCAATATAGAAAACGCCTCGCTTTTTTCAATAATAAATGATATTCCCCTTTTTTCTCATTTTGTCTTCCATACCAATGACTGTATCAGTTCACGCATATCGTTTATATGAAGAACCGGATGCACTTTCCACTTTTCCATTTCCTTTATATTTCCTTTGTAAGCGGCAAAACGTATGTTGCTGTCCTGCGCAGCTTTGCCGTCAATCCAGGAATCTCCAACTAGCATCCATCGCTCCGAAGGTACATCAGGATAATAGCGCAAAATATAATGAATGCCTGATGGCGAAGGCTTTAGCACTGTCATCTGTTCACGACCGACAATATAATCGAAATAATGAGCGATTCCGGTATTGTGCAGCGCTTCCTGCGCCGCCTCCTGCGCATTGTTGGTCAACACAACTAAGTGACATTCATGTGAAAGGTATTCCAATACTTCCGGCACATACGGCTCCAAATTTGCCCCATACATACCACGTTTCTCAAACTCTGTCACCGCTTCCCAAATGAGCGCTTCTACTTCAGGTCGCAACCGCCCTGACTGCCGTGCCATCTCAATAAGCTGAGAAGCTGTAAATTCTTGCCATTCAAAGTCATAGGCGCACAATTCATACTCTGTAAGCAACCTAAAAATCGCCTGTTTCATCCCGGTGAAATCAATCCTAGATTGAAGCAGCGTATTATCCATATCAAAAATAATGCCATATTTGTATTTTACTTTCTTCACTTCTTTTCCCTCGCTCCTTTAATTAAATCATATTATTTACGGAATCATTTTTAAAACAAAACATGATATAAGCATAATAAGAATATTTATTCTTAATTAATCGAATCATGTGGGATTGTGGTAGAAAATCAGCTACTACGCAAGGGAAAATGATTGGATTCAAAACGGCAGCATCCAATGGTTTTGTTTCGGTTCAGACGTCTAATCTTTTTCGAAAACCAAGCTAATCGTCATTCGATCTTCTCCCAGCTTCGTTTGTGGAAAAATTCGACGCGCAACGTCAATAAATTGCTCCGGTTCAGATAAAGATGGGCTATAATGGGTAAGCCACAGTTCTTTCACTCCACCCCTTAAGGCCAGCATTGCCGCTTCTTCAAATAACATATGCTTGTGCTCTTCCGCCTTTGGCAGGCTCTCCGGGTCGCCGTACATCCCTTCTCCGATAAATAAATCGGCGCCGCGGATAAACTCGACAAGCTCTTCAGTCGGCCGCGTATCGGTGCAATACGCCACTTTCAGGCCCTTGCGCGGCGGACCAAGTACCATATCCGGCGTAAACGTCCTGCCGTTATATGTAACTTCTTCCCCTTTCTGCAGGTGCCCCCAAAAAGGAACAGGAATCTCCAGTTCAGACGCCCGTACAGGATTAAATTTTCTTCCTCGTTCAATCTCAAGCGTATAACCCAAACAAGGAACCGTATGCTCTACTGGAAGAGTTCGCACAGTAACCCCAACAATTTTGCTGACAGTAGGCTCCTGAGCGGACAGTTCAATCGTTTGCAGCTCATATGGAAGATACGGGGCGATCACCGTCATACCACGGACTACTTCCGTAAGTCCTGGCGGTCCTATAATGAGAAGCGGATCCGTCCGTCCCGCATTCGCGATGGCGAACAGCAAACCGGGCAAACCGGTAACATGATCAGCGTGGTAATGGGTAAAACAAATAGCTTCAATTGACTTGAAGCCCCATCCCAGCATTTTCATCGTTACCTGTGTACCTTCCCCGCAATCGATTAATATCATCTTGCCCTGATATGAAGCCAGCAAAGCAGTAAGCCAGCGTTTCGGCAATGGCATAGTGCCACCGCAACCCAGCAAAGCGATATTTAACATCGTTTCATTCACCTTTTTCTATCCTAAAAAATGAACTGTATAAAAATAAAAAAGAAAGTATATATGACTTCATCACTTTAAATCGGCATATACTTTCTCAAACGATAAAAAATCCGGATATACCATACACCTTAGCATATGGGAAGAAGGCATCAGCGCTATGGCCCACTATACCGTATTTCCAGATCTAATAGGTTTTACATCCATATCCTGTTCAATTTGTCTGCGCTTCGCGCTTCCCTCCTGCTGCATATGCAACGTTTCTTCTACCACAGCCAACAAACCGCGCTGTGTTTCTTTAAACGCTTCCAACTCGGCGATCATAAGCTCCTGTTCCTGACTTATTTCCCGGTCAGCTTCTTTCAAAGCGGCCGAAGTTTGCTTGAGCAGCGTTCCGGACGCGCTTACCGCCTGCCTCTGCACCGCCAGAACGTCACGTTGTCGTACAAGCGAAAGCAGGATGACCATCTGGCTTTTCCAGAGCGGAATTGTAGTTAAAATGGATGATTGGATTTTTTCCATTAGCATCTCATAATTTTCCTGAATGAGCCGGATTTGCGGCGCAGTTTGCAAAGCAACGGTTTGACTTATAAGCAGATCTTGTAATTTCTTCTCAAGGCGATCAGCAAAGCGCTCCATATCTATAAGTTCCTGCATTTTTAACGGGTCACCCTCTGCGACTTCGGCTTCCAGTTTACTCCGTAAATTCGGAAGCGTGTACTGCTGCAGTTCTTTCAACTTTTCCCGCGCCGCCACGATGTAAATATTCAATTCGTTAAAGTACTCCCGGCTCCGTTCGTATAACACTTCAAGCATCGTGGAATCGCGCAACATCTGATGACGTAAACGTTCCAACATATCTGCCATCCGTTCAATTTCATAGTTCGCCTTTTGATATTGAACCAGCAAACGCTCTTTCGATTTGACGACCGATCCGTTGAACAAACGATTCAAGAAGCCACGCTTTTCTTCAAACAGCTTGTCCGGTTGCACTTCTTTTATCTTTGCTAGCAAATTGCGCAAAATGGCTCCAATTTGCTCCTCTACGCGCTGTATTCGTACCTGATTCAGCATGTTATCAGCAAGCTCCGCCATTTTCTGCTGAACTTCTGCTCCGTATTGGGTCAGAACATGCGGCTTTGTTGGCGTCAGGTAAAACATCAGCTCTTTTACCTGTATTTGCTGTTGCGGGGAAAGTGAGTCAAGCGACGCTGGATTCACTCCAAAAGACGCTTCAGCTGGAACAGAAGGATACAAATTTAATTGCCTCATGCTTTCCCTCCCTTGCTTCTGCAACACAGACTCATCGCTTCATTTTATCCTTATATTCTTCATGCTTTACTGACTTAATTACGTACTCCGGTCGTATGCCTAGCGATTTTTTCAGTGTTTCAAGCTCAACATTGAGGTTTAGTACATCATCCGAAAGCACCTGCATCAGTTCTTCTTCCAGCGCGGCAATAATATCATCCAGCATAGCTTCGGCCTTTTTGAGCGCCATGACCATTTCTTGGCTGTGTATCGGCTGCGAAGCAAGGAATGTATACTTTTCAAGAATCGTAATGGTGGAATCAAGATAGCTGGCAAAGAAATTGCGGGCGAAACGGAAACGATGTGGCTGTTCCTCTATAATTATCAGAATACGGCGGGCTACTTTATACAGGTGCGACGTTTTTTTCCAGATAATAATAGAGCGAATGCGAAACTGCAAGCGGCGGATGGTTTTTAGCTTGCGCTGCGCCTCACGCAAACTTTGTTTTATATAGGCTCTTTCATGCTTGTCCATTTCTGGATTATATCTTTGCGGCTTTCGGTAGCGCCGTTTCACTATCCACATGGACAAGGCAAAAGTAGCAACACTTAGCAAAAAAACGGGTATAAATTCTTCGTCAAACAGTATGAAAAACACGAGCGAACTGACCAATCCTATAGTGCTTGATAGTAACACACACCATACATTGGTGAAAAATTCCTTCATCAAATCTCACCCCGCTATTGGTCTTTTGCATACTTCTATCTTATCATAGGAATTTTTTGAAGCCTATTCTCGCCTATGTTTACTTATACGATACGTCTTTCTTTTATGTTTCATCAAAAATAAGAAAAACTTACGGGCATTGTCCCCTCGTTCTTTTTTCACAAAAAAAGAAGGCAATCGCCTTGAACAGCTATTGCCTTATGTTCCCATTTATAAAAAATCCGTTCAATCCTTCGCTTTCCATAAGCTTAACCAATAATTCGCTTCATGGCGCTAATATATCCAGTATGTACACCTTCATGATAAATAGCCATGTTTATCAATTCGCCGACCGTGTCCATCCGTAATCCGGATCGTAACGTGAACGGGGGGACCAGCGTTTCATCCAAACGTTCCTCTATGCTATCTTTGCCATCTTTTACCCTTGCCTCTTGTTCTTTAAGCTGTGCGACAATTTGCTGGAAAGAAGGAGGTGTCTCTTTCCAATCGTCCGGTTTTGTTCCGTTCGCAAAGAAATCTTTGTAATTATCTGGAATATTCACAGAGCCGCCGGGCAAGCGAAACAGAAACTGCTCAGCTGCAGACAAAATGTGTCCGGCATGCCAGTGAATATTATTGTTGAATCCTTCCGGCTTTTTGGCGGCCATTTCTTCCGTAACATCCTCAAGCGCCTTTAAAAGCCGCCGGCGTGCGATAATAAATTGCTTGAGCACAAGTTCATTTTTCATCCTGATCATCTTCTCCTGTCTTATTTCTTAAATTATAAGTATATAAACAATTAGCATCCTTTCCATATCGGCTGCCGCTTCTCAAGAAACGCGCAAATGCCTTCTGTAGCGTCGGCAGCGGTAGCGTTCAGGCTCATAACTTCCTTTGCGTAAGAATAAGCTAAACCTTGTGACATATCCAATTGTTTATAGAACGCTTGTTTTCCAATTCCAACAGTAAATGGGCTTGCTTGGGCAATTTTTAAGGCGAACGCCTTCGTCTCTTCTTCAAGCTTATTGGCAGGTACCGTTTTATTGATTAAACCAGCCAAAGCCGCTTCTTCAGCAGACAAGGCTTCCCCCGTCAACAGCATTTCCATCGCTTTCTTGCGACCAACTGCGCGGGAAATCGCTACCATCGGTGTAGAGCAGAAGAGGCCAATTTTCACACCCGGCGTAGCAAAACGGGCATCTTCCGTCGCAACGGCTAGATCACAAGTAGCTACCAGCTGGCATCCTGCTGCCGTCGCGATTCCATGCACCTGTGCGATAACCGGTTGCGGAATGGACTGAATCGTTTCCATTAATTTTGTACAGACATCAAACAGGTTGCGATAAAAACTTGGCTCCTGATCCACCATCTCACTTAAATCATGTCCTGCACAAAACGCCGGCCCATTTCCTTTAAGGATTACAACAGATATATTTTTATCCTTTGAAATGTTTTCAAAACAATGGATAAGTTCCTGCATATGCTCTAGTGAAAGAGCATTCCGCTTATTGGGGCGATTCATCGTTACGTAGGCGATTGCGGAGTCTAATTCAAACAGGATATTGTTGTATGCTACAGTTTGGGTGTCTGCCATCTTCTGTTTACCTCCTTAGAAAATATAAA
>NZ_CP080764.1:3550000-3662904 GCF_019603355.1 Aneurinibacillus thermoaerophilus
TTCACCGCGGCATGCTGATCCGCGATTACTAGCGATTCCGGCTTCATGCAGGCGAGTTGCAGCCTGCAATCCGAACTGAGAACGGTTTTTAGGGATTGGCTCACCCTCGCGGGTTGGCACGCCCGTTGTACCGTCCATTGTAGCACGTGTGTAGCCCAGGACATAAGGGGCATGATGATTTGACGTCATCCCCACCTTCCTCCGTCTTGTCGACGGCAGTCTCCTTAGAGTGCCCAACTGAATGCTGGCAACAAAGGACAAGGGTTGCGCTCGTTGCGGGACTTAACCCAACATCTCACGACACGAGCTGACGACAACCATGCACCACCTGTCACCGCTGTCCCGAAGGAAGCCTCCATCTCTGGAGGGGTCAGCGGGATGTCAAGCCCTGGTAAGGTTCTTCGCGTTGCTTCGAATTAAACCACATGCTCCACCGCTTGTGCGGGTCCCCGTCAATTCCTTTGAGTTTCAGCCTTGCGGCCGTACTCCCCAGGCGGAGTGCTTATTGCGTTAGCTGCGGCACTGAGGAGGTGAACTCCCCAACACCTAGCACTCATCGTTTACGGCGTGGACTACCAGGGTATCTAATCCTGTTTGCTCCCCACGCTTTCGCGCCTCAGCGTCAGTTACAGGCCAGAGAGCCGCCTTCGCCACTGGTGTTCCTCCACATCTCTACGCATTTCACCGCTACACGTGGAATTCCGCTCTCCTCTCCTGCACTCAAGCTCCCCAGTTTCAGATGGCCCTCCACAGTTGAGCCGTGGGCTTTCACACCTGACTTAAGAAGCCGCCTGCGCGCGCTTTACGCCCAATAATTCCGGACAACGCTTGCCCCCTACGTATTACCGCGGCTGCTGGCACGTAGTTAGCCGGGGCTTTCTCGTCAGGTACCGTCAGACCGGGAGGTCATCCCGGCGGTTCTTCCCTGACAACAGAGTTTTACGATCCGAAGACCTTCCTCACTCACGCGGCGTTGCTCCGTCAGACTTTCGTCCATTGCGGAAGATTCCCTACTGCTGCCTCCCGTAGGAGTCTGGGCCGTGTCTCAGTCCCAGTGTGGCCGTTCACCCTCTCAGGTCGGCTACGCATCGTCGCCTTGGTAGGCCGTTACCCCACCAACTAGCTAATGCGCCGCAGGCCCATCTGTACGCGGCTCAAAGGCCTTTCCATGCCGAACCATGCGGTTCGGCATCCTATCCGGTATTAGCTCCGGTTTCCCGGAGTTATCCCGGTCGTACAGGCAGGTTGCCTACGTGTTACTCACCCGTCCGCCGCTAACCTCAGGAATGCAAGCACTCCATCGGTTCGCTCGACTTGCATGTATTAGGCACGCCGCCAGCGTTCGTCCTGAGCCAGGATCAAACTCTCCAAAAAAGTTGAAGATTGATACGCAAGCTCGTAAGCTAGCTCATAAAGTAAAGAATGTTTTTCGGGCCCCATAAAAGTGCCTGAAATCAACTTTGAAGCTGACCTTCACTTTCATGGGATATTTAACTCGCACACAAACGAGTGTCACTGTTCAGTTTTCAAGGAACTTCTTTTTCATTTTCACCGCGTTCCAGCGGCGACTTTTTCATCTTATTATAACCTAAGATTTTTGTCAACAACTTTTTTTGTTTTTTATTCTAATTCTTCACTGTGCTTGGCAACAACCTTTTATTATAACAAAAAGGATTAGTTGATGCAAAGTTTTTAATTTGTTACAGCGATAGTTTTCATTTTATCACACCTTCGATATAAAATGCAAATCGAGTGAAGACAATCGGTCTTTTCATTTCATGTCGTTACATAGCATGTACTATGGCCTCTGTTGGCTACAGTATGGACTTTGTTTTGTTTGGTAAACTCATCCAAAGAACGTTGGCCTCCTATGAGGTTCGTTTCGTATTCCTCAGGCCAAAGGTTTGCCGCCGACTTCCTTCAGATTCGACCTCGAAGTCGACATCCTTGTCTTAAGTTAATGGCTACTACTGCCTTCGCCATTCAGGACTTGAACCCTATAGATGACCCCCATGCCGAGCGCACCAAAAAATGGCCGCTTTTAAAAGGCCATTTTTTCCCTCAAAACTATATATACTGTACCTTCCTAATTCTGTGGCTGCTGCATCTGCGCTACACGTCTGCGTACTTCCTCCAATTGCTCCACCATCTCAGCGACAGCGCGCTGATTTTCGCTTGTATTCGCTTGTGCGATTGCACGTTCTGCCTGTTCAATAGCATTTTGAGCGCCTTCAAGCGCTTGCTGGGTAGGGTGGGATTGCATCTGAGCCGCAGCATTCTTTGCCTGCTCTACCGCGTTTTGCGCCTGAGAAATCGGGTTTTGCGTCTGTATGCTGGATTGTTGATTATCCATGTGATTGCCTCCTGCTCACATTTTTTCTGTATTTAATATAAGCACCTATCATTTTCTTTATCCGTCATTCTCCCATTAAAACCTTTTACCAAAAATATTTTCAATCAATTTAAATTTCATTTAACCTCTTGATTTCTCATTTTTATTTCCTATAATTTAACTTATTAATCAAATATATATTTCGGATGAACCATGCAGGAGAAGATGAACCGTGATTCACTGGTTTGTCTACCGACGGGGCAAGAAGCAAAAGCTTCGAAACTCTCAGGTCTTGGGATCAAGTAGAACTGTATGGGGACGAAACTCTGGAGAGACCCCCTCCGCTTCCACACTAATGAAACGGAGGAAAAAGGGCACCGAAGGAGCAAGTCTGCGCCACCGCGCAGATAATCTCTCAGGTAAAAGGACAGGGATTACAAAAAAGAAAAAAAGGCCAATCTTTACTTTATTTTATGGAAAGGCGTTCTTTCACCATTTATTCTCTACCTTGCCATATCTCCAGAGACCATTTTATCCACAGGATAAAATGGTTTTTTTATTTCTAAAAAGGAAAGGGAACGGCAAATGGATGCTCTAGCAAAACTACTTGACAAAATCAACGGATACGTATGGGGAATGCCTACGCTCATTCTCTTGGCCGGAACAGGCCTTCTGCTCACTGTGCGTCTGCGTGGCCTCCAATTCACGAAACTTGGATATGCACTAAGCCTAGCTTTTGGCAGAAAACAGGACAAAACATCAGAAGGGGATATTAACCATTTCCAAGCGCTTATGACGGCTCTTGCCGCTACAATCGGAATAGGAAACATCGCGGGTGTAGCCACGGCAATTACCACCGGAGGGCCTGGTGCAATTTTTTGGATGTGGCTTACAGCCCTGTTCGGTATGGCGACCAAATACTCAGAAGCCATTCTAGCCGTCAAATACCGAGTAAAAGGAAAAAACGGGGAATACTCAGGCGGTCCCATGTACTATCTGGAACATGGACTAGGAAAAAAATGGCTGGCTGTGCTATTTTCTCTTTTCGGAATTTGCGCTTCCTTCGGCATCGGCAATATGGTGCAGGCTAATTCCGTCGCGGAAGCGGTAAAAATAAACTTCTCGGTTCCCCCAGTCATTACCGGTATTGCACTTGCCGTTCTCACTGCCTTTGTCATTCTCGGCGGCGTGCAGAAAATCGGGCAGGTAACAGGCGTGCTGGTTCCTTTTATGGCTATCTTTTATATTACAGCAGGAGTTGTGATCATACTTGTTCATATTGAGCACGTCCCTGACGCGATCGCTGCCATTTTGTCCGGCGCTTTTAACGGTACAGCGGCTGCTGGAGGTTTCCTCGGTGCGACAGTAGCCCAAGCGATTCAAATGGGGGTTGCACGCGGCGTTTTCTCGAATGAAGCTGGTCTTGGCAGCGCTCCAATCGCCGCGGCCGCGGCAAAAACCGATTCGCCCGCAAAACAGGCGCTTGTTTCAATGACAGGAACGTTTATTGATACGATTATCGTCTGTTCAATTACCGGACTAGCGCTTGTTACAACCGGCGTCTGGGAAATGGGCAAAACAGGCGTAGAAGCGACAACGCTTGCGTTCCGTAGCGTGTTCGGCAGTACCGGAAGCGTCATTTTAGCAGTTTCGATTATTCTATTCGCTTACTCCACGATTCTTGGTTGGGCGTATTACGGCACCAAATGTATCGAATACCTTCTGGGCCGCAAAGCCGTATGTTATTACCAAGCTATTTTCATTATCGTTATCGCCTTTGGTTCGGCGCTTAAGCTTCATATTGTCTGGACGTTTTCCGATATTGCTAACGGCTTAATGGCTATTCCAAATCTTATCGGTCTGATTGGATTAAGCGCAGTAGTTGTAGCTGAGACCCGACGATTTCTTGCTTCCGAAGCAAAACCGAGAAAAGAAAACACGAACCAAGCTCTATGATGATAGGAAAAGTAAAAACCTTTGAATTGTCTGCGCTTTTCCGTTATGATACCCTAAAAGAGGGACATTGCTGTTTTCTCCCGGGGACTTAAACCTTGAGGAAAGGAACTCTGTGTCTCTTTTTGTTTATATTAATGACATCATGTGAAATACATTACTTTTTTGCGAAGATCATACAAGGAGGTAGAAATGAAGCAAACACCGAACTACATTGAGAAAAAAGATGATGTATTATGGCTTACGGAAGATGAGCGCGAAAATTTGAAAATAAGCTACCGCATTAAAGAAATCGTCGCCTCGGAATCTTCTCCTTTCCAACATGTGATGATCCTTGACTCATATGATTTCGGTAGAATGCTGGTGCTTGACGGCGTTGTACAGACGACTTCAATTGACGGGTTTATATACAATGAAATGATTACCCATGTGCCGTTGCATTTCCACCCGAACCCTAAACGCGTTCTTATTATCGGGGGCGGCGATTGTGGCGCAGCGCGCGAAGTGACAAAGTACAAAAATGTGGAACAAATCGACATGGTTGAGTTGGACGAACTGGTAGTCAAATTCTGCAAAGAACACTTGCAGGAAGTTTCCGGGAATCTCTCTGACCCGCGCGTTCGTTTTATTTACAATGATGGCGTCGCCTTTGTCAAAGACATTGAAAATCACTACGATGTTATTATTGTGGATTCGTCTGATCCGATCGGGCCGGCGAAACAATTGTTTGAGTTGGATTTCTATAGAAATATCCACCGCGCTCTCAAAGAGGATGGCATTATGGTTTGCCAAAGTCAGTCGCCGATTTTCCACTTTGATGTTCTACAGCAATCATATAAGCATATCAGCGATCTCTTCCCGTTAACCAAACTGTACACTGCCGTTGTCCCGACATATCCGGGAGGGATGTGGACGTTTACAATGGGATCAAAAGTATATGAAAAACCGGTAGAACATGCTTTCCAGCAAGATACGAAATACTTTAATAAAAATATTCTCGACGCTTGTTTCCAGCTTCCACAGTTTCTAATCCAAAAATTACAGGCCTAGCGCTGGGCCTGTAATTTTTTGTTCCAGAATCATTTGACAATACACAGACTTAAATAAGCCTCCTATTATTTCTCGCCCGCTGACGTCTATTTGCCGAAGTTGGGCTGTACGCCTGGGCAGGCATTGCAACGGATACATACACATAAGAAAACGAGGCGGCACAGATGCTACGGCACCCCTTCGGGCAAGTGCATCCATCCCCTCGTTTTTTGCCTTAACGAGAATGTTCCAACCGCCGCGCAATAAGCGACAGGCTGAAGTTAACGACGAAATACAATAAAGCGATTAACAGCAGAATCGGGATAACATATGAATAATTAGTATTGTAAATAACCTGTCCATTGTGCATCAATTCCGGAAGAGCAATGATAATTGCCAGCGAAGTATCCTTCAACAGCGAAATAAACTGACTAACGATCGGTGGAATCATACGACGCAATGCCTGTGGTAAGATAATGTAGCGAAGGGCTTGCCCGTACGTTAAACCAGACGCACGCGCAGCCTCAATTTGTCCTTTATCCACCGACATCAGACCGCTTCGGACAACCTCGGAAATCATCGCCGATTCGAAAATTGTTAGCCCTACTACTGCCGCGCTGAATACCCCCAGTTTAATTCCGACATCACGCAAGGCAAAATATACAAAGAAAATAATTAAAAGCAATGGCAGATTCCTAATCATTTCCACCCATACAAATAACAGTTGCGATAACACCGGGATTTTTGTATATCGAATAATCGCCACAATAATTGCAATCACAAATGAAAGCAAAATTGCCAGCGCTGCTACTTCAAGCGTTACCAGAAATCCTTCCAGCAAATAACGCAAATTCGGCCAACTGTACGCACCAGCAAAATCCATAAACTTCACTCCTTTTCCTCTCCACTACATTCAGGCATGCTTCAGGCGACGCTCCAACCAATTCACCAGAATAGAAAGTGGTACCGTAATGGTTAGATAGAAAAAGCCGACAAGAATATACGTATCGAAAACATTAAGCGTATTGGAAGCGACAATATCCGCATGATACATCAAGTCCATTCCCGCAATAACACCTAGGATAGATGAGTTTTTAACAAGGTTAATAAACTGGTTACCAAGCGGAGGGATAACAATTCTAAAAGCCTGTGGCAAAATAACGTAACGCATCGCCTGAATATAGGTCAGACCGGAAGCACGAGCAGCTTCCATTTGGCCTTTCGAAATTGAATGAATTCCGGCTCGGATAGCTTCCGAAATAAAAGCGGCCGTGTAAACTGTAAGGCCAAGTGTGCCTGCGGTGAATGCGCCAATTTGAATGCCGAGCGAAGGCAAACCAAAGAAAAAGAAGAATACTTGAATTAATAAAGGAGTATTACGAATGAATTCAACATAACACCGCCCGATAATAACCAGAATGCGAAAAGGCGAGATGCAAAAAATGGCGAGCATAGTGCCCAACGCTAAGCTCGCGATCAATGAGATGAAACTAACTTTCAACGTTGTGATCAGACCGCTAATATACTCAGTTCGGTATTCAGACAAGATTTCAAATATTGTTTGCAGCATACGTTCTGTTCCTTTCCTCCGGAAAGATGAAAAGGGCCTGCGGCCACCGCGCCGTCAGGCCCCTTCTTCCCCTATTTTTTCTGCGGCTTTTCGCCAAACCATTTTTCGTAAATCTTGTCATACTCACCGGAAGACTTCAGTTCCGCGAGCATTTCATTGATCGTTTTCAGCATCTCGGTGTCGCCTTTGCGAACTGCAATACCGTATGGTTCATCCGTAAATAGGCCTCCCACCAGTTTGAAATTCGGATCTTCTTTCTGCATACCAAGCAGAATGGAGTTATCCGTTGTAAGAGCGTCGCCTTTTTTCGATTTCAGCGCCGTAAACGCTTCTGCATAATTCTCATACTCAGCTACTTTCGCCTGCGGAGCTTTTTGGCGAATATTTTTCGCAGAAGTGGAACCTTTCACCGCGATAACCGTCTTGCCATTCAAATCCTGTATGCCTGTAATCGGAGAATTTTTCGGAACGAGCAAGGACTGGCCTGCTTCAAAATACACATCGGAGAAGTCAACCGTTTTCTTACGTTCTTCCGTAATGGTCATAGTCGCGATAATCGCATCAATATCACCATTTTTCAGCATTGGAATACGCGTCTTAGACGTTACTTCTTTCAGTTCAATCTTCGTCTCATCACCCATGATTTTTTTTGCTAGCGCTTTCGCTATGTCAATATCAAATCCTTTTACTTGACCATCAACCGGATCTTTCTTGCCGAACAGGTTCGTGTCATACTTTACACCTACGATCAGCTTGCCACGTTCTTTCGCCGCGGCTACTGCGCTTTTTTCTGCGCTCCCGTCGCTTGCCGCCGAACCCGCATCCGCTGGTTTGCCCGCTTCCTGCTTACCGCCGCAAGCCGCAAGCATAACAGACATGACCAGCATAAAAATAAGGCTTAAAATCGATATTTTTTGCTTCACCATGTAAAACCCCCTTTATAAATTGCATAAATTAATGGTTCAACAGGCGACTCAAGAAGATGCGCGCTCGTTCTTCCTTCGGATTTGCGAAGAACTCTTTCGGCTCGCCAACTTCTACAATTTGCCCGTGATCCATAAACACCACACGATCGGCTACTTCCTTGGCGAATCCCATTTCGTGGGTCACGACTACCATAGTCATGCCCTCTCTTGCCAAGCTTTTCATCACTTCCAGCACTTCGCCGATCATTTCCGGGTCAAGCGCGGATGTCGGTTCATCAAACAGCATAATCTTCGGCTGCATTGCAAGTCCCCGCGCGATTGCCACCCGCTGCTGCTGACCGCCAGAAAGGGCTGAAGGGTAAGCATCCGCTTTGTGTAAAAGCCCAACCTTCTCCAAGTAATAACGGGCCGTCTTTTCTGCTTCTTCACGCGAAATTTTGCGCACCTTCATCGGAGCAAGCGTAATATTCTCCAACACAGTCATGTGCGGATACAAATTAAAGTGCTGAAATACCATGCCAATTTCCTGCCGCAACGCATTTAGATTTGTTTTTTTGTCATGAACATTTACGTTATCAACAATGAGCTCCCCACTTGAGATTTTCTCCAAATGATTGATGCAGCGAAGCAACGTCGACTTTCCTGATCCGGAAGGACCAATAATCACAACCACTTCCCCTTCGGAAATCTTCAAGTTAATATCCCGCAGCACATGAAAATTGCCATAGTACTTATCTACATGGCGAAACTCGATCACTATGTACCTCCGTAAACTCCTAGTTTATGTTGGATAATATTGGCTGTCCTAATTTGATCATACTATAATTAATTGATAATTGCAAATATTTTATTAATTAATTAACATTCATCATTTAGACCCTTAATATTTAGGAAAATAGACTTCAATATCCTTAATTTTTTAATTTATAGATAAACAAAGAACATAAATACAAGAGAAAAAGCGATTCATCCCCCACCTATAGAGGAAGGAGACTTCTCGCTACTTATATAAAAAATGTCGTTCCCACCATAGTTTGTACGGGTGTCTGAAGCAAAAAATTAGTCACTGCTTCGATGTCTTGCGCAAATACGCGATCTTCACTAATTGGCGCCGTAACTGCGCGGGCCATGGCATGAAATTTTCTGGTTTTCGTTGCCATCTTCTCAACCCCATGATATTCGGCTGCCTGCAATGCGCAGATTAATTCAATCGCAAGCACCCGGCGGCAGTTTTGTATAATCTGATAAGCATGGCGTGCTGCAATTGTCCCCATACTAACATGATCTTCCTGGTTGGCCGAAGACGGAATAGAATCGACGCTCGCCGGGTGTGCCAGCGTTTTGTTTTCCGAAACAAGTGAAGCAGCACAGTATTGCAAAATCATCGCACCTGATTGCAGTCCGGGTTGCGGACTTAAAAAAGCTGGCAAGCCGCTTAATTGTGGATTAACCATCCGCTCAATCCGGCGTTCGGAAATATTAGCCAGCTCCGCGACAGCCATTTTTAGAAAATCCATCGCCAGCGCAATCGGTTGCCCATGAAAGTTCCCTCCAGAAATCACCTGCTCCCCGTCTTGAAAGACGAGCGGATTGTCCGTGGCGGCGTTCATTTCAATTTCTAACTTTTCTTTCACATACCCAAGCACCTGCCAAGAAGCGCCGTGAACCTGTGGGATGCAGCGCAATGAATACGCATCCTGCACGCGCAATTGACCTTGTCTTGTCGTTAGTTTGCTATCCGCAAGATAGTCACGCATCCGCGCCGCAACCGCTACCTGTTCCGGATACCCACGCGCGACATGCACTTCTTCGGCAAACGCGTCCATGATACCACGCAGTCCTTCCATCGTTACGGCGGCAATAAGTTCCACCTGATAGGCAAGCTGTTCCGCTTCGAGATAAGCAACTATACCCATGGCCGTCATAGCTTGCGTTCCATTAATTAGCGCCAGCCCTTCTTTGGCTGTCAAAACAAGCGGCTGAATGTTTTCTGCCTTAAGGGCTACGGAAGCGGGAACGATTTGCCCTTTGTAAAACACGTCACCTTCCCCAATGAGCGCAAGTGCCAAATGGGATAATGGAGCCAGGTCGCCGCTCGCGCCAAGCGAACCTTGTTGTGGAATAACCGGATGGATTCTACGGTTGAGAAAGGCAAGCAAGCTGTCAATCACTTCCCGACGCACGCCAGAGTACCCCTTTAAAAGTGCGTTCGCCCGCAGCAAGAGCATCGCCCGTGATACCACTTCCGGAAATGGTTCGCCAGTTCCACACGCATGGCTACGAATGAGATTTAGCTGCAATTTCTCCACATTTTTCGGATCAATCAACACGTCGCTTAACTTGCCAAATCCCGTGTTAATACCATAGGCAATTTTATTTTCTGCCACGATTTTTTCCACCGCACGTCGACTCGCTTCCACCCGCTGCAAGCTTTCCGGCGACACTTCTACCTGTTCAAACTCATACAGAATACGTTGCGCCTGGGCTAGTGTTAAAGAATAGCCGTTCAATTTGACCATACGCTTCACTCTCCTTTTCAAAATAAACAAAAAGGGAGCCACATATGCCTAAATAAAGCGATAAAACCGCTTCTTCTTAAGCAATATGCAGCCCCCTATTATCTGTTTGCTATGGGCTTTCTAAATTCTTATTCAAATGTGATTGATTCCAAGTCCCAGCGTCTCGTGCTCCAGTCCGCGAACCGGTGCACCGATCGTGCCGTACAGCGCCACGGCGATCCACTCACCTTCTCGCTCACTATCATACGGACATCCCCGTACAATCGCAAAATTTAATCCTACAGTCCGAAGTACAGTGCCAAGCTGGACCTGGCCACGGGTAACGCCCTGCATCGCTTCGATGATGGCATGGTATAGCGCATGTGCCTCACGGTAAAACGAGCCGTCGATAATCTGCTCCTTTTTGGCGGCAGTTTCAATAGCGGCCACCACTTTATGAGCGTCCATAGAACCAACTTTTCCCCTACAATACTGATAACCTAACTTCTCTAACCTGGCAAGGGAAAAATCTTCTGCTTCAAACTCGTCTTCTTCCAGCAACGCCAACTGCATTGCCATCTTGCCGATGCGATGCTCAATACGTAAAGACACGTCTTCACCACTCACTAACTATAACGATCTGCTACTATACTAATATATAAATATGTCAGAAAATAGTCAATGTTTACACACAAAACTTTTTACACCTACGCTTGCTAATCTTTTCCCACACTGTCTCACATTATTTTTTCGGTTCTTTTATATGCGTGAGCAACTCGATTAAGAGAATCGAAAATGTGTGCAGACGCTCCTCCATTCTACCTGGGAACTGTGAACGGATAAAATTCAAACTATCTTTCTCAGGATTATGCCATATAGCCCCATGCTTTTCCGTTTGAACATAACCATCCTGATCACACAGCGCCCAGTTTGTCGCTTCAAAATAAGCGAACGGGATTCCTAGTTTCTTAAATGCCGCATGGTCGCTCCAATCACCCGTCGAACCTTTCGGATATTCAGGATTAAGACCCGGATTGGTTTCCACGTTCAGTTTCTTTTTCTTTGCAAGGTCCAGCGCCTGATCGCGCACCCAACCGTCTTCGCCTTCATCCCCGTATACATACATCTTATCCCCAGCGATCAAACTATCCAAATTCACCATGGCTACCGTATTTTGTATTTCTTTCGGAGTCATTTGAGAAGTGTAATACTCAGAACCTTTCGTGCCGATTTCTTCAGCCCCGAAGAAAACAAACGTTAGCGTGTAAGGCATTTTCTTATGTTGAAAACTCTCAATGGCTTCCAATATTACGCCCACGCCGGAACCATTATCATCGACTCCCTGTACGCCTTTTACCGTATCGTAGTGAGCTCCTACAATGATTTGCCTATCTGATTCCCCTATTTTTTTCGCAATAATATTCTGCGAAACAATCGTTTCCCCCGCTTCTGTTCGTTGTTGTAAATGTTTGAATTTCTGGATGCAAGCCTAACTTTCTCAACACTTCTACAATATACTGTGCCGCCCGCTTCTCATCTTCCGTGCCAGCTACCCTATCGACAATTTGCGTCGCCAGGTTAAAGATATGATCGGCAGCGATAGTACCTGGTTCTGTCTTCGATTTTGCCGTTGCCAGCGGAACAAACGAAATAAATACAAGTATCAAACAACATAGAAGAACAAATTGCTTTTTGATCATCTTTCCCCCTCCTACCCCTCTCAAAATATGACTCTATTATATTTTTGTATAAAAATGTTGTAAATAGAATATTAATACAAATAAAAAGACCCAATCCGCAAGGAAAAGATTGGGTCTTTTTACATATTTAATGCTGTATTTCAATTTTGGTTTGATCGGCCAAAAGCGCCACATTATTAACGATCACTGTGTCATTTTTCCGTAAACCGGACGTAATCAGCGCTTCCGCTCCCTTTTCAGCCCCTTCCTTCACTTCCACTCGTTTTGCCTTATCGCCTTCTGCTACGTACACATAGGTTTTTCCATTTTCTTTTACAATAGCAGAGGATGGGATAACAATGCCTTTTTGCGAGCCGGGAGCAATTAAGCGAACGTCAGCGAGCATGCCCGCTTTCAGCTTCACATCCGGATTCGGTACCGTAATCTCTACAGGATATCCTTTTCCTTTTTCATCAAGTGGGCTAATATTCTTCACCGTGCCTATCGTTTGGAAATTAAACGCCTTTGCCTTTACCTGAACCTGGCTTCCCGGCTGTATACGGTTTATCTGATCAGCCGGGAAATATGTCAGAATCCGAACTTCGGACAGATTGGCCACGACAAGCACAGGCGCCTGCGGGGAGACCATCTCACCGATTTCTGCTTTTTTCGCACCGATAATTCCGTCGATCGGCGAAACGACAGTCGCGTCGTCAAGCATGTCGCGTGCTGAAGCAGCCGCGACTTGCGCCTGCTTCAACGCCTGACGGCTTGCTTCAATTCCCGCTTCACTTTGCGCTACATCAACCTGTTTTTGGGCATTTTCATAGCCGCTGATTGCATTTTGATAACTTGCTGTTGCATTGTCATATGCCTTCTGCGCAGTGGCCAGCGCTTTTTGGGCTGCTCCCAATTTCTCTCTAGCATTCGCGCGTGCAATTTCTGCGCTCCGATGCGCCGCTTCCGCATTGACAAGCGATGTTTCCGCTTGTTCCAGCTGCGCTTTGGATACAGCCCCTTGTTCGAACAATTGAGCAATGCGGTCACGGTTTGCCTTCGCATCATGCAGAGCTTGCTCTGCTTTAATGAACGAAGCGTCCGCATCTTTTACCGCGTTAGCGGTCTGCTCCAACGCACTTTTAGCCTGTGTAACAGCTCCCTGCGCCTGAATCATGCCGTTTTTCGCCTGTAACATTCCGTTTTTCGACTGTACAGCACCGCCTGTTGCCTGAACCACACCTGATTTTTGCGCCATCTCCGCCGTTTGAATCCCTGCTTCCGCCGCTGATACAGCAGCTTCCGCTTTCCGTACAGCGTTTCGTAACTCTTTATCTTCCAATTTAAACAGTACCTGGCCCTTTTTGACCCGCATGCCAAGTTCTACCGGCATCTCAGCAATTTTCCCCGCGATTTTCGGTACGATATTAACTTGCTGCTCCGGAAGCACAGTACCTGTGAATATCTCTCCTGTACCAAGCACACCTTCCTGCGCTTGCGCCACTTTCACCGGGACTACGGTTTCCGGGCTTACAGCTTCTTTCGCGCTGGTTGTGCATCCCGCCAGCGCGAACGCTCCAAGCAACAGGCAGGCTACTGCCTTTGTTCGTCTCATTTTTTTCATCCCTTCTCCCTTTCTTTGTTATCCTTGTTTT
The DNA here is from genome assembly GCF_019603355.1 of Aneurinibacillus thermoaerophilus. Classification (NCBI taxonomy): domain Bacteria; kingdom Bacillati; phylum Bacillota; class Bacilli; order Caryophanales; family Paenibacillaceae; genus Aneurinibacillus; species Aneurinibacillus thermoaerophilus. The sequence goes on from NZ_CP080764.1 coordinate 3,563,640, forward strand.
GTCATCTGCGCCTGTGGCAACTTCTTTTTTTGTTTAAACAAAAATACAAGCGGAATAGCAATAAACAGAGGTATAGAAGAAATCAAAAACGTATCAGCAATACTCCACGCTGTCGCTTCACGCTGTATAATCCCTACAAGTGTCGGAATACTATTTACACCGAGGCTTTCCTGTGCGGTTTGAAACGCTACCGTATTGATAGATTCGGTAATATGCTCGGCATGCTCGGCTGCTTTATGTTGCATAATAGCTGTCAATACCGCAATTCCAAGTGAAGCCGCTACTTGCCTAATAAGATTGGAAACTGCGGATGCATTCCCAACCTGATGCGGAGCTACGGCATTCATTCCGGCAGTGGAAAGCGGCATCATACAAAGCCCAATGCCAATGCCGCGAATGGTAAGCACAGTCTCAAGCCATTCTTGCGGCGTGTTGACAGTTAAACGATGAAGCTCGTACGTCATTACGCTCAAAATCGTAAGACCGACAAATCCTAAGGGAATGACTCCGACTTTATCAAATAATTTTCCGGCTATAGGCATCATGACCGCCATCGCGATCGATTGTGGAATGAGCAAAATTCCTGTATCAATAGCGGATATCCCCTGAATGTTTTGCAGGAAAATTGGGGTCAAAAACACGCCGCCAAATAATCCGATAGTTACAAGGCTAGCAGAAATTACACTCAGCGTATACGTAAAATTTTTAAATAAACTTAAATCGATGATCGGATCTTCTTTTCCGGTCTCAACCCACAGTAAGAAGACAAGCGCCCAAAAAGAAATAAACATCAAAGCCACAATTTCAAATGAAGTCCAACCTTTCGTCTGACCGTTACTGAGCGCATATAGCAGTGTTCCTGCTGAAATCGCTGTAAGTACAAAACCGAGCGTATCAAAGGATTTGCCTTCGACTTTTTCTGTCTCCTGTAACAAAACAGATATGAGAAAAATCGCCAGAAGCGCCACTGGAATATTAACAATGAATAAAGAGCGCCAATTGAACCACTCGATTAAATATCCACTCAATGTCGGGCCGACCGCAGGAGCTACCATGGCGGAAATCCCCCACAGTCCAAGCGCCATGCCAATTTGGTTACGCGGAATGATTTTATAAATGATCGACATGCTAAGCGGCATAATCACACCGCCGCCAAGTCCTGCAATCACACGTCCAGCAATTAATGACGTATCGCTCCAGGCCAGTGCGCAAAACAATGTTCCGGCGGTAAACACGCTTAGCGAAATGATAAAAAACTTCTTGTAGCCAAGCCTGTCTCCCATATATCCGCTAATCGGAATGATCACACCGGACGCCAGCATATAGCCTGTTAATACCCATTGGATTCGTTCTGTCGTCGAACCGAGATCGTTCGTCAACTTAGGAATGGCCACATTAATGAGACTATTGTTCAAAATAGCAACGAACGCCGCAACAATAATGGCAATAAAAGCAACCCAATTCGTACCGGATGATTCGGCTGAAGGAGCGGCAGAACCCTGCGTACTCACATTTATTCCCCCTCCCCGTTATGTAATATGAACTTTGATCTCCACGTTCGTTCCCGGTATGAGTTCTACGGCATCAGGCTTATCAATACTGATTTCAACCGGAATTCGCTGTGTTACTTTATTGAAATTACCGCTTGCGTTCGTCGCGGGAATTAAAGCAAATGTGGAGTTTGAAGCCTTCCCTATTTTTCTTACTTTTCCTGTAATCGTTTTGCCATTTGCCGCATCAAGCGTAATGTCCACCTTTTGTCCAGGATGTATTTTAGAGATATCTGTTTCCTCAATATTAGCTGATACATAAAGATGTTTGAAATCCATCATCACCGCTACTGGCTGGCCGGGAGCTCCCATCTCATGCTCTTTGGCGAAAACCTTAACAACTACACCGCTAATCGGTGCGCGCAACACGGAGCGACTTACCATACTGGGGTCCATATTCGCAGGATCTTGCTCCGCAATGGCGTCATTTTCTTGTACAACATCTCCTTCTTCGACATGAATCCGCATTATTTCCCCGGCAATTTGCGGCATAATTCGATACTGGTCTCCCTGAATGCGCGCATCTTCTGTTTTAACATAGTGTGTTCCCTGGTACCAGTAGTAATAACCGATACCGCCCCCACTGATCAACATTGCTAAAAGAAGAATCCATAGTAACATCTTTCGCTTCATTTTTTTCCCTCTTTCCTTTTGATTTCTCTTTCTAATATTTTGGATGCGAAATATCCTTGCAAAAATTTTTATTTTTTTTCTTTTATTTTCTCTTTTAGGCGATCAGCCAATAATTGTAGAGCGTTAACAATATTTTTTATCTCGTCTTCCGAAACCCCTGCAAATATTCCGTCAAAATAGTCGTCCCGAAGCGCAGGAACTTCTCTACAAAGAGCTTTTACCTTTTCCGAAAAGAACACCCAGACAACGCGACGATCTTTCTCATCCCGTACCCTACGAACATATCCGTTCTCCTCCAAACGATCTACGATACCAGAGACCGTGCTGTTCGACAGGCAAAGTTGCCGACTAATATCAGAAATACGCTGCGGCTCATCTTTCAGGCAACGCAAAACAAGAAACTGCGGTCCCGTTATATTAAAAGCCGCTATTTCGCGCGACAAAAGCTCAAAGGTCATCTGATTAATCTGACGAAGTAGTAGACGAATTTGCTTGGACGCGTTCTGCATGTCTGGCTCCTTTCACATAAAAATATTTCTTTCACAAATATTTTCTATACGAAATACACATATAAGATTATAGCAGTCACGCGAAGAATTACAAGATAAAAGTTTATAAAAATGGGGGCAAACGATACAGAACTCCGAGAGGTTGGTTCTTATTTATGTATGTTTTATAGCTTTGATAAAGTATTGATAAACAACACGCCTCTTCTTCCTGTACACCCTTTTGATTTTCCTCCTAGCACCGCTGAAAGCAAACGCAAAACATCGACTGCAACTGTCTCCATCTCCAAACAGATTAGATGTTTTGCAGACGCCGCTTTTACCGAAGCAGTATGGACAAATAATACATCCTTGCGGAAAATCAATGAATCCCAGGAAGAAGAGGCATATTTGTCAACAATCTAAGACTCTGTCCAAACTACGCAGAGCTTCTTTTAATTGGCCGTCGTTTTTTTCAAGGCAATCATACGTTCTGGATGATTGGTGCAAATCTGTAACTGCGGATGAAATCCTAACAAATGTTGAATGTCATCCGGTTCATCTACCGTCCAGGCAATGACGGTATATCCTGCTTCAATCATTTCTATTACGAAATCTTTCGTTACATACGGATACGGCATCGAAAGAATAGTCGCGCCGGTTTCCGCGAGCTGCTCGCGTATCAGCCTTGGTTTGCCCCCGAAAATCAATCCTTTTTTCAAAGCGGGAGCAAGCGCATGAACCCGCTTAATTGCGTCATGATCAAAAGAAGTAATATACACTTCCTGTTCCATTCCGTATTTATAGATAAGCTCTACCACTTTTTCTTCCAATCCTGGATATCTATCACCGGCAGCCTTCAACTCAATATTTATCTCTAATTTACCACGGACTTCCGTAAGCACCTCCTCGAGCGAAGGAATATGCTCGCCTTTAAAAGATTCGTCAAACCATAGACCAGCATCCATCTGCTTTAGTTCTTCCCATGTATAATCTTTAACCGAACCCCCAGCTTTTACTGTACGTCCTAACACAAAGTCATGCATCAGCACAGGTACCCCGTCTTTTGAAAGCTGCACGTCAATTTCAATTGCTTGAATATCAGGATACTGCAGCGCGAGACGGACAGCTGCCATCGTATTTTCCGGTGCTTTTCCTGACCAACCCCGATGAGCAATACAAACATTCATTTGTTCTTCTCCTCTCTTCTTTTACTATGATATAAACATCAAAATACCCAAAATGATAGATACAGGATAGGGAGGGTTCGTTCGCTCTCCCCATCCTGTATTTACGCATCATTTAGTCATTTTATTTCTTCAGCGTTTTTTGTGCTTTCTTCACAGCCGTCTCTAGCGCTTCATCAACGGTTGCTTGTCCGAGCATGGCGCGCTGAAGTTCGCTCATAATAATCTCTTGCAACTCTTTGTATCCCGGCACCATCGGACGCGGCTTCGCATATTCAAGCTGATCGACTGCTACTTTCAGATTCGGGTCTTTTTTGTATGCTTCTTGCATTTCCGGCGATTGCACCGCTTCCGTTGTTACCGGCATATAACCGGAAGCAAGCGACCATTTAATCGTCTGTGGTGTATCGCTCATCCACTTGATAAACTCCCAGGCGGCTTTCTTCTCTTCATCCGAAGATTTCGCCAGCATGACCAAGTTAGCGCCACCCGTGGGCACGCCGTAGCTCTTGGCCGCCGGCAGGAATGCCGCCCCTACATCAAACGAAGCGCTGGATTTTAATGTTTGCAAATCGCCTGTAGAAGTAAAAATCATGCCTACTTGCTTGTTTAAGAAATCCTGTTTCGCTACATCCCATGCATTGTACTTTTCTCCCGGAGGATTTTTCATAATTCCTTCTTTCACCATGTCGCTCCAAAGCTTTAGCGGCGCTTTCCCAGCTTCATTGTTAATGGTAAGCTTTTTGCCATCTTCGCTTAGAATATTGCCTCCGTTCTGGAATACCAACGCTTCATAGAACCAAATATCAATCGGAGTGGAAAAACCGTACGTCTTTGTTTTATCGCCTTCCTTCTTCGTGAGAGCACGCGCGTATTTCACCAGCTCATCCCATGTCTTCGGACCAGACGGATCAAGGTTCGCTGCTTTCAACATATCACGGTTCACATACAAAAGAGGAGTCGAACGGTTAAACGGAATCGCATACAGCTTATCTTTCCAGTAAGAATTCCCCATCAGGCCCGGAATGTATTTCTTCTCCACCCCCTGTGTGTACGGCGTCAAGTCTTCCAGTACCTTCGCATCGGCAAACGCGCCCACGGACGCGATTTCTACCATCGTTACATCAGGCTGGTTACCCGCGGCTACCGCGGAAAGCACTTTGGCATGGTTTTGATAGTAATCCCCTTGGTAAGCGGGTTTGACTACAATATTTTTGTGAGTAGCGTTAAATTCTTTTACCATCTCTTCAATGACTTTGCCGTTTTTGCCTCCCAGAGCATACCAGAAATCAATCTCCACCGGTTTGCCTTCACCGGAACCGGCAGCCTGTTCCCCTTCCGCCGAGCCATCCGTTTTTGAAGCAGTTTGTCCCGAACAGCCCGCAAGTATAAGCGACATACTTAACAGCAACATCAGAAAAATACTGGCCCACCTTTTTTTCATACCTGACTTCCTCCCGGATTCGTAAAGTTATTTGGATTGATATACAAACGCGCTAATGATATGGCGTTGTGCAAAAAAGAAAATAACAAGAATCGGAATCACTAGAATCATATTGCCAGCCATAATGATATGCCACAGGGTGTCTCCTTCGGTCGATTTCAACATGGAAATGCCGACGGGCAACGTGCGCGCCTGTTCGCTATTGGTCATAATGAGCGGCCAAAAATAATCGTTCCAGTGATAGATGAAGCTAAACAATCCGAATGTAACAAGCACCGGCTTAGCCATCGGCACCATAATTGTCCACATGATTTTCCATTCACTGGCGTTATCCAAACGGGCTGCTTCAATAATTTCATCCGGCACCTGCATAAACGACTGGCGCAACAGAAAAATACCAAATGCGCTCGCCCCATATGGAAGAATGAGCGACCAAAGTGTATTTACAAGGTCCCATTCACTCATAAACACATAAATAGGTAAAAAAATTACCTGCGGCGGAATCATGAGCGCAATAAGCGTCAGGCCAAACAACATGTTGCGCCCTTTAAACCGATACCTAGCAAACGCATAGGCGGCCGGTACAGCGGTTAATAGCTGAAAGATGAGAATCGTAAGCGTAACAATTAGGCTATTTACCAGATAAGTAAGAAACGGACCCGACTTCCAGGCAATGGAAAAGTTCACAAATTGCCATTTCTCCGGCAGAAATGACGGTGGAAACCGGAACACTTCCGGCAACGTTTTAAAAGCGGTCAGCGCCATCCAAAGAAAAGGAAAAACAAAAACAAGCGCGATTGCAAGCAAAAGTATCCATTCAATCATTTTCCGCATATAAAGACCAAGAGAATACACCCTATGCTCCCCTTTCCTCCGGGTTTACCGATAATGAACCCGCCGGGACATAAAAGCAAAATGAAGCAATGTTAACAACCCGACAAGCAAGAGCAAGACGACAGAAGCAGCCGAAGCGAGACCACCATTGAAGAAATCCATCCCCTGCTCATAAATATAAAACACAAGCATGTTCGTGCTGTTCACCGGTCCTCCCTGCGTCATAATAGCGATCGTATCAAACGCCTGAAATGAAGAAATCGTGTTAATGATGAACAAGAAGAAAATTGTTGGCGAAAGCATCGGAATCGTAATTCTCCGCAGCGTCTGCAAGCGCGAAGAACGGTCAAGGGCTGCCGCTTCATAAATATCTTTCGGAATGCTTTGCAGACCGGCGATAAACACGATCGTGTTATAGCCGACTATTTTCCATACGCTAACAAGGACAAGGGACAAAAGCGCGCTCTTCGTATCGCTCAACCATGTATAAGCAGGCAACCCTACCGCTTTCAGCATCGCATTTAACAGTCCATACTGCGGATCCATCATCCACATCCACAGCATGGAAATTGACACAAGCGAAATAATATGCGGGCTAAAAATCGCACCCTGAATCACGCCGTATATTTTCGCTTTCCTGTTCAGCCATAATGCCAGCAAAAAGGCAAGCCCAAGCCCGAGTATCACCGTAAGCGCAGTGAACACCGCCGTGTTTACAATAACCTGATGAAAGTCTTTCTCCTGAAACAAGTCCTGAAAATTCGCCAATCCTACCCATTCTTTTTCTTCCAAATTCAATAGCGACCAGTCGTGAAAACTCAAATAGATCATGTAGCCAATCGGATAAAAGAAAAAAATTACAAAAAACAGAAAGGCAGGTGTCAAATATACATAAGGCCACCATCTTTCCCATTGCCGCACCGGAGACAATACCCGAACCGTCGACTTCCAAACTTTCGGTTTTGCTACCGCTTCATTTTGCATCTATGCAATCCCTCCAACAAGGGCATTTCTAATTCCCCGCACTTGTTCTCCAGTCATCCGTATACCGGTTTCTTTATGGAAGAAGTATAAATGCTTGGCTTCAACCGATACTCTCACACTTGTACCGAGCTCGATAATGCTCTCCGCGCTCCCTTTCACTACAATACGCTCCTGATTAACCTGAACATAATACAGCATTTCCGAACCGAGAATCTCACGCGAAACGAGCGTTCCTTCAAACGTTAAGCCTATATCTAGCACGGTCGCCTGCCCGTTCCTGTTCTGAACATCGATTTTTGCTTTTTCCGGACGAAAACCAACCACGCAGAAAGGATGGTTGCGAATTTTCACAATATTCATAGGTGGCGAACCGATAAACTGGGCTACAAACAAATTTTCCGGCATCGAATATAAATCGATAGGTGAAGCCACCTGCTGGATCTTCCCTTGATTCATAACGACAATCTGATCGCCCATCGTCATGGCTTCCACCTGATCGTGCGTGACATAAACAAACGTGGTGCCCATTTGCTTATGCAACGCTGTTAATTCTACGCGCATCTGGTGGCGCAGCTTAGCATCCAGATTGGATAAAGGTTCATCCATCAAAAACACTTTCGGCTTTTTCACCATCGCCCGCGCCAACGCAACTCGCTGCCGCTGTCCACCGGATAGCTGGGACGGTTTGCGCTTTAAATACTCAGTCAAACCAACTACTTCAGCGATTTCTTCAACCAGCTTTTTTGTTTCTGTACGAGACACGCCGCGATTGCGAAGACCAAAGCCGATATTGTCAAACACGCTCATGGTCGGATATAACGCATAATTTTGAAAAACCATGGCGATATCCCGCTTGCCGGGCGACACATCGTTTACCATTTGATCGCCGATCCAAATTTCTCCCGACGTTACGCTCTCCAAACCGGCAATCATACGCAACGTCGTCGACTTTCCACACCCGGAAGGACCAACCAGCACTGTAAATGAACCATCGGGAATTGTGAGATTGAGCCTTTCAATAACTGTCTGGCTTTCATACTGCTTGGTAACCTGTTTTAACATGACCTGTGTCATAGCGGCGCACGTCCTTTCATTTCGCTTTTTCCAGCACAAGCTCGCTTACAAGATCGCCAAAATTTAAAAAATAATAATCTGGACAAACGGTTACTCCGTGTTCCATACCATACCAATTCATAAAAATAGCAGCGACACCCGCTGCTCTAGCGGCCAATAGGTCATACTTGCTATCACCAATAAAAGCCGTCTCATGTAAATCGGCGCTCAATTCCGCTACCGCCCGTAGAACCGGTTCGGCAGAAGGCTTACCAGCGGCTACATCGTCCAAAGTCACAATCGAATCAAATAGTGGAAAAATACCCGCTATGTTTAATCCGCGCATCGTGAAATCGCGCTGTTTATTGGTTACAATGCCAAGTTTGCAGCCGAATGCCTTCAACTGTTGAAGCCCTTCAGCAACTCCGGGAAATAAGCGAACTGTCCGATCATGATGAGCGTCTATACGCTTGAAATAATACTGAAGTATCTGCTCCCTGGAATAAAAGCTTCCCAGCGCCTTATCGATCACATCCAAAAAATCGTCGAACGATTCCCCAAATCTGGCCAATATTTCTTCTCTCGTAAATAGTCCCGGAACATACGCTTCAGCCGTAGCATATACGGCGTCAATAATCGGATCGCGACTGTCTAGCAACGTCCCATCCAGGTCAAACAACAGGTACCGGAAGTGGCTCATTAGCTATCTCCTCCTTCCATAAATGATGATTTCCCATAGAAACGGCAATCGCTCCGCAGCGCAATGCCTGTACCATCTGTCCCCTATTCTTCAACAATCCTCCGGCGATAATGGGAACTTCAATATTCCTACGGAATTCAGCAATAAATTCCGGCAATAACGCAGGCATAATTTCTACCACATCCGGTTCCGCCTCTTTTACGGATAAAAAACCGGACTTAATCGCATCGCTATCAACGAAGAACAGGCGCTGAATGGTTAACAGCCCGTGCTTTTTTGCTTGCTTTACAAGATTATTGCGCGTTGTAATAATCCCGTCAGGTTTTACGCACCGGGCCAGAAATGCGATCCCTTCCTTATCCTGACTCATTCCGCCGATGCGCTCCGGATGGACAAAGACAGGAATACTATGCGCTTTGTAAATTCGTACATAATGAGCAATATTACCGACATCGCCGATAGACAAAACGACAGCACCCACATCGGCATGCAACGCCTTTTCCAGCGATTTTGGTTCTTTGACTGAAGCAATCTTTTTCACTTTGGAAAGCCTCATGTAAAGTTCGGTTCGGTTCACGCTATGCCTCCTTTCAAAACAAAAAAACCTTAAATAGAATTACAGAACAGGGGAAATGCCGATGTCGCAAATCTGCCGACCTTTCTCGTAAGTTCTATTTGAGGTTTCTCCAAGACTCCAACCTTTCTTTATTTACTTGTTACTTTAGAAGATACAACAGCATTGTTATCCTAAAATAAATAAACCATTAAAAAATTGTAAAAAACACCCACCTATTTTTGAAATAGGCGGGTGCTCTATCGCAATGATTTTATTCACTGCCTACAGGTTCCGCTTTGCGGCTTAGCAGCCTGCATGTAACGGCACGAATAAGACCAGGCAAAACGCCAAATGTATAAGGTTTGTATACACGTTCCGTCCATTTGTGACCATCTTTTCCGTATACACCAATATTGACGGATGAAATGTTAAGGCTGCGAATTTCATTTACCGGTACCGGATAAATATTCTCCCATTCCGGAAAATTCTTAATCAACGAAAGAATCTCTTCATCCGTCTCATGTAACGACAGAAAACTTCCATCTGCAAGATATGGAAAGAACTTCTTGAGTGCGAATTTTTCGCCTGTTTCTTTCTCCACCACTTTCAACACCTCACGGACTGCCTCAAGCAACTCGCGATCCCGCTCTTTGTCCGTGTTCAAATAATTGTGCGGCAAATACGGAGGGGCGTAGAAAATAATCACGCGCGCTTTTTTCTCCGAGTCCATGTTTTGCAGAGCCTCTACAATCTTAAAGCATAGCATGCGCGGCTCCATATCCTTATTCTGCTCCCACACTTCTCTTGCCTTCTGTTCCGGGTTCATTCCTTTTTCGGCTAGCTCTTCCATATATTCTGCAAGGCTGGTCACTTCAATATTCCATGATAGTGATTTAGCAGGAAGACCGGTACGGATCAGAAATTCTTTATAATTTCTGGATAATTTCTCCTCCACTTCACGAGTAGCTTCCACGGCAATATCTTTTAGCTTGTCCATAACTTCTTTCGCCGTTAACTCATAAATAAAGTAGTTAAAATAAAGATAACTGCTAGTCGCCGTCTGTACGTTATATACCTCCTTATTATCGCGTTGATAGAGGCATGAAGGCGGCAATACGAGTTCTCCCTCAATATTCTCGGTTAACTCTACATTATTGTGAATACGCCGTGTAATCTCCGCCGCGATTACATTCGGATCGATACCGGAAAGGGTATCCCCTACGTGCGCCTCCCGCCCGTAAATATAAAAGCTTGGCAACAGTTTGCCTGCCGCTCCCGTATAAATGTAGCGATGATGATCACCGTCATATAATGGCGTAATAAAGTCATTGTTAATGGCCATCACGAAATCCAGACCCTGGTGCCGCTTAAGGCGCTCCAGTTCCGAAATCGCCGTTATAACACCTTTATGTTGGCTTTCCTCGTCCGGATTTAGCATCAATAACACATTGCCCGAAAGTTCTTCGCGGTGCTCCGTAAAATACAGTACGTTTGCCAGATGGACAGCGATTCCGCTCTGCATGTCCACCGATCCTCTGCCGAACAGCCAATCGCCAGATTGCGCATCTTTCTGCACATCCTTATCCCGTTCATATCCAGAAAAAAACTCGGCCAATTCATCCGGCTTCAACGCATATTGTTTCATCACCCCGAAATCTTCAATTCCTACAGTATCAATATGCGAATGATAAATAATGGTTTGTTTTTCATCAGAAAGCCCTCTGACAAGAGCGAAAATATTTTTGCGTCCCAACGAGTCATTCGGGATTTTCTGCTCCCAAACATTTTCAGGATGCTCCTGGAAGTATGGAAAGCTTAACAACACATCTTTGATAAAATCCGCAATCTCTACTTCTCCAATGGTTCCGTTAATGCTTTTGATACCGACGAGCATCCGGGTTAATGTTTCAACTCTATCAAACATGTTCATGGAACGAAGCTGTGTATACATTTGATGTCTCTCCTTTGTTTATTGCGCTTCCTTTATCATTTGTCTCTCTTCTTCCGCTTTCTTATTTCTTGGCCTATTCAACTTTGTAAAATAATCTCTAGTAATTGCTCGCACTTCTCCGCTTAAGAACAAGACGGCGATAAGGTTCGGTACAACAATGAGCGCCAGTAGCAAATCAAGAAATTGCCAGATAAATTGCAGGCCGCCGACAGCGCCTACCATAATCGCACCGATATATACAAGGCGCATAATCTTAGAAAATGCGGTACCAAACAAATATTCCGCTTGCTTCTCACCATAATATACAATGACGATAACCGTTGAGATAACGAATAGGAACAGGACAATGGAAAGAAGCATATTGGCCAGCGAGGGACCAAAGATTTGTCCAAACGCTTCCGCCACCATAGAAGAAGCCTGCTCCGCTTTCAACGTTTTCCACGTTCCGGAGGTCAATACGATAAGCGCGGTCATCGTGCATATAATCATCGTATCTACGATAACTTCAAAAATGCCCCACATTCCCTGTTTGGCAGGGTGATCCGTCTTAGCGCTTGCGTGAGCGATAGGCGCTGTTCCCATTCCCGCTTCATTAGAATAAATGCCGCGTGCCAGGCCCCATCGGATAGCGGCAGCGATACCCGCACCCGCAAAACCACCCACGGCGGAAATCGGGATAAAAGCGTGCGTAAAAATTAGTGCAAACGCTTCCGGAATATGTTTTGCATTATAAATAAGCACAAGCAAAGCTCCAATTAAATAAATGGAAACCATAAGCGGCACAAGCTTTTCTGTAACTTGTCCAATTCTCCTAATCCCTCCGTATGTGGCTAACGTGACAACCGCCATCACCCCAATTCCCGTCGCCCATAACGGAACATCAAATGAGTTTTTTACCAGCGTAGAAATCGAATTGGTCTGCACCATCGTACTTGCGGCAATTTCCAGCATCAATCCGAAGGCGAACAACCAAGCGACAAATCGCCAGCGAAGCCCTTTTTCAATGTAATACATCGGACCGCCAACCCAATCGCCTTCTGCATTTTTTTGCCGGTACTTAACACCAAGCACGACTTCCGAATATTTCGTAGCCATACCGATAAACGATACAATCCACATCCAAAATACGGCACCCGGACCGCCAAGGATGATAGCAACCGGCACGCCGACAATATTCGCAGCTCCCACTGTAGAAGCCAAAGCGGACGTTGCGGCTTGAAATGGTGTCACTGAGCCTGGTTCATCGCTCTTCTTAAACATCTTTCCAAATGTTTGTCGCAGAATATGCGGCAAATAACGAATTTGAAAAAATCCTAAGCGAAACGTGAGAAAAAGTCCGCCGCACAGCAGCAACAAAATCATGGGTAGACCCCATATCCATTCCGTTACTGCCCCGATAATTTCCGTTACACTTTTCAAACAGTATCGCCCCTCTTTCCGTCTCTCTTGGTAAATAATAATATAATTACCAATTTAATATAATTTTTTATTGTCAATATAAAATTCAAGCAATAATAATGCCAAATTATGAATAAATATACTATGCAATAACAGGAAAACAGGAAAAATTTTTCAAAAAATATTTTACATTCATTTTTTTAATTTACTTACTTACTGTGATTATGCAAAATTATTTTTCTTATGAAAAAACTATTTACATTCGTTATATTATTTTGCACAAGAAAAATGCGCCTTCAAAAGGCGCAATGCAATTATACTGTATCGTGCTGCGGGGGGCGGCTATTCTTTTTTCTCAAACAGGCTTACATACTGGCCGTATCCTTCTTTCACCAACTCTTCTTTGGGGATAAACCGAAGCGCGGCAGAATTAATGCAATAACGTAATCCCGTAGGCGCAGGGCCGTCATCAAATACATGGCCCAAGTGCGAATCAGCGCCTTTACTCCGCACTTCGGTGCGAATCATAAAGTGACTGTAATCCGGCTTTTCGACGATATTTTCTTCATGTAGCGGTTTTGTAAAACTCGGCCAGCCGCAACCGGAATCGAATTTATCAAGCGAACTGAACAGCGGCTCTCCAGACACGATATCCACATAGATGCCCTCCCGCTTGTTGTCCCAGTATTCATTGCGGAATGGCGGCTCTGTGCCGTTGTTCTGGGTAACTTCATACTGCATCGGAGTTAACCGCTTCTTTAACAGGTCTTTATCCCGCTCTTTGCTCCAGTGCTTCTCGATAAACGCTTCACGTCCAGAACCGCGGCGATACATTTTGTAGTGCAACGGATTTTTCTTATGGTAATTTTGATGGTATTCCTCCGCCGGATAGAATGTCGAAGCCGGAAGAATTTTCGTTACGATCGGCTTATCAAAGCGGCCGCTTTCTTCCAACGCTTTTCTAGATGCTTCCGCTTTCCTTCTTTGTTCTTCGTTATGATAAAAGATGGCGGTCTGGTACGACTGTCCCCGGTCGTAGAACTGGCCGCCCGGATCGGTCGGATCAATCTGGCGCCAGTAAATATCCAACAGTTTCTCATACGGAAATACATCTGGTTCAAACGTAATTTGCACCGCTTCATAGTGTCCGGTTGTATCGGAACATACCTCTTCATATGTCGGATTTTCCTTATGCCCGCCTGTATAGCCAGATACAACTTTGATAATGCCAGGCATTTCTTCAAATGGCGATACCATGCACCAAAAACAACCACCTGCGAACGTCGCAAGTTCGTAACGTTTCTCGTCCGTATTGCTACTCATACGATTTATCACCTCATTCGCTGATATCCATGTTTGAAAAACGGAGGTTCTTCTGCGCCATGTTCAATTCTTTTTTTCTCTTTTTATAATAAGCCAAGGGTGCTGCTTTCAAAAGCGAGGCAGACTCTGAAATGCGCTACCGTCAGTCTTTTTGAACTTTCACATAACAAGTACGACGGCGTGGGCCGTCAAATTCGCAGAAATAAATACCTTGCCATGTGCCGAGTATTAGATTTCCGTCCGCCACCAGCACAGTCTGCGACGCCCCCATCGTGCTCGCTTTCAAATGAGAAGCAGAATTGCCTTCCGCATGCCGATACTTTGAATGTTCCCACGGATATACTTCATCAAGGCGCATCAGCATGTCATGCACCACATCCGGGTCTGCATTTTCATTAATTGTAATTCCCGCTGTCGTATGTGGACAATATACGATCACCATTCCGTCACGTACATTTTCTTGTTCGATAATCTTACGTACCCGATCCGTAATTTCAATAAATTGATCACGCTGTGACGTTCTCAATTCAAGTTTATGTACCATATTTTTCACCCCTTCAAATTAACATCTTTAAAAAAACTTTAACTGGCGTGGGCCTAACCAATCGTATTCTACCCCAAGAAGCTCCATCAGTTCTTTCGCATTATCGGCAGCATCGCCGCCGGAATTATTATTGAATATGACACAAATTTCCTTCGTTTGCTTTTGCAGCAATTCCAGTTTTTCTTTCCATTCCTTTAGCTCTTCCGTGCTATAACGGTACAAATATCGCACCTCCCGCCAATTCGGTTGTCCGCTACTATGCCAACCCGCCGCATTGCGGCCATGAAATCGCACAATTGTTACATTCCTGTCTGTAGCATGCAACACAGTCGGAACCGAACCAACGCCTGCCTGCGGCTCGTCACAGATACTATGAATCCAGCCGTCCTTCTCCATAAATGCGAGCGTTCGCTCCCGCATTTTCGGCGCAAACCAACTTTGGTGCCTGAACTCAAGCGCTACCGGAATATCTTCCATCTTATCTTTGGTATACCGGAGAATATCCACATTTTTGCGGGTACAATCAAACCATGGAGGGTATTGGAACAGTACCGCTTTTAATTTACCTGCTTCCCTTAACGGCACAATCGAATTTTTAAACGCGTCAAACATTTCACCGATGCTTTCAAACGGATTCTCACCCCTTAAATGTCCAGTCATCCCCTGGTACGCCTTTACGATAAAAGAGAACCCCTGAGGCGTATCTTCCGCCCATTTTACATAGTTCTTAACTGGTTGCACAGCATAAAATGAACTGTCCACTTCTACAATCGGAAAATGAGTACTGTATACCTTCAGCTTATCCCGACTCAATATTTTCTGAACGTATAAATGATCATGATCCCCCCAACCGGTTAAGCCAATCAAAATCATCGCTTATGTTCGTACTCCCTTCATAAAACTCAATGTTTGCCTTATTCCTTCTTCATAGGAAGTTTTCGGCAATGGCCCGATATGTTTCTCATATTTTGCACCCGATAAAACAACCGGCTCTTCCGTTAAATACATCATTTCTCTTACTTCCCACATCATCCTGCTAAATAAACCGGCCAATGTTATCATTCCTCTGCCAATCGTGCCGACCTTCCGGCTATAGCCAGTTATCTCTTTCACAATAGAAATAATTTCGCGTCCAGAAATCACACCGTACCCTGGAATATTCCAGTTTTGCCCGTAAGCATCTTCCCTGAGCGCCAGTTCTACCGTTGCTTTCGCTCCATCCGGAGTGAAAATATATTCTCTCTTTACGTTCTGATTTCCTACAAATGCAGCCTTTTTTCCAGCAACCATTGACTCCAGCGTATAGGAAAGGAGAGTGTTGGTAGCATTCGGACCATAAAAATCAGGAAAATGAACGATTAACGCCGGAATTCCCTGACGATGCGCGTCCTTCGCCATGTGATCGATTTGCAGGCGAATGTTGCCTTTTTTCGTATGCGGTCGCTTCGGATATTCTTCAGTAATCGGTTGACCGTTTCCTCGGCCATATGCATAAATATTGTCAATCAGTACGATTTTTGAGCAGTTAGCAGCAGCTGCTTCCACGACATTTCGCATAATGGTAGGGTGTCCTTTTTCCCACTCATGATACGGAACACTCACTGTGTGAAAGATTACTTCAACTCCTCTCCCCGCTTCTTTAACATCTTCCACCTGATACACATCTCCTGAAATAATCGTAACTTGTTCCATATGTCCGAACAGCTTTTCTAACTTTTCCCTTGTTCTTGCAAAAGCTACCGTTTCAATTCCCCGAGCCACCAATTCATGGACGAGCGCGTACCCCATTCCGCCTGAAGCTCCTAATACAAGCGCTTTTTTCATAAATTAGCCTCCTTTTATTGACCACTGTTCAATTATTGTTAAAAAACAATCCCAAGCCTTTGAGCAAAAAACCGACATGCGCTTTCGCCATCGTTTCTACATCAGCAAACGTCTGACCTGACCTGCAATAATGGGAAACAAAACCGTGCAATGACAAAAACAACGACCAAATCTTGGTGCTATCCGCACGGCCATCACTCAGCTTATGCACTAAATCCGCAAATTTATTGTAGCTTATCGTCGGTTCCTGACACAGATAATGATTCACTTCATCATCTTTTATCAAAAACATAATTTCATAATGGCTCTGATGGGTAAATCCGAACTCGATAAAACCAAGCAATACTTCCTCTAGCTTCTCCAGAGAATGGCCTGGCTTTCTCATGATCGTCTCTAGCTTCTTATCAAGCAAAGAAAAATACTCTCTTACAAGCGCATAAAAAAGTTCAGCCTTATTCTGAAAATGATAATAAATCGAACCGTGGCTATAGCCTAGTTCTCTTGCAATTTGCCGCATGGAAACGTTCCGGTACCCATGCGTAACGAACAATTCCCTTGCCACGTCTAAAATTCGTTCTCTTGTCAATTCCTGTTCGACCGCTTTTCTGGCTGCCAAATGATCACCCCACCATTAATTGACCACTGTTTAATTATATAAAAAACATACCATCTTTCCCCTCAATCCTCAAGATTTTAATAGAGATTCAGGGCAAAAAGCGCGAATTTTGTGCGCTAAGCCACCTTCAGACTAAAACATTGCCGAAAACGTCTATTTTCCACAGATAAACCTGCAAAACAGTCGTGGAACAAGACAACTGTTATATTGTTATCTTGTATTGTTATACTTTTATTATGTAATATAAATTCAAAATACACATAACACTTTTACAAGTTATGCCTTTTCCCGCAGATTTTGAACAAGCGGGAAACATTATAGAACATCCTTTTATTTATACAGATTTAAGGGGGATATCCATAACATGAATATGTACAAAGCTTTAACCATAGCCGGTTCCGACACAAGCGGCGGCGCTGGCATGCAAGCCGATCTAAAAACATTCCAGGAGCGCGGCGTATACGGAATGACGGCTCTTACTGTTATCGTGGCGCAAGATCCGCATAACAATTGGTTTCATAATGTGTTTCCTATTGCTATTGAAACGCTGGAAGCACAGCTCGAGACCGTACTTGCTGGTATCGGCGTAGACGCGTTGAAAACAGGCATGCTCGGTTCTATCGATATTATCGAAATGGCAGCCAGCAAAATCGAAAAATACGCCATTAAAAATGTGGTCGTCGACCCAGTTATGGTATGTAAAGGCGCGGATGAAGCTTTGCATCCAGAAACAAATGAATGTCTGCGCGACGTGCTCGTGCCGAAGGCACTCGTTGTTACACCGAACTTGTTTGAAGCATGGCAACTAAGCGGCGTTGGTCCGATTAAAACCGTCGAGCAAATGAAAGAAGCAGCTGCTAAAATCCATGAGAAAGGCGCAAAATACGTAATTGTAAAAGGCGGTGGAAAACTCGAACACGAATCTGCCGTAGATGTACTGTACGACGGTAAAACATTCGAAATTCTAGAATCGGATCGTATTGGCACAACTTACACGCACGGTGCGGGATGCACATACTCCGCGGCCATTACCGCTGAGCTAGCAAAAGGCAAATCTCCGCGCGAAGCGATTGAAGTGGCTAAAGCATTCATTACGGAAGCGATCCGCCACTCATTCCCGCTGAATAAATACGTTGGGCCAACCAACCATGCTGGTTACCGCCTGTTCGGTCCTGGAAAGAACGAAAATCTACAAGAGCAGGTAGTTGCAACCAAATAGCACAAAAAAAGCCTTCGCTTGAAAAGACGAAGGCTTTTTTTGTGCTTGCAAAAATAAAAAATCTCTGTGCAACCAAAGCTGCACAGAGATATAAACACTAATAGAAATTATATTTCCCAAGTCCTGTGAAGCTTATGATTAAGCAAATTGAACTTGAGAGTTAAATGTCATAATCCAAATAGAGCCAGCTACAATTGTAACAACGAAAACAATGCCAAGCACTAACGCCATCACATTATATCTTGGCTTCTCTCCTTCTCTGATATGCATGAAGAAGAACAGCTGCACTGCAAATTGCAGAACCGCCATTACCATAATGGTCACGAAGAGTGCAGTCCGGCTCATCATATGATTGAGTACCAATACCAAAGGAATGATGGTTAATACAATCGATAAGATAAACCCGATAATATACGCTTTTGTTGAACCATGAGCCTCTTGCTGCGACATCTTACATCACCCCCAGCAGATAAACAACCGTAAAGAGGAAAATCCAAACAACATCAAGGAAGTGCCAATACAATCCAATAATCGTTACTTTTCGTTTGGTCACTTCATTAATTCCATAGCGGCCTAATTGGATCATAATCGCTACCATCCATATCAAACCGATGGAAACGTGAAGACCGTGCGTACCAACCAACGTAAAGAATGCTGAGAGAAAAGCGCTGGCTGAAATCGTCGCTCCCTCATGAGCCAGCTTAATAAACTCATCTATTTCTAAGCCTACAAACGCTAAACCCAATAATGCTGTAACGATCAACCAACCAATTAGACTCTTAAGCTTCCCTTTATGCATGGCTAATGTTGCCAAGCCACTCGTAAAGCTACTTGTTAACAGAATAAACGTTTCAGCAACAAACACTGGAACTTCAAACAATTCTTTGCCTGTCTGCCCAGGGTTTGCATGCGTGTACAATACGGCGTAAGTCGCAAACAAAGTACCGAACAAGAGGCAGTCCGTCACAAGGAAAATCCAGAATCCCAAAACTTTTAAGGACTCGTGATCCTCATGATGATGATGTTCATGATGGGATACTGCTTGTGCCATTATACAACCCTCCCTAACGATGCTTCGGTACGTTTCACTTCGTCAACCGGGATGTAGTAATCTGTGTCGTATTGGAAAGAACGGGCTAGCATGCAAAGACCTACGCCAAGCAAGCCGATAACAGCCATCGAAATCCAGACAAACGTAAGTTTCGTTTCACCGAACGTAATGTCAGTCGGAGCAAACGTAAAACCAAATCCAGCGATAAACCAGAAAACTGCCATCACAAATGGAATTCCGGAGTTTTTCGGCATATGAATTGGCTCAAGTTTCGGCTTTTCTTGTTTCGCCTTTCCTTGCTTCATTTCTTCCTTCATCCGCCACCATACATCTTTACCTGCTGCATGAGGAATTACGGCAAAATTGTAATGCGGTGCCGGAGACGGAATTGACCATTCCAGCGTACGTCCATCCCATGGGTCTCCTGTTACATCACGCTCACCATGTTTGATGCTGTAAATAATTTGCCATGCTTGGAAAATAAATCCGATACCCATTAAGAACGCGCCGATAGTAGACAACAGGTTAAGCGGTGCCCAACCTAAATCCCAGTTACCGTACGTATAAAGGCGTCGAGTCATACCCATAAAGCCTAATGCGTACTGCGGCATGAAACATACATAGAAACCAATATTCCAGAACCAGAACGCCCATTTTCCTAAGCGATCATTCAATTTGAAACCGAACATTTTCGGCCACCAGTAAATCAATCCAGCCACATAAGCGAAAACTACGCCACCAATCAATACTTGGTGGAAGTGGGCGATTAGGAAATAGCTGTTATGATATTGATAGTCCGCCGGAGCAACTGCCAGCATAACGCCTGTTGCACCACCAATAAGGAAGCACGGGATAAAAGCGATGGTCCACAGCATCGGCTGCTCCATCCGAATCCTTCCTCGGAACATTGTAAACAGCCAGTTAAATACTTTAACCCCTGTAGGAATAGCAATCGCCATTGTCGTGACCGCAAAGAAAGCATTAACGTTAGCACCGGCACCCATGGTAAAGAAGTGGTGAACCCATGTAAAGTAACCGAGAACACTAATAATCATCATGGCGAATACCATGGACGTATAACCAAAGATCGGCTTTCTTGAGAACGTACTTACAATTTCAGAGAAAATACCGAACGCCGGTAAGACAACGATATATACCTCAGGGTGTCCCCATATCCAGATGAGATTAATATACATCATCGGGTTACCGCCACCATCAATGGTGAAGAAGTGGGCACCCGCAAAACGGTCAATAAACAACAAGGCAAGAGTTACTGTCAGCACCGGGAACGCGAAAATGATCATGATACAACTAGCCATTACTGACCAAGTAAACAACGGCATATCCATCAATTTCATGCCCGGAGCACGCATTTTTAAAATGGTGACGATAAAGTTGATACCCGTCGCCAAACTACCGATACCGGAAATCTGAATACCCCAGATATAGAAGTTCTGACCCGGTCCCGGACTAAATTGATTTTCAGATAATGGCGGATAGCTAAGCCAGCCTGCATCCGCAGAACCGCCAATTACGAACGATATGTTAAAGAGCATTGCTCCCAAGAAGAACAGCCAGAAACTTACAGCGTTCAAGAACGGATACGCAACGTCACGCGCTCCGATTTGTAGCGGAACGACAATATTGAACAAACCGAACATAAACGGCATCGCCATGAATAAAATCATGATCGTTCCGTGTGTTGTAAAAATTTCATTGTAATGTTCGGAGTGTAGAAAAGGCATATTAGGGAACGCTAATTGTATGCGCATTAACAGGGCATCCACCCCGCCACGGAACAGCATCAATAACGACGCGATGATATACATAATACCGATTTTTTTATGGTCAACGGTTGTTAACCATTCGCGCCACAACCAGCCCCACTTCTTGAAATACGTAAGAACAAAGACAATAGCAAGAGTGGTGAGTACAATCGAAACGTCCGCACCATAAATTAATGGATCTCCCGTCACAAAGAACTGGGAGGCGAAGTTTTTGATATTCTCTAACATACGGTTTTCCCCCTTCCTTTGACTTTATTTGTCCGCCTTCATACCGGACATCTCATGTTGATTTGCTCCATGCTCCATATGCTGGTTTGCATCATGATTCATGTCACCATGATTCGTGTTCTGATTCATCTTCATATGGTGCTCATGTTGTTTATAATATTGGCCACCGTTTTTATCTACGATTTCTTTAAACAATTCCGGCGGGAAGGATGAGTAGAATTGCTTATCAGAAATACCTGGTTTTGCCAGCTCTTTATAACCATCTTTGGTTAAAGCAGGCGCTGTCTGTTTTACACTTTGTACCCATTTATCAAACTCTGCTTGCGATTTTGCAACGACTTTGAATTGCATATGAGCGAATCCTTCTCCTGTGAAGTTCGCACCCGATCCAAAATACTCGCCCGGTTCATTAGCCTTCAACGAAAGACCCATTGCCATTCCAGGCATCGTATATGTCTGTCCGCCTAACTGCGGAATCCAGAATGAGTTCATCGGGGCATCCGAAGTCACTACGAACTGAACAGGAACTCCTGTCGGAATCTCAATATAGTTGACTGTTGCAATCCCTTGTTCAGGATACTGGAACAACCATTTCCAATCCAGTGAAGTCACCTGAATCGTCAGCGGTTTAGTCTCAGGATCTTGAGGTTTGGCAAGTGCAAATGTGTCCCTTACCGTGAAAAAGCCCAAAATAGCGATGATAACAATAGGAATTCCCCACCAAACAATTTCAAGCGTCTTACTATCTACCCATTCCGGAGTATAAGGCGCTTTATTACCTGGCTTATCTCGATAACGCCAAACAACATACACGAGCATAGCCAGAACAGGAATGACGACAACAAGACACAAGATGATTGAGATAATAATTAATCGATATTGTGTTTCAGCAACCGGTCCTTTCGGATTCAGAACAATATAGTTCTCACACCCGGCTAACAACATTGTCGCCAAAGCTGCCATAATGAAGAATACAACCCGACGTAGCAGCTTTTGTTTCTTCACTTTGCTTCATCTCCTCTCTTACCCATCCGCCTGTTCTAACAGCAGAAATCCTTTCTGCTTCGTGAATTGAATCAAAAAAGAATAAGACCTATCAGTATCGTTTTTATAATATCAGAGGTACAAAAGATACGCGCAACGGTTCACTTAAAGTTCATCAATTCGTCACAATTTTATTCATAAAGTTTCCACATACTATGAATAAATTTACTATCCATCCACAAAATAGGAGTTAATATCCAAGAATCATCATAAATTGGCAACAATTTCATGATCTATTCTATAGAATTGTTGTATATTTTTCTCTCTATAAACATCGGCTCACGTTCACAAAACGATATAGAAAATTTAATGATTCATGTTTTTTTCACAATCTGTTGCAGACTTTTACTGTATCAATAGTAAAAAATAAGCTACAATAAAGCATAGACAAACAATAGTACTATAAAATGTAAAGTGACAAAGGGGTGATTTCGGTGAATTCTCATCAAGTAAAACAGCGTAATTATACGCCGGTCATTGTCACACTTACGATTGTAATTAATGCAATCGTTGCGATTTTGTATTTTATGCCGGAATATAAAGGATTAAGCGACGTTGATTTAACGTTTTTGCCGTTTTTAAACGCCGTATTAAACAGTTTTACGTTCGTTTTCCTCATTGCAGCCCTTGTATCGATTAAACAAAAAAATATTCAACGTCACCGCCGTTACATTTTTGCAGCGTTCACGACGACCACGCTCTTTTTGCTTTCATACGTAACGTATCATGCACTTACAGAGTCGACACCGTATGGCGGGGAAGGCATCTTACGTTTCATTTATTATTTCATTTTAATTACGCACATCGTATTATCTGCGGTCATCGTTCCGCTTGCGCTCATATCGACGGCGCGCGGATTAAATATGCAAGTCGAGAAACACCGTAAAATCGCACGCATAACAATGCCGATTTGGCTTTATGTTAGCTTTACCGGTGTACTTGTTTACATTATGATTTCACCATATTATTAAGAAAAATGCGGAAAGAAAGAAGCGGCATTACCTCTGTGGGGATGCCGCTTCTTTTTGATTTCTTTATTATTTCATTTCGGCATTTTGAACGAACTTTTCAACGAAACGATGCGGTTAAACACTAGCTTATCTGACGTAGTGTGCTTCGGATCAACATTGAAATACCCGTGACGAAAGAATTGGAACTTATCATGCGGTTTTACGTCTTTCATATTCGGCTCGACAAAACCCTGTACGATTTCGAGCGAGTTCGGATTTACATAATCCAGGAATGTCTTACCTTCCTCCTCTTCTCCCGCTTCCTCATCCAGAATAAGAGGCTCGTACAACCGAAATTCGGCTGGTACCGCATTCTTCGCTTCTACCCAGTGGATCGTTCCTTTCACTTTGCGTCCCGTAAAACCGGTACCGCTCTTCGTTTCCGGATCATACGTACAACGTAGCTCCACTACGTTACCGTTCTCGTCCTTAACCACTTCATTGCACTTGATAAAATACGCGTGCTTCAAGCGTACCTCATTGCCCGGATACAGGCGATGATACTTGCTTGGCGGATTCTCCATGAAATCGTCTTGCTCAATGTAAATCTCTCTGGAAAATGGAATTTGGCGCACGCCCATTTCCGGATTTTCCGGGTTAATTTCCGCGTCCAGCATTTCCACCTGACCTTCCGGATAGTTCGTAATAACAACTTTCAGCGGACGCAACACACCCATCGTTCGCGGTGCTTTTAGCTTTAGATCTTCACGAATAAAGTGCTCCAGCATCTTCGCGTCAACCAGACTGTTGCTCCGGGCAACGCCAATTTCACGGCAAAACGCACGAATCGCTTCCGGCGTATATCCCCTTCGACGCAGACCAGAGATAGTTGGCATACGCGGGTCATCCCAGCCATCCACATATTGCTCGTCCACAAGCTGCTTCAGCTTACGCTTACTCATCACGGTATTTGTCAAGTTCAAACGGGCAAATTCGTACTGGCGCGGGGTATGCTCCATCTCGCATTCCCGGATAATCCAGTCATACAATGGACGATGATCTTCGAATTCCAGCGTACAAAGCGAATGGGTTACACCTTCAATCGCATCTTCCAGAGGATGTGCGAAGTCATACATTGGATAGATGCACCATTTATCCCCAGTATTGTGATGTGTAGCATGGGAAATACGGTACAATACTGGATCGCGCATATTAATATTCGGAGAAGCCATATCAATTTTGGCACGCAATACTTTTTCCCCGTCCTTAAATTCGCCCTTACGCATACGCTCAAACAGATCGAGATTCTCTTCCACAGAGCGATTGCGATACGGACTCTCCTCACCCGGTTCAGTCAACGTACCGCGCGTTGCGCGAATTTCTTCCGGCGAAAGATCACAAACGTATGCTTTTCCCTTTTTGATGAGGAGTACAGCCCGGTTATACATTTCCTCAAAATAATCGGAAGCGAAGTACAACCCATCCCATTCGAAACCGAGCCATTTCACGTCTTCTTTGATGGCTTTGACGTATTCCCTGTCTTCTTTTAATGGGTTGGTATCATCAAAACGCAGGTTTGTTTTACCGTTGAATTCGTCCGCTAACTCAAAGTTCAAACAAATGGATTTAGCGTGTCCAATATGTAAATAGCCATTCGGTTCCGGCGGAAAACGCGTGACGATCGTATCTACCTTCCCGGATTTTAAGTCTTCTATAACGATATTTCTAATAAAGTTGGAGGAACTCGGTTTTTCCAAAACGATCAACCTTTCTATATTGAAATAAAAACGCCCCGAAGCGTTTTTGCCTTTGTTATACATAATATCGTCTGCATATAGAGAGTTCAACATGCCTAGTTCCGGCATCCCTTATTCTCTACAAACAGCTATAGTTTTATTTTTTCCAAGGATGTGGCTTTTTAGGGAAACAACATAATGAGCCTTCTACTCAAACGTAAAGCCAAGATCCTCGGCGTTTGTTAAAGAGCGAATATCACTATCCTATATAGTGATCTTTTATGTAACCCATCATATGATTCTGTCTTTCCAGTTCCTTTTTTAAACTTTCATAGTTCTCAATCATAGCGCTATAGTATTGCATAAACTTATCTTGTTCAGCTTTATCAGGAAGGCTAATTTCAAATTGGAGAAATTTCCTTTCATCTAAATATTTTCTATTTGTCGTACCGGAGCTGGACTCTTTAACGATCGCCATAAACTCTGATGTCGAAGTAAATAAGTTGAACCAATCAATATTGAGCAACTCATGTTTTGCTTCATATGTCCAAAAGTTCCCCGTTATAATCGCACCTTCCAACTCCTCCGGAACAATTCCAAACGCCCCGTTCCTTGCATCTATTCTCGACAATAAAAATTGTCCTCTTGATATTTTAAACTGTCTTTTTGTACCAATTTCCTTTCCATAGACAATATCCCTTAGATAAATTCCACCATGATTCAACTTTATCGTAACCCTTTTATACTGGGTTTCATCATCTAAAATTAAAGTATCTTTTATTCTTGTTAACAATTGACCTATTTTATACTTTCTTCTTTTTCTATTAATAGAACGCACGTAATCCAAAAATGCAATTGTATTTTTCTTCCGTTCTTCCATCAGGTTTATTGCCTTTGTGCTTGTATTTATCATGACATCTCTAAGCTTATCTGCTGAAAAACAATCATCGTTTTTATTTTTATTAGGGTTCTTGATATCCAAGTTATAGTTTCTCTCAGTAATTTCATGAATAGATACCAACCAGGCATGTTCGTTGGCGCTCCTATTGTTCCACCATTTGCGTTCTATTTCAAACTCCTCATATCGAATCGGCCGTGTTTTGGAATATTTCTTATACTCGTCTGGAAGCGGATGTTCAAAATACCAAATATGTTCAGTAGATTTTCCGCCTTCAATAAAAAGCAAGTTCGTCTCAATATCAGTATAAGGTTCAAAGACTCCTTTCGGCAGCCGAACAATGGTATGAACATTCCATTCTCTTAACAATTTCTTCTTTATATTGATTTTTACTGTATCCTTTTCAAACAAAAAATTATCTGGCAAAATTACACACGCCCTACCGTTTTCCTTCAGCAAATACATAAGCAGTACCATGAATAAGTCCGCGGTTTCTTTCGTTCTAAATTGAAGGGGAAAGTTGCTAGCAATTCCATCTTCCTCTTTTCCGCCAAAAGGGGGATTGATCATAATGACATCCACTTTATCCACTGGTTTGTACTCTTCAACATTTCTAGTCAAAAAGTTATCACGGCATATTTTGGGAATATCGATGTCGTGCAAAATCATGTTTGTTACCGCAAGCATATATGGCAGCGGTTTCTTTTCAATCCCGATAATGGTTTCCTGCAAAATCCTGTTGTCATCAACGCTTTTTATCTGTTGTCTAAGATGCTCCAGCGCACTTAGTAAATAACCACCGGTACCACAGGCAAAGTCTAACACTTTTTCTCCCAGCCGGGGATTAACCATGTTCACTACAAATTGCGTTACCGGGCGGGGCGTGTAATATTCCCCCGCGTTACCGGCGCTCTGTAAATCCTTTAAAATCGTTTCGTAAATATCGTTAAATATATGCCTATCTTTTTGGGTAGTAAAATCAATCTCGTTTAATTTACGAATGACTTGCCGCAGTAAAGCTCCCGATTTCATATAGTTATAGGAATCCTCAAATACTGATCTGACAATACATGCTTTGGAATGGCTATTTCCATCGAAATGCAGCTCTTTTAACCCTTTAAATAGCTTGTTGTTAACGAACCCCAGCAATTCTTCGTCGGTCATGCCTTTGTCGTCTGCCGTCCAGTCTCTCCATCTTAAGCCTTCCGGAATGATCGGTTCATAATTATCATACAATCGTTCCCATTCTTCTTCTTTTGCGTCAAAAACTTTCAAAAATACCATCCATACCAGTTGAGAAATACGCTGGGCGTCGCCGTCTATCCCGGCGTCTTTTCTCATAATATCCTGTACAGATTTAATCACTGACAAAACGGACATTCAGCACTCCCCCTTCTTATCGTCCGAGCTATGTTATACTACTATTATTTCTCAAATCCGCTCAATACCGTGAAAAACTGCTTGAGAAACTCATAGAACCGCTTTTCTGTAGGCAACAGCTCACGGTCACTCGGAATAATCACGCCCACGGTACGGGTAACAGTCGGCTCACTGATAGGAAGCTTCACTGTTGCGCGCGGTATGCTATCAACTAATGTAATTTCAGGAATCAGCGTGACGCCAAGACCAGCTGCCACCAGCCCCTTAATTGCGTCAATGTCTTCCCCCTCAAATGAAACTTTAGGCTGAAAACCAAACTGCCGGCAAGCATTGACGACAAGCTCGCGCAGGATAAATCCTTCAGGAAACAACACAAACGAATCATCCCGCAGTTGACTCAATTGCAGAGAAGATTGACCCGCGAGGGGATGATGGGCTGGCAGAAGTGCAACAATATTCTCCAGGAACAAGATATGGCCCTGAATCTGTTTCTCATGTTTGGGTACCGGGCCAAGCAGCGCCAGGTCGATTTCCCCTTTGGCCACCGCATCAATCAAAGAGCGGTAGGAGCCTTGACGCAACTGAAATTTAACCTGAGGGTGACTTTCGCGAAATGCGGAGATAACGGTAGGTAGTGTATAGGCAGCCAAACTGCTCGGAAATCCAATACGAATCGTACCCAGTTCCGGGTCGAGAAATTCTTCGATTTCCCGCTTCGCTTTTTCGATCACCTGCATCGCCTGCTGCATGTATGCCAAAAAACTTCTTCCGATCGGGGTTAATCTAACGTTCCGCCCCTCCCGAATAAACAAATCAACTCCCAACTCTGATTCTAAGTTAAAAATCTGACGGCTTACAGCCGATTGTGCCACATGCAAAGCAAGTGCCGCCTCAGTTACATGTTCTCGTTTGGCCACTTCGATAAAATACTGTATTTGCCTCAATTCCATTCTCATCACTCCACTGTTTAATCATCTCATATCGGCATTAATATTATCTAAATTTTATATTGTTTCGATTAATTTTCAATTATAAAATACACCTGTAATTAAATAACTCGGCTATCCTCCAAAAACAATGGGTACTAAAGTAAAGCCTAATTGGATAAACCGAACGATAAAATTACAAAATATTCAGTATATTTCTTTAAAGGTGGGGGGGAGAACGATGGCTACCGTACAACAAGTGCAACAAACAGAAAGGGAAGTTCTTAATCCATATCAAATCGTACAAACACAGATTGAAAACGCAGCGGCCATTCTCGGACTTGAGCGCGACATTGTAGAAATTCTAAAAAAGCCCAAGCGTGTTCTTTGCGTTACTTTCCCGGTGAAAATGGACGATGGCAGCATCCGCGTGTTTGAGGGATACCGCTCGCAACATAATGACGCAATCGGGCCAACAAAAGGCGGCATCCGCTTCCATCCTGACGTGACGATGGATGAAGTTAAAGCGCTATCGATGTGGATGACCTTCAAGTGCGGCGTAGTAAGCCTGCCATACGGCGGCGGAAAGGGTGGCGTGATCTGCGATCCGCGAACCTTGAGCCAAGGAGAAATCGAACGGATCAGCCGGGGATTCATGGAGGCAATTGCGGATATCGTCGGCCCGGACAAAGATATTCCTGCACCGGACGTATACACCAACCCGCAAATTATGAGCTGGATGATGGACACTTTCAGCCGCATGAAAAGATCGTTCAATCCAGGTGTAATTACCGGCAAACCGCTGATCGTTGGTGGCTCCAAAGGACGCAATGAAGCGACAGCTCGCGGCTGCGTGTACACCATTGAGGAAGCGTTAAAAGACGCGGGCAGGCAGATGCGAGGCGCTACGGTAGCTATTCAGGGATTCGGCAACGCGGGACGAATCGCCGCTAATCTTCTGGCCGCACAAGGCTGCAAAATCGTGGCGGTGAGCGATTCCAAAGGTGCGCTGTACAATCCACAGGGACTTGACCTTGACATAGTAAAACAATTAAAAGATTCGTCGACGATTATGAATTATGACCAGTGTTACCACCTGCAACGACCGGAAGAAATTCTGGAGCTCGACGTAGACATTCTGATTCCAGCTGCGCTTGAAAACGTAATTACCTTGAAAAACGTAGACAAAGTGAAGGCACGTATCGTGGCGGAAGCAGCCAATGGCCCTACTACACCGCAAGCGGACAAAGTACTGTTCCAAAAAGGCATCCTCGTCATTCCTGACATTCTGGCTAATGCTGGCGGCGTAACAGTATCTTACTTCGAATGGGTTCAAAATCTGATGAATTTCTATTGGAGCGAGGAAGAAGTCAATCAGAAGCTGCGCGACGTGATGGTTCAGTCTTATCGAGAAGTGCGTTCGCTCGCACACGAATACCGAACCGATTTCCGTACAGCCGCCTATATGATTTCCCTGAAACGTATCGCCGAAGCGATGAAAGCACGCGGTTGGATATAAAATAGCGTTTAAAAAATATTTATTATATACTCCCTTTTTTAGACAAAGTGTGGCGGCAAAGCATTCTATACCACCTCAAAAAAGAAAACTTTGCCGCCGCCTCCCACTTTGTCTGAAAAATCTATCAGCTTTCACTATGATAGTTTTAAAAAAAGCATTCAAGTTATATTTGCTTTTAACTCCTTTCCCCTTAGACTCTGAATAGTTTCCAATTCCCACGACAAATGTGAACCTCGATTCTTGATTCTTGTGCCTTTGGCATTTTTCTGTGTAAAAAGAGAGCATTTCTAATCATACTGATTAAAGAGTGGGATGACAGATTTTTTCATTAGATCAATAAACGCATGTACAGTTGGCGATAGATTGTCACTTTTCCAAGCAAGGGCCGTCGTAGTGGTAAATGGATGATTCCGAATGTCACGATAGACAACTTTAGTTTTTAATACATATTGTATAAAAGATGGTACGAGAGCTACTCCCATTCCTGATGAAACAAGAGATATGACAGTAGGTAATTCCTGTGCTTCTTGTACTACCTTTGGATGGAATCCTGCCTGATAACAACAGTTCATCACTGTATCATAATGACTTTGATTTGCCTTTCTTCCCGTTAAAATGAATGGATCGTTAGATAAATCAACAAGATTTATTGGGGATGTTTTAGAAGCTAAAGGATGATCCTTTGGTAAAGCAATCACCATTGGTTCTTGTCGAATCACTTCAACATGAATGGTGTCATTTTTTATTTTTATAGGATGACAAAGTATTCCTATATCAATATAGCCTTCGTGTAAAGCTTTTACTTGTTCTGCTGTTGTTAACTGTTGCAAATCTATATGAATATTAGGGTATTCCTTTCGATAGAGCTCTATAATGGTTGGAAGAATATCATAGACTGCTGAAGCTATGAAACCAATCGTTATTTCTCCAGCCTCTCCGCGGTTCACCATTCTTATCGTTTCGATTGCTCCCTCTAAATCCTTAAAAATCTGATAAACTTTTTCTAAAAACAATTGGCCTTCTTTTGTTAATTCTACCTTTCTTTTCGTTCGATGGAAAAGAGGCACCCCTATTTCTTCTTCTAATTGACGGATTTGAAGACTTAATGGTGGCTGTGCCATATTTAAACGAGCTGCAGCTTTACCAAAATGTAATTCTTCAGCTACTGTTATGAAATATTTCAAATGACGCAGTTCCAACATATGACCCCCTTTTTAATACTTATTATATATTAATATCTCTATAAATATATATTAGACATATTACAATGAGTTTTGTAAGGTGGAAATAGAATATCTCTTCCATAACGAATGATTCCATGAAAATGGAGGTTATCATGCGAAAAGTTTTTCTCCTCACGATAGGTATGTTCGCTCTTGGGTTTGATGCCTATGTGATAGCTGGTTTGTTGCCGAATATAGAGGTAACGTTCAAAATAAGCGCCTCACAAACAGGACAAGCAGTGAGTGTCTTCACCCTTTTTTATGCACTAGCAGCCCCAATTTTTGCGACATTGTTGGCTGGAAAACCAATGCGCAGGATTTTAGTAGTGGCACTTGCAGTATTCTCATTAGGCAATGGGGCTAGTGCACTAGCCTCGAGTTTCTCCATGCTGCTTATGGCTCGTGCAATTGCAGGTATCGGAGCTGGGCTTTATTCCCCGCTGGCCGCTACAGCTGCTGCATCCCTTGTTTCCGAACAGAAACGCGGCCGTGCTCTTGGCATAACACTAGGCGGCATGAGCACAGGAACGGTCGTAGGGGTTCCACTTGGATTGATTATTGCTGAACATCTAAATTGGCACGCAACTCTCTGGTTCATCACTGCACTAGGTCTTATCGCCATGATAGGAATTGTAATATGGTTTCCAAATTTTCCAGCTTCAGCGCCACCCTCACTACGTCAACGTGTGGCCATGATGACCAATGGACGGGTTGCAGCAATTGTTGGCATCACTTTTATGACCAGTATTGCCAGCTTGGGTCTCTATACATATATCGCAACCATTTTAGATAACCTGGCAGACATTCCTATGATCACACCCTATCTTTGGGCATGGGGCATTGGTGGCGTAGTCGGGAGTTTTTCCATCGGTACTTTGATTGACCGAGCGAGTAGACCAGGTTTACTCATGTCCGGCATTTTAGTCATAATGGCTTTAGCCATGTTCAGCTTACCATTCGTGCTTCAATTTCCGATACTATCATTCCTGCCTTTCATTCTATGGGGGGCGATGGGTTGGGCCTCGCAAGCCCCGCAACAACATGAATTACTTTGCTTACAACCTAATCACGGCGCAGCTGTCGTTGCTTTAAATAGTTCCGCTAATTATTTAGGTAGTGCGATAGGTTCCGCTCTTGGAGGGGGAGTAATGCTAGCTGGATTAGCACCTTCCCAACTTCCATTTGCTGCCGGTTGTCTAGTATTAGTGACTTTACTGGGACAATGGGGGATTGTGTCAAGCAAAAGAAAGCATGGAAGAGTGAGAGAAAACATAGAAAATCAAATGCAATAAAGACTATCTCGAAATTTGATAAAAACATAATATGTATCGCCTTTATACTCAATTGGTGTCAAAAATAAACAATAAAATTCAACAGAGGCTTGAATATAAAAAAGAAACCCCCGAGTGTTCTTCTCAGAACCGCTCGGAGTTTCTTTTCTTAATCTTTCAGATCCTTGTCGGATAGAATCCCTTTGCTCAGATATCCACAGAATTATTTGAATTTTTAATCGTTGGTTAAGGAGGAATGATATCAATAATCTGATGAATCCCCTACTACTTTATATAAAATTCTTAACGGAACCTAAAATTATTCCGATTAAAATAAAAGATACTATATAAAATCGTAATTAATATATCGGCATTCTTTCGTGGTTAGAAAGGAGGAAGAATGATAAGAAGGAAAAGAAAGACTCCAGAAGATAAACAGGATATCACTTAGGAGGAACAATCATGTTACGTAGTATAAAGGGCAAGTTAGCCATTACTTTTTTATTGATCATTACGATACCAATCACCGTAATTAGCAGCATTGTTTATATCAACATGAAGCAACAAATTCTTGATGATTTTATTCAAGCAAATACGAAAGAAGTTATCCAGGTCGATAATGGAGTTTCTCTTTACTTTGAAGCTATTCGAGAAAATCTTGCCATGATGGCAAATAATGCGACTGTGAAAAAAGCAGATCAAACGATTAAGTCATATATTAATCAGCCCAATACAACAAAGCTTACGCCATTGGAAAACGGAGGCATTGAGGCTGAAATTTATAAAGAATTTATGCATTACGTGGAATCGCATCCCAATACATCTGCCGCTTTTTTAGCAACAGTAAACGGCGGTTACACCCAATACCCTGTAAAAGAAATGAAGCCTCATTACGATCCCCGCAACCGTCCTTGGTACAAAGCCGCTATGGCTAAACCAGGGGAAGTAGTTATTACTGATCCATATATTTTGTCTGCAACGAATACGATTGCGGTAAGTGAAGTTACCATGCTGAAGGATGCTAATGGAAAACCTGCGGGTGTTGTAGGAGTAGATGTTAACTTAGAGAATTTGACCGAAGTATTAAAAAATATGAAAATTGGAGATTCTGGCTATGTCATGATGCTTTCCCAGGATGGAACGATTCTTGCTCATTCCAAACGTCCTGACATGATTTCAAAAAACATTAAAGATTTAAAAAATGATAAGTTAGCATCCATTCACAATGTGTCACAAAAACATTTTGAAGTAAATATAGATGGGTTGGATTATGTTGCCAACGTTTATACTTCCAAGAAAACCGGCTGGAAATATATTTCCTTTATTGAGCAGCAAGAATTAAGTAAGAGCGCAAACCATATTGGCTATGTCATTCTATTTGTAAGCTTAGGCTTTGGAGTTATCGCATTGGGCGTAGCAATGATTATTTCCTCTAGATTTTCC
The DNA here is from genome assembly GCF_019603355.1 of Aneurinibacillus thermoaerophilus. Taxonomy (NCBI): domain Bacteria; kingdom Bacillati; phylum Bacillota; class Bacilli; order Caryophanales; family Paenibacillaceae; genus Aneurinibacillus; species Aneurinibacillus thermoaerophilus. The sequence continues at coordinate 3,597,397 of NZ_CP080764.1, forward strand.
AAGCCAATTACTATGATTATTGACCATATGAAGCAAATTGGCATCGGTAACTTAACGCAAGAAGTTCCATCAGCATTGCTGAATAGGAAAGATGAAGTCGGAATTTTAGCCCACTCTCTTGAATCTATGCAATCATCGATCCAACATTTGGTGGCACAACTAATAAATGCGGCAAAGAAACTAGTCGATTCATCGGAACAATTGTCTTCTCATGTTGAACAAAATATGAAGACAATTAATCAAATTGTATCGTCTGTTCAAGAAGTAGCGACGGGTGCCGATAACCAATTACAACGCACGGAAGAAAGTGCCAGAGCAATGGAAGAAATGGCTATCGGTATACAACGAATTGCCGAATCCACTTCAAATATTGCAGAATCGTCATTGGAAACATCGAAAGAAGCTGAAAAAGGAAACGGTACGATTCAACAAGCTGTTCAGCAAATGAATGAAATTGAAGATGCCGTGACCCATTCACTGAAAGTAGTCAAAGTATTGCAAGAGCGTGCAACCGAAATTGTAAGTATAGTACATATGATTACAGATATTTCTTCACAGACCAATCTTCTCGCATTGAATGCCAGCATTGAAGCGGCACGTGCCGGTGAACATGGCCGAGGTTTTGCGGTTGTAGCCGACGAGGTAAGAAAACTTGCGGAACAATCATCTGAATCGGCCGATAAAATCATTACTCTTATCCAGGAAATTCAACGTGAGACAAACCGAGCGATGGATTCAATGGATTTTGTTAGTGAAAGTGTGACGAATGGTATCAAAATGGTTCAGGAATCGGGAAAAGCATTTCAACGTATACTTGGCGAAATTAAAAATATTACCGAGCAAATTCATGATAACTCCGCTGTTTCTGAACAAATGTCTGCGTCTAGTGAAGAAGTAACCGCATCTGTTGATGAAACAGCTCAAATTGCAAAAATGTCAACTGCACATATGCAAAATGTTTCCACTGCATCTGAACGTCAACTAGCAGCAATGAAAGCTTTGCAAACCTCTTCCGAGGAATTGCATCAACTATCCAAAGAACTAAACCAACTGATCGACAATTTTCAAGTGTGAAAAATTCACACTCTGTAATTTTTTATAATATGTCTCCATCTAAATGATTGATCATGTTTTATAATTATTCATTTTATAAATATACAGGGGGAATTTATTCATGAAAAAGAAAAACTTTTTACTCGGATTGGGACTGACCTTCTCTCTTTTACTAACGTCACAAGGCCCTGTCTTGGCAGCGCAGCCAGTACAGGAAACTACATCACGTATCGTGCAAAATATTCAAGCGCTTGATCAAGGAAAATGGGCACCGAAAAACTACGAAGCTATTCAAGCTCTTATTGACCAATATGGAATAAAAAATCCTTCATACAATCCCGAAAAAAAGCCTTATGTCATCTTTGACTGGGACAATACTAGCATTATGCACGATACGGAAGAAGCGTTATTTGTTTACCAAATAAACAATCTGGCCTTTAAAATGACTCCTGAAGAATTTGCCAAAGTACTTCGTGCCAATGTCCCGGCCGGCGCATTCTCCGCTCAGTATAAAAATGCAGACGGCAAAACGATAACACTTGAAGCGATTGCTTCGGATATCGAATCAGATTACAAATACTTATATGATCATTACAAAGGTTTTAAAGGCGAAAACTCTCTTGAAGACATTGTCAAAACTGATGAGTTTCAAGATTTCCGTAGCAAAATGCTCTTCCTTTACGAAGCGATAATCGGTACTCATGGCAGTAAAGTAGGTTATCCCTGGGTTCTGCAATTCTTTACAAATATGACAACCCAGGAAGTACAAAAGCTTGCGGAAGCTTCTAACGATTACTCTCTTGGAGATGCCATTAGAAAGGTTACATGGACAAGTCCAACATCACTTGCCGGTAATGCCGGGGTAGTAACGGCTACACACATCACAGGAATCCGTCTTACTCCGGAAATTGCAAACCTTATGAACACTTTCCGCTCCAACGGAATCGATGTTTACGTTGTTTCAGCTTCTATGGAAGAAGTAGTGGAGGTATTTGCCACGAATCCGAAATATGGTTACAACCTACCGAAGGAAAATGTGATTGGCATGCGGTTAGAGACAAATTCTGACGGTAAAATTATACCTAAGTACAAACAAAATTGGTTTATTACAGTAAATCACGGCAAAACGGAAGTTATCCAGTCAGAAATCGCCAAGAAACGCGGCTATGGGCCTCTCTTTATCGCCGGAGATAGTGACGGGGATTACGAAATGATGACCGAATTTCCTGATACTAAATTAGTTTTGATCATCAACCGTGTAAAAGACGGAAATATTGGTAAAGCAGCAGCCCGTGCTACAGAAACTGCGAATAATAAACAACCAAAATTCATCCTGCAAGGACGCGATGAAAATACTGGCATGTGGATCCCGTCTGAATCCACGATTAGACTTGGCAAGTCGGAACCGGAACTTTTGAAAAAATAGTAAGTACTGTTGTACAAGAACCGTTCGGAAAAATGACGAACGGTTCTTGTATATTCAATATGGGTTAAGCTGCATTCAGAAAAACATAGAATTTAAGATTGTTTATCTATCTCTTATGTTCTGTTCATTCCGTACAATGCGAATTGTCTCTATAAATTTCGCCAATGCATTTGTCATGTGCGATCCCGACCTGTACACAAAAACGGTAGAAACGATACTGTATTCTTTTGGGATAGCGTAGCATCTTACTTCCCCTTCCGCTTCCAAATGTTTTACTGTCATCTTGGGAATTAGCGTAATTCCCAAACCGGAGACAACACTACCTAAAATCGTTTCAAGTGTACCAAACTCCATCTCTTTCCCCGGTACGATTCCTTCCGATTCCAGCCATCGTCTCAATCGGGCCCGGTAACCACATCCTGGGCCAAATACAAGAAGCGGTTTTGTTTTTATATCATCCAAAGAAGAGGAACGAGCATTTGCCACGAGAACCAATTCTTCTTCAAATACTTGCTCCTGGATAATGTGAGGATGTTCAACAGGCCCTGTGACAAATGCGCCGTCAAGCTTACCGTTTATTACTTCGCGAATAAGATGGCTCGTAACTCCCGTGATAAGGGATAAATCCACCTGTGAGTATTTGTGATGATAGGCAGATAAAATGACAGGAAGTTTTACGACGGTTTCGACGGAACCGATTTCCAATGTGCCGCGCGGGTTATCTTTGTCTTGAAATGATTCTACCATTTCATCCATCATTGCTAAGATTTTTTCTACGTAAGATAATAACCGTTTTCCTTCCGAATTTAGTGTCATACCACGGCTATGACGATAAAAAAGCGGCGTTTGCAGCTTGATTTCCAACTGTTGAATTCTTGCTGTTACATTAGACTGAACATAATTCAGTTCTTTAGCTGCCTTGCTAATGCTTCCATGCTGCGCAACAGCTTGAAAAATTCGCAAATCTCGAATCTCCATGTGCATCCTCCATACTATTTGCCAGTTAGCTATCATTTATAATGATAGCTTATATCTATTTTAAGCATTTTACATGATATGTGAAACAGGCCTATGATTGGTTATGTATGAAACAGAGATGGAGGAAAGAAAAAATGCGAAGCGTTCAAGTCATCAAGGGTGCTATTCTCTGCCTGATTGCAAGTATAGCGTGGGGAGCTATGTTTCCGGTGGCAGAGCAAGCATTGAAGCATATTGATCCGTTTTATTTTTCATTTTTGCGGTATGCATCCGTGTCGGTGCTCCTTCTCATTTGGTTAGTAATAAAAGAGGGGAAAAAAGCGCTGCGTCTTGAAGGAAGGGCGATGTTACTGTGGTTTTACGGTACGATGGCATTTACCGTGTATAATTTCTTCATATTTTTAGGACAAAATTTACTGGGAAAATCGGGTGTTATTCTTGCTTCCATTATGGAAGCCATGATGCCCCTTATTTCCATTCTAATTTTATGGATTCATAAGCGTGCTCGTCCGGCAGGTTTTACGATGGGATGCATGATCGTTGCCTTTTCAGGAGTCTTCATGGTCGTTACTAAAGGAGACATAGGCTTTTTTTCTGAAGCAAAAAACAGCCTGCTTCCAGTTTTGATCATTTTTTTGGGCGTATTCGGCTGGGTCGTTTATACAATCGGCGGCAACTCGTTTAGTAATTGGTCGCCACTGCGGTATTCAACGCTAAGCTGCGTGCTTGGCACAATTACGGCGGGTATAATCGTCGCGGTTATGACATGGCTTGGTTATTTGGAGATTCCTAAATTCAAAACACTCGTTCTGATTCGATGGGAAATGACTTTTATGATTTTGATAGCCGGGCTAGCGGCACTCATAAGCTGGAATATCGGGGTTAAATACATGAAACCAGTAAATGGAATCTTATTTATTAATTTTGTTCCGGTAACAACATTTGCTATTTCTGTTATACAAGGATATACGACGACTATGTTTGATGTAGCAGGCACCCTTTTGATTATTACAGCCCTTATTTGCAATAATTTATATCAGCGTAAGACACTACAGAAACGGCTGCCGCAAACTACATAATAATAAATCGAATAGCAAAATGGACGTTGATCGAGCATCACTCCCTTTGATCTCGAATATGTTATTACATGACGCAAAAGCAGGAGGGAGTTAACTTGCGGGAGCAGCTACATTCATACGAAAAAAAAATCATGTCTCAGAATGGAGAAGACGGAATCATTGAGGAACTATTTTCGCGTATCGGCACAACGAACCAATTCTTTGTAGAATTTGGAGTACAGGATGGATTGGAATGCAACAGCGCCTACCTCGCTTTATTTAAAAATTGGTCCGGGCTTATGATTGAAGGGAATTTGAATCATTACAAAAATTTATATTCAAACTTTGCCAATCGTGCGACTGTAAAAATCGTACACCAATTTATTACTAAGGAAAATATTGTATCTATATTTAAAAGGATGCATGTCCCCATTGAATTTGATTTATTATCGATCGATATAGATGGCAATGATTACTGGGTATGGAGAGCCTTATCGGAATATAATCCGCGAATTGTCGTTATTGAATATAATGCGTCTTTTCCCCCACCCCAAAAAATGGTGATCAAATACAATCCGAATTTCATGTGGGATGGTACATCTTATTACGGAGCCAGTTTAACATCATTATCAGAGCTTGGAAAGGAATTGGGATATTCATTAATTGGAACCGACTCAAGAGGAGTGAATGCATTTTTTATCCGTAATGATTTAGTGAATGCTTCAAGATTTAAAGAATTGACCCCTGAACAAGCCTATCATCCCCCAGCTTACGGCCCATATAATGGCGGTCATCCATGGCGGGATGGACCTTACCTGGAGATTTAATAAAAAAACCCCTGTCCTTTCAGGGGTGTTCATTTCAAATATTACCCAACTCTTCCGAGAATTCCACATCGACAAACATGCGTCCATTTTTGTAGCGAGTAACGGGTAAGGGAAGTTCAATGGCTTCCGTTAAGATTCCCTTGCATTGAAAGTAAATCACACAATTCTTCTTCCCTGCTTCTCTCTTTTTCATATTAGCGAAGTATCGTATAGCTTCCAAAAGCTGTTCGTACTCCTCTCTGCTCTTCACATAAAAAATATGGATATCGACGCGAATCTCCAATTTGTCATGCATTTCTTTTACCAAAGCGACAGCTGTCCAAGCTTCGTCCCAGTTTTGTTCCAGCTGAAAGCCAAATATATTATGAGAAATAGAGAGAGCCTGCCACACAATGAACCCCCCTTTCGTTCTTTTCAAATGTTCGTTTCTATTCTTTAGGGTGAATCATATGTTCAGGCCGAACGATTTGATCAAATTGTTCCTCGGTCAACAGATTGCTTTTAATAGCAGCTTCTTTCAGCGTTAATCCCTCTTTATGGGCTAATTTAGCGACTGATGCGGCATTTTCATAACCGATATGGGGATTCAATGCCGTAACGAGCATCAGTGATTTTTCCAGATTGTTTTTAATCACACTCAGATTGGGCTCAATACCGACGGCGCAATTGTCATTGAAAGAGAGCATAGCGTCAGTCAGCAGTCGGGACGATTGCAGGAAATTGTAAATGATCACTGGCTTAAAGACATTCAACTCAAAATTTCCTTGACTGGCAGCAAATCCAATTGCTGCATCATTGCCCATCACCTGGCAAACGACCATCGTTAATGCTTCGCTTTGTGTTGGATTGACTTTTCCAGGCATGATAGAGCTGCCCGGTTCATTAGCCGGAATCGTAATTTCGCCGATTCCGCAGCGTGGCCCGCTGGCCAGCCATCTCACATCATTAGCAATTTTCATCAGATCGGCGGCAAGCGCTTTTAATGCACCGTGAACATAAACAATTTCATCATGGCTGGTCAAAGCATGAAACTTATTGGCCGCAGACTCGAATTTCTTGCCTGTTAACTTGCTGATCTCTTCCGCTACCATCTCTCCGAATCTCGGGTGGGCATTAATGCCGGTTCCCACGGCCGTTCCGCCAATGGCAAGCTCCCTTAGAGATTCTGCGCTTTCTCTAATCATTTTTTCACTTTTTTCAAGCATACGGTACCAGCCGCTAATTTCTTGTCCCAATGTTAGAGGGGTTGCATCCTGCAAATGTGTTCTTCCGATCTTAATGATGTCCTTATACTCCTCACTCTTTTGGTGGAGAGTATTTTTTAATTTGACCAATGCAGGCAACACATTGTCTTCAATGGCGATGAGAGCGGCCATATGCATAGCTGTGGGAAAGGTATCATTTGAGCTTTGCGATTTATTGACATCATCATTGGGATGAACCCGAAGTTGGCTTCCGTTTTGTTCCAACAATTGATTGGCACGTTTGGCAATCACTTCATTCACGTTCATATTTGACTGGGTGCCGCTTCCGGTTTGCCATACGACGAGCGGGAAATGTTCATCCAGTTTTCCTTGTAAAATTTCATCCGCTGCCGCTACGATTGCGTCTGCCTTTTCGTTTTCTAATTTACCTAGTTTTTGATTTACCAATGCCGCGCTTTTCTTAAGAACAGCAAACATCCGAATAATTTCTTGCGGCATTTTTTCCGTACCAATTTTAAAATTCTGGAAGCTGCGCTGGGTTTGTGCACCCCACAATTTATCTGCAGCCACTCTCATTTCTCCTAAGGTATCCTTTTCGATTCTGTACTCCATTTCACTTCCTCCTTTTTATATCCACATGTATATGATATCCAGTTTCCCTCCTCTTTGCTCAATTCATAGTGTATCTTCACTTATATGATAATGATTTTCATTATTAATTATATTATCGTAAATAATGGTCATCTTTGTCAATGTCTTTCTGTCAGACGATCTCTAATGTATTTGTGTCCCTTTAATATTAATCACATCAACTGACCGATACATAAATATCGGGGGAAACGTCATAGATAAACGGACTCATCTCGCCAATGAAATAAACGTGCAATTCATGCATCGCCCTGGTACAAACGGTATAAAAAAGCTTGCGCTCAGAATCTCTCCCATACTGTGCTTGCGAGCCGTTGTAGACGATGACTGCATCGAATTCAATTCCTTTAGCGAGATAAGAAGGAATGACAAGTATACCTGCCTCAAAATATGTTGGTCTCTTTTTCGATAAGACGAAGCGGTAAGTCGTTTTGCAACATCTCGTACGCCTCCCGGCTTTCCTGCGCTGTTTTGCAAATAACAGCGATCGTCCTTGTATCCAGCAACCTGAAGCATCTGTAGGCGTTCAGCAATCTTCGCGACAAGTTCCCTTTCATTGGCCGCTTGCGTCAACGTCGGCTTACTTCCTTCACGGTTGAACGGTTCGATTTCTTCTCCGCCGTCCAATTAATCCACGCGTAAACTCAACAATTTGCCGCATCGAACGATAACTGCTCCTCAATATGAACGTTTCGATCTGTTTGGTTTCATATACGCAAGACAACGCCGCAAATCCTGCACTGGCAGCCGCATGGGTATATATTGCACGGTTTAAGGTTACCAAGCACCGTCATTTTGCTGCGTAGAAACAATCGCCTGATAAACGCGAACTGAAATGGTGAGTAGTCCTGTGCCTCATCAATGAACACATAATGGACAGAAGTGTTCGTCTGAAAGCCTTCAATTTGCTCTTTTACCGTACAAATAAGGCACTGCATCTTCGTAATCTAGCTTCTAGCTGTAAGTTGACTCAATAAATCGGATACAGCATCACTATCGTACACATTTGCTGTTGTCAGTTCTTGTGCAAGAATAATCCCTGTCGGTGTTGTTGCCAGATGTAACTTGTAACCCTTGTATAAGCAAAGATGAAACGAAGCAAGGATGTTTCAGGTAAAGTAGCATGCTTTTATGTAATGTTGGGTATCATGGTAAGTATCCACCTCGCTAGAATGGGGTTTGTCGGTACTCACCATTCTTGCTTACGAGGTGGATTTTTTTACGCTTTATTCAGAGAATATACGTTTTGCGACACCCTTATGCTTCATTATAAAATAACAGTATCGTATTAACATGCCTTACAAACATCCCCATAAATAGTAATTTCGAATTTCTGCTTTACGATCACTTGTGATATGGTTCACCGTAACGGTTATATCCGAGAATTTTTTATTTTTAGTTCGCTTCCCCAGGGACACACCCTTGTCTTGAACACTCCCCTACTACTTCCTTCGAGGCTCATGACTTGCATCCGATAGATTACATACATACTAGACTCATACAAAAATAGGACTGACATTCACGTCAGTCCTATACACTATAATAGATATTTCACTTTATTTTTTCGTTAACGAATCAACAATTTGATCAATGGTTAGTTTATTAGCTATCAAACCGCTAATTGTCCAATGGCTTGGATCTTCCATATTATATACATTACCTTTTTTAACAGCTGGAATACCCTTCCAAACAGAACTATTTTTTAGTGTTTCTAATCCAGATTCACCAGGTTTGCTAACAAGGAAAAGGTGATCAGCATCAAGTTTAGATAATGCTTCAAGTGAAACCGGCTTCCATGTCGCTTCAGCTACAGGTAATTTTTGAATCATTTCAGGTTGAGCAACACCCAAATCATCATAGAGAACATTTGCTGCAAAGCGCGTGTTTTCAAACAAGTAGAATTGATCACCAGCTACCCATAAAATGGCTGCTGTTTCATCACCAATTGCTGCTTTAATTTTCTTAGATGCTTGTTTAGCTTTTTCGTCATAATCAGCCAATGCATTTTTTGCTTGTTTATCTTTACCTAACAATTTACCCATTACTAGCAATTGTTTACGCCAGTCGGAGCCCTCTTCATCTTTAAAAACATATGTTGGTGCCACTTTTTTGTACACTTCATAATTCCCTTTTTGAATAGCCGCTGGTGAACTAAAAATAATTAAGTCAGGTTTTGCTTTAATCGTTTGTTCTAATGGTAAATCCCAACCAATTTTTTGCACATCTTTTAAATAAGATTGTAAGTAATCAAGTACCGTTGTTCCAATTGACCACTGAGCTACTGGAGTCACTCCAAGTGCTACGAGTGAATCTTCCATGTATGGAGCAAGAATGCGTTTCGCATTTGCAGGGATCGTTACTTGTTGCCCCATTGCATCAGTTACTGTCACATCTTTTGATTTTTCTTTCGCTTCCTTAGCGTGGTTGTTAGTACCACAACCTACTAATAACAATATAGTACAAATAAAAACAGTGATTATTCCTAAATACGTATTTCGAAATCTCATTTATGTCCTCCCTTGTTTATATTACGATAAAGATGATAATCATTATCAAATAAAACGTCAACAATTAAAAATTTAGTTTTTTTGATAATATTTCTCAATTAATTTGATAAAATATTTTGTTGAAAGGTATAGAGAATAATTTTATACTTAATTAATGTTGATAATGATTATCACTATTTTGAAATAACAAAGAAGGGTTGTTTTCAGCTAGTGACAAATTTAGTACAGCGAACTTGGATAGCAGAAGGACGTAAATTAAGAACAGGCTTAATTTTGTTTGTTGGAATTAGTGCTGTCTTGTTGGCCATTTGTATTTCTCTCGTTTATGGAACGACAACTATAAAACTGACGACAGTTTGGCAAGCAATATTCCATTATAATTCTGATAACAAAGCACATCAAATTCTTCTAGAAATTCGTCTACCACGAACATTAGTAGCTGCATTTATCGGTTCTTATTTAGCATTATCCGGAGCCATTATGCAGGCAATAACAAGAAATTCACTCGCTGAACCCTCTCTTTTAGGGGTATCTTATGGAGCAGCATTTTCCCTTGTTATTACAATAGCCCTGTTTCCGAGCGTATCGACTATTGGAGCAACTGTTGCTTCTATGATTGGTGCTGGATTATCAGTGCTTTTCGTATTTACGTTAGCTGCTACTTCAAAAGGTAGAACGACACCTGTTAAATTAGCACTTGCTGGTATAGCGGTAGGAATGTTTTTGAGCTCATTGACCTCAACTGTGGCGCTGCATTTTGATGTGTCAAAAGAGATGAGCTTTTGGTATGCTGGTGGGTTAGCTAACACAAACTGGAATGATCTTAAAATACTTAGTTTTGTTGGATTAATGGGGATTCCAATCGTCTTTGTAATTGCTCATACTTTAACGTTACTCAATCTTAGTGAGGAAGTAACGCAAGGACTAGGAATTAATGTAAGTCTAGTCAAAGCCCTTAGTGTTACCGCAGTTTTGCTATTAACTGGAAGTTCAGTTTCTGTAGCTGGATCAATTGGTTTCGTTGGACTAGTTGTACCTCATATTAGCCGAATGTTAGTTGGACCAGATTATCGCTTTTTGCTCCCAGTTTCAGCAGTATTGGGTAGCTTACTGCTTGTTTTAGCGGATGTCGGAGCAAGAATGATTAATCCTCCTTTTGAAACACCTATTGGAGTAGTCACAGCAGCAATTGGAGTGCCCTTTTTCTTATATTTAGTTCGAAATGAAGGGAGTAGATTAGTATGAACAGCATCTCTATTAAGTTTAAATGGACGATGTTGGTATTACTAGTACTCCTTTTCTTAGCTTGTTTAATAAGTTTGAATCTTGGTGTCGTACCCATTTCACCAGATGAAGTGCTCAAAACATTTATTGGTAATGGGACGAAACAACAACAGTTGATCTTGTTTGAGATTCGTCTACCCGCAATTGTATTAGCTCTCCTCGTTGGTGCAGGTATGGCTGTTTCCGGTACAATTTTACAAAGCATAACACGCAATGAATTGGCTGACCCTGGTATTTTGGGCATTAATGCGGGTGCGGGGGTAGCTGTCGTCATTTATATTACTTTTTTCAAAACAGTAACAGGAAGCCTTAGTACGTTCAGTACTTTTGCTTTACCTCTCTTTTCTTTTTTGGGAGCTTTATTGACAGCAGGTTTGATTATTAGTCTTGCTTGGAAACGCGGATTTCATTCTATTCGCCTAATCTTAGTTGGAATCGGAATCAATGCAGGTTTTAGTGCTATATTGATTGCACTTCAATTAAGAATGACACCAAACGATTTTATGCAAGCAATGGTTTGGTTATCTGGAGATTTATGGGCAACGCAGTGGAAGTTTGTATGGGCTTTATTGCCTTGGTTTATCGTACTAATTCCATACTCATTGTATAAAACACATATACTTAATATCTTGAATTTAGGGAGTCGAGTGGCAACGGGTCTTGGAATACATACAGATCGTGAACGTCTGCTTCTCCTTATATTAGCGGTGGGTTTAGCTGGTCTTGGAGTAGCTGCGGGCGGTGGAATTGCTTTTTTAGGTTTGATTGCACCACATATTGCTCGACGTCTTATTGGACCAAATCATCATTTGTTACTTCCAATAGCTGCAATTCTAGGATCGCTCATTTTAATGTTAGCTGATACGATCGGAACAAATTTAATGCCACCTACAGAGATTCCGGCTGGGCTTGTCGTGTCAATTGTTAGTGCTCCATATTTTATTTATTTATTAATGAAAAAGTAATAAGAAGGGATAGCTATGACAACTCTATCAGCAGAAAAATTAACCATTGGTTACGAGGAACGAATAATTGTTCAAGACCTAAACTTAGAAATTCAACCGAATCAAATCACTGCAATTATTGGTCCAAACGGTTGTGGCAAATCGACTATTTTAAAGACAATGGCACGACTGCATCCATCATTATCTGGTGTTATTTATTTAGATGGAAAAATCATTCATAAGACACCGACAAAAGAAGTTGCTAAAAAGCTGGCAATTCTACCTCAGTCACCAGAAGCACCAAGTGGATTGACAGTGTATGAATTAATTTCATATGGACGGACACCTTATCAAACAGGATTTTCACGACTAAGTAAACATGATCGCCAAATGATTGATTGGGCGCTTGACGTTACTGGATTAACCAATCTCCGAGACCAGTCCGTTGATACTTTATCAGGTGGACAAAGACAACGAGCTTGGATTGCGATGGCTATTGCTCAAGAAACCGATTTATTACTTTTAGACGAACCAACAACGTATCTAGATTTGGCTCATCAATTAGAAGTTTTACAACTCCTAGAGAAATTAAATCAAGAAGATGGACGGACAATTGTTATGGTGATTCATGATTTGAACCATGCTGCTCGTTTTGCTCATCACATGATTGCGCTCAAGAATGGAAAGATTGTTAAACAGGGAACTCCAGAAAAAGTAATGACTACAGATGTACTTAAGCAAGTGTTTAATATCGATACAGTGATTGTTACTGATCCTAGAACAGCTAAACCAGCAATGATTTCTTATGATTTAGTGACATCCTCTCTCCACTAAAGTGAAGAGCTTCCCTGTAGAAGTTCGGGGGCGAGTTGCTCCAGCAGAGATAGTGTCTCTCGACAAGGCCCGTTGTTTTATTTCCGACCTACTTTTTACGCAGATGTGCCACGGCGATCCTCCTGCCACGATTCTACCTGACAGGTACAAAGTGACAGATAGAGCACTAAAAATAGAAACAACTAAGAGAAAGTCCTAATTACTAGGGCTTTCTCTTTCACTGAAAAGACCATTCTATATACGTATATAAATCTTACTTAAGAAATCAACATCTGCTCGTGGAATTTGCGTCATTTGTGATATTGTCAAGGCCGGCTATAACTTCCCCAAAATCGCCGTTTTAAAATTCCCCAGAAGGGCTCCTCACGAACCCTTCTGTTTTCGTGATGCAGCCTTCTTTTCCCGTAATCTGTAGCTTTCACCTTTCATGTTAAAGATACGAGAATGATGCAGAAGTCGATCCAACATCGCTGTCGCAATAACTGGATCTCCCAATACTTCTCCCCATTCACCAAATGACTTGTTGGAGGTCATGATGATAGAACCACGTTCATAGCGGCGAGAGATGACTTGAAAAAGATAGTGGGCACTTCCGTGCTCTAGATGCATATAACCCATCTCATCCACAATGAGTAAACTTGGCTTTACGAATGTGCGAAGCTTTTTCTCCAACTTTCCTTCTTGGTCCGCTTTTCGTAACTGGGAGATTAGCTCCTGTGCTGTAATGAAATATACCTTATGCCCTTGTCCAATTGCCTCAAGAGCGATGGAAACGGCAAGATGTGTTTTCCCAATGCCGGGAGGACCAAGAAAGATGAGGTTCTCTTTGTGTTTCAAGAATGAAAGGGTCATCAATTCTCGAATACGCCGTTCATCTACAGAAGTCTGCACAGAGAAGTCAAACTCGTCCAACGTTTTGCGAAACGGTAGTTTCGCCAACTTGAGTAACGTTTCCGTTGTACGTTGATGCTTCTGCGCAATTTCTGCTTCTAGAAGGCTGAATAAAAACGCAGAGTATGGTACATTATTCTTGGCAGCTTGTTCTGCTGCTTCCGACCACATATCGCATATGGTCGGTAAATTTAATCTTTGACAGTACTCTTCGATTTTCTCCATCATGACATCTCACCTCCGGTGAGCTCGTCATATTCAGAAAGCGAACGAGTATGTACCTCAAAATGAGAAGCGGGTTGAGAGCGGCCAACTCCAATGTCCTGTTTCTCATTTTGCTTTTGCGGAAGGAAAATCACGTTCTCGTGAAGCTGTTTGCACGAGATGCGCACTCCTTGATAGTAGGCTGTCACTTGTCCATCTAGGGACTCTTTGACCAGTATCTCTTTTTGTGAGTACTCTGGATCCACAATCCATTTCACGCCACGATAGGAGAACGTCCCGTCGAAATGCGTCTTGCGATAGGAACGATAACTTGTGTCATAGTCCGCTTTCTGGAGAATCGGCTGAAGCTTTTCTTCTGCCCAACGCTCTTGCGGAGAAACCCCTGTCGTATCGTTTTTCTTGCGGTTTCCAACGCGATCCAGCCATCGAAGAAGCTGTTGGTTCAGATCCTCTACCGAATCGTAAGATGTCCCTACATAGAATGAATTCATAATGTACTGAATGGCTCGCTCTACTTTGCCCTTTGTTTGAGCCCTGTAGGGCTTACAAGCCTTCGGAGTGAAGGAGTAGTAAGAGGCAAACTCCGCAAATCGTTCATTCCACTTCACCACACCTTGTTCCCGTCCATCTGTCACAGTCTTCATGTTGTCAAACAAGATATGTTGCGGAACACCGCCAAAATACTTGAAACTATGAATGAGACACTGCATCAAGTGCTCCTGGTCTTGAGACGTTGTCACTTCTGCATACTTCATTCTGGAGTATCCTAATACGGCAACGAACATTGTCAGCTTGACTGGTTCGCCATGTAGGATCACGGTGCCAATTTCTTTCCAGTCTACCTGCATCTGTTCTCCAGGCAACGTTTCATACCGTACGGTATACTTCGCTCTATGCGTATCCCGAAAGGGCTTGATGTAGTCTTTCAGGATCGTTCTTCCCCCTGTATAACCAAGGCTCTGGATTTCTCCATACAGTTTCTCGCTGTTAAACACACCATCTTCTATCATGCGTTTATGCAAGTAGTCTTTATAGCGGTCTAGTTTACTTCCTCGGCTCGTTCGTTTCTTTTTCAAAGGCGGGGAGTTTTCCCCAAGATACTTACGAACTGTTTTTCGATCAATCCCCAACTGCCGGGCAATGTCAGAGATAGACATTCCTTTCCGGTATAACTCCTTGATCATAAAAAATTCCCCTCTCGTAATCATGAACCATAGCTCCTCTCAGATGTCTATGGTTCTTATTGTAGGTTGGGGAATTTTATTCCGGCTATATTGGGGATTTTATCATCGGCTTTAACAATATGGTTCACCGTGGTGATTTAAGAGGCAAAAAATGAGCATTGGGATTTTCTTCCCAATGCTTTACTTAATTAATAACAAGCTACCATATATTAGGTGGTAATTATATTATTACTTAAGTGAAGCTTGAATACCGGTGTCGGGGTTGAATTAACGTCAAAATACTGAATTAATAAGGTTTTATGAAACCCATGTGTAAAATTTGTGTAAATAGATTAACCAAATTAAACCAGAGTTTATTTACCATTCTTTCCAACCAAATTCAATAAGTTCTTCTTTCAATTTTTCTGTTAGCTTATCCTTGTGAATCCCTATCGCAACTAAATGAGTAGGTCTACTAAATGCTACATATGCCAACTTTAAAGCATTTTTAGTTTCTCTTTTTAATTGAAGATCAGAGATGTTTTCTAAATCTATATAATGACCTATTAAATAATTATTTAATAACTCTAATATTTCATAGCTATATGTTCCATGCCAATCAGAAAATACTGTATTTAATACTAATAGTGTTGACCGATGGGTTTCACCTTTAACTGAATGAACTGTTCCAATATAAAACTCTTCTTTTTCCTGTTCTACTATAGCATTTTTCCTTGAAATTTCCATTCCATTCTTGAAACTATTTAATTGCTCTTTAATTTTTTCTTTTTTAGAAGGTTCAATAATATCATTTTTAATTTTTTCTATCTCAAGAATAATACTTGAAATTGTACTTTCAATATTATCTTTTGTAATCAAATCCTTAATAAGCTTAGCTATTATCTTTTTATTCTCTAACAAAGAATTTAATTTTTCTTCCGTCTGTTGCAAATTTAAATCGATTTCTTTAGAAATTATGCGTAAAATTAAAGAATAAATTTGTTTAACTACACTATCTGATTTTTTTACTTTCGAATTAGATATTATATACTCTTCAAATAAAGACATTAAATCATCATGTTTTGCTGAAAGTATAGCGTCCTTTTTATTAGAACTTTTGTATTCTGAAGATTGTTCTTCCAATGCGGATATTAATTCTTTGTATTTTAACTTTAACTCCAGTCCATCATCATATGTAATAAAATAGGGTTGAAATGAATTTACAGAACTAACAGACCTAAAACTATCATATTTTTCTATACAAACATTTCTAACTAAGTTAGCAATATTTTCGTTAAACCTAGATGTTTCAGTAATTTCAATTTTATTTATATAACTGGCTTCTTCAGATGGAATCCAAGCATCTTCTTTTGTATCAAAAATACTATATAATGCTTGATAAGGATCTCCAAAACGTTGAAATTTTATATTATCTAAAAATAATCTATTTAATAGTTCATATTGAAATTTATTTGTATCTTGAGCCTCGTCTAATAATACATATTCAAATCTGTTAGAAAGCGCTTCTCTGATCTTTGATAAATGTTTTTCAATATACCAAGCTGACAACTCTAAGCACTGTTTATTTGTAAAAATCCCAGATTTTAACAATTTTTTTATACTACCATTAAAAGCTTCTCTATACGTACTATTGGCATCACTAATAACATCATAAGTTAAATCTTGATTAATAATTAATTGAGGGTTTTTACTTTTTACATTTGGATTATTATAAGTATACCCATTTGGTTTTAATCTATCAAAAAAATGATCAAATTTTTCTCTATATTCTTCATCATCCATTATTCTAATGTTTTTATCTCCAAAAATAATATGAAAAGCTTTCCTTCCAAAGAAATAATAAAAAAACTCTTGTATTGTACCTAAAAAATTGGGATATTCGATATTGTTAAATCCAATTTTACTTAATCCACTCTTTATCTCATCTACAGCTACATTCGTATGTGTAATTAAACATATTCCCTTGGAATTACCGATATTTTCTTTTAATAACATAGCACATTTAGCTATTAAAACTGTAGTTTTTCCAGATCCAGGACCCGCTACTATATTTGCAGTATTATTGTGTAATAATACCGACTTTTGCTGTTCTGAAAATGTAGCTCCTTTAGGTAATAATTTTGTTTCTATTTCTTTTAAAAAAAGAACTTCTGTAGAAATCATTGGAATACCCCTACTTTTTCTTCAAATTCTTCTTTAAATTCTTCTTCAGATTTTTCCACAACATTTACTGTTGAAACATGTTGAATTGCTTCAATAAGATATTTCAAGTAATCATCCTGCATTATTTTATTTTGTATTTTTTCTAATTCTTCTTTATTATCTTTTTTTCGTTCAAATAAATCTTTTAAGTATACACTAAGTTCTTGAGCGACTTCAGCTTTGGATACTAATTTTTTATCAATAGGTTTAAATATCTCGTATGCAATTTCATCTGAAAAATCATTGTCTTCTTTTATGATCTGTTTGAATTCTTCAAATTGTTTTAAGCGTTTACCTTCAAAAGCATTTTTATATCTAAATGTATGAATAACTTTATATAACATTTCTCTAAGGCAACTTTTTGATAAACTGTATTCTAAAGTCCATTCTGGTGCTGTAAATATTTTAAAATTACAGTTATAACTTCTATATTTCTCTTCAATATCTTGTAGCTTTTTATCCTTAGATTCTTCAATATATTTTTCACTTATGTCTAGTTTAAGAGCATGAACTAACTCGTTTTCATTCTCATTATTAACTTCAAATTTAAAATCCTTAGCAAGTTTCTTTAATGTTGAATATTCCTTTCCAATAAACTCAGTATTTAAATCTTCCTCTTTTTTATTTATTATCTTTAATATACCTTGTAAATGTGTATTATTTTGAATGCTATATATTGACTTAAAACCTTCTTTTTCATAATAAATATACGGTTTTATATCAATGTCAGTAATTATAGAAATAGGAATATTCAATTTTGGGTAATTTAATTCTTCAATCCAATGCTCAGACCTGGAAAATAATTTTAGATAACGTTCAAATGAAGTTCCATGAACATTTATTACTGAAACACCACTCTTATGCAAAGGTAACCCAATTAATTCTGCTAATGCAGGAATTAAAAACATTTCTGATTCTCCTTCGACAAGGATGATTCCCTTTGCAAAAAACAAATTACATTTAGTAGCATCTAAAAATCGTTCTAAAAATTTATAGTCATTCTCGTTTAATAATGTATAGTCCTTATTCATTGGATAACAAAAATCATTATGAATCATAATTATATTACAAGGATTAATAGATGAAACTAAATTCGAGCTATGTGTTGTTAAAATAAATTGACTTGAATAGTTACTTTTCTCAAGTTCAGATTCTAAAAACTTAATTAATCTTATCTGAGCTTGTGTATGTAAATGCGCTTCTATTTCTTCTATAAGAGTTATATTAGGACCTATAGATTCGGATTCATTCAAAAAATTATTTAATAACAACATTTCAGTTGCTATAAAAAGCAAATTTTGATTTCCTAACCCTAAATTTATCTCTTCTGTATTTAAGCTTAACCTTCTCAAAATCGAAGTTAGATCGTTCTTTGAAACGTTAAACTTTGCTTTAGACTTTTTTAAATCAGTATTGTCATAAAAATCACTCAAAACATTTTCTATATCTTTTATCAATGAGTGACCCTTAGTATATTCTTTTTGGAAAAATTTTTCTATTTTTGTATTTGCTTCTTTCATAACTTGCACTAATTCATTTGATTCACCACTTTGAAATATTGGATGAGCTTTCAAAATATTTACTAACCTTGATCTAAATCCAGGCTTCAATTCTGAATTAGCATCTCTTAGTGGTTTTAGATAAGTTGTTTTTAATAAATCTCGTGCTTGGCTATTTAATCTTAGTTCACAATTTACTTCACCAGCCAATATTTTTTTATCTATATACTCTTTGCCGTTTTCATTTGTTTTTCTTTCCGCTTTTAATATAACTCTTAACTGATATTCATTATCTGCATCAAATGAAAGCCACTCTAAAAAAATACCTGCTTCCTTTTCATTTAAATCGGTAAAAATCCCTTCTATAATAAATGATTTTGCGAATTCATCTTTATTTATACAGTAAAAGTCCTCCATAGTAATCTTCTCATAATCATCACTTAAACTTCCCAATAAATATCTTATTGCATCAATAATAGCTGTTTTGCCTGAATCATTCTCACCAACTATTAAGTTTAGATTTTTATTAAAATGTACTGTTAAACCAGGACTAGAATCTTCCCGCTCTGCAAATTTCCTAAAATTATATAAGCTTAGTGTTTTTAAATACATAATTCTCTCTCCTAAATAAGTAAGTAACTAGACTTGCCCAAAATTTGATACAAAATTTACCATGTAGAAAGAACCGAAGGTTCTCCTAGGCAGCTTGTAACTGATTTTTTATCAAATCCAGCTGCGTTCCTGCCTTTGCTTCATAGTAAACAAATTCGATCTAACTCTCTGTCTTTTTGTTTTGCCAACTTCGTAGTCCTGTTAAGATATCACCGTGTCCTGTTACACTGCAGAACATGGCTGTAAAAGAAAGCAATGTCCAAAACCGCTTAATTGCAACGGTACTACGTATTTGATAACCGTTAAAGGAAAAGTTGCTTTTCATGGTACGAAAATAAGTCTCAATCGCCCAACGTTTACTGTAGTACGTTAGAATTTGCTCACTAGATAAGGAAACGTCTGTACTTAAGAATGCCCGCATAGTTTGGAGAGTCATTGGCTGGGTCGCATCCCAACACAGTAGTACCACAGCATTTTCAATGAAATTTAGCTTGCCTTCATAACGATAGACGTGATAAGAAGCGTGACCGACGGTCACAAGGTCGGTATCTTCTTTATGGATGTGCGAGGCAAATTCCTTTATTGACTGCCGAATACCATATGGATAAATAATACGATTGGTTTTTATACCGCTAATGACGTGAAATCCAGATAAAGCGCAGGTTTCGAGTACAGATTGAGCAGGATACCATGTATCCATAAGAACATAAGTAGAAAAAGAACTTTTTGGCACCATAGAAAGCAGTTCACATGCAATATCAATTTTGCTGTTTTGCTCTGATTCGTATCGGCTAAACGCATAAGGGAATGCTTTTTCACCACATCGAATGAATTCCTGAACTACTGCATGCCCCCATACTGACTTACCTTCGGTATGGGAATAGTGAAAATCTGTTCCTTGCATAGGGGACAATGCCTGTGACGAGGGCTTTGTCTTTCTACAGACCGTATCATCGATAATAACGAAAATCGGCTCTTGTGTATGTTTCGCTTCCCTCTTGATGCTCTCCCATGATTGTTGCTGAATTATACGCATCAAATGCTGCTCATTCCACTTCCCATGAGTAAGAAAATGGCTCAGTGTCCGTCGGTCTTGTGAATGGCAGCTTTCACGATGGATATCGGTTAACGTTCCAGAAAAACCTCTGGTCATCACACCATCGAGAAAATGAACCATATGGTTCATTACCGGCTTAGAAAAATAAAGTGGGAAACGCCAGGTACGTAAAATATTGTTGATTTCCTGTTGATGTGCTACCCTATACGTAAGAGGCATATAGTCTTCTCCTTTGCGTAAAAGTGGTTGGTGGTACTTCTATTTTTACACAGGGTGAAGAGATATGTCTCTTTTCTATTCAATTGTAAATTTGTGTAAGTGTTTTTGGGCAACTACAGTAAGTAATTTATTATTACCATATAAAGAAGTTCCTTAGTTATAGGGTTTCCGTTGTTATTTAAGAAGAAATCATATTTCTCAGTACTTTTAAATTATTCGTACATAATTAAAAAATCATTATGAGTATCATGAAACTAATTACAGAAATTACTCTAATAACTTTTTAAAATTTTCTTTCAGAAATACATATGTACATCAAATTAAAAGTTATACACTAATCTCCAAAACATTATTAATTCTTTCCCCCTAATATATAAGTCTGCAAACTTCTACACTTCATCTTCGATGATATCTTTAAGTATTCCTATTAAAAAATCAAAGTCTATAAAATCTAATTCTGTTTCACTATCTTTCCACATTTGTTTTCCCTCCTATGTTTTGAGCCTTTATTACCTTCAAGGCTCACTACTCTACTTCACTGTCTAGCATCCAAACTCTTTTAATAGGAATCTCTTTTTTAATTTCATCACTTAATTTTTCATAGTTCTCAAAAATTTGTTGTATAATTGTTTTGGAGTCCCAAAGACGAACTTTGAAAAATTGCTTAGGAATTTCCTTAGTGACAGAAGATTTAAAGCCGCTCCACGATACTAATAAGCCAAAATCTGCACTATAATTGCTCATTGTACCTATCAACTGATCTAATGTCGGTCTATCAAGAGGAGTATCAGAAGTCTTGACTTGGACACAAATTTTTGGATTTCCAAAACCTAACGTATCTGAAGCTGCTAATATATCCACACCGTGATCTGCACCTTCTGGACTTCTGTAAGTAGTAAAGCCTTTTGCTTTCAAAATTTCTTCAATTAAAATTTCCATCTTATGTCCTTTAAAACGCTGTATAATTCTTTCAGAAATTTGATCGTATATATATTCTTCTAAATCTATTGAAACTGTTTCTTCATTTTCCTCTACTAGTTCCTTTACATTTTTATTTTTTGGTACATGCCAATTATTTTTACGCATTTCTCTAATACGCTCTTCAGCATTATTTCTGTGTATTTTACAGACCGTCATAAAGGCTCCTAACGAATACAATATATCCTGATCAAATCGATCCCTTGGTATATCTTTAGCAATCCAATTTACATTCCGGTAATGATAATACGGACTGCCAAGTGACTCATCATATACATAGTCACCGATAACTTCCCCTATATGTATGGTGCGATTAAATTTTGAAGGCAAGACTACTAAATCTCCTTGCTCCATTGCATGTGCAATTGGCCAAATTTGAGAAGCCCAGTTGATCGCTGTTTTTTCTTTATCTAAATCATAGTGTTCGATTAGTCGTTTATATAAATCCTCTTTGGAAGTAATCTCTTTTAGATTAATATTTAAATCATCCCAAGTAAGATATACCCTTCCATCTTCTAAAAATTTGTTTTCGAACTCCCCTTGTTTTCCTGCACGAAATAACCAAACAGTCATTATGTAACTCCTTTCTTTGACGTAGCATAATAATTTTCTTGATAATAAAAGAAAACGTCAGTCACCTCTAAAAAAATTTCTAGAAATGACTGACACTTGATGTTTTATAACCTATATTCACTTTTAGACTCCGCAGCCTGCAGCGTATTCCAATCTCTTACTTCAGTATGCTCCGCCATTAACTCTGCTTGTCGCATAACTGTGTCCAATGCTTTTTTCGCTTGTTCTGGTGGGTAATCGTACTTCTTCAATAGTCGCTTAATAATTCTCCTCATTCCTGCACGGGCGCTTTTTCGGACATGCCAGTCAATGGTCATGTTCCGTCTAATTGATTGAGTCAGTTCATTGGCGATTTTGCGTAAGACTTCATCTTCCATTAACTCTTTAACTATAGACTCAGATGTTAAAGCATCGTAAAAGGCAATTTCATCTTCATTTAAACCGAGATCTTTTTCTTCTTCTCGTTCTTTTTTCATGTCCTTTGCCATTTGAATTAGTTCTTCCATTACTTCGGCATTCGTAATGAATTGGTTTTTATATTTGTTTAGGGATTGTTTTAGCTTCTCTGAGTATTTTTGTGATTTAACAAGATTACGTCTTTCCATTGTTTTGATGTTGCCTTCAAGTAATTTTTTTAGCATTTCAAAGGCTAAATTTTTATATTCATATGAACGTACTTCTTCGAGAAATTCTTCTGATAATATGGATACATCCGGATGTTTCAATCCCATTACTTCAAATACATCAACTACTTCTTCTGAAATAATGGAACGTTCGAGTAATTGATTAACGCGTGCTTCGATTTCTTTTTTCGTCTTCCGCTTCGGCTGTTTTTCTTGAAGTTTATTAAGGCTTGCCTTAACTGCTTTAAAATAACTGACTTCAAGAGCTGCTGCTTTTCCTTCATCCGTCGCTGCACAAAGTGAATGCGCCTTCGCTAGCTCGGTTGCCGTCTTTTTGAATTCTTTTTGTTCTTTTTCACTCTTACCAAAAATGACATTCATTCCGCCAGTGATGGCTCGAATACGAGCTGCTTGGGATGAACCCATATAAGCAGAGTAATCAAACCCATGCATCATATCTTGCAGGATTTCAAGTTTCTCTTTCATCACAGCAATTGCAGCCGATGTATCGATACCCGTTGTTTTCTTATCACTTTCGGTATATTGATTTAAAGCTTTCTTTAAGCTTTCTAAAATCCCAATATAATCTACAACTACTCCACCTGATTTATCTTTAAATACACGGTTTACCCGTGCGATTGCCTGCATGAGGTTATGACCCTTCATCGGTTTATCGATGTACATCGTATGCATCGAAGGTACGTCAAATCCAGTCAGCCACATATCACGTACAATGACGATTTTTAGTTCATCATTATTATCTTTCATTCTTTTTGCCAATAAATCCCGCCGTTTTTTTCCACCAATATGTGGCTGTAAGAAATCATCATCCCCAGCACTGCCTGTCATGACGACTTTAATTTTACCTTTATCGTCATTATCGGAATGCCAATCTGGACGTAATTTGACAATTTCGTTATAAAGTGCGACACAAATACGGCGACTCATACAAACAATCATTGCTTTTCCGTCAATTGCTTTTGCCTTTTCTTCGTAATGATTAACAATATCTTTGGCTAATTGTTTGATCCGGTTAGGTGAACCGACGATGGCTTCGAGCCTAGACCATTTGGATTTGTATTTTTCACGTACTGATTCTTCCTGATCTTCGGTAATCTCTTCAAATTCTTCATCGATCTTAGCTAATTCTTCTTCATTGGCTTCCAAGCGGATAATACGGTTTTCATAATAAATTTTAACCGTTGCTTTATCTTCAACTGCTCGCGTCATATCATAAATGTCAATATAATTACCGAAAACAGCGGGCGTTGACTTATCTTCCAGCTCAATCGGTGTTCCTGTAAAACCGATAAAGGAAGCATTCGGAAGTGCATCACGAAGATATTTTGCATATCCATATTTCACTTCGCCTGTTTTCGTATCTGTCTTTGCAGAAAAACCATATTGACTGCGATGAGCTTCATCCGCAATAACAATCACATTTTTACGATCGGTTAAAACCGGCATTTCGCCTTCTTCCGGTTTAAATTTTTGAATCGTTGTAAAAATAATACCGCCCGATTCTCGATCATTGAGAAGATCATATAATCCGTTTATCTCTTTGGATTTTTCATTTGCCTGTTGTTTTTTCTGTTCTTCATTCAATTTGCGGACATCTGCTTGTTTCGGTGTTTGTCTTAAGATATCCTTTGATTTTAAAAACGTCGAAAATAGCTGGTCATCTAAATCGTTGCGGTCGGTAATCACCACAATGGTTGGATTATTTAGCTGCTTGACAAGCTGTGCTGTATAAAAAACCATCGAAAAACTTTTACCCGAACCTTGTGTATGCCATATAACACCGATTTTACGGTCTCCATTCTCACTGGTCGCTATTTTTGTCTTTTCCACCGCTTTTTTTACTGCAAAATATTGGTGATAGGCTGCGAGAATTTTCGCAATCGTTTTTCTTTCGCCGATTTTCTTCCCATTTTCATCTCGTTCTTCTTCTTTCGATTCCTGAAAAAGAATAAAGTTTTGAATAATATCGATCAGCCGGTCTTTTGCCAGCATCCCTCTTAACAACACTTCATATTGCGGCACTTCAAGTGGTTCAATGTTTTCCCCATCCACCGTCCGCCAATTCATAAAACGTTCTTGACTTGCGGTAATCGTTCCCACTTTCGCATTAATCCCATCGGATAAAATACAAAACGCATTATAATAAAATAAAGATGGAATATCACGTTTATACGTTTGAATTTGTGCATAGGCATTATCGATACTCACATTTTCATCAGATGCTGATTTTAATTCGATAACGACGAATGGGATGCCATTTATAAAAATAACTAAATCCGGGCGGCGTTCTTCTTTTTCAACGACCGTAAACTGATTTACTACCAAAAAATCATTATTAGCTGGTTCTTCAAAATCAATTAAGAATGCCTTCATCGAACGGCTATGACCATCTTGATGAAACGACACATCAATGCCTTCAGTGATTAATTTGTGAAAATGACGGTTGTTTTCTTCTAAGCTTGGACTATTAAAAGCTATAATTTGCCGAAATGCTTCTTCTATTGCTTCCTGTGGCAAATGGCGATTATGTTTAAACAAAGCATCTTTTACACGGTCTTCTAAAATAACTGTACGATAATCTTTTCGTTCCGGTCTTTCCCCATCACAACTAATATCCGGACCAAAGACATAGTCATACCCAAGCTCCTGAAGAATTTCTATAGCTGCTTCTTCCAGCTTATCTTCCGTAAAATTTTCTAACAAATTCATCCCTCTCTCCCCTTTCACAATCGGGATTTTATTCTATTCTTTAACTTTGTCCTGACAAAACTTCATCATCCAACGGTACACGAATTTCTCCGGACATTAATTTTGGTAAAAGGGTGTCACGAATAGCTTTTAACCTTTTATTTTCCTTCTCCAAATACTTGTTCTTTCTGATTAAAGGCCTAATTAACTCAGTAAATTTTTCTATTAAACAATTACTAGGTATCGCTAACTTATAGGCTTTCAAATCCCTCATTCGTACTCCTTTTTGTACACTTCCACTTGCTAGTTGCTGTGCATACCCTTGTAATTGTTCACTCAAAAGTAGCAGGTATAGTATCTCAGAAGTAATTAATTTTGATGACCTTAATGTAAAAATCGATTCACTTATATTCCAATTTTCGGGTGTTTCATCTATTAAATATACTCTTCCAATAGTACCAATTCCTGAAAATAATAAATCACCTTTTTTCAAATCTGATCTTTTATTAATTTTTTTAATTGCATCATTATCAATCTTGTCACACTTGTCGTCTAAATAAATTTGATTATTCCCCATATTTTTTATTGTGACATAATAATTTTCACCTTTACCTAAAACAAAATTTTTCCTAGGATTTAACCCTGTAGTGAATTTACTTGTCAAATCTTCTAAAGTAACAATTTTCCACCCCTTAGGTATCATCCCCAGCTCACTGTCAACCATTTCGCCGCCACTTGATTTATATGGCTCGCCATTTTCATTCGGAAACTTAAAGTCAACAAACCAATGTTTAAACAATGCTTGTGCCATTTCTTCAAGCTTTTCATTGATTTGATTGTTCGTTTCAATTTTTTCGTCTAAGGTTGAAAGAATGTTGGCTATGGCTTTTTGTTCTCTTAATGGTGGAATCAATAATTTCGTCTGTTCTAAGACATCCATTTGCACTCGTTGGCGACCAGATGTACCAGTCATTGATTTTATTGCAATATTTCTAAAATCATCTGAAATTGCTAAATAATAAATAAAGTCATTATCTGAAATACCACTAATTTCACGCATTACAATGAATTCAGTTGAACCAAATCCTATTTCATTATCATCTAATATATCAACTTGTGCTGTTTTCCCATTTTCAAGACATGGAGTTATTCTAGCTAATAAAGTGTCACCATTTTTAAACTTTGTACCACTTTTAAATTCAGCATATTCAAATCCAGTTATTTTTTTTTGGTAAGGAGCTAACTTATCCATGCTGATTTTTTTAGCCATGGTACCTTTTTTTATGCTTTCTCGTGGATTAAATAAAATAACATCTTTGAGCTGAACTTCTTTCCAATCGTTAGATGTCATACCCAATCCCCCCTAGATTCTTTTTAATCTCTTCTTCCAATCGGTGGGATTTTTCAAATAGTTCTCTTAATTCACTGGTGAGGGTTTCCATTTTTTCTTCAAATGGTATACCATCATCCTCGACATCACTTATTCCAACATAGCGTCCGGGAGTTAATACATAGTCATTTTGACGGACATCTTCTAAAGTCGCTGATTTACAGAATCCCTTGATGTCTTCATATTTCCCATCTGGTTTACGCCAGTTTCGGTATGTTCCTGCAATTTTTTGAATATCT
This sequence comes from Aneurinibacillus thermoaerophilus, assembly GCF_019603355.1. Taxonomy (NCBI): domain Bacteria; kingdom Bacillati; phylum Bacillota; class Bacilli; order Caryophanales; family Paenibacillaceae; genus Aneurinibacillus; species Aneurinibacillus thermoaerophilus. The sequence goes on from NZ_CP080764.1 coordinate 3,624,562, forward strand.
TCTTCCGTTAATTCACGCAGGCGACGGTCAACCATTTGACCCATGTTTCGTGCATCGATAAATAGAATTTCATGTTCACGGCTTCGGTATTTAGGATGATTTTTCTTATTACGGTTTAAAATCCATAAACAAACTGGAATACCTGTTGAATAGAATAATTTGTCAGGCAAAGCAACAATGGCATCGACTAAATCCGCTTCGAGTATGTTTTTACGAATTTCCCCTTCATTCGATGTATTGGAACTTAGCGAACCATTGGCTAATACAATACCAGCAGCGCCATTTGGTGCTAGGTGATAGATTATATGCTGTAACCATGCATAGTTGGCATTGCTCGCTGGTGGTGTACCGAATTTCCAACGAACATCATCAACTAATTCATTTCCGCCCCAGTCACTCACATTGAATGGAGGATTGGCAAGGATGAAATCTGCTTTCAGCGTTTTATGTAAATCATTATGGAACGTATCCGCATGATGATCGCCGATATTCCCCTCAATTCCACGGATAGCAAGATTCATTTTACAAAGCTTCCAAGTAGTTGAATTGAGTTCCTGACCATAAATAGAGAGATTATCAATTTTTCCTTGATGGCGTTCAACAAACTTTTCACTTTGAACAAACATGCCACCGCTGCCACAACAAGGGTCATAAATTCGCCCTTCGTACGGTTCAATCATTTCAACCAATGTTTTGACAACACTTTGTGGCGTATAGAACTCGCCACCGCCTTTTCCTTCTGCACTGGCAAACTTACCTAAAAAATATTCATAAACACGACCAAGTAAGTCTTTTTCTTGTTTGCTGTGCAATTTAATGGTTGAAATGAGGTCTATCAGTTCTCCTAAACGGCGTTTATCAATCTCAGGGCGGGCATAACGTTTATCTAACACACCTCTAAGTGACGGGTTTTCTTTTTCAATTTCAATCATCGCTTCATCAATATATTGACCGATTTTCGGGTCTTTCGCATGATCCTTAATAAATTCCCATCGTGACTTCTTCGGAACCCAGAAAATGTTTTCTGCAATATATTCATCGCGGTCTTCTTCAAAGCCTTCTCCTTCTTCAACTAATTCGTTATACTTCATTTCAAACTTATCAGAAATGTATTTTAAGAAAATCAATCCTAAGACTACGTGTTTATATTCGGATGCATCCATGCTTCCACGTAATTTGTCAGCGGCTTTCCAAAGTGTTTCCTCAAAACCAATCTTTGCTGTTTCCATCATCGCATCTCCTTTTAAATCTAGTAATTATAATCATCGAATACTTCGAATAATTCACTTTCAAATTCATCTTGTTCAGGACCTGTTGACACCCAATCTGGTAACACTTCTAAATAATGGGCTAAAGCTTCTATTGTTTTATGGAAGACCGGTTCATGCTGTGCTTTATCTAAAAGTTCAAGAACCAATTTAAATGTGTCTAAATAAGGTTGATGTTCAGCACGATTAAGCATGTTCCGAAATTTTTCAATTAGCTTGGCTTTTTCAATATCGTGTTCTATTTGATTCAATTCCTCTTTGTCATAAACCGGCACTTCAACAAGATCATTTTCTTCCCCAATGAGGAACTGTTCTTCATATTTCGTGATAATAGGCTGTAAATCCCGCTTTAATTTTTCTTTTTGAATCTCCAGTTTATCTAAATCAGTTAATTCTTTTGAAAAGTATTTAGCGTCTATGCCAAAAATTTGTTCCAACGTAGGTAAATGTTTTTTAGAGATCTTTTGCTTTCTTTTAATCCAAAGATTAATATTTTGCTTTTTAATTCCAAGCTTTTCGGCCAGTTCAATTTGCTGCATACCATAAAGTTCAAGGATGTATTCTAAACCTATCAATTGATCACCTACCAAAATATTGTCCGAGTCAATATAGTTATATTGTAATAGGTAAATAGTTTCCAGTCAATCAAACATTTACTATTATTGTGTTTTATGGGGCAAAACTGAGATGACAATACGATTTGTTAAAAACGGCCGCATAAATAGATGTGTTATAAGAAAAAATAAATTAGAAACATAAAAGGAACGCATAAAAAATAAACATATACTTCCAATTAGGATATAATATAATTACTTTATTTATAACCTGTGGTGCTAGTTGAATGTCACAATCCTGTTACTTTCAAGTGTTTTCCGTATTTGCCGTGCAATCACAACATATAGAAAATACATGATCAATTATCGTCCATCGTCATCTAGCACCATGAGTTTTATTTATAATAATTAATCGATTAATCTAAGCATTAAATTCCCAAGGTCTAATGTTTAATAAATTAAGAAAGGAGCATTCCTGTAATGAATGAAAATGCGCTTGGATAAAAAAGTACCTCCTGTTAACATACAGAGTGTCACCGGCCGTGACCTCGAAATAGCAGAGGAGGTACTCAATTATAGCCAAAACCAACGCATTTCTCAAATTACAGAATCGACCTTGATTGTAGGCGTAGATATCGCGAAGCACAAACACGTAGCACGCGCACAAAATGACCGTGGGCTTATGTACGGGAAAGCTTTTTCCTTTTTAAGCACGCGCCAGGGATTTGAAGCATTTTGTCACTGGATGAAAAGCTTGATGACAGAACACGAAAAAACAGAGGTCATTGTGGGAATGGAGCCAACGGGACATTATTGGATGACCTTAGCGGCTTTCTTACGAAGCCGCAGGATTCCGGTTGTGGTCGTCAATCCGATGCATGTGAAAAAGTCAAAAGAGCTGGATGATAATTCACCGACCAAGAACGATCCAAAAGATGCACGCGTGATTGCACAGCTCGTCAAAGATGGACGGTACTCTGCACCTTATTTCCCGACCGGTGTCTATGCCGAGCTACGGGAAGCTGTCAAAATACGAGACCACCTCTCAAACGAGCTTCAACGTATTCAAGCCAAGGTGCATAACTGGCTGGATCGCTATTTTCCAGAATTCTTAACGGTGTTTACAAGCTGGGAAGGCAAAGCGGCATTGGAGACGCTCAAACGTTTTCCACTGCCTCAAGATATCATCCAGATAGGCACATCCGGCATTTTGACCACATGGCAGGAAAGCATCGCAAGAGGCTTACGCCCGAGACGAGCCCACGAGCTTGTAGAACAGGCGAGACATTCTGTTGGCCTGCGTGAAGGCACAAAGATGGCAAGGCTCGAACTGCGAACATTGCTTACAACCTACGAAGTAACGCAACAACAGCTTGAACAAGTGATGAAGGAAATCGAAGATTTACTAAACGACATTCCCGGTGTACAGCACATTCTTACGATTCCGGGTATGGGAATCGCCACGGTTGCCGGCTTTTTCGCAGAGGTTGGCGACTTGTCCAGATACCAGCACCCTCGTCAACTTCAAAAGCTGGCTGGTCTGAACCTTAAAGAAAACCGCTCAGGAAAGCACCGAGGGAAAACCCGAATTACCAAACGAGGACGACCACAGCTTCGCGCACTTCTCTACAAAGTGATCCGACCCTTGGTCGCCAAAAACCAGGCATTCAAGGCGCTGCATGTGTATGATACGACCCGACAGCAGAATCCGCTCCGCAAGCAGCAGTCGTTGATTGCCCTGTGCTGTCGTCTGCTTCGGATTATGTTTGTGCTGGCACGTAAAGAAGTCGATTTTGACATGAACAAGATGATGAAAGCTACGCCTTTATGTAGTCAGATCTTGCCTCTCACTGCATAAATCTTTTAGTTGTTTCTTTTTGGCATACGTTCTTATTCAATACCTTGATTAAAAACGAAGCACGGAGAAGCCGGAATGATTTTTACCATGCGGGCACTGACCCTGAAAAGGAGCATCTCTGGCCTCCACCTCATGGACAGGTTGAACGAAGGAAAGTAGGGACAGCAGATCCTGAGAGACATGGGAGGGTACACCACCATGAGTCTTGTGGAGATCCAATGTGCAACCATATTTTTCAAAAAGGCGATAGATCTCTGATAGGCTACGTCCTCCACTTCCAACATTTTTAAAAGTTTCAAATGTCTAACTGAGACTTCGTTTATAAAAATCAAGATATCATGAGAATACGTGAGTATTCGTAAGAAAAACTTTAATTCATAGAGGGAGGTTAAGAGATGGAAATTAAAAAAGTAGCCATATATGCCCGTGTTAGTACAGAAGAGCAGGCTAAAGAAGGGTACAGTATAACCGCTCAACTTCAAACACTTCGACAATATGCTCAACTTTACAACTGGGAAGTTGTTGAAGAATATGTAGACGAGGGGATTAGTGGAAAATCGATAAAAGGCAGGCCAGCAATGAAAAGGCTTATTGATGATGTGGAAATCAACAAATTTGATGCCGTTCTAGTATGGAAAATATCCCGGCTTTCAAGAAATATGTTGGATACTCTAGTCATTTTGGATAAGTTTGAAAAATACGATGTAAAATTTATATCCTACTCGGAAAACTTTGATACCGGAAGCCCTATTGGCCGTTTAGTTCTACAGATAATGGCTTCTATTGCGGAAATGGAAAGAAATACGTTATCGGAAAATGTAAAACTTGGTATGAAACAAAGGGCATTAGAGGGACAATGGAATGGTGGTTCTGTATTTGGTTACGATACTGTTGAAAAACAACTTGTCATCAATCATAAAGAAGCAGAGATCGTAAAAATGATCTTTGAAATGTATGCAAGCGGAAAGGGGTTAAAGGCAATTGCAAACTACTTAAATAAATTAGGATATCGAACGAAAAAAGGCCGTTATTTTTCTATAAATGGGATTGCAACAATCTTAGACAATGTCATCTATAATGGTAAAATCAGCTGGTTAAAGGTTGAAAATTGGGACACTAAGAGAAGAAAAGGAAAGAATCCTGACCCTATCATTGTTGAGGGGCAGCATGAAGCCATCATTTCAGATGATTTATGGAGTTTAGTTCAAGCAAGAAGAAAAAGCAAATCATTTAAACAGCGCCAATCGAATGAACCTTTTTTACTTAGCAGTCTTTTGCGTTGCCCTGATTGCGGTCAAGGAATGGTCCCTTCCATTACAACATCTACACGAAAGGATGGGACGAAACGAAAACATCGATATTATGTGTGTAGTAATTTCCATAATAAAGGATCTGCAGCATGTAAAGCGAATTCCATAAAAGCAGATGAAGCAGAGGACGAGGTTATTAATAGAATTGAAAAACTCGTTACCAATAAGCAAAAGCTATATAAAACATTAAAAGAAATAAATTCAAGTTCTGCTAGTTCTCTAAACAAACTGAATAAAGAACTAGAACAGATTGAAAACCGCTTGTTGGAAATCCAGCAATTGCAAGACAAATATATGGAAGCTTTTGAAAAGAATACACTCCCGATAGATATCCTACAAGAAGGATTACAAAAGGTTTCCAATGAAAAAAGAGAATTAGAACAGAAGAAAAATGAGATTACATTACATTTGAGTTCTTCTGACTCAAAAGTTATTCAACCGGAACTTATTGAATTGTTACTTGAAAAATTTCTATTCGTTTATAAGAAGACATCAAGAGAAAATCAAAAACAATTACTTCAATTATTGATCGATAAAATTACAATTAAACAAACAGGAAAATCAAGAACCATTAAAAACATTGAACTTGAATTCGATTTTACAGAAGTCAACATATCTAAAACCTTTATACTTATCCACATGTTGTATCGTGAAGCGGATAATGAAACTGATTATCCACAGCCAATACCCGCTTCCGACAATAAAATTCCACCTTATCTTCAACAATTTTTGCCTCTATTTATGGTACGGTTCGCCGCGATTAATCTTAAACCCGCGGTACACTTGCTCAAGCAAAATCAGCCGCATCAACTGATGTGGAAATGTCATCCTTGAAAATGACAACGACTCGTTCGCACGCTTCATCACCGCAGCCGACAGCCCCAGCGAACCGCCAATCACAAATGCCACTGAACTCTGACCATACGTCGCCCAGTAATCTAGTTTCTGTGCCAACTTCTCTGATGACCACATCTCGCCTTCGATCGCAAGCGCGATCACATGCTGATCCGGCTTCAACACGGCCAGAATCCGTTCTCCTTCCTTCTCCTTCACCCGCAGCATCTCAGCCTCACTCAAATTCTCCGGTGCCTTCTCATCCGTCACTTCTACGATTTCCACTTTCGCGTACGCCGACAAACGTTTCGAATATTCCTCAATCCCCAACTTCAAATATTTCTCTTTCAATTTGCCAACTGCGACAACTGTTATGTGCATAACTTTTTCCGCCTCTCTCTTTTTTCACACTTTTTGCACAGTTATCCCCTGTATAAACAGAGTTATCCACATTATGTTGATAACATGACTGTGAATATATACTACGAAATAACATTCAAAAAACCCAGTAAAATCAATAATTGTGCCATCTAAAACCTTGTTTTTTCAAATGTGAATAACTACATACACACAAGATTACCCACAAGTTATTCACAGCTATTGGATAACCTTCCCTCTCTTTGTTCACCTGTGGAATTTTATTTATAGTAAAATATATGCAGGCTTTTCGGCGCTATACCGACACGTCTTCGGCGCTTTCCAGCCCACGACTTCTTTCTCCACTTCCGACAATACATACACGTCTGGTGCCTCTCCGTACTCATCTACAAATTCATCAAGCGCCAGCTCAAGCTGATCAGCCGCACACACGATAAAGCGCTCACCACCGTTCTCCAAATATTCCTTTTTAACCGGATCGAGCATTCTTTTTTCCTCCGTTACATATTTTATTTGCTACCCTATGATACCGTATTTACTTGACAGACATACAGAAAAACTCCCACTCGCATTTTTACACACGGATGTTGATGATTCAATACTTACCAGAAAGAAGAAGAGACATATTTTTATCTAAACTCCCGATAAACAACAACCATATTTCTTACACATAAGAAAACCGGGGAAAATTCCCCGGCCTCTGTTTCATTATTTATTGCATGAGCTGCTTCACAAGCGTCACATTTACACTTTTCTTAATCGATCCGCGGTAGAACGTTATTTGAACCGTATCGCCAACCCGCTTCTGGAATAAATACTTACGCAGCTGCGCCAGGCTTTCAATCTTCTGATCATCAAGCTGCACAATTACATCGTACCGCTTCAGTCCAGCTTTGTCGGCCGGGCTCATCGGCGTTACACTCGTAATCACAACGCCACTTTCCACATCACCCGGCAACTGCAGCGGGTCTCGGCGAGCGTCTTCCGGAACCTGTCCCAAGTCTACCGGTCTCTCAAGACCAAGCATCGGGCGCTGCACAGACTTGTAGCGAATTAAATCGTCAATAATCTTGTTTGCATCATCGATCGGAATCGCAAAACCAAGGCCTTCTACGCCTGTTTTCGCGATTTTCATGCTGTTGATTCCAATAACCTGTCCGGCAATATTCACAAGCGGTCCGCCACTGTTTCCTGGATTAATCGCCGCATCTGTCTGTAAAACGTTTACTTCTAAATCCGTCTCATTGTCCCCGTCGATATCCACCGGCATCGTCCGTTCCGTAGAACTGATGATGCCCTGCGTTACAGTGCGGGAAAATGCAAGACCAAGCGGATTGCCGATCGCGATCGCCGGCTCTCCAACTTTGACTTTGGAAGAATCGCCAAATTCCGCGACTTGCTCTACTTTTGAACCATCAATTTCTAGTACTGCCAGGTCGGTATACTCGTCTGCACCTACTACTTTCGCCTCTACATTCTTTTCACCATTGGCCAATGCAACTTGTACTTGTTCAGCTCTTTCAATCACATGATAGTTCGTTACGATATATGCTTTTCCCCCGGCTTTGCGAAACACAATACCAGAACCTGTCCCTGCTGTTCCCTCTTCCACAAATCCGAAGAAATCGCGTCTCTGCTGAATATTGACGACACCAACCACCGCATTTTCTACTTTTTCCACCGCATCTACAATAGCAGTATTAACATTGACCGAATAGTTGGCCGTATTGCCCCCGATTACAGGTTCCCGCTGTCCCGGCTGCTCGGGCAGAGCCGTCCATCCGGGAAAATAACCTGATTTCAGCAATGTCGGCACCATCATCAGTACCACAAGGCCGCCGATGATCGCTGACACAAGCGCAATAAAGAACGTAGAGGCGCCGCCCCGCTTTCCTTTCTTGTGGCCGTTATAAAGTTCATCATCGTAATAACCCATGGCGTTGCTCCTTTCTTTCCCTGATCACTTCCTACTTTCCATTGTTACCTGTCATGCCGCTTCCCTTACGAACGATTTCCTGAACAGCTGTAGGATGAACAGGCGAAGTATCCATCAAATGTATATCTTCTCCTTCATAAAATCCGTATTCCTCAAGAATATTCTTCACCGTTAGCCGTGCCAATTCAGTCATGTTGTTCTCTTTGCTTAAATGGGCCAAATACACGGTCTCTCCCTTACCTGCAAGAATATCTCCCAGCGCTTCACCGGCCGCATCATTGGAGAGGTGACCAACGTCGCTTAGAATACGCCGTTTTGTATTCCATGGGTAGCTACCCATGCGAAGCATTTCCACATCATGATTGGATTCAAAGATATATGCATCTGAATCGCGAACTGTATCCTTAATTCGTTGACTTACATATCCTAAGTCGGTTGTCAAGCTCACCTTGGCTTCACCCTCATAAAAACAAAAGCCCATCGGTTCAGCGGCATCATGTGATAAGCCATACGATTCTACTTTTATGTTCCCAAATTCTACTGTTTCGCCTACTTCCATAATAAGACGCTGATCTTCGGCGATTTGCCCAAGTTGGCGCTCCAGCTGTTCCCATGTTTTTGAATTGGCGTAAATGGGAAGCTGATAACGGCGGGCCAGCACTCCCACCCCCTTAATATGATCGGAGTGCTCATGGGTAATAAGGATAGCGTCCAAATCAGCAGCATTCACGCCTACCTCTTCCAATAACTTCTCTATTTGCTTACCACTTAATCCGGCATCTACTAATAATTTACTATTTTTTGATTCGATAAAAAAAGAATTGCCAGTACTTCCACTGGCGAGCACGCTAAATTTCATAACACGTTCTTCGCTCCTTGCTAAGCCCTTCTTTGCAAATTTAAGGAAAACTCGCATGCTACCCGCATTTATCCTTGTGTTGCTTATGTAAAAACAGCCTCCTAGCATCGCTTTAGAGCGGAGCGCAATTCGTAAGTTTTTCCTATTCATACTCTAGAAGGAACCCCGTCATTTTTATGACGGGGGAATACCACTAGTATTATTATTGGAGATTGCCTGATTTTTTTCAAGAGGAGGGGCCTGTTCGATCGCCCCGGTGATACCGTTCACATACTGTATGCCTCCGGTATGAACCACCCGCCAGACAGGAGCCAGCACTTGAATGTCCGCATCATACATATGACCGAAATAACCGACCGTTACATCAGAGATAGCTTCACCGTAACGGATGTACCCATTATCCAACAACGTGCGGATGGCAGTGAAAGCCGGGATGATTTTACGTCCCGTCCCCTGATTAACAATTTGAACATGTATCTGTCGATACCCCAGCATCCGGTTGCGATCATTCATAATTTCCAGCGGGGCACTGAATATCGGATACTTGCCGTATTGCTGGACATAACATTGCAGCGTCTTGGAACTTCTCTTCTTGTCATATGTGTAATCCTGGCTATACGCGATATACCGTTCCACCTTTTTCAACAATTCCTCCTTATTTATAAGGTTCGTCAGTAGCAATGGCTTATTAAACTTTACCGTCACCCCTACACCTTGCTGTCCGACAATCTGTCCGGTTAACTTCTGCAGGTGACTGGCAAAACTGGTAAACCGAACATTCACATAGTTCATCTCTGGCGGCATTTCGGTTGGAATCTCCGTTTCCAGTTTGATATTGCGAGTTTTTAAAAGCTCCTCAAGACTTGATGGAATCAGCTCTCCTTGAGGCGCAATTTCCATGTCCCGGTTCTGGCTCATCATCACCTGATAGCCAAGAAACAAATCCAGCAATAAAAATGTAATAATTAAAATGGTTTTCGCTTTGCTCCAGTCCATTTTACTTTCCCTCCGCCCGCTTATCAAACGCGGTGGCATCGGCTTCGATATAGATTGGTGGACGCTCCGTCATTCTTACTGTCCAGCAAGGTTTCATCTCAATAAAATCATAAACCGGACGGGTACACAATCCCAGTTCAATGGAGACGACCTGTTGTCTAGAAATTCCAAGCTCTTCAAGGCGCTTTATCAATTCTTCACCTGATACAACTGTAACTGGTACACGCTCGAAGTATACATCAAGTTGCCGCATTGGATAATACAGTTCAGAAACCGTACCGCCCGATACCCGGACAGAAATCGTGTTCTCATCCGGCCCATCGCTAAACAAAGGATAAGCTCCAATATACTGGCGAAAACGATAGGTTACTGTTCTTTCGCGCTCCGGCTCTACCATATCAACACTCTCCAAGTAATAACGTCCGGTCCATCCACCATGACGATTGACAAAAGAAAGTGCGGAATTCAACGCTTCATAGTTCGCCTGCTTTGTTTCCGCCTGTTCCCACTCATGCACAGGATATCGATACAATAAATAATTTCGTGCAGCCGGAATGGAAACGGATTGACTGCCATTTGTATAGATCGTAGTGCCATCGCGCTCCGTCACCTGCCGGGTCAAACTTACGTCGACAAACATCGCCTCCAGTACTTGCCTAACAGTCAAAGGCTGGTAGAAATATCGGTAGCGCGACATCTTCTCCCGTTCTTTCGGCAGATAAATCGGTTGATAGAATGCATACCGATTAGAGTGAATAGCCTCTTCACGATGATGGACAAATGCTCGGTACATCATTTGCTCAGGTAGATGAGTCAGATAATTAGGTGAAAGAATGCTGTCCATTTGTCCAACTGTCACCGAAGTGTGAGCCCGAACAACCTGTTGATCACGATCTGAAATAAATAAAGCGTTGACGATATTTTTTTCCCGACTCTCATACAGCAAAATCCGGCTCGCCGAGCGAAACTCTTCCGCTCCCCTTCCACGAACTGTAAAAAGTTCGGGCATAATATCGGCTGGGATTTCGTGGCTATACACAATTTCCACAGCCTTTTTCTTGTTGATAATATTTTCCCATTCTTCTTTCGTAAGCCGAGTACGTGCAAAATCATAAAAGTACCACGTATCCATTTCGTATTGGATTTTTTTGTATGTCCCTGATTCAACGGCGGCTTTCATATGTCTTCCATTTCCTGTATGGAGGATAAAGGCCTTGGGACGGATTACATCAGTTACTTCATATTTATGGCCTGCCGGCGGCGGCGCAACATAATCGGAAGGAGCAAGGTTTTCCAACTGAGGGGTGCTATTCCAAAGCAACCCGGAAAGCACAAGGCTTATGATAATCAAAAAAGTTAGGAGTATTGTTTTGATTTTTTCAAGATTCATTCTTCATCTCCTCGTATACCGGCAGCGTGAAGCTGACCCTCGTTCCTTTCTGCCACTCGCTGTCAATCTCAATCGTTCCGCCGTGCGCCAGCACAATCTGCCGGGCAATAGACAGACCCAAGCCCGTGCCTCCCATACTGCGGCTACGCGCTTTGTCTACCCGGTAAAAGCGTTCAAAAATTCTTGTCAGATCGCGTTTCCGTATTCCCATCCCTTCATCCATAATATCAATCCGTACATATTTTTCTCCCACTTCACACGCTTGAATCATCACCTTTGTATTCTCATTGGAATACTTCATAGCGTTTGAAATCAAATTGTCCAGCACCTGAATGATATTATCCCGATCTGCTTTTACAGGCGGAAGATCATGCGCCGGAAAATCCAATTGAAGCTCAATGTTTTCCTGCCGGCTCTGTAACGCAAATCTTTCTACTACGTCTTGCAACAATTCCGGGACATTCACTGGCTGAAAATCAAAGTTGTATTGCCCGGCATCGTACCGGGAAAGCTGCAATAAGTCAGTTACCAGCCGCGTCATCCGATCCGTTTCGTTCAACAATACGCGAAGAAACCTCCGGGAAAGCTCCGGATCATCGACTACGCCTTCTTCCAGCGCTTCAAGATAGCTTTTCAGCGTCGTCAGCGGCGTACGCAATTCATGCGACACGTTGGCTACGAATTCCTGTCGTTCGCGCTCAAGCGCTTTCTGCTCAGTCACATCCTGCAAAACGGCGATAATACCAGCATGTTTTTGCTCTGCCCGGTTTTTTAGCACCGTAAACGAAAAGCGGATCAGCCTCTCTTCCCCTTCTACATTCATATCCATTAACAACGATCCGTTTTCTTCAAATAAAGAGTCCCGTTCATCACTATCGCCAGGAATAGAGAGCACCTCATACAAATTCTTACCAAGCACGGTTTTATAACTTACACCCAAAATACGCTGTGCAGGTTTATTGACAAGGATGATGTTACGATCGCCATCAGCGGCAATGACACCGTCGCTCATATTTGCCAGAATCGAGGAAAGTTTTTCTTTTTCTGCCTCAGTCTGAGAAAGGGCTTGCTTTAGTCTTCGGGTAAGCAAGTTAAACGTTTCCCCCAATTGTCCGATTTCGTCTTCGGAATAAATGCGAACTTGCCTGTTAAAATCCCCGTTTGCCATTGCTGTCGCTTGCCGGGTAATTTCCTTGACCGGCGTCGTAATCGTGCGCGCCAGTACAATCCCCAGCGCGGCTGTAAGCAGGAGGGCAATCCCCGTACCGGTAGCGAAAATTCCATTAATCTGGCGCATTGTGTGATAAACTTCTTCCATTGAAGCCACCATGTAAAGCACGCCAAGAATTTTTGTTCCCTTCTTAATCGGCAGGGCCAGTACCTTAACCCGCTGCCGGGTTTCCGGGTTGTACTGGATCGATTCGTTCCTTGTGCCAAGCAACGCCATATTTACTTCGGCTCGTGTATTTTTCTGGCCGATAAAAGCTTTGTTTTCTTCGGTCGTGGTAAGTACAATCCCGTTCTGATCTAACAATTGGACATCCGCATTTCGCAGGGCAAACAAGTTATGGATTAGATTATCTATATCCTCCCGCGGAACCATCTCTTCTTCTAGGTATTTCTCCACATTAACAGCTAGCAAATTCGCCTGTGTATTCAACGTTTCATTGAAATTATTTAAATAATACGATTCTGCGGAGCGGATAAAATACGCCCCGATCACCTGCATTGCAATCAGAATTAACAATAAATAAAGAATAACGATCTTCCATTGAACCGTTTGAAAAAAACGGATACGTTTCATTCGTTATTCCTCCACGCCGTTGCGCATCATATATCCGAGTCCACGCCGGGTAATAATGTACTGCGGAGAACTCGGATCGTCTTCAATTTTCTCCCGCAGGCGTCGAATGGTTACATCAACAGTGCGTGCATCGCCAAAGTAATCAAAGCCCCATACCGCCTGCAACAAGTGATCGCGCGTCATCACCTGGCCACAGTGTTTCGCCATGTATTGTAAAAGCACAAACTCGCGGTGCGTAATATCAATGTTTTGCCCGTTCTTTTCAACTGTATAAGACTTCATGTCAATTGTCAGTTGACCTACCGTAATCCTGGAAGGAGACTCGCTTTCTTTCTTGTTTTCTTCCACCACACGCTCCTTTACGTGACGACGCAAATTGGCTTTAATCCGTGCAAGCAATTCACGGCTGCTGAACGGCTTCGTAACATAATCATCAGCGCCGAGTTCTAGGCCGAGCACCTTATCTAGTTCGCTATCTTTAGCCGTTAGCATAATAATCGGCACATCAGATGTGCGACGGATAATACGGCACACTTCCATACCGTCCTTTCCCGGAAGCATGATATCAAGCAAAATTAAATCCGGATTTTCTTTTTCCGCAAGTGTGACCGCTTCGTTTCCGTCATAAGCACATACAACCTCATAGCCCTCTTTCTCTAACGTAAACTGCAAAATGTCCGCGATCGGACGTTCATCGTCTACTACCATTACTTTATGTCTCACGGTTTTCACCTCTCTAACTACTTTCCACTTTCCTGGCTAAAATCCTGCCCCGGATATCCCCATTAAAAAACCGGTGAAAGAAGCCTCTTACACCGGTTTTTTCTCTATTCTATATTAACGAAGATAGGGGAGCGGGTCGACAGCTTCCCCGTTTTTGCGAATCTCAAAGTGCAAGTGGGGCCCTGTGGAACGCCCTGTATTGCCGGATTTGGCGATCACTTCTCCCTTTACCACAATATCGCCCGGCTTAGCTATAAAGCTGCTTAAATGGCCATATAACGTTCTGTATCCATTTCCATGATCGACAATCATACATTTTCCGTAGCCGCTTTTTTCTCCGGCAAAAACAACGCGGCCATGATCGGCTGTATGTACTGGCGTGCCAACCGGATTTGCGATATCAATTCCTTCATGCATCCGGCCCCAGCGCATACCAAAACGCGAACTCAAAAGTCCGACCGCAGGCATGCGAAAATGTCCATCTCCGCGGGAAGGCTTGATTTTTGTTCCGCGGATCACAACTTGGGCGACCGGTTTCTGCAATATTTTCTGGTGTACAGGATTTTTCCTCACAAGTTTGCCGTTCTCTTTTACCAGTTCGTACACAATCTGCTTGCTTCCATTTTTGCCCTGGATGACAACTTTGTCATCACCACGGTACTTTTTCGGATCATTCTGCTGCTTTACCGGGTAAGGAATAGCAACCGTTTCGACCATTTCCTTTCGGGACACTACCGTAACCTGAGGTGAGAACGCCTGCACATTTATCGTGTCACCGATTTGCAATACACTATCTTCTTTAAGATGAGGATTTAAAGCAAGCAATTCTTTTTCTTTAAGCCCATATTGCGATGCGATATTCCAGAGCGTCTCCCCGGACTTGATCACATGATTTTTTTGCTCCGGTACACCTTTCAGCAGCACATTCATCAGTTGTTCGTCATTTAATACACGGGTGGGAGAAATGGTTTTATATGTAATGTCAATATGTTCCTTAATGCTGACATCCGATAAATCAGGTTGCGCCTTCGCGTGTACCTTCGGTGCGAAGGCAGGAGTAACGGCTACCATCAGCGCGTGCGTAGACTTCTTCTCGCTATACATCGCTTTTAACCGTGTTAACGCCTGCTCAATACTTTTCTTATCCCGCGCATAAGCAATCGCTTTTCCGTTCACTACAAGTTGTGCGGCATTCGCTTCTACTTTGATTTCGGAAGCCAGACGATCCAGTACGGCTTTATTCTCTAACTTTTTCTCGGCGTAATGTTTTTCTTCGGTTATTGTAATCTTTTTGTTAAATCCGAAGGCAAGATGAGGATACTTTTTCTTTTCAGCTACCAGCATATCCGCGAGCCATTTTTGAATCATTTGCGGATTATCAACCACACCAATATCTTTTCCGTCTATCGCGACACGATACAACGTACTAAGATTGGACTGATATATATAACCACCTACAATTGTTCCACTTACCAACAAAAAGACTGCAAAAATACCAAGTGCCAGCTTCCCTGTATTTTTTTTATTTTGAACGAATCTTACGCCATGAGACCATGTTCCTTTCGTCCATGACGACATTCTTTCAATAAACATCGTAACCTCCCGTTTTTCTCCGTCGAATCGCAAAGATTCTTCTATAAATAACAAAAAAGGGGATCCTTAGAAAAGTATCCCTTTGTCCTTGCTTATTTTTTAGTTAACGGGGAAATTTTATACATATCGCAAGGCAGAGCACGACAATGCCTTCATGTTCCTTCTTCCAAACACCCCTTCATGGTAGCACCGGAAGAGTATAATAGCAAGAAAAAAACGACACATTTCGACAGAAAATAACAGGAATAAGAGGAATAAATATCTAAACTCCCTGAAAAAGCAATGCTCCCGGCTTTTTTAAATAAAGCCGGAAGCGATTAACCTCGTTATATATAGCATTACGCTGACACATTACAAAGAATATACGCTACGAACAACATTGGTTTGATCACGATCAGGACCTACGGAAAACGTCGCAAGCGGAATGCCGGTCAGTTGCGTGATACGCTCCACATAGTGGCGCGCATTTTCCGGAAGTTCATCAAGCGAACGAACGCCTGTAATGTCTTCTTTCCAGCCTGATAGTTCTTCGTATACCGGCTCGCATTCCGCCAACATATTAAGGTTTGCCGGGTAATGTTCGATAATTTGGCCCTTATAGCGGTAAGCGGCGCAAATTTTTACCGTATCGAGCCCAGTCAATACATCCAGAGAGTTCAGAGCAAGAGCTGTGATCCCACTTACGCGACGCGCATGGCGGACAACTACGCTATCAAACCAGCCTACACGGCGCGGACGACCTGTTGTCGTACCATATTCACGGCCTACTTCACGAATACGGTTACCGATCTCATCATGCAGTTCAGTTGGGAATGGCCCGTCACCCACACGGCTAGTGTACGCCTTTGCCACGCCTACCACATGATGAATTTTTGTCGGTCCTACGCCGGAACCGATGCACACGCCGCCAGCTACCGGATTGGAAGACGTTACAAATGGGTATGTTCCTTGATCAATATCCAGCATTACGCCCTGCGCACCTTCGAACAATACACGCTTCCCAGCATCAATAGCATCATTCAGCACAACAGACGTATCCGTTACATATGGGCGAATGCGCTCCGCATATGCCAAGTATTCATCGAGAATTTCCTCCGCTGTAAAACCATCTGTTTCATAGTACTTTTCGAACAGTCGGTTTTTTTCCTCCAGATTGCGGCGAAGTTTTGTTTCGAATACTTCCTTATCCATCAAATCGGCGATGCGAATACCGATACGGGCAGATTTATCCATATATGCCGGTCCGATACCTTTTAAGGTTGTGCCGATTTTATTGTCGCCTTTCTTTGCTTCCTCTGCCGCGTCGAGTTTCATATGATACGGCATGATAACATGAGCACGGTCGCTAATGCGCAGATTATCCGTGTTTACACCATTGTTATGTAAATAATCTAGTTCTTCTACTAACGCCTTCGGATTGACAACCATTCCATTTCCAATGACGCAGATTTTTTCTTTGTAAAAAATTCCTGAAGGAATTAAGTGCAATTTATATTTTGTCCCGCCAAAAACAATGGTATGACCCGCATTGTTTCCACCTTGATAACGCGCGACGACTTCCGCTTTTTCCGCTAAGAAGTCAGTGATTTTTCCTTTTCCTTCGTCTCCCCATTGGGTTCCTACAACTACTACGGTTGACATTGGCTGGGCACCTCCTACTTTTCTAACATACTAAGTTTAGCAATCGCTCTCTTGTATGTCAATCAAAACCGAACGATCGGGTTCTATTGAAGCAATTTGTTCGAGAATTAGAATAAATATAAGAAAAATTCGCGGGCATTGCTATTTGTCCTTTTTCCTTAAAAAAGGAAAATGGCCGCTTTGCGTCCTGTCGATCGGATCTGCAAAATATCAAAAAAATCCCTATCAAGTAGAATAGGGATTTTTTTGAAAATATATGCATGGATGGTACTTCCTACTTCTGCACCGGCTCCTCATGCTGACTTAGACTTACAAACTTATTGTATTCTTTAAGAAAGGCAAGTTCCACCGTCCCAGTCGGCCCGCTCCGTTGCTTACCGATAATGACTTCAATGATGTTTTTCCGCTCCGTCTCTTTGTTGTAATAGTCATCGCGGTAAAGGAAGGCAACCATATCAGCATCCTGTTCAATGCTTCCACTCTCGCGAATATCGGACAACATTGGCCGCTTGTCCTGACGCTGTTCCACAGCACGGCTTAGCTGCGATAAGGCAATGACCGGGCATTCAAGCTCACGGGCGAGCAACTTAAGCGTTCGGGAAATCTCGGAAATTTCCTGCTGGCGATTATCGCTGCCGCCCTTTCTCCCGGTAATCAACTGTAAATAATCGATCAAAATCAAACCCAGACCCACCTCCGCCTTCAGGCGGCGGCACTTGGAACGGATTTCGCTTATAGTAATTCCTGGCGTATCATCTATATAAATAGGAGCGTTCGCCAGCGTACCAATTGCCATCGTCAACTTGTGCCAGTCTTCCTCCGTGAAATACCCTGTACGCATTCGCTGTGCATCAATATTGCCTTCCGCACAAATCATCCGCTGCACAAGCTGGGTCGCTGACATCTCCAGACTGAATATCGCCACGGAAGCCCCGGCGCGAGCAGCCACATTCTGTGCCACATTTAACGCGAACGCAGTTTTTCCCACTGCTGGCCGGGCAGCCAAGATGATAAGCTCGGACGGTTTCAGCCCAGCTGTCATCTTATCAAGATCCGGATACCCGGTAGGCAACCCGGTAATCTCGCCCTTATTATTCGATAGTGTCTCAATGTACTCATACGTATCCATCAGCACATCTTTAATGTGCTGAAAGCTGGATGTACGCTGACGCTGCGCAATCTGCATAATGCTACGCTCAGCTTCGCTCAAGAGCGCCTGCACATTTTCACCCATCGTATAGCTGTCTGTCACAATCTTGGTCGCAGCCCGAATTAAGCGGCGCAGAGTTGATTTTTCCTCTACGATCCGGGCGTAGTATTCCACATTGGAGGCTGTTGGAACAGATGTGGCCAGATCAGTCAAGTACGAAACCCCGCCTACTTCATCCAACTGTTTGCGGTTCTCCAGCTCCGCCGTAACGGTTACAAGATCGACTGGCTCATTCCGTTCCCCTAAATCCACCATCACCTGAAAAATGCGTTGATGAGATGTTCGGTAGAAATCTTCTGCCGTCAAAATATCCGTCGCCGTGATTAATGCTTCCTGCTCCAAAAAAATAGCCCCCAAAACGGCCTGTTCGGCCTCGATGTTTTGGGGTGGAATACGATCGAGGAAAATATCACTCATAGCCTATCCCTCAATTCTATTCTTCAACAACATGTACCTTTACGGTCGCTGTTACTTCTGGATGCAGCTTTATCGGCACATTTGTATAACCAAGGGTACGAATCGGTTCAGAAAGCTCTATCTTACGCTTATCTACCTTGTAATTCGCTTTCTTCAATTCCTCGGCGATTTGCTTTGTACTCACGCCGCCAAACAGACGACCACCTTCACCGGCTTTCGCTTTAACAGTAAGCGTGAAATTCTCAAGCTCTTTTGCCAGTGCTTTCGCGTCTTCACGCTCCTGTTCTTTGCGTTTGGCCTCGCTTTTCTTATGTGCTTCAAGCATTTTCAAATTGCCGGGAGTCGCTTCCTGCGCCAATCCTTTTTTAAACAAAAAGTTACGCGCGTAACCTTCGGAAACCTCCTTAATTTCCCCTTTTTTTCCTTGCCCTTTCACATCTTGCAAAAAGATTACTTTCATTTTAGTTTCCCCCCTTGATAATTCTTAAGTATTTCTTTTAGTTGAGCAACCGCTTCGGAAACGGTCACGTCTTTCAACTGGGTAGCTGCATTATTTAAATGTCCGCCGCC
The DNA here is from genome assembly GCF_019603355.1 of Aneurinibacillus thermoaerophilus. NCBI lineage: Bacteria > Bacillati > Bacillota > Bacilli > Caryophanales > Paenibacillaceae > Aneurinibacillus > Aneurinibacillus thermoaerophilus. The sequence continues at coordinate 3,643,903 of NZ_CP080764.1, forward strand.
GCCCATCTGTTCCATGACAAGCTGAACATTGAAATCACCCAGCGAGCGAGCGCTGATAGACACCAAACCATCCGGTCTGCGGCAGACAACGAACGAAGCTTCAATACCAGCCATCGTGAGCAACGTATCCGCCGCCTGCGCGATCAACAATTGACCGTATGTTTCGTCCTCTTTCCCTCTCGCGATGGCGATAGAGCCGCAAAACACTTCCGTATGTTGGACAATTTCCGCACGGCGAATGTATTGATGTAAGTCTTCTTTCAGAAGCACTTGTACAAGAGCGGTATCCGCCCCTTTACGCCGCAAGAACGAAGCGGCTTCAAAAGTCCGTGAACCGGTGCGAAACGCAAAGCTCTTCGTGTCAACCACAATTCCAGCGAGCAACGCGGTCGCTTCCAACACATCAAGCGCCAGGTTATCTCCTTGATACTGAAGCAATTCGGTAACAAGCTCGCTAGTCGATGAAGCATAAGGCTCAAGGTAAATAAGAACCGGGTCGGAAATAAACTCCTGCGAACGCCGATGATGGTCGATAAGAACAACCTTGTGGGTCACGTTCAACAAACGCGGTTCGATAACCATAGACGGACGATGCGTATCGACCACGACCAGAAGCGTCCTCTTCGTCGCCATTTGCAACGCCTGATCGCTGGAAACAAAATAGTCACCCAAGTATTCATGTTCTTCTACTTCCTGCATCAAGCGCTCAATCGCAGGATTGCTTTCATCCAGTACAATATACCCCTGTTTTTCAGCCGCATGCACTGCTTTCAGCACGCCGATTGCGGCGCCAATCGCGTCCATATCCGGCATTTTATGTCCCATAATAAGCACAAGATCACTTTCCAGCATTAAATCGCGCAGCGCGTGCGAAATAACGCGTGCGCGTACCCGGTTCCGCTTTTCAACAGCATTAGACTTACCACCATAGAACGTAATTTTATCCCTGAATTTCACAGCCGCCTGGTCACCGCCGCGGCCAAGTGCCACGTCAAGACTGGATTGTGCCATTTCACCCAGTTCAATAACCGTGTCGCTTCCGGCTCCTACTCCGATACTCAGCGTAATCGGGATTTTATTCTTGTTCGTCATCTCACGCACCACATCAAGAATATCAAAGCGAGTGGCCTCCAACTGATGCAAAGTTCCTTGATCAAATACCGCCAAGAACTTGTCAGAAGAAAAACGCCGTAGATAAATACCATATTGATGCGCCCATTTTGTGATCGCTCCCGTAACATTAGTAAGAAGAAGGCTTCGGCTTTGTTCATCCATGCCCTGTGCTACCTCATCCAAGTTATCCAGATGAACAATCGCAAGTACAAGCTTTTCCTCCTCATAATGCATCTGCAATTCCTTATAATCGGTAATGTCCGTAAAATAAAGCAGACGCTCCTCCGGGCGATGCAATATTTCGTAAATTCGCTTGCGGTATGTTATCTCCGCTTTTTGCTGATCTTCCTTTATTTCAGTAAGCGGTGGAAATACATCAAGCAGCGATTCGCCAATTAAGCTGTCTTTTTCGGTCATATGCTGCAAATATGGATTGTGCCATTCGATCACCTTATCTTCATTATAGAGCACAATGCCGATCGGCAGTTCATTGACCACTCCATCCCCCGCTTTTTTGATGCGATGGCTTAATGTAGAAATATATGTCTCCATCTCATCACGAATAAGCAGCTGATTATGAAACGCAAGATATCCACTGCTCGCCACCACCACAAAACCAATGATCGCAAACACCCAATTTACATAAACAGCCAATAATCCAGCCGCTAATGCACAAAAGCCGAGAGCGAGGATAATATGCGAGCCAAACCAGCGCTTTGCCAGGAACTTCAGCATATACTCAGCTCCTATTATCGAAAAAATCGGTTCCGCAGATTAAAACCTACATCCAGAACCCCTATTAACAGTAGTATATAAGTAAACGGCGGAATAAGGAACAAGATCACCGCAATAAATAACAGCCCTTTGCTTGCGTTACGCTGATGAATCCAGTACGCAATAAATCCTAATCCCTGCACGAAAAAGAGCAGCTGCAACACCAGCATAATATTAAGAACCGCCATGTACAAAAAATGGTAATCCTGTAGCCCTTTTATCATGAACAGAAAGAGTACAATAAAATAATAATACAAAATCGAGCGCGGAAAGCGCAAATTATGTAAAGCTGGCAATGATTGAATCTGTACGCCCATTCGCTGCGAAATTCGCCGGAAAAACGCATGGTTGATTAAAGCGGACAAAAGTGATGATGAAATTAAAAGCCCTGGAATGATAGCCGTGATTAAAGATGTAACCTGCGCTTTCATCATCCCTAAAGATTCTTTAAGCTGTGCGAGTTGCTTTGTCTGTGCCTCATTTCTTTGGTCTTCGGGCAATTGGCTAACCGAATTCTCAATCTGTTTCTGCATATCAGTCAAAACTTGCTCCGAAATTTCCCGCATAGCTTTTATCATATCATCCAAAGGATTTATTTTCATAACGGCTAGCGCCAGACCGATACTGACAAACATAAAAGTCAGTTCCACTAATGTTCCGATCATTAGAACCTGCCCAGCCGACTTTTTCTTCCGATAGGCAACACCCATGACCAGTCCCATAACAGCGGCCGGAAAAGATAGTAGCAATCCTGGAAAGCCTGCGAATATAAACGACAAAAATACAGTCACAAAAGCAGCCAGTCCTCCTACTTTTGCCTCATGACGGTACCCATATACGGTAAGCGGAAGCGGCAACGCAAACACGGCAACAATGCTGAGCGGCGTATAAAACGCGATAAAAAAAAGCACAAGAAAAATTGCGCTGACGAATGCTCCTTCCAAGATCGCCCTTACGTTATTTTGCACAGGTGTTCCCTCCTTTTTATCATTTTTTGCAAAAAAAATAAGCCTCACTAAATTTATCATAAAGAACGGTCAAGTGGCAAATAAGGAGGTGAAAAAAGAGGCAGGAGTATTCCTCTCTGCCTCTTTCTATCCATGTATATTACTCTGTTACGTATGGCAACAAAGCAACTTGACGAGCGCGCTTAATCGCAACCGTCAGCATACGTTGGTATTTCGCGGAAGTTCCAGTTACGCGGCGAGGTAAAATTTTACCGCGTTCGCTGATGAACTTCTTCAGCAAATCAACATCTTTGTAGTCGATATGAGTAATTTTGTTCGCAGTAAAGTAACAAACTTTACGGCGCTTACCGCGTCCACGACGTTGTGCCATGAAAATTCCCTCCTTTTGTTTAAATCATACCGTAGCGTTATTAAAATGGTAAATCGTCGTCCGAAATATCGATCGGTCTCTGATCGTTAGCAAAGGGATTATCGTCAAACGAATCGCGAGAATGTCCGCCATCAAAACCCGCCGACCTCTCAAATCCGCTGGAGTATGATTCGTCGCTGCTTTGGCCTTGTCTACCGCCTAAGAATTGCACATTATCTGCAATGATTTCCGTAACATATACGCGACGTCCTTCCTTATTTTCGTAGTTACGCACCTGAATGCGTCCTTCCACAGCGGCTTGCTGCCCTTTTTTCAGGTATTGGGCGCATAATTCAGCCAACTTGCTCCATACAACAATAGGAAGAAAGTCGGTTTCTCTTTCGCCCTGTTGATTTGTCATTCGACGATCAACCGCAAGCGTAAAGGTAACTACAGCAGTTCCGTTCGGCGTATAGCGGAGTTCGGGATCTTTGGTTAAACGCCCTAACAATACCACACGATTCAACACGATAATCCCTCCAAATCATAAGACTTATTTTTCGTCTTCACGAACAACCAGGTAACGAATGATATCATCATTGATTTTCATCAGACGTTCCATCTCAGCAACCGCTTGCGGCTCGGCTTGGAAATTCATGAGCACATAGAAACCCTCGCGGTAATCCTTGATTTCGTATGCCAGACGTTTCTTACCCATTTCAGTAATCTTCTCCATCTGACCGCCTTTCTCCGTAATAATTCCGGAGAAGCGCTCAATGTTAGCCTTAATGGCTTCCTCTTGAAGATCCGGGCGCAGAATGTACATCACTTCGTATTTACGCATATTCTTCACCTCCTTTTGGACTAAACGGCCCCATATATATGGGACAAGGAGCGAGCACGTTCTAGACGTGACTATTTCTAAACTCGCATTTAAAAATTATAATAAATTATTCAAAATGCTGCAAGTATTTTTTCTTCCAATTTGCTAGAGCACGTTCCAGTCAAAAAAAATGGATACCTTTTTGTATTTATATTTTACCAATATTTTACATAATTTTCTACTGTTTTATCTTTATTTTTTTGTATTTTTTATACATTAAAACGAAAATGCATAATATCTCCATCATTCACGATATAGTCTTTTCCTTCCAGACGGAATTTTCCATTTTCTTTCGCCTTTGTCATCGAACCGGCTTCAATTAAATCATCGTAAGCTACTACTTCCGCGCGAATAAAGCCGCGTTCAAAGTCGTTATGAATAACGCCAGCCGCCTGAGGTGCCTTCGTGCCACGGCGAATCGTCCAAGCGCGAACTTCCTGCACACCGGCCGTAAAATACGTAATCAAGCCAAGCAGCGCGTATGCTTCGCGAATTAAACGATCCAGTCCAGATTCCTTCAGGCCAAGCTCTTCCAAAAACATCTGCTTATCTTGTTCATCCATCTCCGCAATTTCAGACTCTACTTTCGCGGAAATGACAACAACGCGTGAACCTTCTGCTACAGCGAATTCTTTCACCTTCTCTACATGCTCATTTTGTCCGTTTTCCGCTTCTTGGATACCGTCTTCGCTTACGTTGGCCACGTATAATACTGGCTTCATCGTTAACAAATGGAAATGGCGTACAAGTTTTTTCTCGTCATCCGTAAGCTCCACACTGCGAGCCGGTTTCTCATTCTCCAGCGCTTCTTTAATTTTTAAAAGCACTTCATATTCCATTTTTGCATCTTTATCTCCAGCTTTTACTTTCCTTCCTAAACGATCGATACGACGCTCAACCGATTCAAGATCCGCCAGTATCAACTCAAGATTAATCGTCGTGATATCGCTAACCGGGTCTACCCGTCCCTCAACATGAGTAATATTCTCGTCTTCGAAGCAGCGAACTACGTGCGCAATCGCGTCTACTTCACGAATATGGGACAGAAACTGGTTACCAAGCCCTTCTCCCTTGCTTGCGCCACGCACAAGACCAGCGATGTCAACAAACTGGAACGTCGTTGGAACCGTACGATTTGGCACTACAATTTCTGTCAGCTTTTTCAGACGCGGGTCTGGCACCTCCACGATTCCTACGTTTGGTTCAATCGTACAAAACGGATAATTCGCCGATTCGGCGCCTGCCTGTGTAATCGCATTGAATAAAGTGGACTTTCCTACGTTAGGAAGGCCGACAATACCGCAAGAGTTTCCCATATATGTAAACACTCCTCAATCTTAATTTCCAAAAATACTTTTACCATTATAGCACGAGTATATCGCAGGAAAAAACAATTAGCCCGTCTCTCCCCCTTTAATCAGGGCATACTACGTTGAGGAGGTGAAATCATGGCTAACGAGTATCTTAACACATATCCCCCGGCCAATCTGTCAGAAAGAGAAGTAGCAAAAATTCAACAGCTAGAAAAACAATTAAGCCAAGAAACCAACTCTCGCATTCTACTTATGGCTTTTTTAAATGAAAAGAGCGAAAAATAAATAAGAAAAGCTCGCAGGTGTGCCCCGCGAGCTTTTCTTAATTTATTTTTCTTCTCCGGCACGGACAAGTACTTTCTTTAACCGTTTCTCGAATTTTTGACGCGGAATGAGAACACTGTGATCACACCCCTGACATTTTAAACGAATATCCATTCCCATGCGAATAATTTTCCAACGATTTGTGCCACACGGATGTGGCTTTTTCATTTCTACGATGTCTCCTAGTCCAAATTCTTTCCGCTCCATCTTTACGTCTCCCCTCTTTTTGTTATTAGGATGAAGCTTTCTGCTTGGACACTTCTTCAGCAGCCATCTGATTATTATCACCACGCTGAGGAATCATAACCATATGTGGGTAAGGGATTTCAATGCCCCGTTCATCAAACATTTTTTTGATATCTGCCCGTAATCTACGCATAACCGGATAATGTTGCATCGGCTGGCATTCCGCAATGAGACGGATAACTACATCAGAAGCGCCAAAACGCTCCACACCAAGAACGGTCGGGGTTTTAACGATTTCTTCATATTCTTGTTCCCATCTGGGCGCCGCTTCCTCAAGTATTCTTACGACTTCATTAATATCTTCTTTATACGAAACGCTCACATCAACCACAGCCATAGAATTTGCGATGGACAAGTTTGTTACTTCCGTAATACTCCCATTTGGAATAATATGAATTTCCCCTGTCCAAATTTTGATTCGGGTAACGCGCAGACCAATTTCTTGAACCGTTCCGGTTATGTTGTTAATTGTGACTACATCTCCAACCGCAAATTGGTCTTCAAAAATAATAAAAAAGCCAGTAATCACGTCACGCACTAGATTCTGAGCGCCAAAGCCAATCGCCAATCCCAGTACACCAGCACTTGCCAAAAGCGGTTTTGGATCATATCCAAGAAACGTAAAAACGTTTAAAAACGCAATAAAATAAATCGTATATTTAATAACATTATTTATCAAGGTTCGCATCGTCTGGCTACGGCGTGGGTCCATGCGAAGGCGATCAAACTTATTTGCAGATGCTTCGCGTTCTTTGAATAAACGGTTTACCGCAGCGTTTCCCACAACGACAAGAATTTTCGCTACGATGAGAATAAGAACAATCTTAAGGGTTATTTTACCAAAAGCGACCCACTTTTCCACATCGGTTATATAAGTTATAAAATCATCATAATACTTATGTAAATCCATGCATTCAATTCCTCCTATTCTCCATCTAGTTCTAACTATTCATGTTCCATTTCTTCCCGATGAATATAAGGTACATAAATACCCTTCACCATATGATAATACCCTTTTATTTCGACATTTTCATCTTTAATAATGCGATCGACTTCTAAAAAATCAGCGGCGGGAATATCGATCGATAGGGCGCATCCGGCCGTAATTTCTTTCGGTGTCGGCCTTGTGTCAATCTCGATGTCCGCATATTCAAGCAACACTTCTGCTCGCAGCGCTTGCTGGGTCGAATCAAATGCAATTAAAATGCGGCTGTTCATATCATTCTCCTTATTGTAACATAACATCCTTTGCGTTTTTTCTTCCTTATTAATCGTATAAGCAGTCAACGCTCCCCTCCTATACTTCGCTTAAGGGTAGAGGATTTACGATTTTAGATGAAAAAAACAAAAGATGTGAACGATGCTTTGCCAGTCTACACATAATATGATGATTCTTCTTTAATACGTGAAAAAAGAACGAACGAGTATAAGCATAAAAACTTTCTTAATATAATGCTCTGTACAAAAATATAGCAAAATTCCAAAACTAAGTCATATTCCAAATGTATCCCTTCACATGTCATATTGTAAAGCAAGTCGTGTAAACATTAATAAAATGTTCTTTGGTGTCGCCCATCATTGTCCCTTATTCCCCAATCTCTGAATACGTTATTACAGTAGTATATTTTTAACAACTCCGGCGTATACTGATAATATTATTTTCATACGGGAGGTACAAATGATAAACGACAGCAATACGGTACACATGTACCCGCCCAATCCCTTTCGCATTGACCATTCAGAGGAACAAGCCGTTGAATTGTTAACCCAACATCTGCAGCAACGCCTTCGCGTATACCGTGGATATTCGGATATCGTCGTATTCTGCATTGGAACCGACCGTTCCACCGGCGATGCGCTTGGTCCAATTGTCGGTTCCCATCTTGAACGTATGTACCCAAGCAATGTTTCGATTTACGGAACACTTGATTCTCCCGTCCATGCCGTGAATCTTCAAGAAACCATCGACTATGTAAAGAAAAAACATACCAATCCGCTTATTATCGCAATTGATGCCTGTCTCGGACAACTCAACAGCGTTGGTAAAATCACAGTCGCCCACGGCCCCATTAAACCAGGGGCAGGAGTAAAAAAACAACTGCCCGAGGTAGGAACATTTCACATTACTGGCATTGTGAATATAGGCGGATTTATGGAATATTTTGTCCTACAGAACACTCGTCTAAGCGTCGTGATGAAAATGAGCGAAATTATCGCAACTTCGCTTTATAGCGCAATCGTCCACATAAAAGAATCGCCATATCGCTATATGCCCAACATAGGAAATCGCTCTTCCTTGTATCAAAGCGCTTCCGAATAAGCAAAGAGCATATGATTCATTGCTACTATGAATCATATGCTCTTTTTACTCTTGCGGCTCTCTTGCCGACCATTCGACCATTATTTAATTGAGAAAAACCTTTAGAACGCAAAAGCCTCTCTAATCTCCCGTAAAGCCACAACCAGCGCTTCTACATCTTCTTGTTTATTAAAATAACCAAAACTAGCGCGAACAGCTCCTGTTGTCAACGTCCCTACCGTTTCGTGTGCCAAAGGTGTACAATGAAAACCGGCGCGGACAGCAATATTATACTCCTGATCTAAAATATAGGCGAGTTCAGAAGCATCGACCCCTTCTAGCATAAACGGTACAACCCCGACCCGTTCTGTATCCTTATCAGGTCCAAACACCGTTACCCCTTCCATGTCTTCCAACTTTTCAAGCAGAAGACGCGTAAGCCACCATTCTTTTCTGCGAATAGACTCTATTCCTGTCTGTAGCACAAATTCCACCCCCGCCGCCAACCCGGCGATCCCCGGCGTATTTAGTGTCCCGCTTTCATAACGATCCGGCCGCGTCATTGGTTGGTCAATATCCTCTGAATGACTGCCTGTTCCACCATGCAGCAATGGCGTAAGAGCAATAGAAGAATGAACATATAAACCTCCAGTTCCTTGCGGGCCGTACAACCCTTTATGCCCTGGAAAAGCAAGCATATCGATGTACATGTCTTCTACATCAATCGGTAGAATGCCCGCCGTCTGCGACGCGTCTACCAGATATCTTACTCCCGCTTCCCGGGCAATCCGACCTATTTCTTTCACAGGAGCAATTGTCCCCAATAAATTCGAAGCATGGCTAACAACAATCAATTTCGTATTCTCGCGAATAGCTGCACGAATGGTCTCAAGCGAAAACATATAATTCTCCGGTTTAATATATGTAATCTCCACGCCGACTTCTTTCCGCAAAAACTCCAGCGGACGGCGGACGGAATTATGCTCCAGCGAAGTCGTAACCACATGATCTCCCTGCCGTATAAATCCTTTAATAGCTTGGTTTAATGCTTGCGTCGCATTTAATGTAAAAAAGATATCATTTGGATTTTTAATATTAAAAAGCTTGGCTAGCTTTACTCTTGCCTGATATACCGTTTTACTTGCCTTCATTGAAAGTTTATGGCCGCCGCGCCCCGGGTTTGCAGCATACTCTTCGATACATTCGGCTACTGCTTGGCTAACTTCTTTTGGCTTCGGCCAAGTGGAGGCTGCGTTGTCCAAATATATCATCACGCTCTTCTCTCCCTTCCTTTATTCTTTATATTGTCCGTTTCTAACAGCGAAGGCAACCTATTTTCTGCAGGTTGCCTTGCTTATGCTTTGCTATTTTCAACAAGTTCAAGAATCCGTTCCAAATCTTCCTGAGAAAAATATGAAATTTCAATTTTGCCTCGATTTTTACTTTTTGAAGGCTTAACATGTACCAATGTTCCGAACGCCATGCGCAACCTTTCTTCCCAGTCCTTTACAAAACGTTGAGTTTCTGTGTCTTTTGTTTCGCGTGAAACTTTTTTCTTTTCGCTCATTCTTTTTACTATCTCTTCCAGCTGGCGAACACTGAGCGACTTTTCTTCTACTTCTTTTGCTAGTTCAATTTTTATCTGGTCTTTTTCTACACCGAGCAATGTCCGGGCATGTCCCATTGATAACGTTCCACGTGAAACTCGCTCCTGAATTTCTTTCGGTAATTGAAGAAGACGCAAAAAGTTTGCTACATGTGGCCTGCTTTTTCCTACTTTCTTTGCCAATTCTTCCTGCTTTAATGAAAAAGCTGTCATTAGTTTCTGATAAGCCTGTGCAATTTCAATCGCGTTCAAATCTTCTCGTTGTAAATTCTCGATCAAAGCAATTTGCATGACCTGTTCATCGGTAAACTCACGGACAACTACGGGCACATGTTCGACATTCGCCAATTTAGCGGCTCTAAGCCTCCGCTCGCCTGCTACTAATTCATATCCTTTTATGCTTTTTCTTGCTATTAACGGTTGGATAATACCGTGTTCTTTAATTGAATCAGCAAGCTCATTCAACGCTTCTTCTTCAAAGTATTTGCGGGGTTGATATGGATTGGGCCGGATTTTTTTGATTTCTACTTGTAAAATATGATCTCCTTCATCAATATCAAGCGAAGAAATCAGCGCATCCAGTCCCCGCCCCAGTCGTTTAGTCAATGCCAATCACCTCTCTGGCTAAATCAGTATACACTTCCGCTCCCTTAGAACGGCGATCGTAGGTGATAATCGCTTGGCCGTGGCTGGGTGCTTCACTTAGGCGAACATTGCGCGGGATAATCGTACCATACACTTTTTCTTGAAAATACTTCTTCACTTCATCAATAACCTGAATGCCGAGATTAGTACGGGCGTCCAGCATGGTTAGCAGTACACCTTCGATATATAAATTACGATTTAACTGTTTTTGTACAAGCCGAATTGTGTTCAATAGTTGACTTAACCCTTCCAGCGCGTAATATTCACACTGAATCGGAATCAGGACAGAATCAGCCGCGGTCAGCGCATTAACGGTTAGAATGCCGAGCGAAGGCGGACAATCAATAATAATATAATCATACTTATCCCGTACTGTATCAAGCGCTTTCTTTAGACGTTTTTCTCGCGAATATACAGGCACAAGTTCAATCTCTGCGCCTGCCAGTTGAATGGTAGCCGGCAGCACGAACAATCCCTCAATGTCGGTTGGTAAAATTGCGTCAAGCGTGTTAATGTCGTTAATCAATACATCGTACACACAATAACGAACATTCGCTTTTTCGATTCCAATACCGCTCGTAGCATTTCCCTGGGCATCAATATCAACAAGCAGTACTTTCTTTCCTTCTTTGGCAATACATGCACTAAGATTAACAGAGGTAGTTGTTTTTCCTACGCCGCCTTTTTGATTTGTGACCGCAATAATTTTACCCATACGTTTCACAGAAAAAGGCGCAGGAAGCCCGCTTGTTTAAGAGCGGGAGGAATGCGCCTCATCCTGCTGCCTCCCTTCATTTGGTTTGATAATAATATTCATTAGAATGACGCATGAGTTTGCCATTCTTGAACCTCTCATGGCTAAAGCCACGAGATTCTTGGCTAAATGATAAAATCTTATTTTTTATTCTTCGGAATTTTAATGATGAATTGATAAAATTCTTCGTGGTCTTCTTCTTGTGTTTCAATATATAAGCCGCTTTGCAACACCATATCTACAGATTGTCTTACAGTATTAATGGCCAGACGTGTATCTTTTGAAAAAGAGCGCCGCTTCGGCACAGGTTTTTCGTTCTTCTGCTCCATTATCGACTTGATGCGTTGCTCTGTTTGCTTTACGTTCCACCCTTTTTCTATAATTTCTTTCAAAAGCTTTAACTGGGCCCGCTCATCTTTTAAGACTAATAGAGCCCTAGCGTGCCGTTCAGAAATTTTTCGAGCGAGCAATGCTTCTTGAACCTGTTCTGGCAGATGAAGCAGACGTAATTTATTAGCAATCGTCGACTGGCCTTTCCCCAGCCGGTTCGCCAAGCTTTCCTGTGTTAAGCCATGAATATCAATAAGCTTCTGGTAAGCTATAGCCTCCTCGATTGGAGTAAGCCCTTCTCGCTGCAAGTTTTCAATCAAAGCAATAGAAGCCGCCTGCTCATCATTAAAATCCTTTACAATAGCCGGGATTGTTTCCATACCTAACCTTGTAACTGCGCGCCACCGTCGCTCACCAGCAATAATTTCAAACACGCCTCTTCTTTCCCGTACAACAATTGGTTGAATAATGCCGTGGACTTTTATTGTCTCGCATAGTTCATCAATTTTATCATCATCAAACACAGTTCGAGGTTGATAAGGATTAGGGACAATTTGAGCTACGGGTATCTGTCGAATCTCTTCCTGATCGGTACGTTCTGTTAGACCAAATAATCGAGAAAACTGATCCTTCATAAGACATCACCCACTTCTCCTTCTTTCCAATTTCAATATTCGCCATCATCCCACCTATTTCCTGCACAATGTTTCACGTGAAACATTATGAAAGCGCGCAATCTTATAGAACACGATAAAAAACTTAGCTGCTGTCAAACGCAAGCGCAGGCAACAGCCTTTGTTGCTCCCATACAAATTTGCCGCAAAAAAGGAAAGACGGACAGGCCCCATAAGTTTTTCGCATTTGTCAATGAGAAAAGGCAGCCTTTTGGCTACCTTCTTGTCCTTGTTATACAATTGGTTTCTTGGCGGGAGTACCGGCTTTTCGAGGATAAACAGATGGGGTCTTCTGCTGTTTACGAATAATGATGATGTTGCGTTCCGCTTTTTCTTCCGGAAGTTCAAACGTCTCGACTCTTTCGGTTTTTCCACCAAGAACTTTAATCGCTTTTTTGCCTTCGTTCAACTCCGCTTCAATATCCGCACCTTTCATGACAAGGAACGCGCCGCCCGGTTTAACAAACGGTAAACACAATTCCGCAAGTACGCTCATCCTCGCTACCGCCCGGGCAGTCACAAGATCAAAGCGATCACGGTATTTCTTGTCTTTTCCGGCATCTTCTGCCCGGCTATGGACAAATGAGATATCCACCAGGCCAAGCTGCCTTGCCACTTCTTGCAAAAAGACAAGCCGCTTATTCAACGAATCAAGTATCGTCAATTTTAATGACGGGAAACAAATTTTGAGCGGAATCCCCGGAAAGCCCGCACCTGAACCAACGTCAATTAAACTTTCCGCACCAGTAAACGTATAATAAAACGCCGGTGTAATTGAATCATAAAAATGTTTTTCATATACCTGCTGCTTTTCCGTAATCCCTGTCAAATTCATTTTTTCGTTCCATTCTACAAGTAGCTCATAATACTTCTCAAACTGCTGAAGCTGCTCTTCTGAAAGTTCAATTCCTTTTTCAGCAGTTAATTGTCTCAATGTCACTGCGTCCATGGATCTCTCCTAATTTGCGACTTTTCGATTATAAGATTCGAGATATACAAGTAAAACGGAGATATCCGCTGGCGTTACCCCGGAAATGCGCGATGCCTGGCCAATAGAAAGAGGTTTGACTTTGTTAAGTTTCTGGCGCGCCTCCATTGCAAGACCTTGGATATTCATGTAATCCAGATTTTCTGGTAAACGTTTTTTCTCCATTTTCTTGAGACGGTCCACATCCTGTAATTGCTTGCGGATATATCCTTCGTACTTAATCTGGATTTCAACCTGCTCCGCTACGTCCGCCGGGATCTCCATTTCCGCCGGCGCAATCTGTGCAATATGCTTATAAGTTACTTCCGGACGTTTCAACAAGGAATACAGATCAATCGCATTGTCAAGCTCTTTAGAACCAACCTCGCGCAGCATTTGCTGCACTTCCGGTTGCGGCCCTATTTTCGTTGTCCTCAAGCGTTCCTTCTCCGCTTCGATCGCTTCTTTTTTCTTCAAAAAACGCTGATAACGCTCTTCGCTAATCAAGCCAATTTTATATCCGATTTCCGTAAGACGCATGTCCGCGTTGTCATGACGTAGAAGTAACCGGTATTCCGCCCGGGATGTAAGCAAACGATACGGTTCACTCGTTCCTTTCGTGACAAGATCATCGATCATCACACCAATATATGCTTGCGAACGATCAAGAATGAGCGGCTCTTTACCTTGTACTTTCAACGCGGCGTTAATGCCAGCCATAATTCCCTGGCCCGCCGCTTCTTCGTAGCCGGATGTGCCATTTAATTGTCCCGCTGTGTACAAGTTTTTAAGCCGCTTTGTTTCAAGGGTTGGCCACAGCTGACTCGGTACAATCGCATCATATTCAATGGCATATCCAGGACGCATCATTTTTACGTTTTCCAGACCAGAGATTGTTTTCAGAATTTCTAATTGCACTTCTTCAGGCATGCTTGTGGATAATCCTTGTACATATACTTCTTCTGTATTGCGTCCTTCCGGTTCTAAGAAAATTTGATGACGCGGCTTATCGCTGAAGCGAACAATTTTATCCTCGATAGAAGGACAATAACGAGGACCCGTTCCCTCGATCGCTCCGGAAAACATCGGCGCACGATACAAATTATTGTTGATAATTTCGTGTGTTCTCTCATTCGTATACGTAAGCCAGCATGGTAGCTGATCCTCTACACGAAATTCCGTTGTTTCATAAGAAAATGCCCGCGAAACATCATCTCCCGGCTGAATTTCTGTTTTACTATAGTCAATTGAACTGTTGTGAACGCGCGGCGGCGTACCAGTTTTAAAACGAACCAATTCAAAACCAAGCTCTCTCAAATGATCGGACAATCCGATGGACGGCTGCATATTGTTTGGACCACTTTCATATTGCAACTCACCGATAATAATTTTTCCACGTAAATACGTACCGGTTGTCAATACAACTGCCTTAGCTGCATATTCGGCACCAGTTTTCGTAATCACACCTTTACATACGCCATCCTCAACAATCAAACGCTCAACCATCCCTTGGCGCAACGTCAGATTTTCTGTATTTTCCACCGTTTGCTTCATTGTATGCTGGTATAGAAATTTATCCGCCTGCGCGCGCAACGCATGCACAGCCGGGCCTTTCCCCGTATTTAGCATCCGCATCTGAATATACGTTTTGTCAATATTTTTGCCCATCTCGCCACCGAGCGCGTCGATTTCACGAACCACGTGACCTTTGGCCGGCCCGCCAATCGAAGGGTTACATGGCATATACGCTATCATATCCAGATTAATTGTTAACAGAAGCGTCGAACATCCCATGCGGGCCGCGGCAAGCGCCGCTTCCACTCCCGCATGTCCGGCGCCGACAACAATTACATCAAATGTACCTGCCTGGTATCCCATTTTCGTATTTCCTCCTCCGCGCAATTCTCCGCGCTTTCTTACTACTTTCCAAGACAGAACTGAGAAAAAATCTGATCAATCAAATCATCGCTCACTGCGTCCCCGACCACCTCGCCAAGCAGTTCCCATGTGCGGCGAATATCAAACGCCACCATATCGACAGGCAATCCGTTTTCCACTGCTTCAATCGCTTCTCCAATCGTTCTATACGCTTCCTGTAAAAGCTGAATATGTCGAGAATTGCTTACATATGTTAAATCATCGCTCTGTACCGAGCCGGAGAAGAATAAAGAAGCAATCACTTCTTCAAGTTGTTCGATCCCCTCTTCTTCTTTCACCGAGATGGTAACGAGCGGCAAATCTCCAGCCAGTCTGCGTACTTCTTCCATGTCGATTTTCTGCGGCAAATCAGTCTTATTAACAATAACAATTGCGTTCATCGGTTTAACGACCGCAAGCAAATTACGATCCTCATCCTCTAACTCTTCCCCAAAGTTCAGCACCAAGAGAACCAAATCAGCCTTTCCCAGCATCTCACGCGATTTCTCGACCCCAATACGCTCGACAATATCTTCGGTCTCCCGAATCCCTGCAGTGTCAACAAGGCGTAACGGAACACCCCGGACATTGACATATTCCTCGATAATATCACGCGTCGTGCCAGGAACATCTGTAACGATGGCTTTCACCTCCTGTAGCAAGCTGTTTAAAAGCGACGATTTTCCCACGTTTGGCCGACCAACAATAACGGTAGCCAAACCTTCGCGCAGAATTTTTCCCTGCTTTGCTGTGCTTAGAAGCTTTTCGATCTCTCCCTGTACCCAGCGGCTTTTCTCGGACAACAAAGTTCGTGTCACTTCGTCCACATCATGCTCAGGATAATCAATTGTTACTTCAATATGTGCCATTAATTCGAGCAGCTGCTGACGCAGTTTACCAATAAGTTTTGACAACTTACCTTGCACCTGATTAAGCGCCACTTTCATCGCACGATCCGTCTTAGCGCGAATCAAATCGATAACCGCTTCCGCCTGCGACAAATCGATTCGACCATTAAGAAATGCCCGCTTCGTAAACTCGCCCGGTTCGGCCATGCGTACCCCCTGCGCAAGTACAAGATCTAGTACGCGCTTTACGGACACAATCCCTCCATGGCAATTCACTTCGACAACATCTTCCCTCGTAAACGTACGCGGTGCCCGCATAACAGAAACCATCACTTCTTCTAAAGTTTCACCGTTTTCATCTATTAGATGCCCGTAATTGATGGTATGACTATCCACAGTGGATAATTTTTGACGTCCTTTAAATATTTTATCCACAGCTGCAATCGCATCCGATCCGCTCACGCGAATAATGGCGATACCACCCTCACCCAGAGGCGTTGCAACGGCTGCTATTGTATCAAAATCCATTTTATGTCACCACGCAAAAGGCATGTTTTTTAAAGCTTTCCCTAAATTTATAGGATAACATACTTCATCAATATTTGAGAACAAAACAAAAGTTCATTAGTAAAGTATCATCTTTACTTTATCCACAAAAAAACTCCCTACAATAAAAAGCAGGGAGGTTTCTATATTTATTATTACTTTTTCAAAGTGATAACCACACGTCGGTACGGCTCCGTCCCTTCGCTAAACGTCTCTACCTGTGGGTGATTTTGCAGTCGGCTATGAATCATCTTCCGTTCCGCTGGATTCATCGGTTCCAGACGTACTGGTTTTCGGGTTTTAGCTACTTGGCGCGCCATCCGATCTGCTAGCTGCTCCAGTGCCCCTTTCCGTTTTTCACGGTAATCCCCCGCATCCAGCACAATTCGCACTCGCTTATCCATATGCCGGTTTGTCACCACATTTACTAAATATTGAAGTGAATCAAGCGTTTGGCCGCGGCGACCGATGACGAGACCAAGCCCTTGGCCTTTTAGGTTAAAGATTACTTTCCCATCTTCTTCGATCTGTTCCACTTGGACATGAAGCCCCATTGTAGCGAGTACTTCTTCCAAAAACGCTTTCCCTCGGCGGATCGCATCTACTCTCACTGCCTCCCTGGGCATTTCCGGTGTTTCTTCCGCCTCTTCAACATTTTCTTCTAGGGAAGAAATGGCTATTTTTTCAGGTTCAGGCACAGGTTCATTTACAGACGACTCTTCCAGAACACCAGAAACTTCATTTTTTTCTAGTTTTTCCTGTAGAATTACTTCCACTTTTGCGTCACGAGCACCAATTAACCCAAAAAAGCCTTTACTTGGCTCCTCCAGCACACGGTATGTAACCATGTCGCGCGTGGTCTGAAGCTCCCGCAACGCTGATTGAATCGCGTCTTCTACTGTTTTTCCCGTTGCCGTCACCTTTTTCACTTGGCCGTTCCTCCTTTAGGAGCAGTATCGCGATAAAGGAAATATGTTTGAACAATAGTAAAGATGTTTCCGTATACCCAGTACAAAGATAAGGCAGACGGAAGGGTCATAGAGATGACAAGAATCATAACCGGCATCAAATATAGCATCATTTTCATTTGCGGATTTTCAGCAGCAGCCGCATTGTTTCGCATCATCATCCATTGTTGCAAATACGTGGTTATAGCTGCAATAATCGGTAAGATGAAATACGGGTCTTTTGCGCCAAGCTGCAGCCATAGAAAACTATGGGAGCGAATTTCTCCTGTCCGAATAATCGCATGATAAAAAGCAAGCAAAATCGGCATCTGGATTAAAATCGGCAAACATCCAGAAAGCGGGTTGATTTGATGCGTTTGGTACAGCTTCATCATTTCTTGCTGATAACGTTGCGGATCGTTTTTGAACCTATCGCGCAGCTTCATCATCTCAGGCTGCAATTCCTGCATCTTCTTGCTGCTTTTCATCTGTTTTATCATGAGCGGCAAAATCGCTACGCGAACAATAATAGTTACGATTAAAATCGCAATTCCGTAGTTTCCACTGGCCAAAGCCGCCGATTCTTGTAACAACCAAGAAAGCGGATATACAAAAAACTTGTCCCAAATTCCTCTGTTCGGGTCGATCGGCAAAGGATGATTCGGGTTGGCGGCGGTACATCCTGCGGAAAATACAGCGATTAGCGCAAAAAGCAGTGCCAGTTTTAATCGCTTGGGAAGCAAGAAAATTCCCCCTTGCAACTTATGTATTTTCAATTATTATACTTGCCGAAAGAAAAAAATGAAAACTTTCTGACACAAATATTATTATCAAATATTATTATCAAGATGTATTTTTTCCTCTTTTCGTTCCTTTGAATAAACGGGCTTTCCTCATGCAATGGTAGAGGCTTTCTTTAAATTGATGAAATCCCAGCTCCACAGCAGGCAGACGGCAAATCACAATGAAGTCAACGTTCGGTTTAATCTCATCCGCGCGCAGGCGAATCGCCTCTTTGATGATTCGCCGCAGCCGATTGCGCGTAACCGCCTTTCCCATCTTTTTGCTGACAGAAACCCCTACCCGAAAAGCGTCCTGTCCCTCTTTTTCCAGATAATAAATAACGAATTGGCGGTTCGCAACAGAAGTGCCCTGTTTAAAAACAATCTGGAATTCCTCATTTTTTCGCAACCTGTTCTTGCGATACAAAGGACACACTCCTTATCTGCTGCTGTCTTCCCCGCTTTATCCTCCAATAAAACGGTAGAAAAGGCCACTATGGGAGTGGCCTTATGCTGACAATACTTTTCTTCCTTTTCTGCGACGGCGTGCAAGAACTTTACGACCGTTCTTTGTGCTCATACGAGCGCGGAAGCCGTGAACTTTTTTACGCTTACGATTGTTTGGGTTAAAAGTCGGTTTCATTATATCCACCTCCTTGGGAAGGTTCCATCCAAAATAACAATATTATAGACAGTCTAAGTTATTATATCTATCCC
>NZ_CP080765.1:0-69011 GCF_019603355.1 Aneurinibacillus thermoaerophilus
TATTTTTTCCTTCCTTTATATATAGCATTGGAGGTGAGGTGTATGAGTAGTGGCTAAACAAAGGGACCCTAGAAGGGATGAAGCGTTTGAAATCTATAAGCAGCATAATGGCGAAATTACAAATCGTGCTATTGCGGAACAATTAAATGTCCCAGAAAAGACTATTGGGGGATGGAAGTCAAAAGACAAATGGAAACAAAAATTAGCTGGTGAAACAGAAGAGTTCAATGGAGTACTCCAATCAGATAAACGGAGTACTCCAAAAAAAGAACGGAGTACTCCGAATAAAGGTGGGGCTCCCTTAAATAATAAAAACGCTCTAAATAATCGTGGTGGAGCTAAAAAAGGAAACCAACACGCAGTCGGAAACAGCGGCGGAGCGCCATTGCGAAATGATCACGCTGTAACACACGGCCTATTCCGTAAGTTCCTTCCGGATGATGAGGATACACAGGAATTAATGGAAGCTATTGATGAACGCGGACCGTTAGAAATGCTTTGGGATGCAATCGTCATTAAGCATACAAACATCATCCGATCCCAGCAAATTCTTTTTGTACAGGATAAGGAAGATGAAACGCGAGTTATCAAAAAGCTTAAGGGCATGGTTCCATCAGGCGGCAGCTCGGATGATGGTGAATCCGGTGGTGGCGCTGGTTTAGTCGAGGAAATTGAATACGAGTACCAGCATGCTTGGGATAAGCAAGCAAAAGCGCTTAATTCTTATGCTCGGGCCATGTCTGAACTGCGTGGGCTCATTAAGGATTATCTTACTCTTAGTGGAGAAGATGATCATCGCCGTCTGCAGCTGGCCAAGATGCAACAGAGCATGAATGTTGAGCAAGAAAAACTCAAACTGGCAAAAGAAAAGTTTGAGCTTGAGAAAGCGAAAATAGTTGGCAACAACAAGGATAAAGCTTCTACCATGTCACCAGAAGAAAGGAGAGCAAGAATCGATGCCCTTGAGCGAAAGCGAAGAAATTGAATACTTACGACTTCTTGAAGAGGAAGCGGAGTATATGGCTGGGCAACATTTAGTCTCTTTTCTTGAATATGAAAGTGATGGTATGTGGAAGTCAGCCCGGCATCTGGAATACCTCTGTGAAAAGCTTGAAGCAGTAGAGCACGGGGAAATTCGGCGCTTAATGGTATTTATGCCACCGCGGCACGGTAAGTCGGAAGTAGTTTCCAAGAAATTCCCTTCCTATTTTCTTGGCAGAAATCCGGATAAGGAAGTTATTATCTCCTCTTATTCAGCAGATCTGGCATACGACTTCTCTCGTATTGCCCGAAACACGTTGAAAGAGTGGGGGATGCGATTATGGGGCGTCCAGGTAGCTAAAGATAGCGGAGCAGTTGGTCGATGGGGAATCGAAGGGACGCGCGGCGGATTTACAGCAGCTGGTGTAGGCGGCCCTATTACCGGTCGTGGTGCACATGTAGCGATTATAGATGACCCGTTTAAAAACTGGCAGGATGCTGCGAGTAAAACCATACGGGAAACGGTATGGGATTGGTATCGATCTACGCTGCGTACTCGTTTAGCTCCGGGTGGTGCGATTATCCTCGTTATGACACGCTGGCATGAGGATGATTTAGCTGGTCGATTGTTAAAGGAGATGAAGGAGGGTACCGGTGAACATTGGGAGGTTGTTTCCTTACCGGCAGTAGCAGAAGAAGATGACGCACTAGGGAGGGAACCTGGAGAAGTATTATGGCCAGAACGTTTCCCTCCGCATGAATATGGAGAAATGAAAAAGGCTGTTGGTACTCGTCTTTGGATTTCGCTTTATCAGCAGCGTCCAGCACCAGATGAGGGGCAAATTTTCAAACGCGATTGGTGGAAATATTACAAAGTCATGCCGTCACGGTTCGACGAGGTTATTCAGTCTTGGGATTGCACATTCAAAGATAATAACGACAGTGATTATGTTGTCGGGCAAGTATGGGGGCGCATCGGGGCTGATAAATACTTACTCGATCAGGTACGGGATAAGATGAGTTTTCCTGCGACTATTGAAGCTATCCGATCTTTATCTGCAAAATGGCCAGAAGCTCATGCTAAATATGTAGAAGATAAAGCAAACGGACCTGCGGTTATCGCGACTTTAAAGAGAGAGATAGCGGGGTTGATTCCTGTGAACCCGGATGGTGGGAAAATCGTAAGAGCACAAGCGGTTTCACCATCGATCGAATCCGGAAATGTGTTCCTTCCTGATTCTAGCATTGCACCCTGGATACATGATTTTGTTGAAGAGTATGCAGCATTCCCTAATGGAGCTAATGATGACCAGGTGGATGCTGGTACACAAGCTCTGAATAAGCTTGAGAATTACTCCGTAGAAATTGTAGTTGAATCCTCACGCATGAGCATGGCGGATATCGCTGGAAGTTACTAAAAGAAGGGGGTGAGAACGTGGGATTATTAGAACGAATTTCATCTTTCTGGCGGAGAGGTTCGCCAAATGAAGCGATCCAAACAGAAACACAGGTGCCGGAAAACCAAACGCCCATCACGCACAGTAGCGAAATGGTCGATGAAACATACTACTTGTACAAAATGATGCAGGTAGAAAACGACCGTCGGGCTGTATTGCGTGATGTAGAAAATATGCTGGAAAGCGACCCACTCATCGACGAAACAAACTCCCGGATTGCTCGGAAAGCCGTGCGCGGGGGTATTTTTATTACCGTCACTGGTAGCGGTAAGCATCAAAAGCGTATAGCAACGAGAACAGGAAGAAAACCAGGGCGTGGAAGCGAACTCGCTAACCGCGCACAGGGAATCATCGATCGTTTTTGTACTCGCTGTAATATTGATGCGAATGCCGTTTTGTGGGTATCCCGCATGATATCTGATGGCGACTTATTTCTTAACATTGTAGTAGAGCAGATAGCGGAAGAATTACGTATTGGTTCAATTCGCTGGGTTCCGGCCATAATCATGAAACGGAACGAAGATCAATTTGGGCAATTCATCGATATCAACCGCGCCTTTTCGGAGATTGACCCGCAAAAAGGCATGTATTATGCCACAGTGATTCCAGATAATGCAGTTCGGCACTTTCCGCTTTGGGCAATCAATCATATTCGCTGGAAGTATCGTGGTGGCTTGTATGGAAATAGCCAATACAAAGCCATTCGCAAACTTTCACGACAAAATGCCACGACTGATGACGATATGGTTGTACGCCGTAGAACGCGTGCTCCGCTTCGTAGGGTTCACAATATTGGAAGTAAAGAGAATCCAGTAGATTCAAAAGTCGTTGAAAAATATAAACAAGAACATAGAGACGCAATTGTTAATGGTAAATATACGCCCGTTACCGATTACTATCACAACGGTATGGGCGATGTGAAAAATCTTGAAGGTGATGGTAATCTAGACAAAATCGCGGATGTGAAATACCTGTATGATAAGCAAAACACCGGCACTATCATTCCGAAAGGCCTTGTCGGGCATGCAGAAGATATCAACCGCGACGTTTTGGACGATCAGAAGGAAGAGTATTACGACACAATCGAAGATATCCGCCATCTGCTTGAATATGGTGACGGCGGCCCATTCTCCGGCTTGCGTGCCATTATTGATTTTGAACTGCTGCTTCATGGCATCGATGTGGAAGCAACAGGGTTGACGTATGACATTATGTTCCAACCACTACGCAATGAAGCGCCAAGCGACATAATTGACCGCACGATAAAAGCGCGGAAAGCAGGTATGCTTGATCATAGAACATCTGTTATCAATATTGCTCACATTTTCAATATAGAAAACCCTGAGCTTATCATACAAGCACTAGAGGATGAAAAGCAGTCTAAAAACAAGTGGAATGAAATAGCCCCATTATCTGATTCGCTTTTTAGCCGAAACATTAGAGGCTATAAGGCATTTGTGGATGCGGACGAGGAAGAAGAGGAAAACCCGCCGCACCTAAAAGGCATGAATAAAATCGAAAAAAAGACGCTGAAAATCTGGCAGCAGCGTTTCGCTCGTGAAGAAGAAGCGGTCATGCAGATTGAAATTCCGCTGAGTTCAGTTATGCTGGATGCGGAAGATGGTGAAAAACAAGAGGTTTATCTCACAGAAGAGGAAATCACCGCTTTTCTTGCCGCTGTAACCGAAGTGCAGCAGCATGACCAGGAAACGTACGCGGCTGAGCTTTCTTATGTGTATGTGGCATCCGGTGAGATTGGCGGTCAGCTGGCGGCGGCTACGGTCGGTATTAAGTTTGATCTGTTCAAAGAAGATATTCTTGAAGATTTACTCATTCATTCATCTAAACGCATCGTCAACATCGATGAAACGACTCGGGAAGCCATCCGGGAAGCATTAGGAAAGGGATACCTTGTCGGAAGTAAAAAAGAGCTTATCAAGCTGATTCATGAAGCGCTGGGCGAGGTTTATGCTAATGCATACCATAACCGTGCAGAGATGATTGCGCGTACGGAATCAATGTGGGCTTACAACCGCGCGGCCGATCGCATTTATGACGAGGTAGAAGACCTGGAAGAATTCGAAGTGCTGGTTACAAAGGATGAGCGAACTTGCAAGAAGTGTAAAAAGTTTATCGGGCAGACGTACACCCGTGAAACGGCCCCGGAACTGCCAGCGCATCCGCGTTGTCGTTGTGTGAAAGTGCCGAAGTTCAGAAAGGAGGATAAGTAATGAAAAGAAGCCTAGCATTTCTTTTGTTGCTCGGGTTATGCGGTTGTAGCGGCGTTAATAGTATCTCGCCAAGTGAGCAAACCTGGATAAAAGCGGATGCCAAAACAAAAGAGGAACAGGATGCATTTAACGATACAGGGCCAGCTAGGGCGTTCACCTCTGATCCTTTTTCTAGCTTGTTTCGTCCGTACAGTCCTTGGGACCCTTATCAAAATTGAACGTATATGGAAAAAGGTTAAAGGATTTCTTGGCATCTTTCGCACACGCGATCTTATGAGATTAAACTTAAAAAAATAGCGACGCTCTATCATCAGCAGTGTTGCTTTTTTTATTGCCAAAAGAAAGGAGTGTAAAACATTCATGAAAGAAACAACGATGCTCTTTCTGGATAACCAGGAGAGTCAAAATACCAACAATGCTTTTTCAGCTTACCTTGATAGCGTAATTGCATATGCATCACTGGTAGACAGTGGCGGCGTTGGGTTTATCCCCGGCAAGAAAACGTATCGTATGCTGGGAACCAAGGTAGATGTCGTAAATGGAAATAAGCGAATTTATCCACGACAAGTCATGACAGACGCCATTAATACGTGGAAAAAGAACCGAAAGGGGGCGATGGGGGAAGCTGGACATCCGCAAGCTTATACAAGAGCGGATGGCACATTAGGATGGCGTTCAGCAATTGAAAATCAGGTTATTAAAATCGTAGACATTCACCATCCTGATGCAGAGGGGAATGTCTATTTTGATTTTCAGGTGTTGGACACACAGAAGGGGAAAGACTTGCAAGCCATTCTTGATGCCGAAGGCCAGATCGGCTGCTCAATGCGTGCCGGTGGAAAAGGTAAGGTTGCCCGTTATAACGGTGAAGAAGTTACAGTCGCTACATTCATTGATCTCTTTGGTTTTGATATGCTGTTTGATCCCGCGTTACCAAACACATTAGGAAGTGTCATTCCGCTGACAGACAGCCAAATTGAAAGTATGCTAGCGGAATCGGCGCAGAAAAAAGAGAACGAGACACAGACTTTTACAGATGAAATTGAGTCTATTCTCGAAGAAATTGAAGCGGCAGAAACATGGAAGGAACTGCGTGAAATTCGAAAGAAAGCCGCAACCATTCCTATGACCGAAGTGGAACGGGCGGCGGTACTAGCCGCATTCAACGCTAAAAACTGCTTTGTTGACAGTCAGAGCGGTGCTCAAAACTTCTCCGATGCAGTTGATCCTTATCTGAAAAAGATTAAGGAAGCGGAGAAGCTCAGTGATTTAGTCATGATTAAAAATGAAGTCGCGGCCGCTGAATTGGATGAAGTAGACCGCTTAGCATTCAATTCTGCCTATTACAGCCGCTTGTACCAAATCAAAGAACTGCAAGAAGTTCTGGAAGACGAAGCGGCGCTTGAACAAAAGAAAGGGCAAGGAAAAATCGGCTTCACAGATAGCCAAAATAATCCAAAGGGGGAAAACAAAGTGAAGTTCACATTCGAAGAATTAATGCAAATGACAGACAGCGAGTTGCAAAAAATCAAAAAGAATAAACCGGAATATGCAGCTATGTGCGATGCAATCCTCGGTTCTCGTGCGGCTGCAACAGCGCAGGAAAGACTTCAAGCTATGGAAGATGCAGAAAAAGAGCGTAAAGCAAAAGAAGAAGCGCTTGCATTTCTGGACAGCGACGAAGTAAAAGACAAGCTGGAGAAGCTGCCGCCTCATATGCGTGAAGGCATCCGCCAGCGGGTAGACACTACCAATCTGGAAACTGCACAAAAAACTTTCAACGATGCATATGAGTTCGCGTTGCAGTTGGTGCCAGCGGAAAAGTTAGCCATTTTAGGATTTGATATTAATCAGGCTATGAACGACCAAAAACGGGCAACCACAAATATTCAAGTTGGCGAAAATCAAGGATGGAAAGAATTCACAGACAAGGTAAATGAAGCGGCTCAGGATGCCTACCGTGCGTTTGAGGGCTTCCGTGACGAGAATCTTGTCAAATTAAACAAGCCGTATGTGGATGCAATTTTAAGAGAATTTGACAGGCGTCATGCCGCACAGTTGCAAGCTTTTGCCGATAATATGGCAACTGGAACATCCACACAATCTGTACTGAGCAGCGTAGCACTGCACCGTACAATCATTGAACAAATGTTCCAGACCATGAGCGCCATGCAGTTTGTAGAAATGATCCCTTTTGAAGGAAAGTACGTTGATATTCCTATTGAATCTTACAGCCGTTCAAATACACGTCCAACCCGTGTAGGTGAATTTAAACCAATGGCAAAAGGTAAACTGGGCTTGGCGTATATCCGCGCGGTAGCAGCAGCACGTAAGATTGCCGGTGAAATTTCACTGGAAGCACAAACCTTCCCGCGTTCTGGTGGACTTAACTATGATGCACTTGGCCGCCTTTCTTACTATATGGGCGGGGATCTGCGTCGTGAGGTATCGCTTGATCTGCATGATGAAATGCTACGAGCTTCTGATGAGTACAATTGCCAGCGCGTAACCAATGAAACGCCGGATGTGAGTGGTGATCGCACGAAAATCACGCTGTTGCGTGGTGGTACTGCTGGCAATCCGAACAAATATATTCCAATTGTGCGTCCGCGTACTCGTACCGAGTTGACAGACAGCGGAGAAGTTACAAAAACATACAATGAAATCATTGTAAAAGTAGACGGCACCACTATCGATCTGACAGGGGCTTTTATTGATTACGAAAATGGCGTGATTGAACTGGCTAATCCGCTTCCAGCTGGCGCGGTTACAGTAGACTACAGCTTTGTAACAAATGTGGTTCTCTTTGATCTTACGCCGCCTAATGGTGTTGAAAAAGAGAAACACTTTACAAATCTCGTTCATATCATCGGCGCACAGAAGGCTCTTATGAGTGCGGAGCCTCGCTTCTTTACACCGAACTTTATGACCATGAGCGAAACGATCAGCAATGAAATCTCACAAGCGGAAGTATTCAAAAACATGCTGGGCATTGCCGGAACAGAGCTGCAACCACAAGGTTATGTCGGCAAGATTAAAAATATCGATGCTTACGAACATAATGAGCCGTGGGTTGGCGGAGATACTCGTTTACTGTTGGGCCGCCGCATGGCAACAAAATACGGGGTTGAAACAAGCTTGACAATGAAAGGGCCGTATCCTACTCGCGATGAAAATGGCGAACTAACAGGCGGGGATGAAATCTACTACTTCCTGAATGACGCCGCATTAACTCCACAAAAGCAAGCATTCCGTACAGTCCGTTTCTACCGCAGCCAAAACTAAGGGAGGCGTAAATAATGGCACAAAGATTTAATCCTGTAGAAAACGGGCCGATCATCGTTAATGGTCGGCTCATTTCTCCTGGTTCGTTTTACGACGCGCCGGAGCATGATTTTGTGACAACTGATAATCCGGAAACGGAAAACCAGTTCGTCATTCCTGGGGAAAAAGATATCACAGTGGAAGAAATGAAAAAGCAACTAACCGAATGGGGCGTTGACTTCTCTGGCCACGACAAAAACAAATCAACGCTGTATGCCTTCTATGTAGAGGAGGCAAAGAAACGTGTCGCTGGCTAATTTAATTGAACAAGTACGTAGCCAAATCCGGGACACAAAGGAACCCTATGTATTTGCGCGGGAGGTACCGGCAACGGAAACCTCTCCCGCCGTTCCGGATGAGTTAGAAACGTTTGTGATGCGGGCGGTGCATGATTATAGCCGATGGCGGCCACTTAAAAAGCGCGGAACATTGTCAATCGTACCGGGAGAAGTAGAATACGTACTTCCGAATGATTTTATACAAATTGATAATTTTGTTTTAAATGTTGGTTTTGATCCGCTACAATATCGGGTTTTGGTGAATAAGATTTACCTTATCCAGCCTCCTATAGATCGGGAGGATGTTATTTACTATTACGACGCATTGCATACACCTGATACCATCCCGGCGTATGATGAACCAGCTATTGTTTCGCTAGCTGCGGCTATGGCCTTACGTGCTATTGTGGGTGACCCCAAAATGCTTCATGACTACATCTCATATGATCTGGAAGGTGTAGTGAAGATAAATACAGAAAACATGACGGAAGCAATAGAACAAATTCTTAAAGCGGCACAGCAACTTGAAGAGCAATATAGTTCTAGAATAGTTACTTCACAAAAAGAAGAAAAAAATTCGCCGTTTATGACATTTGGGTGATACCTTTGCTCCTTGAAAAAATTAAGTCCGATCTTCAAAAAATGTTTTCCGAACATGGGAAAATAGCTTTTTTAATCGAAGAGTCAAAACCAATTAAGAACAATTTAGGGGAAATAATTGCATATAAAACAGAAAAACCAAAACAGGTAATTATTCAGCGTAATTTGACACATCAAGTCTTATCTGAAATGGCTGGCGATGTTAGTACGGGAAATATGGAACTTTTACTCCCAACAAATACACGTATTGTTGAAACGTCTCTAATTGAGTATCAGGGACGTAGATACCAAATCAAAACAGTTACCCCAAAACGAATATTTGGAGAAATCGTCTGCTATCAAGCAGCAGCAGAGAGGGTAGATGGCAATGTTGAACCTGAATGATATTGCAAAGAAGTTATATATGATGTCGGAACCGCTTCATGAAGGCGTGGCGGACGGTATTCATAAAACGGCTGTACGCGTTATGACAAATGCAAAGCGGCGAATAGGAAGCTATCAGGATGGCTGGGCTGTTTTGAAGGATGAAACTGTGCAACGGAAATTCAACAATCCACAAGCAAAAGCAACTGGAGCCGATGCAGATGCACCGCTGAAAGATGACGGTCTTTTGCAGGGTAGTATTACACTTGAAATGCGACGCGATCAGTTAGAAGCAGAAGTGGGAAGCCCTATGATTTACGCAGCTACACATGAATATGGGGACGAGGACAGGGGAATTCCAGAGCGTCCATATTTACGGCCGGCACTGGCGGAGGAAGTGGAAACCCATCTTGAAAATGATATACGAGAAGGGATTAATAGGAGAATGCAGACCTTACGATGATGCGGAATGAAATTGAAATCTCATACGCAACCTTGCGAGATATTATTCATTCTTTTCCTCATCTTTCTTCCCCTCCGCGAACAGTCTTTGATTATGATGTTGAAGCTGTACGAGCGGGGCCATTCCCTTGTGTGGGGATTCGAAAGGTAACCACTTCAATTAAAAAAATGATAGATAAGCATGAAGAATACACCCGCACCGAACATGAAGGTAAACACTACACCTGGTATGAAATTGGACGATACACATTAACATGCACAGTTGCTCTTTTCATGGACGATAGGGATAACGGTGAAGGAATGACCATTAACCCTCTTCCTTTTCTGCGTGAATGGGAGCTGTATATAATGAAAAAAATCAGCAAGCACGTTCGTTTCCCTACCACCGACGATCCAGTTCCAAAGGAAGCGGTTCGTATAAAAACGCTGGGCGAGCGTTTTGAGCAACATGGGAAGCGACTGTATTCAGTTAAAAACACAGTACAAATCTACGGAAAGTTACTAGAAGCAGAAGAACTACTGCCGCCGCTCGGCGAAAGCAGCGGTAACACAAGCTGGGTTATTCATCAAAATCCATCAATATTTAAGCGAAAGACACTCTAAAAATCAGGGGTGTCTTTTTCTTATAACTTTTTAAATAAGGGGGGCATACTATGCCAGTTTTACGAGGCGGTCAAACAGCAGATGATTTTGAAACACTAGATATTTATTTTGAAGAACAGGTGCCAGAAGTTCCTGAGAAACCGCTTGGTGTTTCTCAAAAGGTAATGGGAATTATTGGATACTTCCAGAAAGGTTCGCCGTATGAGGTTCATACGGTTGTAGGCGAGAAAGAGTTTAAGCAAAAAATGGGGGATTTCATTGAAAAATACACTGGGTCCCGTGCTGCTTATGCCGCACTTAAGCGCGGAGTTCAAAAGCTTATTTTAGTAAATCTCCGTGGAAACGGGGCGGCAAAAGCTAGTATTACGTTGAAGGACAGGGCAGCAGAGGCGCAAGACACATTAATTATTCGTAAAAAAGACTTGGGTGAAATCGGTAATGATTGCACTGTGAAAGTGACGGACGGGGATATTTCCGGTACGTTTACCATTACTTTAACGGTTCCTAATATGAAGCCGGAAATTTACAGTAATCTATCTTCCGTGCAAGAAGCAGTTGATGCAATTAACAAACTTTCGCCAGAATTTGAAGCAGAAAATGCAAATAGTAAAACAGAAGCGCCCAACAACATCCCAGCTGTTATCGAAGCTACCAAACTAGCAGGTGGATCGGACGGCACAATCCCAACAACGACGTCCGCTTTGACCAGTCTTTATAAAGGTGGATTTGATTCAAATACGGGAAATAAAACTGGATTGGAGCTTATGAAAACCTCTATGGAGGTAACAGATATCACATCTGATATCTTTGTTTCTGATGCCTTTAATGAAGAGCTAATTAAGACAGCGGAGAAGAAAAATGCCTTCGCATATTTACCAACCGCCTTAAATACAAGTCCTTCAGCAGCTGCTGTCAAGCGCGAAACATATGATACGGAATTCGCTCATTTATCAATTGGTCACGCCAAGAGCAAATCAAAAGGATGGTATGTACCAGTAGCAGTGTGTGACTGCATTGCACACATCCTTACGCCTGTTCAGGATGGAACTGCCGGCTTTACATTTGCTGATATCGAGTCCCTAGATGTTCCTATCAGTGACGAGGATGTTGAGCTTTTGACCAAATCTAATGTCGTATGCATGAGCCAAATCGTCGATGCCGATGGCCAGTTAAGATATGGTTTACGTAGTGATTATACGTTGTCAAAAGACAAGCGATTGCGACAAACATATCGCCGTCGTGTGACATCGCTAATCGAGAAAGACTACTACATCATACTAGCGCCATACAGAAGTAAACATATCTCTCCAAGCGTGCTGGAAGATGTAGAAGCAGTGACACGAAAGTATTTTGACGATGCAAAAACGGCAGAAATTATCCAAGACTATCAAGTATTTTTTACACCACCTGAAAAAATCGGCAACGTAGATGAATTCATCGAAGATCTAACGGTTGATTTATATAACATTGCCGATAAAATCCGCGTTCGCTTGCTAAGTGCGGCTGACGCGATGTAAGCGAAGGAGGAATAAAACATGGCAGCAAAAGATGGCTTGCTAGGTAAAGATTTAAAGATTTCGTATACAAAAACAATAGTCAGCCCATCTGGGGCTCGTACCACTATACCTTTTTCAATCGAGACAGAAAAATTTGACGAAAAACCTATCACCGAAAGAAAGACCAAACATCCCATTGGTGAGCCTTATGAACACACACGCACCATCTGGAAAGGGTGGGAAATCGATCTTGAAGGTGAAATTGTAGATACGACGCCAGATGATCTAATCGAAGAATTGGAGCTGGCCCACCGTCATAACACTCTTATCCCTGAATTAGAGGTCATTACAACGGAAACATACTTGGATGGAACCGTTCGTAAATACAAATACACAGCAGATGGTGGTGTGCGTATTGTAGAGTTTGAAAAGTCCGGTGATGGCGGGGATAATGCTCGGAAATTCAAAATGAAACTAAAAGCGATGAGACGTGACCGTATTTAATTTGGATATAAGAATTAAGTAAAAGAAAGGATTGTGAATTACATGGCAGAAATCACACTCTCTACTGGTAAAATTATCAAAACACGCGAATTAACCGCATTTGACAGTTTCCTAATAAGCTCATTTCTAACCGGATCTATGAGTGAAGAAGCAGCGGAAAGCAAGTCTATTCCAGCTTCTGTTGCTTTTCAAATGGGACAACTTAACGCTATTTTTTCCGTAGAACAAGTTAACGGCAAAGAAATAAAAAAACCAACGAATCAAAAAACGCTTCTTCAAGCCTTTGCTAACTTCACTGGGAAAGAATTTGATGAATTTCAACGAAAATTAAGTGAGGTGGAAAGCGAAGAAAAAAAGAAAGAAAACGCCAATACTGGCGAGAACAGCAATGGTTCATTGAATGCCTCGAAATCGGAAGATGGAGCAAAGGAGCAATAACGTGGCAAGATGCGCTTAATATGCCGCACAGCATGCGAGAAATAGCGTATGAACTGCTGCGGGAAGCGTGGGAGAAAGAGAACGACCTATAGAGGTTGTTCTCTTCTTCTTTCCAATATTTTAGTTAAAATCATAGAAATAAACGGAAATTTATTCTAAAATCTTGGAAAGGGGTGAATGAAAATGAAAAAAATATTTTTAGCGCTTGGCATCATTTGTTCGTCTTTCGTTGTAGCGCTTCCGACTGCAGCCGCTCAACTCAAACCATTACAAACATCTTCTATCTACCAAACTGCACATGTGCAACTATCATTTGAAGGTGAGGAATTTGATTTACCTAAAAAGCTAATCTATGCCCGTGACGAGCTAATGTTTCCGGCAAAATCGTTTCTGGATATGTTCGATGTAAAAAGCACGTGGAATGCAAAGACAAAGACATTCACTGTCATTGATGGAGAAGTCATTTCTACATTTCAAGTCGGTAATAAAATAGCCTATATTGGCGGAGAAAAAATCGAAATGGATGAGCCGCCTGTTATCATTAACGGCACGCTTTACGTAGAAGCTGCAGCTCTAATTGTGTCTATTTATTGTATTGCTGATTGGATCGGCCCTAATATATTAGATATTAGAAACTATGTAGAATCTGAAAATGAAAGTCAGAACACCGAATATATAACTGCCGATCCGTTTGATACAGAGGTTAATTATAATTAATAAAATATATTATTATGAAAACACTCAACACTCTCTTAAATATAGAGGGTGTTTTTTTATTGGGATGAGGTGAGCGAAAAAATGAGTATGGTGTTTAACGCTAGTGTTTTGATTAATGCGGTTGACCGTACTTCTCATGTTCTTCGTAGGATAGGGAGAACAGCAGAGCATACGTATAGACAAGTACAAAATTTAAATAGAATGAACATTAGCAGTGCCCCTATTGTAGTTCTTCGCAACATGCAGCAACGCTTAAATGCAACAACCGCCAGCTTTCGAGAATTTAATGCAGCGACTAACGCTATTCAAGCGCACCATACATTTACAAAGATCGAAAAATCTATCGCTCGCACTCGAAGAGAATTGTCTTTGCTTGGATTTGGGAAAACAAAGGCGGAAATTCAAGCGTTAGAAGGCCAATTGTACAATTTAGCGAATGTACGAATGGACAATCTACGCGACCAAATCAAGCTCACCGAACGGGCATTAGAGCAGATGAAGAAAAGCGCAGATGCCTCCAAGTATGCAGAGGAAATCAAAAAGGCAGAGGCGGCACTAGCAAGCTATAAGAAGCAGCTCCAAGATGTAAATGCCGTGCAGAAGATGGCCGAGGTCAACGGCTATAATGTCATGAAGGCTTTCGGCAAGGATGTATTTGTAAAACCGTTAGAATGCTTCCAACGGTTCAAAGCGCAGGTAACAGGCTTTTTCAATGCTGACCTTGCTATGCTTGCAGGCAAGACGTACAAAACGATTGATGGAGCGGCCAAAGCCATTGTTGGCGCAACTGACACGATCCAGGAACAACGTCGTAAGGTGCAACAGCTTGCCACCACCTATCAAACGCTTGGTACGACCATCAATACGATGGTAACACCTTTTATTTTGGGGCTAGGTGCTGCATTTGCCTATGTAGGTGCTAAAGCAGAACAGGCTTACTTTAAGTTTGAAGCACAGACACTCACTCCACGCGTCAACATGAAAGAATACAAAAACGCAATGGCAGATGTATACGCAGAGACAGGACAAGCACGTGAAGAAGTATCGAAAGTATTTGCTTTTTTGAAGAATAAATATGATTTAACAGCAGAAGCGGCGAAAAGTCTAGCTACAAAAGGTGCAGACTTTGCTGATGTATGGGCATCAGGTGACGCGCAATCTAGCATAAAGGCCATCGAGACGATGCGAAAGACCATGCGACTGCTTTCCATCGACGAAGAACAAGCAGCAAATGCCCTAGCACTAGCAATGAAACGAACAAATGGGGATTGGGAAGAAGCTGCTAAATCGCTCACGCAATACGGCGACGTTTATAAAAAACTTGTTACAGGACAGAAAATTACAGAGGACGATGCCAGAGCGGCTGCGGAACGAAATGTTGCGAAAGCTATTCGTGAGCAATCTAAAGAATACATTCGCTTGCAACGAGAAAAGAAAAGGTTGGAGAAACAACGAGACGCTACGAAGGATAAGAACCAGAAGGCAATCATAAACCAAGCTATCGCCAATGTAGAGAGCGATATAAAGCGCATGCAAGAGAACTTAGGGAAAAACCGTGAAGAAATGCTGCAACGCGAAATAAAAATGATGATGCAGCTTCAAGAACTTGATCCGTTGAACGCCTATCAGAATATGGGGGATGCTGAAGCAGGCGTAGAGGCAATGGCAAAAGCATGGCGGAATTTTGCTAACGTAATAGAGCAATTATTCGATGCGCTTGGTCCTACCATAGAAGCAATAGGAAACAAACTAACGGGTATGACAGCAGCTGCTACTGAATTTTTGCGTAACAATCCTGGTTTTGCCACCTTTGTTTCGCACATATTGGCCGGAGGTGCAGCCCTTACAGTTTTCGTAGGTTTGCTGGCTCCTTTGGCGTATGGTCTACTCTTTTCAAAAGATGCATTTTTAGCGTTAGGTCTTGCCATGAAAGGGATGCAGGCGGGCGCGATGGCTGTTCTTCCTCCTCGTGTCGTACAGATGGCCAAAAGATTCGATATGTTTAGGAAGGCAATTATAGGATTGCCTAAAATGCTCGCAGGACTTGGCCCAGCTTTGGCTACGGCGTTTAGGGTAGCCCCTCTCGCACTAGCAAAATTTGTGGCGGACTTTGTAAAGCTCAATCCAATGCTGACTGCTTTCTCTTTGCTAGCCACTGTGATTATTGATAACTGGGAACGCGTTGGTCCCTTATTAAAAAAGATATGGGAAGATATCAAATATGCTTTCAAACCTGTTCTTGACTTATTCCGTGATGCAAATGGCAATATATGGCCAAAGATGCGCCGAATCCTTGAGGAAATCAGTAGGGTAATAGGGGATATACTGGTCGGCGCTTTACAGGTTATCGAGCCGCTAATTCGTGGTATTGCCCAAGTGATTAATGGTGATTTCAACAAAGCTGCTCAATCATTCGAAGAAGCTTTCAAAAATATCGGATCGATTTTTGATACGATTTTCAAAAACTTCGACTTAACCAAAGCTATTGAGTTTGGGTTAAAAATTGGTGGGTCGATTCTTGATGGCATCACAAAGGCTTTATCAACTGGACTAAAAAAACTATTTGAGTTAAACGTACAAGCAGTAGCTTCCGGTGACGTGGGAAAAATCGCAACTGCGCTTACAGCCGATTTGCTTGTTGCTGCAGGTGCCGCACTTCTGGCCGCTCCCGCTTTCCGTGCAATGAAAGCCATGTTTTCCATGGTAGGTGGGAAAGAAGGTGCGGTAAGTGGCGGTCGAAAAGTCGGAGCGATTGCTGCTGGTACTACCCGTACTACAGTCCAAAAAGTAAAAACAATATATGAAACGGTTAGACACCCGAGACAAGCGATTGCTACTGCCTTATCCCCACTCTCAGCACTCGCAGGATATGCAATGGCTGGGATGGGTATTTCTTCGCTCGCAACCGCAAGACAGCGCCAGACAATGCGCCAAAAAGGTCTTGGATTAAACACAGCGGATATAGAACGATGGGGATTGCGAGAAGGACGTACAATTGCTTCCACACGTGATTTACAGCGAAACATCACTCAAACGGGCCGTTATAACGGCCGGCAAATTTTTATGGCGCGGCAAAGTTATCTATCCCGTATGCTGTTTGGTCAGAAATTCTACACTTATCAAGGTGGCCGCATTCAGCGAGATGCGAATGGAAACATCATGCGAGACGCAAGCGGGGCTATTATGTACACTCATGCACAACGAAACTTGCTTATGCGTCGTGGCGGTCTTTTTAATCGAAGAGGTAATGATGATCGCATTGTAGACCGTAACATTTGGAGTGAACGCTATACTCGCGCAAGAGGGGCTATTATTGCAGCAAGAACACAGGTGAGATCATTTGCTCAAAACCATCTCATTGCGCCACTGGCTACCCCGATTCGTAATAAAGCACAAGAGTATGCTATTGGAGCAAAAATGCTCGTAGATCCTGTTAAACAAGGAATAGAGGGAAAAATCATTGGGGCAAAGATGTTATATGATAGCTTTACCGGTTCACGATTCGCAAAAGGTGCGAGCCGCTTAAACAACTATGTTACAGACCGAATGGAAAAGGCAGGATTAACCAATCACTACGCTAATATGTTCCGCACAAAAGATTCGGCCGGGAACCCTCTGACGCGTCGCCAGCAGATGATGAACTTCGTGAAAACCGGCGTAACAGGAACAGCAAAAACAGGTTTCGGTATTATCGGCGGCACCGCTAGAAGAGTGGTAGGTGCTGGGCGTATGGTTGGTAAAGGAATTGGCATGGCTGGGAGCGGTATTGGCATGTTAGCAGCTGGCGCTATGGCCTTCGCTCCATGGTTGGCCATTGGTGCTCTGGCAGGTGGAGCCTTATACAAAGGGCTATCTAAAGGGGCGGACGGAAAAAGTGATCCATCCAACGTGGCCAAAAACATTGATAAAATCACGATGGATATCCAAAAGAACGGCGGAAACCGTATTCGCGCTTTCTGGAAAGTATTCACCACTGAAGGTCCAAAGGTTCTCCGCGCGGTTGGTAATTTAATAAAAACAACATTCCAAGTGATAGCAAAAGCTTTACCACCTATCATGCAACAGGCATGGAATTGGATCAAGTCTATGGCAGGGGCGGCGTGGAACTGGATTAAAACAAACGGATTAACCTTGCTCAGCAACTTAGCATCCGGGGCAATGTCGCTTTTAGGAAAGGCATGGAACTGGGTTAAAACAGACGGCATCCGCTTGTTCGGGTTGTTAATCCAATGGTTACTTGGTACAGCTTTGCCTGGCCTTGTTGTAGGCATTATCAAATTACTAAAAGGTGCTTGGGAATGGGTAAAATCAGATGGGATGCGCTTATTGGGAGAGCTATTTGATTGGATCATTTTCACAGCCCTTCCCACTTTAGCTTCTTCCATCGTAAAAGGACTATTATCTGCCTTTACTTCTGTTTGGGAGAAAGTAAAAGAATTGTTTGGTCAAGGAGTAGAAACAAAAGTTAAGGTCGATTATAGCGTACCATATGGGCCACCAGCCCCGAAAACTCGACCAACTCCACCTGTCACTCGTAAAGTAGACAATAAAGAGGTATTTAATCCAGCGGCACAAAAGAATTCGTTTTTACCATACGCTCTTACGAAATATGTTGAAAAGAAAGCTAATGGAGGTATTGTAGGTGCTGGAAATAGTATCAAAAAGTTAGCTAATGGCGGTATGGCAGGTAAAGGCGGAATTGTTAAAGTTCCTACATGGGTAGGAAACGGAGAAGCAATTGCAGGAGAAGTACCTGGACAACCAGAGATGGTAATTCCGCTACATCCGAGCAGGCGCGCTCGTGCAATTTCGTTATGGCAACAAACTGCAAGATTGATTGGCATAAAAATGTTTGCTAATGGTGGCATTGCAGGTTCGTCGTACCGTGTTCCGTTCCTTGGCACAATTCGAGAAATGTTTGCGCCACAAGAACAAGGTCAGGGTCAAAGTACGAAAAGAGAATTATCTCTCTCTACCTCTTCACAAAGCAGCACGCCAATTGTCATTCAGTTTGGTGACATCAATATAAATGGTGGCAGTAACAGAGAGGAAATCGGAGTATATGTACAAGAAGAACTGGCCAAATTCGCCAAAGAGCTACCGGGAATTATCGAAGCAGTCATCCGGAAGAAACGTCGGAATAATGCTTCTTATCGCCCTGGTTTATCCCAGTAGAAAAAAGGAGGAGGAATAGCTTGTTAATCATCGGTAATGTGAAAATGACAGGGTTGGCGGCACCTGAAAACTTCCCCCTTGGCGGGGAACAGATCATTGCCACTCATAAGTTGCCTGGGGGCGGTATTATCAAACAGCCGCGTGGGTACTTCCCAGCTGATGGACACGAGTGGGAGGGAACTTTTGACGGACCAGACGCATATCAAAAGGCTGCTCAACTTGAAAAATATTGTCGTTCAGGAGAAAGTGTTCAGGTTTCATTCCACACCTTCTCCTTTTTTTGTTTTGTTCAAAAGTTTGAATGGCCGTGGACGCGTAAAGACTGGATTGATTTCACTATCAAACTTGAACGTGATATGTCAAAAACAGTATCCGCAACCAAAACATCCACCGCCAATGCTCAAAAAACATCTACTGTTTCTACTAATGCAACCAAACCATTAGCGTCTCTTGCTTCATCACAACAGGTAGCACAGCAACAAAAACCTAAAAAAATCATTCATGTAGTAGCTCCGCGGGAATACTTGCGAATGATTGCTCAAAAATACTATGGTGATCCGAATAAATACGAAAAGATTTACAAAGAGAATAAAGCTGTCATCGGCCGCGATCCAAATAAAATTAAGCCCGGACAAAAGCTAGTGATCACTCTATGATCTATAAACAACCTGTGTACGGAACGCAAAAACTGTTTGGTGAAGTGTACTTGGCTGGGCAAAAAATCAGTTTTAAAGAGTGGAGTGTAGATTTATGTGCATTTGATGAAGCGGATAATTTCGACGTAATAGTACCTTGGAATGTAGGGGGGAATGGTATCCTTGCTTCCAACGCAAAGGCAAGCACAACCCTTATCTCCGGTAAAGATATTCCGGTTCAAATTAAAATCGGAAATCGCGAATTGATTAACGGCATTGTTGATGAGCCAGACTGGGATTTTACTGATGAGGAAAAAGTTATGATTTCAGGACGCGGGAAAATCGGAAGATTAATTGACCGTGAAATTCCGCGCAACATCAAGAATCGCACAGCCTCTTCTGTGGCAAATGAAATTTTTGCTTATCACAAACTGAAAGCGAAGGTAACAGCAACGTCCCGTAAGATCGGTTCATATTCGGAAGACTCCCAAACCGCAAACACAAAAATGAATGATTGGGAGCTGCTAAACTGGCTGGCAGAATGGGAGGGATTTGTGGTTCGAGTGAAAGGAAATGAAGGTTTTTTTGGACCACTCGACCAAATCCCAGAACTTAAGCTCGCTCCAATCCCCTTCACATACGGAAAAGATTGTGAAGTCCGTAGTATCAAACGGCATATGAGTGGTGCCCGGGACATTATCGTAGAGGGGCGCTCCTACTATAAAGGTCGCACGATTATCGAATATTACCCGCGTCCCCCCAAAGAAAATAAAAAAGGTGCATCAAATGACGAACCGGAAACAGCGCTCATAAAAAGATACACTTTAACCGGGCTCTCTCAAGAGCAGGTCCGTCTTCGTATTCGTTCCATATATCGTGAATTAACAAAATGCGACATAACAGGGGAGATTTTTACTCCGCGCTATGTAGACCTGGATACAGACCGCCGCATCGCTTTATATGGCGTAGGATTGGGGCTTTCACAAATTTATTATGTCACTCGCGTTCGCTACAGCGAAACGTTAGAAGATGGAATTACCACAACAATAAGCTTTGGAAACAAAATGAAAGAGGTGGGATAATGCGGAATCCAAGTATAGCTGAAATTACAAGCTCAAAACCGGAAGCAGAGAAAGTCATTCCCACTTTAAAGCCATCGGAGCAAGAACTCGGATGGCTTCCTTTCTTAATCGATGTAGAAGATGTGCATGTCGGACAAGAATGTTTTGTGATTCCAGCGGAAGGGACGTACGGGCAAAGTCTTGTCATTCCCATCGGCATCCGGTTGCCCCGAACTGCCACAATCACAAATCATGCCCCGATTGAGGTCTTAATCAAAGGAAAATCTATGCAATGCCAGACAACCGTTCCCATTACCATCAATGATGTTGGGAAAACAGCGTTGTTAGTACCAGTAGTCAACGAAAAAGAGGGACCGCTCAAATATGTAATAACTGGGGTGATACAATGAACGAACCCAATGAAAATGAAGTCTATACCGGAACTGACATCTTTTATGATGTGAAAAAGCGAGATATTCAATTTGTTGGCAATGAGATTGCTACCATGTCGCAAATTGAAAATATCCGGAACCAATTATATTTGCGGTTGCTTTGTGAGAAGGGCGAACTAATCTATTACCCTGAATATGGCACGAATCTTTATCGCATGCTTTCCAAGTCTATGACACCTGCTCAAATCCAAAAAATCGAAGGGGAAGTGCGGGATACTATCATGCAAGACCCGCGCGTGGACAATGTACAAAGCGTAACGGTAGAGGTGGGAAAAGATGATGTCGTAATCATCACAGCAAGAGTAACCGTACAAGATATCACATTTGATCTTGTGTTGGAGGAGGCGACGTAATGGCTATTGAGTTTCCAACACCCGACCAACTCATGCAAAAGTTTGTGAATGTATTGATTGGCGAGGGCGCTAAAATCGAGGAATTGGACGACCAGTGGCTTGTCAAACATATCGCAATAGGAACGCGGGATATGGTATATGACCAAATCATGGCAGCTAAATCTGTACATGAAGATCATAGCCCTTTCACAGCGAAAGGTGATGCTTTAGATGAGCAGTGCGAAGAATGGTCATCGATTGTACGAAGAAAGCTGGCTAAAAAGGCTATCGTACGCTTTAATGCCAAGCGTTCATCTCCTGCATCTGTTGATACACCAATTCCGGTCGGCTCTCTTATTACGACACAAGCTATAGGCGATATGCCAGCTATTGATTTTTATGTTATAACGACAAAGGATGAGCCTGATATACCGGTAATTCCTGCCGGTCAAACAAGTACATATGTATTAGCAAAGTGTTCGATTGAGGGAAAAATAGGAAACCTCTCTGCCGGAACGACGGTTCATCCTGGCATGGTTGGTGTAGATACAATTGAGGTTGTTGAACTGGTGGAAGAGGGCGCGGATAAAGAGGATGATGAAACACTACGTGGACGGCTTATCGAAGATATTCAAAACCGTGAAAAAGGCGGTACGGAATTTGATTATCCTATATGGGCCAAACAAATAACAGGTGTAGTTTCTGCCCGTAGCATCCCATTAGCGCGCGGAAACGGTACGCTTGATTTGTTGATTACCGGAACCAACGGACTTCCAACTCAGGAGCTTATTGATGAAGTACAAGCGTTCATAAACAAAAAAATTCCGGCTGGTGGTTGTAGTGTTCTCGTTAAAGCACCAACCCCCATTTATGTCGATGTATCAGCCCAAATCAAACTGTTGCCCGGGTTTACCTTCTCTACTATTCTTCCGCAAATTAAAAAAGCTCTTGATGCTTGCATCGAAGCGGAGAATAAAGTGCTTATTGTACGAACAAATAAGTTGCGTAATGCAATCAATGATATAGAAGGGGTATTTAATTTCACTTTGGATGCTCCAGCGAAGGATATTCCGTTGAGCGGCGGAGAGCTAGCTTTACCTGGAATATACACGCTTACTGAGGTGGTGTAATGGATGCGTTAAAAGAACAGCTTAAAAGCTACTTTCCCAAGCGATGGTTTAAGTTTAGCGGCATCGATATGGAGCGGTTGCTTAATGCCATCGTGGCCGTGATTAAAGAAGGGGAAAGAATCATCGAAAAAATAGAGGCGGAACGGCTGACAAAAAACTCTGTTGATACGCTAGCAGAAAAAGAGCGATTGCTAGGGCTAAGCAACGGTGAGAAGTTAACGCTTGAGGAACGTCGGCGACGCATTATAGTTCGGAAATGGGAGCGGGGTGGACCAACAAATACAGAAGAATTTGAAGCTGCTATGTCTTACTTGCTAAAAACTCCCGTAAATATCATTCCTTTTTTTCATGATTTTCTTGTCATATATGAGTTTCAGAATACAGACAAGGTTATTAATTTTGATGTTGCTGAAGAATATATCAGAAGAAATAAACTTGGACATTTAGCGCATCAATATCAAGCTAAAAACAAGGAAAAAGAGGCCATTGTTGTCTCCCTTAACGCCTACAACCACCCAATAGATTTTCCTATATGTGGCTTAGATGTACCCATGACAACATCTATATCAGGGAAAATTTTCAGTCAATCATTTTCTGTTTATGGTGATGAATATTATCACCGTGTAGATGGTCCAATTACCGGTTTTGAAATTACAATGAAAAAGGGGGAATAATACATGGCAGGCATTATTCAACCGCTATTGCTTGATTATATTGTTCAAGACGCAAGTGATCGTTTTGATCATGCTCTAGTAAATATATCTGGGGAACTTATTCAGTATCCGATACACAATACGATTATTTCTGGTCGCTCTGTACGAAAATACGTTTATGTAAAAGAGACAGAAGCTGTGGGAAAACAAATTCTTGGTGCATCACTAATGGACAACAAAGGCAATACACTAGCCAACACTGCCCTTAACGTTATAAAAAACGATAAGGGTTTTTTAATTGGGTTTGAATTTTTTGTCGAGGTGAAGGCGAATGACATATAAAAAACAAAGCTGGCTCGATGAAATCCCCGATTTAACCAAGCCAATTTTAGACCCAAAAACAGGGAAACAGAAGACAGACCCCCAAACGGGGCGACCGCTATATGAATTGGTACAAGAGGGGACGCGCATCACAGCCGACCGGCTAAACCATATGGAAGATGGAATTACAGAAGCGCATTTACTTGTTGAAAACTTGGCCAAAGAATGGGGAGGGAATTTTGTCGCTTCTCCCAACGGAACAGCGGGATTGCAATTCTCGCATGATGGCCTGACCGTTTCATGGACCGCAGGTATTGCGTATGTAAACGGCCGCCGCTTTGAAGTTCCGGCAGGTAGCATGGAACTAAACCCGACGCAGGGACAATACATCTATCTGGACACGGACGGAACGATGAAGAAAACGACGTCCCAGGCGACCGCAGAGGCTGGGCTTTTGCTTTGGTATTTTGCCACGGATGCCAGTCAAGTTATTACGTCTACGGATAAACGAAAAATCATTACGCCGGACACATATGCAAAAAAAGAAGAAGTGGTTATGAAAGAGCCGGGAAAAGGGTTGTCTACTAATGACTATTCTGATACAGAAAAAGGGAAAGTAGCATCACACGAAACCCGCCTACAAAAAATCGAAGAAGAAATGGGAGAGGGAACACCGTTTCAAACTACCCTACTCCCCGGCCTTAACATTGTTACCGTCCCAAGAGATACGCCGTTTAATGTCTTAAACCTAACAGGCCGGACGCTTGTAAACTTAAACGGACGCAAGGGACGCGAAGCAACATCGAACACACTTACCGTAGATTCAGCAAAACGTTACCTCATTATCAATGAAGGGGGAACAAGCGTAACGGTAAATGGCACAAGCCGTCCTACTCCGTACAAAGTAACGGGTGTTACTTCACTTAACCTTTCATGGGCATCAGGTGAGAAAGTTGCTGTCTACGATATTACCGGGGATACTACTATCGACAGCCTTACGAATGCGCAGATTAACGCCAAGTACCCGTATGTAGACGATGTAAAAGGCGTTCGGAATCCATATATCATCCGGTATGGTAAAAACCTTCTGCCGCCGTTTACGGAGTGGAGCGGTCAACCTTATTTTGTGGTGAATAGTCCTTATTCTGCTACACTTAATCGGACTGGCACTGGACAAAACCTATTTACTGATATCACGGCGATTCCTTCTACCGCTTACGCTATTTCTTATAGCGCAGATTCGCTCGGAACAGTAGAAGTACAATTATACAAACAAGACGGGACGCTTCTATCTGGTGGTGTTTCGCCTACTACAAATAGAAATATTACATTTAATACAACAGCAGACACAGCAAAAATACGGGTTATTTTCAATACCGATGGCGGCGTAAATGCTTCTGTAAAATTTGAAAACCCGATGCTCAATATCGGAGACACGCCCTTACCTTTCGAGCCACAAAACAATGACTATCAATTTTTTGATGTCACACTACACTCGAACACAGATGGAAGCGTAAGAGACGAGTTGTTTTTCCGTGATGGAAAACCGTACAAGCTTAAACGGTTTGAAGAATTGGTGTTGGATGGTAGTTTGAATTGGTCTTTGCTGGGGAGCGGTACAGGATATAAAACATTAATAACCGACACTATTTTACCAGGTCATAAGATGGATACAATTACAAGTGACCATACAGGGATTAAGTATGACGGTAAAATCTTAATCAATACAGGTACGTCGGGTGTTGTTGACGCAATCACCGTTTAC
Source organism: Aneurinibacillus thermoaerophilus (assembly GCF_019603355.1). Lineage (NCBI taxonomy): Bacteria > Bacillati > Bacillota > Bacilli > Caryophanales > Paenibacillaceae > Aneurinibacillus > Aneurinibacillus thermoaerophilus. The sequence continues at coordinate 24,979 of NZ_CP080765.1, forward strand.
CCTAACGGACATGCAAACTATAAGAAAATAGCGATACAGGTAGGTACGTCAGATAGCGGTTGGGGCGAGTCCTATACGCCAACAGCGGCAGAGATTCAGGCGTATTTCTATGGTTGGAAGATGCATGATGGCACAGGAGCGCCATACAACGGAACAGGCACAAAAACGTGGACAGAGATACCGAAAATTCACGCAGGACAAACGAGTGGGACAACAACCCTTCCGACTTCAAAAATAGGACAGACATATGCTTCTGCTTGGAATCCGTCTGATACATTCGTATGGACTCCTTATTCACTACTCTACCAACTCGCAGAAGAAATAGAAGTCCCTGTATCGTCCGAAGGGGAAATTTCTTTGCACGAAGGGGATAATTTGCTTGAAGTCGGGACAGGGGTTGTGCGGAGGGAGATAGCTAACCCGAAATCAGATGGTGGTTCCATTGCTATCGGTATTGATAGTACAAAATACGCTCCTTTTGCGGGTACAGAAACAAGGTATCGTATCGAAAAAGTATTCGATGTTTATAAAAACGATCAAGCAGATCACACATGGGCTAAGAACGCATATGATGTGGCATCTTACGGGAAAGTAGCTTCAAAGAACGTTCCTGCAAACTTTGATTCATCTGCCGCTTATTCCATCACATATATTGTCGAGAATAAACACGCCTACACTGCACCACTTATCGACATACAGGGCGAATACCGTACCAAGTTGGCTGGAGTGGTGGCGGAAAACTCGCAGGATATAGCGGATTTAGCAACGCGGTTAAGTGTAGTAGAAACGCAGTATGCGCGGAAGCAACAGGGGCAATGGATTGTTCCGGTGTTGTTGAATGGATATACAAATGTGTATCAGTCAGGATACTACAAAGATGATATGGGTATCGTAAGACTAAAAGGTCGTTTGGGAATAGGAATTACATCGAATAGCACGATTATTTTTTACTTACCTGTAGGCTATCGACCCTCCCTACCTCTTTTTATGCGCACCCCATCTGGAGACATTTATATAGGTACTGATGGAGGAGTTCGTATATACAATTATGCATCAAACCCAAGTGCCGCGAATGTAGTTTTAATTGACGGAATTTCATTCCGAGCCGAACAATAAAGGAGGTAACGTATGCTCATACAAGTACACCGGATAGATGAAAACGGGTTCTATCTTGAACCTGTCCTCATCGAGCAAGGCGACGTTGTCAACGATGAAAACATCATCACCGTCGACCCACCGGAAGGTCTTTTCCGGCCACGTTGGGTTGAAGGGGAATGGACGGAAGGGTTATCCCAACAGGAAATCGACGAACTGACGAAGCCAAAACCATTGACGCCGTCTGACACTGACGTACTCGGTCAACAACTTGCTGAAAAGGAGTTGCAAATCATCCGCCTACAGCAAGAAAACAAAATACTTGGCCAACAGGTAGCCGAAAAGGAATTGCGCATCGCCAAATTGGAATCTGACACAGCCATACAAGGAAAATTACTGGCTGCGTTGGATTTAAAAATTTCACAAATGGAGGGAACAGAATGACTGACTTTGAAAAATGGAATCTATATTTTCAAAAGAAATGGTGTACTGCTGATATGGTATGCCAAGTCGTAGAACTTGGAAGATTATCGCCAGAACAATACGAAACGATTACAGGCGATCCTTATCTGAAGCCGGAGGATAATATAAAAACGAAGAAATAGCCGAACGTCTTTTCCAGATTGGAAGAGGCGTTTTTATTTTTGCCCCGAAAGGGGATGAGGAGGATGTAGATGAGACAGGAAACAGATACATTTTATACTTTTGTAGTTGGGGGCGGCGCAGCAAGCGCTGCCTTTTTACTTGGAGGATTTGACCGTTTAGTAGTTGCCCTTGCTATTTGTATGGCAGCAGACTATCTATCTGGCGTTTTAGTCGGGTTTTTTAGAGAAAAAAAGATAAGCTCAGAACGAGCATTTCACGGACTGCTTAAAAAAGGGGCCATGATTCTACTGGTCATTGTTTCCCATCAGTTGGATGTAGTAGCTGGCAGTACAGATTCGCAATTTATGCGAAATGCAATGATTATGTTTTTAATCGCAGTGGAGGGGATTTCACTTGTGGAAAACATGGGGAGGCTTGGGGTTCCAGTCCCCGCGTTTTTGCGTCAACGTTTTGAACAAATGAAAAACGATAACGACAAGGAAGCAAAATTTTGAAGAGAAACGGAGTCAACAAACGGGTATCTATGCCTTTTCATGATCTAAAGCAGGAGGGATGGACATGGCCATTGCATGGGACTGGCTGAAACAAAAGAACTTTCGGTTGAACGACCCGAATTTACATCCAGTCGTTGCCCAGTGTGGCTGGGAAGTTGTATTTGAAGCCTGGCAACGCGGTATCTATGTGCTGATTACGCAGGGGTATCGTTCAATCGCTGAACAGAATGAATTATACGCACAAGGTCGAACAAAACCGGGAAAAATCGTGACGAATGCTAAAGGCGGTACCAGCTACCATAACTACGGTTTGGCGCTGGACTTCGCTTTATATACACCGGATGGCAAACAAGTCGTTTGGGATATGAACACAGATTTTAATAAGAATCACAAAAAAGACTGGATGGAAGTCGTACAAATGTTTAAAGCCAGAGGATTTGAATGGGGCGGTGATTGGAGAAGTTTCAAGGACTACCCACACGTTCAAATGACCTTTGGTTTTTCTATTGCACAATTAAAAGCAGGAAAACGCCCATCACGTCCAGCTATGGTGGTACAGGTTCCAGAGCTGACGAAAGTTGTTGCATCGGTTACTGACAAAAAGGAGGAAGAATACATGATTCCCGTTTCAAAAGCGGACAAAATCATCGCACTCATCCAAGCAGAGTGGAAAGAGAAGGACGAACAAATCAAACAATATCAGAAAATGTGGCAGGAGGAAAACGCGAAGCCGGACAAGTGTCAGCAAAAGCTGGACGAGTATCACAGAGCAGCCGAAGCGTTGCGTAAGGATAAGAAAGAGCTTGGTGAGCTGGCTGACGAGGTGAGGAAGGTGTCAGGTAGACGAGCGGCGAATAACTAACTATATAGGTCAAAATAAATAACGATTGTTGTCGATGTCGTCGACCTCTAATCCTGCAAAAAAGGCGGGGGATCGACGACATTTGATTTTGGTTTAAATATGTATAAACATTGAGGTTGGCGATAGGACGTAAAAAATAGCTTATCATATGGCGTATGTTTATATTTTGGTGTGAGAACTAAAAAAACGTTATGTCGCAAGGATTCTCATTATGTATGTTTTCATGTAAAATGGGTTTGTAGCTTACCTATAAGGAATTGAAACTTCGTATATAAGGGTTAAAGGGGTGGCGAATATGCGGAGTTTGTAGCTTACCTATAAGGAATTGAAACTGGAGTGGAAATAGACACAATAGATGCAGATAGAGTTTGTAGCTTACCTATAAGGAATTGAAACTCATTGATGAAGCTGGGATTCTGTTCAATAGTCGGGTTTGTAGCTTACCTATAAGGAATTGAAACTCGAGTGAAGCTTCTAGAATATGTTGAAGAATTTGGGGTTTGTAGCTTACCTATAAGGAATTGAAACTCGTCTTTACCCATGTGAAGGCGACCGTCTTATACTGTTTGTAGCTTACCTATGAGGGATAGAAACAATCCTATAAATTGGCTTGACAAGTTATCGCTGCAACGATCTCACTAAAAAAGCTGAAGTTTTGTAACCAGAATTCAAGAAAGGGGTAAAAGATACCCCGCTATCCGGTCGTCCGGATGGCGGGGTGTTTTTATTTGTTGCGAACCGTGCTGACCAAATCAAAGTCGATATTCCTTTGTGCCAGCGGCTGCTTCTTCATACGTCTTGGGGGTACTCTCTTTAAAATATTCTGGAGATATTAAGAGATATTAAAGGCTGTCAACAAGGGTTGTCAGCACTGTCAATGCTGTCAACGCGCACTTGCTGATTCTGTAAGACTTTGACCGTAATATCGAGCACCATCTTCTCTACAATGCTTCTGAACGTTCCTTCTTCGAATGGACCATTTACCAGTGGCTCCCGATCGGTCGCTTCATCCCATTCGGTAATATCAGCGCGAACCAGTTCGCAGAAGACCTGTTCGTTGAAAAATTCAACGCTTTGTTGATGGAACTGGGATAAATCCGTGGACATGAGGCGGTCTTTGGACGGAAAGCCAGCGGGTAGCGGCTGCTCTACAAGAAAATCGAATTCGTTGCGCACATTAAAGAAAGGACCCACCGGGGGCGTAAGGAACGTCGTAATTTCCGCCACACAATCGAACGGGACATCAACCGTTAGCGAATGAATCACAGAGCGTACCTCATCCTCATCACTAGGGCATACAGGTGTTGCATACTGAATATTTTTGCGCACAAAACCACTTAGGAACAGTTTACTGCGGGGTGTTTCACCCGGCAAGGTACGCGGTTGGATAAGACGGCATTGCGTTAATTTTACGCGCTTTTTAATTTTCTTGATTTCAAGCACATCTTCTGGAAAAGTAATACGCGCTCTTAGCGGCAGCTGCACCGACACTTCCTGAAGTAGTACCGGAACTTTGACAATAGGGTTGCCTCCTGTTAGGGTAGGTCGGACCGCGCGCGCGTCACATTCATTTACACTAGCTGTTTCATCAAAATTAATTGGCATTTACCAATTCTCTCCCTCCAATTTTGACATACTACATACTATGAAGGAAAACGGATTGTGTATGGATATATCACATAGGACAACCGTACATTGTTTGTATTTAAAAAAGAAAAGCTGACTTGTGAGCCGTTTTTCAACGCTATTTTGGTTGCTTAAAAACATTGCCTATATTTTCCTTTTGTTGTGATATGGAACAAAAAGGGAGTGTGCAAATGAACAAACGCTATCTCTCCCGTGTAGACAAAACAGGGGCTATCCTCTTACTCGAAGACCTTCAGAAGCTTGTCCATGCAGGCAAACTGGAAGTACATACAGAAAACGGCTAGCTTGCACTAAAGAACCCGAAACCTGACTACGTATTTACAGGATGTCAGAACAAAAATAACCCGGCGTGGCCGAGATGTTTTATTTTAACGTGCTTATAATTTTTTCACCTTTTCTAAATATCAGGTCGTTTTTGTTTGCGTATACTCTTGAAGAGCCTCTTCTAAAATCTACTGCTGTTCTTTCTCGGTAATAAATGCCCTCGTTTTCAATAAATATACATTATATTATGAAGATTTAAATATGCGTGCTTTTTTAGCCATTAGTATCGCCCTCTTCTTCTATTTCTAATAAATCGTCGTAATATAATTAAGAGCACAATGACGGACGATACAAGCGCCATTACAGAAGCGATGAAAGCAAACCAATAAATTGACATCGAGAATTCCTTCCTTCCTTTCTTTCCAAACATGTGGCTTTTTATTGTTTATTATTCAGAGATTATACGTTTTGCAACACCCTTATAAGAATAAGGGTTGCGAAACAATTTGGAAAAACAAAGGTAAATAAAATTAAATATCTCTGTTTATCTCAAGTTTTTGCAAGAGGAAAGAGAATAAAAAGGAAAAAAATAAAATAAGTATGTGGTCAATGTGGTCAAACAAAAACCTGGCCTTGCGCCGGGTCTTCTCTTTCACTCGCTCGTACGAAAGCTAAACATCCCAAGTTCCTCTTACGATAGGGATGAGGGGAAATTTTCTAATAAAAATAAAAAGCCGCTACTATAAGCAGCGACCTTCTTCCCACTACGTTCAGATAATTACTATATAAATTTGCTTTGAGATTTTAACGTTTCAAACAACCAATTCTGGATAATACTTTCTCAGGACACGGATGAATAAATTCAAGAAAATCAGAAACAGATGAGCGAATCTCCGATTCATCTTTATGGAAACGGTTGACGATAACCATATCCTTCAGCCAGCGCCATAACTTTTCAATGGGGTTCCATTCTGGAGAGTACGGAGGAAGAAACAATAAGGAAAGCTGGTGCCGATTCTGCTCTAAAAACGGTCGTAACAGCTTCACATGATGAATCCGGGCATTATCCAGTACAAGAACAATAAATTTATCCATATAATGGACCAGAAGTTTTTGGAGAAAACTTAAAAAAGCAGCGGCATTACACTGATTGGCTGAAGTACAGAATCCATCTCCTGTCTGGACATCGACGGTTCCAAACAGGGTAACATGGGCGTGATGATTCGTCATAAAATAATCTTAAAATTATGTATATTTTTAATTTATCTAAAAGGAAATAGGCTGGAAACAAACGATAGAGCGTAAATGACAAGGAACCCCGCTATCCGTATGGATGGCGGGCTTTTTTCTTTTTTCTAGGTCTAAAGACTTTTAATGGCTATTGTATTTCTCTATAAATATGGTTATCATTTCCGTATTGTGGGAATTTTCATATTCCTCTGATCTCGGAATAAGGAGCTGATCCTGTAATGCTTACTATCCAGAATACAGTTCTGCTAAGTGATGTCTTGAAGCTGCCTAAGCAGACGTTAAAGGATATATGTACTGATTTAGATTTACCAAATGATGGGCTAGCCGGGGATTTATCGGAGCGTATTTGGGTAAAAATTAGTAAAGATAGAGTTCTGCAAAATTTGGGGTTGAAAAATTGCAAAGATAAACTCCTTGCAGGAAGAACTTCTGTGACGTGGTATAGCATCGAAGGAACCGAGACATTAGATGGAATGAAGGAGTTAATCATAGAAAATAATGATTTTAATCCTTTTGAAAAAGTAGTAATCCCTCCTCGCGATACATTAACCAGTACACCGATTTTAATAAGCGGTGCTCAGGGAGAAGAGGAAGGAGAATATTATCTCAGATTTATGTATAAATCTGGAGTAATAAGAGATATTTACGGTGAAGAGATGACAACTCGGCCTAAAAGCAGTGTCGGGAATGTATACATCAATGAGAAGAAGAATTGCATTGAAATTCGTACGGAGCCAAAGGTAGCCGAACGAATCGCTGGTAGCTTAGCTTCTCTTATCAGACAACAAATTTCTTTATCTGAAACTGTCATCATGGCTCCATATGGTAGTGATGTGGAATTGTTAGCTGACGACTTAAAAGGTGAGCTTATTGATGCAGTGGCCAAGCCTGAATTGTTTGTAGAAGAATTTACACAAGATCAAGGAGAAGCCGTAGTAGGCATTCTCTCGGCTTTAGATACTTTTTTTGAAGATGAAGATATAAATAAGCTGCAAATTGGATTGCTGGATGCCAAGCAGCGATTTGGTGATGATTTGCTAACAGTTCCTTTTACAGCAATCATCTTAGCCGGTATGGAAAAGGTGGGTATGGGAGTTACAGGCAGAGATTTAAGGGGATTGCCGTTATATGACTCCTTAAGACCATATCTGCAACATCAAGGCGGTTTTATACGATTTGAAATAAAAGAAGATGGAGTTATGAAGCCTTATACCATCCGTGTTGGGCTAACGACCAATAGCATTGTTTTTTTAACTCCTGCTACAGAATCTGCGATTAGGTATGTACGTGACAACGTAATAGTGCGATAATAATCATAAAATATACAAGAAAGGAGGCATAGCGGATGGTAGCAGAATGGGAATTAGAAGAAGTGGATGTTTTTGTAAATCGGGTAGCTAATAGTCAGGTTAAACACTTCTATCCAACAGCTGCTGCTAAATATACCGGATTGCCTCTCCACCTTGTGTTTGAACGGCTTTTAAAGTTAGTAGATAGCAAAAAACTTGTTCTTAAATGGGAAATTAGGTGCCCTTCTTATGGCTGCGGTCGTACAGTTGATACAACGGACAAACTGGCTGATAAAGTGGGGGAAGAATTACAATGTGTATGTGGTGAAGATATTGAAGTTATCACCGATATTATCTTTCCTGTTTTTGAATTAAATCCTGAGTATAAGGAACATATAAAAAAAAAGGGCAGCTCACGTACGCTTGTTCTTAGAGAAAAGCGAATCACCTCGCCAGGTACGCCCGTTTCATTAAGTTCAAAAGAGCTTGTTTCCCAGGATTCCAAAGCTCTTTTAGAAAAACACGCGCCTCCTCAAATTATAAATCATATTACTGTCCACGGGGATTTCCGTGGCAATATTCAGGGAGAGATTGAAATGACAGATAATCGTAGAAATATGTCAGGTAACAATTTCGGCGGAGCTAATTTTAGCGGGAATGTAAATTTTCAAGGGGATGATGTACGCCAAACTCAAACCGTACATAAAAGTCCTATCGATGATGCGTTCTTAGCTTTTATTGAAGAAATTAAAAAGATGCCTGATAGTCAGGAGAAGAAGGACGCATTAAGTGATGTAGAGGCTATGCAAGAAGCTGTAAAGAACGGGAATTTAGACAGAGCTAAAAGGATATATGGATTACTTTCAAATGCTGTAAGAGATACAGCAGCTGGAATGACAATAGCTAAGTTGCTAGGTTTTATAGCAGGAGCATAAGTTTCAAATAAATAGAGAAGTAACCCGGTGCATGCCGGGTTTTTTATTTTTATTAGGAAAATTTTCCTCACTCCCATTGAATCACAAACATACATTCGTATATAATACAAATATAAGAACGAATGTTTGTATATATAAGGTGGGATGCAGAGGATGAAGAAGCTTTCAAGCAGGCAGTTGGCGATTCTGGACTTTATCAAGAAGGAAGTAAAAGAAAAAGGGTATCCACCGTCTGTTCGTGAGATCGGAGAAGCGGTGGGCCTCGCTTCCAGCTCTACGGTTCATGGACACTTGGCACGCTTGGAGAAAAAAGGACTGATTCGCCGCGATCCGACAAAGCCGCGCGCTATCGAAATTTTAGACGGGGAGCGCAATGAAGCTACAGCCGCGTCCGTTAAGACTGTAACGATTCCCGTATTGGGGAAAGTTACGGCCGGTATGCCGATTACAGCGGTGGAAAACATTGAGGAATACTTCGTGTTGCCGGAAAACATGGTTGGAAATGATACGGTCTATATGCTGCGTGTGCAAGGAGAAAGCATGATTGATGCCGGTATTTTAGACGGGGATTACGTCATTGTTCGCCAACAACAAACCGCCAACAATGGGGACATTGTCGTGGCGATGACAGAAGAAAATGAGGCAACAGTGAAGCGATTCTACAAGGAGAAAGACCATATTTGTTTGCAGCCTGAGAATCCGACGATGGCTCCGATTCTGCTTCCGGCTGTCACAATACTCGGAAAAGTCATAGGGCTATATCGGAACATTGAATAGGGGTGGGTGATATGATGAACTTTTTCACATACCTGGGCCGGACTGTTGAAATCATCTACTTGGACCGAAATGGGCAATTGAGTCAGAGGAAGATACGGTTGCTGTCGGTGAAAGACGGGAGGATTTGGGCGCATTGTTTCAAGCGACGGGCAACGAGATACTTCTCAGTCGAAAACGTGCTGGCGATGCGGCCAGTGAAAGAAAAGAGAGTAAGTTAAAAAGAGACCCGGCACACTGCCGGGCTTACGTAACTACATATGATCGAACGGTCTGTATTTCTTTCTGAGTTTTTCCATTTCTTTTTTCTTTTCTTCCAGATCGCTTTTTAAAAATAAGCTATCTCGCTGTAGTTTTTTAATAGGGATTAGCTTCTCATCTTTTATGAGTTGGCTTAAACGTGCGCGGCTGATTCCTAGGTATTCAATTGCTTCAGCTGAGTTAAGAACCTCATCTGCAATGAACTTCTTTAACTGCTCTTTTGTATCAAAATTATAACTCATACATTACACCTTCTTAACTTCAATCCGTTTTCCCAATAGCTGCGGTAATGAACAAATAAAGAACCGTGATTAATAAAATCGCTTGTTGCCATGTTGATTGTGCGGGGGAATAAGTGACGGCCAACGCTAATCCTAACGCACTTCGTAACGATACTAGATTTTTCATGCATGTTATTACTTTTTTCATGGTATACTGAGAGTGGAAGGGAAAGGATAGGGAGGAGTGCTCCTTTTACCCCTATCCCTTTCATTTAGCTACTTGCGACGTTTACCTTGGCGGGGGCGTCGCTTTTGCTTTTTAGGCTTCTTTTTCTGTAGCTTCGGGAGTACCCAGTCTTTGAAGAGTGTGTATCCGAACACTATGAGAGGAAGCCATTCTTTTATCCACTCCATCTTTTCCCTCCTTTCGTTCTTGATGATTTTATTATACCTTATCTATTAACATATGTAAATAGGTATAGAGAAAAAAATGGATAAAATTATGATATTTTTTTGGAAATACGTTCTAAAAAATATATACGCGTCATACGCTGTATAGCGTGTAGCGCGAAGCGACAACAAGCCGAAGCGCATACAACTCACCTAGAATAACTATGCCCTCCTGCCAGAACGGTAGGAGGGTTTTATTTTTGGCTGTAGATGACATTACATGAAACATATATTGACTATATATAAAAGCTAACCTAGAATATAGTTAACAGAACTCACCACGCATCTTCACAATGCGGACCAGGGTGAGTCTTTTTTATTTTACGGGTGATTTTCATGGGAGAACGAGATAAGCAAAATAAAATTAAACCTCCATTAACGTTTGAAGAACAGTTAGAATTGCTAAAGAGCAGAAATTTAATCATCACTAATGAAATTGAAGCTATAGAAATACTGAAACGTGTAAATTATTACCGTTTAAGCGGTTATACATTGTGGTCAAAAAAGGATGACAAGTTTTTTGATGGAGTTAGTTTTAGTGATATTTATAACTTGTATGAATTCGACAGAAAACTACGCAACATTTTAATCCCCATGCTTGAAACTATAGAAATATCTTGTAGAACCGATATCGCTTATTTTTTAGCTCACAAATACGGGCCATTAGGGTATAAGAATAAAGAAAATTTCCAAAATGAAGAGTATCATGCTTCTTTTTTAAATGAGATTGAAAAAGAAATCAAACGCGAAAAAGAAATCTTTATTACTCATCATAAAGAAAAATACAACAGCCAATTCCCTATTTGGACGATAGTGGAAATAATGTCATTTGGCACACTTTCAATGTTATTTCGCAACCTAAAGAAAGAAGATCGAAAAGATATAGCGAGGTCTTCATATGGAATTCCGGAATTTTATATGATAAGTTGGCTAAGATGTTTGGCGTATGTAAGAAATGTTTGTGCACATTACGGTCGACTATATGGAAAAAAATTAATTCTGCTTCCAAAATTGTTTAAAAGTGATAAAAAGCTTGGTGTCAAAGCAGACAAAGTGTTTTGTGCCATATACATAATGCGTAAGTTATGCAAAGATCAACGTGAATGGGATAGTTTTATTACTAATCTGTCTGCATTACTTGATTAGTACGACAAAATAAATAAAGAACTAATTGGATTCCAGGAAAACTGGTATGACTTACTAAGAAGGACATAGAATTACACAATTGCAGCCATCTGCCGAACATGGTAGGTGGCATTTTATTCTTCTATAGATGACATGATATGTAATGAGATGTGATGACATTACAACCGTAAACAACCAGGAAGTATCCTTGCCGGATGAATTAACGAAAGAAGGGATTAAGTCAGTACGCATCGGATGGGTCACGGAACGCGGCACCAGGAAGCTGGCGCGTATCCCATTAGAAGAATATGAAGGGGTTTCCCGGAAAGCCGTATACGACGCGTTATGTACCAGTACGTTCGGTCAAGGAATGCAAGGGAGCGGGAAATCAGAAGGGTTCGGCACTGTATGGGCGTATGATATGGTGATGACCGGGTTCTCTGCTATCTTGATAGATACGGCAGATGGCCAAATGCTGCGCTCTTTCGTCGATAGTCTTCCTGCTGATTTCCCGGAAGAAAAATTACACCTATTAAACTTAGACAACAAAGCTTGGCCGTTGGCACTTGGTTGGGATGATATATACGGCCGGACATTTACCGGGGCAAACGGTGACGAAGAGCTGGCGGCATTGGAGATATCTGAGCGAATCACTTCCCGGTTCATCGGATTCATTAATAGCCTGAGCAAGACGGGGGAATTTACGGACCAGATGCAACAGTATGTAGTTTCCTGCATGCGGGCCATCACGAAGCGGCCGGGTTGGTCATTCCTTGATCTTGAACTCGCCCTAACCTCCCCTTCTTACCGGGAAGAATTGCTTTCCCGGCAAGAAGTACGGAACATGCCGGATGTGGTTCGTGACCTGAACCAGCTGCAAGATAATGCAGCAGACGGAAAAGATGGCAGTATCATTGACCCGATCATGTCGCGAATCCGGATGCTTTCTGCTACTCAATTTATGACGAATCTATTCTATCAGGAGCCAAAGCGGGATGCGACCGGGAAACCGGCGCTAGACTTACGGCGCATCATGGATAATCCAGAAGGCGGTACGGACATGTAGTATGTATCCAAGCCTCAGAGGATGCCTGGGCAGAGAATCAGGCAACTATCTTGAGTTTCTTCGAAGATAAAATCAACTTTAATGCCTTTTCCCGGATAGACACAGACCAGGCAAACCGGAAACCAGTACTGAAATGGATAGATGAGCCACACAAAGTTATCAAATCGATAGAGGGAAAGCTAGCTGGAACATCTGTGGAGTTTAGAAAATACCGGGTAAAGAACTTATTTACTGGGCATTCAATAGACCAAATGGGAGCGGCGGCAGATGCACTCCTGGATGGCGGTGCTCAGATTACTTCGTATAAGACAAAACGGCTCAGTGAGCTTTCCCGGTTCGCCCACGCCTTTGCCCCGTATGATGACACGAAGGAATTATACGACGCTCTCCCGGAAAAATGGCGAGCCATTAACTCTGTTCGGTTACCTTTTGCTATTTTTTATACTTCCCATATTCATGAATAATTCATTAATAATTCATGAATTAAGTGATAAATAAAGATAAAAATGGTTTGTTTTTAGGATATTAATGGGGTATGATGAAGATGTTACATGAAAAATTCATTAATTAATATATAATAATTCATGAATCGGAGGAGAAACGAGTATGAGCATCATTTTAGGTATTGACCATGGGAATGGAAGTGTAAAAGGAAAATCTGCGGTAAAGGAAATTACTCTGCCTTCAATTATTGCTCGTCCAGATTCTTTTGGTGAAGCGGAGCTGGCAGGAACAAAGAAATTAAGGCTGGCTAGTTTTGAAAGCACCAAACACGCTGGGGAAGTTTACATGTGGGGAAAGGATATTCGGGAATCCAATGACCAGTTAGCCACATACGGAAGTGAGAACCGTTATGGTGACAAACACTATCAACTTCTTTCTGAGTTTGCGGCTGCTTCCTTGCTTCCTAACGGAAAAACATTTGAAGACGTTGTTGTTGTTACCGGCTGCCCTTCACGCGAACGTAACAATCCAGAATTAGTTCAACAGTTAGAAAATGTGTTTAAAGGCATACATGGTATCACCATTGATAGCATCAAAAAAATGTTTGATGTATCTGAAGTGTACGTTCTCCCACAACCAATGGGGACGATCATGTCGCTATATTTAGATGATGCAGGTTATGTGGTGGATGAAGATTACGAAACAAAATATGTAGGGGTTATTGATATCGGAAGCGGAACGACCGATATCGACGGAATCAAAGCCCTCCGTCGTCAAAATGATGATATTGATTCCATCCCAATGGGCATGATGGACGCATATAAGAAAATTGCAGATTACATCAATTTAAAGAATTCAAATGCGCTAGCTACAGCTCAAAAAGTCGAACAGCAAATTACATCTGATAGCTTTAAGATCAGTGACCGAGCAAGTGTAGATATTGCAGAAAAGAAACAACAGGTATTCCAAGAGCTCGCAGAGAGCCTTATCAACAAAATCAAACAACGTTGGAGCAATCGCACTAAATTTGACCGTTTGTTACTTACAGGCGGCGGAGCTGTTCTTCTGGGCGATTACTTCAAATCTTTAGCCGAAGATATTATTGTTGTTCCAGATGCCCAATTCGCAAACGCAAGAGGATTTTATCGTTATGGAGTACTAAAAACATCCGGAGAATAAAAGGGGTGTTAATCGATGCCGAAACCAATGTATCAACTTCCGTTACATCCTTCTGAGGACCAGGATATTATAGAACGTCTGAACTCTATGCCGAGAGGATATAAGGCAAACTGGGTACGCCAAGCTATTCGTGAAAAGATGGCGAGGGAACGCGGGGAGCAAGTGTATACATCAGTTGCTCCTATCGTACAACAAGAACCTCCAAAACCTAAAAAACGTGGGAAACTACCGGAAATATAAATTAATATATCCCTGCCTTATGGCGGGGATTTTTAAAAAAAGGATGGTGGACCAAAATGGATAAACTAAGAGCGCACATCCGAGAAACAACAAATAATCTAGATGGTTATGCAAATTGTTTGACACGAATAGACAAACACCTGCTTTTGGTCTATAATTTAAACCAACAATTACATATGAGCGGAATGTAAAAAAGCCACCGGGATCAAAAGTAGCGCCAACTACTTTTGATTCTGAACACCAATCCGCAGTTGGTGAACAGGCGCATATGCACTCCGTGGCTTTTCATACAGTTATTTTATGTCTGTATAATAACATCTATACAGGTGTATTTCAAGATATACGCATTATTTGTGTGTACTTTTTCTGTGTGGAAAGTAACGGAAATATTCTTTTGTCGCATTGAAACCTGTCACCAGTTTGGGACAGGTTTTTTTCGTTCCTAAAGGATGGAGGACAAAAGAATGATTCATCGCGATTTTTGCAACCCGAAGTATACAAAAGAATATAGCTCGCTGCGCATGCAGTTTCATTTTCTGCTGTCGCGCCACGTCTGCTGGGATGGACTGGTTTCTCTTTCACTAAAGGAAATGGCGGACAGGTTATCCTGCTCGCTACAGTCCATTTATAAATTCATTCGAAAGGGAATCCGCGATGGCATTCTGGAACAATGCGGCGATCGTTTGTATCTGCTAAAACGCGTAGGTGACTATACGCAGGGTTATATTAAGCATTATCCGTTCCTGGAGTCTACAGAGTTCCAGGCTATGAGTCTACACGCGCAGCGTTTTGTTTTATACTGCCTATGGTCTGGCGTACATACCGGGCGTCCACTGAAGCGCTCTCTTTCTGCCTTGTATCATTCTTCTCCAGAACGTCAAGGTGTACTTAACCTGTATACAAAGAAAGAGCTATATCCTGTCCTGGAGGAATGCAAGGCGTTTTTAAAACTGGAGATCGAGACTACTCGCGGTCAAGAGAAAGTACTTGTGCGCGGCCTACGGGAGGAGTATGCCCTTCAGGGGGCATTGGAGAACCAGGGGGAAAAGCTGTGGCTTGAAGAACAGCTCTGGAAAGAGGACTGCGAACATCTGGTTTCTTCAGAAGCAAAAGAAAACCTGCTCCGAATGAAGAAAGAGTATGTAAATAAGTTCCAGGAAGTGGGACTGGAGTTATTTTGCCATGCCCTGAAAAAGCTCATGTTCTCTCACAAATTGTTTGAACTTAACCAGGCAGGGGAGATCGGTCAATACTTCCGTGCTATCCTAGATGAGCTGGAAGAAAAGATGCTGCCTGTGCTTGAAAAATACATGCAATCACTCGAAAATGCTTATACAGCTACACAACACATTTTAGTACGTGAAGCGGATAAACTGCTTACCCATTTTAAGGAAAAATGGGACAAGATCAGAAAGGCCGTATACGCAATTAAAAATAAAGTAGATCCACCGGAACCGAAACCTGTACTTCAGGTGGACTTTAAACCTTATAACTGGCTCGAAGAATAAGAATGAGCAGTAAAAGGACCGGCGACCTGTAAAAGTGGCCGGCTTTTGGCGTGCCTTTTTAATTAAACATAAAATGGAATAGGGGATATAAATAAATAAAAAGCGAGGGTGCAAGCCATTTTTACGGCTCATTCCTCGCTTTTTGTATGTTATCGGACCCGAAAAAACAGCTTTTCTGGTGTCCGTAACCATCATCTTTCTGTGGATTCTAGGTTTGATGGTTGTGAATTATAAATTTTATGTCGTGAATTTTAGTTTTTGTTGTGCGGATATTGTATTTTCATATGTGTTTTCATTTGAGCCAATTTCAGAAGAGCTTGATATATAAGGGAAAAGAGCATAGCAGTGGCGATCCTAATGGTTTTTAATTTATTGGTTTTATCTTATTGTTTCTAAAAATAGTGGTATTAATTTATATACCAATAAATTATATGAATCTAAGGTATGAAGCATTCCTATGAAGCAACATAGTGGAGCAACATAACGAAGCAACCATATGGATCATGATTCATGGGTTTGCTCCATGGGGTTGCTTCATACCTTTGCTCCCTATTTTTTGTCTTAAAACCATTGAAAAATCTAGCTTTTTTAAATTAAATCGCAGACGACAAAAAATCTAAAAAGTA
Source organism: Aneurinibacillus thermoaerophilus (assembly GCF_019603355.1). Lineage (NCBI taxonomy): Bacteria > Bacillati > Bacillota > Bacilli > Caryophanales > Paenibacillaceae > Aneurinibacillus > Aneurinibacillus thermoaerophilus. The sequence continues at coordinate 41,316 of NZ_CP080765.1, forward strand.
ATGCTGAGTTAATTAGGGTAAAATTGAATTACTTTTTCTATTTTTGTGTGATAGTAAATTCGAACGGAGCAATTTGAGTTACAAAATCACTAGACATTCCTTCAAATTGCAATTTGAAGCTACTAATATCGGGAGCCATTGGCTTAAATACTAAAACACCTTCTGAAGTTACCCCAGGGGCGATATCGCTTTGTAATTTAGGATAATTAGCTTCAAAATTATCCTCTACATCAAGTTGCCTTTCCCCTTCAATAATTCTCGTTTTATGTGTAAATAGTGAGATGTCGTTTTTTCTTTTATTTTCTACTGAAACATATACACGCGTCTCTTGTTCAGCAATTTCCACTTTATGTACTTTGACAACAAAACCTTTATGATTTTGTTCTTGATTTACTTCTATTGTTTTTATCGCAGGGTATAAATCTGTATAAGTAGCTTTTTCGATGCTTGTAGCATCAATTAATGGCGCTACAATTTCAGCACCGAATGCATTTTGGCCTGTGAACTTATCTCGAATGGTTCCTATAACATGAATCAAATCCCCATTTTTCACATCAAGGTTTGGATCACCGTATGAAATAATTGTATTTCCTGTTGAATTCTTGGGGTCAGCCCATGCTTGTATAAACGTACCATCAGCATTTCTCTCTACATCCGTGAATACTTTTCCGTAATATTCAACTTGTCTCCCTTTAAATGGTGTTGGATCGGAAAAAGCTTGCTGAAATTCCTGGGCGGTGAGTGGAGTGGTTGGTTGTTGTGTCTGTTGCGGCATAGAAACTTGTTCTTGTTTAGTTTCTCCACAAGCCGTAAAGACAATAGAGAGAACTGCTAACCCTCCTAATAAGAGTGCTCTTCTGTTTTTCATTTAGAAATTTCTCCCCTTTTATATATTTTTTTAAAGTTAATAACTCACTAAAATGTAATACATTTCTTATTGAAAATGCTATGTTTTCAGTCGTATCTTTTAGCGTGATAAATTAACAAAAAAAGGACGTGTCTTTGTGAGAAGACAACCACTAGGAACCTTCATAAAAGAGCGAAGGAAAAGGTACAAGAAAACACAGCTTGAGGTTAGCAGGTTTGTCGGTATCTCTTTGAAAAGCTACAGGCGCATTGAAAACAATAAAAGTATACCGAAACAAGAAACATTGATATTAATTTGCCGCGCTTTGCGGATCGATACATCCGAAATAAAATGGCTCTATTTATATGCGATACGAAGTGAGATTCAGCTTTTAGAGTTGGCTAACCTATATTTTTCCCGCGGCGAATTCAAATTTGCTCTTTGTGTCATGTCCCGTTTTTTTGCGTTGTCGAAAGCGAAAAAGAAAAAGCACTTCATCACCATTGGTTTATTTTTATTGATGAAATGGGACTTGTATCGCGGAGAAGTCCGAAAAGAAATGGCCCGTTACGCTTGTGAACAGGCCGAAAGTCTGACAAAAAAACAACTCCTATTATTGATTAAAACCGTTTTTATGCCTAAAAAGCAAAAAAATCGTTCGACAAATAGATTCTTATTTTGACTTTTTTTGTCGTTTTTTGTCGCAATTAGTACCTGTATGGGGTATTTTTGGAACATCGGGTACTTTTTTGCATGTTACTATAGCAGTAAGCTGATCAGCCTACTGCTTTACTTTTAATAAATATATGTAGTAACTGTTTATGTTGCTTTCATGAAAGCGCAGTATTACAATTAAATTGAAATAAAAGAACATTTGTTCTCATTATAGATCGGGTTCAATATTAAAAACGGGAGGAACATGAAAATGGAAAAATTGAACTATAGACAGCAGGCTATACTCGATTACATAAAAAAATATACTTTAGACAAAGGGTATTCGCCTTCAATTAAGGAGATCGGTGAAGCTGTCGGCCTCGCTTCTAGTTCTACGGTTCATGGCCATCTGGCTCGATTAGAGAAAAAAGGATTGATTAAACGCAATCCGTCAAGTGCACGTGCTATTGAAATAATAGATGAAAAAAAGCGGTGCGCAATTTTTGCGTGGGACAACGATACGGATTTATACTATATGCATGATAACGGCATGATTGATGAGAGAATAGCAAAAGGAGATACGGTGATTGTACGACGTGGGTATGTAGATGACGGGGACATTGCGTTAGTGTCGTTGTATGGCCGGAAAATGGTACGGCGAATATATCGACAGGGCAAAGAGCAGCTACTGGAGGCAGAGAGTAAAACTGAACGTTCTATACTTACCAGTGAGGCTAAGATAATCGGAAAAGTAGTTGGAGTATTTAGACTGTTTGAAGATGAGGTAATTAATATGTAAAGGGGCAGGAAGAACGTGACAGAGAGAGATAAAGTTCAACAGGTTCCTGGTGTTTTACAGGAAGATTACGAGGATATTCCAAACGAAGTTATCACTTTACTGTGGGATGTATTTTCACGGAGAAATGAACATGAAAAAGCAAAAGAATTTGAGGAACAAATGATGAGCCGTTCCATTTAGTGAACGGCTCTACGTGTGCCGTGTATCGCGTCTTATGATTTCAAGAGTTAATTGAGCTTGTCGAATAATCGCTTCCCGTTCTTCTGGGGAACTGGAACGATATATATCCAACCACTTTCTGAATTCTTCTTCATCCGATTTATTAATATCTTCATTCGAATCTTCTTTTTCAGGGGTATCTGTTCTCCCTAAAAGATAGTCAATCGATACACCGTGGAAGTCGGCTATTTTTTGAAGCGTCTCGTGGTCGGGTTGACTTCTTTCGTTCTCATAATGAGAATACCTTGCACGCGATAAACCTATTTGTTTCGCGATTTCCTCTTGAGTGCGTTTTCCTCGCAACTCTTTTAAGCGTTTTCCAAGCAAAGAAAACACCTCCATAACTTTAAATCAAAACCGAAAAATCGACTTAAGTAAACATAGAAAATGCATTGACTTAAGTGTATACCTGTATCCCATTATAGATACAAGATGTATCATTTTAAACAAATGATAAAATTTGTATCAAAAAGTGTTGACGATACGTTTTGTATCACATATAATCAAATTAACGATACGAAATGTATCAAAAAATCTCAAACGAAGATTGCGAGGTGAAATAATGAAACGAGAAAGACTTACCAATGAACGACTTAATAGAAAATGGTCCAGAAAACATGTTGCTAATATTCTTGGTATCTCAGAGATTTTTGTAAGAAAAATTGAGAATGGTCAAAGAAATCCTGGATTAGAAACGATGCTAAAGTTTGAAAAACTTTACGGAGTAAGTTCTAAAAAACTTTTTCCTGATCTTTTCCAGATTAACTTTGATACAAAACGTATCAAAAAGCGGTTAGCATAAGCTGATTATATTCGAAAATGTATCAAAATATAATACTTCACTTTTTTCCAAGTAAACTCTATCCACCTAAAAACAAAGTACGAACTATGATAAAGCAGAAAAACTAGGTTGGTAGAGAATGTGGGAATATAAGTTCGATGTATAGAAATTCTGCGTATCTATTGCTTTTAAAAAAACGCGCGTGCTACATACATGCGCAACATCGACTGATTATTCTGAATTAATTATGTATCAAACGGAATTACTGTTCTTTCAAAACTTAATAAGGAGGTTATCAAGTGTCTGCTTTAGCTGTATTCAGTGTAACTGATATCGCCGTTGTCCTTGGCATTGCCAACCTTCAAGGTAAACCTCACAGCAGACTGGTTTCAGCAATAATTTCTGATATCGGAATCTCGCCAGTCGAGAAACGTGGTGATAAACGTTTCTACGATGAATCATCTATCGATAGCGTCCGACGGTGGTTTTATCACGAAGTAGGAATCGACTTTGAAAAACCTGTTAAAGTGGGACGGCGTTATTTCAATGCCAGGTACTTACCAGAGGACGACGGCCTTTCATTAACTGATCTTGAAGAAATTGTAGCATAGCTACTTGTGACAAAGCATTAATCAAATGGCACAGATAAGGAGTGTGAAACATGAGTTTCGGCACAAAGCAAAGAGAAATAAGGGAAGCTGCCGGAATCACACAGGAAGACTTCGCTAAACAATTACATCTAAGTCGGTCGGCTGTGGGGATGGCAGAAAGGGAACAAAGAAAGATGCCAATACAAGTGCTTGGTAAGGCAGTAGAAGTGATGGATGACGGTTTGTATGCAATGGCAGCAGCGCAAGAAGTTATCGGCTACAGTTGGATACCGATATTGGACGGTCCTAACGTTGATTTACATCGTGCAAGTGTAGCAGCAAGAACGAATAAAGAAGTTCGCGAGTTTTTAGAAGCGATGGAAGACATTTGTGTAGCGAATCCTCCACACAGCATATCTGAACACGACAGTGCCAAATTGGATGAGGCACTTGATGAAGCTGCTGATGCTGTAGTGGCATTACTTCACTACATCGCAATCATTTGCAGGGAATACAAAAAGTCTTGGCGACGCGTTTGGATCCGGATTTATCAAAAGTTCAAAGCAAAAGGATACATCAAATGAGGTGATTTTGATGGACGAGCGTAGTAAAAGAATCCAGTTCGAACGGATGCAAGGTGAATGTTTGTTTGGAGAAATGGTCAATTCGATTAAAGATTACGTTCACCAGTACTTCTTACTGTATCGTAAGGTTCCAGGATTGGATGAAGTATTGGTAGATGCAGATTATATCGGCACTTCACCCCATTTGTTTTTGGAGGAAATCAGAAAGGTTTGGCCGGAAGCAGCATTTCGTGTAGTGTACAGAATTCGGCAATTGTTACAGGTTGCTCAAATCGAATATGAAGGGGAGAAAAGTGCATGAAACTCGTTTATGTTAGTCGGTTAATGAAAGCAAGTGAGGTAAGAGAAGCTTGCGAAAATGTTAAGCAAATGCCGGATGTGTATTTCGTAGAAACATCAGAACAAAAAGAAAAAGCTGCCAGAAGTGCTGGTAACACTCTGACAGCGTAACAAGTTGGTTTTAAGTAATCATATCGGAAAACTTAATTCTTGGCAAGTCCTTTTCTTGGACTTGCTATGGAGCGCACAAGTGTCTCGATGCCGGGGCGGTACCGGCACGCTCCACCCATGAAATCTCCACTTCCTAACTTGGGGTTATATTCCCCGAATTCTTTCGGCCTAATAGCTTAACTGGTAAAGCGCCGGACTTTTAATCCGGAAGATGCTGGTTCAAGTCCGGCGAGGGCCACCAATTCAAAAAGAAGTAGGTTTCAACATGGGGAGGTGACTACATTGCAATTCAATATCGACCTCGGAAAGCCTTTCGACCGAATCGCATTTGTGAATGAAAGAGATAAGGCTGAAAAGATGATTTCCGAGGGGTGTTTTCCTGTTTGGGAACCAAATGCCGTTACGTTAAAAGGTGCTCAACTACCTAATGTATCACCTTACTTTATTCTTGTGTTTGATACGAGGAAGGATAGATAGGTTCTCCTTTTTCCCTAGGCCAAGCAACTGAATAGAAGGGAGCGCCTACTATCTCTACTTCACCAAGGATTATCCATCCTAATTCATTAAATTCTTTTACACTTTTCATTACTTCGTCGTAGTCACCGTACAAATTGAAATTATGGATATGGGAATACAAACTCATTAGATTCACCTCATCTTGTTCTGGACTGGGAAGAACGTAGCCGGCCAAAGCAAATGTTCTTCATCATTCCACAATTCGACAGGATAAATGGAAAATCCTACATCTGGGCTTATGCCCGATTCTCTGACCAACCAGATAGGCTGGCATCCGGTTCAAGTCCGGTAAAGGTCACCATCCATAGGGGATGCAAAAATTTGATGAAGGAGCGTGAACATCTCCCATCTTTCCTGCTCCAAATCAAAATAATATTCACCGTATCCCCTAATTTAAACATCTAAGCGAGTACATACGGCGCAGCCCAGGAGCTGCAGTACCAGCGTAGAGGTAAGGGGCGCTGGATCGCTAAAAGGAGGTGAGTTCCTTGGAAGAAATGTATATCGGTTTTACCTGCGCTATCGCTGATATTCATGCATTATTCGGAGGTGAAGAAGAGTGATCGAGAACCAATGCCCCAAATGCAAACTGATCGGTGTAGGTGTCACTGATAAATGGGGACACATCATCCAATGCAATTGCATCCCGTCCGGAAAAACGTGCAAGGATTGTAAATTTGAATCCATGTGTCTTTTAGAGCAAGTTATCGATGGTACTGAAAAGGATGGGCTTTGCAAAATTCCGTTCGAGAGAGGATTTGCCGAACCTGGTCAATTCTCATACCGGGAACTCGTTCAAATGGAATGGGATAAGGAAGCCAAGGCAGCAGAAGAAAAGCAGAAGAGGGAACAAGCTGAACTGGAGGCAAAACAAAAGCGTGCTCTGCTGGCACAGAACACGCACGTTTACACTGAACAAATGATTATTGAGTTTATTTTACCATACAACCTACGGAAAATCTACAAAACTTTGCCCCCAGGGATGACGGAAGAAGAAGCGATTGAGCGTACAAAACCCAAATATCCACTTGATGTTTTTCTGAAAGAAGCAGATAGCCCGGAACAAGGCGCTCGAATGTATTTGGACATGTTATGTCCGAGTTGGAAAAGGGACATAGGACAGCCGGTACCTGAACGGACGAAGAAGATACTTGAATATTACGAAATGCAGGTGAAGGTAAATGAGAGTGCTTAACCTAGCAGAAGAGTTTCATCCAGTTCCTAAGCCTTCATTTAAGCGCAGCAGGCCCAAACGTAAAAGTCGCTCGGAATTCTCTGCATCTGTACGCCAGAAAATCGATAAACGAGACGGAAAGTACTGCCAAGAATGTGGTAATCCAAATGCTCCTGAAATGCATCATGTAATGCCACGGGGCCGAGGTGGCCGGGGAGTAGTAACAAACGGACTCCGTCTTTGTGTAAGCTGCCACGACAAAATACATGAAGATGCTCAGTTAATGAGTAAATGGCAAGGTATCTTTGAATGGAGATTCGGACCGGATTATTACAAAGATGAATGGGATGTGAAGTAAATGGATAAACAAATTGTTCACTGGCGTGTCGATGTCGAGAGTAAATACTCTCCTATGGTGATTTGCACTCAAAAAGGCTGGAGATTTGATGCAGGCATAAAAATCATGATTTGCGATGTGGAGTTTTACGCAAATCCTAGCTTAGAAGAAGTAATCCCAGGTCTTTATGTTTGGCGAATTACAGATGGGATGACAGGAGCGAGAGTATTCGAATCAGAGCCTGTCCCGGAAGAAGAAGTGGATGCATATCTTGAAGATCTGGTTTTCCAATTTTCCGTCCATCTCGCCACACGATCAAACGGTGACATTAACGTCATTAAGTCCAAGTGTCAAAAAGTTTTAGCTGAATACGAAGAGCGATTTGGCAAAAAGCCTGAAACGTTTCCAGAAGAATTTCTCAAAAAAGTTGAACAGATGAACGCTATTACGCTGCAAACTGGCGAAATCGTTCATTAGGTAGGTGAACAACATGGAAGCTCTTAGGCAGGACGAGAAAAAGCTGCCGGAATTCCTCCGGACTAACTTACAGCAGATCTTTTGGTACCAACAACAAATTAAAAATACACCGGAAGATGATTATGTAGAGCGCATTAACTTAATGGCTAAAATGCTAGTCTTTATCGGTCGGGTAGCTGCTTACTGTAAAACGGAAGCAAAAGCCAAATACATCGAACGCAAGCGAGTATATTGGCAAACATATCAAACGGCACCAAAGCCAAAGGAAATGCACGCTAACTTAGCTGTTATCGATCTTCGAGAAGAAGAGCTGGAATGGTTCGGTATGTCAGAACGTTGGAATAACGCATTCATTACGGTTCGAGAAGAAATCAATGCATTGAAATATAAACAGCGCTTGGAGTTTGAAGACGGTTCAAGCAGGATCAATCGTTAATTTCATAAAAAGCGAGGTCAATAAAATGGTTACGGAAAAGCAATTGTTCGGTAAAAAATACAGCTTCAAACATATCGAAATTAAGGTCATCGAAAAGGATGAAAAAGACAACGTACTCGTTTTCTCGGCATCATTCGTCACAACTGCACTTCCAGGCCGGATGAGTGACGGACACATTGAGATCAATCGTACACTCTGGGATCAAAGCTCTCCTAAACGTCCTCCTGGTTATTGGAACCTTGGAAACATGGAAAAAGACGGAGTAATGACTTGCTACTTTGCAGCAGATGAATGGATTGATAATACGCCAGGTGATGTACAACTTGCGAAACAAAGAGAGTGGGGTATTAAAAAGTAAATTTCATAAGCAGGACGGCAATATGCCGTTCCTGTCCTAATAGATAGTATCCAGCTTTCATAAAGGGGATTTCCTATGAAAAAAAGACAACTTAAAAAGATTTTTAAAATAGTCGCCAGGCAAATAAACAGTGGGAATTTTACAAAGTTAAAACCTGTTTACTTCCGCACCATAGATAAGGCTATTTATAACTTTCTTAGAAAAAGGTACATTAATGAGTTTCGTCCTTGGTGGTACGAAGATGACGTCCGTTGGCGCGAACTAGATTTAAAAACAGAGCTTAGCAAATATCATGACCGTTGGGTTAAAGACTTTGAAGAATGGTCGGGAATCAACATGGATTTGTATGCGAAGTATTTTTGGCTTAATCACAAATGAATACTCATATAGGCAGGAGATACCTATATATACTCCTGCCTTAATAGAAAGGGAGAGAATGATGGACTTAAATAAACTCGTTAATGATAGTTTGGGAAAAATTCAAGCAGAAGGATTTGTTGAACAAGTCGTCGAGGAACAGCTCAAAAAAACAATCAAGAGCATCGTACATGATGTACTGCGTGAATACAGTGATTTCGGAAAGAACCTGAAAAAACAGGTTGAATCCCAGTTAAACATCAACCTTGATAAGCTGAATATCGCTTCTTATAACCTAATGGTCCTCAACGCAGTCAAAGAAAAGCTGGATGAAGCTATGTACCTGCAAGGGATAGAAAAGATTAAAGCTGATATGGATGAAATTCTGGGAACGTCAAAAAACGAGTACAAGTTATCTGAGCTTATTGAGAAGTTAAAGAATGATGCACTTGAATATGAGGACGATCTACGCGGGGAAGAAATGTCGTTCCATATTGAGCCTGGAAGCTCACTTACATTCATCTCTTTTGATAAAGAACCGGATAAACATAGGTATGAATGCAAATACAGAATTTCAGTTGATAAAGAAGGCAAGCTAATTAGCGTAAAAATTGGCGGTATGGAATTTAAAAATAATGTCATCATGGGTGGTCTGTATGGAATCGAAGCAACGCTATTCAAAATGTATACCCAAGGCTCCAAACTCATCATCGATGAAGATGAAGTGGATACCTACTACCCAGAAGAGTGGGAGGACTAGATTCGGGGTAATATCGGCGGGGCAGTTCGATGCTGTCCCGGCCTTATAGAAAGAGAGGGAGACAATTGAAAAACGGTAAGAACCCAAAAAGAAAGCAAAAATTAGCCATTTCAAAAGCTTGTTTAAATCCGGATAACTGGCTAATAACAAAAAGCCTTCCGAATGAGCTGCATATCGTACACCGAGAAACAGGAACAAAGAGAATTATACCAGCTTAGGGGTTGATATAGTGAGCGTTTATCGCGTTAAGAAAGAAAAAGACTATGTTGCTATCCAGAAAGTGGCGCTGAGAGATAAAGAGCTCAGTTGGAAAGCGAAAGGCATACACACCTATATGTTATCGCTACCGGATGATTGGACATTTCATATCGAAGAAATAGCCACACACGCGAAAGACGGAGTTGATAGCCTTCGAGCCGGATTAAAAGAACTTAAAGAAAAAGGGTACTTGCAACGCTACCCGGTTAAAGAAAACGGAAAAATCGTCCGTTGGGAAACGCATGTATTTGAAACGCCACAGATTCCAGAAGTGGAAAAACCACTTATGGAAAAGCCACATGTGGAAAATCCAGAAGTGGAAAAACCACAAATGGAATCGCCACATGAGGCAAATCCCATGCTACTAAATAATGATCTTGAACTAAGTAATGAATTAACTAAGAAAGATAGATTGATAGATAGTGAGATACAGGCGCACGCGCAAGAACAATTACCTTCAAAACCAGAATCAAAAGGCGACGGGATGCCGATTACCGTTTCTGGTGCCGTCCAGGAAGAAATATCGCCAGCAAATTGGTTCGGGATTGTCGAAGAACGTTACTTGCAGCGTAGAGGTTCAGGGGTTTGCATAAGCGCTCGGGACGGACAGCAAATCACTAGCATCATTCGTGAAGGCATTCCACTCGAAACCATTCTGACTGGTATTGATAGAGCCTTTGAAACAAAAGAGAAAAGCAAAGAGTATGACGGAGACACAATCCGCTCATTCGCATACTGCGCAAAAGTGATTCGCCAGCTCCACCATGAACAAAATATCCGGGCGCGCGCCGCCGCTGACCTACAAGGTTATACGCCAGTACAACCAAAACAACCGATTCCAAACGACCTGGTAGCACCAAACAACCAGGAAGTAGATGCAGAACTGGAAGAACTTCTCGCCCAAATGGAGGAGGGGGATGAATGAACCACTTTGCAGCAGTTGTAAAGCAAATGGTACCGGCAGAAAGAAGGGAAAACATCTTTGAGCGATTTCAAGAGATTTCGAACCAAATCGAACAGCATCCGGCTGTGAAGGAACTCCGGAAGAAGTGGCCGCGACCGATCGGCAGACCGGACTACTTCGGTCCAATCAAACTTGAACAATACGCTAGAGAGCGTGATAACTGCCAGAACTGCCCGGGATTGGAACGATGCCCGAATCAAATCCCTGGATACTTCCCGGTGCTTGATGAAAAGCTCCCAGCCCTCACAAACGTTCCTTGCTCCGAAAAGCAAGCAGAAATGAAGCGCAGCGAGTTATCAGCCCGAATCAAAAGCCAGTACATCAAGCCTCATATCTTGAATAGCACGTTTAAGCAGCTGATAGAAGAAGGAGATCCAGAACGGAAACCAGCACTGCTGGCAGCCATGAAATTCTGCGAAAACTTCGAAGCAGGAAAGACATACCGAGGGTTATATCTATATGGACCGATGGGGCGCGGAAAAAGCTGCCTTGCCGGAGCGATGGCGAACCGATTAGCACAGCGCGGTGTTGATGTCCTGATGGTATATGTGCCGGACTTTATCCGGGAGATTAAGGATGCTATTAAGACAAATGAGGTAGAGGAAAAGGTTGCGGCGATGCGAGAGGCAACGGTATTGATTCTCGACGATATCGGGGCAGAACAATTAGGAACCTGGACACGAGATGAAATACTAGGCCCGATTTTACAGGAGCGGATGGAAGCGCGGCCGACCGTCTACACATCGAATCTCACGCTGCAGCAACTTGAATCGCACCTGGCTAACGTGGCGAAGGAGAAGGATAAAGCTATCGGCGCTCTCAATGCAGAGCGGATTATGGAACGGATTGAACCATTTGTTGATGTAGTACAAGTACTTGGCCGTAACTGGCGCAGGGAGGGGAAGTAAATGAAGAGTTCATGCATATGCGGTGGCACAGGAATCGTATCGGACGAGCGTGCTTATGGGGTAATGTTTAAGCCTTGCTATTGTGAAGCGGCTGAAGAACTGCAGCGCAAAGTTAACGCGGAGTTGGCGGAGATGTTAGTGAATATCCGAGATAAGAAACGGAAGCAATCAGCATGAACAGCTTACTTCCTGATCTTCCACCTATTGAGGAACAAGGAAAGAAGAAACGTGGACGTGGTGTTACTACAGCAGAGAAACCACAAAAGGAATCGAAGCAGAAACCAGCTGGGGAGCGCCCGGGCGTGTGCGAATGTGGCAGTGGAAAATTCAGCTTATCTATAAAGTCTGGTGTAATGACTAGGACATGTAAGAACGAGGAATGTGGTCGTAAAACAGTGGTGTAGAGGAGGTAAAGGTTGGTGAAAGCATTTAAGGTTTATGACATGGATCGAATGGGATATGACGGCGGGGTTAAATATTATCGGAGACAAAGGGATGCAGAACGAGATTTTTATGATCGGGTAAGGAACAACATCAAACACCTTCCATTGGCAAGCAAAAATGATTTTGATGGTGGGCGTCCTTGGAAAATAACGAACAAACATTGGATAAATGGAAACGTCATTTTGGCAGCTTCATTTAACTATTGGGAAGACTCCTGGACTGATTGTGGAACGGAATACGACATAGAACGCATAGAATTTGCAGACGAGCTGAAGTAATCGGGAACCGATTTGAGAATCCGGAACTATTGGAGGAACAAAATGTCTGAACCTATTCACTTCACGATATACGGAGAACCAGTAGCCCAGGGGAGGCCAAGGGCAGGAAAGATTCAGCGCGGTAGATTGCGCGGAAAGACGATACTCTACGATCCGGAAGAGTCACGCGACTATAAAACATATCTAAAACTTGCTGCATCACAACAAGCGCCAGAAAAGCCGTTGGAAGGACCGTTACAACTTGTCGTACATATTTATCGGTCTATGCCAAAAAGGTTCAGCAAAAAGAAAAAAGCAGCGGCAGAAGCTGGGGAAATCCGGCCAACAACTAAACCGGATGCAGACAATTACCTAAAAGGTGTGTCGGATGCCCTTAACAAGATTATTTGGCAAGATGACTCGCAAATCGTCTCAGCTACGGTAGAGAAATGGTACAGTGAACAGCCGAGAATTGAGGTTATCGTAACCAAACTGACGGAAGGCGAAATAGCATGACAATGATTCGATTGCTTGAAAAAACACTTAAATCACTTCGAATTCGAGCAAAAAGCGCACACAACATCGATGAAATTCAACACTCTATTGGCTTGATCGAAGGATATCTTTCAGATTATCGCGGGAGTGGTGAATATGTCGGAAAGAAATACGAACGGCAACGGAATGTTGCTGTTTAATGGACAGCCGGTTGAAAAAGCACTGAATGACCTGCTGTTCTCGAAGTCGCAAGCTCAGGTATATACACCGGAACCGGCACCGAAGTCTTTACAAGAACAAATGATAGAGCGGATAGAAAATAAAATAGCACGGCTACGCTATCTTATGAATCGCACTCGTAAGCGTCGAAAGAAAAGAAAACTTGCGTGGAGAGTAGTTGCTTTGTGTGAAATAGCAGATGCCATGAAAGAGGCAGCAGGGTGAAATGAAAGCAAAACAAATAGTGATGGATCTTGGGGATTTACCCATTGAGAGGCCTAGGAATAAAAAAGAGCTTGTCTGCGGCGGTTGTATACACTTCCCTTTCACCGGTAAGCAAGTACAACTATGCAAGAAAGTAGGTTGGCGGGTAGCGGCAACTGATGGGGCTTGTATTCATTACAAGCGGCGGCCAAAGAAAAGAACATCCAGTCCTGCAAAACAAACCATACTCCCACGGGAGATGTGGAAGGAATGCCAAGAATGCGGCAGATGGCTAAAAACAAAAGAAAGTATTGAGCGAGGTATAGGCCATGGATGCCAGCGGAAGAGAGAGAAGGAGAAGAAGTCATGAGAACAATGGATGACATAACCGAAATAAAAATTGCTTTCATGGCATGGGGCGGAATGTACGGAAAAGGCATTTATGAAGTTCGATACTATTTTGACGGTCTGATAGGACAACGCACTTTTAATTCAGTTATCGTTCCCGTATCTGTTTTCAAAGAGAAAGGTCTTGTGAGAAGAATTGACCATCATAAAAAGGCTGATGAATGGCTTAATACAGCTGAAGGGAAACGCTGGCTAGTTGAAAATTACCTGCAAGGGGAGGTAGCAGTATGAATTTAACTCCGCTTTTTGAAGCACAACGTATTCTTGATGAACGAATCGTAAAGGAGAAAGGGTTAGAAGGTAAGGATTTGCTACCAAAGAAAATCCTCTCTCTCCAAGTAGAATTAGGAGAACTTTGCAATTGTTGGCGTGGTTTTAAGTTTTGGAGTAATGACCAGGAACCGAGAACAAAGAAAGTAATTAATTCTGTTGTTTGTGTTCCCTTGCGTGAGGTTAATCCACTTCTTGAAGAATATGTAGACTGCCTACACTTTATTTTGTCGATTGGATTGGAGTTAGGACTTAATAAAGACAAAGATTTTGAAATGGTTATTGGATTGAAAGAGAAAACGATATTAGAACAGTTCGCTTCACTCTTTAAATTAACGGTGTTAATCAATAATGGGCATTACGAGAATTATTATGATTTGACTAATTGCTTCTTTGGCCTTGGTGAAATGCTCGGCTTTACCTGGGAGCAGATAGAGCAAGCCTACATGGATAAAAACAAGACGAATCACTTAAGACAGGAGCAGGGATACTGATGGCCCGTAAGGATACAGCGCCTGGCGCAGCTTATATGACAAAAGAAAGCCGTAGCATCTACACAGCATGTGAAGACTATGACTTCTGCTGGGACAGAAAAGAAGTAATACGATTCCGGGAGATGTGGGAAGCAGGCGCAGATTTAATGGATATAGCGAAAGAACTTGGTCGTCATGTAAATGAAGTAGCTATATTGGTCATTGACCAAGCTGAGAAAAAGAAAATAGGAATGCATGCAAGTAAAAGGATTTTGGGACAGGCTGTATAGCGTAATACGGCGATATTGCGAAAAGAGGTGTAATGCCTTGAATAAAACTGAAAGATCCATGCTATTTGAACTGTATAACTTGGCAGGTCAAGTTCCTAATATCCGCAATAACATGGATGCTTCCGCTGTTACTAGCCAGCGTTGGGATTTAATGGAGCAATCCGGTTACTTAAACAGTTTGCTTTACAGTTTCCTTCAATATGCTCAACCACTCGAATATTTCGATGGAAACAAAGAGGACAAAGATCAGTTCAAAGAAGAGTTTTACGTTGAGTTAAGTGATTTCAAAGAATTTATTGAGACTCGAAAAAAAGAAAACTGGCAGCAACAAACAGATTACAGATATAAATACGCTCGCGGCGGTTGGTGAGTTTTCGCAATACAGCCTTTAAACGAAAAGGAGGATGCTAATGAAAGAGATTGTTTTTATTGAGAACGACCGTGTTGTTACGGATAGCTTGATGATTGCGGAAACTTTCGGAAAGCGACATGATAGCGTACTTCGAGACATCGAGAAACAAATCGAAAAGCTGCTTGAAGCTGGTGAAGGAGAATTTTCACTCCACAACTTTGCGGAGTCAACTTATACCAACGAACGCGGGCGACAGTACAAGAAATACTTGCTGACAGAAGAAGCATTTGCGCTTGTCACCATGTCATATGTAACGGTTGAAGCAATGAAGTTTAAGGTTAGGTTCATTGAAGAATTCAAACGCATGAAGCAAGAGTTGGAAAAACGGACTCATCGACTACCAACAACATATAAAGAAGCTCTGCTGCAGCTAGTGGAACAAGTTGAAAGAAACGAGCAGTTGGAAGCCAAAACACTCATGCTTGAACAGCAAGTGGCGGAAAGCGCACCGAAAGTAACATACTACGATCTGATTCTTTCCTCTACCGGAACAGTAAATATTACGCAAATCGCGAAAGACTACGGTCTTTCTGGTAAACGACTAAATGAAATTCTTCATGAAGAAGGTGTGCAGTATAAGATGAATGACCAGTGGTTGCTGTACCACAAATACCAGGACAAGGGCTATACCAAGTCGCATACACACATGGACGGTAATGGAAAAGCTCGCTTGCATACGAAATGGACTCAAAAAGGAAGGTTGTTCATTCACCAACTTCTCGACAAGCGCGGCATCACGGCGCTGGTAGACAGGGAACATGCGGAAGCGAATTAAAAAAAGAGCCGGGTGAAAAACTCGGCCAAATAAAATACACCCTTAAGAAATGCAGTGCCCTAGTTGCGATCTAGGGCAAGTTAAATAATAACACAGTAAACGGTACTGATGAAATATAAAACATATGGGAACAGGAAGGGGAACGTTATGGATCAAATCACATATCAACGCAGTGTAATTGCTGAAGAAATGTACGAGTCCGAGCGAGAGAAAATAATCACTCTTTCATTAAAGAATGCTCGTAGACCTAAAAAGAAGGATGCGAACAAACAATCTGATAAGGAGAAGCGAGCATGATTATAAATAAAACGTTATCCAATTTAGGAGGAAATGTAGAGTACGAAATCTTCTTCGGTTTCGAATGTGAGTGCGAAGATGGTGGATTGCTCGAATACGAGAAATTTACCAACCTGACGGAATTATTAGAAGCTGTCAGCCCGGATAAGGTAGAGGAGATCCGAAGCCATTATGATGCAGTAGAAGTGAAAATTACCGGAATTTCCTTCAATACTGCTACGGAAGACAGGGAAGCTGGAGTTAGTGTAATGATTGGTGAAAAGGTACAGGGATGGGTTACTGCAAAATTTGATAACAAAGATGTGGAAAGTTGTCTGCTTGCTAACTTAGAGAAGGTCAAGCGGATTATCGATAATACGTTAAATGAGTATCCAGTTCAATATTAGGAGGTACTCATGCAGCAAATAACCATATTTGAAATCGAAGAACAACCTTTTGTTCCGGATCCCAACAAAACTTACTCTCCAGGAGAATTAAGTGCTATGGGGATTGAATGGACAATGGAGGATGCCCGACGTTGGGAAAATGAAGTATGGAAAGTCTATCATCGGGAATGGAAAAAGAGAAATTTCATTAACTGGTTTAAAGCGATAGATATTTACAAATCGGAGCGTGACGGAAAATGAATGCGGTAATGTTTTCGAGCGCGTCGGATGAATGGCCCACTCCCCAGAGTTTTTTTGACGAACTTAATCGCGAATTTAACTTCACGCTTGACCCGTGCGCTACACATGAGAATGCGAAGTGTCCGGAGTATTTTACAAAAGAAAATGATGGGCTTGCACAGGATTGGTCGGGACATGTGGTATTTATGAATCCTCCATATGGAAGAGAAATCGGTCAATGGGTTCGCAAAGCATATGAGGAAAGTGTAAAGGGTGCAACAGTGGTTTGCTTGCTTCCGGCGCGTGTCGATACACGTTGGTTCCATGATTATATCTATCATCGTGCTGAAATTCGATTTATAAAAGGTAGATTGAAATTCGGGGATTCAAAGAATTCAGCACCGTTTCCGAGTATGGTTGTCATCTTTAATCGGTCGGGGGTGAAGATAAATTGAGCCTTCAAAAGAAGCTAGAAAAAGCAAAGCTGGAAGGTGTACGGTTCGGCATGAACAGAGCATGCGACTACTGGGAGGAAGCGCTACGGCGCACTCCTGGTATTGGACCCAAGAGAGCAAAAGCTATACGTGAAACGGTTGAAAGATTAGCCCAAGAAAAGAAAGACAACAGAGAAAGGGAGAAACAACTTGGAAACAAAGAGAGAACCATGCAGCATATGTGAAGGAAAAGGCCGTATATCCGGTCATGAATGTCCCATACAGCAACAGAAAGGGGTAAATAATCAGAGGAGATTAACCTAACACTCTTCATTACGAAATAGATAAGGAAAAAGTTGCAAAAAAATTCCCCTCACCGGAAAAGGGGAAGTAATCCGGGAGGGGAAACGTAGAATACTATGCTCTCTTATTATACCACATATTGAACGGGGGAGCAGAGAATGGCAGGAGTAAAAGAAATCATTCCAAACTTAGCTAAAGAAACAGTAACTATCTCTACAGCAGGAGAGGGAGTAAAAATCATCGTTATAGAAAACGGTCGCGCTGGAGAGATGAATCTCCCGAAATATGGAGAAGTAGTACTTAAAATACATGATGGCAAAATCACGGATAAATATATCACGGAACGTACAAAGGGGCTGTTTAGTTAGTGGATATCGTCGTCACAATCCCTCGTAGGGAATATGCCAATGATGACGCTGAAACAAAGCATATGGAGATAGATACGGATTTGGAGGCGTTTTGGACACTCTCTCGGGTGCCCAGACACCTTCAACCAGGAGATAGAGTATATTTTGTCCGTGGCGGGCGTGTGGAAAGTTCCATGCGCTGCCTACGGATAGAAAAGAATTCGACTACCAGATGTGAAACGACAGGACGTATATGGAGCGGTGGTTGTCAGATATTTATGGATGACCTACGAGCGGAGAACGGACCGGCCACACGTGGATTTCAGGGATTCAGATATAGGTGGTGGGAAGATAATGAAACAGCGTATAACGACCGAACAGTTGAAGGAACTTACGCCAAAGCAGCAGGAACGATTGATTGAGCAATGGTACAGCAGAGAAACGAATGCGTACAATCGACGCGTGGCCGAGGATGTAGACGTTTCTTGGAATGGAATGCCGCTATTATCTATCGGTCAGATGATAGAGTTACTACAAACTACTGGTATCCTTATGAGTAACGAACAGACGAACTTCGGTTGGCACATTCATATTGGGGATGTCGCGAAATACACAGCACAGGAACTGTGTGATGCGTTGTGGGAAGCTGTAAAAAGCATATTATAAAGAGCGATTGAAACACCTGGAGCGCCTAAAAAGCCTACATTCTGAGCTTACAGAAGGCAGGAATGAGGGTTAACGCAAAAGTTAAACAATCGTTTAAAACTTAATATGTTCTACCGAACGAAATCGGAGGACACCATTCAGCAAAGTAAGGGACAAGTATAAATCCCTTCTGGCTGTTGGTGTCCTTTTTTATTTACCAAGAGGAGGGGAATATATCATGAACATTCTTGCTGTACTTACTCAGACTGGGATGTGCCCAACGCACGGGGAAGCACGCAGGATGGTTTTCCAAGGCGCTGTAAAAGTCGATGAGGAACTGACAAAGAATCCTGATCTTCGCCTTCAGGACGGAATTTATGAGGTGTCGGTAGGTGTTAGGAAAAATTGCATTCTCAAAATCTGTGGCGGACATCTCGCATCATTCTTTCCAAGAAAGGCAGGGCGATAGTATGTCACCACGTTTTAAAGATCTACTAGATAAAGAGAAAAGAAAGCAATTAGAACGTATGGGCGGGAAACAGAAAACAGAACGTAAAGCAAAACAGAAGCAGGACAAGCCAACAACAGAACATCTTTCTGAACGGGATATTTTACAGCTTA
This sequence comes from Aneurinibacillus thermoaerophilus, assembly GCF_019603355.1. Classification (NCBI taxonomy): domain Bacteria; kingdom Bacillati; phylum Bacillota; class Bacilli; order Caryophanales; family Paenibacillaceae; genus Aneurinibacillus; species Aneurinibacillus thermoaerophilus. The sequence goes on from NZ_CP080765.1 coordinate 60,284, forward strand.
TGAGCGCCAGATCATACGGACGTGGACGCGGTGGCGCTATTCGCCAAAGAAGATACTAAAGGGGGATATAAAAGATGGAGCAGCTTAAAAAGGAATATAGCAAAGCAATTTATCAACTGAAAAAGCTACGGGAAGAAATGAATGAGGAAGAAAAGAAAGCTTATGGCCCTGTTATAGGAAGTATGATAAGTGATTTGCGATATGCTCTGGAATGGTTAAACACTGGACGTCGCCCTGGTAACCGTCGTGGAGTAGAACGTTTAGCTGCTTACCAAAGAGAAAAACCTTTTGACCCTCTTAGTATTCAACAATACTTTGACAGCAATTACGGAAATACCTACGGCTTCATAGGCTCCTTTATCGGAACATCAGTGCCGGATTTATGGGGATTTGATCATATCGTTCCAACTAATAAGATTAGCAAACATGACGAGGATAGAATTGCGGACGCACTCTCTATACTTACAGAACGAGAAAAGGAAATATACGTTATGTCTCGTGGTCGCTGCTTACCATATAAAGAGATTGCTCATTACCTTAAAATCTCTGAGGGTACAGTAAAAGCAACGATTTATCGAGCAGAAAAGAAAATTTCAAAGTATATCAGCGGTGATACCCTTATCCGCCAATGCGGATGAGGGGGTTGTATGCTTGACTCTCTTATTTTGCTTCTATGACGTTTTGTGTAGCTTACAAACAAATAATCTAGAATCGATTCTAGGGGCAATTCTGTGCCTTTGGTGATGTTTTGGCAGCGGGTAAATGCTAAGAAAGGGAACAAGGAAAGAAGACGATGTCCTTTTCACTGTGATTAGTTTGCAAAGGGAATCTAGTACATTGACATAGGTTAATGACCTTCTAGAGGTAGTGACACATTTATGATATTTTGGTATTATAATACAAAAAAGAGAGGATGTTGTTTTAATGGTAAATAAATCAATAAAAAAGAGATTGGGTGTTACATCTATATTAGCTCTTTCTTTAATAGTTTCAGCAATGCCTACTAAAGCTAATGCAGCTGAAGAAATAGCACCTCCTGAAGAAATATCATCAATACATAACAATTCTACTGTTACTCCATACTTCATAAATGATTTTCGTAATGTAAAAAGAGATGTTAAAACATATGAAACTTGGTCTGACTATAAAAGAGTTTCCGATAATTTGGTAACAGGGGGAGCAGGAGGTTCTATTTCTGCAAATCAAAGTGTTACTTTTACAACTACTGTAAGTGGTAATATAGCAGGTTTAGGTATTTCAACTTCAGGTTCTATAAGTAGCAGCGTAGGATATACGTTAAATGTTCCTCCTAACAAAAGAGTATATATGGGGTATAGAGTAAGATATAGTGTTGAGGAAGGTACTAACTGTTTAGTTGATATTGTTACAGGAAAAGTTCTGTCTAGTAGTAAATATGTTGTTAAACGTCCTATCTACGGGGAATATGCATTACTAAATTATTAACTGTAGATGAGCAAATTCACTAACATAAATTTACATCCGAACAAAAAAGGAGACATGAACCCGATTCCTTGATTAGAATAGATGTGTCACCAAACCATTCTCAAGGAGGTTCATGTCTCATGAATAGACTACCACATCACCAAGGAATCGACAAGTTTTTCGCAATGTTGGGGCTGGCCCTTTATTTCTCTAAGCCGGTCATGAAGCATCTCGTTCATATTATCGATGCGCTGACAACGAAAGGATTTGTGGGAACCTTGACTGATCTGCATCATGAGAGCTTTCATCCCAACCATCGAACGACACTGAGCCATTTTTTCACGAAAAGCCCTTGGGATGAAGAAATCTTGCTTCGCAAACTCCAGCAGTGGATGCTTCGTCATGTGGAACGAACGGCCAAGCGAAAGAATCACCCCATTTTTGTTTCGATCGATGATACGATCTGCCGAAAAACGAAGCCTTCGTCACAGGCGAAACACGCTATTGAAGGGTGTAATTGGCATTATTCTCACGCGGACAAAAAGTCGATTTGGGGACACTCTCTCGTCTGGCTCATGGTTCATACGATGACGCAAGCCTTTCCCTTTGCGTTTCGCCTCTACGACAAGGCGGATGGGAAAAGCAAGGGTCAATGGGCCATCGAGATGCTTTCTTCTTTGGATGTGCACGGTTCTGTTTATGTGCTGATGGATTCTTGGTACCCATCGAAAACACTCGTGGAAGCCTGCCTGAAAAAAGGATTCCACGTCATTGCGATGCTCAAGACGAATCGGGTTCTTTATCCAAAAGGCATCGCCATCCAAGCCAAACAGTTTGCCCGCTATATCGAACCGAACGACACCCATCTCGTCACGGTGGGAGAAGAGCGTTATCGCGTGTATCGCTACGAGGGAGCGCTGAAAGGTCTCGATGATGCCGTTGTGTTGTTGGCTTGGAAAGCCGATCAGCCGATGACACCTGAACATCTTCACTGCGTCTTGAGCACCGACCGGGAGCTAAGCGATGAAGAGATCTTGCGCTACTATGCCCAGCGTTGGTCGATCGAATGCTTTTTTCGACAAGCGAAAGACCAGCTGAAGCTCGATGGGTACCGCGTTCGTCAACGTCGGGCGGTGAAACGGTATTGGATCTTGGTGCAACTCGCTTATGTGTACAGTATGGTCGAATCCAACAGCGATTTCTCTACCGGGCTTGACTTCCTTCGAAAGAAGAAAGGACATAGCCTCGTGGAGTTTATTTACGATGCAGCGAAACAAGATATTCCCATTGATGTCGTTAAAAAACAGCTTCATGTGGCATAAGGGGTACTCCGTTTGTCTCTTTTTACATGGTAATTATTGTAATGAAAATTGCTCAACTACAGTTATTAAATTATAAGAGTATTAAATAACCAACAAAAAAGATTAGCGTAAATTAGCTAATCTTTTTTGTTAGTAATAAAATATCCCAGTTTAGATAATAAATAAAAAGTAAAAATAAATATTAAGGTTCTGGATATTACATAACCATCAATGGCCAATTCATATCCCTTAGGTATTAAGGCTTTGGGGTTAATTAAAAAATAAATTGATATTGCGAGAGGTAAAAGTATTAGAGTATAAGCTAAAACGGATTTGTTTTTCATAAGAATTCCACCTTTGTATAAGAATTCCACTTTATTGTTTATGTAACAAATAATATCACTTTTTCGGAAAGAAAAAAATAAAATTATCGTAATTAAAAATAGCAAAAGAATTTATATCCATTACTCAAGCTTTTAAAACTTATTTCGCAAAATTCCTAATATAAAGAACTGGTTGGCTAAAGAGCAATCAGTTCTTTATTGATTTAGGGGTAGCGCCAACTTTTTATCACATTTCCCGCGCTAAGTTCGAAACCTTTGGTAATCGTCTTAGCATGGTTTTTACGTCAAAATGTTGGCGCTACCTCTTGTAAACCTTTTGCCACCTATATATAGAGAGATAAAAATACCCTAAAATTTAATCATAACAAGAAATTCACATATAAGTCACGAAAAAGAGGCAGGTGGTACTGGATGCAGCTCGAATTGAGGATCGGATGGATGGTAGTTGTTTATTGCCCGTGCTCACCTGATCAAGCGATAACATATTCACAACACAAAATGATTCAAGCAGAAGCGGAGCTTGCTCTATGTGATTATTGTAAACGTCCTCTGATTTACTTACATGATGATGGGCACCTATACGCCATAGGAGATGTGCTCGTAAAGAATGCGAAAGAGGGGGCGGCATATGTTTGAATTTCTAGCAAGAATCAAATCAATTCTTTGGCTACATAGAAAGTGTGGTGGTCTTTTATATGGAGAAACAATCATCGGCTCGCCTGGTAGTTATAACTATGCCTCATCCTCAATCAGAATGAGAAGACAGCGTAATAACTTACCGGGAACGGGCCAAGCTACGGTGGGAACAGAAGAAACGGAATATGAGGAGTAAAAAGAAAGGCGCTATATAAATAGCACCAAATAAAAACTTGTGGTTATAAAATTCAGAGGCACACAAAAAGCAAGGGAATTAAAGACGGTAGAGACTTAACATCATCCACAAGATTTATCATAGATCATGCATGTAAAGCTTGTCTTACGGAATGATTTATTTTTTGTGAAATTGTTAGCTCATCTACCAAGTAGTAGAAGGAGACAGCTGGATATCGTAATGCGATGACCGGCTTTTTTATATGAAGAAAGATGCAAAAAAGCGACCAATTAAGGCCGCTGCTCTTGATTATTACTAATACCTAAAGCTTCTTTTATAGATGCTTGAAGAAGTTGTGAAAAATTCAACCCTGCTTCTTCGCCAGCATCTCGCAACCATTTGGGTAAAGTACAATTCTTTGTTACCGCTTTGTTTGCTGCTTCATCCCGGTAAGGAGGCATATAAATCTCGATGAATATAATACGGTCAGTAGCATCTAACAACTCAATATTTTCGGGCTCGGATGGCTTGGGGACTTCAATCCCTTTCTCTTCCATGTCTAGTATGAGATTGGCGAGCATTTCTTTTGCTTGTTTGATTCCGTCGATTAAATCAGGTGCAAGAATCGCTGTTCCAGGGAGATCAGGAAAGTACATACCTAATCCACCATCTTCAGCTTTTTCTACAACAACCGGATAAATGTAATGGTTCTTATAAGCCATTCAAAATCACGCTCCTTCATTTATCGGAGATAACGAAATTTGGGAGGAAGCAGGGGTTAGAATTTAACCCCTGTCGTCCGTTCAATGTTTTTAGTGTTCCTTTAGGAATCACCTGACCGCTACTGTGGAAGCTGATATCAGCGTACCGTGTAGGGTCATCTTTATGTATGTATCTCTGGTGACTTCCTTTACCTTTGTGATTCGGGGATTTGATGAACCCTTCATCCTTTAAGGTTTGAAGCACTTTTCTTACTGTGATTTGTTTGCCCAATTTCGTTACCTCCTTTCTAATATTATTATAACACGCATTATTTATGCGTGTAAATATAAAAATGCAAATTTTATGCGTGTTTTTTATGCGTGTATTAAATAATCTGTTATTTGGGGTGGGATAATGCGTCAAAGAACCGACGGAGGGAGCGGGGCGCATAAAGAAGAAAGGTGGTGAAAACAATGAAAGAAGTGCATGAACTTAATGGCGTAACTGTAGAAGAAATGAAAGAGATGGGTGCCCAGTTCGGCTTTGACTTAGCAATTGATTTGCTGAAAGAAGGACATAAGCTGGCGCGTGCAGGCTGGAACGGAAAAGGAATGTGGGTACATATCCAACGTCCTGACGAAAACAGCAAAATGACGCTGCCGTACATTTACATGAAGACAGCGGATAACAACCTGGTACCATGGCTTATTTCACAAACAGACGCTTTAGCAGAAGACTGGATGATTGTAGAATAATCCGGTCCTTTTCTTCGTTAACCAAAACAACAAATCTTGTATTTTCTGATGAGTGTAAAAGGGCAACAAGATAGCCGGAGAGGAATAAAAATCCGTCTCGTAACTCCGGCCTATCGTTGACATCCTGAATCACTCTCCTGTCTCGAAAACGTAGGGGGTTGTACGAGACAGCAAGCCGGCTGAGAAGCGGTTCAGGGTGTGAACGATGGACAAATCAACAAAACCCCTCTGAAGCCAGAGGGGATAACACAGTGGTTAGGTTTTGAAAAGAGGGATAAAGGGTGATGCAATATTGGGTTACAACACCTTTATAATACCCAAAAGTTATGATGAAACTTTTATCGTTTCATGAAAACATCATGAAAATTGAATTGAAACGTTGGACGATGGAATAAAAGAAAGGGGAATGAAAACGTGAAAGTGGAACAAACCAAAAGAGAAATTGAATTCACCCTGCGTTTAAACGAACAGGAGGCAACATACTTGCTTGAGATTATCGGCGGATGGAATCAAGTTAGCGGGAAGCAGCCAGTAGAAAAACAACAGTTTGGCGAAGAATTGTTTTGGACTTTAAAACGTGCCGGAGTAAAAACAGAGCTTTTTGACGATTGAGTCGCAGATATTTTGGTTGTACAAGCCCGTATAACGCATTTTTAAAAAATGGCTCTGTTAAAGAATAATGTTGATTTTCCTCTTCAACTAACGGAAAGGTTAGTTAAATAAAAAACTCATTTAAAATAAAGTGTGTTAATATACAAATTAAACCATATTTAGGGGGTGTGATTATGTTTGTACATAAGATTGATGAGGAAGTATCTTTAAAGTTAATAGAATTAAAAGATGCGGAAAGGATTTTCGAATTAACAAATAATTCAAGAGAATATCTACGCGAATGGCTTCCTTGGCTTGATACTGTAACAAAAATTGAAGATACGAAAGATTATATAAAACTATCCTTAAAGGGTTTTGCTGAAAACAAGAGTTTGAATACAGTTATACTATTTAATGGCGAAATTGTTGGAGTTGCAGATTATCACACAATAAATTGGTCACATAAATTTGCATACATTGGTTACTGGCTTGGTGAAAAATACCAAGGTAAAGGAATTATGACTAAAGTAGCTAAGGCTTTGACTGATTATGCTTTTAATGAGTTAAAACTAAACCGAGTTGAAATTAGGGTTGCCGTGGAAAATAAGAAAAGTAGGGCTATTCCAGAAAGGCTGGGGTTCGTAAACGAAGGACGTATTAGACAAGCAGAATGGTTGTATGACCATTATGTTGACCATATTGTTTATGGAATGTTAGCTGAAGATTGGAATAAAAAGTAGCTACTTCTTCTTTAACTAACAAGGGCGTTAGTTTAACAAGAGCAAGCATATGAAAAGACTGACATAATAAGTCGGTCTTTTTTTAATGTAAAAATCAACATTCAAATTTAACAGAGCTTAAAAAATAAATTGAGTAATGTACCATTAAATTTGTTTTAAGAGGAAGGAGAATAAACCATGTCTGAAAACAAAGCGGTAAAACGTGAGGATTTAATCGGGGCTACTGGCAGCATAACACGACAAATAGAAGTCATTGATGCTGAAGAATATGATCATGGTAGTTTTAAATCAGTAAGTATCATGGTTCGTGAAGATAACGGCGAAGAATACTGGACAAGCCTTGAAGATGTAGATTTAGACCAGTAGCCAAAAGAGGAAATAAATCCCTCCTGTCGAATAAGTTGGCGGGGAGGGATTGGTTAAATGAAATTCAAACAACCTATTTGTCATAAATACGAAAGATTAATCAATAATGAATTAGCGGCTGCATTACAATTTCATGACCAAGCTTTAGAAGATGGATTAAAAACAAGATGGCATTTTACAGAAGAAGGTAGGAAACATGCGGGTTTAGGACCAAACGACACTTTATATGATTTTATTTATCAATCTATAGATGTACTACCAAGAATGAGATTTATATATCTTATGTCATTATTTGAAGCTTTTCTGAAAGATTATATCTGCATAAGAAGCGCAGTAGATAAAAGCGCTGAAATTCTTAATCAATATAAAAGTTATTGGAATAAAAATCTTAGCGCGACACATGGTTCTAACAGTTTATTAAACCCTCGTTATGTTAATTATGTTTTTAAAGAAGAATATGGCCTTGAATTATTAACAGGAATAAATGATATTACTTTAGAAATAGGAGATTTAAGAAATATAATCGCTCATCATGAAGGAAGAATCCCGGACAAAGATAACAATTATTTCCTCGGACAACTAGAAAGAACACTAAATTATTTGGAACTTCCACACCAAATCGGAGTTAAAGTAACAATAACAAACGAAATGATGTGGATATATATAAATGATATGAGAAAAATTATTGGGCGATGTGATTACTAAGCCTCTCTCCAGAATGGTTTTTTCTTATGCCAACGAGGATATTGTCCCTAATAATGGGAATAATATATCTTGTTGGGGTAGCATCTAGCGGGCGATGCTGACGATGTTCCGGACGTGAAGCGGGGTATGGAACATAATCTATGCAAGAGATTAGTAAGTCACTTCTTTGGAGTGGCTTTTTCTTTTTGCTCTGACAACCAAATTTTACAAAACAACTCAACTCAACCCATTTTATTACAGTTTTCTATCCCATTAGAGTCTACTTTATTGGGACGAAAACAAGACGACGGTAAATCAAGGGTTTGTACAGTCCCATTTACATATCCCAAAAACAAAAGGTATAATTAGAGAAAAATAGGGGTATGGAGGGATAAAAATGATTTATGGGTACGCTCGGGTATCAACTGCTGAACAAAATGCTGCAAGGCAGGTGAAGCAATTGAAAGAAGCGGGATGCGAAATTATCTTAGAGGAAAAATTAAGCGGGGCTACAGTAGATCGTCCACAATTACAAAAGTTGCTCGATGACTTGAAGCCAGGTGATATTGTGATTGTCAGCGACTTAACGCGGATCAGTCGTTCTAGTCGCGATTTATTCGAATTAGTTGACATCATCAAATCAAAAGGTGCTTCACTTAAATCGATAAAAGACACCTGGCTTGATACAACGAGTGACAATCCGTATTCAGCTTTTCTTTTGACGGTGATGGCCGGGGTGGCTCAATTGGAACGCGATCTAATAAAACAGCGCCAAGCTGAAGGAATTGCATTGGCAAAAGAAGCTGGCAAATACAAAGGAAGGCCGAGAAAATATGGCGAGAAACATCCTGGTATGAATCATGCTATCGAGCTCTACCAAACAGGAAAGTATACCGTAAAACAAATATGTGAAATAACTCGTGTAAGTCGAAGTGCTTTATATCGAGAACTGCAAGAACGTGAATTAAGTCGCTAAAATGTAGCGGCTTTT